>JAZJXV010000027.1:0-171615 GCA_040390795.1 Pseudomonadota bacterium | reverse complement strand
CCCTTCGTTCTGTTTTAGACATTATCAATTGTCTAGTAGAACGGGTGAAGTCCACTTTTGCTTTGCGGAATTCGTTTTAATGAGGATTACTTTGGCTATCGCAGAGAAGATAAAAATTTTTACAGGTTCAAACTCACGGTCAATAATATTTTCCATGGTTTTGTAGTGCCAGAAAACGAAGTTTCGCACGCCATTAGAACTGAATTACTTACATAACCCATCGCAGCCGATGCGCATAATTAGCCAAAAATATTTTTACGAAGGCATGTAATCCGAGTTGAAAAAAGTTCTGTCGACTAAGCTAGCGGCGCTTGGTCAATAACTTCTAATCGGTCATATTCGATACCGGCTTCCATGGCTTGGCATTCAACATCATTTTTAGATCCGCAACCATCAACTCGCCCATCTTCAACGCCGCCGCGCAAGATTCGCCCTGCATATTTACCGCTGGATTCTTGCCAAACCTGAAGAGTAACTTCTTTCATAGTTTATTCCGTCCACCATTTTGGAGATTCGATTTGCCGCCATGTTTTGTACGTACCAGGAACTGGGATGACTGCATTGGCCTGGTGTAAGGTGCCATTGAGAGTATAGATGTCGGCACGAACCTCGGGATTGCCGTAATAAGGTTCCGGTCCCTTAAACTCGCCAACAGTCTTGATTCTGGCGCATAAGTTTCCCCACGTAGTCCGACGTATCCAGACACCACCAGGTGTGTCTTTACTCGCTACATACATCTGGTAGACATTTATTACTGAAAAATCGCTCATGTTTTTCTTGTCCGTCAGCCAGCCGGGTTCGGCACTATTGCTCATCCAAGACAGACTTTATTACCCAAAATGCGTTGTCTTTAATCTTAAAGCCTTTTGTCGACAGACTTTAGACAGAATTTGCTAATTATTGGGAATAGCAAATGCCGAGGCTGTAGCTCGATGTGTCCGACAGACTTTATTATTTCCAATCACGGGTGAGGGGAAATATAAAAGTCTGTTGTCAAAATTCATTCAAGTCTGAATTCGAGTCAGTTATCTCAGAACTCAGCTCGATAGGGGAGTTTGCGATTTTATGTAAGTGATATCTTTGTGACTACAGGGCGGGGGTATAGCGAACATGCCGACGTAACTATCGCTGCGAGGTGCTCTTAGGCTCGGATAACTGCTTTGGCAAAAATGGCTTGGTCAATCAGACTGCTTTGGTTAAAGCACGTTGGATGTTTTAAGTAACAAAGAAAAAGTAGAACTACAGAAGAAGCGCTGGTAGGTAGAAATACCTGCCAGCGCTTTGACATATGTCCCATTTTCTAGTGAGCGCTGCGGTACGGTATCGTCATTCCAGTATTTTCAGCGAATCCGACCAAGTCTCTATTTTTTCCGAACATCACCATTCTGGTATGAAGATCCTCGCGGATCTGACTACTGATTTCGTTCCCTAAGTAGCTCAGAGTTTTGTCACGTAGATCGACATAAATCAGATCGTAATGTTTGTTCAGCGAGTGCCATAAGGCATGTGCACCAACGGACTGACGTGCGCCGCTAATCAAACAATTGCCAGCATCTAACCACCATCGATAGATGGCGCTTGCGATGCCACGACGTTGATAGGCTGGCGCGTATTTGGAATGTGTTGCGCGCAGATGTTTGTCCTGACGACGATTCAGTTCGATCAAACGATTAAAGACGGTATAGCCTGCCAGACAGCGGCGCTGCAGGTCTTCAACATAGACATAATGTTCTCCATCTGCTTCGCGATAACGAAAGGCCAGACCAGGAAAATTGATGTCTAGGCAGGGAAGATCGTAAAGCGCATCGCCCGGTTGATTCAGCCGTCGATTAAGCGCCTCAAGTTCTCTTTCCAGTTCTGATAAGGGAAGCTGTACGTCTATGCGCAATTCCATGATGCGCGCAAGCCAGAGAAGATAAGGGAAGGGTAGGGCTACGGGATTCAAAATAATCTCCAAATCAAGATCAGGTAAGTCGATTTTTCAGGGGCGACAACATGGCATCAAGCCAGGCAAGCGCCACCCCACCAACCACTCATCAAGCGTTCAGGTTTTGACTTTGCGCGTACCTGAGCACTCGCCTCCCACGCATCAAACTGAACAATCAATCCGGCATAGATGCCGTACCCTTCACCTGCTTGTATTTCCTCCATTGCCTGCAAGCTCTCGCCTGCCTTGATCGTGCCGTGAGCAATAATGGCATCCTGGGCTTTGATGCCCCAATTTGCCTCCAAATGTTTTTCGCAAATAATGGCTGCGCCGGATTCGATGCCATTGCCGGCCCAGATGCAGTCCAGTCCCGTTATAGCGCCACCAGTTCTGACGCTTTTATCGCAGCGGAATGCGCCTTTGACCATGAGGTCTTGTCCCACGAATGTGTTACCCACAACAGACAAGTCACCACCGCAAAATAATTCCCACTCGGCGCGCAAGTCGCCACCGCAGCGCAGGTTTTCTTTAACCTCTATGCCCCAGCCCACCTTGATATCTCCACCAGCATCCAGCGTTCCTTCGCTGCGTATGCTACCGGCAGCACGAATGTCTTCGCCAGCAATAATGGAATGACCTGCACGAATCCCACCACCGGCCCGTATTGCACGTCCGGCTCGCACAATCGAAGCGACTTCAATGTTGCCTTGTACCTCTAGCGTTCCTGCAAACACGATTGCTTCAGCATCAATGGCGTCTACTTTTAATACGGCATCAGTGGGGCCAAATTGCGTGAGCAGCCAGCAAGCGTCATCGACTCTGCCTGCATTGACTAGAGCATCCAGTAGCGGTTGGTAATCGCTGCCTTCTTGATGATTGCGCAGAAACCAGCGGAATCCATCAGCACAAGGGCTCTTATGTTTAACGAAGTTTTTGGTCAGCTCCATGGCGACCTCGATATAAGAGAAAAGTACAGCGAGCGATAGGCTGTAGTAATCAGATATGGGCGAAGAGAGAACACGCTGAGCATGTGCTGCAGGCGAACGAACAGAAGCTCGGCGAGAGTGAACTCGCCGTAAATAATTGAAGGCATGAAATAAATCCCAAAGCGCAGCCCAAACTCAAGAAAGAGTTGGCCGCTATCGCGCTTGGCTTAAGCCCGGCGATAGATGAATTGCGCTAATGAGAAAAAAGGAAGTATCGCCGGGCTTAGGAATCTGCTGCCGGCTGGAGGGCGTGTTCTGCGCCCAGAAATCTGAGCACGTGCGAAAACAGAACTGCCATCAAAGACTGTTCTGTTGCAAATGTGCCAAAGGAGTACGCGAGGATTGCCATGGGCGTGAGTATAGGCGATCTCGTGATGTGGGGCAAACCTGTAGGGAAGCCGTAGGTATATAGCGTGCGTAAGGTTGGCTTGTACTAATGAGTCGCATACAAGAAAAATATGATTGTTAATGATAATCATTATCGATTAAAATGACGAGTGTTTTTATGGGCTGCACTTTCGAAAGTGTGTCTTCCTGAAGGCGCGGCATTGCGCTGACTCTTCGTCAACGCATAAGGGCGAGTGCGATAAGGCCGCGACAAGCATAGATGATGAGAGGTCTTGCACAGCAAGGCGATTGCTCTTCCGTAATTAGCGTAAGTAACTTCAAGCAAATGAAACTGAACGAAGAATTGCAATACCGTCTAGGCGTTGCCTCACGCGCCATAGCCGCCATTCTTGGTGGTTATGCGGTGACGGCGCTTACTACCGCTGTACTGTCTTTAGTGTTGCCAATGGCGCGCGTCGATGCCGTCATGATGGCGACTTTGCTGTCGTTTACCGTCTATACCTGCGCGGTGCTGTGGGTGTTCGCAGCGCGTAGCGCATTCCATGCCTGGATAGGCATAGGTTTACCTGCTGTCGTCCTGGGTTTGGGATTGCTGGCATATCGGAGCATCGCATGAAAGAAGGATTTCGCCAGTCGATGGCGTGGTTGCATACCTGGTCGGGTTTGCTGGTGTGCTGGATATTGTTTCTGGTTTTTTCTGCCGGTACGGCCTCGTATTTCCGCGATGAGATCAGCTTGTGGATGAAACCAGAATTGCATGCGGCAGCAGCAACGCCGGTGCCACCAGCGCAGGCAATAGAAAACGGAATGCGCATGCTGGAAAGGGACGGAGCTGGTGCATCGCGCTGGTTCATCACTTTGCCCGATGAGCGCAACCAAGCCTTGGGCGTGACTTGGGTCCAGCCGCCTGAACCAGGTCAAAAGCGAGGAAAAGTCGAACGAGCGCAATTGAACCCGGCGACTGGCGAACGTATGGGTGACGTGCGCGAGACGCGCGGCGGCGACTTTATTTATCGTCTGCATTTCGATCTGCATTACATGCCTGCGATATGGGCGCGCTGGATTATCGGTTTTTGCGCGATGTTCATGCTGGTTGCGATAGTCAGCGGTGTGATTACACACAAGCGCATCTTCAAGGACTTCTTTACCTTCCGCCCGAAGAAGGGACAGCGCTCATGGCTGGATGCGCATAATGCCGTTGCCGTACTCGCCTTGCCATATCACTTGATGATTACCTACACCGGCTTGGTGACCTTGATGTTCATGTACATGCCTTTTGGTGCGCAGGTGGCATACAAGGGCGATGAAAAAGCATTTAATGCTGAAACCTTCCGTCAGGCTGAAAACAAGAAGCCTGCAAATAAGCCGGCACAACTGACAGCGATAGCACCGCTGTTGGCGCAGGCTGAAAAACATTGGAACGGCGGGCAAGCCAGCCGTATCACGATTAATAATCCGGGTGATGCCAATGCCACTATCCAGGTAACGCGTGAGCCGGAAAAGAAACTTTCGCATTCGCAGCAATCCATGCAATTTGACGGTGTAACTGGTGCTTACCTTTCTGCGATAGGTGACAAAGAGAGTGCTGCTGCCGAGACACGCGGAGTGCTCTTTGGTTTGCATGTGGCGAACTTTGCCAATCCATTATTGCGTACGCTGTTCTTCCTGTGTGGCTTGGCTGGATGTGCGATGGTTGCTACCGGCGCTTTGTTATGGGGAGTCAAGAAGCGGCAGAGCTATGCGAAGGTATTGGCAAAAGGAGGACGTGTTGGATTCGGTTTGCGTCTGGTCGATGGCTTGAACATAGGAGCAATCGCCGGCTTGCCGATTGCGTTTGCGAGTTATTTCTGGGCTAATCGTTTATTGCTGGTTGGTTTGGATGGCCGTGCAAATACAGAAATAAGCTGGTTCTTTATTGCATGGGGCACCGCTGCTGTATTGGCGCACATTCGTCCTGATCGTCGCATGTGGCAATGGCAATTGAGTGTCGGTGGTTTGTTGTTTGCCTTGCTGCCTGTACTGAATATATTTACTACGCACTCGCATCTGGGTGTGACGCTATTGCAAGGAAAAGGGCCGTGGGCGGTTGCAGGCTTCGATCTGTTTGTGCTGGTATTCGGACTCGCTTTACTTTATGCCGCCAAGCGGTTGGAGCGGAAGAAGGTTGTACTCAAAGTGAAGTCGCAGGAAAAGGTAATTGGTGACAGCGATCGCTCTTCCATGCAGGAGGCTGCATGAGTGAGTTTGGTTTTGCGACGGGCTTGGCGCTGGCTTATAGCGGTTGGACTGCACTGAGTCTTGCGATGGATAGGCACTATGCCGATATCTATGGTCGAGGCAAAGAGCTGGATCAAGCTACGCGTAATCGATATCGGTGGATAGGAATACTGGCGCTGATTGCAACCTTCGCTGTGTGTGTCCAGTTGGCCGGATGGACGATAGGTGCTGTCTTGTGTCTAGGCACCATGACGATGGGTGCCTTGCTGCTGGTTTTATTGCTGACCTACGCACCGAAGCGCGCGGTTCCATTTGGCAAATTGGCTGGATTGTTTTCTGCTTTGCTTGCTTTGATGTGGTTGCTGGCTTGAGTAGCTGCCGTTTAACGGTATTTACGCAGAAGATAGAAATTTTTTGCCACACAGCTTTTCAGTATTTAATATCGCATTAAAGTAAGTCGGCCAGAGGCGAACATCTCGATTGGCATAATCTTTGCCTTCTCTCGCTCAATCATTTGTCGGATAACAATATGGAATTAATTTCGCCATACACGATCTGATGACATATCTAGGGCATCCAACCAGCATCCTTTTCACGGTGGGCTACCCAAAGTTCAGTTGCTGCAAATTTATATATCCTTTTATAGGTGATAAAAATGGCAAATGCATACGTGGGTGCTCTTGATTCGGAAAAAGTAACAGGCTACAAAAACCGCTGGATGCAATTGGTCATCGGTATTGTGTGTATGGGTTTAGTGGCCAATTTGCAGTACGGTTGGACCTTGTTCGTGGAACCAATGGAGAATAAACACCATTGGGGAACAGCAGCCATTCAGCTCGCATTTTCCATTTTTATCGTGATCGAAACATGGCTGGTGCCGATTGAAGGCTGGTTGGGCGATAAGTTCGGTCCGCGTCCGGTCGTAGCTGGCGGCGCAATCTTTGCCGGCCTTGGTTGGATCATGAATAGTTATGCGACTTCCTTACCCATGCTGTACGCAGCAGCAGTCGTATCTGGTATCGGTGCTGGTTGCGTCTACGGCACTTGCGTCGGTAATGCACTCAAGTGGTTTCCTGATCGCCGCGGTTTGGCGGCGGGTCTGACTGCTGCCGGTTTTGGTGCCGGCGCTGCTGTTACCGTAATCCCGATCGCCAATATGATAGGGAGCGCAGGCTACGAAAAAACCTTTCTCACATTCGGCATCATTCAAGGTGTAGCCATCTTTGTACTGGCGCTGTTTTTGGTCAGGCCAAAAGCACCAAAGCATGCGGTTGCGAGAGTGGGCACTGTGAGTAAGGTTGATTACACGACCAAGCAAATGCTCACAACGCCAGTGTTTTGGCTGATCTATGTGATCTATGTTTTGGTCGCTGCCGGCGGTGTGATGGCGACGGCACAACTGGGCCCGATTGCACATGACTTCGGTATCAGCTCTACGCCCATCTCGATGTTTGGCGCGACCTTACCCTTGTTGACCTTGGCTCTATCTATCGACAATGTGGCGAATGGTTTGACCCGTCCTTTGTGTGGTTTTATCTCCGACAAAATCGGCCGCGAGAATACGATGTTTATTGTATTTATCGGTGAGGGTTTGGCTTTGCTCGGCTTGATGAAATATGGCCACAATCCGTATATGTTCATCACGTTTGCTGCGCTGATCTTCATGTTCTGGGGTGAAATTTTCTCGATCTTTCCAGCGATCTGCGGCGATACCTTCGGCAGTAAATTCGCTACCGCTAATGCCGGTACTTTGTACACAGCCAAAGGTGTGGCAGCGCTGATGGTACCGCTGGCTTCAGTAGTGGCAGCAGGAGGTAACTGGAACCGCGTATTTATACTTGCGGCGGTTGTCACGATAGGTGCGGGTATCGCTGCCAAGTTCGTACTCTTGCCGATGCGGAAGCGCTTTTTGTCTGCTTCGGAAGTAAAGGCGGGAGTTGAGGGCGATGATACAAGTGGAAGGTTTAGTGCACCTGTTTGACGTGAAGATAAATAAGATGAGCATGGCCAGTTGAAGATGTTCTGGCGATAAAAAAGGGCAGACATATTTACTATGTCTGCCCTTTTTATTGATGGCGTGTTTAACGCCACATCACATACTAGTTTTTAATTTCCAAGGCGCGATTCAGACTCAATGCAGCGAGTGAGCCAACAGCACCAGACAGCAGATACAGGCTGACGTAACCCAGACCGAAATGTGCGGACAGCCCCAGTGCGACCAGCGGTGCGAAGCCTGCGCCAACCAACCATGCCAGATCGGATGTGAGTGCCGCGCCGGTATAGCGATACTTGGCCGGGAAATTAGCAGAAACCGCACCTGCTGCTTGACCGTACGATAAGCCCAGCAAGCCGAAGCCGACGATGATGAAGACATCCTGGCCGAACTCGCTGCCACCCATCAAGAAGGGAACAAAGCCGCTGAATACCGCAATCAGAGCGGCCAAGGTACCGAGCGTGGTGCGACGACCAAAGCGATCTGCAATCAAACCAGAAACAATCACGCCAATCGCTGCCAAACCTGCTCCCCACATTTGCACGTGCAAGAAAGCACTGATAGAACGTTCCGAATACAAGGTAATCCAGGACAGTGGAAATACTGTGACCAGGTGGAACAGTGCATAGCTGGCCAGAGCCGCGAGTGCGCCGATAATCAGATTGCGCCCTTGCGAGCGGGTGATTTCAACGGCACTGGTCGGTTCCAGTTCCTGTTCATCCAGCAGACGGCTATATTCAGGTGTCGAGACCAGACGCAGACGTGCAAACAGTGCGACTACGTTGATGGCAAACGCTACGTAAAACGGATAGCGCCAACCCCAGTCAAGGAAGTCAGCTCTGGAAATCGAAGACAGCAAATAAGCGAACAAGCCGGCAGCAATCACGAAACCTGCCGGCGCACCTAGTTGTCCTAGCATCGCATACCAGCCGCGTCGATTTTGCGGTGCGTTGAGCGCCAGCAAGGAAGGCAAACCGTCCCAGGAGCCGCCAAGTGCAATACCTTGACCGATGCGCAACACGGATAGCAGCACTATGGCGGTCACGCCCAAATGCGTATAAGTTGGCAGGAAAGCAATGCCGGCCGTGGAGGCGCCAAGCAGGAAGAGGGCGAGCGTTAGCTTTGCTTCTCGACTAAACCGACGTTGAATTGCCATAAAGGCAACTGTGCCGAGCGGTCGGGCAATAAATGCGAACGAAAAGACCGTAAAGGCGTAGAGTGTGCCTGTTAGCGGGTCTGCAAACGGAAAGAAAACGGACGGGAATACCAGCACTGAGGCAATGGCATAGACAAAGAAGTCGAAATATTCGGAGGTGCGGCCAATAACCACTCCGATAGCGATTTCCCCCGGGGCAATATGTCCGCCGCGGGTGTTGATGATTCTAGGGCCATCGCCTGGTGAGGCAAGTTTGGAGTCAGCTGGGAGTCCTGTGTCATACGTGGTGGCCATAATCTTTGTCTCCAATCATGTTAATCAACGCGCTGACGCTGCCCCACACCACAAGTCCCTTACCCGTAGGGTGGGACAAAACGTCCAATCGGCAACGCGCGCTGTTTGCGTTACATTAGCACGATCTCCCAACCTCCGTAATGCATTGAATGACTTCTTTGATAACTCGTCGCGGATTACTTCTATTACCACTCGCATTGCTGGCTGGATGTGACCTGGTTGTACTGAATCCATCTGGTGACATAGCCGCTCAGCAGGGACAACTAATCGTTGTTTCCACGCTACTCATGTTGTTGATCATTGTTCCTGTGATTGCCCTGACGATTTTTTTCGCATGGCGCTATCGTAAGAGCAATACAGCAGCTAAATACGACCCAGACTGGGATCATTCCACCCAATTGGAACTTGTGATCTGGGGCGCACCGCTACTCATCATTATTGCGCTGGGTTTGATCACATGGATCAGCACACACAAGCTCGATCCATATCGTCCGCTTGATCGTCTGGATGCAAACCGTCCGATTTCGGCTGCTGCCGAACCGCTGACGATTGAAGTCGTGGCGCTCGATTGGAAGTGGTTGTTCATCTATCCGGAGCAAGGCATCGCGACCGTCAATGAATTGGCTACGCCGATAGACGTGCCGGTCCGCTTCAAGATCACTGCATCTACCGTGATGAACTCCTTCTATATCCCTGCACTGGCTGGTCAGATCTATGCAATGCCGGGCATGGAAACACAACTCAATGCGGTCATCAACGAGCCTGGCGTATTTGATGGCTTCTCGTCGAACTTCAGCGGTGCGGGCTTCTCGCACATGCGCTTCAAGTATCACGGCATGGATGTGGCTGACTTTGACAAGTGGGTAAAAGACGCCAAGCAAAAAGGTCAGACGCTGGATCGCGCGGTTTACACCGAATTGGAAAAACCAAGCGAGCGTGAGCCTGTACGTTACTACGGCAAGGTCGCTCCTGATTTGTACCAAGCGATTCTGAATCGTTGCGTGGTTGAAGGCACTCCCTGCATGAACAAGACCATGCATGACGATGCCAATCGCATGAAGGTTCAGGCTGCAGCCAAGAATTTCCTTAAAGACGAAAAGACTGCCCTTGCTGAAATCGATGCAGCGGTATGTACTCCGTCCACCAATTTATTGAAGAGTAACTAATGCAAGACCATACTGATCTGACGAAGCTTATCTTCGGCCGTCTGAGCTGGGACGCGATTCCGTTCCATGAGCCTATTCTGCTGGTAACGTTTGCAATGGTTGTCCTTGGCGGCATCGCGGTTCTCGGCGGCATCACTTACTTCCGCTTGTGGGGCACTTTGTGGCGCGACTGGATCACCAGTATCGATCACAAGAAAATCGGCATCATGTACATGATCCTCGGTTTGGTCATGTTGATGCGCGGCTTTGCCGATGCATTGATGATGCGTGCGCAACAAGCGATCGCTTTTGGCGATAATCCTGGCTTCCTGCCACCACATCACTACGATCAAGTTTTCACCGCGCATGGCGTGATCATGATTTTCTTCGTGGCGATGCCGTTAATTACAGGTTTGATGAACTATGTAGTGCCGCTGCAAATCGGCGCGCGCGACGTGGCTTTCCCATTCCTGAATAACTTCAGTTTCTGGATGACGACCTTTGGTGCCATGCTTGTTATGGCCTCCTTGTTCGTTGGTGAATTCGCCAAGACCGGCTGGCTGGCTTATCCGCCGTTGTCGGGGATATTGGCGAGTCCGGATGTCGGGGTGGATTACTACATCTGGTCATTACAGATTGCCGGGGTCGGGACACTGCTATCCGGCGTCAACTTGATCGCGACCATCGTCAAGATGCGCGCGCCAGGCATGGACATGATGAAAATGCCAGTATTCACCTGGACGGCTCTGTGTGCCAACGTTTTGATCGTTGCTGCTTTCCCGATTTTGACTGCAGTGCTCGCCATGCTGTCGCTGGATCGCGTGCTTGATACCAACTTCTTCACGAATGATCTTGGCGGCAATCCGATGATGTACGTCAATCTGATTTGGATTTGGGGTCATCCTGAAGTTTATATTCTGATCTTGCCGTTGTTTGGCGTGTTCTCAGAAGTGGTATCGACTTTCTCGGCCAAACGTCTGTTCGGTTACACCTCGATGGTGTACGCGACTGTCGTTATTACCATCCTGTCGTATCTGGTTTGGCTGCATCACTTCTTCACCATGGGTTCCGGCGCGAGTGTTAACTCGTTCTTCGGGATTACCACGATGATTATCTCGATCCCTACCGGCGCGAAGATTTTCAACTGGTTGTTCACGATGTATCGCGGCCGTATTCGTTTTGAACTGCCTATGATGTGGACCATCGGCTTCATGATCACTTTCGTGATCGGTGGTATGACCGGCGTCTTGCTGGCAGTACCACCAGCCGACTTCGTATTGCATAACAGCCTGTTCCTGATCGCTCACTTCCATAACGTGATCATCGGTGGCGTAGTGTTCGGTGTGTTCGCCGCGATCAACTACTGGTTCCCGAAAGCATTTGGCTACAAGCTCGACGTGTTCTGGGGTAAATGCTCGTTCTGGTTCTGGATCATCGGTTTCTGGATGGCGTTCATGCCGTTGTACATCCTCGGCTTGATGGGCGTGACTCGTCGTATGAGTCAGTTCCAGGATCCATCGCTGCAAATCTGGTTCCAGGTAGCTGCGGTTGGCGCTGTGCTGATTGCACTCGGTATCGGTTCGATGCTGATCCAGTTCTATGTCAGCTACAAACGTCGTGATGAACTGCGTGATGTGACTGGTGATCCATGGGGTGGCCGTACGCTGGAATGGTCGACATCGTCGCCACCGCCAGACTACAACTTTGCGTTTACACCTAAGGTCTACGATAACGATACCTGGGCTGACATGAAGAAAAATGGTTACAAGCGTCCACTGACAGGTTTCACCGCGATCCATATGCCGAAGAACACGGCAGCCGGTTTCATCATTTCGGCTATCAGTGCAGCGGTTGGTTTCTGCCTGATCTGGCAAATGTGGCTGATGGCGGGCGTTACCTTTGTAGTGTTGATTGCAGCCATCATCATCCATACCTTTAATTACAAACGCGATTTTTATATTTCGGAAGAAGAAGTTACTCGCACCGAAAATCTTCGCACTCGCTTGTTGGAAAGCCATGTCTGAAATCACTGCAAATTCTGCTAGCGCAATGAGCGCTAATCTCGGCGCTGACCCGAGCGCACGTTTTTACGTGCAAGAGCACCATCCAGAAAACGGCACCTTGCTCGGTTTCTGGCTGTATCTGATGAGCGATTGCCTGGTTTTTGCGAGTCTGTTTGCGACTTACGCAGTATTGGGTCGCAACTACGCAGGCGGTCCTACCGGTGCTGAATTGTTTGACCTGCCACTGGTAGCAATGAACACGGCTTTCTTGCTGTTGTCGTCTATCACCTACGGCTTTGCGATGCTGGAAGCACAACGCAAGCGTTTGCGCGCCACCATGATTTGGTTGGTCGTGACTGGCTTGCTCGGCGCAGCCTTCCTCGCGTTGGAACTGTATGAATTTAGTCATCTGATCCATGAAGGTGCAGGACCACAACGTAGCGCGTTCTTGACATCATTCTTTGCTCTGGTTGCTACCCATGGTTTGCACGTGACCTTCGGTATCGTCTGGTTGGTAACCTTGTTGTTCCAACTCAAGCGTCACGGTTTGGTTCCTGAAAACAAGCGTCGCCTGATGTGCTTGTCGATGTTCTGGCATTTCCTGGACGTGATCTGGATCGGTGTATTTACCTTTGTTTATCTGATGGGAGTGTTGCCATGAGCGAACATCACGCACACGCGGCACACGGTGCCGACCACGGTCATCACGACCACGACGATCATGCCCATGGCAGCTTGAAGAGCTACACAATAGGCTTCATTCTGTCGGTCATCCTGACGGCAATTCCATTTTGGCTGGTGATGGGCAATGTGTTCGAAAAATCGAGCACAACATCATTTGTTATCCTCGGTTTTGCTGCAGTACAGATCGTTGTGCACATGATTTACTTCCTGCACATGAATACCAAATCTGAAGGCGGTTGGTCAGTCCTGGCCTTGGTCTTTACGATCATGGTGGTGGTCATCATGTTGGCGGGTTCGATCTGGGTCATGTATCACATGAATCACAATATGATGCCGGGCATGATGTCTGATCCTACGGGCGAAATGCATATGCCATCCAGCGAGATGCCTGCAACTCATCAGATGAACCATAAGTAATGTCAGATAAGTCTGTACAAACAAGCGGCTCGGTTTCGAAAGAAGCCGAGCCGCTTTTACGTTCGCGCACCACCTTGTTGGTGCTGGCTGTGATCGCGTCCGTCTTGTTCACGGGGCTGGTTGCGTTGGGAACCTGGCAGGTGTATCGCTTGCAATGGAAACTGGCGCTGATCGAACGAGTTGACCAGCGTGTACACGCTGCACCCTTACCCGCTCCGGAACCTGATCGCTGGTCGCAAGTCAGTGCAGCTAACGATGAATATCGTCATGTGAGTGTGACGGGTACCTTCCTTCCTTCACTTTCCACCAAGGTGCAGGCAGTGACTGAACTTGGTAGCGGTTATTGGTTGTTGACGCCTTTGCGTAGTGTGGATGGCAGTGTGGTGCTGATTAATCGCGGTTATATTCCCGAGCGTGCCAATATCGTGTCTGTTGGCCCGGACGAAGTTGTTACCGTGACTGGCTTGTTGCGTATCAGTGAACCGGGCGGCGGTTTTCTTCGCCATAACGATCCTGTCGGCAATCGCTGGTATTCGCGCGATGTGCAAGCAATTGCAGCGATGCATAAGTTGTCGCATGTTGCTCCATACTTTATTGACGCGGAGGCAAGCAAGAATTCTGTTGCCAATCCTGCAGCAGAAGCTGTGTCTGCCGAGCCGGTTGGTGGTCTGACAGTCATCTCGTTTCACAATAACCATCTGGTCTATGCACTTACTTGGTATGCTCTTGCCTTGATGGTGGCAGGCGCGGCTTTTTGGCTGACGCGTGAAGAGCGTAGGGCGCGTGCCAACAGTCGACGTGCTGATTGTATAGACCGAGAAACTGAAGATGCTGGGAAAAACCGAGATTCCTGCGAGTAAAGAAAACACACGCTGGACTGCCGTGCGCGGAGAGAATGCCGCCGGTCACAAGAATATGCAGCAGTTGATACAACTGCGCTGGATCGCCGTCGTTGGGCAACTCACAACAATCGCTGTCGTTACGCTTGGTTTTGGTATCGAACTTCCAGTGCGTCACATGCTGGAAGTACTGGTCTGTCTGGTCGCCTTCAATATCGCCAGTCATCTGCGCTGGCACGAACGGCCTAGCGTCTCGAACAAGGAATTGTTTCTCGCACTGCTGGTCGATGTCGCCATCTTGACGGCGCAGCTGTATCTCAGCGGCGGCACTTCTAATCCTTTCGTATTCCTGTATCTATTACAGATCATTCTCAGCGCTGTACTGCTGGAAGCCTGGACGACCTGGACTATCGTCGCGATCACCAGCGCGTGTCTGGTTGCGCTCTCTGTACTATCCACTCCACTGATCTTGCCTTACGATCATGAGCTGCGTTTTTTCAGCTTGTATGTGCAAGGCACGCTGATTTGCTTTGCATTGAATGCGATCTTGCTTGCCTTCTTTGTTACGCGTATCAACCGTAATCTTCGCGCAGGCGATGCGCAACTCGCCGACTTACGCAAACGTGCAGCCGAGGAAGAACACATTGTGCGTATGGGTTTGCTGGCATCGGGTGCTGCGCATGAACTGGGTACGCCGCTGGCGACGCTGTCAGTGATTTTAGGTGACTGGCGACGGATGCCGGAGTTCAGCAAGAACCAGGAGTTGCAGGATGAAATCGCCGAGATGGAAACGCAGCTAAAGCGTTGCAAATCCATCGTCAGCAGCATCCTGTTATCAGCGGGCGAAGCACGTGGTGAATCATCGGTAAAAACGACACTCAATACTTTCTTGAATGATCTGGCGGAAGAATGGCGCAGCAGTCGGCCTATCGTTTCTTTCGATTATAAAAATCGGATACAGCCGGATATTCCTGTGGTATTCGATTCAGTTCTCAAGCAAATGATTTGCAATGTGCTCGATAATGCACTTGAAGCCTCACCACAATGGGTGCGTCTCGAAGCATCGCGTGAAGAAGATCAGTTGATTCTCTTGATTACAGATTCCGGCCCTGGCTTTGTGCCTGCGATGCTGTCGCAGTTGGGTAAACCTTATCAGTCAACCAAAGGGCGGGCGGGTAGCGGTTTGGGATTATTTCTGGTTGTGAATGTGGCACGTAAATTGGGCGGGACTGTAGCAGCCCGCAATCGTGCAGAAGGTGGCGCAGTGGTTAAACTCACCTTGCCGCTTGCTGCAATTAGTTTAGACGAGGATGAAGAAAATGGCGGTTGATCGTCTATTGTTGATTATTGAAGACGACGCTGCTTTTGCTCGCACACTCGGTCGCTCATTCGAACGTCGCGGCTATACAGTGTTGTTGGCGGCGAATCTGGATGCCGCCGCGGTTTTGTTGCGTGAACACTCTCCGCGCTATGCAGTGGTTGATCTGAAACTGGAAGGAAATACTTCCGGCCTCGCGTGTGTGCAAATGCTGCACAAGCATGATCCTGAAATGTTGATCGTGGTGTTGACCGGCTTCGCAAGTCTGAACACGGCAGTCGAAGCCATCAAACTGGGCGCATGCCAATACCTAGCCAAGCCATCCAACACCGACGATATCGAAGCTGCCTTTGGTCACGTTGCCGGCGTGGTCGACATCGAATTGAGCAATCGTTCGACCTCGATCAAGACGCTGGAGTGGGAACGTATACACGAAGTGCTGGTGGAGACAGATTTCAATATCTCCGAAGCAGCACGTCGCCTGGGTATGCATAGACGTACTTTGGCGCGCAAGCTGGAAAAACAGCGCATCAAATAAGCTTGATCACAGTCTTTGTCGTACAGACATAAGACTCGGTTTTTCGCATTGAATAGGCAATTTGTTCTAGCGGACAAGCTTTCCCTGATTTCATTTAAGCTTCTGCCATGTCATCCAAAGATCACCTTCCTTCTGAAGCTACTCCTTCAGGTAAATATATCCACACCTCCGCATTGCTATTGATGGCGCTGGCGTCGGGTTTATGCGCGGGTGGCAATTATTTCAACCAACCTTTGCTGCATTCAATTGCACTCAGTCTGAATGTCAGCGAGACGACTGCTGCGCTGACTGTGACGATGGCGCAGGTGTCTTATGCGTTTGGCTTGGTGTTGTTGGTGCCTTTGGGTGACAAGCTTGAGCGTCGCGGTCTGGCCGTTACCTTGATGTTATTGGCTGCGATGGGGCAGTTCATTAGTGGTTTCTCTTCCAATATCAATATGCTGTTTGTCGGCATCATCATGGCCGGTTTGTTTTCTGTCGCTGCGCAAATACTGGTTCCGATGGCGGCAATTTTGTCTGATCCCAAGCGGAGCGGGCAGGCGGTTGGTTTGGTGATGAGCGGTTTGTTGGTCGGCATCCTGACAGCGCGTAGTGTGGCGGGCTTGTTGTCGGAGTTGGGTGGTTGGACTACGGTGTATCGCGTCGCGGGTGTCACGATGCTGCTGGTGGCGATGTCCTTGTGGTTTTTGCTGCCGCCATCGCGTAATCCTGAGCAAGTGAGTTATGCACAAGTGTTGCGCACCATGACTGCATTGATCGCTCGTTATCCTCGTTTGCGCAGTCGCTCATTGATGGGGGCATTGTCGTTCGCTTCCGTCAGCGTATTGTTTTCGACGATGGCTTTGTTATTGTCCGGCCCGGGGCATGGCTTGACTGATGGCAGTATCGGATTGGTCGGTCTGGTTGGTATTGCGGGTGCCTTGATGGCCAACGTTGCCGGTCGTTTAGCCGATCGCGGTTGGGGGCAGGTGACCAGCGTGACATGTATTTTCTTGTTATTGCTGAGTTGGGCATGCTTTTGGTTCAGTACCAGCAGTTTGATGTGGTTCCTGATTGGCATGCTGATTATTGATCTTGCCTTGCAAGGGCTGCATATCACCAACCAAAACGTGGTTTTGCATCTGGAACCTGAAGCGCGCTCGCGGCTAAATGCGGTTTATATGACGAGTTATTTTATTGGTGCAGCATCTGGTTCAGCGCTGGGTTCTCTTGCGTGGGAGCTAGGTGGTTGGCATGCGATTTGTGGTGTTGGTGTTGTGTTGACTGTGCTGGCAGGATTGGTGTTGATACACGATCATCGTCTTGCAAAACGGGATGCGAGCCTGCTGTGATGAAGCGTATTTCCACGGTCACACAAGATGAGTTTGAAGTACTCACTGGTATTTGGGAGCAGTCGGTTCGGGCCACGCATGATTTTCTGAGTGAAGACGATATTGATATGCTCAGACCTAAGGTTTTGAATGACTATCTTCCGTTGATGGCATTGCGTGTATATAGAAATGAGCAGGAAAAAATTCTTGGCTTTGTCGGTGCATTAAATGGAAAAGTTGAAATGCTGTTTATCGCGCCGGATAGTCGTGGTGCAGGAATAGGCAAGGCATTGCTCAAGTACGCGGTGAATATCATGGCAGCACATGAACTCGATGTGAATGAGCAGAATCCGCAAGCGCTGGGCTTCTATCAGCACATGGGTTTTCAGGTGGTTGGTCGTTCTGCTGTTGATGGACTGGGCAATCCTTTCCCACTATTGCATATGAAGTTCAGCGTTGCTGATCATTCATGACGTCACGAAAAATACACTGAAAAAATGGCATGTCGTTTCGTATTTTTTCACCAGGTTCCAGTACGTTCTGTAGTTGCTGCCATTTCCCGTAGTGTCCATCGCAGTGGAATCGCACTCTCTTTTTTCCAGCCGCGTGTAATGTGAAACCGCCATAAACGTTCCGCACCAGTTAGACGTGCTGTTTCATCCGATTGCCATAAAATTTCCGTTGTACCTTGCAGATGCAAGAGATCGCCAGTAGTGAAGTCGACGAACAGCAGCGCAGCGCGCGGTTCGACCAGCATATTTCCCAAGGTGTTGAAATAGCGATTCCCCATAAAATCGGGAATCGTCAGCGTGTTGCCGTCGATGCGAATAAAGCCGGGCATGCCACCGCGATGCGAGATATCGGTTCCACCTGCATTTACCTCGTCCTGCGCTGACGTCGTCGCAACAAAGAAGGTATCTGCCTTGCTGATGATACGGCGTGCATCATCATTCAGCTCCGTAAAATCTTGCGCGATCAGAGATGACGGAACGTTAGCTGCATCATGCACATCACGCGACTGTATGTATTTTGGACAGTTGCCAAACGATTGATCGACGGCAATGGACATGCCTGCATGGTCGGTTGCTTTGATGATGCCGTTGGCACGATTGCGACGGCGTGTACTGAAATCGATACCCAGCATACCGATTTTCTTATCGGGTACAAATAATGGTCGGCTTGTGTTTTGCCAATGCGCGCTCGCAGTTATTTGTAAATGAGATTGATCTGGCGTGGACAGGAATCCCTGTGGGCCGGTCACGACGCTGGCGACCGGCCAGCCGTCGACATCGGTCGTGGCGAGAAACATGAAGCGTAGCAATGCAAAAAATTGCCTATGCTGTTCCGGCATGTAGTCGCGTATGGCCGCACCCGGCGTGCCGGTGCCAGCCAGTACGTGCGCTTGTAGTTCCCCTGTATGAAAGAGTGCAGAGTCGGTATTCATGCTGCGGCAGGTATGACGGAGCGTGGCATAGCGACAAAGCCAGGCAGATTTTCTATGCGTGTCAGCCATGTGCGCACCGCAGGGTAAGCGTCCAGCGAGATCCCGCCTTCCGGTGCGTGGGCTACATAGGAGTGGCAAGCCAAATCGGCAATCGTCGGATGATCGGTGGCGAGGTAGTTGCGATCTGCCAGATGCGTCTCCATGAAGCGCAGCAAATCGTGACCGATTTCTACCGCACGGATGGGGTCGTCTTTACCCATTTTCCACAGGCTATAGATACGTGCATTAGCCGGTCCGTAACGCAATTCTCCCGCAGCAATCGATAGCCAGCGTTGTACTTGCGCGGCGCCAACTGCATCGTCAGGCAACCAGTGACTACCTGCGGCGTAGTGCTTGGCCAGATAAACCAGAATCGCATTGCTGTCGCACAGAACCAGCTCGCCATCTGTGAGCACAGGGATCTGTCCGAGTGGATTGAGTTTGCGAAAATCGGCAGAGGCGCGCAGTGATGCCGGTGCTTCCACATACTCGTAAGTGATCCCCAGTATGTTCAGCAACAGTGAGACGCGATGACAATGACCGGATAGTGGTGTTCCATACAGTTTGATGGTGGTTTGGTTCATGATGCTGTCCTTTTTCTTAATCGAGACTAGATGTTAGGTATTCCTTGAATTGATGTAAATTATGTGAAATTGAAATTTACTATTTCATAAAAAGGAATAATCAATATGGATCGTCTGGACGAACTGGAAGTTTTCATCGCCATTCTGGATAGCGGTAGCCTGATCGGTGCCAGTCGCAAGCTGCACCGTTCACCGCCAGCGATTACGCGCCTGCTGGGTTCGCTGGAAGAACGTATAGGCACACGCCTGATCGAGCGAACCACGCGGCATCTGGCGGCAACCGAAGCGGGTTTACGTCTGGTACAGCATGCGCGGCAGGTATTGTTGGAATATGAACAGGCGGTGCAGGAAGACCCGTCGGCACCTTTGCGCGGCACCTTGCGTGTGACAGCGCCGGTCGTGTTTGGGCGGCGTCATGTTGCGCCTATCGTCAATAGTTATCTCGATCTGTATCCGGAAATGCGGGTCGAACTCATCATGAACGATCGCAATCTCGACATGATTGAAGAAGGTATCGATATTGGGGTACGTATAGGTGCGCTTGCCGATACCAGTCTGGTCGCGCGTCGTGTCGGGCAAGTGCAGAGTTTGTTGGTGGCGAGTCCCGACTATATTGCGCGTCGTGGCGAGTTGAAATCATTGGCGGATATTGCAAAGCATGATGTGATTTTCACATCGGTACGCAGCAGAACACCTGAATGGCGGTTCCGCCATAACGGGCGTGAACAGATAGTCAGCCTGACGCCGCGCCTGATCGTCAATGAAATCGATGCAGTGTTGTTGGCGGCGAAAGCAGGGCGCGGCCTGGCACGTGTATTGTCATATCAGGTCGCGGACGATTTGCTGAGCGGTGCGCTGGTACGCGTGTTGCCGAAAATGGAACCGGCTAGTTTGCCAGTCCAGTTGATCGTACCCAGCGCGCGTTTGATGGCGCCCAAGTCACGCGCTTTTCTGGATCATGCAGTTAGCCGACTGAGCGAGTTGCATGTGCTGCAGTCGGCTTGATATGACTCAGGAATAAATCGATGGTACAGGTACTTCACCGGTCAATACCCATTGACCGACATCCTTCAATTTGTAATCCAGCGAATCGTGCAATGTGTGCACGCGTACATTGCGCCAGTAACGGTCGAAGCCGTATTTGGCAGCAGTCGCGCGCGCGCCCATGACTTCAAAAATCTTGGCTGTGATATCGAGTGCGGCACGCGCAGCGACGATCTTGGTTTCATAGATATTCACTGCTAGTACACCGCGCTCTTCTGCCGTCAAGGCATCGCCGCGATCCCATGCACGCTGCAATTGTGCAGCGGCATCTTCTGCCAATGCAATCGCACCGCGCAATGCAATGCGCAAATCACCGTAATGTTGCTGCGTAAATGGGTCGTCGATGGCACGCTCCACTCCCGAGGTAAACCACGGACGACCTTGTTCATGCGTGTACTTCCACGCGTTCAACAATGCGCCTTGTGCGTTGCCGATATAAATCTCGATCAGGATCAATTGCGAGACCAGCGTACGCAAGGTGGCGCGCGGCGTGCCGGATGTACCTGGCGGCCCGAGCACTTCATTGCGTTCCACGCGTACCTTGTCGAAGGTGACGGAGCCACTATCGGTTTGACGCTGACCAAGATTGTCCCAATCATCCAGTACCTTGACGCCGGCGCGATTGGTAGGAATCGACAGGAAGACGCGATCAGATGGATCGGCAGAGCGGGGTGCCGTGATGTTGAGCATGTCGGAGCCGGTAGCGCCTGAGCAAAACGATTTGATACCGTTCAGCTCGTAATAGCCATCATCGGCTTTGTCACCTTCGCGCCATACCAAAGTGGCACGCGTATCCAGACCATTGGTAGCATTGCCCCAGAACCAGTTTTCGCTGACGGTTTTACCCAGATACAAAGCCTTTTGTTCTGGATTGCCGAACAGCGCAACGCTGGCAACCTGCAAATGCTGAAAGCCGAATAGATGCGCGAGCGAGCTATCGACTTCGGCGAAGCGGCGGATGATTTGGTAAATAGTCGGCCATGGGGTTTCTGGTCCACCAAAAGCGGCAGGAACGGCCAGTTTCAGCAAGCCGCTGTCGCGTAAGACTTGTCGTTCGATCCATGCAGTGCCACCGCTGCGGTCACGTTCGGTCGCGGTGAGTGCCAACGCTGCGGCTGTTTTTTCAACTGCATTCGTTAATGCGTCGAAATCGCGTTGCACCAGATGTTCCGGCGTATAAGTCGGCGCAGCTTGTGTTTGCGGCAGTTCGCCCAGTTTCAGTAATTGACCCATGATCTGACTATTCCCATACGTGTGAAGCGCGCATTGAAGATGAATTTAAATGCGTGAAGTAAAACCGTGAATTAAAAAACCGGTACGGAAGTTGCGTTGACTTTCTTAGGCAACAAGCCTTCGGCTAAAAATGCATCAGCAATTTTTTGTTGTTCACCCAGACGTTCGGTTAGAACGGAGCGGACTTCATAGCTGCGGCGTGCATTGGCTTGTTCAACCGTGGCGACATCCAGCCCCCATACTGGTGCCAGCAGATTGGCTGCTTCACGTGGTGATTGCTTGACCCACTTGCCGGTTTCTTGCAGCGAATCGACGATGACTTTGACAACTTCAGGACGCGCTTTGGCGAATGGTGTCGAAGCCAGGTAGTAGCGTTGATAATCAGCCAAACCGCGGCCATCGGTCAGCACGCGCACTTGCGATTGACGTTCTACTGCGGCGAGGAATGGATCCCAGATGACCCATGCATCAATGGCTTCACGTTCGAAGGCGGCGCGGCCATCGGCCGGTGCGAGATAGGCGAGTTGAATGTCCTTCAAGGACAGACCGGCTTTTTCCAGTGCAGCGATCAGCAGGTAATGTGCGCCAGCTGCCTTGGCGAAGCCGACGCGTTTGCCGCGCAGATCAGCCAGTGTTTTGATCGGTGAATTTGCTTTGACGACGATCGCTTGTGCACTCGGCGATGGTGATTCTTGTGCGATGTAAGTCAGTTGTGCACCGGCCGCTTGTGCAAACACCGGCACGGTATCGGCCACGTCAGCGGAAACGTCGATTGCACCTACGTTCAATGCTTCCAGCAAAGGCAGGCCGCTGGCGAATTCATGCCATGTCACCTTGACGCCCAATGCGCCCAAGCGCTGTTCCAGCGTCCCGCGTGTTTTCAGGACGGTGATCAAGGTCGATGATTTTTGATAACCGATGCGTACGGTATCGCCGGCTTTTTGCGCATGAGCAGGAACCGCGAGAAACGGTGTCAGTGCGAGCAAGGCAATCAGCTTGCGGCGAAGGTTGTATGTATTTTTCATTGAATTCTCCCTGTGTTGAATGTTGTTGCCGATTAGATGGCGTGGATTTCTTCCAGTACTTTCAGTATGTCGTCGCGCGCTCTGGCCAATGCTTCTGAATGGCGATTGCGCGGACGTGCCAGTGCAATGGTGGTGTCGTCGATGATGTCGCCTTGCCCCATCGTCAACACGCGATCGCTGAGATACGCCGCTTCATCGATATCGTGCGTGACCAGCAGCACGGCGAAGTTATGTTCAGCGGCCAGCGTCAGCAATAGATCCTGCAAGCGCATGCGAGTGAAGGCATCGACTGCAGAGAAGGGTTCATCCAGCAGCAACAGACGCGGTTGGTTGAACAGGCCGCGTGCAATCGCTGCGCGTTGTGCCATACCGCCGGACAATTGCTTGGGTAGATAATCGATAGCCTCGCTCAGGCCAACTTCACGTAGCAAGGCTTGCACATGCGGATTGGCATTGGCTTGCGTACGATTTTGATCGGGGCGATTGAAACCTACGTTTTCTGCCACACTCAGCCACGGCAATAAGCGAGGCTCTTGAAAGATGAGGCCGATGTCTTGCGTCACGCCATCGAGTTTTTTTCTGTCGAGATGAATCTGGCCGTTGTAATGTTTGTCCAGTCCGGCGATCAGGCGTAGCAAGGTGCTTTTTCCACAACCGGATTTTCCGACCAGACTGACGATTTCACCAGCGCGCAAGCTCAGCGATACATTCTGCAAAACGGAACGGCCGTCGAAGCTTTTATCGCGTACATGAAGGTCGAGTAAAACGCTCATGGCATCAACCTCACACCGTACGCGTAGCGAGTGAATCGGACCAAGCCAGCTTGCGTGTTTCCAGCCACTTCAGCAGACCGTCGGTCAACTTGCCGAAAACAGCGAGCAGGAAAATTGCGGCCAGCACGACATCGGGACGGCTGGTTTCTCTACCGTCTGTCAGCAGATAACCTATGCCTTTGGTGGCGGCAATTAACTCTGCTGCGACCAGGAACATCCACGCTAGCGACAAACCATTGCGCAAGCCGGTGAACAAGCTAGGCAATGCAGCAGGCAATACAATGCGACGCGCCAGCGATGGTGCAGACAAACCGTAGATTTCACCAAGTTCGATCAATTTTCTATCGACATTGCGTATGCCGGATACCAGACCGAGATAAATAGGGAAGAAGGCACCGATGGCGATCAGCGTGATCTTGGGCGTTTCATCTATGCCGAACCACAACAACAAAAGCGGCACCCACGCCAGACTTGGAATCGCGCGCAAGGCTTGAAAGGTAGGCTCAAAGAAAGCTTCTGCGTGCTTGCTCAAGCCGACGAACAAGCCGAACAAAATCGCCAGTGCTGCACCTATCGCATAACCGGAAAACACGCGTGCCACGCTCGCGGCTATATGTACGAACAAACCTTGCTCGACCAAAGCCGATAAGGTTTGCGCGATCTCGGATGGTGGCGGCAACAGTCTTGCCTGTATCCAGCCTAGATGCGCAGCCAGCTCAACAAAGCCGAGTACGGCAATCGGCAAGATCCAACCTAGCCAGGCCAGACTTGGCGATTTCGACGATGGTTGGGACGCAATCGCAGCCTGATGCACTTCAGTTAACGTGACGGCTTTATTCGCCAGCACCTGCGATCTCAAGGTGTGACCACCATTGATCGTGACCGGAATGAAAGAGGCGCTGCGACTGTTATCCATGACGAAAAATTCCCTTTACGTGATCAGGCCGGTGTTTTCTTCGTGGCGATTGCTTGCACAAAGCTAGGATCGATCAAATCGTTGATGACCTTGTTCAAGTCAGTCCCTTTTTTAACCAGATCTTCTTGCAACAGAATTGGCGCTGCGGCTTGTAGTGCTTCGCGATGCTCACGGCCGATGTATGGGTTGGAGAAGTCAGTACGGTTCAACTGCACTTTGGCAACAGCTAGAGAAATCTTGGCTTCATCGGCCTGGATTTGCGAAGCTTCACGCGGGTTGGCCAAGATCCACTGGCGTGCACGTTCATAAGCGATCAACACTTGCTTCACTTGCTCAGGATATTTCTTCGCAAAGTCTTCGGTCACGTTCAGGAAGCCGTAAGTATTGAAAGCAACATTGCGATACAAGAGGCGTGAGCCGGCTTGCAATTCGCTGGATGCCATGTGCGGATCGAGTCCAGCCCATGCGTCGATACGGCCACTTTCCAGCGCAGCACGACCATCGGCGTGTTGCAGGTGGACGATTTCCACATCGGATTTTTTGAGGCCGTTTGCTTTCAGTGTGCGCAACAGGAAGAGGTAAGGATCGGTGCCTTTGGTGGCGGCGATCTTCTTGCCTTTGAGGTCGGCTACGGTTTTGATAGGCGAATCTTTTGGTACTAGGAGCGCAGTCCATTCAGGACGCGAGTACACATAAACGCTCTTGATAGGATTGCCGTTGGCGCGTGATAATACTGCAGCCAGACCGGCGGTGCTGCCGAAATCGATGCTGTTTGCGCTCAGGTATTCCAGTGCGCGATTACTACCTTGCGACAGCGTCCATTTGACTTTGATGCCGCTGGATTTAACTTGTTCTTCCAGCCAGCCGAAGTGTTTCAATATCAGACTGGTAGGCGAGTAGTACGCATAGTCGAGGCGAATTTCTTCAGGTGTGTTTGCTGCATGAGCAGAGAGGGAAACGCCCGATGCCAGACCAGCCAGGGAAAGCAATGCCGTGCTTTTGATAAAAATTCTACGATCCATGTTCTACCTTGAATAGTGAAGCCAGACACTTGAATACGGTGTCGTGCGGTGGGAAATTCGTATCGGATTTGAGATTGTCGAAGGCGACTTATAGAGAATGATTTACGCTTGTGCGTACATCGATCGCACAAGCCGCGTTGATTCAATCGCTCAAGCCTTATCGTTGTTAGGAATAAGATTAACGATTCACTAGACTTAACGGAACGAATCTCTTCGTCGATGGATCATCGGTTTTCTCATAAGCCGATTTTGGTATAAGCACATGCGGAAAATGTGCTTCGAAGATGAGGAGAGCTGCTAATGCACGAGCGCGGCAGTGCTGTCCGTGCGTTCATTTAAAAGCAGAGATTCGATTTGATCTGAGGGGAGAGGTTTGCAGAAGTAATAACCCTGCATTTCATTGCAGCCTTGTTCGCGCAAGATATCCATCTGGCTTTCTGTCTCTACACCTTCTGCAATGACATTCAATTTCAGATTGTGTGCAAGAGAAATGATGGAGGAAACTATCGATGCGTCATCTTGATTGATCGCGATATCGCGTACGAAGGAGCGATCTATCTTCAAGGTATCGATAGGGAAGCGCTTGAGATAAGCAAGACTGGAATGCCCAGTGCCGAAATCATCTACCGATAATTGTATGCCTAAGGACTTGAGATCGTGCAAGGTCAGGATATTGCGTTCGATATCGGCCATCACCGAGCTTTCGGTCAATTCTATTTCCAGGAAGTGTGGAGCCAAGCCTGTTTCTTCCAACGTGGTCGTGATCGATTCCAGCAAACTGGCTTGCGTGAATTGTCGAGCCGATAGATTGACGGCGATACGCAGATTGCTAAATCCCATCTCATGCCATGCTTTGGCTTGCTTGCACGCGGTTTGCAATACCCAGGCACCGATCGGAATGATGAGGCCGGTTTCTTCCGCCAGACTGATGAAGCTACCAGGTTGCACCATGCCTAGGATAGGATGATTCCAGCGCACCAATGCTTCCAGCCCGACGATGGCGCCGCTATGCAGATCGACTTGTGGTTGGTAGTGCAGAACCAGCTCATTGAGTTCTATTGCGTGGCGCAATTCTCTTTCTATGCGCAGGCGTTCCAGCGCCTGATCGTTCATCGCTGGCGTATAGAACTGGAAGTTGTTGCGCCCCAATTCTTTGGATCTATACATGGCGACGTCGGCATGTGCGATCAATGTGGTCGGATCGGCACCATCGTTGGGATAAACGGCGATACCCATGCTGCAACTGAGGAAGAATTCACTGCCTTGTATGGTCAGAGGTTTGACGACGGCTTCCATGATGCGTTGGATGACATCTGACGAATAACCAGATGGCCCATCGCCGCATTCCGGCAGTACCAAGACGAATTCGTCACCACCCAGTCGTGCAACGGTGTCGGATTCGCGCACCGATGCCTGTAGACGATCGGAGATGATCTTCAGTAAAACGTCGCCAGCCTGATGGCCCATCGTGTCGTTGACGAACTTGAATCGATCCAGATCGACCAGTACTACCCAGACGCCATGTCCGTTTCTGGAGGAGTAGGCGATGGCATTTTCCAATCTATCTTGCAGCAGCGCGCGATTCGGTAAGCCTGTCAGTACATCGTGACTGGCCAAACGATGCAGCGTTGTTTCGTATTGCTTCATCGGCGTGATGTCACTCATGGCTGCGACGAAGTGCGTGGTCTTGCCGTCGTCATCGGTGACGGGGGCAATGTAGAGATCGTTCCAGAACAGGGAGCCATCCTTGCGGTAGTTGCGTAACACCGCCTTGCCTTCACGCTTTTCTGTGAGTGCCACACGTATTTCATGCAACCCGGGTTGTTCGTGGTCGCTGCCCAGTAAAAAATTACTGCTGCGACCTATGGCTTCTTCTGCGGTATAGCCGGTGATGCGCTCGAATGCAGGATTCACATATTCGATGGCGAAATCGGGTGCGCGTGCGCTGGAAATGATGACGGCATTGGCGCTGCATTCAATCGCACGTTCGCGTAGGCGTAATGCTGCTTCTGCTGCTTGCCGACCATTGCGATCACGATGCGCGCGTATCTCTACCGTGACACGTTGTGCCAGATTGACCAGCAAGGCGACTTCCTGTGCGTCGAAGGCATCCGGTTCAGATGCATAAACGTTGAACACGCCGATGATGGCATCGCCATCGCCCATGGGTAGCACTAGTTTGGAATAGAAGCCACGCTTCATCGCTTCCTCACGCCATGGAGTCGGACTCGTGTCGTTGGCAAAATAATTGGCAACGGCAGGGCGTTTGGTTTGCAGCGCCTTGTTGATAGCGATGGTGCCTTTACCACCGGCTTGCAATGGGACTTTCAGGGCATCCAGATAACCTTGATGTTCCTGCGTCAGACCGATAGGCACGATCGCGCCATCCTTGGCCAGTATGCCGGCCCAAGCCATGCGATAACCAGTGGCGGTGACTACATCGCAAATTCCTTGTAGTAGGGCGTTCTCATCCGCTGCTTCTGAAATGACGTCTTCGCAATCGTGTATGGCGCGCAATGCGCGATTGCTGCGTGCGAGGGCGATTTCCAGGTGATGGCGAGAAGTGATATCGGTGCCGACCAACTTGACATGGCCGCTGCGGCCATCGGTGTCGGGGATGAATTGGGCGTGGTATTCGATCCAGCGCGGGCTGCCATCTGCGCGGTTGATACGCAGGCGCAAGGTCTGATGTTGCTCCTGTGCGATCGTCGTCAGGATGGCGCGTGCCTGTTCTCTATCTGACGGTGCCGTATTCTCCAGCCACAAATTTGAATGGGCATAGAAGCGTTCTGGTGAGTTGCCATAGAGTGGTTCTACGGTTTTGCTGGCATAAACTACCTGACCGTCCGGGATGCGCAATACCCAGACGATCTTGTCAGCCGATAGCAGGCTATCCGCAGCCGAGTCGCTTAAATAAGCATTTTTCTTGTGTGTGAAATGCTTGCGTATGGTGTTAATCAAAGGAGCAACGAGCGCATTGATCCCGGCCTGTAGCAGACTCAGGTTGGTGCTATGCACTTTGGGGATGATACGTTCCATGCGGAGATCGCTTCGATTAATGCGTTCGATGTAAACAGAGGTGATGCACAGGCCATTGCCGGATGTACGCGGATGCAGCGCAAGCGAGACAGGCAAAAGTTGATGTATTGCAATAAGATTCTAAGATAATTAAAAACGGATTCAGTCTAATTTTTTTGAATATCAATATGCGTTTGTTGCTGTCTGATATCGTATGCATGACCTAGCAAAGCATGCTCAGCCTGACACCCAGCGCATCAGGATATTTTGCAGTAGCCTTATCGCAGTAGATTTACTCCCTTACTTGATAAATCAGGATCACCTCATGACGACACGTATAGAACGCGACACATTCGGCCCTATAGAAGTGGAAAATCAACGCTTGTGGGGTGCGCAAACACAGCGCTCTCTTGAACATTTCAAAATATCCACTGAGAAGATGCCGCAGGAATTGATCGTGGCGTTAGCTGAAGTTAAACGCGCCGCAGCTGTGGTGAATCTGGCTTTGGGTAAATTGAGTAAAGAGAAAGCGCAAGCGATAGCGAATGCGGCGGAAGAAGTCATTGCCGGCAAGTATCCGCATGAATTCCCGCTCGCGGTGTGGCAAACCGGCTCCGGCACGCAGAGCAATATGAATATGAATGAAGTGCTGGCGAATCGCGCATCCGAACTGCTGGGTGGCGAACGTGGCGAGAAGCGTCTGGTTCATCCGAACGATGACGTCAATCTCGGTCAATCATCCAACGATATCTTCCCTACCGCGATGTATGTGGCGTCCAGCCTTGCGGTCGTCAATAAACTGCTGCCGGCGACGCAGAGTCTGCATCGCACACTCAATAGCAAGGCAAGCGAGTTTGCCGATATCGTCAAGATTGGGCGTACGCATCTGCAAGATGCGACACCACTGACGTTGGGACAGGAATTCTCGGGTTATGCGGCGCAGCTGGAACATTCGGCATGCAGCATCGCCGTCTTGCTGTCGCCTTTGCAGGAGCTGGCCGTGGGGGGCACTGCAGTCGGTACTGGTTTGAATACACATCCAGAATTTGGCGAACGTGTAGCGGCTGAATTGACCAAGCGTACCGGTTTGAGTTTCAAAAGTGCAGCGAATAAATTCGCGTCATTAGCGGCACACGATGCCATGGTTAGCGTACATGGCGGCTTGAAGACACTGGCGGCAACGATGATGAAGATTGCCAACGATGTACGCTGGTTGGCATCAGGCCCGCGTTCCGGTCTGGGTGAGTTGAGTATTCCAGAAAATGAACCGGGCAGTTCCATCATGCCAGGCAAGGTCAATCCGACGCAAAGTGAAGCGGTGACGATGTTGTGTTGTCAGGTATTTGGTAATGATGTCGCTATCAACTTCGGTGGTGCGTCCGGCAATTTTGAATTGAATGTGTTCAAGCCCTTGATGGTGCATAATTTTTTGCAGAGCGTGCGCCTGTTGACGGATGGTATACACAGCTTCGATGAACATTGCGCGCAGGGCATAGTGGCTAATCGTGATCGCATTGCTGATTTGATGGAACGTTCTTTAATGCTGGTGACGGCATTAGCGCCGCATATCGGTTACGACAAGGCCGCGAAGATCGCCAAGCAGGCGCATCACGATGGGACTAATTTGAAGGAAACGGCGATTGCACTGGGATTTGTCACTAGCGAAGAATTCGATCTCTGGGTGAAGCCGCAAGACATGATTCATCCTGGCTGATTCAGTTACGCAATAAGAGTGCGGCCTTGGCAAAAAGTTTTGCCAAGGCCGCACGATAAGTTTCAGTTAATTAAACATCTTGCGCAAATGCTGCCTGTGTAGGCATCGGATTATTTGGCAGCTTTTGCCGCTTTCGCATCAGCTACTTCAGTTGTCTGAGCCGCTTTGGCTTCTTTCACGCAAACATCTTTCTTGTTGCCGGCAAGGTCATCGCATTTTTCTTTAGCAACCTTGTAGTTGGCATCAGCGATATCAATACGTGCTTGTTGATGGGCTTGAGGCGTGCCTTTAAATGTTGCTTCTGCCTCGGCTGTGGTTTTCACTTTCGTAGCCTTGGCTTCTTCTATGCAGACATCTTTGGCGTTACCTTTCATGCTGTCGCAAGCGGCGCTCGCTGCCTTGTAATCGGCTGCTGCACTTGTCTTGGTCGCGTCGTAGCTGGCCTTTGCTTCGCTGGAGGCCGCATGAGAAGCAGCAATGAAACCAAAACTGGCGGTGGTCATGACGATCATTGAGATGATTTTTTTCATCGTGTGTCCTTTTGTTGTGAATAAAATTATTGAAGCTGTCGATGAAGTACGTCATGCAACTGCATGGTGTCCTTCCTAGTCATCGACCTTACATAAAGCGTTTGTCATTGCGATTACGCTCTTCGAATGACTTGATTTGCTTTTCAGCCTCATCTTTGCTGACGCCGTAAGCTTCTTGAATTTTTCCTGCGAGCTGGTCGCGCTTTCCGGCAATCGTATCGAGGTGATCATCAGTGAGTTTGCCCCACTGTTCTTTCACATTGCCTTTGAGTTGCTTCCAGTTACCTGCGATAACGTCCCAATTCATAGCATTCTCCTTTTGCGAAATTTTCGATTAACGGCGAAAGTGCCTGCCTTACTCTATGCAAGCCAGAGGCCAGGTTTTATTTGCTAAAAATCAATGACTTACGAGTGTTTTGCGATTATTTTGTAAATGTTCCAAGGTAGGTTGCAAACGCTACATGTGGGAAAAGAAGAGTTTTATTGCGTAATGGAAATGGAGTTGGGCAATACAAGGCTGCAGATTTCAGCGCTGTGTTGAAAAACGTATGGATGTTTTCAACGGCGAGATGTCTACTGGCAATGTGTTCCTTGTCTGGAACCATTTCATTCAGTGCGCATCTGAACAGACTATCTTTTTCTGCTGCCGTACATGAGGCCGTAAGGTGCTGATATTGCGGAAGATAAGCGCTGGTTTGCAGTCGTGGTGGATACTGCTATGCTGGTTTAAAGAAAAAATAAAATATTCAGCAGGAATATGTGACGTTGCCTATGAGTACTACGTCAACGGAAAACCTATCTGAAAAAAGCGGAGAAAGATCGCTAAGTAGCATGTTCCTAATTTGGTGGAAAGCGCCAATCTGGAACATGAATCGATTTCGATAGCCATCATCTCATTTGCAATGGAGTACTTCATGTTCCGATCTTTGGGATGTCGCACCTTGTCCGCACCTTTCCTGTCTTCATTGTTGATGATGGCAGTAGGGGCGCTTGCCATGACGAATGTGCAGCAGAATCTCTGGGTACTGAATTATCGTCTCTCCGATATTGTGCCGATTCAGGCGAATACAGCCGTCGCTTTTGTGCTGGCCGGGTTGGCACTGTTATTACGTTCATTCCATATATTGGATGGCAGGGCAAAGACAGTTGTTGCGGTGCTGGCATCCGTACTGGCACTTTGTGTGGCCTTGTTGGGTTTGTCGACGCTGGCACAGTATTCATTCGGTCTGCAGGTCGGTATTGATCATCTGTTCCCTCGTTTGGCAGAGGGTGGATATAAAGCTTATTTTGTGAAGATGGCACCGCTGCCAGCACTAGGCTTTACGCTGGCCGGGTTGAGTCTGCTGTTGCTGGACTATCGTACTGCACGTGATCACTATCCATCCGAGTACGGTGCTTTCATCCTGGCCGGTGTGATGGGGATACCCCTGATCGGACATCTCTATAACGTGATGTCGGTTGATGAACTGAATGCGGCGCATACGGTCACACCATTCATCTCGATTATTTTCTTTATTCTTGCGCTAGGCATATTGTCGGCGCGTCCTCATCATCGTTTGATGAGCTTGTGGAACAGTACTTCGCCAGGCGGGCCGTTGCTGCGACGCTTGCTGCCGAACAGCTTGCTTTTGTTAGTCTTCCTCGATTTCGCAATTAAATGGGGTGTGCAGAATCGTTTGTACGATGCGGACAAAGCATCACCTTTATTGATTCTATTGAGTAGTTCCTTATTGTTCATCATGTTCTGCCGTACGGCAGCTTTGTTGAACCGTGAATATGAAGGTCGGCAACAGGGCGAGGCTGCGCTGGCTGAAAGTAATGCTTTGTTGCGCGCAGTGAGTGATAACACGCCGGATGCGATCTTCGTCAAGGATAGTGCTGGACGCATGGTGTTTGCGAATCCGGCCAAATTACGTTTGCTTGCCAAGGAACACGATCAGGTGATCGGCTTCCGTAGCGTCGATCTTTATCCGAAGAAGGCTGATGCTGAATTGATCAATCAGGAAGATCAAAGTGTGATGGAGAGTGGTGAGGCTAGGGTATTCGAAAGCACGATTCGTTTTCCATACGGTGTACGCACGCTGCATTCAACCAAGGCCCCCTGGTTGAATGCCAATGGTGAGATTATGGGTTTGGTCGGCATCAGCACCGATATCACCGAGCGCAAGCGTATGGAGGACTCCTTGAAGGCGCATGAAACGCAGCTGGAAGCATTGGTTGCTGCGCGTACTTTTGAGGTCAGCGAATTGATCGGCCATCTGGAAACGACGCGTGAAGAAGAGAAGCACGCGATTGCGCGCGAATTGCATGACGATCTGGGCTCTGCTCTGACAGCGTTGAATATGCATTTGTCTTTGCTCTTTCAGCAAATGCCACCGGAGCCTAAATTTACTGAGCGTTCGCTCAAGATCAAGGCTTTGCTAAGTTCGATTACCGATGCGACACGCCGGATTCAGAATGGCTTGCGCCCGGACAAGCTGGATGTTTTTGGCGTCAAGATTGCGATCGCCGAGCAGGCGGCTGAGTTTGAAAAATACTCAGGCGTGGTGTGCAATGCGAGCTTGCCGGATGATCAATTGGTGTATGCACCACGCGTCGATATCGCCTTGTTCCGCATGGTGCAGGAAGCATTGAATAACATCGCCAAGCATGCACAGGCTACGCATGTCGATGTAATTCTGGATGATACCGATGATGAAATCGTACTCACGGTACGGGATAACGGTATCGGTATTCCGCAAGGACAGCCGACAGATGTGGTCACCCATGGATTGCGTGGCATGCGTGAGCGAGCAGGTTATCTGGGTGGTTCAGTGAGAGTCGGCACAGGAGCATTGGGACATGGTACGACGATCATGATCACCATTCCTAAGACAGCAGCGAATATGGCGGAAGCTGAAGGCACAACTGAATTGACTGATGAGCCTGAAAATAGCAAGCAGCTCAATTAATTGATGCAGAAGATAAGTTGGGATTAGGCGCGCGCGTTATATTCCAGATTGGCGCAGCTCAGGCTTTTCAGCAATTCAAACAACTGTGGAAATTCGGACGTCTTGTCGAAGAAGTGATTGACGCCGTATTGCCGTCCGACGCGACGAAAAACTTCGGTGGCATTGTTGCTGCAGATGATCTTCAAGGTATTCGGCACCTTGGTTCTTTCCGATATCTGACGCAGTAGATTAATGCCGTTACCTTTTTTAAGCTGAATATCAACGATCAGTACATCGTAGGGAAGTGCATTCAACTGGCTGAGTGCATCGCCTTCTGATTCAGATACACCAGCCACAACGACGCCTGGAATCATCGCCAGATTCTCTATCATCAGTTCGCGCACATCCAGCGAGTCCTCCACTAAAAAGACACGCAGTGGATGGTTACCTGTATCTGTCAAAATATTCGTCGCTTGGCTCATTTTTCAACCGCTATAAAAAATTTCTGACTGCTGTCTCGGAAAATCATTGCACGCTTTTTATAAAATTCAGTAGCGATGTCTAGTCGATCAGGTTTTGTTTGATTGCGTAATAAATAATGCCGGCGTTATTTTCCATATTCATCTTTTGCAGAACACGAGCGCGATAGGTGCTGACGGTTTTTACGCTCAGACAAAGCTCCTCGGCTATCTTGGTTACGCCATGACCTTGGCACAGCTTGTAGAAAATTTCATATTCGCGTTTCGACAAGGTCTCATGCAAAGGTTTTTCTGTATTTGTATCGAGTTCTGTCGTCAGTAATTCTGCAACGGTATGGCTAATGTACTTATGACCGCGCATGATCGTTTGTATTGCATTGACCAATTCTTCCGCCAGCGCTTCTTTCTGTACGTATCCGCTGGCACCGCTGCGCAGAATTTGCACGGCGTAGCGACTTTCCGGATGCATGCTCAAAATCAGTACAGGTAACTCAGGCTTCTCGCGCTTGATCTGCTTCAGCACTTCAACACCGCTTTTGTCCGGCATATTGATATCGAGTAAAACGATATCCCAATCCTGCGCGCGAACCAAACGTATGGCTTCTTGTGCTGTGGCAGCTTCACCTTCGATTGTCATGTCAGGAACCTGGGCAATGAAGTACTGCACTCCGGCTCGTACTACTGCATGGTCATCGACTACCAAAATTTTTATCATTATGAGTACACGCCTAACCGATCACTGATTGCGACTTTGTATGCCATAGGGTCGCGTATGTGGAATGACCTCACCCAAGAACAGCTTTGCTTGGTATTCATTCAGTCGATTGTAAAGGGTTTTTAGGCTCACACCTAACACCTCGGCGGTCAAAGTCTTATTGCCGCCACAGTGACCCAGCGTGGCGTAAATCAAGCGTTGTTCTGCATCTGCCAGCTTGCTACCAAGTTGGACTGTGACGCAGTCACCGACTTGATCACTGACCATTGTTTTGACAGGGTTAACCGCTGGCAAGATGTCCAGCTCTTGCTCGGCCATGATGTAGGCGCGGTGCACGACATTTTTCAATTCGCGCACATTGCCTGGCCATGTGTATTCATTCAACAGACGCCATGAGGCTTTGGAGAAGACCTTGTTGTTACCATCTTCTTCATTGAGTTGCCCAAGGAAGAGACTGGCGAGCAAGCTGATGTCTTCGTCGCGTTCACGCAGAGGCGGCAGATTGAGAGGGAAGACTGCCAGGCGATAGAAAAGATCGCTACGCAGGATGCCGCTATTCATTGCTTCTATCGGATCACGATTGGTAGCGGCAACGACGCGAACTTTGACTTCGGTTTCTTCTTCAGCACCGATACGGCAAAAGCGATTGCTTTCCAGCACGCGCAAGAGTTTTACTTGCATGTCCAGCGACATCTCAGTCACTTCATCCAGAAACAGCGTGCCGCCATCGGCACGTTCGAAACAGCCTTTTTGCATGCGTACTGCGCCGGTAAAGCTGCCGCGTTCATGGCCGAATAATTCTGCCTCTATCAATTGCGGCGACACAGCGCTGCAATTCAAGGCGATGAATGGTTTGTCTGCTTCCTTGCTGAGTTGATGAATGGCTTGTGCTACCAATTCCTTGCCGGTACCACTTTCACCCGCGATCAAGACGTTGGCACTGGTTGGTGCAACCTTGCCTATCATCTGAAATAAATTCTGCATCGGTTCCGATGCGCCATACAGGTCGCCACAGCGTGCGAGTTTGCTGAGTGGAATATTCTGTGCGCTATTTTGCGCGTGCAACACGGTCATTCTGTGTGTGCTCAGGGTCGGCAAGCCGACAACGTTGTCACATACATTCAATCCGTCCGTCATTCACTTCTCCTCTGTTAAAACAGTGTGCGGCTTTATACAGAGTCGATTGTGGAGTAATTACCAACATTGCAGAATCGGTGGTTTTCCGATTCTGCTGTGGGAATGCGCTTACAAGGGAAGAGGGACGTAGGAGGTGCGTTGAGAGGAATAGAGCAGTTGAATATTTATTGCGCCATCCACACAGCGCTTTGCTGGCGGACAACATCGCTTAGTGAGCCGCTTTTTTCATAGCAGGCACGAAGCCAGTCGGCATCGGATGGGGCAGACAATATGCGTTGGCGCAATAGTTCTATCGCTTCAGTCGTGCCCAATTCTTGGGCTACGTCCTGCAGCATGTCGAATGTTTGCAGGATATCTTCCTTGATGGATAACTGCGTACCGCAGATAGGTTTGATCACGGTGCCGTTCAAGCCGAAGCGGCAAGCCTGGAAACGGTTGTACGAATAAGTCAGATAGGTGTCTTGCGCCGGTTGCAGTTCTTGCTGAGCGAAAAAATACTTGCTCAAGGTTTGCGCGTAACCGGCGAGTGCGACCGCTGTTTCTATCGCCAACGGCGTATCGCAGACGCGGATTTCGACCGTGCCGTATTCCGGTTTAGGACGAATGTCCCAGTAGAAATCCTTCATGCTGGCAACTATCCCCAGTTTCGACATCTTGTCGAAATAGGCATTGAAGCTATCCCAATCAGTGACGAAAGGCATGTAACCACTCAATGGAAATGCATTGATGCTGGTCAGGCGCGACGATTGGAATGAGGTATCTACACCTTGGTAAAACGGTGACGATGCAGACATCGTGATGAAGTGTGGAATGTAGCGCGCCAGCATGTGCGCCAGACGTATTGCCGAATCACCGCTAGGGCAGCCGATATGTATGTGCTGACCATACACGGTGAACTGTTTGGCCAGATAACCGTATAACTCGGAGACCAGCTGATAGCGATCGGAAGGATATATGCGTTGATCTTCCCAATGCTGAAATGGATGGGCACCGCCACCGGCAAGACCAAGATTGAGTTTTTCGGCAGCGCTGACAAGCAAGGTACGCATGGCGGTCAACTCGGTCAACATTTCCTTGTGATCGGTATGCACAGAGGTGGCGATCTCGATCATGCTCTCGGTGATTTCCGGCTTGATATCGTAACCGTGATCGGTCTTGTTAATGATGACCAGCAGATCACTGGAACCACGCGTCAGATTGTAATCACGTCGGTTGACGATTTGCAGTTCCAGTTCCACACCCATGGTCAGCGGCGTCGAGTTGTTGAATTCCAGCATGTGAGTTCCCTTGCTTGTTATTGCTTTGCTTCACCCGATGCAACCAGCGCATAGCGCGTGCAGATGGGGCCTATGAGTTCCAGGATGACGAGTATCGATACCACCAGCGCGGCTAATTGTGAGCCGAACTGTGGATAGAAACCGACTGCATGCTGCACCATGATGATATTGAAGCCGGAGAGCGGTACCAGACCTAAACCGAGCAGAGCACCTTTGCGTAACGTGACGCCGTTGATACGTGCCATGGCCGTTGTCATTGTCATTGCGATGAACAGGCGCAAGGCGATGAATGCCAGAACGGCCGGCCATAGTGTCAGCAAGTGTGACAGTTCCAATTTAGCACCGGCAAATACGAACAGTGCGACATAGAACAAACCGCTGAATTGGCTCAAATCCGGTTCAACGATGGCATGTCGCGCATCGTAGCTGCGGCTGGCAATGCCGAATACCAACAAGGCAATCAAGGCTGACAGATTAAGCATGACGCCGATACCGACGGTGCCGGCAATCAGTGCCAGCACGAGGATTAACTGTGCCTGGCTATCGCGGCCCAGCCATTGACCTATCCATACCAGCAGACGACTCATGATCCAGCCAAGCGCGGCTGAACCTAAGAGCAGATACAAGGGATGCAGAATATAGCTTTGCCAACCGGCTTCATATTCCACATGCACAGCAGCCAGACCCATCGAGAAGATGATGAAGGCGAGGGCGTTGCCGATAACGACAATATTCAACATGCGTTCGGTCAGTTGGCCTTCTGCTTTTACTTCACGCACTACATTCAAAATTACGGCAGGTGAAGTCGCCATACCCAATGCGGCAACCATGCTGGCAACCAATTTGCTGATGCCGAATTGCGTCAGCAACAGGAACAGAGCGAAGAAGGTGACCAGACTCAACAACACACCAGTGATGAGCAAGCCTCTTTCACGCAGCAACCATTTGTAGTCAACACGGCGACCAAGTTCAAACAAAACCAGACCAAGCGCGAGATCAACCAGCAGACTGATTTCACTCAGTACCGAGACGTCGATCAGATTCAGTGCCGATGGTCCAATCAGCAGGCCAGTCAGGACGTAGCAGGTGATCGCTGGTATTTGCGGAAATACGCGGCGCAGAAAATGCGCGCCCAATATGCCGGCGATCAGGATCAAGCCAGTGGCAGTGAGTACGTTCAGCGCATGCGGCATGGACGGAAAAAAACTATGTGATGTCATGTAGTTCCCGACAATTTAAAAAGAGGACATTTCAGAAATAATGAAACGACACACATTGTTGAAGCAGGATGCCTTGTTAATACTGGACGACAGTACAGCATGGCGACCGAATGCTTGATCGATCAGTGTTATTCACAGATTGTGCTGGATGCGGTGGCTTGCACAGTGGCAAGCGTCATCCGATTTGCTGTGTCGCGATGTTTGCAATGCAGCACCCGGCGCAGCAGCGAATAAGACAGTTGTTCTTAACGGAGATACCGTTTTATAAATTTGACTGCCGAAAGTGTAGCAGCAGTTTCAGAAAAAAGTCGCGACCATTTTGTTTTAAGTAATTGCCGCTGCCTAATGTTGAAAGGCAGCGGCGATTATAAAGCAATTCGTTTTTTTGCTACAACTCTGGGAATTGCGATGTGTTTAGTGCAATTTCACACGAGGCGATGTTTTGCGTCGCAACCAATGGGCTATCGTATCGGCTATGGTCCGTACCACACCGTGCAATGCAACCAGATGCATGCGATACAGCGAGATGTACAAGATGCGAGCCAGTACGCCCTCAATGAACATGGCACGACCGATCAAAGGCCCCATCAGATTACCGACCGCATCGAAACGTCCCAGCGATACGAGCGAACCCAGATCGCGATATTCAAACAGCGGCAGCTCTTGATTATCCAAACGTTGCTTCAATGCATTGAACAGGAAGCTGGCTTGCTGATGTGCTGATTGCGCACGCGGCGGGATCGTACTGTTTTTTTCCGGCCATGGGCAGGCAGCACAATCGCCGAAGGCAAAAATGTTCGGATCGACTTCAGTCTGCAAGGTGCGCGAGACCACGATTTGACCAAGTCGATTAACCGGCAAGCCCAGTTCGCTGAGTATCTGTGGCGCACGTATGCCTGCAGCCCAGACAGTCAGATCGGCGGGTATCTGTGTGCCGTCCGCCAGCAACACTGCATGTTCCTGTACTTCGGATACCTTGGCATCGGTGAGTACATCAACATCCAGTCGGTTCAGTAATTCCGTGGTCTTGACGGATACGCGTTCCGGCAATGCCGACAAAATGCGTGGTGCCGCTTCGATGACGGTGATGCGTATGTCGCGATGCGGATCGAGGTTGTGCAAACCGTATGCGCCTAATACTTCGGCGGTATTGCGCAACTCTGCCGAGAGTTCTACGCCGGTCGCACCGCCACCGATGATGGCGATGTTGAGTTTCGATTGCGCTTGATCTGCACGTACGCAGAGTCCGATCATGCGACGGCGGAAATGTTCTGCCTGATACATGCTATCGATAGAGATCGCATTTTTTTCTGCGCCGGGCACATTAAAGAAATTGGTGATGCTGCCTATAGACAGGATCAGCGTGTCGTACTTGATTTCGCGTTGCGGCAATAATTCGATGCCATCATCATCGACCAGATTGCCGACAGTAATTGTTTTGCGTTCGCGATCCAGGCCTTTCAGTTCGCCAGGTTGAAAAACGAAGCGATGCCAGCGTGCCTGTGCTGCATATTCGAGTTGATGCGAGTTGGCGTCCATGCTGCCAGCTGCAACTTCATGCAGTAGCGGTTTCCAGATATGGGTCGAGGAACGATCGACCAGCACGACGCTGACGCGTCCGCTTTTAACCAGTTTATTGCCCAGCGTAGTTGCCAGTTCCAAGCCGCCTGCGCCACCGCCGACTATGACGATGCGATGCGGGGCTGCCTCGTTGATGATCAAAGGCTCGGGTGTGGTCTCATGCGAACTGTCATCTGCGTTAGCGTTGCTTGACATACGATTTCTCCAGATTATTGGTAAGCGTGAGCGGCAGGGTGAAATACTTCCCTGCGTGCATGTCTTTCGGTTTCAACACGAAAACATGCGCAATAGCATTGTTATATCAGTTTCAATGCAGTTCTGCCATGTCTGAGCCGACTTGCCCGATTTACATCAATCGCATTAGTCGAATGCAAAGTTGTAGAACATGGAGAGTGCACTGCGCGTTCCCGCTTCACCTTCAACCGTGATGCGTGGTGTCAATGTGTAGCGCAACAGTAAGACGCTGCTTGCGCTTTGCAGCCCTTGTTGATAGCTGACATAGAGGCGCGCTGATATTTTTTTGCCTAGTGTGATGATGCGTTCTTGCAGGCTACTATCGCTGGTGCCGATGCTGAAGTCGTCCAGTCCGAATGCAGTGGCGATTTGCGATTGCAAACCGCTTGCGGCACCTTGTGTAAGGAGCGAGCTGGCTGCCGTTTGCAGCGCGCTGATATCGCTATCGCCGGCGCTGGATAATGCGCGTCCCAATACCAGCCACGATAATTTTTCTGCATCGGCTACAGTTGGTTCCGATACCAGCGTAATGCGTGGTGCCAGCACGGTGCCGCGTACCGAGACGCCAGCTTCCACTTCCAGTCCGCGACGCATGGCGAGAATATCAAGCGCAGGATTATTCAGCGGGCCGCTGAAGCGCAATAGACCTTGTTCTATTTTCAGCTCACGTCCATACGCCTTGAAGGTGCCGGATGCAATGCGTAAGGTACCTTGCGCACGCAATGTTTCACCAGCATTGGCGAGCAGATTGATTTGCCCAACCAGCAAGCCATCGATACCACGACCGCGCAAGCGTATGCCGTCACCCAGACTGATACTCAGATCGAGTGCAACTGCAGTCTTGGTTCCTTGCTTGGCATTTTGGCCAACGATGACGACATCATCCGATAATTCAGGAACATCAACGGAGCCGACATCGAAGAGACCAGAGTTGATTTCAAACTTGCCGTTCGCTTTTGCTTTTCCTTCATGCCAGCCGAGAACGCTGTCGCCGCTGATGACGATTTGGCGGTCTGATCTGTCTATCAGTTTGTATTTGGATGCTTTGACGGTGAGTTCCAGATTCAGTTGCTCACGGATCAAGCTGAGTGGGCCGGCTATCGTCAGGCTGCCACCATTTTGAAAACTGAGGCTGTGGATGAGAAGTTGATTACCTTGAAATTCACTACGCAATACGCCTTGTTTCAGATCGACGCCAGTATCGGTGAAGAGCAGACGCAATCCATCCGCATCGATTTTTCCACCAAGGCGCGGATTGCCGAAAGTGCCTTCCAGTGCGATGTCGCCTTTTATGCTGCCTTCTGTAATCAAGGATGGCGAGATCAATGAGCCTAACCATCCCAGCGTTGGTGCATTGATGCGTGCACTACCAGCAAGCGGTGCATTCGGTGCGATGGAGAAGCGCGCGCTGCCGCTCCCCATCGTGGTGTTGAGGTTGACAGCGATGTTGCCGGTTTGCTTACCTTCCGTGAGCAGCGCGACGGTAATGCGGCCATTATCAGCAGTGGCGTTTGCGTTCAGTGTTGTCAGGCCGAGTGCTGCCGAGCGGCTACCGCGCATCACGACATCGCCGTTTTCTCGACGCATATTGAACTTACCGTTGAGACGATCCGCTATTTTGAAATCCCAGTCGCCACCTAACGTGAGGTCAGCTGCAAGAGGAAGTTCTGGCTTCAGATAGCGCAGCAACTCACTGACTTGCACGTGCTCAAATTTTCCACGCGTAACGATATTGCGATCGTTGCGCATGAACTGTTCGATCACAATGACGGCATTGTTGACGTTCAGTTTGAACTGATCCAGTTGCACCTGCTTCTGCGAAATGAGCAAAGCAGCAGGAGCAGCCAATTTGGCAGTGAGGCGACCTGTGGCATCGAGACTATCGATGCTGCCTTGCCAGCTTGGATTGCGCGCCAAATCTTTCACGCCGCCGCTGGCATTGAACTTCCAATTTTGTTCGCGTTCGACCAGAGCTGCATTCAAACCATGTTGCGCCGTGGTACCGCTGACATTGAGAGTGAAATTCTCTGCGCGTAATTGCGTACCGTCGATGCCATCTGCACGTACATTGATAGCGACAGGGGCATTGGCCTGCATGGCGAATTGCGCTTGCATGCTCAGTTTGGCGATTTTTTGCGCAGCCAGATTCAAGCCCTGTGCCGTTGCATTGATAGTGGCGTTGCTGATTAATCCTGTATTGCGATTGAGGCTGATATCAGCCTTGCCTTGCGTCTCGGTGAGACTGACATTGCCCGGCATGCGTAGTTTGTTGCCTTTCCATTCCGCAGTGATGCGCGGTTGTTGCACTTTGCCGCGTACTTCGCCGTTGACTTGCATCGCGCCGGAAAAACCAGAGCCGAGTTGTTCCAGTGCTGGTGCATCGACGGCGAAGGTGATGCATGCATCATTGCCGGCCAGCTTGCCTTGCGCGCTGACGCGATTGCTACCGGCGTTCAATAATAATTTCGGCAGTATCAGCGTCTCGGCACGCAGTTGCGCCTGGCCTTCGCCACTTAATGGTTGGCCTGCGAGTTGGCTATCGTGGATGCGGAAGGCAACATCGGCTTCGAGTGTCGGCTGACGTAAACCTTTTGCAGAGAAGTTGCCATTCAGACTCAGTGCCGGCAACTGCGGGAAGTTGCCTAGATCACTGAGATTGAATTTACGTATCGTGCCCTTGGCATCGAATTGCTGTTTTCCGCTCAATGCAATATGGGCAGAAGCATCGATGGCGCTGGCACCGGCGCGTAATTCGATTCTATCGATATTGGCTTCCTCGTCGGCGACGATGGCGTGCATGTTGAGGATCAGCTTGTTTTTCTTGAGCGGTTCGCTCAATGCAAGGGCGATGGTTTGTTTACCTTCGACATGTTGCACTTCAAGATTGCCTGTTAACTTGGTGGCACGTACGCGTTGATCCATTTTTTGCAAATCAAGTGCATTGGTAGTCAGCGTGAGTGCCAGTGCTCCATTAGCGTAGCGGCCTTTGCCGCTGAGGCTGCCGGCCGGTTTGCGTGCACTGCCAAGATTGGCTGCGAGATGATCGATATTGAACTGACTATCTCTTTGTGTGAACTCGGCTACCAGATTGCTTAAGGGAATGCGGTTTTCGTTATACAAACCGGCGGAGGCATTGTTGATCGTCAGTTTGCCATCGCCGTTTTCTGCTGCATGCAACAGGATGGAGAGATCGGTTTCCGGCAATTCTGCTGCCAGATCGGAGAGGTCTAACGCCTGTGCCGACAAATCCGTAGCACCCAGCATCTGATCGGCGAAAGGGCGCAGCATGGCGTTGCCTTTGATCGATGCCTGATTGATATGGAAGTTGATGGAGGCTGCGATTTCAGCCAGTGAACCACGCAAGTCGATACGGCCATTTGCATTGACGTTGTTGTGGTCATCGATCATGGTTTCACTATCGCTGACGATGGAAGCCTGCAATGCATACGGTTTGATGGCTGAGAGCGTTGCCTCGCCTTTAAACTCGCCGCTGAAAGCTGTCGAGCCCAGATCTGAGCTTGCAGTGAGTTGATCCAGACTCAGACTGTAGCGCGTGCCATCGAAGTTGACATTGAAGGCGAAGGCACCGAGTTTGATGACATCGACAGGTCCCCATGCAATTTCGCCACTATTTACCCTGACCCTGTCTATTTTCAAGTGTATAGGTAAAGCGATTTTCTCCGGCAGTGTGGAAGGCTCTGGAGTTTGATCGATTTTGCTGACGATGCCGAGTTTGCCGATTTGCAGCGAAGTGATGTGCAATTTTCCAAGCAGCAGCTCGGGCAGTTTGCTATTGAGCCGAAGATCGTCGAGAACTATCTTTTGGTTTTCAAGATGTATGCTGAGTTGATCGATGTGCAATGCTCCATTCAACTGCCCGCTGACACCTTGGACTTGCAAGGTGCCATTAGACAGATTGCTGGCAGTAGAGAGCGCGAATTGTGCACCGCGTTCGCTATTGAGCATCCATATCAGAGCGGCGCATACGATCAGACAGACACTGAGGACGAGCGGTAGCAATACGCGTAAAAAGCGTTTGCGTTTGAGGCCCTTGGGCGCTTGTTGATCGTTAGAAGCCATAACCGATAGAGAAGTGAAGACGCGGTTCCTTGGTTTCGTGACCGTATGCCAAATCCAGATTGACCGGGCCTATCGGACTGCGCCAGCGCGCACCGATGCCGCTGCCTTGTTTTAAACGGAAGTCGTGCCATGTGTCGGCAGCGTTACCTGCATCGGTAAAGACGGCTGCGCCCCATTCTTGCGTAACGCGATAAACCAATTCAGCACTGACGACAGCGGTGACGGTGCCGCCGACAATCGCGCCGTCCTGCGAGACGCCCAATGTATTGTAGGCATAGCCGCGTACGGTTTGATCACCACCAGTGCGGAACAATAAATCGGATGGCGCAGTGTCGCGGTCAGCTCCGAAGACCTGGCCGACCTGGCCACGCAATATGGCTTGAAAACGTCCGTAGTAAGGTGAGAGCCAGGTGGCGCGGCCGACCACGCGTGCCAGACTTTTCTTGTTGATGAGGCCGCTGGGACCGACGCCCAGATCTATCGATGCAAAATAACCACGCCTTGGCGCAATCATGTTGTCGACGCGTCGCATGGTGTAAGTGAAGGAGCCGATCAATGCTTGACGGTTGCTGGTAAATTCATCACCTATGCGCTGTCTATCGGTCAGGACCGAGATGGCCCAGATTTTTTCATCTCTCTTGTTCGGGCTGGTCAGACGTGCGCTGGTCAGGGTTTTATCATTGATGACACCGGCGCTATCTTCATATTCGTAATGGGTACCAACACTAGGGCGCCAGCCGTTCTGGATTTCCGGAAAATAGAGATCTGCGCCGAGTACGCGCGTATTACGATCGGCGCGTATTTGTGATTCAAAGCGCCAATCACGACCAAGGAAATTGCGATCCAGCCATTTCACTTGCACGCGCGGGCCGGAATCGGTCGAGAATCCTAAACCGAGTGACAAGCGCTTGCGCTCGTTTTCATGCAGATCGAGTCGGATCGGTACATTGTGCGGTTGTTCCGGATTGATATCGACGATGGCAAATGCAGAGCGGAAGTAGCCGGTGTCTTGTACACGAGCTTGTAGCTCATTCAGTTTTTCTTGCGAATAGGGATCGCCCGGCTTGATTGGATTGAGTTTCTCCACCATCTCGCGGGAGTAACGTTGCAAGCCTTCGATCGTCAATTCACCGAATGTGAAAGCGGGGCCGGAATCGATTTCCACACTGAGTGCAGCGCTATTGGTCGATGGTTCTATGCGCGCTTCACTGTCTGTAATGGCGGCGGCTGGATAATCTCTGATTAATAAAGCCTTGAGCAAGCCGTTCTTCGCGTCATTCCACTCACTTTGTTTAAAGACATCGCCGACCTTCAAGCTCCACTGGCGGCGCAGTCTATCCATTCTTTGCTGATTTTTTTGCAGGATGTCGCCGGTGAAAACAATGTTCACCGATTCAATTACGGTCGGTGCGCCCAGGGTGATGTTGAAACGCGCGACCCACGGTGTCGATTTTTGATCCAGTTCTTCCGTGATGGTCGGCGAGAAGTAACCTGCAGTTGCCAGCAATGAACGGATCTGACTTGGTGCAATATCGACCAGACGTTGCACTTCTTCCAGGCTTAACTCATCGGTTGCCTGACGGCGGCTGAGTTCCAGATTGTCGGTAATCAGCGCGCTCAGGTCACCCGCACCGTTAATGGAAACGGTGTAGCTGGGAGCGGCTTGTGCCTGCATCGGTAGCCAACAGGCTAGCAGCAGAGCGCACAGTGTGAATTGCCATACTTGGCTTGGATAGAATCTGTTCAGCACAATATAGGCAAAGACGGTAATGAATGGAAAAGACGGCATGACAAGACGAACATGTCGGTTTCTCGCGGTCGGGGCAGCATGATAGAGATAATCTGTCCGGTGTTGCAAGCTTAGCAGCATTTGATATGTCATTTAGACAAACCATCCTTTTATCCGCCCTCAAGCTGTGAATATCGTACTTGTCCGAAGGACATGCCATTGCTGGCATGGGCACGGCGCTTGCCGGTTATCGGCAAAATCCCTATAGTGACGACACTGAAGATCACGGAAGTTTGCAAGATGAGCAACACACATGAAATACGGCCCGGCCAATCCATCGAATTGCTGAAGGAGTTGCATATCCTGACGCGCGACGGAAAATTGAATCAGGATAGCCGCCGCAAGCTCAAGCAGGTGTATCACCTCTATCAATTCATTGAGCCGTTATTGCAGGAAATTCAGAATGATCACCCGGACATCACACTGGCCGATCATGGTGCGGGTAAATCGTATCTGGGCTTTATTCTGTATGACTTGTTCTTCAAGGAACGCAAGGATCAATCGCGTATCTACGGTATAGAAACGCGCGATGAGCTGGTACAAAAATCAGAAGCGCTGGCGAAGAAGCTAGAGTTTCCAGGTATGTCTTTCCTGAATCTCTCGGTTGCAGAATCGATCACATCGGATTTGTTGCCGGAGAAAATCGATGTTGTCACCGCACTGCACGCATGCAATACCGCAACCGACGATGCGATTCATTTCGCATTGAAGAAGCAGGCCAAGTTCATTGTGCTGGTTCCATGCTGCCAGGCAGAAGTGGCTTCTGTTCTGAAGAAGAATAAAGGCAAGACACTGGCGAAGAGTGCCTTGACGGAAATCTGGCGTCATCCGCTGCACACGCGCGAGTTCGGTAGCCAAGTCACCAATGTATTGCGCTGCCTACAACTGGAAGCGCACGGCTATCAAGTCAATGTGACTGAATTAGTAGGTTGGGAACATTCGATGAAAAACGAATTGATCATCGCCAGCTATAAGGACTTGCCGCGTAAACGCCCGACTGAACGTTTGCAGGAAGTGTTGCAGACGCTGGGCTTGGAAGAGATGCAGCCGCGTTTCTTTACTGATGAGCAGGCATCATACGCAACCTGATTGTTTTCAGGGTTTCATCACACTTATTTATTTCTGTGTCGCCATCTGGCGTAAGTACGCTATCAAATCATCCAATTGCGGATCACTCATGACAGTGTCGGAAAATCCCGGCATCGTCAGCTGCGGCCATGTTCGTACCGCTGCCGGATCACGTATGTATCGACGTAAAAACGTCGCCTGAAAATATTCGGTCGGATTGTATGGCTTATTCAAATCCGGCCCGACAGCCGCATCGCCGCCGCCATTGATTTGATGGCAGCTTGCACAATGTACGGTGTAAACGTGCATGCCACGGTATTCAGCACTGTCGACGGGCGAGTGCGGCAGGATTTGCGGATAACGGGTTTGCAGCGGTGTGGCTTCACTGATCTGCGCAATTTGATACGGCCATTGCTCTTGCGTGATGCCGCTTTTCTCCGGTTTCAACCAGACCAGATAAAAAGGACCGGCGCTGCGGCCACCTGACTTCAATGTTGGCCACGGTGCATTGATCGGTTCAATCGCCAGCCAAGGTTCTGCTGCACCTGTTAATAGTTGCGCAGGGATGTTGGCGACAAAGCCATCCTCTGCCTTGAATTGCACCATCTCTACCTTATTCACATCTCGCAATATCGATAGCAAGGGTAGTGCACGATATTCCATAGATCGTTTGTAGGAAACGTCGGCCGGAATGGTGATGGTACGTAAAGCGGGATGTTTGAGTAAGTCGGCACGCGTCAGCTTTTGATGTTGATTGCTGAATGCCAGTTCCAATACAGGGTCTGCGGCGTATGCATAACTGCTTGCCATGCAGATCAGCAAAGCTGTCACATATAAGCGCAGTGCATGGCTGATGATTTTCATATAGCGTACATGGGCAGGATGGTGTCGTTGCAGTATAACGAAACTTTCGCAATGGATAGATGAAGAGCCCGAGGCGAAAGCTCTTTATACTATCGACCCATGACATGGTTTCTTTATCTACTCGAATGCAAGAACGGCAGTATCTATACCGGTATTGCGGTCGATGTCGCTGCGCGTTATGCCGCACATGCGAAAGGCAAGGGTGCACGCTACACGCGTTCACATCCGCCGCGTCGCTTGCTGGCCATTGTTGAATATCCGGATCGTTCCACCGCATCAAAAGCGGAATATGCAATGAAACGTTTGAGTGCTGCCGAGAAACGTGGGTTCTGTTTGCAACGCGCAGGCCTGTGGAGCGTATCCTTATCTGTAGCGTGATTCCAGCGGAATACGATACAGCCTGTCACCTATCTAAGAATCATTCATCATGACCAAGCAATTTTCCAGCGCCAGCGAACGTAATCGCGATCCCATACTTGCAGTCTTACAAGAAGAGTTGAGTGATTGCACGCGCGTACTTGAAATCGGTAGTGGCACCGGGCAACACGCGGTTTTCTTCAGCGCACATATGCCGCATTTGATATGGCAGACCAGTGATCTGGCGCAGAACCATCCAAGCATACAGGCGTGGATGCAGGAGGTGCAATTGCCGAATGTGCTGCCGCCTTTGGTATTGGATATGGAGAAGCCTGAGTGGCCGACAGAATTATTTGATGCTGTCTTCACGGCCAACACTTGCCACATCATGGCCTGGCATCAGGTTGAAGCGATGTTCGTCGGTGCGGCGCAAAGATTGAAGTCAGGCGGAAAAATGTGCGTCTACGGTCCGTTCAATTACGGCGGACAATTTACCAGTCCGGGCAATGCGCAATTCGATGCCACGCTGCGTGCACAGACTCCACACATGGGTATCAGGGATAGCGAAGCGATTATCTCGCTGGCAAAAGGGGAGGGTTTAGAGTTACATGCCGATCATGCGATGCCAGCCAATAATCGACTTTTGGTCTGGCAGCGCGTTTGATTGGATAGTTTGCTTACTTGCCTAGAGCAGGTTGCTGCAATGGATCGGTTTTGCAACCTTTGTAGCTGATGCCGTTCATTTCAAATAAAGCTTCATTGCCTTTACCCCAGAATGTAGTCGAGCCATCGGAGTAACGCGCACCGGAGCCGGAGATCACATGCGGTAGCGTCAGAGTGCGTCCTGCGAGCAGGATTTCTACCTTGTCCGTATTCGGGAATTTGGCGATAAATTCAAGGTCATCACATTTGAATGCGGCAACGGCATTGCTCTTTGGTGTAACCGTCTCCGCTACGCGTTGGAGCATGATGGTGAGTGGTTTTTCCGGTTCGTTGAACAAGACAGGATAGGATTCTGTTGATGTCCACATGAGTGCATCCTGATTATCCAGAATGACAGCGCGCACGACATAGCGATGACGAAGATCGATGGCCGACGGGATATAGCGTAAATCAAAAGGGATAGGCACTTGTCCGGTTGGACGCAGAGTTTGTTGTGCAATAAATGTGCTGCTCTTATCTGCAAAGCTGACATCTTCCAGTGTCACAACGATTTTTGCATCGGGTGGCAGGGCAATACGCTCTTTATAGATAACGCTGCCGCTGACGCGGCCGGAAAGCGGCGCGGTCTTCTCCGATTTGAATTGTGCACAGGCAGTTACGAGCATGGATAGCGCGAGCAGGGTGAGCACTGAGCGGAATGATTTCATTTTATTGTCCTGAAAAAAGCATGGGATGAATCGGTTTGAGGTGCGTATCAACAATATCCAATTACTTCGCTATATGTTGCGCATCTTGACGCACACGATAGCGGCAAGTAGTCTTTGTTTAACTATTCAGCCGGTACGGATTGACAATACTATTCGATTTGCGTTCCCGCCAGCACGCGGTAAACATTTCTACTCTACCTAATTAATGCATATAGATCGCTTGTCCAGAACCTGTTTTCTTCATCTCGCCACTATGGCTTTCCTAGCCATTTCATCTGGCGCAGCCTTTGCCGATAATGATGCCGATGACGTGTGCACATCCAAACCGGGTGTCCGGGCATTGCAGAAATATCCCGATGTGTACAACTTCTATTACGAAAACGATTTGTTCGCCGGGACGGACAATAATTACACCAGCGGCGCGAAATTTTCCTGGGTATCGGCCAATCTGGACGATTACATCCACGATCCTTGTCTGCCGAAATGGGTGCGGCAGCTGAATCGTATTTCCGAAATGGTGCAGCCAGGTGTATTCGATACGCGCAATATGGTCATCAGTTTCGGGCAGGAAATTTATACACCTACCGACAAGTATCGTAGCGATTTGATTGTCAATGACAGGCCATATGCCGGCTGGCTTTACCTTGGACTTGCCTACAACGCACGCAATGACAAGGACATGGAAGTCACCGAAATCGATATCGGTATGGTGGGACCAGCATCGCTGGCAAAACAATCGCAGGATTTTATCCATCGCTTGCGCGGTATCGATCGTTTCCAGGGCTGGAGCAATCAACTCAACAATGAGTTGGGCATACAGTTCGTGAAAGAAAGAAAAACCAAGATCTTCAATTATTCGAGATCAAGTGGGCCGAAGATCGACGCGATTACGCATTATGGCTACAGCTTGGGCAACGTGAAGACATATCTGAATGCCGGGCTGGAAGTGCGGATAGGTACTTATCTACCTAACGATTTTGGCACCTCGCCGATACGCCCAGCCAGCGACAGCAATGCGCCGTTGCCGATGAATGTGTCGCACCGCTTAGCCGATGGTGGTATTCATGCTTTCGTCTCAGTGGATGGACGTGCCGTGGCGCGCAATATTTTTCTGGATGGGAATACCTTCTCCGATAGTCATAGCGTGTCGAAGCGCTATTTCGTCGGTGATATCGCAGCGGGTATTGCGTGGCAGTGGGTGGGTGGAAAAATCACTTACGCGCAATATCTGCGTAGCGAGGAATTCCGCGGTCAGGTCAAGCCGCAAAGCTATGGCTCGATCACGCTCAGTCTGGAATATTGATAAACAACGCGCAGGATGGCATTAGCGATCCTGCGCATGTGAAGTGTAGCGAACGTCAGAAACCGGCAGGCATGCCGTCGAAGAATTCCACTTCACCGGTTTCCAGCGAATACTCGGCACCGACCACCAGCAAACCTTCATTTTGAATCAGATTTTCCAGCAACTCTGAACCATGGCGCAAATGGTTAACTGAAGCGCGGATATTCGCGCGTACCGATTGATGTACCAGCGCATCATGATCGTGTTTCAAGTCCGTTTCCATCAAGGTTTCGACCGAAGGACGGATACGATCAACGATGGATTTCAGGTTGCGTGACTGGTTTTCACTTGGACGCTTGAGTTCTTCCAGTGTTGCGAGGATGGCGCCACATTGCGAATGGCCGAGTACAACTACCAGCTTGGTACGATAACGTTCAGCGGCAAACTCGACGCTACCAACTTGCGATGGCGCGACGATATTGCCAGCGACGCGGATCACGAATAAATCACCTAAACCTTGATCAAACACCATTTCTGCCGGTACGCGTGAATCGGAGCAGCCGAGAATGATGGCAAACGGTTCCTGGCCATCGACGACTTCGCTGCGGCGCGCGAGGCTCGAGGCATTTTTGCGGATATCTGCGACGAAACGGCTGTTGCCATCGCGCAGACGCTTCAGTGCGGCTTTTGCTGTATCCATAAATTCTTTCTTTCGATTGCTGTTCTGGTGCCTGCGTGAGGAGTGCATTTGCTAGGGGAGGCACGCAGACGCGCAGTGGCGTTGACGTGTGCAAAGGCAGGCGTTCGCTACTTTAAAGCATTCCTTAGCGGCTTGCTGCGGAAATTTTTCAAGTTTAAGGCACGTGGGGCGGTCATTGCATCCTGAAGAAGGCTATGCACAATAACGATTTTTGGATGTATTTAAGCGGAGAAGCGTGGCTATATGAGGAGGATATTGCGAGGATAAAGAAAGATCGATGACAAAGTTGCCACCGATCCATACAGACTATTCAAAAATCGAATAATTCGCCGATCAGGTCTTTTTTATTCTTTTGCCCATAACCTTCTTTGTTGTAGCCGTGCTGTGTTGTGCGTACCGGAGTGCTGCGTTCGCCGCGATAACGTGGCAGCGGTGGCGGCGCTTCTGGCGGCATGGCATTGGCGGAGCGATCGATCAGCTTGTCGAGTTCGCCACGATCCAGCCATACACCGCGGCAGTTCGGGCAGTAATCAATTTCAATTCCGTGGCGATCAGATGTGATCAGGTGCATTTCATTGCAAGCCGGACATTTCATGTTGATATCCTCGTGGTTAGCTCACTATTTCTAGCGATACCGTGCACTCTAGTCGCTCTTTAACTGCTTGAGAATTCGAATATAATCAACTTTTCATTCGAAAAAACAGAAGAGGGATGTTTCATGAGTGGAATAAATTACAAGCATTTGCATTACTTCTGGGTGGTCGCAAAATCCGGTGGCATAGGCAAGGCCAGCGAACGGCTGCATTTGACGCCGCAAACCATCAGCGGCCAGATCAGTCTGTTTGAAGACGTGCTTGGTTATAAATTATTCAATCGCATCGGGCGGCGGCTGGAGCTGAACGACGCCGGGCGCGTCGTGCTAGGTTACGCGGATGAGATTTTTACTCTGGGCGAAGAGTTGCAGGAAGTGCTGCGCTTTCGTCCAGGCGGCTGGCCTTTGCAATTCCGGGTCGGTGTAGCTGACGCCGTGCCGAAGGCGATTGCCTATCTGTTGCTGGAGCCGGCGATGGAGTTGCCAGAATCACTGCGCATCGTGTGTCGCGAAGGCAAGCTGACGAATCTGCTGGCTGATTTGGCCGTACATCGCCTGGATATTGTGATTGCCGATAGTCCTATGCCGGCGAATATCGATGTGCGCGGTTATAACCATTTGCTGGGCGAATCCGGTATGGCTTTTTTTGCGACCGATGAGTTGGCAAAAAAATACAAGAAGGATTTCCCGAAAAGTCTGGATGGTGCACCTTTCCTCATGCCGGGCGAAGATGCCGCCGTGCGACCGCGGTTGATACGCTGGTTTGAAAAAGAGAAGGTACGTCCGCGCATCATTGGCGAGTTTGACGATGGCGCTTTATTGCAGGCATTTGGTGAGGCTGGCAAAGGTATTTTTGCAGCGCCATCTGCCGTGGCCGATCAAATTAAAAAACAATATGGCGTGACGGAGATAGGGCGGACCAGTGCTGTTTCCGAACAGTTCTATGCCATTTCAGTGGAAAGACAATTGACGCATCCTGCCGTCGTGGCGATTAGTTCTGCTGCACGAGAAAGTTTGATTCGGTGACGCAATGCGATGCCATTGGATAAATGGCATCGCAAATTTTTACATGAACCGAGTGCTATCTATTTAGGTAGAGGGATCGCTGGTGTACGTACATGTTCCGGACGTACACCGATACCGACTACGTATGCCGGTATGCTGCGCAATAGGGACCAGCGATTCAGCATACGCAAGGGGAATGGAATGGTCAGTGGTCGATCTGCTGCGCGATTGACTACTGGTACCAGTATGCGGTTTTGTATCGCGACTTGCAGTGCTTGCGTGACGCGTGTTGGGAACAGACGACGTGCTTCTACTTGTGCCAGCAGCGGTGTTAGGGATTGCGCATTGATGTTTTTATCTGCCAAAGACCGCGCCAGAATATTCGCCGTTGCCACCGCATCCTGAATCGCCAGATTAATGCCGATGCCACCTATCGGTGACATCGCGTGTGCAGCATCGCCTATGCACAATAATCCCGGCTTCCACCAGCGTTCCAGTCTATCAACGGTGACACTCAACAACTTGATGTCGTCCCAACTTTGCAGCGTGTCTACCCGATTGGTAAACATGGGGGCGATCTTGCTCAACTCTGTGCGGAAGGCATCCAGTCCACGTGCATGTACTACCTCAATCCCGCCTTTGGGAATCACATACGCGCATTGCCAGTAAGTCCCTCGATGCAGCATGACGAAGAATTGACCTATATCCAATCGTCCACCCATGCCGGGCGGATCGCCTGCGGCCATCGGCATGCGTAACCACAAGACATCGATAGGCGCGCCTAGATTATGTACTGTCAGTTTGGCGATATCGCGCACGACAGAATGTCGACCATCGGCACCGATGACGAGATCTGCATGCACGATCAAGGGACCTTCAGACGTGTTGACACGTACGCCCGTTACGCGATTTGCATCTTCCAGCAAGTCGATGACTTCGGCATTTTGCATCAGATGAAAATTGGGATAGAGCACTGCATGATCACGCAGGAAATCGAGGAATTCCCATTGCGGCATCAAGGCGATAAATTTGCACTGCGTACGTAGTCGAGAAAAATCGGCAATCGCCAATGCTTGACCAGAAACGTTAATGCTGAGTTCGCGCGCTTCATCGTGCGGACGTTGCAAGAAAGCTTGCAACAAGCCTAGTTCATGCATGACTTCCAGTGTGGATGGATGCACGGTATCACCGCGAAAATCACGCAGAAAATCAGCATGCTTTTCCAAGACGATGGCATCGATGCCTGCGCGTGCCAGTAACAAGCCCAACATCATGCCAGCCGGGCCACCTCCAACTATACAACAACGCGTATGGATCTCGTTCGACATGCTGTCCTCCTTGAAGGTGGATGTGCATCATGCGATGGTCTGACGGAACGACAATGTTCTTAGGCGTTTGGTAAAAGCTATTTCTTAGCGCTTGGAATGATTATGGTCATTGTTGCTCATGCAAGCAAAGACATTCATAACGACCATGCAATTACGCCTTGCCGATACGTTGATCGCAGGCAAGGCGTAAAGCGTGAGGGAAGGGTGTAGTCGGACAATCAGCAAGTTTGAAAAATGACTGACTTACCGATGATCAGCCCGCGCTATGCGCAAGGAGCTGATCGAGCGTGGCTTATTGAAACGAGCCGGTTTGAGTTTTGCTGAAAGGAACCACGGTGATGGTGCTGGACGATTCGGATTTATCTTTCAGATCCGAACATGGTTCGTCTTTGTTGTCTTGTTCATTGCCAATCTGAGCATGATCCATATCAGGTATGTGTTTGCTCGTTTTGATTGAGAACGTTGGATTGTTACTTGCATCGAGGTGGTTATACATGGTCGATATCCTTATTAATCACAGCAATCAAATTTCGAAAGCTGCTGATGGTTGTGATGATATATCGCACTGCTCGCGCCAGTTAATTCATAGGGCGCGACCTGAGTTGCGAGAATAAAGGAGCCATCGCTTGATGGCGATCAGCCATCATCCTAAAACCTTGTAGGAAGGCGCTGACTTGATTGTGCAAATGGCATGCTTACTTGCCAAGTTGCCGACTATGGTTGGAAATGAAGGCACACAGATGTGCCGGCGAACGATGCTTGAGTGAACATTTTCGCAAAACGAAAATGTTTGCTGCGTATTGGTTTAACTGCAGCGGTGCGTAATGATAGTTGATTTTGAAGCGGGATGGGGATTCACACTGATAGTTGCCTTGTTGCTATTCCTCTGTGTGATCCCGCTTCGTGAGCATTAACCCATGTGAACTTCGTCTGGTTCTGCTTCGCGTCTTTCTTGACGCCATTCCATTGTTGTCTTCAAAATCAAAGTGAGCAAAGCCATGCAAGCTAACAATGCAGCAGCGGTGAATGCGGCTGCTGTCTTGTAATCATTGTTGAGTTGCTCGACCAGTAAAGGTAGTGTCAAGGTTTGATTCATGATCGTGCCGGATACGACGGCGACTGCGCCGAACTCGCCAACTGCACGCGCATTGGTAATGACTGCGCCGTAGAGCAAAGCCCATTTGATATTCGGCAACGTCACGCGCCAGAAAATTTGCCAGCCAGTTGCACCTAATGACAGCGCTGCGATTTCTTCTTCCGTGCCTTGTTTTTGCATCAGCGGCATCAGGATGCGCGCGATGTAAGGGGCGGTAACAAAGACCGTGACCATGATGATACCTGGCCATGCAAACATCAATTGCACATCGTTGGCATACAGCCATTTGCCGATAGTGCCTTCGAGGCCATACACCACCAGATAACAGAAGCCGGCGACGACAGGTGATGTCGCGTATGGAATCTCAACCAGTGTGATCAACAGGCGACGACCGAAGAAATCGTAATGCGTAACGCACCACGCCAGCAGAATGCCGAACACCAGATTGATCGGTACAGTCAGCACGGCAGCCGTTAAGGTCAGGCCGAGCGCGTGCTTCATGAAGTCTTCGTTCAGGTTGGCCCACAAGAGTTCGAGGCCACCGCTGAAGGCTTGCGTGAAAATCAGAACCAGTGGCAGAACCAGCAACAGTATCGTCATGATGATACCGAGGCTGATCAAAATCCATTGATGTGTTTCGTTAGGGTGCTTGATTGCTTTAGCCATGTTTATCCCCTTATGCTTTCTTGAAGAATCGTCCCTGCACAACTTGCAGCAGGAACAAGAGGATGAGTGAGGCGAGCAGTACGACGGAAGCGATGGCGGCAGCGGCAGGGTAGTTGTACTCCTGCAGGCGCACGAACAGCATGAGCGAAGTCACTTCAGTTTCGAACGGAATATTGCCGGCGATCATGATGACGGCGCCGAATTCACCGAGGCTGCGGATGAAGGCTTGCGAGGATCCGGTAATCAACGCAGGGATCAGCGTCGGTAGAATCACGCGCCAGAAAATCTGCCACTTGTTCGCACCTAACATCAGCGCGGCTTCTTCCAATTCTTTCTCCATATCTTCCAGCACTGGTTGTACCGAGCGGACGATAAAAGGCAGACTGGTAAAAATCATCGCGACAACAATGCCGGGGAATGCGTATGAAATCTTGATGCCGAATATTTCAAACCACTGTCCCAACCAGCCGGTAGGAATGAACAGAGCGGAAAGCGTGATGCCGGCGACGGAGGTTGGCAAGGCAAACGGCAAATCAACCAGCGAGTCGATCAGGCGACGGCCGGGAAAATCGTAGCGAGTAATGATCCACGCCAGCAGGAAACCGATAAAGGTCACGACGACGGTGGAATAAAACGCACCTTGTATCGTGATCTTGTAGCTTTGCAGCACGCGTGCATCGGTAATCGCGAACCAGTATTGATCCCAGCTCATGCCGCTGACGTACAGCAACAGTGCCGAAATCGGCAACAGGATCACCAGGCTGATATACAGCGTCGAAAAGCCGAAGCTCATCGAAAAGCCCGGCAGGATAGGCGTACTACGGAAGAAGCGAAGAGACAGGTTCACGGTATGTGCGGGTCAGGGCAGTGCGGCGTCACTGCAAAACGGTACGGGTAAAAACAAACGACCATCCAGTAACGGATGGTCGCGTGGATGGCGGCATTGTAAACCACCATCATCCTGAATGACAAAAGTGATGCTGACGAAGCGCTTTATTCACGTCGTCAGCTCACTATTAACGACGTTGCGACAGCAACTGGTCGAGTACGGCACCACCGGCAAAATGTTTGGCTTGAATCTCGTCCCATGTACCCAGTACTTTGGTTGGGTCGATCAAGCGAACTTTTGCGTAACGGTCAGCAACAACCTTGGCGATATCTGGGTGATGTACGCGGTAGTTGAAGGTGGTCAGCAACAATTGAATTTCACGCGAGTATTCATAGTTCAGGTAAGCCGTTGCAACTTTGCGTGTACCTTTTTCATCGACAACTTTGTCAACGACAGCAACCGGGAATTCAGCCAGCACGGAGACTGGTGGAACGATGATTTCATAAGCGCCAGATTTGAATTCATCGCTCTTCGCGATATTGATCACTTCTGATTCAAAGGTCAGCAATGCATCGCCTTGGTTATTCTGTGCAAATGCAACAGTTGCGCCGCGACCACCGGTAGGGAAGTTCACAACGTTGTGTAACAGCTTGCCGACGAATTGCTTGGTTTTTGTCTCGTCGCCTTTGAACTTCTCGTTCGCATACAGCCAAGCGCCGAGGTAGGTGTAGCGTGCGTTGCCGGAAGTTTTCGGATTAGGGAAAACGACTTTTACGTCATCACGTACCAGGTCATCCCAGGTCTTGATGTTCTTAGGATTGCCTTTGCGTACCAGGAAAGCGATGGTGCTGTAGTAAGGCGAGCTATTGTTAGGAAATGCTTTTTGCCAGTCTTTGCGCACCAGGCCACGTTGCGCCAGGATGTCGATGTCGGTTACCTGATTAAAGGTCACTGTATCTACTTTTTTTCCCTGGATGATGTCCTGTGCTTGACGCGAGGTACCGGCAAACGATTGATCGATCTTCAAATCCTGGCCGGTTTCGGCTTTCCATTTAGCCTGGAATTTAGGATTGATAGCAGCGAATACTTCACGCGCTACGTCGTAGGATGCGTTGAGCAAAGGCTTTTCTTGCGCTTGTGCGACGCCTGAGATCAGGGTGGCGGAAACGGCTGTCAGTAGAACAACTTTCTTAAACATGAACATTCTCCATATTTTCATAAAAACGGGTGGTAATAGGATTACCGGCGATTCGGCATGGACGACGGATGCTGTGTCTTTCCATCGATGCAATCGAGTAACTTACCGAGTGGAAATGAATATAACAAATTTGCTTATGCGTTCAAACTATAGTTTTTGCATGCCCTTATGCTGAAAACGCATAAGCGAATTGATTTATCTGCTCAGATTACCTACGCAAGCTGAATCCACAAACAAAAACGCCCCGAATATGATTCGAGGCGTTTTGCTTGCAACTGCTATCTGTTTAGTGCATCAGCTTAAAAGTCGATGCGCTTAAACATAATTAAGCCAGGTTCTTCGCAACGAAGTCCCAGTTAACCAATGCCCAGAACGATTCAACATACTTAGGACGCGCATTGCGGTAGTCGATGTAGTAAGCGTGTTCCCAAACGTCGCAGGTCAACAATGGTTTGTCAGCGCCGGTCAATGGGCAGCCAGCGTTCGAGGTGTTAGCCAGATCGAGTGAGCCGTCAGCTTTTTTCACCAACCATGTCCAGCCGGAGCCGAAGTTGGTTACACAAGACTTGGTGAATTCTTCCTTGAACTTGTCGAAGGAACCCCATTTTGCATTGATCGCATCAGCAACTGCACCAGTTGGAGCGCCGCCGCCGTTTGGCTTCAGGCCGTTCCAGTAGAAGGTGTGGTTCCATACTTGAGCAGCATTGTTGAAAACGCCGCCGGAAGATTTCTTGATGATTTCTTCGAGGGATGCGTTTTCGAATTCGGTACCTTTGATCAGGTTGTTCAAATTCGTTACGTATGTTTGGTGATGTTTACCGTAATGAAATTCGAGTGTCTCTTTCGAGATGTGTGGAGCAAGTGCATCCAACGCATAGGGCAGTGCCGGCAGGGTATGTTCCATGGTCGTCCTTCTATATGGGGTTGAAAATGAAGATGTTCTTTTTGAAAGGCGTTCATTGTAAAGCGGTTATGCCTTGCTTGCACACGACGCAGGTCAATTTCCGGCAAGCTGAAAAACACAGCTGAAAAAGTACTGAAAAATATAGCGTTGTATTTTTCTGCGACATGGCGCAATGCCAATAGATATAAGGCTTTGTATGATTTACATAGCCTCGCCATACACCCTTCAAATAGTAATAGTTCTCATTATTGTTTAATGTGTGGTGTGTGTGATTTTTGATGTTTACGCTGACTAGCAATGTTTGCGTAATGAATGGCAGGGGTGATTTTTTTGCGTTTCAATTCCACCAAGATAGTACGCATTTATTCGAATGCACGTCATCTTATTCCAGCGTCTCTTGCACACTTGCTATTCCGATTTGCGCGGTGCCATCGGCTAGTCGTACCGTCACACTTTGTCGCGGCTGAAGTGCTTTCGGTGCGCGTACGATCTTTCCTTTTTCATCGGTAATCATCGCGTACCCACGTTCCAATGTGCGTTGCGGATTCAGCATTTCCAGTTGTGCAGAAAGTGCAGCGAGTGTTTGTCGTTGCGTCGCGATATTGCTATTCATTTGATTGCTCAAACGACGCGCCTGATTCACGACATTCAGCCGTTGTGCTTGCGTATCCGGCAATTGTGTCAGCCAGCGATTGCGCAGGTGCGCCAGTGCGAATTGCGCCTTGCTGAGTGGAATGCGCGTGGCGTGTCCCAGACGCGCTTGCAGGTTTTGCAGCTTCATTCTTTCATGCGCGATGTAAGCAGATGGACTGATCAGGCGGCGCGATAACCAATCCAGTGTTTGTGCTGTATCGGATAACTGTCGCTTCACTGTCAGGCGCATATCGTCAGCTTGCGCTTCCAGTCGTGCCAGCCAATCTGCGCGTGGCGTTGCTGCGAGTTCAGCAGCAGCTGTCGGTGTTGGTGCGCGCAAGTCGGCGGCGAAATCGGCAATGGTGAAATCGGTTTCATGACCGACGCCAACAATGACGGGAATGTCGCAACCGACGATGGTGCGTGCGACAATTTCATGATTGAAGGACCACAAATCTTCTATGCTGCCGCCACCGCGACAGACCAGCAGCACATCGCATTCTGCACGTGCAGAAGCGGTCGCTATCGCTTGCGCAATCTTGTTAGCCGAGCCTTCACCTTGCACAGGTGTTGGATACAGGATGACGTTCACATGCGGTGCGCGCCGCTTCAATGTTGTCAAAATATCGCGCAAGGCTGCTGCTTGTGGACTGGTGACGATGCCTATCGTGCGGGCGAATGAAGGGATAGGACGTTTGCGCGCAGGATCGAACAAACCTTCTGCATTCAGCTTTTCCTTCAATTGTAAAAAAGCTTCATACAAATTACCGACGCCGGCACGTCGTATCGCTTCCACACTCAATTGATAATCGCCGCGCGGCGCGTACAGCGTCACCAGTGCGCGCACTTCAACTTTATCCCCCTCGCGTGGCATGAAATCTGCATATTGAGCACGACCACGAAACATCACAGCACGTACCTGGGCTGCACTGTCTTTTAACGTGAAGTACCAATGTCCGGATGCTGCACAAGTGAAGTTGGATATTTCACCGGAGACCCACGACAAAGGAAAGTTGCGTTCCAGCATGCGTGAGACGGCCTGATTGAGCGCAGAGACGCTGAGCACGGCTGGTGCGGATGGATTGTTCGATGCTGGACGATCAGAGTTCATAAGTGTTCTTGCTTAGGACGATTCATGGTTGCACAGGATGTCGGGCGCACGAAATGAGTGAAGTGCAATTTCTTGCCGCCCTAGGAATGTGCATAGCTACAGACAATAAAAACAGATGGTAATGGAATTTGAGTATTGAAATGCGCTGGCATTTTTAAATAGATGTCGTCACGACTTGCTGGGGGAAAAGAAAAATGAACATCTTGAATGTAAAAATTGGTGCCCGTCTGGGCATGTGCTTCGGTCTGATCTTCGTACTGACAGCGATTCTGATCGTTTTTGCATTGGTTCGTTTCTCCGATATTGGAAAAATCAATCGTCAGATGATAGACACCGATTGGGTCAAGGCAGAAGCTGCTGCCACGATAGATGGCACCACGCTTGCCAATGCGCGCCGCAATATGGAGTTGTTCATAGAAACAGATCCAGTCAAGGTCGAGGCCATTTATGCCGCGATCGCACAGAACAAGAAGATCATCGATGATGCCGTCGTTGTACTGGATAAATTGGTCGCCAGCGAAGAAGAAAAAACGCTGGTGACGCAATTCAAGGAGGTACGCGCGCAGTACGTCGCTTCTTTCACCAAGGTCGGAAAAATGGTCGCTGACCGTCAGCGCGATGAGGCGATGCACGCAATGCTGACAGAAACGCTGCCAACTCTGGATAAGGTGCAACAAGTGATTGCACAATTGTCAGCACTGCAAAAGAAAATAGTGGAGCAGAGCGGTGACGTCGCAGCCGGCCATATTGAATCGGCAACTACCATGATGACGACGCTCGGTATCGCGGCGGCGATTGCCGGCATCGGCTTTGCCTACTGGATATCGCATTCGATTACCAAGCCTATGAATGAAGCGGTCAAGATCGCACAAACTGTTGCCGCTGGTGATTTGAGTAGCGTCATCGAAGTCAAATACAAGGATGAAACAGGGCAGTTATTGCAGGCATTGAAGGAAATGAATACCAGTCTGGTACGCATAGTCGGCGAAGTGCGTTACAGCACCGAAGCGATTGCGACTGCATCGACACAGATTGCTACTGGCAATCTGGATCTATCTTCGCGCACCGAAGAACAAGCCAGTTCATTGGAAGAGACTGCATCGTCGATGGAAGAGTTGACCAGTACGGTTAAACAAAATGCAGACAACGCACGTCAGGCAAATCAGCTGGCCATGACTGCTTCTGCAGTGGCGATCAAGGGCGGCACTGTGGTGTCGCAAGTGGTCGATACGATGGGGGCGATCAACGATTCGGCCAAGAAGATTGCAGACATTATTGGTGTGATCGATGGCATCGCTTTTCAAACCAATATCCTGGCCTTGAATGCAGCAGTAGAAGCCGCGCGTGCTGGTGAACAGGGACGTGGCTTTGCGGTAGTCGCAGGTGAAGTACGTAATCTGGCGCAACGTTCGGCTGCAGCCGCGAAGGAAATAAAGAACCTGATCGGCGACTCTGTGAGCAAAGTAAATGTGGGTGCACGTCTGGTCGATGATGCGGGAACCACGATGCAGGAAGTGGTAGCTAGCGTGCGTCGCGTAACCGACATCATGGGAGAAATCACCGCGGCCAGTCAGGAGCAAACTGCCGGTATTGAACAAATCAATCAAGCCGTCATGCAGATGGATACAGCAACGCAGCAGAATGCAGCCTTGGTAGAACAAGCTGCAGCGGCTGCCGCTTCCTTGCAGGATCAGGCTGGGAATCTGGTAAAAGTGGTCAGCGTGTTCAAGCTGGACGGCACGCAGGTTTTGCACGTGCTGCCATCAGCTCTTAATACATTGCCTGCCAAACCAAGTGCGCCTGTGTTGGCACGCAATCCTGCGCCCGCGCAGCTTGCGAGCAAAGAGACGCCCGCCCTCAAGAATGACAAGGTCGCTGCTTTGGCTGGAGCTGGGGATGATTGGGAGCAGTTCTGACGATGCGGTCGGACTATTCTTTAAGGATAGTCCGCTCGTTTATTGTTGTAATGAAAAAGCGATATGTGAGTTTTACGTATCCAGATTGTGTCGCGTATAAACGGTTTTAACGCCTTCAACGATCAAGAGCAATACCGCGATCCAGATTGGAATGTAGGTCAGCCATTCTGCACCCTTGATGCTTTCTCCCAGCAACAAGGCAACTACTACCAACAACACTGGCTCGACATAGCCGAGCAGACCAAACAGGCTCAAGCTCAAGATTTGGCTCGCCATCATGTAGAAGATCAGAGCAAACGTGCTGATCACTCCCAGCAATGGAATCAAGAGATACAACAATGAATGATTGTTGAGTGTGGCAATGTCCAGATTACCGGCGTAGACGAACCACAAACCAGCCGGCAGCAGGAATGCCATGTCAAACCACAATCCACCGATATTGTTGGAGCCGAGGCGACGGCGTAAAACGAAGTAGACCGGGTAGCCGAGTGCGACAGTCAGCGTTTCCCATGAAAAGCTGCCTACCTGATACAGCTCGTTGGCGACGCCAAATGCGGCGCATAGTGCTGCCAGATTCTGCAGGCGCGACAGACGTTCCTTGTAGACGATACGGCCGGTCATCAGCATCGTGAGCGGTAATAGAAAATAGCCAAGCGACACGTTGAGCGCACGACCATGCAGCGGTGCCCACATGAACAACCATAGTTGTACGCCGAGAAATGCGGATGTCGCAATCGCACCGAGCAGCAGGCCGGGATTTTGCAGCATGCGTTGCGCCAGCATTTTCACCATGATTTGTCGGCCGCCAGACCAGATGAATATGGTCAGGAAAGGGAAGGTCAACAGTGTGCGCCAGCCGAAAATTTCTTCGCCGCTGAGCGGTACCAGCAAGGTGGAGTAATAATAGAGAACGGCGAACAGCACGGAGCTGGTAACTGAAAACGTAATACCTTTAGACACTGAGACTCCGTGGCGAATTGATCTTGTTTCGTGGCCCGCTAGTATAAGGACTTTCCTTCAGTCTGGATTCTCTGATTACCCGAAAATCGTGTTTTGAAAGTATGTGCAAGTGCAGCATGGCCGGATATGCGCGCTATTTGGCTGGATATGCACTATCCCTGTCCGGATAGGTGGCCGGCCTTGGCTTCACATGCCCAAGTTATTGCTTTATGATGGACGAGGCAATGCGGTCGGGCGAATACTACGAGAAACACGAAAAAGCGCCGATAAGGGAAGACATGCCAGACGTGCGCTGCTGAATCACGATTTCGGCGATAGGCATCAAACAGACAGAAGGCTTCCAGATATGGAAGCCGTTTTCTTTTGTAATGTCGCACTATGATGCCTGATTGTTGATGTTTTCTGCTTTGAGTTGTCCGCATTGGTATTGCATTGATTACGCATGGATTTTATCGGGCACCCACCTGTGCCGAACACGAAATTAGCATGGAGTTGTGATGGATTTTGAAATACCGGAATCGATGGTGAATGTGCTGTTGGAGATGATCGAAAAAGATTCTCCGCTGGCCAAACGGCTTTCCGAGCATGGCATTTGCCATGGCCGCATGATTGTTTCCAGCAAGTTGTTCGATGCGAAAGCGATGAACACCTTGTACACCTTGTGCAAAGCGCAAGACGATCGTTCCTTGATGTTTCAGATGCTGGCGCTGGACAATATTCTGGGCGCACCACAGGCACGCAAGATTCCCGATCTGGATAAATTGGTGCCGGGTCTGGCCGCGTATTTTTCGCGCGACGTGATCGACGGCTGGCTGTACAAACGCAATAAAGATGGTGTGCTGTTGCCGTGGTTGATCCATCGTCTGCGCCATGTCGTACCGGATCAAGGTGCACCGTATGTCGTGATCGATTTGATCGCCAATACGATGCAAGCTGCAGGCAAGGAAGAGTCATCCGATCTGCGCATGCGTCGTTCCGGTATGACGAATGCGATCGTGATCAACTCACACGATATTGCTAACCGCACGATTCCGGAATTGTTGAGCGAGCTGGGCTATTTCAAGGAATGTGCCGAATTCAAACAAGAATACGAAACACAATCCAAGCGCTTCCTCATACATCAACGTCAATTTGGCAAACAGTTCATCGCGCGCAATGCGGCATTTACGATGGATGAAAAACACCGCATAGGCATGCTGACCTTGAAGGATGGCGTCGTCGCGAAATGCGTCAATGACGAAGAAATTCTGGATCGTCGTTTTGAGATGATGGCCGATGCTGAATTCTGGCGCGAGAACGGTTTTGCACAAGGTTTCGAGAAAATTCCTCTGCATTGCTATGTACATCTCTTCCATCTGGAGTTGCATCAAAACATTTGGGTGCACGTGCAGAATCTGACTTCATATCAGTACAAGCCGGAATTGCGCGAAAAGCTGATCCTGCCGACGCAACACAGAGAATTGATAGATATCCTCACCGCCGATATGAGCGTGTTGATGGAGGATATTGTCGAAGGCAAATCTGGCGGTACCACCATCCTTTGCAAAGGCGCGCCGGGTCTCGGCAAGACGCTGACGGCGGAAGTGTATTCAGAAGTGGTGGGCAAGCCTTTGTATCGCGTGCACTCAGGTCAGCTTGGTATTACGGCGGCTTCTGTTGAACAGAATTTGTCACAAATCCTGCGCCGCGCCGCGCGTTGGGATGCAATTCTGCTGCTGGATGAAGCGGACGTGTATATCCGTTGTCGCGACAATGATTTGCAACACAACGCCATCGTTGCCGAGTTCTTGCGTACGCTGGAATACTTCAAGGGTTTGTTGTTCATGACGACCAACCGTATCGGCGATGTGGATGACGCGATCCTGTCGCGTTGCATTGCGACTATTCAGTATGAGGTGCCGCCGAAGGAAGATGCTATGCGCCTGTGGAAATCGCTGGCGACGCAATTCCATGCAGATTTGTCGGATGAATTGATAGACTCGCTGAGCAATATTTATGCGAAGTGCAGCGGCCGCGATATCAAGGAACTACTCAAGCTGACTTCGAAATACTGCAAGAGCAAGCAGATACCATTTTCGGAAGAAGCCTTCAGACAGTGTGCCGTGTTCCGCGGTATTTAATAAATCAGGGCACGCGTATGCGTGTCTGAACATCAAGTTCGAATATGCGCCCGACATCGAGTGATCGATGCCGGGCGTTTTTATATGTGGTGTGTCAGGATCTGATTGGCATTTGTGTATTTCTCACCACTGCGACAACTCTCTCTGATGCTGGCTGGGATGTAGTGGCTGATGTATCTCGGAAACATGGCAGAAAGCAAAAATAGTTGCGATATCATCAGGGATATGCACCGCCTCATTTCTATGCACGGATAAAAATTTCTTTGAAATCAATCACTTCGACTGCTTACACACAGTTACGCACAATGTTATCCACAGAAAATGTGCACAAGTCGTTTTGTCGGGAAGGACCTGTTGTTAAAAGAATTTTCAGGTGCGGTGCGGATGCCGGTTAACATGGCGTTATCGCTCGTCATGCAAGGCTGTCAAGCCGACACTGGTAGAACTTGCTCTCCCTGCGCCAAAACGTTACATTCTCCATCCATACTTACTGAATCCCAAAGAAGGAGCTTACTTTGCTCGCCATTATTCATGCAGCAGGCTGGCCTATCTGGCTGTTGCTGATTGCTTCCGTTATCGCTTTGACCTTGATTATTGAACGCAGCCTGTATTTGCGCCGCCGCCGGATTTTGCCGCCGAGCTTGCTGGACGAAGTCATTCGGGTTTATCACAACGGCAAAATCGATGCGAACGTTGTGACCACCTTGGAACAAAATTCACCACTTGGCCGTGTGTTGGCAGCAGGTATGCGCAACGTTGATGCGCCGCGCGATGTGATGAAAGAATCGATAGAAGAAGCAGGGCGCGGTACCGCACATGAGCTGGAGCGCTTCCTGACTACGCTGGGTACGATTGCGACCTTGGCTCCGTTGATGGGTTTGTTCGGTACTGTGGTCGGCATGATCGAGATTTTCGGTTCACAGAATGCAACCGGCACTGGTGCGAATCCGACGCAACTGGCGCACGGGATTTCGATTGCCTTGTACAACACAGGTTTTGGTCTGGCGATTGCGATGCCGTCATTAGTGTTTTACCGCCATTTCCGGGCATTGGTCGATAGCTTCATTATCGACATGGAACAGCAAGCGGTGAAGTTTGTCGATATCGTGCATGGTTCACGCAAGTAAGAGACTGGAAGCCTGATGAATTTCCGCAAGGGACAAAGCCGCGAAGATCCGGAAATCAATTTGATCGCTTTCATCGACGTATTGTTGGTGATTCTGATCTTCTTGATGGTATCGACCAGCTATAGCAAGTTCACTGCTTTGCAGATCACATTGCCGACCGCAGATGCAGAGAAGGCGCTGGATAGGCCGTTCGAGATCAACGTTGGTGTCGATGCGCAAGGGCGCTACTCGATTAACAATAGTCGCGTCGCAGTGCAAAATCCAGAAGGTTTAGCGGCAGAGCTGACTGCAGCCGCGACCTCTTCCGGCAAAGCTAATCCTGATCCGGTGGTGATCATCGCTGCCGATGCAACTACTACGCATCAAACCGTGATCAATGTATTGGAAGCGGCGCGTATTGCCGGTTATTCCAAGGTGACGTTTGCGGCGCAGACCAGCGGTAAAAAATAAATCCTGTCATTTAGTAAGTTCTATCGTTTCGATGCTGTCGCTTCAGGTGTGAAGGGCAGCATTTTCATTACGGGATCACGTCTTTGTCTCTTCAACGCTCCAATCTCGAAGCATTTTTGACGCGAACGTGGACGCAACGCGGGCTGGCGGCTTGCTTGCTGTTGCCGGTATCCGGCTTGTTCGGTGCGCTTTCTGCTGCACGCCGCATGTCTTATCGACTCGGCATTTCCAAAGCGCAGCGTTTACCGGTACCGGTGGTTATCGTCGGTAATATTTTTGTTGGTGGAACCGGTAAAACGCCATTGACGATCTGGTTGGTGCAGGCATTGCGTCAAGCCGGTTTCAAGCCTGGTGTAATTTCGCGCGGCTACGGCGTGCATAACGATGTGCCGCACGCAGTGACGTCGCAATCCTTGGCGCAAGAAGTTGGCGACGAGCCTTTGTTGATTGCATACAGAGCGGAATGTCCGGTGATGGTGGGGCGTGATCGGGTTGCCGTTGCAACCGCCTTGCTGGCCGAGCATCCGGAAGTTGATGTGCTGATTTCGGACGATGGCTTGCAGCATTACCGTTTGGAGCGCGATGTCGAAATCGTATTGTTCGATAGTCGTGGTGTCGGTAATGGCTGGCTGCTGCCAGCTGGTCCCTTGCGTGAGTCGGCATCACGTCGCCGTGACTTTACCGTGATTAATGGTGCTGCGACTAAGAGCGCCATGCCGCCTGATGCGGTTGGCATGAAGCTGGTCGGCACGATAGCGGAAAAACTGAATGATCGTTCGCAAACGAGCGCGCTGAGCTCCTTTGTAAGCCCTGCAGAAAAACATTCCCCGACGATTCTGGCCGCGGCCGGAATTGGTAATCCAGCACGGTTTTTTACGCTATTGCGTGATGCCGGTTTGCAGTTCGAAGAGATGGCTTTGCCTGATCATTATGATTTTGCCGATAACCCGTTTGCTGCAGTCAAAGCGGATGTCATTCTGATGACAGAGAAGGATGCAGTAAAATGTCGGCAAAACGATGGTTTGAGAAACGATCCCCGTTTGTGGGTCGTGCCTGTAACAGCGCAGCTTGATGCTGCGTTTGCTGAAAAAATTGTGGAGAAACTCCGTGGACACTCGATTGCTTGATATTCTGGTTTGCCCGATCTGCAAAGGTCCGCTTGAGCATGACAAAAAAGCGCAAGAACTGATTTGCAAGGCAGATAAGCTTGCGTACCCGATACGCGATGGCATTCCTATCATGTGGGCTGATCAAGCTCGTGATTTGCAAGCCACGCCTTCAGCTTAAGGTGACGTAAGCACCGCTATTCTGGAAGTTCTCGATGTCTTTTACTGTAATCATTCCTGCACGTCTCGCTTCTACTCGATTGCCGAATAAACCGCTGGCTGATCTGGGCGGCAAGCCGATGATCGTGCGTGTGGCTGAGCGTGCAATGCAATCTGGCGCGGCGCAAGTGATTGTTGCGACTGATCACGCTGATATTTTTTCCGCTTGTGTGCAGCACAAAGTAGCGGTGCAGATGACGCGCGCCGATCATCCGTCCGGCACTGACCGCATCGCGGAAGTGGCGGCCTTGATCGGGTTGCCGGATGATGCAGTGGTCGTGAATGTACAGGGTGATGAGCCTTTGATTGATCCATCATTGATCGCTGCAACTGCGACCTTGATTACGCGCGATGTGCCGATGGCAACGGCGGCGCATGCAATCAGCGATATTGAAGAGGCCTTCAATCCGAACGTGGTGAAGGTTGTGTTGGACAAGGCTGGTCGCGCGTTGTACTTCTCGCGTGCAACGATTCCGTGGCATCGCGACGGTTTTGCCTTGAGCAAGGATGCGCTGCCGACAGGATATGCGCCATTACGCCATATAGGCTTGTACGCATATCGCAATGGCTTCTTGCAGGAATACCCTCAGCTAGGCATTTCCCCGCTTGAACAATTGGAAGCGCTGGAGCAATTACGCGTGTTATGGCACGGTGTTCCGATTGCCGTACACGTGACGCCACATGCACCGGTAACGGGTGTGGATACGCCGGAAGATCTGGAGCGCGTCAGGCGTTTTTTTGGTCAATGATGCATTGCAACAAAGTCAAAAAACATTGATTTGATATGATTTTGTGGTAAGTTTCGTGCAAAGTTCATAGGCTAAATCTATAAATCACGACTATTCTCGGCGCCGCTTTAGCGCCTTTCGGTAATAGAATTCAAAACTCGTTTTAGGAAAAATTTCATGCGCCTGATCCTTTTAGGAGCGCCTGGTGCCGGTAAGGGCACGCAAGCTGGTTTCATCAAAGACAAATTCAATATCCCGCAAATTTCCACTGGCGATATGTTGCGCGCAGCAGTCAAGGCCGGCACGCCACTCGGTATCGCCGCCAAAAAAATCATGGATGAAGGCGGTCTGGTATCAGACGACATCATCATCGGTCTGGTCAAAGATCGTTTGAAAGAAGCGGATTGCGCCAAGGGTTATTTGTTCGACGGTTTCCCACGCACGATTCCACAAGCGGATGCAATGAAAGACGCTGGCGTCTCCATCGACTATGTACTGGAAATCGATGTGCCGGATGAAGCGATCGTTGAACGCATGAGCGGTCGTCGCGTACACCCGGCATCAGGTCGTACTTACCATGTCAAATTCAATCCGCCAAAAGTAGCAGGCAAGGATGACTTGACTGGTGAAGAACTGATCCAGCGTGATGACGACAAGGAAGAAACAGTCAAGAAGCGCCTGTCGGTCTATCACGATCAAACCGAAGTGTTGGTTGGCTACTACAATAAATGGGCAGAATCCGGCAAACCGGGTGCGCCTAAATATCGCAAGATCGCGGGCGTCGGCCCAGTCGATCAGATACGCGACGCGGCATTTGCGGCGTTGGAGGGTTAAAAAAGAAAGCGGACTATATGTCCGCTTTTTTCATGTTTGCGTACTCACGCTTGTTTAAACATTTGTATCGCTATAGCATGAATAGCGATAGCATCAAAAGACTCAGCCAGCCCTGGCATCCAAAAATAAAAAGGGCGACAGAAAGTTTTGCAATACGCAGTTAGCACGGGACATTCTTTATGTCTGTTGCATTGTCGTAGTGGTTAACTTAGTCGTGAAAAAAACAGGAGGAGTCGATATGGCATCAAGTCTATGGTTCGCCATTGCGTGCGGCATCATTGCCGTCGTCTATGGTCTGATCTCTCGTAGTTGGATACTCAAGCAAGACGCTGGCAATGAACGCATGCAGGAAATTGCTGCCGCGATTCAACAAGGTGCTGCGGCCTATTTGGCGCGCCAGTACCGCACTATTGCCATCGTTGGCGTCGTGCTCTTCATCATCATCGCGTTGGTGCCCGGCCTTGGTCTGGTGACGGCGATGGGCTTCCTGATAGGCGCAGTATTGTCCGGCGCCTGTGGTTTTATCGGCATGAATGTATCGGTGCGTGCCAATGTACGTACTGCGCAAGCGGCAACCAAGGGCATGAACGAAGCATTGGATGTGGCGTTCAAGGGCGGCGCGATTACCGGCATGCTGGTGGTTGGACTTGGGCTGCTTGGTGTCGCCATTTTCTTTTTGATTCTGGTTACTTCTGCATTGCATGGCGTTGGTTACACCGTCACTTTGCATGATGTGATTACGCCGATGATAGGTCTGGCATTTGGTGCATCGCTGATTTCGATTTTCGCGCGACTGGGTGGCGGTATTTTCACCAAAGGGGCAGACGTTGGTGCGGATCTGGTTGGTAAGGTCGAAGCGGGCATTCCTGAAGATGACCCGCGCAATCCAGCAGTGATTGCGGATAACGTAGGTGACAACGTAGGCGATTGCGCCGGTATGGCGGCTGACTTGTTTGAAACCTATGTGGTGACCTTGATTGCCACCATGTTGCTGGGCACTTTGGTGATGCGTGGCATGGAGTTGCAAGCAGCTATTTATCCTTTGTTGCTGGGCGGTGTATCCATACTTGCTTCCATCGTCGGCTGTTCGATGGTCAAGGCCAAGCCGGGTAAGAAAATCATGTCGGCTTTGTACACAGGGTTATGGTGGGCTGCTGGTTTGTCACTGATCGGTTTTGCGGTCGTGACTTGGCTGGTGATTCCACCGGAATTGCAACTGGCGATGATGGGTTCGGCAGTGGTCGGTATCGTGTTGACGGGTTTGATGGTCTACATCACTGAGTACTACACTGGCACTGACTTCAAACCGGTACAACATGTGGCGCAGGCATCGACCACAGGTCATGGTACCAACATCATTGCCGGTCTTGGCGTATCCATGCGTTCGACGGCATGGCCGGTAGTTTCGGTGTGTGCGGCGATTCTTGCATCGTATTGGCTTGGTGGTTTATACGGGATCGCGATTGCGGCAACGGCAATGTTGTCTATGGCTGGCATTATCGTGGCGCTGGATGCCTATGGTCCGATTACTGATAACGCGGGTGGTATTGCAGAGATGTCAGGCATGCCGGAATCGGTGCGCGCAATTACCGATCCGCTCGATGCGGTGGGCAATACAACCAAAGCGGTGACCAAAGGTTATGCGATTGGTTCTGCCGGTTTGGCGGCGCTCGTTCTGTTTGCCGATTACACGCATGCGTTGGATTCTGTAGGCAAGAGTACTTCCTTCGATTTGTCGAATCCTTTGGTGATCGTCGGGCTCTTCATCGGTGGTTTGATTCCGTATCTGTTCGGTGCGATGGCGATGGAAGCGGTGGGGCGTGCGGCTGGCGCGGTCGTGATGGAAGTACGCCGCCAGTTCCGTGACATCAAAGGCATCATGGACGGTACTGGTAAGCCGGAGTACGACAAGGCGGTGGACATGCTGACCACAGCAGCGATCAAGGAAATGATTATTCCATCCTTGTTGCCGGTAGTGATTCCGATTCTGGTCGGCATGATACTCGGACCTGCGGCGTTGGGCGGTTTGCTGATGGGTGCGATTGTGACGGGTATCTTCGTGGCAATTTCGATGACTACCGGCGGTGGTGCCTGGGATAACGCGAAGAAATATATCGAAGATGGCCATCACGGTGGCAAAGGCTCCGAAGCGCACAAGGCAGCGGTCACTGGCGATACTGTTGGTGATCCGTACAAGGATACGGCTGGCCCGGCGGTGAATCCTCTGATTAAGATCATCAATATTGTTGCATTGCTGATGGTGCCGCTATTGCCTGCATCTGGTTTCCAAATGACGCAAAGCAGTGTGACAGCGGTCACGATAGTGTCGCCGGTGACAACAATCGTTGTTCCTGTTGAAAGCGTACCAGCGCCACCGGCATTGGTTAAACCTTAGACATTTATTGATGAGGAAGAAAAGGGCAGCTTCGGCTGCTTTTTTCTTATGCAGGATTGCTTGTTGATTCCGTCGAAGTAGCACATCGAAACGCAATATTGCTGCTTCAACAAACTGACAGTAGGTCGCAAGCGGTTTACACTAGGGAAAACCTTGTGCTTCCATCTTTGCTTCTCCGGGACCTTGCATGATTAAAATGCCTGTTATTGCCGTCGTATTGTCCGCCTTGCTTGCAGCTTGCAGCAGCGCACCTGTTCACAAAAACTATATTCCGATTGAGCCGGAAGGCAGTAGCGGCTACACGGAAAAACTAGGTTGGGTCGCAAAGAAATACATGGTAGCTGCAGCCAATCCGCTTGCTGTAGATGCCGGTTATCAAATATTGAAAGCTGGTGGTTCGGCAGTTGATGCTGCGATTGCAACGCAAATGGTGTTGGGTTTGGTAGAGCCGCAATCGTCGGGTATTGGCGGCGGTGCCTTCCTGTTACATTACGATGGATCGCGCGTGAAAGCCTTTGATGGCCGTGAAACTGCGCCGGACAATGCATCGGGAAAACTATTTCAAACTGCCGACGATAAGGCGATGCCTTTCCATGAAGCGGTAGTCGGTGGTCGCTCAGTCGGCGTGCCGGGTGTGCTGCGTATGCTGGAACTGGCGCATCAACAATACGGCAAGTTGCCGTGGGCTACATTGTTCGCTCCTGCGATTCAATTGGCGACAGACGGTTTTGCCGTCAGTCCACGCTTGGCGACCTTGCTGCAGTCAGAAACCTATCTAAAAAACGATCCTGTAGCTGCCGCTTATTTCTACGATAAAGATGGCAAGCCAAGACCTGTTGGTTATCTGTTGAAGAATCCGGCACTGGCAGCGACTTTGACGACGATTGCGAACGAAGGTGCCAACGCTTTCTACCGAGGGCAGATTGCACAGGACATCGCCGACAAGGTAAATAAACATCCGACTAATCCCGGAGGATTGAGTGTACGTGACATGGCTACTTACAGAGCCAAGGTGCGTGAACCGATATGCAGCGATTACAAGTCTTGGATCGTGTGCGGTATGCCGCCACCTTCATCCGGTGGTATTGCGATCGCACAGATACTCGGTATCTTGGAGACGAAAGACATGCGTGCACTTGCACCGGTAGATGGCGCATGGAATGCGGAGGCGGTACATCTCTTTTCGGAAGCGGGGCGACTGGCTTATGCAGATCGTGACCGCTACATAGGCGATCCTGAGTTTGTATCATTCCCCGGTGGTAGCGCACGACCTTTGCTGGATAAAAAATATCTGATACAACGCGCCGCCTTGATTCGTGAAGAATCGATGAAGAAAGCGCAACCCGGTCGACCTTTTGGTGCACGCGTAGCATTGGGCAACAATACTTCGCTTGAATTGCCATCCACTTCGCATATCTCGATTGTCGATGGCAACGGTCATGCAGTCTCGATGACGACCACGATTGAAAACGGTTTCGGCTCGCGTCAGATGGTGGATGGATTTTTGCTGAACAATGAACTGACCGATTTTTCCTTCAATGCGACGGATGCCAATGGTTTGGTTGCGAATCGCGTACAGCCTGGCAAGCGGCCGCGTAGTTCGATGTCGCCAACTTTCGTCTTTGAAAAAGGAACGCAAAAGCTGGTGTTGTCGATAGGCTCGCCGGGTGGCGCTTCCATCATCAATTATGTGGGCAAGGTTCTCATTGGCACGATGGATTGGGGATTGAATGTACAGCAGGCGATCAACTTGCCGAACGTCGGTAGCCGCAACGGCCCAACCGAATTGGAGCAAGGCCGCGTATCGAATGCCTTGGTCAATGCTTTAGTGGCGAAAGGTCATGAAGTGCAAGTGCTGGAGCAAACTTCCGGTTTGCAAGGCATCATGCGTTTGAATATACACGGTGAAGAAGTCTGGTTTGGCGGTGCCGACCCACGGCGCGAAGGCATCGCCAAGGGAGATTGATTCAACGAGGGTGTGCTTCGCTAGTCTGACATGTGAAAGGCTCAGTTAATTGGTTGCTATACGAGATCAAAAGAAAATCGGTCTAGTGCTGACAGGTGGCGGCGCACGCGCTGCGTATCAAGTCGGCGTATTGGAAACCGTTTCTACCATTCTGTGCGAAGCCGGTTGGGCACCTGAACGTAATCCCTATGACATTATTTGCGGCACTTCCGCTGGCGCGATTAATGCAACAGCGCTGGCGTGTCATGCGGACGATTTTTGCGCTGGTTTGAAAAAGGTCGTGGATGTCTGGGAGCACTTCACTGCTGAGCAGGTTTATCGCGCCGATTCTTTAGGTGTGTTGCGTTCCGGTGCAAAGTGGTTGTCGCTGCTGTCCTTTGGCTGGTTGCTGCGTAAATGGCGTGCGAATCCGCCGAACTCTCTACTCGATAACACGCCGCTGGTCAGTCTGCTCAATCGGATGTTGAATTTGCCGCGTCTGGACGCAGCGCTGATGGATGGGAAATTGCATGCCCTGGCGGTCACGGCGTCTTCGTATACCGCCGGCAAGCACATGACCTTTTATCAAAGCGAGGCTGACATCGAGCCGTGGATACGGACGCAACGCGTAGCGATACGCAGCCAGATTGGTGTGGAACATTTGTTGGCATCGGCGTCGATTCCATTAATTTTTCCGGCAACCCCGATTTTTTGCGAAGGGCGTCGCGAATTTTTTGGTGATGGCTCGATGCGCCAATTGGCGCCGATTTCACCAGCGATACATCTGGGCGCAGACAAAGTTCTCGTGATTGGTGCTGGACGCTTGCTGGAACCGGCGATAGATCAATCAACTAATGCGCAATACCCAAGCTTGGCGCAAATTCTCGGTCACGCACTTTCCAGTATTTTTCTCGACAGTATTGCCGGCGATATCGAGCGCTTGAATCGTATCAATCAAACCTTGTCGGTTCTCACCGATGAGCAAAAAACCAAAACGCCGTTGCGGCCGATAGAGATGTTGACGATAGCGCCGTCCGAGCGACTGGACACTATCGCAAGCCGACACATCGGCAGCTTGCCGCGTCCGGTGCGGATGTTGCTTTCAGGAATCGGTGCGGCCGAAGTCCGTGGTGCCGCTTTAGCATCGTATTTGCTGTTTGAAAAAAGCTACACCTGCGAATTAATCGAGCTGGGACGCAAAGACGCGTTGGCGCATAAAACCGAGATTCTTGCCTTTTTCTCAACACAGGGCACAGGTGTTGCAGAAAATGCGACGGTCTAAAGCGCGCACCTGCGGCGTGTGACGGGCCTGTGAATTACGTGTTGATTCGGACAACACAACACGTTACTCTCAGGTATTGCGTTCGTCAGATCGATAGGATGCGCCAATTATTACTAGAAGGAATTTCGGTGAAAGTTAAATTTCTCACACGTTTTTTCCTGGTTTTCGCTACATTCTTACTTTCTTATAACGCTTTTGCATTCGATTCCGGCGGACTTCCGGTCATTTCGGTCGCCGAATTGCCGCGTGAAGCGCAGCAGACTATCGGGTTGATTCGCCAGGGTGGACCTTTCCCTTACGAGAAAGATGGCTCCGTATTTGGGAATTATGAGAAGGTTTTGCCGCAGCAAAAGCGTGGGTATTATCGCGAATACACTGTAAAAACGCCGCGCGCCCGTAACCGGGGTGCCAAGCGAATTATTACAGGAGGCGAGCAAGCCAAGCCGCGCGAATATTATTACACCGCCGATCACTATAGAAGCTTCAAAAGAGTCATTGAGTGAGCGGGGTGTGTTTCCTTGATAATAAATTGCTGGAGATGAGGGATAAATGAGTTTGTTTAAAACCGTGCCGCTCAATGTAGTGCAGTCGATTCGGGCCTTCCGTGTCGCCGATTTGCAGGCCGAGGCCGCGCAGCTTGGACAGCATTTCCTGTACGCACATTGCGCGCATGCGACGACGAAACAACAAGTGTTGGCTGCAATTGCCGAGGCATTCCAGTTTCCCAAGCATTTTGGCAAGAATTTCGATGCTTTGTCGGATTGCCTGACCAGTTTGGCGCATAAAGCAGGGCCTCAGCCTGGATTCCTGGTGGTATTGGAGCAATTGCCGAATACGCCTAAATTCGATAAAGAAGCGCGCGAAACCTTGCTGGACGTGTTCCGCGATGCTGCGGATTTCTGGGCAGACAAAAAGATCGCCTTCCGGGTGTTCTACTCTTTCCAGTAAATTGATCTTACGCAGCCGTTATACGCATGGCGGCTGACTCAATCGCCGGTTTTTCAGGCAAATCTGCTCAAGCTGTATCGGCATCACGTTCCCTGTTGGCATCCCGGTTTTGCGTTCATGCTTGCCGTCGTCATCTGTTCACTTAAGTCTGATTAGGCCGCGGTACGGTACAATGCGCGCCATGAGAAGAATCGTCATTTTGATTTCCGGGCGCGGTAGTAATATGCGGGCCGTCATCCGTGCCGCGCAAAATGAGAAGTGGCCAGCACAGATCGCAGCCGTTATTAGCAACAAAGCGGATGCAACGGGTTTGGCTTATGCCGCCGAACATGGCATTCCCTGTGTTGCGATTTCGCATAAGGACTACCCGACACGCGAAGATTTCGATGTTGCGTTACAAGGCAAGATTGACTCTTTTGCGCCGGATTTAGTGGTTTTAGCCGGATTTATGCGGGTGTTAACGACACCACTTGTTACGCATTATGCAGGTCGCATGCTGAATATCCATCCATCCTTGCTGCCTAGCTTTGTCGGTTTGGCAACGCACAGACAGGCTTTGGCTGCAGGTGTCAAGCTGCATGGTGCAACTGTGCATTTTGTGACGGCTGAATTGGATCATGGTCCTATCGTGGCGCAAGCAGCAGTACCGGTGCTTGAGAATGATACGGAAGAAACATTGGCCGCACGCGTGCTTGAACAAGAGCACATCATTTATCCACACGCGATACGCTGTTTTGTCGAGGGACGTTTATCCTTGGTCGATGGCGTCGTACGTATAAAACAAGATTAATTAAGTAAGATTAATCAAGACAAAAGCGGGCCGCCGGCTCGCTCATCAACAAGTCGTAGCAGACAAGAATATTTTATGAAGGAATGTGTATGAGATTGCCTCCAGCGATCATTAATAACACCGAAGAAGTATTGCGCGAGATTTTGCGCTTTACCGGCCCGGCTGACGGTACCTTGTCGCGCTATTTCCGCGATCATCCAAAACTGGGCTCGCGTGAGCGCGGCGTAGTGGCTGAAGCTGTCTACGGTTTGTTGCGTAATAAAGCGGTGTACACCAGCTTTGCCGAATCCGGCAATGGCCCGACGATGCGTCGTATGACTTTGCTCGGTTTGGCTGATGCAGTTGGCGTTGATGCGCTGGCCGGTTTGACTGAAGAAGAAACCGAATGGTTGAACCATGTGATGCAAATCGATCGCACCTTGTTGCCATCGCTGTTGCGTTCAAATATGCCGGAGTGGCTGTTTGAAAAACTGGTGGCACGTGATGGTGAAGTTGCCGCGCTTGAATTGGCGCATGCAGTGAACCAACCGGCGCCGCTGGACTTGCGTGTGAATGCGATCAAGGCCACGCGTGAAGATGTGATCAAGGAATTGGCTGAAGCACCGATTCTGTGTGAGCCGACACCATTCGCGCCTTTGGGCATACGCATCATCAAGAAACCTGCGCTGCAAAATCTGCCGTTGTTCAAGAACGGTTCGATCGAAGTGCAAGACGAAGGCAGCCAGCTGCTGTCGCAAATCGTTGGCGCCAAGCGCGGCGAGATGGTGGTCGATTTCTGTGCGGGTGCAGGTGGCAAGACTTTGTCGCTGGGCGCTGCAATGCGCAACACAGGTCGTTTGTATGCATTCGATATTTCTGAAAAGCGTTTGGCCAAACTGAAGCCACGTCTGGCACGTAGTGGTTTGTCGAATGTGCATCCAGTGCAGATCGCACATGAAAACGACGCCAAGGTAAAACGTCTGGCCGGCAAGATTGATCGCGTACTGGTCGATGCGCCTTGTAGTGGCTTAGGCACCTTGCGTCGCAATCCTGACGTGAAGTGGCGCCAGACGCCGCAATCGCTGGTAGAGTTGAACGAAAAGCAGGCATCGATTCTGGCTGGTGCGGCACGTTTGGTGAAAGCCGGCGGTCGCTTGGTTTATGCAACATGCAGTATTCTTGATGAAGAAAATGAAGGCATCGTTGCGCAGTTCCTTGCTTCACGCGATGACTTTGTTTTGATTCCGATGAGCGAAGTGCTGGCTGAGCAAAAGATAGATCTGAAAATGGATGCGTATCTGAAGCTGTCGCCTGCCTTGCATCACACCGATGGATTTTTCGCGGCGGTACTCGAACGTAAAAAATAAATGAAAGAAAACCTGCTCTCTACTCTTTGGGCTGATTTGTGGACGGATCTGGGTATCCCAGGTTTGCGTTGGCAACTTTTCGCTCTGGTGCTGTGTTTTGTAGCTGGTTGGGGTATCGCGCGCATGGTGCGTGGTGTGATTGCCTCAAAAGAGCCGCAAAAAAATGCGTTACGGCGTTTGGGAGTAGAGAGTTTCACGCGGGTGTTGTGGCCCTTGCTGACGTGGTTGCTGCTGGCGATCGCCAAAGCCATCCTGGAGCGTTGGGATGGGGTGAATGGAGTTGATGTATTGCGTGTGGTGATGCCGTTGGTTGCATCGTTTGCACTGATACGAATCGCCTTCTATGTCATGCGTCGCGTCTTTGCGCGCGGTGGCAAAGTCAGCGCTTTCGTCCTTCTGTTTGAAAGAAGCTTCGCTACGCTGGTCTGGATCGTCGTCGCCTTGCACATCACCGGCGTGCTGCCGGATATCGTCGAGTTCCTCGACGACACCTTTCTTCCGCTAGGAAAACATAAAGTCTCGATAATGACGATGCTGCAAGCTGTCGTCTCTGTCGGGGTCACCCTTCTTATCGCCCTGTGGGTCTCTGCCTTGATCGAAGAGCGTTTGATGCGCCTCGACGGCATGCATTCGTCCATGCGTGCTGTGCTGTCGCGCATGAGTCGCGCCGTATTGATCCTGATTGCCTTGCTGGTCAGTCTGTCCATGGTCGGCATCGATCTGACTGTGCTTTCAGTATTTGGCGGTGCTTTGGGTGTTGGTCTGGGCCTGGGTCTGCAAAAAATTGCCAGCAGCTATGTGTCCGGTTTCATCATCTTGCTGGAACGCAGCATGACGATAGGCGATACGGTCACGATGGATAAATTCAGCGGACGCGTGGCGGAGATTAATACACGTTATACCGTGCTGCGCGGTGGTGATGGCAGTGACACCATATTGCCGAATGACTTGTTTGTCTCCAATGCGGTGCAGAATTTGTCCTTGAGCGATACCATGATTCAAATGACAACACGCATCTCGGTGGATTATCGAACTGATATCGATTTGGCATTGCGTTTGCTGGAAGAGGCCGCACTTAGTGTCGAAGGGGTTCGAAAAGGGCCTGATCGTGTACCGAGTGCTACGATGGTGTCTTTCGGGGCGGATGGTATTGATTTGCAACTGGGTTTTTGGGTAAATCAACTGGATGGGCGTGGCGGTGTTCTTTCTGATGTCAATCGTGCAATCTGGCGATCATTTCAGGCGAATGAGATCAATGTTCCGTTCCCACAGCGCGAGATAAGGTTGATTGACGAACAATATCGCCCGATAAAAGAGCGTTTAAATACACCTGAAAATCCTGCAAAATCGGATATACGCCCTTAAAAAGGGTACAATCCGTTTCGGAAATTTGCCAGATATCCTCGTTTTTTTTCAAAGCGACACCATGTAGGGGACACCATATATCTATGGCATTCATAATGGAGCCACAATGATTGACGCAGTACTTGATTTTCTATCGAACGGCCTGACCCGCGCTAGCGGTTGGGAAGTGTTCTTCTACGCGCTCGCCGTGACACACATCACGATTGCGGCCGTCACGATCTATTTGCATCGTTCCGCGACACATCGCGGCTTGGATTTACATCCTATCCCTAGTCACTTTTTCCGTTTCTGGTTGTGGATGACCACTGGTATGGTCACTAAGGAATGGGTTGCGATTCACCGCAAACATCACGCTAAATGCGAAACCGAAGAAGATCCGCATAGCCCGGTAACCCGCGGTATCAAAAAAGTGTTTTTCGAAGGTGCGGAGTTGTATCGCACTGAATCGAAGAACATGGAAACCATGGAAAAGTACGGTTACGGCACGCCGGACGACTGGATGGAGCGTCATGTTTATACGCGCCACAGCGCGCTCGGTATCGTGCTGATGCTGTTCATCAACGTTGCGCTGTTCGGTGTGATCGGTATCTCGGTATGGGCATTGCAAATGGCCTGGATTCCTATTACTGCTGCCGGCATCATCAATGGTATCGGTCACTACTGGGGTTACCGCAATTACGAATGCAGCGATGCAGCAACCAATATCTTCCCTATCGGTATCTTGATCGGTGGCGAAGAGCTGCATAACAATCACCACACGTTTGGCACATCGGCCAAGCTGTCGTCGAAATGGTATGAGTTCGATATCGGCTGGATGTATATCCGCATACTGGAAACAGTCGGCCTGGCCAAGGTAAAGAAAGTTGCACCTGAGCCAAAATTCGACCATAGCAAATTGCATCTTGATTTCGACACACTGCAATCAGTGATCGCCAATCGTTATGATGTGACAGCGAAATACGCCAAGTCCCTGAAAAAGACCTGGCACGATGAAATCGAACATCTGAAAGAAAAAGCGCAACTGGAATCAGGCTTCCTGCGTTCAGTCAAAAAGCTCTTGCACCGTGAACCAGCCAAGCTGGAAGCACCGCATAAAGAGCAATTGACGGAATTGTTTGCACACAGCAAAGCACTGAAAACCATGCATGAAATGCGTGTTGAGCTTGGTGCGATCTGGGAGCGTTCACACGCTAGCCGCGATCAATTGCTGCATCAGTTGCAAGACTGGTGTGCACGTGCAGAAGCGTCCGGCATTACGGCGCTACGTGATTTCTCACTGCGCCTGCGTAGCTACGCGTAAGTTCTTCAAGTTTGTAATAAAAAAGCCCGGTTTCCCGGGCTTTTTTTTGTGCTGCGATATTGCGTACGCATATCGCAAACCTGCTTATTCAGCAGTGATACCTTTGTCTTTAACCAACTTGGCCCAGCTGCTCAACTCTTTTGTCAGCTTGGCTTGCGCTTGCGCTGGTGTCGATGGTGCAGGGTCAAAGCCTTCCTTGATCATGCGATCTTTCAGTGCAGGAGTATTCAAAGCCTTGACCAGCGATGCATTTAATTTATCGATCAAAGGCTTGGGTGTTGCTGCCGGTGCAAAGACGATGAACCAGGTTTCAAAGCTGTAATTCGGCAGGCCGGATTCAGCAATGGTCGGAACGTTAGGCATCAACGGCGAGCGATTTGGTCCGGTGACGCCGATCGCGATCAATTTGCCTGCATTGACATGCGGTGCGGCTGCGGACAATACCGGGAAGCTCATATCGACTTGGCCAGCGATGGTGTCGATCAGGGCAGGGCCGCCGCCTTTATACGGTACGTGCACGATGTCGACATCGGCAACCGCTTTGAACAATTCGGCCGACATGTGGAAGGTGCTACCGGCGCCGGCTGAACCGTAATTGTATTTACCCGGATTTGCTTTTGCCTTGGCTAACAGTTCCTTGGTCGTGTGCGCCGGGAATTTGGTGTTGACGACAAGGACGTGCTGCGAGGTTGCGACCATGCTGATAGCTGCCAGATCCTTCAGCGTGTCGTACGGCATCTTGGGGAAAATCGAAGGATTGATCGCCAGCGATACCGTTTGCAAGCCGATGGTGTAGCCATCTGGTTCTGCTTTTGCAACGACATCCACGCCGAGGTTGCCGCCAGCACCTGCGCGGTTTTCTATGTAGAAGCTGCCACCGAGAGCTTTGCCCCATTCGTCGGCAATGCGGCGCGCAACGATATCAGCGCTGCCGGCTGGTGCGTAGGGCACAATCAGACGTACAGGGCGAGAAGGGTAGCTGTCTGCAATGGCCGACGATACGGCGCACAGACAGAAAGGCAGCAGTGCCGCCGCAAGAATTGATGATCGCCGTTTCATACTTGTCTCCAATTTTTTATGAAGGCTCATCATATTCGTAATTTACTGCCATATAATTTCCAACCATACAATTCATTCGGTCGTATAAGGCAATAATGGACACCATCTCCGATTTAGCTTTTTTCTCCTTGATCATGAAGCGAGGTAGTCTGGTTGCTGCTGCTCAGGAGCTGGGCGTCACGCCGCCTTCAGTCAGCAAGCGTCTTGCTGCGCTGGAGACGCGCCTGCGTGTGCGTTTATTGAATCGCACCACGCGACGCATCAGCCTGACACCAGAAGGAGAAACCTATCTGGCAGAAGGTGTGCGTATCATTAGCGATATGGAATCCCTGGAGCAGAGAATTTCGGGAGGCAACATCATTCCCAAGGGCTTGTTGAAAATCAGCGCGACCTTCGGCTTTGGGCGACGTCACATCACACCGCAGTTGTCTTTGTTTGCGCGTGAATATCCGGAAGTGGAAGTGCAATTGCATCTGACCGATAGGCCTATCAATTTGGTGGAGCAGGGTTTCGACGCGGTCATTCGTTTTGGTGAAATTCCCGATGCAAGACTGACTGCGCGCAAGATAGCTGATAACCGTCGCCTAGTATGTGCTTCTCCCGCTTATCTCAAGCAGAACGGCATACCAGCTTCACCGCGCGATTTGCAAAGGCATAGTTGTATCCTGTTGCGCGAAAGTGATGAGATCTACGGTAGCTGGCATTTCCGTTCTGGTGCGCGGCAAGAGACGGTCAAAGTGCGCGGGCCGTTGAGTGCCAACGATGGGGAATGTGCCATTGCATGGGCGCTTGATGGGCACGGCATCATATTGCGTTCGGAATGGGACGTCGCGCCTTTCTTGCGCTCCGGTCGTTTGCGCGTCTTGCTCGAAGAGTGGGAGTTGCCACCGGCCGATGTGTATATCGTCTTCCCTACCAAGAATAATTTATCGGCGAAGACGCGAGCCTTGGTTGATTTCATGGTGAGCGCATTTGCATCGCATCGTGCGGAAAAAGGGAAGACGCCTGCCGTGAATTGGTAGCGTGTTATCAGTAGAGATGGTTGAAGTGACTGTGAATAACTCATAAAGTTATCCCCGGTTTTTGTGCACAGGCTTGTGGATAACATCAGAGCAAGTGACTTATGTCCTTGATCAATAAGGGAATTAATTTTCTGCTCAAACTGAGTCAGTGCGCACGTCTATAGCGGATGGTTCTTGTGCGCTTTTGGATATTCAGGTGGATGATTTTGGGCTGGGCTTTGTCCATTCTATTAGCCATCCTGTGGGCGCGATCCAGGCGGGCAAGTTTGTATCCTTGCTGCCGATCACGTTTGCCTGCAGCACGATCTTGAACGCATCCATGTCTGCAATTTCTCCAATGGCTGGGGTCTCGCAGGATGTCTGGAACAGTTGAAAAGTTTTTTGGCATTCATCAACTGAACCTATCTTGAGTAGGTCGCTTATGCCGCCTTTTTGTTTGTCTGCTTCCCATGCAAATAATGCGTACATATCGTGCCTTTATTTCTTCTCAAGCTGCGTTGCAGGATTGTAGATATCGTCAGTAAAACTGGTTTGCATGACGATAGCGTCTGCATCGTGCGCTGCAATGGCAGCGAAAAAATCCTTCAGGCGTGTCACTTCCGCGTAGCCGCTGTCCTGATAAATCTTGCGCGCGCCTGACCATTCTGCACTGAGTAATAAAATCGATCCTGTTAGATGTGGCAGGCGTGCTTGCAGCATAGCTATCGATTGTTGAAAGAAGCGCTTGCCCAAGCCTGAGCCGCGATATGCAGGCGAGACTGTCATCGATGAGATGTAAAGCGACTTGCCGTCGGCATGGTGCGTATCTCTGATGTCATGTCCAAGGGCGAAGGCTGAGACATCCAGCGTCTCACTGTTTTTCCACAGTTCGGAGCAGAGATAGCCAATCGCATCGTCAGCATCGTTTGCCAATACCAGAAAACCTTCAGGGAAGTGCTGCATGCGTTCCAGCATGACGCCCTTGCTTTCCTGAATATTTTTGTGGAATCCGGAATCTTCCAGTGCCATGATTCTGGCTATCTCGTCAGGTCTCGCGGAGCGAACGTTCAAATTATGCATATCGTATTGTTAGAGGGCGGATGGCTCTGATGTATGTGATGCGCTGGCTTCCAACATCGCGATCAGATTTTCCGGCCACACTTGTTCTGTGGTCTGTTCCAGTTCTGCGCACGACCACCAGCGATGGGCGGTCATGCATTCCACTTCGCTTGCCGTCCAACCGCTTTTGGATAATTGCGTGTCGGCGACGCGGATGCGGAAGTAGCGTTCATCTTCGTTGACGTATTCGCCATTCGGCAATTGGAGAATCAATTGGCGTTGTGCGATTTGCGGGCCGACGTTGCTTACCTTGATGCCGGTTTCTTCCCAGAGTTCTCTGATGGCAGCGGCTTCAAATGTTTCATCGTCTTCGACACCACCGCCCGGCGTGGCCCAATAGCTTTTGCCGGCCAGTGCACCTGTGCGATGTTCGAAGTAGAACAGTAAGAGCCTGTCTTGCGGATCGGTAATCAATAAACGTGAGGCTGGTCGTTGGCGCACGGTTTCCTGGTCGTAAAAATTGAATGTTCAGTCAATTGAGGTGTGGATCAGCGCCAGCCTACTTGCGCTACAGGCTGACGATCAAGGCAACTTGATCAGCGAGGTCTCATGCTCAATCACGCGTCGCATGATCGTCCAGCATGAGAGTGTAATCCAGTCACAGTATTGTTTCAGTACGGGCTTGCTTGCGGTTAATTCTTGCCAGCTAATGCTGCCAGCGATGCAACCAGATCGCTGAAGCGCTGTCCTTGAATCATGATGTGCTGACGCAGCAGTTCAGCGGCCTTATCGCCTTTGCCTTCGATGATGGCATTGACTACGGCATCGTGTTCATCGAACGATACTTTCAGGCGGTCACGTACGCGTAGTTGCAGGCGGCGATACGGACGCAGGCGGCGTTGCAGGATACGTGCTTGCTCGGCCAGAAAGGTGTTGTGGCTGCTGGTGTAAATCTGTTCGTGGAATTCTTCGTTTTTGTAAAAGTAAACATCGGTATCGGTGCTGTCGCGTGCTTCTTTGCAAGCCAGATGTTTTGCCATCAGTACGGCGTGTTCTTCCAGACTCATGCGGCGCGCAGCAAGGCGGGCGCACATCGCCTCCAGCTCAGCCATGACTTCAAACATTTCTATCAATTGTTGTGGGCCGATTTCGGCCACGATGGCGCTGCGTCTTGGGCGCATCACGATGATGCCCATCGATGCCAATTGGATCAGTGCTTCCCGGATAGGTGTACGCGATACGCCGAATTTTTCGGCCAGTACCGTTTCATCGAGAGCTTGTCCGGGGCCGAGTTTGCCTACGGCAATCATCTCTTCGATCTGTTCGCGCAGGGTTTCAGATCTATTTTGTGGGGTGTCCATATTCTTTACTGCCCATCCAGTGAAATAGTTGTTGTATCAGCAATTGTGCTGAATTGCGCTTGACAATGTATGCATACTATAAGACCTTGTATACAAAAATAGCGTATAAAAAAGCAAGAAGTAGAAAACATTTCCATTCTAACTAGGAGAGAGACATGACTTCACAGAAACGTAGAACGATTTTGGGCGCACTGGCAACAACACCTTTGTGGGGCAGCGCTGCATGGGCACAAACCACGACCTTGAAGATTTCCCACCAATTCCCAGGCGGGACGATCAATGAAGGCGATTTCCGTGATCGTCTGGTACGCGTGTTTGCTGAAGAAGTTGGCAAGCGTAGCAAAGGTGGCCTCAAGTTTGAGATTTATCCTGGCTCATCGCTGATGAAAACCAATGCGCAATTCTCGGCTATGCGCAAAGGTGCGCTGGATATGTCGCTGGTGCCGTTGAATTATGCCGGCGGTGAAGTACCGGAAACCAATATCGGTTTGATGCCAGGCTTGGTGACGTCTTACCAGCAAGGCTCTGCCTGGAAAAATGCCGAAGTCGGTAAAGAGCTGTCGCGCATACTGGCTGAGAAGGGCATCGTCATCGTCAGTTGGATTTGGCAGGCAGGCGGCGTCGCTTCGCGCGGCAAGCCTATCGTCGAGCCGGGTGATGCCAAAGGGATGAAGGTCCGTGGTGGTTCGCGTGAAATGGATTTGATCCTGAAAGAAGCGGGCGCTGCAGTGGTCACGCTGCCTTCGAATGAAATCTACGCCGCGATGCAAACTGGCGCGATGGATGCAGCGATGACGTCATCTACTTCGTTTATCTCCTTCCGTCTGGAAGAAGTGGCGAAGAGTCTGACGACTGGTCGCGACAAAGCTTACTGGTACATGTTTGAACCGCTGATGATGTCCAAGGTTGTGTTTGATCGCCTGAGCAAGGAACAGCAAGACATCATCATGGGCGTTGGTGCCGACATGGAAAAATTTGCGCTGAAATCGGCGCAAACGGATGACGTACTGGTGGCTGCGGTTTATCAAAAAGCGGGTGCCAAGGTAGTCGATCTGAATGCGGCGACCGTCAAGAAATGGCAAGACATTGCACGCGTAACAGCCTGGAAGGATTACGCTGCGAAGAATGCCAATTGTGCCAATCTGCTGAAACTGGCGGAGAAGCTTTTGTGAGCCATGGGTTCGAAATGAAGCCGGCGGCCAAGCCGCCGGTTCCCGCTAACGCAACGCTCGCTGCCATCGCCAGATTGCTTGATAAGTACAACAAGCTGGCGGTGTTTCTCGGCATGATCGCCTTGCTTCTGACCTCGTGCATTCTGACCTACTCGGTGGTGGTGCGTTATTTCTTTCACCATCCTACCGATTGGCAGGACGAGGCGTCGGTCTTCATGCTGGTTGGGGTGATCTTTCTCTGCTCCGCTTATGTGCAGTCGCTGCGCGGTCATATCGGGATTGAAGCTCTGGCCAGTTTGTTGTCGCCAACTGCCAACCGCATTCGCATGTTCATCGTCGATCTCGTGTCATTGGCTTTCTGTACCTTCTTCGCATGGAAATCATGGACGCTGTTCCATGAAGCCTGGGTTGATGGGCAAACGACGTCGTCGACTTTTGCACCGCCATTGTGGATTCCATATTCGATGATGGCATTGGGCATGAGCATGTTGACTCTGCAATTACTGGTACAGGTATTGACCCGTATTACTGGCACCAAGGAAGCCGTATGACACCTCTTACTCTCGGTGCCTTGTACGGCATCATTACCATTGCTGTGATGTGTTCCGGCATGCCTATCGCTTTTGCGCTGGGCGTGGTGGCGACTGGTTTTATGTATTTTTTCATGCCGGAATCGTCACTCGATACCGTGACGCAAAACGTATATGAAGAAATTGCTTCCATCACTTTGTTATCGATCCCGCTGTTTATTCTAAAAGGCGCAGCGATAGGCAAGTCGCCAGCCGGTAAGGATTTGTACTCGGCCATCCATGCCTGGCTCAATCGTGTACCTGGTGGCCTCGGCATCGCTAACGTCTTTGCCTGTGCATTGTTTGCCGCGATGGCTGGTTCATCTCCTGCGACATGTTCGGCGATCGGCTCTGCCGGTATTCCGGAAATGCGTAGACGCGGTTATTCGCCTGGTTTCGCTGCGGGCATCATTGCGGCAGGTGGCACGCTCGGCATTTTGCTGCCGCCTTCCATCACGATGATCTTGTACGCAGTCGCTGCTGAGCAATCGTTGGGACGCTTGTTTTTGGCTGGTATTGGTCCTGGCGTGTTGCTGGTGTTGCTGTTTGCCAGCTATGCGGTTTACCGGGCGCGCAAGGAATACAAGATGGCGCATGCGATCTACCAAAGCGGCGGTGAAAAATCTGCGTATCTGGATGATGAGCATTTCACCCTGGCGCAAAAGGTAGAAATGCTGCCGCGCGTGTTGCCATTTCTGATCTTGCTGATCGGTGTGATGGTGGCTTTGTATGGTGGCTTTGCAACGCCGTCTGAAACAGCCGGACTGGGCGCTTTGCTGGCCATCATTTTGATTGCCGTGGTTTATCGCATCTACAAGCCGCGTGATCTGGCACCGTTCCTGAACTCGACGATCAAAGAGTCAGGCATGTTGCTGTTGATTATCGGTATGTCGCTGCTGTATTCCTACGTGATGAGCTATCTGTACATCAGCCAATCGGCGGCGCAATGGGTAGTCGACATGCACCTATCGAAATGGTTGTTGCTAGCGGTGATTTTGCTGATGGTGATCGTGCTTGGATTTTTCCTGCCACCGGTATCCATCATTCTGATGACCGCGCCTATTATCTTGCCGCCACTTAGAGAAGCTGGTTTCGATCTGATTTGGTTCGGCATCGTGATGACGGTGGTCATGGAGATGGGATTGATTCATCCCCCGGTGGGACTCAATTTGTTTGTCATCAAAAATATTGCGCCCGATATTGCTTTATCGGATGTGATCAAGGGAACGATACCGTTCCTGGCTTTGATGTTTTTGGCAGTCATATTGCTGTGCCTGTTCCCAGGTATCGCGACGGGTTTGCCTGATATGTTAATGGGAGCAAAGTAAATGTTAGGTAGTGAGCGTGAGTGGAATCATCAGCAGAAAAACCGCGATGCGCGTTTAACGCGTGCCGCGGCTACGCTGGGGGCTGCACTCAGTGGCAAGTTGGTAGCAGCAGAACGCATGACGGACTTGTTTCATAGCGTGATTGAGTCGGGAGATCGTGTCTGCCTTGAAGGCAATAATCAGAAGCAGGCCGATTTTCTCGCAGGCGCTTTGTGTCAACTTGATCCGGCACGCGTGCATGATTTGCACATGTTGCTATCCGTACTGGCCTTGCCGGAGCATCTGGATTTGTTCGACAAGGGCATTGCGTCCAAGCTGGATTTTTCCTTCTCCGGTCCGCAGGGCGCGCAACTGGCGAGGTTGGTCGCGGCTGGCAAGATCAATATAGGTGCGATACATACTTATCTTGAATTGTTTGGTCGTTACTTCATCGATCTGACACCGCGTGTGGCTTTGGTCGCTGCACAGGCTGCAGATAGACACGGCAATTTGTACACAGGGCCGAACACCGAAGACACACCAGCCATCGTGGAGGCAACAGCTTTCAAGAACGGCATCGTCATCGCGCAGGTCAATGAAATTGTGGACGTACTGCCACGCGTTGATATTCCAGCGGATTGGGTTGATTTTGTAGTGCAGGCACCGACGCCACATTACATCGAACCTTTGTTCACGCGCGATCCTGCCTTGATTTCTGAAGTGCAGGTATTGATGGCGATGATGGCGATCAAGGGCATTTACGCCGAGTACGGCGTCGAGCGCATCAATCACGGCATCGGTTTCGATACCGCAGCGATTGAATTGATTTTGCCGACCTATGCGGAATCACTGGGTTTGAAAGGGAAGATAGGCCGCCATTGGGCCTTGAATCCGCACCCTGCATTGATACCTGCGATTGAAGCTGGTTTTGTCGAATCTGTTCATTCCTTCGGCTCCGAGTTGGGTATGGAGCGTTACATTGAATCGCGTCCAGATGTGTTTTTTGTTGGTCGTGATGGATCTATGCGCAGCAATCGTGCGATGTGCCAGGTAGCCGGGCATTACGCTTGCGATATGTTTATCGGTTCGACCTTGCAGATTGATTTGCAGGGAAATTCATCGACCGCGACTTTGGGCCGTATTGCCGGTTTTGGCGGCGCGCCGAATATGGGGTCGGATGCACGTGGACGACGCCACTCCAGTCCCGCCTGGTTGAAGGCCGGGCAACAAGCACAACAAGGCAAGAAAAAAATACCGCGTGGTCAGAAGCTGGTGGTGCAAATCGTGGAGACATTCCGTGAACACATGCAGCCGGCTTTCGTGGAAGAACTGGATGCGTGGCAATTGGCTGAGCAAGCCAAACTGGATATTCCTCCCGTCATGATCTACGGCGATGATGTAACGCACATCCTGACCGAAGAAGGTATCGCCAATCTGCTGCTGTGTCGTACTGAAGAAGAGCGCGAGCAAGCGATACGTGGTGTGGCCGGCTATACGCCAGTAGGTATGGCGCGTGATCGCAAGATGGTGGAAAACCTGCGCGATCGCGGCATCATTCTCCGCGCAGAAGATATGGGTATCGATAAACGTATGGCGACCCGTGATTTGTTGGCAGCAAAAAATATGAAAGATCTGGTACGTGCTTCCGGCGGCTTGTATGCACCGCCTAAGCGTTTCAGAAACTGGTAAGGCTGGATATGGAAACCTTGAATTTTCGTTTTGAAAACGGCAGCAAGCGACTTGCCTTGCCTGCCAATATGGTCGGTGTCGTCAGCTCAGGCAATCTCGAAGTCTTGATCGAGTCCGCCGAGTTGAATGGCGGCTGTGAAGTGGAAGTGAAAACTGCAGCAGTAGGCTTCGGTGCGATCTGGCAGGCAGTCATATCCGACTTCCATCAGCGCTGGTCGCTGGAAAATGTACGCATCCTGATTAACGACGCGGGTGCAACACCTGCAGTCGTCAGCTTGCGTCTGGATCAGGCGGTGGAGTCGGTGACGGGAGCGACAGCATGAGCAGCTATCTCGAAGCCAATGCACGTCAACGTATCCATGCCTTGCTGGATGCTGGATCATTTGAAGAATTTTTACCGCCCACCTTACGCATAGTCAGTCCGCATCTGGCGCAACTCGACACACCAGCTTCGTTTGATGATGGCGTGGTTATCGGTCGTGGCACATTGCTGGGTAAAAACGTGTTGGCGGCCGCGCAAGAAGGCGGCTTCATGGGTGGCGCAGTCGGTGAGGTACATGGTGCCAAGCTGGTTGGTTTATTGAAGCGCGCCATCGTTGATCGTGTAGATGGCGTGGTGCTGATGCTGGAAACCGGCGGTGTACGCTTGCATGAAGCGAATGCCGGCTTGATCGCCGTATCAGAAGTGATGCGTGCCGTACTCGATACACGTGCAGCGAATATTCCGGTCATCGTTCTGGTTGGTGGTGCCAACGGCTGCTTTGGCGGCATGGGCATCGTTGCTTGCTGCGCGAATGAAATCCTGATGTCGGAAGAGGGGCGACTCGCCATGTCGGGGCCGGAAGTGATAGAGACGACACACGGCGTAGAAGAATTCGATTCACGTGACCGTGCATTGGTATGGCGTACGACAGGCGGTAAGCATCGTTATTTGCTGCGCGATTGCAATGTTGTTCTACCTGACGATATCCATGCCTTCCGCCAAGCTGCGTCTGATGCCGTGGCCCGTTACAAACATGAATCTGCCGAGCTGACGTTGGAGGCGTTGGAATCTGAGCATGTTCTGCTGGATCAGCGTTTGAAAGATTTTGGTGATTTCTCCGAGCCTATGGATATCTGGTCGAAGTTGGGCATTGCAGAGCCTGATGTGTTGCCGATGCTGGACGCCGATGCTTTTATGCAGCGCGTAGGTTCTTGCCGTGCGGGAGAACAATAATGGAATGGCAGATATTGGCATCACAGTTATTCCCGCAAGGGCATGACATAGTTGAAAAAGATTATTTTTTGCGTGGCACAGCGACGGTTGGCGATCAAACCATCGCCGTGATTGGCACGACCGGTCACACACCTATAGGTGTGGAAATCGCATTGGCGCAAGCGAATGCCATTCTCGATACGATGCGTAATTTCCCGGGTCGTCCTTTGGTGATTTTGGTCGATACACAAGGTCAACGTTTGCGTTATCGCGACGAGATGTTGGGTATCAACCGCTATATGGCGCATCTAGGTAAATGCATAGATGTAGCGCGTCGTCGTGGCCATGCCGTGATTGGCTTGGTCTACGATCAGGCGCTGTCAGGCGGTTTTATCACCAGCGGTTTGATGGCTGATGCCTGTTATGCGCTGCCTGAGGCAGAAATTCGCGTGATGGGATTGCCGGCGATGGCACGCATTACCAAAGTGCCGGAAGAGAAGCTGATAGAACTCGCTAAATCCAATCCGGTCTTTGCACCGGGTGCAGAAAATTATCTGAATATGGGTGGCGTCGAAGAAATCTGGCGTGGCGATTTGGCATCCTGTATTTCTCGTGCTTTGCAACAAGCAGACAGTATCGATCACCGCAGCGCACGCGGATTGGAAAGAGGCGGGCGCAAAATGTCCCTGCCGGTTACCCAGGCTGTGTTGGGGACGCGTGATGTTTTACCGTCATAACAGAATTTGGCTAACGACCAAAGGATGGGAAGATGCATGTGCAACGGCGGTAAGCGTACATGCACAAGAACTGGCGCGATGGGCTGAACATAACTGGCCGCTTATTGTGCGCAGGAGCGAATACAACTTGCTGCCCAATACAATAGGACTCGGCTTGGCGCTGCCGCCGGATCCGCACACGGGTGTGAAGACGCGCATTCCCTTGTCGGTAGATATGGATGACATCGGACGTCATGAGCCACCTCTAGTTTTTGCTGCAGCAAAATCGGCCTTGCCATTGGTGTGGCAGGCTGCATTTTCTGAATTGTCCGATGAAGCATGCAATAGACAACTGGAGTTTCGTGTCTATGGTTCGCTCGCTTTACAAGCTGTAACAGGTTTGCCTTATCTCACGGCGACTTCTGACATCGACGTACTGTTTTATCCGCACACACATGCGCAACTGCAGCAGGGCTTGGATCTTTTGTGCTCATACACAAAACGATTGCCACTGGATGGTGAAATTGTTTTTCCATCGGGACGGGCAGTGGCATGGAAAGAATGGGTGGATGCGATGGATCACCCGAACAATGTGCGCGTACTCGTGAAGAGCATATCTGTGCTGAATTTGATAGACGCTGCAAGCTTGCTGTCTGAGCTGGAAGAATTATCGTGAAACAGTTAAATCGCGCTGCGTATATTCCATCTAGCGATGTCGAGGGCAGCGATCATGTTGCGGCATCCTTGCGGGCTTTTTGTTTGCGCACCGCCATTTTAGCGATTCGAAGTCTGCACGCAGAGCTTGTTTTGTATCCCAAGCCAGGATTGGTGTCGCCGATAGACAATGGCAGTCATACGGATATGGATGCTGACGTATTCATGCGCAGCCTCTTTTCCTTGCGGCATTACTTTATTCAGATCACGCATGCAGGTGCGCAAGCTGCGCCATTCAGCGCATTGAAAGAATTGGGCGTACAAGCGGAAAGACGCATGCTGACGGCAACCGGCGGCATCAATACGCATCGTGGCGCTATTTTCTCGTTGGGTTTGCTCTGTGCAGCAGCAGGCTATTGTCATGCGCATGCATTGTCTTTATCGGCAATTCGTCAGGTGCTCATAAAACAATGGGGTGAAGGCTTGGCAGCACATGCGATGCCTTCGGTAGCTAGCTTATCCAATGGAATACGTGTTGCGCATCTTTATGCTGTTGGTGGAGCACGCGCAGAAGGCGCGCAGGGATTTCCTGCTGTGTTTGATATTGGTGTGCCGCAATTGCATCAGTCATTTGCCAACGGTAGTACGGCATGTGATGCGCAGATCGATGCGCTCTTCAGCTTGATGGCGCGGATAACGGATACAAATATCTATCATCGTGGCGGATCCGATGGCGCAATGCTGGTTCAACAGAGCGCGCAACGATTCATGCAGTTAGGCGGAACCGCGCATCCGGATTGGCGCAGTGCGGCACTGGAATGCCATCACTTATTCGTGAGAGAAAATTTGTCGCCGGGCGGGGCAGCAGATATGCTGTCAGCCAGTTGGTTTGTGTACCAGCTCTCGCAAGTGACTGAATAAGTTTTACAGGATAATAATGATTAATCGCGTTGCCATTTTATGTTCCGGGCAGGCAAGCCAACATGCCGGCATGTTCGATCTTGCGCACGAAGATGCCGACGCAAGTCAGTTGCTGAATGCATGGCCGCTGGAGGAGTTATGTGGCCATCCTTTGTCGGAAATTTTATCTGACGAACGTTTGTTGTTCTCCAATCAGATTGCGCAACCTTTGGTCGTCGCAGCAATATTGGCAACGTGGGAAGCGGTAAGGAAAATCATTCCCAAGCCCGTGGTGGTCGCCGGCTACAGCATAGGTGAGTTGGCATCCTGGTCGGTCGCAGGTGCACTTGCTGCGGAAGAGACGATCAGACTGGCTGCATTACGAGCGAAGCTGCTGCAAGCCTGCATCGCGCCGGACCAGCCGCAACAGATGATTGCGATTTCCCTCTTGCAGTCCTTGATTCAAATGGCTGACATTCAGCCTGTGCTGACGGCACACGGTTTTTATATCGCGATTGAAGTGGATGAAGATTCCGTGATCGCAGGCGGGTTGCGTAATCAAGCTGATGCGCTGGAGGCTGCGATTACCGCTGCTGGCGGCAAGGTTACGCGTCTACCGATAGAGATCGCTTCGCATACGCCGTGGATGCAGACTGCGGTCAGTCCATTCGAGCAGGCAGTCGCCGCTAGTAATATCAAGGCACCATCCTTCCCCGTATTGGCTGGCATCTCAGGTGCGCGCTTGCATGACAAGGACGCTGCTGCGCCCATGCTGTCGCGTCAGTTGGCAGAGCCTATACGTTGGCAAGCAGTGATGGATGGTTTGAATGAAGCAGGGGTAACAATGGCGATTGAACTCGGCCCCGGTGCTGCTTTGGCCAAAATGTTGAAGACGCGTCATCCGCATATCCAATGCCGTTCTATCGCAGAATTTAAATCGCTGGCTGGTGTGAAGAAATGGGTGGCGCAGTATACGGATGTATAAAGTGCGTTGAATTGATGTGCTCTGCTTGATCGCTATCGTTTGCGTCGATGCTAAAGCTTGACTCGGACCAAGATTGATCCGAGTATGCATCTCACCTTTAATGCATTCTTACTCCGTAGTACTAGGGCTCCAAAACGCCTGGCTGACCATAAACGAAGCCGAGAGTCTTTGCACCAATGTATCCAGCTCATCGCCATCTACCGACGTGGCTGCCAGTGTTGCCTCGATCTCTACCTCGTCTTCGCCGAAGGCGTGAATATCCAGATCACGCGTTGGATAGTTGCCGCGCTCCAGTTCTGCTTCCAGCATGGCCAGCACTTCCTTTTGCCGTTCACGACTCGCGATGACGTAGACGGTGTTGGTCACTTCAGCCGATGAGACATCGAGTGGTTTGCGATTGATTGCGTTGACGATAGGGCGCAACAAGGTGTTCGCAGCCAGTACGAAGATAGTGCCCAATATTGCTTCAAGAATCAGATCGGCACCGGCTGCCGCACCCACTGCAGCCGAGCCCCACAGCGTCGCAGCGGTATTGATGCCACGTACATTGCCTTCTTCTCGCATGATGACGCCGGCGCCTAAAAAGCCGATGCCTGAAACAACGTAAGCCACTACATGTACGGCGCCGTCATGTCCGCCGAGGCGATTGGCCATATCGACAAACATGGCCGCACCTATCGCTACCAAAACATTGGTACGCAAACCGGCTGTGCGTTGCCGGTATTGCCGCTCAAAACCTATGAGCCCGCCCAGCACGAAGGCTGTGGTGAGGCTCAACAGTGTGTCGAGCAGGGAAATTGAGTGTGATCAGCTAATTCGATGGGCTGATGTTCACGTTCGGCGATGGCCGTTTTTGCAGAGAATTTCAATAGAAACGGCGTCATGTTTTTCCTGACGCCGTTTTTCGCTGAGCGATGGGGATGATCAGAACAGCGGATCGTCGGTGGTTGAGGATGGCGTGTATTGGACGATGTTGTGTTGGGCAAGACTTTCGTAGTAGCGGTGAATATGATGGGCGTAACGCGTTTCAAATATCTGGAACGTCACCTCCAGGAAGTTAAGGATCTCGACGGCGGCTTCGTCGGGATGCCATGATCAGGCTGGTCAGTGTTCATGATGGTCTCGGTGAATGATCAGCGGGCAGCAACGCGGCGCTGTGTGGGCTGAGTGGGCGGCGCAAAGACATCCAGATAGAGCTTCTCGTCGAGCACCGGCAAGTCGCGTTGCGCAGCAGCGGCAAGCAGTTCAGCCGCCAGCGTTGTGAGGATGCGGTAGTTGCCGGCGGCATGATCGCACAAGGTATGGCGCAGTTGCGGCGTCATCAGGCTGGCGTTGCCGGCACCGGCGAGTAAGTGATCGAGGCACGCCAGCAGATCGTCGCGGCTGGCGAATTCGGTGGCGAGCCGGGTGCGAATGCGGCTGCCAAGTGGGATCAGTTCCTCGCGGCGCAGCTTCTCGATCAGCCTCGCATCGCCGGCCATGACGATGCACAACAGCGGCTGCGAATCGAAGCGTGCACTGGCCAGCAGACGCAACTCGGAGAGCACTTGCGGCGTCATTTCCTGCGCTTCGTCGATCAGCAACACCGGCCGGCAACGACTCGACTCGAGATGGCCGAACCAGCGCTCGCGCAAGGCCTTGAAACCGCCCCAGCGATTGCTTGGCCGTAGCGGGACGCTAAAGATGTCGCCCAGCTCGCGATAGAAATCAGCCATGCTGCTCTGCGGATGATTGATGGCCCCGACGGTAATATCGGGCAGTTTCTTAAGGCGCTCGGCCAAGAGGCGCAAGACGATGCTCTTGCCGCTGCCCGGATCGCCGTGGATCATGGCGAAGCCGCCCTCGCGAATTTGTGCGTGCTCGATGCGCCAGCAGAAGTTCTCGATCTTGGCCGGGACATAGATCGCCTCGCTCGGCAATTCCGGCGAGAAGGGATTCCATTTGAGCCCGTACAGGGCGAGTAGTTTCTGATTCATGCGTCACTTTCGCAATGGCTGGGGAGATAGGCTGGCGGCACGCCCGTAGCGGCGTAGTCGGCCAGCAGTTCGGTCATCAAGGCGGGCAGACCTTTGGGCTGCAGCGGCGACAGATCGGTCGTGACCGGGGACAGACGCCGGCGCTGGCCGTTGGCATTGGCTGATTTGTCGAGCGGCTTGACCGGACACAGGATGGCGCCGGTACGCGCATCGACCAGATCGACCCGCGACAGATCCCAGCGGGCATAGTGCAGATGGACGCGTTCAAAGTGCCGGTAGCGTGACGGGATCTCGAAGCGCGCACCATGAAGGCTGACGGTGCCGTCGGAGCGGCGCTGTCGTCGTACCACCTCGATGCGAAAGCTGTCGGCGAGTACGGCGGCGGCAGGACATGGACGTGCCACGTTCGGACCGGCAAGATAGTGAGCCAGCGGCGTGGCGTCGATTTCCGAATGGCGCGTGCGGTGATACTCCTGTTCGACCCACGCTTGGGTTGCCAGATTGAGCGCATCGACGGTGAGGTTGGCTTCGCCTTCGAGCATCGCCATCAGGCGGCCTTCAACGCGGCCCCAGAACGATTCCTGCTTCGCATTCTGATACGGTGAATAAGGCAGTGTGGTCTGGTGCAACACGCTCAGTTTGGCAAGGCCCGCGGTCGTCTCCTCGGCCAGCATGGCCGCGCCGTTATCGGTCATCAGGGCACGTGGCAAACCGCGCTTCATGAAGGCCTGACACAGGCCATGAATCAGGCTCTCGGCGGTTTCATCGAGATACCACTGCAGATGGCAGACCAGACGCGAGCGATCGTCGATCACACCCAGCAGCATCGGTGTCACCCACACGCCACTGCGCGTGAGTACTTTGCGTGAGCCATGATGGAAATCGAGATGCCATAAAGCGCACACATGATCGACTTCGAAACTGCGCACTTCAAGGCGTTCCAGTCGGTCGCGTGCGGCAAGCGCGCCAGCGGTGGCGCGCTTGGGTTGCGCCTGACGGAACATGCCCTGTGCTTTGAGATAGCGCCGAATCGAGGGATAGGAGGCAATTGCGGTGTCGCTATCCTTGAGTGCGGCGCGCAGATTGTCGACATGCAGCTGGACGGTCCAACCCGGATGCTCGCGATACTGGATCGTCAAGGTATCGATGACCAGTGGCGTCATGCTTGGAAAGCGGCCGACATCGCCGCGTACGCGATCCTTGAGCATCGCCACCGGATCGCCGGCACGGCGGGCTGTGTAGAACCATCGTTCCAAGGTCGATACGCCGAACGCGACATCGAGGCCGGTGATTGGATGGCGCCAGGTCTTGGCCGCGAGCAGTCGCACTGCGCTGTGTAGCGCGCCAGGCGCCGGCGGCGCGGCCAGCAAGGGCCCAATGATCGAGAAGCGCAAGCGCGCCCAACGATCGCGTTTGATCGGATCGGTTATACCATTCAAGAAGCTCTCCCAATGACGCGAGGCCGGCGGCATCGCTACTGGGACGCAAGCTTACGAACCCTCACAAAGTTTGGCTATCGGCATCCTCTGCGGGTCATACGCGGCCCTTCAATAACGTGATCATTGTCGGACCGTCAAGGGGGTGAGAAACGTCAGGAGCCGGCGCATCGATTCTGCCGCAGAACCGGTAAAGCGATTTATCAAACTGGCCGGAAGTGCGGTGGTTGCCACGGGCGGCATGAAGCGGGCGCAAGCGGCCTGCCAGAGCGGCGTTGCCGGAAAGAGCTGCGTCCACCACGCTCGCCAGCGGCGCAGGGTACGCACCGGGACCGCCAAAGTCGCGCACACTCGCGCCGCCGTTGCTGTCGGCCCGGCTAGCCGGGCCGACAGCAACACCACCGCCAGCGATAAATACACGCGCCGGCCTAAAAACCGCACGGACATGGCGGTTGTGCGCTTGCGGCACTGACTGCAGCAGAAGCTGAAACGCGATGCGAAATCAACACGCGCTTCGCTGAGGCAGCCACGGGGCTTGCGCGGATAATCGGCACGGTGGAGAACGCCGCCACACGGACATTTCCCGGCGCGCGTTTGCTCAGCCAAATCAATGTCGATTTGCAGCAGCAGTTGAAAAAACTTGGGGTCTTGCAGGAGAATCTGGCACACTTGAGTCGTCTCGAGTCTTGGTAAACGAGAGACTCCCCCAAAAGGTTCGTTTGTTCAAGCTCCTTGAGGGGGACCTTCTACTTCCCATCACGATACTTGATCAACTGAGCGGTAAACACCATCAAGATCACTGATCGTACTCAGGAAATCAGATTGACGTTGTGGATTGCTTCCATATTGTTCTCCAGTACTGTCTGCGCTGATCACCCTTTCAAAAGAGCGATTACGCAGACGATAAATATTCGGGGTCGGGCATAGTTTTATTTTGTTGTGTGATTGAGCTTGTACATCACGGCAAGAAGGGTAGGGATAGCAAGCGCAAGCCGATGGAAAACCATCGTTGGCTCGTACTGCTGCCGTACTGGTTACCGTATGTGGTATCGATCTGAATGCGGTTAGGTACGATCCAGTGGCGCAATCCCATTTGATAAGAAGGCTTGCGCTGGTTTTGACCAAAGGTTTCGGCTATCAGCCAGGTACGTTCAGTCAACTGTGTTTCGGAACCTAGGCCCCAAGTGAGTCGATCGCGTTTGCTTTTCTGCTCGCGCAGCCAGCCGGTGTTTGTGTGCAGTACAAACTTGTCGTCATTGAAGGAAAAGCTGAGCGGCACATTGGCATACACATCACTCCCGCTGCCGGATTGCGGATGGCGATCCATTCCGACGGTGAGCGCTGCGCCCCAACCGTTAGTTTCCAGTGGTTTAAGCAAGGTCTTGCCTTGCAATATCTGATCCGAGGTGAAGGTGCCAGCGGCATCATCGTGCGTACGGCTACCACCCATGGTCACTTCAAGATTGCCGCTAAAGTTACAGGCAGGCATGGCCCAATATTCGGTGCTGCCACGGTTCATCTTGACCCAGCTTTCAAGCTGGCATGACTTGTCATCAACGATGCGTGCATCGTCAGTAATCATGGGTCGTGCCGCATGCGCAGAAGTCGCAAGCGTGCACAAGAGCAAGCTCAGTATTACGCTCAGTGGCGGATAGGCCGCGCCAAAACGGCCGGGATGTTGAAAACGAGTCATACGCATGGTGATCCTCCTCAATGGTTAAAGGGGCGGAGTCTTTGCGTAAGCACAGTCTAGCCGTCGCACCGTATGGATACGGTGCGTACAGTTAGATCAGCATGCCAAAACGGCATGCGTTGTCCACGATCTAGCGATCCTTACAAGGATGGCAGATCAGTCATAGTCTAAAGAGAAGTAAGACGTTTCCAGAATAGGAACGTATGGGAACGTCGCCTCTCGCATACAGCGAGATAGCGACAGGGAAGCCTGCGCGTTATCTCGCCGAGATTTTGCCGGTTTCCTGAACCGGCCAACTACTATCACTCGAACAAGTGCCCACAAGGGTCTCCGCAATTATAAAAACGGGCAGATTGTACAACGTCAAATTGCGTTGATGGGAAAAGTTTTATTCGCAATTCGCAATCTTTGTTTTTAATTAACGTAATGAAATACGCTGGAAATTTTTCAATATGGAGGAATGGCAAGTTTCGCTATTGCCGATACATGGACGGTGATGTGGTGAAGATATGACGTGGATATGTAGAGACCGAGCATCGTCCTGGATGCGGAAGATTGAGCTTGGTATGCTGATGCGGTATCGATTAGTCAGGCTGTGGTGATTGCGTGTTCCATGAATTTTCAAAACAGATATCGCTGATTGCCTTCCTCTTATCCCAGGCTTCGAGTTCCAGCATAGGTGCCGGATAGAATTCGTTGACATGACCTAGACACAAAATGGCGATAGGTTGGCTGCCACTAGGCATCTGACATAGTTCGCGTAATGTTTCTGGATTGAATAAAGAGACCCAGCCAAGACCGACACCTTCGGCTCTAGCCGCCAGCCACATATTCTGTATCGCGCAGCTGGCAGAGGCCAAATCCATTTCCGGCATGGTGCGTCGGCCAAAAATATACTTTTCTCTGTGATCGATTAAGCCGACAACCAGCACTTCCGCACAGGAGAGTATGCCTTCTACTTTCAGTCGCATGAATTCGTTCGAGCGTTGTTCAAGCGCGTCGGCAGTTGCGATGCGCTCCTCTTCAACATGCTGTTGAAGAGCGATGCGCAATGCGCTATCCGTGATGCGTATGAATCGCCAAGGTTGCATCAGGCCTACGCTTGGAGCCATGTGTGCGGCGCGTATGAAACGTTCTAGTTGGCCTTCTTCAAGTGGTGTCGAGAGGAAATGTCGCATGTCGCGCCGTTCGCGTATCGCCTTATAGACGGATGCGATTTCTTCATCTGAGAACTTGTTTGGATTCATATTTTCTTGAAGGCACTTAAGTTGTTGCTTATACCTAGTCTACAAGGTGGCGCTGGTTCAGTCAGGCTACTCTGTAATTAAAACGCCAGGAATAAAAAAAGCCGCTTCAATGAAGCGGCTTTTCTGCGAAACAAAAGATCGATTACTTGATCTTGGTTTCTTTGTATTCAACGTGCTTACGGACTTTAGGATCAAATTTCATGATCGCCATTTTTTCCGGAGTCGTACGCTTGTTTTTTGTAGTCGTGTAGAAGTGACCCGTACCTGCGGTCGATTCCAACTTGATTTTGTCGCGGCCAGATTTCGCCATGATGATTCCTTTATTCTGCTAGTTAGACTTTTTCGCCACGAGCACGCATATCGACTAACACGGCATCAATGCCGATCTTGTCGATGACACGCAGACCGGCGTTGGACAGGCGCAGGGAAACCCAGCGATTTTCCGACTCAACGAAAATGCGGCGATTTTGCAAGTTAGGCAAAAAACGGCGTTTCGTTTTGTTGTTTGCATGGGAAACGTTGTTGCCAACCATCGGCCCTTTCCCAGTGACTTGGCAGACACGTGCCATAAATGTGCTCCTAAAAGAATTTCCGAAATTGGAAAAAAAGTGAGTATATCCAAAAAATCGCGATTATTCAATGACTTGCGTAAATTAATTGTGTCTTCGTGAATTTAATATATTTAACAATTTGAATTCGCAATGTAACAATGCTGAATAAGGACTGTTGCCTAGAGTGAGCGCGAGCGGTCAGCAGGTTTGCCCTGATGGTTTGTTGCTACCAGGGCTCGTGACATCTTGAATGTCTAAAGCTGACCGTGCTCCGCAAATGAATGCACATGCTTGCCAGCGACGACGAAATGATCGAGCACTCGCACATCAACCAGCGCGAGTGCTTGTTTCAAGGCTTGTGTGAGCGTTTCGTCGGCGGGGCTAGGTTCTGGCGTGCCGGAAGGGTGATTGTGCGCGAGGATAATGCTGGCGGCGTTATGCGCGAGTGCCGCCTTGACAACTTCTCTGGGGTAAACCGAGGTATGCGTCAGTGTGCCTCTGAATAATTCTTCGCAGGTGATCAGGCGATTCTTTACGTCTAGGAACAGGACTGCGAACGATTCATACGCTCTGCCACCCAGTAATAGTTGTAGATATTGCCGGACTGCTTGCGGTGAACTGAGTGCAACACCGTTTTGTAATTCTTCAGATAGTGAGCGTTTAGCCAACTCAAGCACGGCTTGCAGTTGCGCATATTTGGCAGGGCCAAGGCCATTCATTTCCGAGAAGTCGCTGAGGCTGGCTGAGAACAGGCCGTTAAGCGAGCCAAAGTGCGTCACCATATCGCGCCCCAGATCGACTGCGCTTTTGCCTGCCACGCCTACACGGAGGAAGACGGCTAGTAACTCCGCATCCGACAGTATCGCTGCGCCGTGTTTGATCAAACGTTCGCGTGGCCGGTGCTCTTCCGGCCAGTCTGTAATCGCCATATTTCCCCTTGATATAAGAAAGAAAATCGAAAGAAGATCGCTTTGTGCTGCTGTTTTAATTATCGGAAGGCTGGAATGCGCTAGGTGGCTTAAAATAGCGATTGTCGTGCAACCCGGAATTTTAATGTCAAATTTACCACATCCTGTTGTTACCGAAACCGCCTACCTGACGCTGCATTACCGTCTCGCAGCGATGGATGGCGAAGATATCGTCAGCACCTTTGCGGATAATCCCGCCACGCTGCAATTGGGCCAGGGCCAATTGGCACCGTTTCTGGAAGCTTGTCTGATCGGCTTGGAAGAAGGCGTGCACCAGACGTTTGAATTGCCGCCAGAGCGTGCATTCGGTCCGCGCAATCCGGAATTGTTGCAGCGCTTGTCGGTTTCTGTGCTGGATCAGAATTCTGTGCCCGGTGACGATTATTCGATTGGCGACTTGGTGAAGTTTGCCGCGCCTAGCGGTGGTCAGTTTGCCGGTGTCTTGCGTGAGATCGATGCCGAAACCGCTTTGTTCGATTTCAATCATCCGCTGGCAGGTCAGTCGCTGAAATTTGAAGTGAAGATTATCGGCATACTGTAACGAATGAATTGCAGTCAGTTCAGTGAGTCTATAAGGCTCCAATACAGAAACACATTTATAACCAGACCTTGTATGTGCAAGTTCTGGAGCAGCCAAGGATAAAGATGGATACCGAAATTTTACTTGCTCAGCCTCGTGGTTTTTGCGCCGGCGTTGATCGTGCGATTGAAATCGTTGAGCGTGCCTTGACCGAATTCGGTGCGCCGATTTATGTGCGCCACGAGATTGTGCATAACGCCTATGTCGTGACTGATCTGCGTAATAAAGGCGCGATCTTCATTGAAGAACTGGATGATGTACCGGCTGGTAACACGGTGGTGTTTTCTGCGCATGGCGTATCGAAGGCAGTGCAGGCAGAAGCGGAAAAACGTGGCTTGCGCGTGTTCGATGCAACGTGCCCGCTCGTCACCAAAGTACATATCGAAGTAGAGAAGATGCGTCGCGATGGCCGTGAAATCGTCATGATCGGTCATGATGGTCATCCGGAAGTCGAAGGCACAATGGGCCAGATCGAAGACGGCATGCATCTGGTCGAAACCGTTGACGATGTCGAGAAGTTGCAAGTGCAAAATCCGGACATGGTGTCGTATGTGACGCAGACCACGCTGTCTATTGACGATACTGCTGACGTGATCGCGGCATTGAAAGCCAAGTATCCGCATATCTCAGAACCGAAAAAAGCCGACATTTGCTACGCGACCACCAATCGTCAGGAAGCCGTCAAGTTCATGGTACCGCAAGTCGATCTGGTGATCGTCGTTGGTAGCCCGAACAGTTCCAACTCCAACCGCTTGCGCGAAGTCGCAGAGAAAAGAGGCGTGCCGGCATATATGGTCGATTATGCTTCGCAAATCAATCCGGAGTGGTTGGCGGGCAAGCGTCGTATCGGCGTGACGGCTGGTGCTTCTGCACCGGAAGTGTTGGTGCAAGCTGTGATCGATCGTCTCAAGGAATGTGGCGCGAAGAACGTACGCACATTGGAAGGTGTGGAAGAGCATGTGATCTTCCCGTTACCGAAAGGTTTGAAGCGCTAACAGTGAGGTCTGCATGATGCAAATTATGCAGACAAATTGGATAGCGTTTGTGGTGCATTCGGTATAATCGCCGCCAGCTTCCTCATCGTTTGCAGATATTGATAGGCTGCAACGATTTTATTGTGAGACGAACTGGAGACAACAGCATGATTCCATCCTGGATTACATCGATTCTGGCGATAGGCATTCGTCTTGCTGAATAAATAGAATTACCCCTTGCGGCACTCTTGAGATTAATCAGGGTGCCGTTTTTGTTATCTGGAACGATTATTGCCATGCTTATGCATGATGCTGTCGGCAAGTGTTCCGATTCCTGGCAACAAAATCACTGGATACGATCCTCTAAGAGAGTTGGCAAACTATGGATATTTTCATCCAGCAAATCATTAACGGCTTGGTACTCGGCAGCATGTATGCGCTGGTCGCACTCGGCTATACGATGGTGTATGGCGTACTGAACCTGATCAACTTTGCGCACGGCGATGTATTGATGGTCGGCGCAATGGCAGGTTTGACCATACTCAAAATGGTGAATACGCTCGCGCCCGATTTGCCCGGTATCGTCAAGCTGATCATTGCGATCCTTGGTGCGATTCCGGTGTGTGTTGCGGTGAACGTGCTGATCGAACGCGTCGCCTATCGTCGTTTGCGCAATGCACCGCGTCTGGCGCCACTGATTACCGCGATTGGTGTCTCCATACTGTTGCAAACCTTCGCGATGATGATCTGGGGTCGTAGCCCGATTCCATTCCCGCAAGTGATGCCAACTGATCCTTTGCACATCATGGGTGCATTGATTTCTCCTACGCAGGTAATGTTGTTGATACTTGCGACCGTCGCGATGGGGCTGCTGGTGTTGCTGATTGAAAAAACCAAGATGGGACGTGCGATGCGCGCGACTTCAGAGAATCCGCGCGTGGCCGGTTTGATGGGCGTCGATTCCAATCGTGTGATTGTGATGACCTTTGTGATCGGTGCGATATTGGCAGCAATAGCTGGTGTGATGTGGGCAGCCAATTATTCATCGGCACAATTTGCGATGGGCTTTGTGCCTGGACTGAAAGCGTTTTCCGCTGCGGTGTTGGGCGGCATTGGCAATATCTACGGTGCGATGCTGGGCGGCATTCTGCTTGGCTTGATTGAAAGTCTGGGTGCGGGTTACATCGGCGATCTGACTGGTGGCTTCCTTGGTAGTCATTATCAAGACATCTTCGCCTTCGTCGTCTTGATCATCGTCCTCACGCTACGACCGTCCGGCATCATGGGCGAACGTGTGCCTGATCGCGCGTAAGGGGGAATCATGTCCAATTATTTCGACACCAAAAACAATCCGCGCAAGGCCTACACCGGCTTGCTGGTCATATTGGCGATTGCGCTGATCTTTCCCTTCATCGCGCAGAACTTCGGTAACTCGTGGGTGCGCATTATGGACTTTGCGCTGCTCTACATCATGCTGGCGCTGGGTTTGAATGTGGTGGTCGGTTTTGCCGGTTTGCTCGATCTTGGTTACATCGCCTTCTATGCAATTGGCGCATATCTGACGGCCTTGCTGGCGTCACCGCAATTTGCCGTGGTGCTGGAGTCTTTCGTTAATCAATACCAGCCTATAGGCGAAGCACTGCTGTGGATCTTTGGTCCCGAGATTGCGCAAAACGGTATTCATCTATCGCTGTGGGCGATCGTGCCGCTGGCAGCTTTGGTGGCGGGATTCTTCGGTGCAGTGTTGGGCGCGCCTACGCTCAAATTGCGCGGCGATTATCTGGCCATTGTCACACTCGGTTTCGGCGAAATTATTCGCATCTTCATGAACAATCTGAATGGTCCGGTCAATATCACGAATGGTCCGCAAGGGATCAATATGATTGATCCGATACGCATTTTTGGCGTATCGCTTAATGGTGAAGCAGGGTCGCGCGCGACCGTCATGATTGGCGATTACGTGATGCCGTCGGTGAATGCGTATTACTTTTTATTCTTGGCTTTATGCATTGCGATTATTTTCATCTCCGTGCGTTTGCAGAATTCGCGCTTGGGGCGCGCCTTTGTCGCGATACGTGAAGATGAAATTGCTGCGAAGGCGATGGGCATCAATACGCGCAACGTCAAGTTGCTGGCGTTTGCGATGGGCGCATCGTTCGGTGGTGTGGCCGGCGCGATGTTCGCTTCCTTTCAGGGCTTTGTATCGCCGGAATCTTTCTCGTTGACGGAATCGATAGCAGTGTTGGCGATGGTAGTGCTGGGTGGCATGGGACATATTCCTGGCGTGGTACTGGGCGGCATTATTCTCGCCGCCTTGCCGGAAGTTTTGCGTCATGTGGTGGAGCCGCTGCAACAAACGCTGTTCGGTGAGGTGTTGATCGATGCTGAAGTATTGCGACAGTTACTCTATGGTCTGGCGATGGTGTTGATCATGCTGAATCGTCCTGCCGGTTTGTGGCCTGCGCCCAAGAGCGAAGACAGGCCGACTGCGGATACGGATACCGCCAAGAAATCGACTGACGTCGTCGCTGTGTAAGAGGATGCCATGAGCGAACAAATCATTCTCAATATTGCCGATGTCAGCAAGCGCTTTGGTGGCTTGCAGGCATTGTCCGACGTCAACGTCATAATCATGAAAGGCCAGATCTACGGTTTGATCGGGCCGAATGGCGCGGGTAAAACTACCTTCTTCAATGTGATCACCGGTTTGTATCAGGCTGACAAAGGAAGTTTCGAGTTGGCCGGCAAGCCGTATTCGCCTTCTGCGCCACATATGGTGGCGAAGGCGGGTATTGCGCGCACGTTTCAAAATATCCGTCTGTTCGGCGAAATGACCGCGCTGGAAAACGTGATGATCGGACGTCATGTGCGTACGCATCAAGGTTTGTTCGGCGCTGTGTTTCATCACAAGGCGGCGCGACGGGAAGAAGCAGAAATACGTGCACGCTCTATGGAACTGCTCGACTTCGTCGGTATCGCACAGTTTGCGGATCGCACCGCGCGCCACTTATCGTATGGTGATCAACGTCGATTGGAAATTGCACGTGCGTTGGCAACTGATCCGCAGTTACTCGCACTGGATGAGCCGGCAGCCGGTATGAACGCGACGGAAAAACTCGGCCTGCGCGAATTGCTGGTCAAGATCAAGGCGGAAGGTAAAACCATTTTGTTGATTGAACATGATGTGAAACTGGTGATGGGCTTGTGTGATCGCATCACGGTGCTGGATTACGGTAAGCCAATAGCGGAAGGCATTCCTGCGGATGTACAAAAAAATCCAGCAGTGATTGAAGCCTATCTAGGAGGCGGACACTAATGCATACCTTGTTCGCCTACTGCGCAGGCGCAGACCGACACTGCGATGCTCGCCGTACCTTTGTACGGATGTGCTTCTCCTGCCGACCTGCATCTGCTCGCGACGGCGCTCAAGGCATGCAAGACTCACAGCATAAAAAGTTGAAAGAGCTACCATGAGCACGAATATTCTGAAGATCACCGGCTTGAAGGTCGCTTACGGTGGCATACAAGCGGTCAAGGGCGTTGATCTTGAAGTCAACAAGGGAGAGCTAATCACTTTGATCGGTGCGAATGGCGCTGGTAAAACCACGACGCTGAAGGCGATTACCGGCACCTTGCCGGATTGCCGAGTGGAAGGGCATATCGAATACCTAACTCAACCGATCAAGGGCTTGCGTTCATTCGAGCTGGTGCGCAAACATTTGGCGATGGTGCCGGAAGGGCGTGGCGTGTTCACCCGCATGTCGATCCAGGAAAACATGTTGATGGGTGCGTTCACACGTGACGACAAAGCCGGCATTGCGGCGGATATCGAGAAATGGTTTGATATCTTTCCACGTTTGAAAGAACGTGCAGCGCAAATGGCAGGCACCTTGTCTGGCGGCGAGCAGCAGATGCTGGCAATGGCGCGCGCTTTGATGAGTCATCCGAATCTATTGCTGCTGGATGAGCCTTCCATGGGCTTGTCGCCGATCATGGTGGAAAAGATTTTTGAAGTGATCCGTACCGTATCTGCGCAAGGCATCACCATCTTGTTGGTTGAGCAGAATGCTAAGTTGGCATTACAGGCAGCACATCGTGCTTATGTGATGGAGTCCGGTTTGGTCACCATGCAAGGCGATGCACAGCAAATGCTGAACGATCCTAAAGTCAGGGAAGCCTATCTGGGCGAGAGTTGATGCCAGGCATCTTTAGCACCTCTTTATTTTCTTGCTTTTTTAACAAAGCATGCCATCCTGATTCGATTACCCAATGCATTATTTGCATTTGGGTAAGTCGCGTGCATAGCCGTGTGTAGGTCTCGTATCTGCAATAGCGCTATAAGTTAAAAATCACAATTGCTTGCAAACGACGAAGTGGAAACATGATTAAATTTTTCGCAAATAAATCATTTATCTGACTGTGTCGCAGCTAGGTGCGCACCGTCTCTTCCATCTCTTTCGGGGAGTTGTCATGAAACAATACGGTGCGGAGTTCTTCGGGACTTTCTGGCTTGTGCTCGGCGGATGCGGCAGTGCAGTGTTGGCCGCGGGTTTTCCCAATCTTGGTATCGGCTTTCTCGGCGTTGCGGCTGCGTTTGGTTTGACGGTGCTGACGATGGCGTTTGCCATTGGTCATATCTCCGGCTGTCATCTCAATCCTGCAGTTTCCATCGGTCTGTGGGCAGGCGGTCGCTTCCCTGCGAATAAACTCTTGCCTTACATCGTGGCGCAAGTGCTGGGCGGCATCGTCGCCGGTGGTGTGCTTTACATCATTGCCAGCGGCACTGCAGGTTTTGACGTTGCCAAGGGATTTGCGTCTAACGGTTATGGTGAACATTCACCAGGTGCTTATTCGCTACAGGCTGCCTTGGTCTGTGAAGTGGTGATGACGATGTTTTTTCTCTTGGTCATTCTTGGCGCAACGGACAAACGAGCACCAGCCGGTTTTGCGCCGATTCCAATTGGCTTGGCGCTGACCTTGATACATCTCATTTCCATCCCGGTTACGAACACCTCCGTTAATCCTGCGCGTAGTACAGGCGTGGCGGTGTACGTCGGTGGTTGGGCGACTGGTCAGCTTTGGCTCTTCTGGGTTGCACCTATCATTGGTGCTTTGCTGGGAGCTTTGATTTATCGCTGGATAGGTAACGAGAAAAACGCCTAAGGCTTGATCTGTGCTGGCATGTTGGCGCGTGCTGAAAACTTGCCACATGCCGTATCAATATTCTTAATCGTGTCGGCTTGAATGCATTCCTGGCTGACGCCAGGAAATAGATGTGCGTGGCTAATCACATGCTAAACGCGCTATTTTCGTGCGGGATTATTCCGAAATATGGCGAGAACGCACAGAAAAGATGCATTCGTTCTATGAGGCGTCCAAAACCGGGCGTGAGGAGCATCTGCTGCTCGGATTTTCAAATCCACTAAAAGTGACATGTTACTTGTCGCTCTCTGCTTCTCCTCCCTTATTTTCAATTACTGGCACCAAGTTTGCTTAACGTAGTGTGATCAGTAAAAACTGCAGGTTTGTTTCAAGCCCGTTCGATCGATATTCTTCAACCCTTGACAAATGTTTTTATGGGGCTTAACTTACGCTTAAATCTGACATGTCAGTAATAGACATACATATTTGAAGGGCGCAAAGAGGTTCCATAACTACATCGGAGACATTTATGAATCGCATCAGTACAACTAGCTCGAGTTTGTCGAGCAGCACAAGATGGTGGCAGCTCTTCTTTGGCGTCGTCGCCATGATGGCTATCTCCAGCCCGCAATATGTATGGGCTTTGTTTACAACTGAATTAACGGCGTCGCTGGGCGTATCGCTGACGGAAGTGCAGGTCACCTTTGCGATCCTGATCGTGGCGCAAACGTTTCTGTCGCCATTCCAGGGTTTCCTGATCGATAAGTTCGGCCCGCGTATGTTGCTGTCTGCCGGCGCGATCTTGACGGCATTGAGCTGGGTCTTGGCATCGACCGCGACCAGCGTGTGGGGCCTGTACTTTAGTTACGGCTTATTGGGCGGTGTCGGTACCGGCATTATTTACGTCGGTGTCGTTGGTCTAATGGTGCAGTGGTTCCCGGACAAGCGCGGCTTCGCTGTTGGCATGGTTGCGGCTGGTTATGGCTTCGGCGCGATTCTGACGACGTTCGCCATTTCCAGCAGCATCAAATCGGCTGGCGTCTCTAGCACCTTGATGACTTTCGGTTTGATCATCGGTGTAGTCGGCTTCCTGGCTGCGCAAGGCATGCGTCGTCCACGAGTAGATGAAGTAGCTACTCTGGCTGTGCAACACACATCAACAAGTCCAAATCTGGAATCGAAGCACGGCTACAAATCGAGCGAGATGCTGAAGAAGCCAGTGTTCTGGTTGATGTTCATCATGATGACGATGATGTCGACTTCGGGCCTGATGGTTATTTCGCAAATGGGTGCATTCGCTAAAGACTTCGGTGTGCACGATGCGATGGTATTCGGTATGGCAGCCTTGCCGCTGGCATTGACGATCGATCGTTTTGCGAATGGTTTGACGCGTCCGTTCTTCGGTTGGGTGTCGGATCGCATCGGTCGTGAAAACACCATGTTCATCGCTTTCGGTATGGAAGGTGTTGCGATGACCTTGTGGTTGATGACGACTGATAACCCTGTGTTGTTCGTCTTGTTGTCTGGTGTCGTGTTCTTTGGTTGGGGTGAAATTTTCTCGCTGTTCCCATCGATCTTGACAGATACCTTCGGTACCAAGCATGCAACAACAAACTACGGTTTCTTGTACATGGCACAGGGCGTAGGTTCAGTCTTGGGTGGTCCATTGGCAGCGATGATGCATGAAGCAACGGGTTCGTGGACTCCGGTGTTTATGACGGTGATCGGCATGGATTTCATGACTGCTATCCTGGCTTTGGTTATTCTCAAGCCTATGCGTCGCAAATTCCTTGCTAATACCAAGAAGGAAATGGAAATGAGTAGCGCTGCTGCTGCGCCTGCTTTCAAGTAATACCAATTTTCTGGAGCCGGTGTTGAGCCAGCTTCGGAAAAACGTTTAGGGATTGCTCGGAGTTCGCCGGGCAATACTGTTTTTATTTATCGATCCAAAAGGGTTTTATGCTGAATACTACCAACGCAACACGTGGCATGGCCGTTGCGCCGCATTCACTGGCTGCACAGGCAGCTTTGTCGGTTTTACAGGATGGCGGCAACGCCATTGAGGCAATGGTCGCCGCCGCGTCGACGATTGCTGTTGTTTATCCCCATATGAACGGCATTGGTGGTGACGGTTTCTGGGTGGTGTCGGAACCGGGTAAGCCGGTCGTCGCGATTGAAGCTTGCGGCGTGGTCGGTGCAGGTGTCTCGCTTGATTACTATAAAGAACGCAAGCTGGACACGATCCCGATGCGCGGTCCGGTGGCGGCTAACACGATGGCTGGTACCGTCGGTGGTTGGCAGGAAGCCCTGAATATCAGCGCCGGTTGGGGCGGTAAATTGGCATTGAACCGTTTGCTCGGCGATGCGATTCATTATGCGGAAAACGGCATCCCGGTCACACCTTCACAATACGCGAGCACTTCGGCCAAACTCAAAGAATTGGTTAATCAGCCGGGCTTTGCAGATACCTTCCTGGTCGATGGCAAGGCACCGGAAGCAGGTAGCCGCTTCGTGCAAAAACGCATGGGCAAGACTTTGCGCACGCTGGCCGAACAAGGTTTGGATAGTTTTTATCGCGGCGAACTGGCGAAAGAAATCGCCGCAGACCTGGCTGAAGTCGGTTGCCCGATCACCTTGCAGGATTTGAACGACTATCACGCACGCACCGGCGTGCCTATGCACCTGAAGCACAGCCTCGGCGATGTCTACAATACTGCGCCGCCGACGCAAGGCGTGATTTCGTTGGCGATCATCGGCATCCTGGATCGCCTGAATATCGGCCAGTACAAGGAAGACAGTCTGGAGTACATCCACCTGGTAGTGGAAGCGACCAAACAGGCCTTCGCAATCCGCGATCGTTATGTCATCGATCCGGCTTATATGGCGATCGATCCGCAAAGCATATTGACCGATGAATTCCTCGCGCCTTATGTCGCCAAGATTCGTGTCGACCAAGCTTTGCCTTGGGGCCAGGGCAAAGGGCCGGGCGACACCATCTGGATGGGCGTGATCGATGGCGAAGGACGCGCGGTTTCCTTCATCCAAAGTATTTATCACGAGTTCGGCAGCGGTGTGGTCTTGCCACGTACAGGTATCAACTGGCAGAACCGCGGTTGCTCGTTCTCGCTGGATCCGCAGCACCTGAACGTGCTGGTACCGGGCAAGAAGCCTTTCCATACGCTCAATCCTGCGCTCGCACGCTTCAAGGATGGCCGTACCATGGTGTACGGCACGATGGGTGGTGACGGCCAGCCGCAAACACAGGCAGCCGTATTCACACGCTATGCAGTGTTCGGACAAGCAGTGCAGCAGGCGATTACCGCGCCGCGCTGGTTGCTGGGGCGGACCTGGGGTCAGAGTTCTGATTCGCTCAAACTGGAAAGTCGTTTTGCACCAGAGATCATCGATGGCTTGCGCAAACTGGGTCATGAAGTCGATGTGATCGGCGAGTTTGATGAAATGGTTGGCCATGCTGCAGCTATCGTGCGTGATGCCGATGGCATCTTTGCCGGTGGTTTTGATCCGCGCAGCAACGGTATCGCTGCCGGCTTCTAAGTTTCCAGGCTGGATGTAAAAAAGCGCAGGTTGAGTAATCAGCCTGCGCTTTTTTTATGCGTACTTGCTTTACAAGCCGCCCATGAACTGCAATGTCTTGCGAGTATATTCTTCCACGTAGTCGATCAACTTGTCCGAGGCGTCACGCGCACCGGCTTCGTCGTTGGCAGCAATTGCACGGGCGATACCTGCATGCAGTTGTGAAACGCGCGCCAGATCGCCGAAGCGCTTGAAGTGCAAATACCAGAAGCGTCGGGTTTGCGCTTCGATCGGGCCGATCGCATAAGAGACGTATTTGTTCTGTGCTGTCTCTATGCAGAGCGTGTTGAATTCTCTATCTGTCTCGATAAAGACATTACCGTCATTTTGTTGTGCGGCTCTATCGAATTCAGCAGCCAACTTCAAAAATATATGGCGTTGATCTTCCATTGCCAAACGGGCTGCTCGGCCGGCAATGATTTTTTCCAGCTCGCGTCGTACTTCAATCATGTTCAACTGATCGGCCAGATCAATGTCCGACACAATCACGCCTGAGCGCGGCAGAATTTTAACGTTGCCTTCAATTGCCAGGCGTTGCAAAGCTTCACGCAAAGGAGTGCGGCCAAAGCCGAGCGAACGGTTCAATGCCTTCTCGGAAATCTTGCTGCCGGGTGGCAGCTTCAGTGTCACGATCATTTCTTCCAGGATGCGATAGGCCATCTGCGCCTGATTCTCTCCATTCCCTTCCATTTCCGATTGCAACGCTTTTACTTGTTCTTCTGTGATCATTGAATCAGCCTTTGCTTTGAAGTAGCAACAATATCGAAAGTGAGTAAGTGTTCTTTAAAGCGCAATAGCTAGCAATTGTGGTTGCTACTATCGACTTAATTCTATCGGCGCGGTCTGCCAGCAAATGTATGGAAGCATTTTGCATGCCGGGTTGTTTAAATTATACGACTCTCTTTTGATCCACCCATCTTAATCCTATAGAAGCTTGCTGCGGCGGGATTGTGGCAGTGGCATAATCTTGCCCAGAAATTCTTGAATTGAAGAACATATTTTCCCCTGAGGAGTTTGTATGCAATTTGTTATTCCTGCAGTGCCGCCTGCAACTGTGCCAGTGGTCGGCACTGACGCGCTTTTTCCTGTTCATCGTATTTACTGTGTTGGTCGTAATTATGTCGATCATGCGATTGAAATGGGCGCGACGGGAAGGGAGCCGCCATTCTTTTTCATGAAACCAGCCGATGCGGTTTTTCCGGTTCCTTACGGTACCGTTGGTCAATTGCCTTATCCGGCGATGACAGAAGATTACCAATATGAGTTGGAGTTGGTCGTTGCCATTGGTAAGACAGGTGAAAACATCGCCGCAGCGGATGCGATGCAATATGTGTGGGGCTATGCGATCGGGCTGGATATGACACGCCGCGATGTGCAGGCAGAGGCTAAGAGTCTGCGTCGTCCATGGGATACGGGCAAAGCATTTGAGCAATCTGCGCCGATAGGCCCGATCCATCCTGCGAGCGATATTGGTGCAGTCGGTAGTCGTGCCATCCAGTTGAATGTGAACGGTCAGACCAAGCAAAAAAGTACAGTCGATAAGCTGATCTGGAATATCGAAGAAATGATCGCGTATCTGTCGCAGTATTTCGTGCTGCAACCAGGTGACTTGATCATGACTGGTACACCTGCTGGCGTAGCCGCGGTGAAAAAAGGCGATTTGATGGAAGGTTCTATCGAAGGATTGGGTGAGTTACGTCTGAAAGTGGTGTAAGCAGATAATCCATGCAAGCATAAAAGAAGCCCGCTTCACGTACATGAAGCGGGCTTTTTGCTATGCGCAGCATTTAAATCATCAAGAATTAATAACGGTAAATCTGATTATTTTCGACACGTACGCGGACACCTGGCTGCAGATCACCCACATTGCCCATGCGGAAAGATTGATGGCCGCCGTGATCAAGGCGAATATTGACTTGATAGTATTGTTGCGGAGGCGTGCTGTTTCTTTCAATCTGATTGCCAAGCAGTGCGCCACCGATCAAACCGGCCGCTGTTGCTACAGTGCGTCCACCACCTCTACCGACCTGATTGCCGAGTACACCGCCGATTACACCGCCGGCAAGCGCGCCACCACCGCTACCATCACTGGGTACCTGCACGACTTGAATCGATTCAACCACGCCAGTACCAGCGTAATACGCTTGTTGTTGAGGATAGTTTTGAGCCGGGTAATTATTGACCGGGTAATTGGATTGTTGCGGATAAACGGGGTATTGACGAACGTTATCGTTTGGATAGTAAGTGGTACAGCCGCTCAGCATTGCAGCGGCGAGAAGAGCAACGATAGTGACCGTTTGACTTGTTTTCATGATGACTCCAATGGGTAATTCTGGACTAAGTAACAATATTAGTCGGAAATCTGGTGGTACTCCGCGTAATGCGCCTGATTTTGCAAATCCCGATTGCTTTAGTAGACCTCATAACGGTGGGAAAGTGCTACGGAAACAATGTAAATGGATCTGCTCTTTTGTAACAAAATGATGTAAAGCCTGCTGGCTGTAGACAACCTTGCTGCCGTTGGCCGCTTTGGCAAATCGACAGCCATGATCAAGTGCAACAAATCTTCCTTAGGCTGCTCCCAGTTATTTTCAAAAGCGTAAATAGCTTTTTTGTCCGGCACATATATATGCGTTGGCAATGCATAGGCCACGCAAAATCCCTTCAGCAAAATTCTCATAATCAAGCGCGTTTTTATTCGTTTGTCGCTTATTTGCTTTCTTATATTCTGATTGCACGAACTTATACATGCCGACGAATACCGGCTGTAAGCATCCAGACAAAAGGAAACAAAATGAGTGGTTCCCTTCAAAACGTAAGTGCAGCTTATGCACACGATGTAGTGCACGCTACTTCAGCATCTTCCAGCGTGTTGTCTAAAGACGGTGTCACGCCGCAGGCGGCATGGCATCTCTTTTCAAGCGGGCAAGCGGTGCTGGTCGATGTACGTTCGGCCGAAGAGCGTGCATTCGTCGGTTATGTCCCTGACAGTATTCACGTTGCGTGGGCCACAGGTACTAGCCTGACGCGCAATCCGCGCTTCGTACGCGAATTGGAAGCCAAGACTGGCAAAGATAAAACGATTCTATTGTTATGCCGTAGCGGCAAACGTTCTGCGTTGGCAGCAGAGGCGGCGATCAAGGCAGGATTCAGCAATGTGTTCAATGTGCTGGAAGGATTTGAAGGCGAGCTGGACGAGCATCAGCATCGCGGTCGCGCCGATGGCTGGCGTTATCACAAGCTGCCTTGGGTACAAGCCTGATTGTATAGACGAAAACGCTGATTGCAGGGACAGTTGATGAGCAAGTTGTGTGTCTGTTTAGGTCTTGCTGTGCGTCAGTTGCGCGAAGCGCATGGCTGGTCGCAAGAGGCGCTGGCCGAAAAGGCGCAGCTTAATCGCTCCTATGTCGGCGAGGTCGAGCGCGGCAAGACGATCCCTTCTCTGATTACGCTGGATAAATTGGCTGGTGCTTTGGGTTTGAAAATTTCCGACCTGCTGATGCATTGCGAACGGATCAGTGGTCAGCAAGCTGTCTACAAGCTCAATTTGGCGTCTATAGCATGTTGAGCGGCGACAGCTTCCCGTTGACACTCCTTACTGACTTTATTGTTTCCTTATTCTCTTAATCACTTACTGGAATTCTCATGGCAGATACTTCTTCGCAATTAGCCCTTGGCGACAACGCAGCGCGCCAGTTAGCCAACGCAACCAAAACCGTTCCACAGTTATCGATCATTTCGCCACGCTGGTTGACGCATCTGTTGCAGTGGGTGCCGGTCGAAGCGGGCATCTACCGCGTCAATCAAGTCAAGAATCCAGAGTCCATCAAGGTCACCTGCACGTCGCGCGAAGAAGAGAACCAACTGCCGCGTACCTTCGTCGATTACGAAGAAACTCCACGTGAACATTACCTCAATGCTGTCAGTACCATTCTTGACGTGCACACGCGCATTTCTGATCTGTATAGCAGTCCGCACGACCAGATCAAGGAACAGCTGCGTCTAACGATAGAAACGATCAAAGAGAATCAGGAAAGCGAACTCATCAACAATCCTGACTACGGCCTGTTGGCGCAAGTGACGGACGAACAGCGTATCTTCCCGTTGACTGGCGCACCAACACCAGACGACCTTGATGAGCTGCTGACTAAAGTATGGAAAGAACCTGCATTCTTCCTCGCACATCCGCTGACCATCGCTGCCTTCGGTCGTGAAGCAACACGTCGCGGTACGCCGCCACCGACAGTTAGCTTGTTCGGTTCGCAATTCATCACATGGCGTGGTGTGCCGTTGATCCCGTCGGACAAAATTCCGGTGGCCGATGGCAAGAGCAAGATCATCCTGCTGCGCGTAGGTGACAAGCGCCAAGGCGTTGTTGGTTTGTTTCAACCTGGCTTGCCGGGCGAACAAAGTCCTGGTTTGTCGGTGCGCTTCATGGGCATCAACAATCAGGCGATCGCTTCGTATTTGATTTCGCTTTACTGCTCGCTCGCGGTCTTGACGCCCGATGCGCTGGCTGTTTTGGATGATGTTGAAGTCAATAAATACCACGATTATCCAGACACCTACCGCTAAGTCGCGACCATGAGTAACTTGACATCCAGTCCCGTGAATATTCCGCAAGCGGGTGATGCACCTTTCGATCCTGAGCTACTTGCGCGTATGGCGGCTGCGTTTTTTTCGGCATTGCCGAATCAAGCCAGTAGCTCTTTGCCAGGCGTGCAAGCGCCGGTCAATATCGCGCCGCCGGGTTCGCCTTTGGCCAGTCCGGCCGGCTTTGGTCCATCGATCCCTGGCACCCCGATCCCGCAAGGACAAGTGCCGGGCACGAATCTATTGCCAGCTTCGCCGACGCAATTACCTTCACTGGCGAATCGTGCACCTGCCTTATTGCCACATGCAAGCGCACCCAATGGCGTGCCGGATACTGTAATCAGCGCTTTGCCGGCTTATGAGCCACGTTTGGGTGGTGCAGTGCTTGGTGTACCACAAGCGCAAGCGGCAGGCGGACAACAAGCTGCGTCACATCCTGCTTCGCCATTACCTGCGACATCTAGTGCCAGTGCGGCTTCGCCATACTACTTTTTGCAACATGGGCAGCCGTCGTTGACTGGACGCGATGCAGGTAGTGCGCCAGTGATAGGCAATATTCTCGATCAGCTTGCGGATCAACCTTTCGGCAATCCGGTTGGTAGTGATGTGCAGAACTTGCTCACGCCAACGAATGCATCTGCTACGCAAACAGCAAGGCAAGGTGCCGCACAGCCATCGACAGAGCCTAAGTATTACTTCGTTGATTCGGTCGTGCTGCCTAGCGGTTACGTTACACCGGCCAAGCCACATCCACATGGCACTGTGATTCCACAATCTGATCAAAGCCGTCATCCGGCATTCGATGTGCATGCCGTGCGCCGCGATTTCCCTATTCTGCAAGAACGCGTCAATGGCAAACAACTGGTCTGGTTCGATAACGCTGCAACTACACACAAGCCACAGTCAGTGACTGATCGCATCGCGTATTTCTACGAGCATGAGAATTCGAACATTCACCGCGCTGCGCATGAACTGGCCGCACGCGCTACTGATGCGTATGAAGGTGCACGCCAACGCGTGAAGAACTTCATCAACGCGCCGGATGTGAATGAAGTCATCTTCGTACGTGGCACGACGGAAGCTATTAATCTCGTTGCGAAAAGCTGGGGTGGACAGCACGTAGGTGAAGGTGACGAGATCATCGTCAGCAACCTCGAGCATCACGCCAACATCGTGCCGTGGCAACAGCTTGCCGCGGCCAAAGGTGCCAAGTTGCGCGTAATTCCAGTTGATGACTCCGGACAGGTATTGCTCGATGAGTACAAAAAGTTACTCAATGACCGCACCAAAATCGTCGCTGTTACACAAGTGTCGAACGCGCTTGGTACAGTTGTGCCGGTGAAAGAGATTGTCGAACTAGCGCATCGTGCAGGAGCCAAGGCATTGGTCGATGGCGCGCAATCGATTTCACACATGCGGGTTGACGTACAGGATATCGGTGCAGACTTCTTCGTCTTCTCTGGCCACAAGGTATTCGGTCCGACCGGCATAGGAGTGGTGTGGGGTAAGCGTGAAGTGCTCGAGGACATGCCGCCATGGCAAGGCGGCGGCAATATGATCGCCGATGTGACTTTTGAAAAGACTGTGTTCCAGCCGATTCCCAACAAGTTCGAAGCTGGTACTGGCAACATCGCCGATGCTGTGGGTTTGGGGGCTGCGATTGATTACGTCAACAAAATTGGCATCGAAAACATTGCGCGTTATGAGCACGAGTTGTTGATCTACGGTATGCAGAAGTTGGGTGCGATTTCAGGCGTGCGTTTGATAGGTACTGCAGACAACAAGGCCAGTGTTATGTCCTTTGTGCTGCAAGGATATACGACAGAAGAAGTCGGCAAAGCGCTTAATGAAGACGGTATCGCAGTACGTACCGGCCACCATTGCGCGCAACCGATTTTACGTCGCTTTGGCGTAGAGACAACGGTTCGCCCATCATTGGCGTTCTACAACACGTTCGATGAAATTGATCGTTTGATACAAGTGGTGACGCAACTAGCTGGACAGCGTCGGCTTTCATCGAGATAGAAAATGTGTTGAGCAGCGAGTATTCAACGTCTTTCGATTACATGGGGATTTTGAATGATTGCCATAAAGAGGTAATAAAACCTGTTTAAGATCTGTATAGATTTGCCATTCTTCACTATAGGTTTGGGTAAATCTACATAAAGCCTGCGTCCTAACGGACGTGGGCTTTTTTACTTGGCGTGCGTTTTTGCTTTGTTTAATGGTAGTGTGAAAACTTCTGTTGCCAGTTGGTGTTCAATAAAACTACGACGATGGGTTCCATTGGCCGATTCTTAAGGATCAGCAACTGGCTTACCAGTCGGAAAGATAAACATCTTACCGGGTTCGACACTGTCGAATTCATCGAATGCTTGAAATCCTTTTGTCCAAACGCTCATGAGCGAGCCGTTCTGATAAATGTCCCCTTCGTCCCGATCTGGGTTGTCACTTTTTAAGTCGCTGAGAGTCGTTATCTTGTCATGCGGGCGCCTAGAGGCCCCTTTGACCGTTTTATTAACGCAATTCTCAACTGCGACAGCGAATACATAACCGGCACATCGATTTGTGTGCGTTGGGATTTGAAGGGTCGTACGACCGGGTAGCAGCCTTCGCAAGACAGTGGTATGACGTGACATTTTCTACGATCTCAATGTTGGCCTTTGCTTCTGCGTCTGTCAAAGCAGGTATCAATATAAGTAATGTTATTGACTTGGCTGCACCGCGCTCCAGCCGTCATCTGTTTTTATCAGACGAACACTATTGGTCATTCCCATAGGCCCTTGGATATCGCACAAGTAGCCCTGTGGTTCACTTTTTTTGCATGCTAATACCTTCAAATCTGCCAACATTTCGGCAGCTTGCGGTCCGCCGAACTCTGCATGTTTAAGCATCGCTTCTCGTAAGTCATCGTCGTTCGGTGGCGAGCCACACGCGGACAATAGTGAGATAGCGCACACTGAGATAAAGATACTTAAATTTTTCTTCATAATGAATTCTTCCTAATTATTTATGGGCCGTTTTTCACTTGTCAGGAGCAAGAATTTACACAGGATTTAATACTGGAAATTCTCGAATAATTAACCAGTTGAATAAATTGCTTGTCAACAAATCCTGATTGCTACCTACCTAAAATTTTAGAAACATCTTATTAATAAAAATGGCGATCTTGTCGCCATTTTTATTACATGGGTAAATAACCTCTCTGCTCAGGTTCGGGTAATCCAAGCATTTCACGGTTAAGTCGTTCATTGACTTCAATTTTCTTACCCAATGCTTCACTAGTAATTGTGAAAACTGGTTTTCCCGTTTTTTGATCGACAGCAGTAATGTTATCGACACCTAATACGATCTTGGTATCGCGAGTGTCGCCACGAGTTCCAATAACTGATCCTTCATACTGTAAATACAACGACACATTGCTGTCAGTATCCCGTCTTTGCGGTGCTAGTACTTCTTCGATTGCACGAGCCTCATCAGTATTTTTAGGCTTGAAAAACATTTCGTAGGAATAATTTACTGGTAGACCTATCGCAGTAACATTCCATTCTCCGTCATTGTTTTTGTCATCCTTCTCCATCCTCATACCTTCTGTTTCCATGCGGGGATTCAGTACAATACGGAAGCCTTTTTTTTCTGGATCATAAGGCCAAGCAAGCATCGTCTGTTTCACACGAACAGCATAGTTTTTATTGGTTCTGGCTTGTTCAAATTTCTTTTCGAGATCAGCTTCGTTCGCTTTCAGAACGTCTTCTTGCTTGAATGTATTTGCTTCACGGCGATATGTGGGTAAATAGTCCCATGCAAGATTTTTGAGATCTTTCGGTGCTGCTGACCAATACATGTCGCGCGTCATTTGACGCAGAATTTCATATTCAGGCAGCGTGTAACCATTTTTTGAAAAATCAATCAGTAGATATTGATTTTGATTTGAGCGACGAGGAATCGTGATTCTCCCATTATCTGTAGCCTCTGCAGAAGAAGTCAGTTTAGGAGCTCCAGCATCCGCATTAGGCTTTTTATCGTCGTTACCGCATCCGAATAATAAAGATACTGATAAACATATGCCCAGTGCTCGAGCGTGACCTACTTTTGAAATGAGTACCATATGTCCTACTGTGTGTAAGTTTAGAAATGGAAGAACAAATTTTTTCCATGCGAAATTATTGAAAGCTTGAATATGGGATAGTGCATGTCAGCATTACTGATTTGACGGCAGGCTCTTAACATAGCGTTGAATTTCAGCATGCAACCCTTTTGCAAGAGCTGGCTTTAAATGCTTGGTCATTCTGAATTCTTGACCCCCTGCTTGCGCATATAGGAAAGCAGTTTGGGCATGACCCTGAGCGGTAGATGTTTCAAGCATGACACCCCAATCTATTACGTCTTCAAAAGCAATTTGCATTTCTCGCGATTGCGGCCCTGGAAAAATAAGGCCTTCTTTGGTTACTACGATTTTCGAAGTGGGGTTTAGTGTTTTACTGAGGATGTAAAATAATCCGCCAAAAACGACAACGCAGCTGATGAAAAAGTGCATCCAAAAATTTTCGTCATCCATCATAATTGACAGGAGCAACGCTAAACATATGGCTGCGAAACCACCTACAACGAAAATCAGCAGGGTTAAAAATAGACTCGCCGCGGCCTGATTGTGCGCACCGATCCTACGGTTCTTGAAGGTGAGTTCCATTGCCCCGTTAGCTAAATGCTGCACTTCGTATTCTTTTTTGAATGTACTTTCCATAATGTCCCTTATGAATCTGCTTCCCCGACTTGCAATCAGTGAGTTTTAAAGGTCGAGAGTTGCCACGCTAAACAAAGGTTTAACGAGAACGCAACGAGACCTTCTAACATCGCTAGAATTGGCAGCGCATTACAACGTAAAGCATCTCAGTTGATTGCTGACGTAGATATTTAGGTCTAAATTAGCCTTACTAGCTGGCTGTATTTTCGTTTGCGGACGGGCTTGTTGATAGCTATCAGAATTGATAGGTATTTATGGTTTGATAATGCCGTGGCTGATTGCCTTGGCAATGGCTTGATGCCGATTGGTAGCGCCGAGTTTTCTCTTCGCGTTATTGATATGAAATGTGACTGTGTGCTCTGAAACACACAAGATCTGTCCAGTTTCCCAAGCAGTTTTTCCTTGTGCTGCCCATAGCAAGCATTCTTTTTCTCGTGACGTAAGTTTTTGTATTGTCTTCTTGATTGCGACCGAAAAATTTAGAGACCGAACTGCTTCATGCATATAAAGCGCGGCAAGATAGATTTGTCCTAGTACTGCTGTTTCGTGTTTGAGTTTTTTTTCTGGAGCTTCAAACGAGCTGACACTGAGAATTGCTTTGTCTCCACGAGCCCCATGGATCGGTATGGAAATACCGTTACTGAGTCCATGTTGTCGCGCCTCATCAAAGACTTTAGATCCAATAGGGGAAGAGGGTAATTGTCGCCAAAGAATTGGTAGGTTACTTTGCATCGCTGTTGAAACAACAGGATCTTGTTCGACGAACCCTGCTTGCTGATAACGGATCACCCATGACTCTGGATATGTCGAAAAGATATTTTTCGAAGTGAGTTGGTTGGCTTCGACAACTGCTTCATCATGGAATACTGCTGTTGGAGCGGTTTCCATAATTAGCGGCGCGTAGAACAGGGATTCATACCCCAAATGGTCTGTCAGTTTGACTAGGTCAGATTCCAACGTGAGGTGTGATGTCGCTTTGAGAAGCGATTCAAATTCGTATAAATTATGTCGCATTCATGCGCCTAAATGTTCGTTGTGCCTGGATGCACTACAGCGGGCGATTACAATATCAAGACTTGACACTATTGCAATCCCATAAATATGGGATATGTCGAAATGTGGTGTCCTATGTTGATTAGGTCTCTCACTGATAGCATCGAAAAGACTCACGTCTTGAACTAAGATCACGCTGCCTAGTTTGATCTGCATTAACCTGATCAATTGGCACGTATTGCCAATTCAAATATTTCGACTGAAGTCGCTTTAATTCTTCATTGATTGAGGCACATTGGGCAATTCTCACATGTTCGTCATTTGTGGAGTCTCTTGCTCTGTTCGTCTTAGTAACCCCGCGTTGCGCGAGATCGACCTGCTGTTGAAATGGCATGTTGGTACCTTGAGCAAAATAAGGCTTCAGCTATAATCCGTCACCACTCAATGACACCATAGTTCAACGGATAGAACACGGACCTCCTAAGTCTGAGATGAAAGTTCGATTCTTTCTGGTGTCATTCCCAGAATTCCTCTGCTTGATAGAGGTGCTTGATGCGCCTTTTTTCATGTCATTTTTGATTCAAAACTTCCTCTACTTCGATGGTAAAAACGCCGCTTAAGCGGATGCAAAATGGGACCAAAATGGGACAAATGTCTTCAAATGGGACACAAATGGGACACAACTTAAAGGGACAGGAGGGGAGAGGGGGTGATTGTAAGTGTTTGAATTTATACGGTATTACTTATAAATCAAGCACTTGAAAAATCATGGTGAGCCGCTTAGGAGGCACTCGTTCTATCCATTGAACTACGGCGAGACGCTTGAAAGCAGGCAACACTTTGCCACTTCCGCACGGGATTATAGCTGACGATATGGCAAAGAATAGCGGGAAAGGCGCCGCTATCGGTACAATGCGGTCTTCATTCTTTTAATTGGTCGCCCGCAATCGCGCGCGAACCTACCACCTTCAGGTATTTATGGCAGTCATCTCCCTCTCGAACGCGCAGCTCGCGTTCGGCCACGTCCCGTTGCTCGATAAAGCGGAATTCTCTCTGGAAGCCGCCGAGCGGGTCGGTTTGATCGGCCGTAACGGCACCGGTAAATCGTCTTTGCTGAAAATCATCGCTGGCACGTCTAAGCTGGATGATGGTTTGTTTGTCATGCAACAAGGGATCAAGATCGCGTATGTAGAACAGGAGCCGCATTTTTCGCAAGAGATGTCCGTGTATGACGCAGTGGCGTCGGGCATGGGTGATATGCAGGCCTTGCTGACGGAATATGATGCGCTGACTGGTCAGTTCGGTGGCGATGACGACGAAGCCTTGATGGAACGCATGCACGACATTCAGGTCAAGCTGGATGCGGCTGATGCGTGGAATCTGAATCACAAGGTTGAGGCGACGCTGGATCGTTTGAATCTGGTTAAGGATTCGCTGATGGGCACTTTGTCCGGCGGTATGCAGAAGCGCGTTGCGCTGGCGCGCGCGTTGGTGAGTGCGCCAGATGTGTTGCTGCTTGATGAGCCGACCAACCATCTGGATTTCACTTCGATTCTGTGGCTCGAAGGTTTGCTGCGCGACTACAAAGGCAGCGTGCTGTTCATTACCCATGATCGTAGCTTTCTGGATAACGTGGCGACGCGCATCATCGAACTCGATCGTGGTCGTTTGTTGTCTTTCCCAGGTAACTTCAGCGCGTATCAAATTCGCAAGGCTGAACAACTGGAAATCGAAGAAGTCGAAAACGCCAAGTTCGATAAATTCCTCGCACAGGAAGAAGTCTGGATCCGTAAAGGTGTGCAAGCACGCCGTACACGTGACGAAGGCCGTGTGCGCCGCCTGGAAGCATTGCGCTTGTCGCGTAGCGCACGTCGCGATCAACAAGGTCAGGTCAAGCTGGATGTATCGTCTGGCGATCGCTCCGGCAAGATCGTGGCCGAGCTGGAAAATATCAACAAGGTCTATGGCGATAAAGTCATCGTCAAGGATTTCACCGCAACGATTTTGCGTGGCGATAAAGTTGGTCTGATCGGTTTGAATGGCGCCGGTAAAACCACATTGCTGAAAATGATCTTGGGCCAGGAAGATCCGGATTCGGGCACCGTCAAGCAAGGTACCAAATTGCAGATCGCGTACTTTGATCAGATGCGCGCTCAGCTCGATGAAAATGCCAGCTTGGCCGACACCATCGCGCCGGGTAGCGATTGGGTCGAGATCAACGGTCAGCGCAAGCACGTGATGACTTATTTGAACGACTTCCTGTTTGCACCGGAACGTGCACGCTCGCCGGTCAAATCATTGTCGGGTGGTGAACGTAATCGTTTGTTGCTGGCACGTTTGTTTGCCAAACCAGCTAACGTCTTGGTGCTCGATGAACCGACCAATGATTTGGATATCGACACACTGGAGCTGCTGGAAGAGTTGCTGGAAGATTATGAGGGCACTGTGTTCCTAGTCAGCCATGATCGCACCTTCCTCGATAACGTCGTCACGCAAGTGATCGTTGCGGAAGGCAATGGTTTGTGGCGCGAATATATCGGTGGTTATACCGATTGGGAGCGCGTGCGTCCTGCTGCGATTCCAGCTGGTTCGCCTAAAGGTACTGGCAAAGTTGAAGTGAAAACCGAAGCCGTATCGTCGCAAGCCGCACCGGCGGCGAAGCAGAAAAAGCTGAGCTATAAAGAGCAGCGCGAAATCGATGCTCTGCCAGCCCTGATTGCGCAACTCGAAGAAGAGCAAAAAGCGATTACGGAGAAATTGGCTGACCCCTCCATCTATACCAAGCAGGCAGATGAAGCAAAACGATTGAATCAGCGTTTTGCAGAAATCGATGGCTTGTTGCTGGAAGCGTTGGAGAAGTGGGAAGCGATAGAAGCACGCGGCTAAGCGCAAGTCGTTTCATAAACGGAGATCGTTGTTATTCGCACGCGGGAATAACAACGATCAACGCAAACTAGTTCAAGCGCCCGATTGCATCGCGCAACTTCGGCAGATGCGCACGTAATTCCGTAGTATCCATCGCATACGGCCTATGTTTGATGTAGGCTTCTAAATCCTGCAACGCAGCTTGTGGGCATTCCAGATTCATATACGCAATGCCACGATCACGTCGTTCGGCGATTTCATGCGGCAATAAAATCAGCAGTCTTTCCTGTACTTCCAGCAAACGCTGCCAGTGTTCCTGCTGCATGAATAGCATTTTCAGATTGCGCAGCATGCGTACCAGAATATCGCGCGGGCTGGCAGCGTCAAGATAAGCAGTGAGTTGAAAATCATCAGGGAAGTCTTGCTCCATGATGTAAGGCTCGACGCGTTCTTCCAATTCTTCACGCGACAGGCTGGCACCGTTGAATGGGTCCAGTACTACCTGACCAGACTGCACCGACAGCTTCATCAGGAAATGTCCAGGAAACGAAATCCCTTGCACGTCTAGATCGATTTGTTGTGCCAGTTCCATGTACAGCACAGCGAGCGAAATCGGGATGCCGCGCCGCGTACTGATCACGTGGTGCAGATAGCTGTTTTCTGGATTGTAGTAATCGTTGACGTTACCGCTGAAGCCGAGCTCATTATAGAAATAATGATTCAACATCCGCAGTTTCTGCATGGTAGATGCGTCATCGGGAAGACGTTGTTTTAATCTGGCTGCGAGCGTATCGACTTCCGCTTGCGATGCGGCCAGATCAAGATTCGGCTCGGCATCCTGTGCGATTGCCAGTGCAGCTTCAAACAATGGGATGCTATCGTCCTGCTGCACCAGCGTAGAAAAGTATTCGAGAGTTTGGATCGTCATAAGCCTCCATCATAACGATGATGCAGTGAATGTGCAGACCTTCGTTCCAGCTCTTGCAATCAGCGTGCGATACGTTTGAAATCCCGGAAGCGGAATCCCATGGCTAATAATGCGCCGAAATAGCTGGCACCGCACGCCGCCATGACAATTAATAATGCACCGATCCGGTGAAATGGCGTCGCTCGCAATTCAACCCAGTCGAAATGTCCAGCAACCCATAAGGCGATGCCGCCCATTAAAAAGAGCGCGCCGGTCAAGCGGATCAAGAACATGCGCCAGCCGGGAAGGGCTGTGTAGATACCGCGACGCTTCAAGCCCCAATATAAGAAAGCTGCATTTAAACAAGCGCCCAAGCCGATGGAAAGCGCCAGGCCGGCATGCGCAATCCATGGCACGAAGATCAGGTTCATCAACTGTGTTGCGATCAAGACGCCAATCGCGATTTTGACCGGGGTTTTGATGTTCTGTTGTGCGTAGAAGCCTGGCGCCAGAATCTTCACAAGGATCAGGCCGATTAGTCCGACGCCATAGGCAACCAAGGCGCGCGATGTCATATCTACAGAGAGCGCATTGAATTTTCCGTAGTGAAACAGCGTTGCCGTTAAAGGTTCGGAGATCGTGGCAAGGCCGACGGCGCAGGGCAGTGCGAGCAGGAAAGTCAGGCGCAAGCCCCAATCGAGTAGGGAAGAATATTCTTCCTTATTGCCTTCAAAATTAGCTTTCGAAAGGCTAGGCAGCAGAATAGTGCCCAGTGCTACGCCCAGCAAGGCGGTTGGGAATTCCATCAGGCGGTCAGCATACGATAGCCACGATACGCTGCCGCTTTCCAGACGCGAGGCGATATTGGTATTGATCATCAAGCTGATTTGCGCAGCAGACACGGCGAATACTGCCGGCCCCATTTTGCTCAAGACTTTGCGTACGCCGGCGTCGCCCAAGCTGGCGAAAGGATTTCTTGAAAACCGCGGTAGCATGCCGATTTTCAGCAAAGCCGGGATCTGGATCGCCATTTGCAAGACGCCACCAATCACAACCGCAATCGCCATCGCATAAATCGGTTGATCCAAGTATGGTGCGAGGAACAGGGTTGCGACGATGAATGAGATATTTAATAAGACGGGAGTAAATGCAGGAATCTTGAATTCGCGCCAGGTATTCAGAATGCCGCCGCTGAGTGCCACGAACGACATGAAGCCGATGTAGGGAAACATCACACGCGTCATCCAGACCGAAGCATCGAATACCTCCGACTTGGCTTTGAGGCCAGTTGCGATCAAATAAACGATAAACGGCGATGCAACCATGCCGATCAGGCAGGTCAGCAACATCGTCCACATCAGGACAGTTGCTACATGGTCAACCAGGCTTTTGGTCGCTTCCTCGCCTTTTTGGCTCTTGTATTCCGCCAGAATCGGGACGAATGCTTGCGAAAATGCGCCTTCGGCGAATAGTCGACGTAGCAGATTGGGGATGCGAAATGCGATATTGAACGCATCGGTATAGGCAGATGCGCCAAATGCACGGGCAAACAGGATCTCGCGGACCAGTCCTGTTACACGAGAAACCATCGTCATACCGGAGACCGCCGCAAGCGTTTTGTGCAAGTTCATGGGGCGGAATTATAGCTGTTCAATACAAAACGATGGGTGCATACGAGGTCCGTTGCTAGAGATAGCGGTTAGTGCTTACTTCCATGGGATAATTCAATCCAGTCGCACATTTATTTAATATGTTGCCGTATATCATGCGCCGGAGGATGGTGTTATTAAACATGCATTTAATGGCGAAATCCGGTTTGTTGCAATAATCTTGCGAGTACAGCAGCATCTATTTGCCTGATTGAGAAAATACGGCTATAATCTGCAGCTTCACAGAATTCTGTCTCACTAATATGCGTGTTTGCGAATGCGCGTCGACCCTGTTTTAGGAAATAATATTCATGGCAAATACCGCACAAGCACGCAAACGCGCTCGTCAAGCAGTTAAGCAAAACGCTCACAATTCCAGCCAGCGTTCCACGCTGCGTACAGCTGTTAAAGCTGTTCGTAAGGCAATTGAAGCGGGCGACAAAGCTGCTGCAGCGCAAGTTTTCCTGGCTTCCGTGTCGACGATCGATCGTATCGCTGACAAGAAAATCATCCACAAAAACAAAGCAGCACGTCATAAAAGCCGCCTCGCAGCAGCTTTGAAAGCGCTGGCTTAATAGTTTTTGTCGCTGTAGTAGTTACGCAGCATTAAGCAAGATATTAAAAAACCCACACGATTTTGGTCGTGTGGGTTTTTTATTTGCGTACGGCATTAAAGAAGTGCCGTATTGAAACCATGCTTACTGAGTCTTCGGCAGTCCATCGATAGTGCTGCCTGGTTTGAGATTCTTTTGCTTGAACCAGCCCTCATTCATTTCCAGTGCATAAGGCACAGGTCTTTTCGAGCAGTGCGACTCCAGGCTTTGCGGCTTCATATCTTCAATATTCACGATCTTGCCGTCGGCATCAATAAAGGCGACAGAGAGCGGAATCAACGTGTTCTTCATCCACATACACACGCCGGCCGGTGCGCCAAAAAGAAAAACCATACCTTCGTTCGGCCCCATGCTTTTGCGGAACATCAAGCCTTGCTGACGTTCGGCTTCATTGGCGACAACCTCTGCCTTGATGACATTCATCCCTGCGGTTAATGGGATGACAGGGAATTTCTTCTCTTGCGGGTATGCAGAGCTGGTTGCCAAGGTAGATGCCAGTGCAATGGCCATGGCGCAAGTGCTAAAGAATTTATTCATGTGCTTGTTTGGGTAAGTGGGGTGAGGGCCGGATGAGTGTAATTGAAAACAATAAAGCGCGCGTTTCTTCTCATTTAGTGCTGTGATTGACTCGCAATAGGTCTTCTAGTTCGTCAGTCCTAGTTCTGCGACCGAAATTTCACGCCATTCGCCCGGCCACAAAGGATGGGTTTGCAGCGAAATCGCTCCGATGGCGATGCGTACCAGTCGCAAAGTAGGGTGACCAACAGCCCCTGTCATACGGCGCACTTGTCGATTTTTACCTTCCGCTAATGTAATTGCCAGCCAACTGGTGGGGGCATTGGCGCGTTCACGTATAGGTGGATTGCGTGGCCACAACCAATCCGGTTCTGCCACGCGTTTGACCTCGCATTCTTGCGTGATGAAGTCGCCCAGATCAAGCGGTGTGCGTAATCGCGCCAGCGTCTGCGTATCTGGCACGCCTTCGACCTGAACCAGATAGGTTTTTGTGTGCTTGCGATCCGGATGGCTGATGGCGTGCTGCAGCTTGCCGTCATCGGTGAGCAGCAATAAACCTTCGCTATCCGCATCCAGTCGGCCGGCAGGGTAGATATTCGGTATGTCTATGTGGTCGGCCAGAGATTTGCGCGTGGGATGCGGCGAAAACTGGCACATCGTTTGGAAGGGCTTGTTAAACAGAATCAGGGGCATGGTTAAAGCGTGCGATGTAGTGGTTGCCGACTGTGCGTGCTGAAATGGGATAGTAAAGAGATTTTGCCGAGTACGATATCAAAACTCGTTGGTAAAGCGATTGCCGAGAAGAAAATGAATGATGACTTTTCTTGTCTGATGGAGGGGCTGACTTAAATGATCGTTTTTAGTTTTTAAAGGTGATGATTGCGAATTGGGAATAACAACGCTGAATGACATACCAGTGATCATCCTTTTATCGGACTGCTTCATAGTCGTGTCAGGAGAAGTCGAATTTTTGCTGATTCTTTGTATTTGGCCTTAGATAGTTTTAGTTTAACCATAAAAAAACCCCGCCGAAGCGGGGTTTTTCGCAAGTGCCTTAAGAATTAAGGAGCTTGAATGTTGGAAGCTTGCTTGCCTTTAGGGCCTTGCGTGACTTCGAACTGTACTTTCTGACCTTCTTTGAGGGTCTTGAAGCCGTTCATCTGGATTGCGGAAAAGTGTGCAAACAAATCTTCACCGCCGTCATCCGGAGTGATAAAGCCGAAGCCCTTAGAATCGTTGAACCATTTGACGGTACCTGTTGCCATAAAAAGCGTCTTTCTAATATAGACTTAATCACACGAGCCGCAAAAGAAAGAAGCCTCGCTTAACGTTGCCCCTCCTAAAACCTGCTCACTTCGTATTGACAAGCCATTGTTGTCAAGCATGTCAATAAGATTCATTCTTTACGCAATAAATATAAAAGTCAAGATGTTTTGGTAGCGTTGTTGCAAGTTTATTTTGTGAGGGAAATAAGAGTGGAGCTCTTGATTTCTTGTATTTGATCGTCATCTGCGTCTTCAAGAGAAAACGCGTAAGATTAAATTAATTTGTATCTCTGTTCTTCTGGGCATTGTGCACACGGTTGAACGTATTAGAATAAGACTTATGGCAATTAAGCATGATGATGGTACGGTCCTTATGCGGCAAGAGCAAAAACTCAAGCCGCCGTCTATGTATCAGGTGTTGTTACTGAATGACGATTACACGCCAATGGAGTTTGTCGTGATGGTTCTTCAGGAATACTTTAGTAAAGATCGTGAGACAGCGACGCAAATCATGCTCATGGTTCACCGCGACGGAAAAGGTATTTGTGGCGTGTATCCGAAGGATATTGCGTCTACGAAAGTTGAGCTGGTTTTGAACCACGCCCGGAAAGCAGGGCACCCCCTGCAGTGCGTGATGGAGGAAGTATGATTGCGCAGGAATTGGAAGTCAGTTTACACATGGCGTTTGTCGAAGCAAGACAGGCGCGTCATGAGTTCATCACTGTTGAGCACCTGCTCTTGGCGCTGCTGGATAATCCTTCGGCGGCCGAGGTTTTGCGTGCTTGCGCAGTCAATATCGAGGACCTGCGGAAAACGTTGACCAATTTTATTGGTGACAACACGCCTACGGTGCCCGGTGCTGCTGAAGTCGATACTCAACCTACACTCGGTTTTCAACGTGTGATCCAACGTGCGATCATGCATGTTCAGTCTGCTTCCAACGGTAAGAAGGAAGTCACAGGCGCGAATGTGCTTGTCGCCATCTTTGGTGAAAAGGATTCACACGCCGTCTATTACCTGCATCAGCAAGGTGTGACGCGTCTGGACGTTGTGAACTTCATTTCGCATGGTGTGCGCAAGGATCAGCAAACTGATGCGCAAAAAGCGCCTGAAGGTGCGGAAGATGCGCCATCGGCCGATGGCCAGCAAAAAGAAAGCGCGCTGGACCAATTTACACAGAATTTGAACAAACTCGCGACCGAAGGCAAGATCGATCCATTGATCGGCCGGGAAGGCGAAGTAGAGCGTGTTATTCAAACGCTATGCCGCCGTCGTAAAAACAATCCATTGCTGGTTGGCGAAGCGGGTGTCGGGAAAACCGCAATCGCGGAAGGCTTGGCATGGCGCATTACGCAAGGCGATGTGCCTGAAGTTCTGCAAAATGCCGTGGTCTATTCGCTTGATATGGGCGCTTTGCTGGCCGGTACTAAATATCGCGGTGACTTCGAGCAACGCCTGAAAGCGGTGCTCAAGCAACTGAAAGATAATCCGAACGGCATTTTGTTCATAGATGAAATCCACACCATCATCGGTGCGGGTTCAGCTTCAGGCGGCACTTTGGACGCGTCCAATTTACTGAAACCGGCATTGTCGAATGGCCAGTTGAAATGTATCGGTGCGACTACCTTTACCGAATTCCGCGGTGTCTTTGAAAAAGACCATGCGCTGTCACGTCGCTTCCAGAAGATTGACGTGAACGAACCGACTGTTGAGCAAACCATACAGATTCTGCGTGGCTTGAAATCGCGCTTTGAAGAACATCATGGCGTGAAATACTCGGCATCGGCGTTGACTTCAGCGGCTGAGTTGGCTGCGCGCTTTATCAATGACCGTCATTTGCCAGACAAGGCAATCGATGTGATCGATGAAGCGGGCGCGGCACAACGTATTTTGCCGAAATCGAAGCAGAAGAAAACGATTGGTAAAGCTGAGATCGAAGACATCATTTCGAAGATCGCACGTATTCCGCCACAAACGGTTAATCAAGATGATCGTTCCAAGTTGCAGACGATAGACCGCGATTTGAAAAATGTCGTGTTTGGTCAGGATCCTGCGCTGGAAGCGCTTGGTTCAGCCATCAAGGTGGCACGTGCTGGTTTGGGTAAAACAGACAAACCTATCGGTTCTTTCCTGTTTTCAGGTCCGACTGGTGTTGGTAAAACCGAAGCCGCGAAGCAGCTTGCTTTCATCATGGGTATCGATCTGATTCGTTTCGATATGTCCGAGTACATGGAACGTCATGCAGTAAGTCGTTTGATCGGCGCGCCTCCAGGTTACGTTGGTTTCGACCAAGGCGGTTTACTGACCGAAGCGATTACCAAGAAGCCGCACGCAGTGCTGTTACTGGACGAAATCGAAAAAGCGCATCCGGATATTTTCAATATCCTGTTGCAGGTGATGGATCACGGTACTTTGACGGATAACAATGGTCGCAAGGCTGACTTCCGTAATGTGATCATCATCATGACGACGAATGCTGGTGCAGAGAGCTTGCAGAAACGTACGATCGGCTTTACCGAGAAGAAAGAAGCCGGCGACGAGATGGCGGATATCAAGCGTATGTTTACGCCTGAGTTCCGTAATCGTCTGGATGCAATCATCAGCTTCCGTGCCTTGGATGAAGAAATCATCCTGCGCGTGGTGGATAAATTCCTGATGCAATTGGAAGAGCAATTGCACGAGAAGAAAGTGGAAGCGATCTTTACAGATAAGCTTCGTACTTTCCTCGCGAAGAAAGGATTTGATCCATTGATGGGTGCACGTCCTATGTCGCGTCTGATTCAGGACATGATACGCAAGGCGCTGGCAGACGAATTGCTGTTCGGTCGTCTGGTAAGCGGGGGCAAGGTCACAGTTGATCTGGATGAGAAAGATCAGATCAAACTGGACTTTAGCGAAGGCGATACTGCACCTCCAGCGGCAGCTCAGGAAACGATCGAAGTCGAATAAGAGAAGCTGCTTAGTCGATACAATCAAAAAAGCCCGAACCATGTATGTGGTTCGGGCTTTTTAATTTCCGCGATGTGAATGTTTGTTACTTAGGTCAGATTAATACAGTGTGACTTGCCGGCAATCCAGGCAGATTATGCTGAGCGTAGTGCCGCAGCACATTCTTTCACTAACGCTGGTCCGCGATAAATCAAGCCGGTATAGAGCTGTACCAATGATGCGCCGGCATCGATTTTTGCTTGCGCATCTTCTCCAGACAAAATCCCACCAACGCCGATGATGGGCAAGGTGTCGCCGAGTTCTTTTTTCAATGCGCGTATCACTATGTTGGAGGACTCAAAAACGGGCGCGCCTGACAGGCCGCCTGTTTCTTCTGCATGTTTCATATCCTTGACTGCATCTCGACTGATGGTGGTGTTGGTGGCGATCACGCCATCCATTTTGTGACGCAACAGCGCTTGTGCAATGGTCTGGATTTGTTCTTGCTCCATATCCGGTGCAATTTTCAAGGCAATCGGCACGTAGCGTTTGTGTTGATCGGACAATCGCTGTTGTGCTTCTTTGAGTTGCGACAGCAGAGCATCGAGTTCGGATGCGCCTTGTAGCTGACGTAGATTCTTGGTGTTAGGCGACGAGATGTTGACGGTGACGTAGCTGGCGTATGGATACACTTTTTCCAGGCAGATCAGGTAGTCGTCTACTGCACGTTCGATAGGCGTGTCGGCGTTCTTGCCGATATTTAGGCCAAGTATGCCTTCCTTGTTTTGATAGAACTTCGACGCTTGCACATTGGAGACGAATGCATCAACGCCGCCATTATTGAAGCCCATGCGATTGATAATCGCATTCGCTTTCGGTAGACGGAACATGCGCGGCATTGGATTGCCTGGTTGTGCTCGCGGTGTCACGGTACCGACCTCGATAGAGCCGAAGCCTAGTGTTGCCAAGCCGTCGATATAAGCGCCATCTTTATCCAAGCCGGCAGCAAGACCAACCGGATTCGGGAAGGTAATACCCATGACTGTACGTGGATCGTGTGCTGGTTTGACGATAGAAGAAGTCAGTCCCATTGCCGCTGCACGACGTAGTGCAGGAAGTGTCAGGTTATGTGCAGCTTCCGGATCAATGGCGAATAAAAAAGGGCGCGCAAGCGCGTAGAGAAGTTTGTCGGACACGGTAGGGATCAGGTTGGTAGATCAAAAGGCGGCCAAACGGGCCATCAAAATAATGGTCGGCTGGTTTTCATGTCCGGTATTTTAACGTGAGGAAGGTGGATCGACGAAAGGAAGTGCTGTCCATTCACCCTGTTGCAAGGCTTCCAGCGGTTGAAAATTCGTCTTGTACGACATCTTAGGACTTTCCTTGATCCAGTAGCCTAGGTAGATGTATGGCATATCCAGCAATTTTGCTTGCTTGATTTGCCACAAAATATTGTAGGTGCCGTACGAGGCATTTGCGGGCTCAGGATCATAGAAGGTATAGACCGAGGACAAGCCATCATCGAGTACGTCGATGATACTGACCATGCGCAAGGTGCCATCGTCTTCGCGGAATTCCACTAGGCGTGTATTAACCTTGCTTTGCAAAAGAAACTGCGCGTACTGTTCACGACTGTCCTGATCCATGCCGCCGCCGGCGTGGCGTGCAGTTTGGTAGCGCAAATAGAGTTCGTAATGTTCCGCTAGATAAACCAGCTTGGTAACGGAAGTATGCAAGTCCTTGTGCTTGGCTTCCGCACGGCGCTGGCTGCGATTTGGCACGAATTCGTCGACTTTGATGCGCACCGGCGTACATGCCTGGCAGCCATCGCAATAAGGACGATAGGTAAAAATCCCACTGCGACGAAATCCGCTCTTGACCAGTTCGGAATAAACGTCGGCATTGATTAAATGGGAAGGAGTGGCAACTTGTGAGCGTGCCTGGCGACCATCCAGATAGCTGCAAGGATAGGGCGCAGTTGCATAAAACTGCAGCGTGGAAAACGGTAGCTCTTTAGGGTGCGTCATGATTGCTTGCTTAATTGAGTTCCGAGTTCGCGAATTCGGCGACTAAATCCATATCAGGCAACTGCTGTAATAAGAATACATTCTCAAGCGACAGGAAACAATGCTTTTGGCACCCAATCCTTGATCTGAGGTCCACCAACTGCCTGTCGCAATCTGGATATAAATTCAGATCTTGAAATTGGGGCAGCGCCAAGCGATGCCAAATGAGATGTCTCTTGCTGGCAGTCTATCATTGAAACTCCGTGGCTTCTGAGGAAGTGCACGAGGTATGCGAGCGCAATTTTGGAGGCATCGGGCACGCGAGCAAACATCGATTCGCCATAGAACATTTGGCCTATACATACGCCGTATGCGCCGCCTACCAGTTCACCATCCAGCCATAGTTCAGATGAATGTGCATAGCCTTGTTGGTGCAAGCCTGCATAGCCAGCGATGATTTCATCGGATATCCATGTACCGCTTTCGCCATGACGTGGTGCAGCGCAGGCGCGCATGACATCTTCAAACGCATGATCAAAACGAATTTGCCAGCGTCCATCCGAGTGCATGCTGTGATGGATTTTCTTTAAATTCTTTTTCAGGCTGGCAGAAATTTTGAAGTTATCGACGAATAGCACCATGCGCGGGTCGGTACTCCACCACAGAATAGGCTGACCCTCGGAAAACCACGGAAAAATGCCATTGCGATAAGCCTGTAGCAAACGTTCCGTTGAGAGGTCCGCGCCAGCGGCCAACAAGCCTGCCGCTCCATCGGCTTCTGTGAGCGCGCTGGAAACATGGGGGAAGGGGTCATCTGCTTCTAACCACGGAATCATGCTTCATCCCTGTTTTGGCTCGTTTTATCGTTCATTTTTGGTGCGAAATATGGATTTTATTATGTTGATGAAAATTTATCTTTAAAAATCAATGGCTTGAAAATATCACCAAAATGGAACGATTTTTGCTTTTATGGTGCATTCATTTATTCGACTTGCACACTAATTGGGAGATTTTGCATGGATGCACTCAAAAACGGTACCGACGCATTATTTATCATGCTCGGTGCGGTCATGGTTTTGGCCATGCACGCTGGTTTTGCCTTTCTTGAGCTTGGAACAGTACGTAAGAAAAACCAGGTTAATGCACTGGTCAAAATATTAGTCGATTTTGCAGTATCGACAATTGCCTATTTTTTTGTTGGTTACAGCGTAGCGTATGGCGTTAGTTTTTTCGGTAGTGCAGAAGTGCTGACGCAGCGTAATGGATTCGAGTTGGTCAAGTTCTTCTTCTTGTTGACCTTTGCTGCGGCAATTCCGGCAATTATTTCTGGTGGGATTGCGGAGCGTGCGCGTTTTCATCCGCAATTACTGGCGACTGCGCTGATCGTCGGATTGGTTTATCCATTTTTTGAAGGCATCGCCTGGAATCAGCATTTTGGTATTCAAGCATGGTTGATGGAAAGCTTTGGCGCGAACTTCCATGATTTTGCTGGTTCCATCGTGGTGCATGCGGTTGGTGGCTGGATTGCCTTGCCTGCAGTGCTATTGCTTGGTGCACGTCGTGGGCGCTATACAAAAGAAGGTACGATTGCAGCGCATCCACCTTCCAGCATTCCGTTTCTGGCATTGGGCGCATGGATACTGACGATAGGCTGGTTCGGCTTTAATGTGATGAGCGCACAAACCATGGAGCAAATGAATGGCTTGGTTGCAGTCAACTCATTGATGGCGATGGTGGGTGGCACCTTGGCGGCATTCTTGGCAGGCAAGAACGATCCAGGTTATGTACACAATGGACCGCTGGCCGGTTTGGTGGCGATTTGCGCTGGCTCCAACATCATGCATCCATTGGGTGCTTTGATCACAGGTGCGATTGCCGGATTCATTTTTGTCTGGGCTTTTGCGTTGACGCAAAACAAATGGAAAATCGACGACGTTCTGGGTGTGTGGCCTTTGCATGGTTTATGCGGCGCATGGGGTGGTTTGGCTGCAGGAATTTTTGGTTTGAAGTCTTTGGGTGGTTTGGGCGGTGTATCCATCATGTCGCAATTAATAGGCACTGGCTTGGGGATTGCGATAGCGCTGATTGGCGGTGTGTTGATTTATGGCGTGTTGAAATTGACGGTGGGCATACGACTGGATCCTGAGCAGGAATTCAATGGGGCGGATCTATCGATTCATAATGTCAGTGCGACGCCAGAACGCGAGACTTACTGGTGATTGTTTTGAATCGATGAAAAAAGGCGACAACACATTATGTTGTCGCCTTTTTCTTTTGTTGCTGCATTTAGTTAGTAGCAACAGATTTCGGCTGAATCATGGGTTTGGTAATGTCGGCTGTATGGAAGTGATAAGTACCGCCGTCTTTCAATGTCGCATGATCTGCTAAAAAAAACTTCAAGGTCTGACTGACGGTTGGGAATGCGATATCGTCCCAAGGAATTTCATCCGCCGAGAATAGTTTTACTGCCAGGCTTTCAACGCCAGCTTCATAGTTCAAGTCCAGCAAGGTTGCACGGTAGAACATGTGAACCTGATGAACATGTGGCACATTCAATAATGAGAACAGTTCGTGCAGTTGGATATTTGCGCCAGCTTCTTCTATGGTTTCGCGTATCGCTGCGTTACTTGTGGTTTCATTGTTCTCCATGAAGCCGGCAGGTAATGTCCAGTAACCGAGGCGCGGTTCTATTGCACGTTTGCATAGAAGAATGCGCATATCGCCGCCTTCATCCCATACTGGAATCGAGCCCAATACCATCTTTGGGTTTTGATAATGAATGACGCCGCAATTGCTGCATACATAACGCGGGCGATTGTCGCCATCTGGGATGGATAGTGAAACAGGGTGCGCGCACTCAGAGCAAAATTTCATAGAAAAATAGAATCTAAAATCGTTTGAAAATGAACAGCAATTGAATAGATGCGGACTTGCTTGAAGTGAAGAAGTGTATCACCGCACAAAGAAAGTGCGATTAAGTTTGCGTTGCGCGCAGATACTCTATATACTTCATATCTTCAGACGCGGGGTGGAGCAGTCTGGCAGCTCGTCGGGCTCATAACCCGAAGGTCGTAGGTTCAAATCCTGCCCCCGCAACCAAAGTCTTACAAGTCTTATATAAATCCCGCCTATCAATAATCTCCTCTAAACGGGCGTCGGATTGCAGTATCAACTGGTTCTCTAACCGGGCATCATCCAAAGATGATTGTCGTTGAGTATAATTTCTGCACATTGCAACTAAACAGTCCTAAATATCGTAAATGAATATTGCTGAGGCGAAGAAGGTCCTCGAAACAGCGCTACTTTGCGCTCACGAGCCCCTGTCCATGAACGACATGAAGAAACTTTATGTCGAGACCGGTGAGACGGACGGCCAGATCGATGCAGATGCAATCAAGCAGATGCTTGAGGAATTGCGCGACGATTGGGCTGATAAAGGAATTGAAGTTGTCAGCCTTTCGACCGGCTGGCGCTTTCAAAGCCGTCCGGAGATGAAAATTTATCTGGAGCGCCTGAATCCAGAAAAGCCGCCGAAATATTCGCGCGCAACTTTAGAGACGCTTGCCATCATTACTTATCGCCAGCCAGTTACGCGCGGCGATATCGAAGAAATTCGTGGCGTCACGGTTAATTCGCAAACTATTAAAATGTTGGAAGATCGGGGCTGGATCGAATCCATAGGACATCGCGATGTTCCTGGACGGCCAGCCTTGTTTGCAACGACCAAACATTTTCTCGATGATCTAGGCTTAACTTCTTTGGATCAATTGCCTCCTTTACAGCAAGTAGAGAAGGGCGATATGCAAGGTAGTGCATTGCTTGAGATGCAAGGTCTGGAAGTTGAGTTGCAAGCACATCTGGATCAAACGGCGATTGATTTTGCTGATGCCACCGTTGTGGCAGAAATGGTCGATGTTGAAACAACAGAGCTTGCTGTAGTCGCCGATGAGGTAGATGGTGCGGACGAGACGGCAATGAATACAATTGAAATCACGGCTTCGGAATCTGAAGTCATTCCCACCGACGCAGTAGCGCCTGACTTGACGGTTGTTGACCTTCCAAGTTCGGACAACCAAGAATTGAATAATGAATCACCCAACGAAAAATAATCAGTCTGACGCGCCTGGCAATGATGCAGCTCCATCGGAGCATGCAGGCCGAGGCGACACTGAGCAACATCCGACATCTTCAACTGAGGGCACAGCTGCTAAGCCGGCAAAGCGCGGTCTGCGTGGTCCGCGCACTTTGCGTCGTGCTCGCAATGCGCCGCGTGATGTGGATACACAGGTTGCAAAAGCGGATGGCGTAGAGCCGCAGCAAGATGTTGCGCAAGCTGAGCCGCGTACGGCATCTGTTTCCGATGCCCCGCGTAAAGAACACAATAATAATCGTCGAGGTGATCGTCAACCTGGCGCAAAAGGACCGCAAAAATCGCGCGGTAACGGCAAGCCGAATAGTGCTGCTCCGCATCGAGGTGGCAAGCCGCATTCGAAGGCGAATGATGCAGACGATGTATTTTCTTTCGTCACATCCGATGACTTTGATGTGCTAGCAGTGGAAGATAATGCTGGCGGCAAACGTCGACAAGAACAAAAAACTGTCCGCCGTGATTTGACTGCAGATGATGACGCGCCAAAATTGCACAAAGTATTGGCTGAAGCTGGTCTTGGTTCGCGTCGCGATATGGAAGAGTTGATTATTGCTGGCCGCGTATCGGTCAATGGTGAGCCTGCTCATATCGGTCAGCGTATTTTGCCGACAGATCAAGTGCGTATTAATGGCAAGTTGATTCAGCGCAAGGTCAGCAAGAAGCCGCCACGCGTTCTGGTGTATCACAAACCAGCAGGTGAAATTGTCAGTACCAACGATCCGGAAGGCCGTCCATCGGTATTCGATCGTTTGCCGACTATGAAGGCGGCAAAATGGCTGGCCGTTGGTCGCCTCGATTTCAATACAGAAGGTCTGTTGTTGTTTACAACGTCCGGTGATCTGGCAAATCGTCTGATGCATCCGCGCTACGGCATTGATCGTGAATACGCGGTGCGTACTCTCGGTGAGCTGGAAGAAGGCATGCGTCAGAAGCTGTTGGCCGGAGTCGAGCTGGAAGACGGCCTTGCACAATTCTCTAAAATCGCGGATGGCGGTGGTGAAGGGGTTAACAAATGGTATCGCGTGACGATCGGCGAAGGCCGTAACCGCGAAGTGCGCCGGATGTTTGAAGCGATAGGTTTGACTGTTTCGCGTCTGATTCGTACCCGCTATGGTGCGTTGGCTTTGCCAAAAAACCTGAAGCGCGGACGCTGGGAAGAAATGGAAGAACATGCTGTACGCGATTTGCTGGCAGTGAGTGGTCTGGAAAAAGTAGGTAGTGAAAGCGTGAAGCCTAAAGGACGCAGTGGTCCTGGCGATCGCCCGAATGGCAATCGTGCTCCTTATGACAATGGTATGGGCCTACCGCGTAGCCCAAGCCAATGGCAAGGTGTTGGTGCAGGGCAAGGTCGTTCGCAAGGTCAGGGCCAGAATCCGGGAAAACCGGCCGGACGCCAAGGTCAGCAACGTAGCCGCCAACCTGATCCATTGCAAACTTCCTTGGGATTTCCTGGCATGGGCCAGCCGCGTCGTAGCAATGGCCCAAATCGTGGTCCGGGCGGCAATGGTCCAGGTCGTGGCGGAAATGGTCCTCAAGGTGGGCAAGGCGGCCCGCGCCGTCGCTCAAAAGTTTGATTTTTGCCTAGTTCCATTACCCGTCGTTTGACGAGTCGTCTTTAAAAAGACTTATTTGTTCATTGTCCGAATGGGCGCCGCAGGGATTTCAACATTGCGGTGCACAAGGTAATCAACTATAATTCGGCAGTTAACGAAGGTCGCCTGCCAAATAATTATCTTTTTGGCATTGAATTTGACGGCCAGAATGATAAGAAAGATGGGCAGATGCCCATTTTTTTTTTGTTGAACAGTTTGCATTGTTGTATTCAATTTCGGCTGTGCCGTGATTGACGTTATTCGGAGAATTCCTTTGCAGTTGTCGGCGCTAATTGAAAAAACCGTGGTTGGCATGGGCTATGAACTGGTCAATTTTGAACAGGCAGCCCGTGGTTTAGTGCGTGTGTATATCGACTTTACTCCAGAAGATGCGGATAAAGGTTCGATTACCGTTGAAGACTGCGAAAAAGTTACTCACCAGTTGTTGCATGTATTGACGGTTGAAAACGCCAATTATGAACGACTGGAAGTGTCGTCGCCAGGCTTGGATAGACCGCTGAAGAAGTTGTCGGATTACGTACGTTTTACTGGTGCCGAGGCGCTTGTGAAATTACGTTTGCCTATGCCGAACGCGGCAAATCGCAAATCGTTCCAAGGCATTTTGCTGGAGCCGGTCGGCGAGACACTAGCGCTGGAATTTGAAGGAAACGAGGGGCCGGCGAAGCTTGAATTTACGCTCGCTGATGTAGACAAGGCACATTTGGTGCCGCAAGTGAATTTTAGGAGTCGCAAAGCATGAGTCGCGAAATTTTACAGTTGGTTGATGCGCTTGCGCGCGAAAAAAACGTCGAAACAGATATCGTATTCGGCGCCTTGGAACATGCGCTCGCGCAAGCGACCAAAAAACGCTATGAGGGCGATGTCGATATCCGTGTATCCATAGATCGCGAAACTGGCGCGTTTGAGTCATTCCGTCGCTGGCACGTTGTGCCCGACGATGCAGGCTTGCAGCTGCCAGATCAGGAAATTTTGCACTTTGAAGCCGTAGAGCAAATTGGCGATATCGAAGTGGATGACTATATTGAAGAGCCGATTGAATCGGTTGAATTCGGTCGTCGCTTTGCGCAAGACACTAAACAAGTTGTGTTGCAACGTATCCGTGATGCAGAGCGTGAGCAGATTCTTGCTGACTTCCTGGATCGTGGTGATTCACTGGTTACAGGCACCATCAAACGTATGGAACGCGGCGATGCTATCGTCGAATCCGGTCGTATTGAAGCGCGCTTGCCACGTGATCAAACGATTCCAAAAGAAAACTTGCGTATCGGTGATCGCGTTCGTGCCTATATTTTGCGCATCGATCGCAATGCACGTGGCCCACAAGTAATTCTGTCGCGTACTGCACCAGAATTCATCATGAAATTGTTCGAGCTGGAAGTGCCGGAAATCGAACAAGGCTCGCTGGAAATTAAATCAGCTGCACGTGATGCAGGTGTACGCGCCAAGATTGCTGTGTATACGGCAGACAAGCGCATCGATCCTATCGGTACTTGCGTTGGTATGCGCGGTTCGCGCGTGCAAGCTGTTACTGGTGAGCTCGGCGGCGAACGTGTTGATATCGTGTTGTGGTCGGAAGATCCAGCGCAATTCGTCATCGGTGCATTGGCTCCAGCCAACGTTTCTTCCATCGTTGTTGATGAAGAGAAGCATGCGATGGACGTCGTTGTTGATGAAGAAAACCTGGCGATTGCAATCGGTCGCGGTGGTCAAAACGTACGCCTGGCTTCGGAATTGACCGGCTGGCAAATCAACATCATGACAGCGGAAGAATCTGCTGATAAATCGCAATTGGAAACAGCTGCGATTCGCATCCTGTTTATGGAAAAACTGGATGTCGACCAAGAAGTGGCTGACATTCTGGTCGATGAAGGCTTTGCGAGCCTGGAAGAAATTGCATACGTACCAATTAGCGAGATGCTGGATATCGAATCGTTTGACGAAGATACCGTCAACGAATTGCGTAACCGTGCACGCGATGCATTGGTAACAGAAGCAATTGCATCCGAAGAAGGTCTGGAAGGAATGGAGGATGCGTTAGCGAATCTGGAAGGTATGGATCGCGTGATGGCTGGCAAACTTGGTTTGGCAGGTATCAAAACGCTGGCGGCATTCTCTGCTCTGGCCTATGACGAGTTTGGCGCGATTCTGGCATTGCCTGCAGAGCGTGCACGTCACCTGATTGACAATGAATTTAAAGATGTGACAGACGAAGAGATGAAACTCATCGATGCTAAATACGATGACCATGCCAAGGCGCTGCAAGCCAAGGTGTGGAGCCTCGCGGAAGCCAAATAATCCACGAAGGTTGATTTTCATCTAACGTGTTACATAGAAAAGAGGACTGAATGGCGAGTAACAATGTAGCCCAATTTGCCACCGAGCTGAAGATGCCAGCAGACGTATTGCTCACGCAACTGCGGGATGCTGGCGTCGAAAAAAGTTCCACGTCCGACGAGTTATCCAAGACTGACAAGGACAAGCTCCTTGATCATCTGCGCCGCGCGCATGGTGTCGCGCCTGATGGCGAGAAAAAGAAGATTACGTTGACGCGCAAGGAAACAACTGAAATCAAGCAGGCGGATGCCACTGGCAAATCGCGCACGATTCAAGTTGAAGTACGCAAGAAACGCACTTTCGTAAAACGCGATGAAGCGGCACCTGAAGAAGCGCCAGTCAAAGTTGCAGCGCCTGTTATTGATGAAGCAGAAGTAGAACGTCGTGCTGAAGAAGCGCGTCGCCAAGCTGAGTTGATCGCACGTCAGGAAGCTGATCTGCGTGAAAAACAAGAGCGTCTCGCCAAGCTGGAAGCTGAGAAGGAAGCGCAAGCCAAAGCTTTGCAAAAAGCTGAAGTAGAAGCGAAGAAAGCCGATGCCGAGAAACCGGTAGAAGTCAAAGCTGACGAATCGGCAATCGAAGAGAAAAAACGCGTAGCAGCGGAAGAAAGCAAGAAGAAAGCAGCCTTGGTAGCGAAAGAAGTTGCGAAAGAAGCGACCGAAAAAGCTGCTGCAACCGAGATCGCTCGTAAAGCGGTTGCGGATGAAGTTGCACAAATCAAAGCGATGATGAATGCGCCACGCCGCGCCATCAAAGCACCAGAACCTGCGCCAGTTGTAGCAAAACCAAAAGCGCCTGAAGGTACTTTGCACAAGCCTGCTGATAAAAAGCCGGGCGAGAAAAAAGACGAGAAAAAACCTGCTGTTGCTGCAGACAAGAAGTCGATCAAATCGGCGAATGTCTCATCGACCTGGCAGGATGATGCGAAAAAACGCGGTGCCGGCATTAAGACGCGCGGCAATACCGGCGGTGGCCGTGATGGCTGGCGTGCAGGTCCTAAGGGCCGTCGTCCTTCGCACCATGACGATCGCGAAAGCAATTTCCAAGCACCAACTGAAGCTGTCGTAAAAGACGTGCAAGTGCCAGAAACGATTACCGTTGCTGAATTGGCGCACAAGATGTCGGTCAAGGCATCTGAAGTCATCAAACATTTGATGAAGCTCGGCCAAATGTGCACGATCAATCAGGTGCTCGATCAAGAAACAGCAATGATTCTGGTCGAAGAAATGGGTCACACCGCACATGCAGCTAAACTGGATGATCCAGAAGCGTTGCTGGAGATCGGTGCAGAACATGCTGATATCGAAGCCTTGCCACGTGCACCGGTCGTTACTGTCATGGGTCACGTCGATCACGGTAAAACATCGTTGCTGGATTACATCCGTCGCGCCAAGGTTGCATCCGGCGAAGCTGGTGGTATTACACAGCACATCGGCGCATACCACGTAGAAACACCACGCGGCATGATCACCTTCCTCGATACACCAGGCCATGAAGCATTTACGGCTATGCGTGCACGCGGTGCGAAAGCAACCGATATCGTGATTCTGGTGGTTGCAGCTGACGATGGTGTGATGCCGCAAACGAAGGAAGCGATTGCGCATGCGAAAGCAGCGGGCGTGCCTTTGGTTGTTGCGATCAACAAGATCGATAAGCCGGGCGCGAACATGGATCGTGTCAAGCAAGAGCTCGTTGCTGAACAAGTGGTACCGGAAGAGTACGGTGGCGATTCACCATTCATTCCAGTGTCCGCTAAAACGGGTGAAGGCATTGATGCCTTGCTCGAACAAGTATTGTTGCAAGCTGAAGTGCTGGAATTGAAAGCACCGATTGATGCGCCTGCACGTGGTTTGGTGGTTGAAGCCAAGCTCGATAAAGGTCGCGGTCCGGTCGCAACGATTCTGGTGCAGTCCGGTACTCTGCGTCGCGGCGATGTCGTGTTGGCAGGTTCGGCTTATGGTCGTGTTCGTGCGATGCTGGATGAAAACGGTAAGAGCATTACCGAAGCCGGCCCATCGATTCCGGTCGAGATCCAAGGTCTGACTGAAGTGCCGAATGCCGGTGAAGAAGTCATGGTCATGGCTGACGAACGCAAAGCGCGCGAAATCGGCTTGTTCCGTCAAGGTAAATTCCGTGACGTGAAATTGGCGAAACAGCAAGCGGCAAAACTGGAAAACATGTTCGAGAACATGGGCGAAGGCGAAGTCAAAAACCTGCCGATGATCATCAAGACCGACGTACAAGGTTCGCAAGAAGCGCTGGTTGGCTCCTTGCAAAAACTGTCGACCAGCGAAGTGCGCGTACAAGTTGTGCACGCCGCGGTGGGTGGTATTACTGAGTCCGACGTCAACTTGGCGGTCGCATCGAAAGCAGTCATCATTGGCTTTAATACACGTGCCGATGCTTCAGCGCGTAAATTGGCAGAAGCCAACGGCGTTGATATCCGTTACTACAACATCATTTATGACGCAGTAGACGAAATCAAAGCTGCGATGTCCGGCATGTTGTCACCTGAGAAACGTGAACAGGCCTTGGGTCTGGTCGAGATTCGTCAAGTTATTCTGGTGAGCAAAGTCGGCGCGATTGCCGGTTGCTACGTACTCGAAGGTGTGGCCAAACGCGGTTCGTCGGTACGCTTGTTGCGTGACAACGTAGTCGTCTGGACTGGCGAGCTTGATTCCTTGAAACGCTTCAAGGATGACGTGAAGGAAGTCAAAGCCGGTTTCGAATGCGGTTTGACACTGAAAAACTTCAACGACATCAAAGAAGGCGATCAACTCGAAGTCTTCGAAGTGCAGGAAATCGCGCGTACGCTGTAAGGCGATGCGCAGGGGATGCTTCGCAGCATCCTCGTTTTACATGATCGCATCGGCCGGCTTAGCTGCTTGCCGATGCGAAGTTACTTTTGCTTCACCGTTGTATCGATAAAATAGTTTATGGCCAAACATAGTAAATCCATCCCAGGACGCGGTCTGCGCGTCGCAGATCAGATCCAGCGCGATCTGTCTGAAATCGTCGCGTTCGAGTTGAAAGACCCGCGCGTCGGGATGATCACGATTACCGAAGTTCAAGTCACGCCGGATTATGCGCATGCCAAAGTGTTCTTCACTATGCTGAGCGACAACAAGGATGAGATCAAGAATACGGTATCGGGCCTGAGCGCGGCTTCCGGTTATATACGCGGCCAGCTCGGTCACCGCCTGCACATCCATACTTTGCCGCAACTGCATTTCGTGCATGACACATCGACTGCGCGCGGCATAGAAATGTCCAAGCTGATTGATGAAGCCAATGCCAGTCGTGCCAAGGATGCAGAAGACTGATCTTCTTGCCTTAACGCTTGCCTGTATGCGGGCAAGCGATACGTTTTCCTTTTCTCTCGCGTCGTATTCGGCTGCTTCCTTAGTCCGATAGGCCAACATCGCATTTCTCCTGCATCCATCATGGCGACAAATAAAATCAAAAAAAAGCGTGTGCCTGTGCATGGCGTGTTGCTGCTCGATAAGCAAGTCGGAGTATCCAGCAACGATGCCTTGATCAAGGCAAAATGGTTGTTGAGTGCACTGAAGGCAGGGCATACGGGCACGCTGGATCCTTTTGCTACCGGTTTGTTGCCACTATGTTTTGGAGAGGCAACCAAGTTCGCACAGGATTTACTTGATGCGGACAAGACCTATGAAACTGTTGTTCATCTCGGTATTACGACCAATACTGGCGATACCGAAGGCGAGACGATAGCTACTGCTGATGTCGCTGTTACGCGTGAGCAAATCGATACGGTACTGGCGCAGTTCCGTGGCGACATCATGCAAGTACCACCTATGTATTCCGCGCTGAAGCGCGATGGCAAACCTTTGTACGAATATGCGCGTGAAGGCATTACGCTGGAACGCGAAGCACGTCCGGTCACCATTCATTTTCTGGAATTCATCGATTTTCAAGCGCCGTATCTGACTTTGCGCGTACGTTGCAGCAAAGGTACTTACATCCGTGTGCTGGGTGAAGACATTGGCGCTGCATTGGGGTGTGGCGCGCATTTGAATGCTTTGCGGCGTGTGCAAGTTGGTGATTTATTAATTGATGCGGCCGTCACCATAGAGCAACTTGCTGCCACGGATGAAAACGCACGCACTTCATTATTGGCACCAGTCGATGCATTGTTGTCATCTTTTCCAGCACTTTATTTATCGGACGAGCTGGCTAAACGATTTCTGCATGGTCAGCGCTTGGCGCTGGGCAAGGAAAATGTAGCTATCCCGCAGGAAGAAGGGCGTGTGCGTGTCTATCGCGAGGCCGATGGCGTGTTGCTGGGCACTGGCTTGATGCAGTCGTTTGGTGTGCTGGCACCGGAGCGCTTGATCTCTACCAGCGAAAGTAATCCTGCATAAGGCGTTTTCGGCCAAGCCGCACGCTTGATAGTCGCAAGCTTTACCAAATTCATTTCTATTTAGTTATCGTAATCGCGTCATCATTCCGTCACAAAAAACACAGCAACTCATTGAAATACCAAGGGTTTCCCAAGGGGCAGTGGGGCTTGCTGTGCTATAATCGGCGGTTTTCCAAATTCAGCACCACCCAACCGTAAAAAACGACTATGTCAAACTCAAAACGCGCTATTCGTAACATTGCCATCATCGCTCACGTTGATCACGGCAAAACCACGCTTGTTGACCAATTATTGCGTCAGTCAGGCACTTTCCGTGACAACCAGCAGGTCGATGCCCGTGTAATGGACTCGAACGATATCGAAAAAGAACGTGGTATCACGATTCTGTCGAAGAACTGCGCGGTTGAGTACAAAGGCACACACATCAACATCGTTGATACCCCAGGCCATGCCGACTTCGGTGGCGAAGTGGAACGTGTACTGTCGATGGTTGACAGCGTGTTGTTGCTGGTTGATGCACAAGAAGGCCCAATGCCACAAACGCGTTTCGTTACGCGTAAAGCACTGGCACTCGGCTTGAAACCTATCGTTGTCGTCAACAAGATCGATCGTGAAAACGCCGATCCACAGAAAGCCGTGAACGCGACTTTTGAATTGTTCGACAAACTCGGCGCGACTGACGAGCAACTGGATTTCCCTATCGTTTATGCATCAGGCTTTAAAGGCTATGCAGGTCTGGAAGATACCGTTCGCGAAGGCAATATGGAGCCATTGTTCGACGCTATTCTCGAACACGTTCCTGCGCGTGAAGATGACCCAGATGGTCCATTGCAATTGCAAATTACTTCGCTGGAATACTCGTCTTACGTTGGTAAGATCGGCGTAGGTCGTATCCTGCGTGGTCGTATCAAGGCATTGCAAGATGTAGTTTGGATGAACGGTCCGGATGACAAGCCAACCAAGGCACGTATCAACCAAGTACTGACTTTCCGCGGTTTGGATCGCGTGATTGTTGATGAAGCTCTGGCTGGTGACATCGTGTTGATCAACGGCATTGAAGACATCAGCATTGGTTCGACCATTTGTGCGCCTGATACACCGGACGGCTTGCCTATGCTCAAAATCGACGAACCTACACTGACCATGAACTTCATGGTTAACAGCTCGCCTTTGGCTGGTCGTGAAGGCAAGTTCGTTACCACACGTCAAATCCGTGATCGTCTGGAAAAAGAATTGAAAGCCAACATGGCTTTGCGTGTTGTGCAATCGGAAGAAGATGATTCGACCTACGAAGTATCAGGTCGCGGCGAATTGCATCTGACCATTCTGATTGAAAACATGCGTCGCGAAGGCTTTGAAATGGCTGTATCGCGTCCACGCGTAGTGTTCAAAATGGTGGATGGCGTACGTCACGAGCCGTTTGAAAACTTGACCGTTGACGTTGAAGAAACCAACCAAGGCGGCGTGATGGAAGAACTTGGTCGTCGTCGTGGCGATCTGCAAAACATGGAACCGGACGGCAAAGGTCGTGTGCGTTTGGAATACCGTATTCCTGCACGTGGTCTGATCGGCTTCCAAGGCGAATTCATGACATTGACACGCGGTACCGGCTTGATGAGCCACGTGTTCGACGAATACGCACCAGTGGATAACACCAAGGGTGAACTCGGTGGTCGTCGTAACGGCGTATTGATTTCGCAAGACGACGGCGCTGCTGTTGCTTACGCAATCTGGAAACTGCAAGATCGCGGCCGTATGTTCGTCAGCCACAACGATCCAGTGTACGAAGGCATGATCATCGGTATCCACTCACGTGATAACGATCTGGTCGTCAATCCGATCAAAGGTAAGCAACTGACCAACGTTCGTTCGTCGGGTACCGATGAAGCGGTACGTTTGGTGCCACCAATCGAAATGTCGCTGGAATACGCAGTTGAGTTCATCGATGATGACGAACTAGTTGAAGTCACACCTAAGAGCATCCGTCTGCGTAAGCGCTATTTGAAAGAACATGAGCGTAAAAAAGCAGGCCGCGAATCTTAATCAGATGAAGTAAGCCGGAGCAGGTGATTTGATCCAGTATCGAATCGCTCTCTAGAAAAAAGCCCGTTGATTCCTGGAATCAGCGGGCTTTTTTTTGTGTGGTGAATTTCTTGTCTGAGAGTAGTAACTTACTTTATTCCCTTCAGAATATCTGCAATGCTGCCGAACATTTCATCAACCTGCGCTTTGTTGATGATCAGTGGTGGCGACAACGCAAGGATGTCGCCGGTGACGCGTGTCAGCAAACCTTTGTCCCAGAATGCTTGGGTGAACAAGTCATAAGCACGTGCACCTGGTTTGCCTGGTATGCCTTCCAGTTCTATTCCTGCGACCAAGCCGAGGTTGCGTACGTCCTTGACGAAGGGCAATCCCTTCAGGCTGTGCGCGGCTTCTTCAAAATACGGTGCCATCTCAGCGGCACGTTGGAACAGTTGTTCTTCCTTGTACACGGCTAGCGTAGCGATGGCTGCAGCAGCAGCGAGTGGATGACCGGAGTAGGTGTAGCCGTGGAACAGTTCTATGCTGTTGGCTGGTGCCATTTGCATGAAGGTGTCGTAAATTTCCTGGCGCACGACAACGGCACCCATAGGAACGGCGGCATTGGTCAATGCCTTGGCGCACACGATCATGTCCGGTTTAACGCCAAAGAAATCCGCGCCGAAGGCCGTGCCCAATCGACCGAAGCCGGTAATGACTTCATCGAAGATCAGCAAGATGCCGTGCTTGTCGCAGATCGCACGGATTTTTTCCAGATAGCCTTTGGGCGGCAAAATTACGCCAGTCGAACCTTGTAGTGGTTCGACGATGACCGCTGCAACTGTGGAGGGATCGTGCAGTGCCAGCAGGCGTTGTTCCAATTCGTTGGCCATCTCCATGCCGTGTTCCGGCAAGCCGCGTGAAAAGGCATTCTTTTCGATATTGAGTGGATGGCGCAAATGGTCAGCCGCCAGGCCGGGGCCGAACTGTTTGCGATTGCCAGCGATGCCACCGACCGCAATGCCGCCGAAGCCAACACCATGGTAAGCACGTTCGCGACCTATCAGGCGCGTGCGACCAGCTTCACCACGGATGCGATGGTAGGCGAGTGCAATTTTGAGTGCAGTATCGACACCTTCGGAACCGTCGTTACAGAAGAAGACACGGTTCAAGCCTTCTGGTGTGATTTCAGCCAGCGCACTGGCCGCTTCAAATGCTAGCGGATGCCCCATCTGGAATGCTGGTGCGAAATCCATGGTCGCGGCTTGCTTCTGTATCGCTTCGACTATTTTCGGATGACCGTGCCCCGCATTAACGCACCACAAGCCCGCTGTTCCGTCCAGAATCTGTCGTCCGTCATCGCTGGTGTAATACATGCCAGAAGCTGCTGTCAGCATGCGTGGCTTGGCCTTGAATTGACGATTAGCAGTGAAAGGCATCCACAAATGGGAGGTATCGAGCGGCTGAGTCATGTGCAGTCTTTTCGCAAGAAGAGTTGCAGTAATGGTATTACGTTTGAAGTGTGTGGGAAAGATGATCTGACATTCTGTTCAGGACGAAGGAATTCTCATGATCGTAATTGAATGACAAGCCTATTTATCTAAACCAAGGCAGCCGTTGCGATCTTTGCGTATACTTCGCTCTATCCCGAATTTTTCGCATCTGGCTGCATTTTAGAAATGTGCTGACGCGCATTCTTTAACTTTTTATTTTTCAGCCCTTAGTCTGCCTGTAATGAAACAAGATAAATATCTGTCGCGCCGTGTCTCTGTTGCTCCAATGATGGATTGGACAGATAGGCATTGCCGTATGTTCCATCGGCAAATCACGCGGCATACCTGGCTCTATACGGAAATGGTTACGACCGGCGCTTTGTTGCACGGCGACGTGCCGCGTCATCTGGACTTCAATGATGAAGAGCATCCGGTTGCGCTGCAGCTAGGTGGTAGCGAGCCGGCCGATTTGGCCAAGAGCGCCAAGCTGGGTGAGCAATGGGGCTATGACGAAGTTAATCTGAATTGCGGTTGCCCATCTGAGCGCGTACAAAAGGGCGCATTTGGCGCTTGCCTGATGAGCGAAGCATCGTTGGTCGCTGATTGCGTCAAGGCGATGCGCGATGTGGTGTCTATCGATGTGACGGTCAAGCACCGCATCGGCATCGATGACATTACTTCGTATGATTTCGTGCGCGACTTTGTCGGCACTGTGGCTGACGCCGGATGCAATACCTTTATCGTGCATGCACGCAATGCCATCCTCAAAGGACTCAGCCCGAAAGAGAATCGGGAGATTCCTCCTCTGCGTTATGAATTTGCATATCAGCTCAAGAAAGATTTCCCTGAGTTGGAGATCATCATCAACGGCGGTGCCAAAACAGTGGCGGAAATCAACACGCATCTTGCGCATGTTGATGGCGTGATGATAGGTCGCGAGGCATATCACAATCCGTACATGATGAGCTCATTCGATGCGCGTTACTACGGTGATGATGCTGTGCCGAAAACACGTGCCGAAGTGTTGCACGCGATGATTCCGTATATACGCGAGCAATTGGAAAAGCATGGAAAGAGTGAGAAGGGTGGAGGCTTGAAGCTGAACAGCATCACACGCCACATGCTCGGCTTGATGGCTGGTTTGCCGAATGCGCGCGGATTCCGTCAATCTTTGTCGGACTCCAAAAAGCTAGCCTTGGGCGATCCTGATTTATTGCTGCAAGCACTGGCACGTATGCAGCCTTTAGCCGCTTGATTGTTGCATCTCCTCAGTTGCTCTATTTAGAGTGACATCTCAATAAAAAATGCCTGATGATTTCAGGCATTTTTTCTAATATTTACCTCTGTAAAATATACAAAACGTGTAAATGTTGCCGATGTTTTTCATCGTGTGCAATCAATTGCATTCTTTCCGAACCTTCTCAAAAACGCGTGGTCAAGAAGATAACGTATTTGTTTTCGAGCAGATTGCATTGAGGCAAATCGGATTATCCATTCACACGCTATATGAATTCTTTGTTTCTGATCAAGTAGTTGATAGAGGCAGCTGAGTTTGTTATTCCCTGAAAGGAAAAACACGATGAATACATTATCAAATCGTTCAAAAGTAGCGATCGCAGGTTCACTATTGGCAGTACTGTTTGCCAGCGGATGTGAACGCCGCACTCCCGAAACAACAGGAACAGCCGCGCCTAGCGAGACGCCAGCGACGACAGGTGTAACGCCACCAACGGCAGTTCCGGAAACAGCACCGGCCGCACCAGCGCCGATTACATCAGGCGATATGTCTGGTGACCATAAAACAGTCGGAACAGTTGTGGATGATACCGTCATCACCACCAAGGTGAAATCGGCATTGCTGGCTGACTCGGATGTGAAAGGTCTGGATGTCACTGTTGAGACATCGCAAGGGATAGTCAGTTTAAATGGCGCGGTGAATAACCAGACGCAAATCGATCGCGCAGCGAAAATCGCGAGTGGTGTCGAAGGCGTAGCATCGGTACTGAATAATCTGACGATTAAAAAGCAGTAAGCAATTCGCTCTGCAAACAAATGCTATGCAGCGCATAGCTGTAATAAAAAAGAGCGTGAATTAATTCACGCTCTTTTTTTCAGATCATAAGACTTATTTGCCTGATGCATCCTGCATTTTTTCGCCGCCGCGTTGAACGTCTTCGCCCATACCTTTAAATGTGTTGCAGGCACTTAAACCGACGCTCATAGCGAGAAGACATACGATGGAAATAAATTTTTTCATGATGATTTTCCTTTCAGGTTTAAGGGATAAGCGTAGGAACGCCTCCTCGACTTCCTCAGACTCTACAAATCCGGGAACGCTCTAGCCGCTTTTCCAATATGGTTAAGTGGCTTACTGATTGGACATGTAATTGCTATAAAGTTCACTAAATAAATGCTGCCCAGAAATGGAAACATAGCAATCAATCGATGAAAGACAAGTAATAAGTATTTCTCTATGACTATCTAATTAGTCAGGCAAAGTGCACATTCAATTATTTTAAATAGAAATGATTGTTTATTGGCAACGTTCTCAAGCCTGCTGTCTTTGCTATGTTTTTTATTGCAGCGCAATAAATGCTTCCGGCATGCAGTCATGAATTGCTTGGCAGTGCTTGGATGTACGCAACAATTTCCGCGTTTATATATGCAGTTTTATTCGTGTTCAATGCTTGAGGGCGAATCCTATAATCAAAACCTGTCTGAAGCGTAGTCCCATCATTGAGTAGGCTCAAGTGGGCGCAACGTTTATTCCCGGGCTGAACTCACTGATTATTGCGCCATGACTAAACAACGTCCTTCATTAGAACTGGTTATTCCTGCTCCCGTCGGGACCTGGGGTTTGGATAGCGTCGTCAAATCGTTACGCCAATCGCGTGAAGAAACGCACAATATTCGTTATCGCGGTCAGATACGCGAACTGCCATCGCGCGAAGCCTTGGAGAAAATTCTTGATGGTTTGTCCGCGGCCTTGTTCCCAACACATTACGGCCAACCTGTTTTGACTGATGAGAGCATCGATTATTTCGTTGGTGACAAACTTAATATTGCCTTGAACGATCTGGCTGAACAGGTCAGACGTGGCTTGCTGTTCGTTTCTCGTCAGGGTGACGATGCCGATCAGCTTGTCGTCAAGGTCGGTAGTGATGAGCGTGATTTGGATCTCGAAGCGATTGAAATCACGCGCAACTTCGCTGCTCAACTGCGGCATATTCGCGATCTGCTTGTGACCGATTTGCAGGCGGCTTATCACGGTGATCCGGCAGCGCACAGCGTGTCTGAGATATTGGTTTGCTATCCCGGCATGACGGCAATTATTTATCACCGCTTTGCCCATGCCTTACATAATTTAGGTGCACCTTTCCTCGCGCGTTTGATCTCGCGTATTGCGCATTCCGGCACTGGTATTGATATACATCCAGGTGCGGAAATTGGCGGTAGTTTCTTTGTCGATCACGGTACTGGCGTGGTGATAGGTGAGACGGCTGTGATCGGTCAGCGCGTACGGCTTTATCAAGCGGTGACGTTGGGTGCAAAACGTTTTCCTGCAGACGAGAACGGCTCGCTGATCAAAGGCAATCCACGTCATCCGATAGTGGAAGACGATGTTGTTGTTTATGCCGGTGCCACAGTGTTGGGGCGCATCACGATAGGTTCAGGATCAACAATTGGTGGCGGTGTCTGGCTCACGCATAGCGTGCCGCCCGGCAGCAATATCACACAAGCACAGACGCGTAATCACTAAGTCGTAGCGACGAGTACTGCGTTTATATCGCATAAGTGTAAAACCAGTGAGCGACTCAAAAAAAATCATGGCCATCGATACTGATCAACTTGTACATTGGCTACTCGGCAGCGTCGAGTTGGAGACGACGGTTTTCCACGTTGGTCAATATTGCGGTCGCTGGCGTGCCTCGACAGCGAATCGTGCACTCGGTAGTTTTCATTTAGTGTTGCATGGCGATTGTTTCTTGCATGTAGAGGGAAATCCGCCGATTGCATTGCGTCCACGCGATGGTGTATTTCTGCTGCGTGATATTCCCCATTTTCTCAGCCCTGATCGTGATCCGAATGCCGTGTTGTCGCCGGTGGCGATGCAGCCTTTGTCTCAAGCGGTGAGTGGCAATACAGGTTTGGCCTGCGGATTTTTTCATTTCCGTGGTGCCTTGAGTGAGTTAATCGTTGGTTCCTTCCCTGATTACCTCATCATCCGTGCCGAAGACGAATCCTTGCGTGCAGCCAGTACGCTATTCGATCTGATACTGGCCGAAGCTGGCGGCGATCCGGAGCAACCATCGCCTTTGATCGCACGTCTGGCCGAAGTATTGTTCTTCTATGTGATTCGCCATGTGGCACAACAGGATGACATCGCAAGTGGCTTATTGTCGATTGCACGACGTACAGAATTTGCACCGCTGCTGGATAACATGATGCTCGAACCGGGACAGGATTGGTCCACCGACAATATGGCGCGTGTTGCGCACATGTCGCGCGCCAGTTTCTACAAACATTTCATAGGCGCGAGTGGGCAACCGCCTGCGCAATTTCTCTTGCAACTACGTATGAAGATCGCTGCGCAACGCCTGCATGCCGGCGATACGATAGAGCGTACTGCCGAACATGTTGGCTATCGCTCGCATGCTGCATTTTCACGCGCCTTCAAGAAGGTGATCGGCGAGCAGCCGGGCGCATTCCGCCGTGGCTGCCGTCAGCGTGAAGACATTCCTCGCCTTAATTAAAGACGATTGAACATAAAACTGCGACGCCTGCAGTTGGCTGAAAATGAAATCGGGTGCAATAATGGGCCATTGACATCCATTGAAAGAACATCATGGCCCGTCTTACTTTACACACGCTGGAAACAGCTCCAGAAGAAAGTCGCCCATTTGTCGAGCGTGCGATTGCCAATAACGGCTTCTTGCCGAATCTGATCGGCGTACTGGCAAATGCGCCGGTCGCGCTGGAAACCTATCTTACCGTATCCGGTATCAATGCACGCAGCAGCTTGACGCTGGCAGAGCGTGAAGTCGTGCAGATTACTGCAGCACGTATACACAATTGTGATTTTTGCGTAGCAGGACATACTGCGGTCGCATTGAAGAAGGCCAAGCTGCCGGTTGAAACCGTACGTGCATTGCAGCAGGGCGCTGTAACTGGTGATGCCAAGCTGGATGCGGTTGCTGCCTTTGCACAAGCCGTGATTGCACGACGTGGTGCGGTGTCCGATACGGATTATCAAGCCTTTATCAACGCTGGCTTTAACGAGCAACAAGCGGTGGAAGTAATCCTCGGCATCAGCCTAGCGACGTTGTGCAACTTCACCAACAGTCTGGCTGGTACAACGATCAATAAAGAACTGCAGCCGTTTGCCAGCGGAGCGATTTGATATGAGCGCACAAACCGAATTGCATACGTGGTTGCGCGATAACGCAGATGGATTGGATCAGACGCAGGATCTGGCCGAAGAGATCTTGCCACGTCTTGCTGCTGCCGGTTTGTTTGGCATTGGTGTTCCGCAATCCCTAGGTGGTAGCGGCGGCGATGTTCGTGATGCGATCAGCGCAGTTGCCGATATCGCTGAGTATTCGTTGACCGCTGCGTTCGTGTTTTGGGGACATCGCACTTTCATTGAGTATTTGCTGCATAGCCCGAATCATGCGCTGGCGGAGCGTCAGGTTGCTTCGCTGGTAAGAGGCGAACGTGCCGGTGCGACCGGCTTATCGAATGCGATGAAATTTTTATCAGGAATAGAATCGCTGCAAATCATTGCCACGCCGCAGGATGAAGGATGGCAGCTCGATGGTTCGTTGGCATGGGTGACCAATCTACGCAAAGCTGGATTCATCGCGGCAGCTGCTGTCGCCTCAACGACTGATGCACCGCCGGCCATTGTTTCATTTGATAGCGGATATAAGGGCGTGCAACGTAGTGCTGACTTGAACTTGATGGCGCTGCGTAGCAGTAATACTGCCGCCGTCAAATTGCAGAGTGTGCGGATAGATCCTATCGATGTGATCCATGCCGATGCAAGGCAATATCTACCTGCTGTACGTCCCAGTTTTCTGGGTTTGCAATGCGGTATGTCTATCGGTCTTGCACGTGCCAGTCTGGATGCGGCACATAGCCTTTCGGCAGCATCACGCAATCAGCTGACCGCGCGTATTGAAGAATTACAGAGATTGCTGGCCGATACTGTCGCACAGTTGTTTGAAGGCGTAGATGACGGGCGCTTTAAGACCAAAGCCGCGGCTTTGTTCCGCATTCGCATTCTGCTGGCCGAAATCGTACAGCAAGCAGTTTCCTTGGAGTTGCAAGCCAGCGGTGGCCGCGCTTATCTGCAAGATGGCGACAAGAGCTTCGCTCGTCGCTGGCGTGAATCGGCATTTGTGCCGATTGTGACGCCTAGCTTGACGCAATTGCAGATCGAATTGCAGAAGCAAGCCGCAACACAGGTTGCATGACGATGGTAGAACAACACACGCACTCCATTCATTCGACCGATGGCGCAATTGTCGAAGTCGCGCTGGAAGGCAAGGATTTGCGTTTCGGCTATGCCGGTAACAAGACAGTTTTCAATGATGTATCACTTACGGTCAATAAACGTGAAATCGTTTGTCTCCTAGGCGGTAGCGGTTGCGGCAAGTCAACCTTGTTGCGCGTACTTGCAGGATTGGCCAAGCCGGAAAGCGGCAGTGTGTCCTTTCTGGATAAGCCACTGCTGGAACCACATCCGCGTACTGCGCTGATCTTTCAACAGGCTAGTCTTTTACCCTGGCTGGATGTCGTTGGTAACGCTAGTTTTGGTCTGGATTTCTCGCGTCAACCTGCGATTGATAAAGCTACGCGTAATACACGTATAGCAGAGGCAATCGATGCGGTAGGTTTGCGTGGCAACGAACATGTTTTTCCCGCGCAGCTTTCTGGTGGCATGGCACAACGGGTAGCGTTAGCGCGTGCACTGGCACGAGAACCTGAGTTGTTGTTTGCGGATGAACCTTTTTCGGCACTGGACGCGATTACGCGTTCCGAGATGCAGGCATTGCTGGTTGATCTTGTACATCGTTGGCACACCGCTGTATTACTGGTTACACATGACATCGATGAAGCGATTCTGGTTGCTGATCGTATTCTCCTGATGGGTGATCAGCCTGGCCGCATTGTGCATGAGTGGGTGGTCGATATTCCACGTCCGCGCGAAGGCTATTCAAACGATGTGATTCAACTGCGCATGGATATTCTTTCTGCTCTGCGAGATTTACGTGTTTCTTCCGATTGATAACCCCTAGACGAGACCATCATGGAATATAAAAATACCGAACAAAAAATTCATATTTGCGCCTCCTCAGATTGCGATTGCGGCATGACGCGTCGCGACTTTTTGCGTATGTCGGCATTGGCAACGGCCAGCGTGGCTGCACCTCTGTTGTTTGCAGGTGATGCGCAAGCGCAGAATTTTAAGGGTGATGATCAACCGGTCAAGATAGGTTATTTGCCGATTACCGATGCGACGCCATTGCTGGTCGCGCATGGTCGTAAATTATTTGAAGAGCAGGGCTTGCGGACAGAAGCGCCGCGGCTATTCCGCAGCTGGGCGCAGATCATCGAGGCTTTTGTCTCTGGTCAGGTCAATGTGATTCACTTGCTGTCACCTGCGACCTTGTGGGTGCGTTATGGCTCCAAGTTCCCGGCCAAAGTGGTGGCGTGGAATCATACCAATGGCTCCGCGTTGACGGTAGCAAACGATATTAATTCGATCAGCGATTTGGGTGGCAAGACTTTTGCGATTCCGTTCTGGTATTCGATCCATAACATCTTGCTGCAAAAAATCCTGCAGGCAAACAAGCTGACGCCGGTTACACGCGCACGCGGCGAAGCGATCAAAGCGAATGAAGTTAACCTGATTGTCCTGGCACCGTCGGAAATGGTTTCAGCGCTGGCGACCAAATCGATAGCCGGTTACATCGTGGCAGAACCATTCAATGCTGCAGCCGAGGTCAATGGCATAGGCAAGATACTGCGCTTCTCCGGTGATGTATGGAAAAACCATGCGTGCTGTGTAACCTTCCTTGCCGAACGGGATCTGGTCGAGCGTCCAGAATGGTCGCAACGCGTTACCAACGCTATCGTCAATGCACAATTGTGGAGCCGCTCGAATCAGGTCGATACCGCAAAATTATTGGCAGCTACCGGTCCGAATCGCTACACACCGCATTCCTTGCAAGTACTGACCAAAGTTTTGGTAGCAAGCGATTATTCAAATTACGAAAAGAACGGCATCATCGTGCACAAGGATTGGCATCAACGTCGTATCGACTTCCAGCCTTTCCCGTTTGCTTCGTACACAGAAGAACTGGTACGTGCAATCAGCACTACCAAAGTCGAAGGCGATACAAAATTCCTTGCAACTCTCGATCCGAAGTTTGCCGCCAAGGATTTGGTTGATGATCGTTTCGTACGCAAGGCGATCACGGCTGCTGGTGGCCCTGCCGCATTTGGTTTGCCAGCCAATCTGTTGCGTACTGAAACCGTGGCCGTGTAAGGATGCAAACTCGGATGCTGATGCGTGTAATCCTTCCTATCGCCGGTCTAGCCATTGCCATTTTATTGTGGGGGCTGGGCGTGGCCGCGCTTGATGCACGCACACCAATTGCGGCTGCGTTCTCACCATTAAACACGGCTTACGCATTCGAGGAATTGATTACAGGTAGAGATATCTGGCTGCATGTCGCTCTGAGTTTGAAACGTGTCGGCGTAGGTTTGTTCATTGCCATTGCTGTTGGTGTGCCGTTGGGTATTCTGGTTGCAACATCAAAAATGTTTGCGCAGGGGACAACGCCTTTATTCCAATTGCTGCGCATGGTGTCGCCACTGTCGTGGATGCCATTGGCGGTGATGGTGTTGGGCGTTGGCGATGCACCGGTATATTTTCTATTGGCATTTGCGGCGGTGTGGCCAGTGCTGCTCAATACTGTCGCAGGTGTGAAGCAGCTTGACCCTAACTGGTTGCTGTTGGCGCGTAGTTTGTCGGCGACGCGTTGGGAGACGGTTTGGCGCGTGATTCTGCCTGGCATTACTGCACACATTCTGACTGGTGTACGTTTGGCAATCGGTATCATCTGGATCGTGCTGGTGCCGGCAGAAATGCTGGGTGTTTCCGCAGGGTTGGGTTACTTCATCCTCGATACGCGCGATCGTCTGGCTTATTCTGAATTGATGGCAGCGATTATTTTGATCGGTATTCTTGGCTACTTGCTGGATTACGCCGCGCGTACGGCGCATGAAAAATGGTTGCATGTAAAGAAGACAGAACACATCAATTAAGTCTTTGACAGTTTCTGTATAAGCAACAGTAGGGAAAATTAAAAATCGAATATGGTTACGCGGAATGATTCGTTTGCGGCGGTAACCATGGCAGATAAACTTATTTCATTATCTGCTAAGCCCATGGTTTTTAATGATGTCTGCTCTTCCTGTTACTGAAGCTGTCACTGATTTCAACATCCTTCCTTTTGATGCACCGCTTGGTGCTGAGTTAATCGGCCTGGATCTTGCGCGCGAGATCGACACACCTGATTTCTCTCGCATACATCAAGCGCACCTGGATCATCACTTGCTGGTGTTCCGGGATCAGCGCATTACACCTGCACAGCAAATTGAATTTAGCCGTCGCTTCGGCGCATTGCAGATTCATGTGTTGCATCAATTCCAATTGACCGGCCATCCAGAGATATTGATCATTTCCAATATCAAGGAAAACGGCGAACCGATTGGTCTTGGTGATGCGGGGCATTTCTGGCATTCCGATTTGTCGTATGTCGATGTGCCTAGCCTGGGTTCTATGTTACATGCGCAAGAATTGCCAGCAGAAGGTGGCGATACCTTGTTCGCCAATATGCATCTGGCATGGGACACCTTGGATGCACATCTACAAAAAAAGATCACAGGTCTGAAAGCTGAACATAGTTATCTGGCGCAATACGCCGAGCTGCAACGCCGTAACCCATGGCGCCCAAACCTAACAGTAGAACAAATCGCAAAAGTAAAACCGGTATTGCAACCTGTAGTACGTACGCATCCAGAAACAGGTCGCAAGGCCCTATTCGTCAGCGAGCATTTCACCACGCGTATAGACGGTCTGCCAGAAGATGAAAGCCGCGATCTACTTAATCAACTGTTTGCACATAGCGTCAAACCTGAACACGTCTATCGCCATCGCTGGCAGCCACACGATCTGATCTTCTGGGACAACCGCTCGCTGATGCATTTGGCGGCTGGTTGTCCGGAAGATCAGCGTCGCAAGTTGTACCGCACCACGATAGAAGGCGATGTGCCGTTCTAAGTTTTATTTCATTATTTTTAATTCCGGAGTTTTCATGCCTCATTTGAATCGCACTTATCGTGCTCCAAGTCGTCGTTGGTTAGGCGCCGCTTTTAGCGTAATCGCTGTAGCCACTGCCTTGTTGTCAGCTTTGCCGGCACGCGCCGAAGGCAAGATCAGCATTGCGCAGCAATTCGGTATCGGTTACCTGATTCTGGACGTAGTACGTGATCAGCAATTGATCGAGAAGTACGGCAAGCAGCAGGGCATCGATATTCAAGTCGATTGGGCCAGTATCTCCGGCGCAACGGCGATGAATGAAGCCTTGCTGGCTGGCGCGCTTGATGTAGTGTCCGCTGGTGTGCCACCTATGCTGACGATGTGGGATCGCACCCGTGGCAAGCAAAACGTCAAAGCAGTTGCTGCACTGGGTTCGCTGCCTAACTATTTGTTGTCGAATAATCCTGCTGTGAAAACATTGAAGGATTTAAGCGACAAGGATCGCATTGCTGTGCCTGCGGCTGGTGTCGGTTTCCAATCGCGTACTTTGCAGATCGAAACGGCACGTCAGTTTGGCAAAGACAATTTCAAGAAATTCGACAATATCTCGGTGAGTTTGCCGCATCCGGATGCGACGGCGGCATTGATCGCTGGCGGTTCCGAGATCAATACGCATTTCTCCAGTGCGCCGTTCTACTACCAGGCATTGGCAGCGAACAGCAATGTGCATAAAGTGATCAGTTCTTACGATATTCTTGGCGGCCCTGCAACCTTCAACGTGCTGTACACCACGCAGAAGTTCCACGATGAAAATCCTAAAACCTACAAGGCTTTCTATAGCGCACTGGTGGAAGCTGCACGCTTGATCAAGGCTGATAAACCTAAGGCAGCAGATACCTTCATCCGCATACAGAAATCCAAGTTGTCGCCTGATCTGGTACGAAAAATCGTTGAAGATCCAGAAAACGATTTCACCGTATCGCCGCATCGTACCTTCGTCTATGCAGAAGAATTGCACAAGCTGGGCGTGATCAAAAACAAGGCAGCATCGTGGAAAGATTACTTCTTCGAAGAAGCCTACGCGCAACCAGGTAGCTGATTTCATGCGTATCCATTTCTCATTACCTGTCGTGATAGCAGTTCGGGCGGAGATTGCCAGATGAACAGTACAGTCGCCTTGCGCAATATCCCCGGATTTATTCCGGCTACGCCCGCGCGCGAAATCAATAGCGGGAAGCGTGATGCAGAAGCGGTAAAGGTTGATGTGCCTTTGCTGCAAGTGGATGATGTCAGTTTGGAATATAGAACGCGCGAACGCGTGGTGCGCGCTACACATCGCGTCAGCTTCGATGTCCATGAGGCGGATCGCTTTGTCTTGCTGGGGCCTTCGGGCTGCGGCAAATCAACCTTGCTTAAGGCCGTAGCCGGCTTTATCCCGCCGGTAGAAGGTGAAATTCGTCTCGAGGGTCGTACGGTGACTGCACCGGGACCGGATCGCATAGTTGTGTTCCAGGAGTTCGATCAGTTGTCGCCATGGAAGACAGTCAAGCAAAACGTCATGTTCCCGCTGCAGGCTTCGCGCACATTGGGTAGGAAAGAGGCGGAAGAACGCGCTTTGCATTATCTGGACAAGGTTGGTCTGACGAAGTTTGCCGATGTGCACCCACATCAACTTTCAGGCGGTATGAAGCAGCGTGTTGCGATTGCGCGTGCGCTGGCCATGCAGCCGCGCGTGTTGTTGATGGATGAGCCGTTCGCAGCGCTGGATGCGCTCACGCGTCGCAAGATGCAGGAAGAGCTGTTGCAACTGTGGGATGAAGTGCGTTTCACCTTGCTCTTTGTCACGCATTCGATAGAGGAAGCCTTGATAGTCGGTAATCGTATTGCATTGCTGTCGCCACATCCTGGTCGTATGCGTGCGGAAATCAATAGTCACGATTTTTCTCTGGCTAGTTCGGGCAGCGAAGAATTTCAGAACACCGCACAGCGCATACATCGCATGCTGTTTGAAGAAGAGCAGGAAGGCAGTGCCGCATCATGAGTAATACATTGAATCCGCCGATTCGTCCTGAGTACGAACTTAGACTAGAACCTTTTACCGAACTTCCGGTTGAACGCCAATTGCCGTTTGCAGCACGTCTCTGGACGCAAGGCTGGCTACGTAAGAGTGTGATCCTGGTCGTGCTGGCTGTACTGTGGGAAGTCGTAGCGCGTTGGCAGGATAACGAATTGCTGCTACCGACCTTTATGGCAACGGCACATGCATTGGTTGAAGGAATCAGTAGTGGCGAATTGATCGATAAAGTAGGGATATCCCTATCGGTTTTATTACAGGGATATGCGATCGGTGTGTTGGCTGCTTTCCTGCTGACGACACTGGCTGTTTCTACGCAATTGGGACGTGACTTGCTAGATACACTGACCTCGATGCTGAATCCGCTGCCTGCGATTGCATTGCTGCCGCTGGCCTTGTTATGGTTTGGCATAGGGCGCGGTAGCCTGGTCTTTGTACTGGTGCATTCCGTGCTGTGGCCTATGGCGTTGAATACGTATGCAGGCTTCCAAGGTGTGCCGGAAACGCTGCGCATGGCCGGTCGCAACTACGGCCTGCGTGGTATCCCTTATGTATTGCAGATATTGGTGCCAGCAGCTTTGCCAGCGATTCTATCTGGCTTGAAAATCGGCTGGGCATTTGCATGGCGTACCTTGATTGCGGCTGAACTAGTGTTCGGTGCATCGTCAGGCAAGGGCGGTCTTGGCTGGTATATTTTCCAGAATCGTAATGAGCTGTACACCGATAAGGTATTTGCTGGATTAGCGACTGTGATTTTGATCGGCTTGCTGGTTGAGAATATCGTGTTCCGTAGTTTGGAAAAAGTCACAGTGCAGCGTTGGGGTATGCAGCGTTAAACAAGATGAGCAAATAAAAAAACCGCTTTTCAGCGGTTTTTTTATTTGGTTGCGATTTCTTTGGCAAAGCCTGCATCATTCGATATTTGCAAGGCACGTGCCTTGAGCGTCTTCGCTGTGGTGCCCTGCAAGTCATCATCCAGTATGCCCATAGGCCCCATCACCGTGATGGCGGCAATCATCTCACCCAAGTGATCGAACACTGGGGCCGACAGCGAAGTGAAGTGCGGTAACAAGGCATCGCGGCAGCGGCTCAGGCCGTTTTCTTTCACACTGGCCAGCATCTTCTCTATATCAGCTGCCGATTGTGGCAAATCGGAATGGCTAGGTGGATGCTTGTCATCCAGATTGATTTTCAATTCCTGTTTCAGCAGCTCACCGGTAATCGTACGAGGCAGATGCGCGAGGAAGTTGCGGCCCAATGCTGAATTCAGCAAAGGCAGTACGCTGCCTACGCGTAATTCCAGAATAGGACGGCTGGCACCGCCTTCGATACGGTAAACGATAGTCGGGCCGCGATTGCCCCAGACGCCGAGGAATACTGTGTGGCCGACAGTAGCGGCCAGCTCTGCCATCACAGGACGCGCAGCGGTAAAGACATCGAATTGCTCCAATGCCGCCATCCCTAACTTCAGCGCATAAGGACCGAGGCCGTAATGACCGCTATCGGCTTCCTGTCGAATCACGCCCACTGCCTGGAAGCTGACCAGATAGTAATGCACATTCGCTACAGCCATTCCCGCACCTTCGGCAATCTGGCGCAAGGGCATCGGACGTCCCGCAGTACGCAGCACATCCAGTATGCGGAATCCTATTTCTATTGATTGAATGCCGCGCCGCTTGGATTGCGCCGCTGCTTCTTTATGGGGCGCAGCTGCGCGCGCTTTTGGTGCTTTTGCTGTAGTAGTTTTTTTAGCTGGCTTAGCGGCTGGTAGCGCGGCGGTGGATTTTACTTTTGGCATTTTTCCAACATAAGAATGAAATAAGGGCTCGCGCAAGCATAGCAAATTACGGGCGCTTCCCTCTGAAAAAGGCATATTTCTACCTGCGCATGATACATAAAATAAATTGGCACTTTAATTTGATAATGCTATATTCATTAAACAATATCAAATATTGGCATGCATTTTGCTGAATCTCTCAAGCCAATTTAACTAGGAGGAGTCATGACTGCAGCATCTGTAACCCACGCCGAGGCGGATGTATTTACCGCCAAGGAAGAGCGTCAAGTTGTTCTAGCCTCAACCTTGGGGACCATCTTCGAGTGGTACGATTTTTTCATCTATGGCGCGCTCGCGATCTTCATGAGCTCGGTCCTGTTCCCGCCGGATAATCCGACTGCCGCATTGCTAGCATCGTTGGGAGCCTTGGCCGCTGGCTTTGTGGTTCGTCCTATCGGTGCTGTTCTGTTCGGTTATCTGGGCGATCGGCTCGGTCGAAAACATACCTTCCTGCTGACCATCATCATGATGGGCGGTAGCACTGCGTTGATCGGTTTTCTGCCGAGCTATGCTTCGGTTGGTCATGCAGCGTGGATTTCATTAGTGGTACTGCGTTTGGTTCAAGGGCTGGCAGTTGGTGGTGAATATGGCGGTGCAGTGATTTATGTCGCTGAGCATTCACGTCCGTCACGTCGCGGTTTGCTAACAGGCTGGATTCAGATTACGTCGTCTATGGGTCTGATCCTTTCTATCGCTGTGATCCTTGGTACACAGGCGACGATGGATATGGCTTCTTTCAAGGAATGGGGATGGCGCGTTCCTTTCATCATCTCGATTGCGATGTTGATCTTCTCGGTTTATGTGCGTGCCAAATTGCATGAATCACCAGTATTCACACGCTTGAAAGCACAAGGACGTTTGTCGAAGAATCCAGTACGCGACACCTTCTTCAAATGGCCGAGTCTGAAGATGATTTTGCTGGCTTTGTTCGGTGTGACTGCAGGCCAGGGCGCTACTTACTTTACCGGTCAGTTCTACGTGATGATCTTCTTGCAGCAAGCGGTAATGATCGATCAACGCACCGTGTACACATTGATTTGCATAGGCTTTCTGATCGGTGCTCCAGCTTTTGTGTTCTTCGGTTGGTTGTCTGATCGTTTGGGACGCAAATGGATCATGATGGCGGGCTTGTTCATCGCTGCGTTGTGCTATCGCCCTATGTTCGCTTCCTTGATGGAAGCTGGCAATCCGGCGCTGGCTGCAGCAACCTTGTCGACGCCGGTGACCGTACATGCGAATGCCGAGAATGGTGCTTGCAGCTTCAGTATCAGTGCCTCGCTGGTCAGCGCGCATCCTGATCACGCCAAGCCTTGCGTACAAGCGAAGAAAATGTTGGTCGGGAACGGCATCAACTTTGAGTATGCCGAACCGATTGCCGGGCAGGCAGTGGCGATGACAGTCAAAGGGCTAACCATCAACGGCTTTGATGCCAAGGCTTATCGTGCCGCGCTGACCGAAGCTGGTTATCCGGCTAAGGCTGACCCTGAGCAAATCAATAAAGGCCGCATCGTTCTGCTGCTGGTTTTGATGACGATCGTGGTCGCGATGGTGTACGGTCCGGTTGCCGCTTATCTGGTTGAGCTGTTCCCGGCGAATATCCGTTACACGGCCTTGTCGTTCCCGTATCACATCGGTGCCGGTATCTTTGGTGGCTTCCTGCCTTTCTTTGCGACTTATCTGGCGCTGGCTGGCGGCAATGTGTTTGCCGGACTGTGGTATCCGGTTGTGATCACTGCGGTGACCGGCATCGTAGGTAGTCTCTTGCTGCCGAATACCAAAACTGCGGCCAAAGATCTTTAATGAGACAGGACTCGATATGACGATCTTTAAGGTAGCGGTTGCGCAAGCCGCATCTCATCCAACCGATGCGCAGGCATCCACGGCGAAAGCCGTGGATTTGATCAAACAGGCACAGCAGGCAGGTGCAAGCCTGCTGGTGTTCCCTGAGGCTTTTCTCGGTGGTTATCCGAAAGGTGCTTCTTTCGGCGCGCCAGTCGGTATGCGCAAACCAGAGGGGCGTCAGGCTTATCTGGATTATTTCAATAACGCGATAGACCTGAACGGCCCGGAAGTCGAAGCGATTGCTGAAGCAACGCGTGCCAGCGGTATGTTTGCTGTGATCGGTTGCATAGAACGCGATCTAGGCACCTTGTACTGCACCGTCTTGTTCTTCAATGGAGAGAAAGGTTTAGTCGGCAAACATCGCAAGTTGATGCCGACTGCCGGTGAACGTCTGATCTGGGGTTTTGGCGATGGTTCTACGATGCCGGTATTTGATACACCATTGGGCAAAATCGGTGCTGTCATTTGCTGGGAAAACTATATGCCCATGCTGCGCATGTATATGTATAGCCAAGGCATAGGTATCTACTGCGCGCCGACGGCCGATGATCGCGATACTTGGGTACCGAGTATGCAGCACATCGCACTGGAAGGGCGTTGCTTTGTACTGACTGCTTGCCAGTACATCAAACGTTCGGCTTATCCTTCGACGCATGAGTGTGCCTTGGGTGACGATCCTGAAACTGTGTTGATGCGTGGCGGCAGTGCGATTATCGATCCGTTGGGCAAAGTATTGGCTGGGCCAAATTTTGAAGGCGAAGCCTTGCTCTACGCCGAGATAGATACTGATCAGATTGTGCGCGGGAAATTTGATTTTGATGTGGCAGGACACTATGCGCGTCCAGACGTGTTCCAGCTCGCCGTTGATAACCGTGCCAAATCTGCCGTGATCATTCAGCAAGACAATATGGAGTAGACCAAACAATGCAATTCGATATGGAGCAATTGTCTGCCGATAACCGCTACAAGTTGTTGACTGCAACGGTGACGCCACGCCCCATTGCCTGGGTAACCAGTAAATCAGTAGACGGTGTCGTGAACGCCGCGCCTTTCAGTTTCTTTAATGTGATGGGACATGAGCCGCCTACTGTCACGCTGGGCTTGTTACGCAAGGCTGGCGGGGGCTACAAGGATACGGCAGCGAACATCATGGCAACCGGTGAGTTCGTGATCAATCTAGTATCGGAAGCGATGGCAGATAGCATGAACGAAACCTGCACAGATGCACCACCAGAGATTGATGAACTCGAACTGGCTGGCTTGACTGCAGTGCCATCCATTGTGGTGGCTCCACCTCGCATCGCAGGATGCCCGGTCTCGTTTGAATGCCGCAGCCTGTCATCCATCGTGACCGGGCCGTGTCAGGTCATTGTTGTGGCTACGGTTTTGCATGTGCATATCGAAGATGAATTTCTAATCGATGCAGAACGCTGTCACGTCGATACGCCGGCGCTGAAGCTGGTCAGTCGTATGCACGGTAGCGGTTGGTATGCGCGTTCGACGGATCTTTTTCAACTCGCCAGACCAAGCTATAAGGAAAAGTGAGTAGAGGGAGCGTAGCGTCTTACTTAGCTACAATTTGTAATAAGGGCCACGATAGAGAAATTTATCGTGGCTTATTTTTAATAAGAAAAGAAAAAATGAAAATGCACATGCGATGTCGATGATTTTCGTCATATTGATATCGCAAAACATTCGTTTGTTTTTTCGTTGAAATTCGTAAGATGAATCATCTGCTCCAAGACGAAGCATTGCTTGGTAACGGAGAGTTATCTCACATCGAACAAACAAAGGATAGAAAATGGCGACGCATGATCTGGCTCTTCTTCCGCACACACCACGTTACGCAGACAGAAAGATTTTTCGTAGGCGAGCGATCCTTGATATGGGACGAAATCGATACTCTCACGCGAGGACGATTGATATCTCGCCACATGCTTTGAGCATCATGGTGGAGTCTCCGCTTTCTATAGGTCATACCGGCAGCATCGCCTTCAACATCACTGTCGATCAAAAAACGATGCCATTGGAATTCAAGGGCAAGGTCAGTTATTGCGTGCTGGTTGGCACAGAGGGATTCAGAGTTGGCTTTGAATTGGCTTCACGTGGCGACGTCGGACACAAGAAGCGCATTGAACAAATCATGGAGACACTGGCGTTTTAATGTTTGCGCTTTTATGATGATGAGCGATTCCAGCTTGTAGCGTACAAAATAGGTATAAGTAGCAGTGCTTGTTTATACTAAGACGTCTCCGTAAGGAGCATCTATGAAAAGCGCACTGGTGGAAAGCACTGCTGCGATGGCCAAATTTTGCATTGGAGAGTTCATGAAATCACATTACGAAACGTATAAAGGCTGGAGTGTTGCCGTCCAGGTATCCGCGCACATGTCGCGGATTGATACTGAGAGAAAAGAGGGTGCATATATTCCACGCATCATCGTGACTGAGCATCTCGGCACCGACTTCAAAGACAAGGAAGTCCCTGATGGTCATTCGTACCCGACGCCGGAAGCATGCATTGCACAGGGCATCCTGACAGCGCATGAATACATCGACAGGAAGACGGAAAAAATTGCTGCTTAAGTTTGTTTGATGTCGCTAATCGACAGCTTGCGCGAAGAAATATCGGTGATGAAGGCGTGATGTAAAAATCACAAATAATCTGGCGTTGTAAAAATTCCAAAATTATTGTTTGCGGAGCAGAGTAATCACTACGAAGTGAGCGGACAAAACAAAAAGGGTTGCAATTTCTTGCAACCCTTTTTATCTACTGCTTATTCGTGGTAGGCCGTGCGGGATTCGAACCTGCGACCAACGGATTAAAAGTCCG
>JAZJXV010000026.1:0-103828 GCA_040390795.1 Pseudomonadota bacterium | reverse complement strand
GGATATAACAATTCAACCTAAACCGGTACGTTTGTAATTTCCCATTCCCTTAGTTTGCAGCTGTATACCGAGTTTGAGCAAGGATGGAATTGGCTAATAGTGAACTAATAGCGCGGATAGTGGTGATTTATTCACACAGTTGACGTCAGTCAACAAATCCAGATGATGCAAGGGGAGTTGGGAGGTAGTGTGACAGGGTGGCAAGCCACCCTGTATCAGAACTGTTCGTCTTCGCGCAGATAGCGCCATTGGCCAACTGGCAGATCGCCGAGTTTGACATTGCCGATGCGTACGCGCTTCAAGCCCACGACTTTCAATCCGACCATATCGCACATGCGGCGAATTTGACGTTTCTTGCCTTCGCGCAGGATGAAGCTCAGTTGATCTTCGTTTTGCCATTTCACTTTAGCTGGCAGCAGTTTTTTGCCATCTAGCGTCAAGCCGTGATTCAGGCGTTTTAATTCTGACTCAGGTAGTTTGCCTGGCTTGCTGTATTGCACGCGCACCAGATATTCTTTTTCTACCGAAGTGTCTTCACCTATCAAATGTTTGGCGATGCGACCATCTTGCGTCAGCACCAGCAAGCCTACTGAGTCGATATCCAGTCGGCCGGCGGGTACTAGGCTGCGCAATTGCGTAGGGTGGAACTGGACAGGTGCTTGATCTTCACTCCAACGGGTGGATGCATTAACCAGTGCGACAGCTGGTTTGTAGCCATCTTCTGCCTGACCGCTGACATAACCCATAGGTTTGTTGATCAAGACTGTGACGCGCTTGGATTGTTCTGCTGCGGCTTGACGTTCGACCGTTACTTTTTGCGTTGGCAATACCTTGCTGCCTAATTCCGAGACAACCTTGCCATCGACGCGTACCCAGCCGCGTGCTATCCATTCGTCGGCCTCGCGCCGGGAACAAAGGCCGAGTTCGGACATGCGTTTGGAAAGGCGTAGTGGTTCAGTCATGGCAGTGTAATTCTTTAAATCGTAGTTTGAAAAAATGGAAATCGATGCGACGGAGTGTAGCGTCGTCAGACGCGTAAAGCATCAAGCAAATCGGTTTCCAGTTGAATTTGATTGCGTGGATTATTGAGTGCAGAGCCATCGACAAGAAAAACGTCTTCCACGCGTTCGCCCAAGGTCATGACCTTGGCTGTGTGCAGATTGACTTTGTATTTCGCGAGAATATTGGCGACCGAATACAACAAGCCGTTTCTATCGTTGGCGGAAATCGTCAGCAGATAATATTGTCCGCGTTCATCGGGACGTAAATCAACAGTCGGCGTGGCAGGGAAGTTGCGGCACAGGCGCGACAAGCGTCCTTTGGACGGTGATGGCAGGTTGACTTTCTCTGTCAGCACTTCGGTCAGCTCGTGCTCGATCAAACTAATCAGATCGCGATAGTTATCGGCGAATGCAGGCTCGGTAACCAGGAAAGTATCCAAACCATAGCCATGTTTGGTCGTATGAATTTTTGCATCAAGAATACTGAAATTCTTGCGATCAAAATAACTGCAGATGCGCGCGAACAGATCGGTTTGATCTTTTACATAAACCGTTACTTGCAAGCCTTCACCTATCGGTGCGAGGCGACATTTAACGACAGGCACAGGGCTATCAATTTTTTCGTATAGCGCACGCGTTTGCCATGCGATATCTCCTGCGTCGTGACGCAGGAAATAGACGACGTCGAGTTGCTTCCACAATGCTTCATGCGCGTGCGCAGACAAGCCATACAGACGCAATGTTTTTAATGCTTCTTCCTGCCGGTTCTTCAGCTCGCGATCAGTTGACGGCGCATCACCACCAAAGACGCGCAAAGTCATGTTGTACAAGTCTTCCAGCAACTTGCCTTTCCATGCATTCCAGACTTTCGGGCTGGTGCCGCGGATGTCGGCGACGGTCAACAAATACAGCGCAGTCAGATGCCGTTCGTCTTTGACGAGTTTGGCAAAGCTGCTGATGACGGCAGGATCGGATAAATCCTGCTTCTGCGCGATTTGCGACATCATTAAATGGTTTTCCACCAGGAATACCACCAGCTCGGTTTCTTCTTCAGACAGACCGTGATCGACGCAGAATACTTGGGCGTCTTCCATACCCAACTGCGAATGATCGCCACCGCGACCTTTGGCTATGTCATGGAAAAGGGCGGCAATATACAGTAGCCATGGCTTGCTGAAGTTGGCTGCGAGTTGGCTGCAAAATGGATATTCATGTGCGTGTTCGCTCAGCATGAAGCGGCGCACATTGCGCACCACCATCATGATGTGCTGATCGACGGTATAAACGTGGAAAAGATCGTGCTGCATCTGTCCGACGATCTTGCGGAAGTTGGGCAGATAACGACCCAAGACGCTGGTCTGGTTCATGCGGCGCAATGCATGCGTGATGCCTTGCGGTGCCTGCAGGATTTTCATGAACAGCGCACGATTGACTGGATTCTGGCGGAATTGATTGTCTATCTTGAAGCGCGCATTCCAGAGTGAACGGAAGGTGCGTGCAGTCATGCCTTTCAGTTCCGGATGCAGCGATAGCAGCAGGAATACTTCCAGCATGGTCGATGGTGTGACATCGAAGGTGTCGTCATTGGCAATGTCGATAAAGCCATTCACTTCATTGAAGTGTTCGTTGATCGCGACCGGAGACGTCATTTGCGGGAACAGTTGCGCTTCGATGTTCTGCAACAAAATCATATTGAGCTGCGTGACTGCTTTGGCAGCAAGGTAATAACGCTGCATCAAATATTCACTGGCGCGTCGTGTTTCCGTTGTCTTGAAGCCGATGGATTCTGCAATCGCTGTCTGCACATCGAATACCAGGCGATCTTCATGGCGATTGGTGACTATATGCAAGCGGATACGCACGTCTTTGAGCGAGCGTTCTTTTTGCGTCAGTTGGCGTGCTTCAGTTGGCGTAATCAATCCGTGTACGGACAGTTCACGCCAGGAATTGCCGAGGCCGGCAGCTTTCGATACCCATAGGATGACTTGCAGATCGCGCAAACCGCCAGGGCTTTCCTTGCAGTTCGGTTCCAGACTGTAAGGCGTGTCTTCGTACTTGGCGTGGCGTTGTCGTAATTCCAGTGTTTTGGCCTGGAAAAAAGCTTGCGGATCCATCGCTGCATTGCAGCGTACTTTCAGGAGCTGGAATTGTTTGTTGTTGCCGATGACCAGACGTGCTTCGAGCAGACTTGTTTGTACAGTAATGTCGGCTTCTGCTTCAAACAGGCATTCGTCTATGGTGCGTATGCTATGGCCAATTTCGAGGCCCATATCCCAGAATAGCTGAACCAACTCCTCTAGTTTTGCTTGGAGCGCGGCATTAGGCGCTTCTTGCAACAGGATGAGGACATCGACATCAGAATGTGGGAACAGCTCACCACGTCCATAACCGCCAACAGCAACCAAGGCTGCAGTTTCGGGCAGATCAAACGCCGTCCACGCCTTGATCATGGCGGCATCGACATTGATCCTTAATTGCGTCAGCAGATGTTCTGCCTTGCCATCCTTCAAAAAGCGGTCAATGACGATTTGTCGTTCGGCTTTGAGTTCTTCTTTTAGTGCGATGGCAAGAGACGGCATGGATGATTAGGCGTTGATTGCTTGGGTAGTGGTTTGTGGCACGATAAAGGAAGGCGGCGGCGGGGTGCCAGCCGATTGGGTCAGGATTTCGTAACCTGTTTCAGTCACCAGTACAGTATGTTCCCATTGCGCGGACAGGCTGCGATCCTTGGTTTTGATGGTCCAGCCATCACCCATTTCACGGATTTCGCGGCGACCGGCGTTGATCATAGGCTCTACCGTGAAAATCATCCCGGCTTCAAGTTTTTCCAATGTGCCTGGGCGACCGTAGTGCAATACCTGTGGTTCTTCGTGGAATACCTTGCCAATGCCGTGGCCGCAGAATTCACGTACGACGCTATAGCCGGCTTTTTCCGCGTGTTGCTGAATGACGTAGCCGATATCACCCAAGTGTGCGCCTGGTTTGATTTTCGAGATGCCCAGCCACATGCATTCGTAGGTGATTTCACTCAGGCGCTTTGTCAGAATGGAGGGCTCGCCGATCAGGAACATGCGGCTGTTGTCGCCATGGTAGCCATCCTTGATGACAGTAATATCCAGATTGACTGAATCACCATTCTTCAAGACCTTGTCGCCCGGGATGCCGTGACAGATGACATCGTTGACAGACGTGCAAATTGCTTTTGGGTAAGGCGTATAGCCAGGAGGGCAGTAATTCAGCGGTGCTGGGATGGTTCCTTGCACATTTACCATGTATTCATGGCAGAGGCGATCCAGCTCACCGGTGGTAACACCGGCTTTGACGAATGGGGTGATGTAATCGAGAACTTCAGAACCGAGTCGGCCTGCGACACGCATGCCTTGTATATCTTCTGCAGTTTTAATTGAAATATTGCTCATAGGAAGCCGAAAATTGCTGAAATGACAGCATGAAAAAATTGATTGATGAGGAATTATAGACGAGCGCCCATTTATTCGCCGGGCAATGTGGTGTGGCACTTGAAACTAGTGGTAATTCTGAGGTAGAATCTCGGGCTTGCCTGAATTAACTTTTAAGCAAATTTTTTTGTAAATCGCGAATCCGTTCGAAAAGGGTGCCTCGATCAGAGCTGAAATCAGCCAAATGATCCCGGTAACTGAACGGATTCCAGACCTTAACCCTGGAGATATCATGTCCGTAACAATGCGCGAAATGCTGGAAGCTGGCGTCCACTTTGGTCACCAAACACGCTTCTGGAACCCAAAGATGGCCCCTTACATTTTCGGCCATCGCAACAGAATTCATATCGTCAATCTGGAAAAAACCCTGGGTATGTACCAGGAGGCGATGAAGTACATCAAACAATTGTCTTCCAATCGCGGCACTGTGCTGTTCGTCGGCACCAAGCGTCAAGCGCGTGAAACCATCGCCGCTGAAGCAGCGCGCGCTGGCATGCCTTACGTTGATCAACGCTGGTTGGGTGGCATGCTCACCAACTTCAAAACGATCAAAACATCGATCAAGCGTTTGAAAGAAATGGAAGCTTCGATCGAAGACGGTTCCGTACAAAAACTCAGCAAAAAAGAAGCGCTGATGTTTGATCGTGAAAAAATCAAGCTGGAAAAAGCAATCGGCGGCATCAAGGATATGGGCGGCATTCCTGACGCAATTTTCGTGGTTGACGTTGGTTATCACAAAGGTGCGATCACTGAAGCAGCGAAACTGGGCATCCCAGTTATCGGTGTAGTCGATACCAACCACTCGCCAGAAGGCGTTACCTACGTTATTCCAGGTAATGACGATTCCTCCAAAGCGATCATGCTGTACGCCCGTGGCGTTGCAGATGCGATCCTCGAAGGCCGTGCTAGCGCGACCAACGATCTGGTTGAATCAATCAAAGGCGGCGACGACTTCGTTGAGGTCAACGAGCAGGCTTAAACCCTGTCTCTGATGGATTGAGCGTCAGAATAAAAGGGGCAACAGCGGTTCGCCCCTTTTTTTCGAGCGCATTTTGAACGTAATAAGATTGAGGACGTCTGACGGACGTCCGTTTGTTAGGAGATTGTAATGGCCGTTATTACTGCTGCGATGGTTGGTGAACTGCGTGCGCTGACCGATGCGCCGATGATGGAATGCAAAAAAGCATTGACGGAAGCCGATGGCGATCCAGTCAAAGCAGAAGAAATCCTGCGCGTTAAGTTGGGTGGCAAAGCTTCGAAAGCAGCTTCCCGCGTGACCGCTGAAGGCGTTGTTGCTGCTTATGTAGTTGGCAATGTCGGTTCTTTGCTCGAAGTTAACTGCGAAACCGACTTTGTAACCAAAAATGACGATTTCCTCGCATTTGCAAATGCTCTGGCAAAATTGATCGCAGAGAAAAACCCTGCTGACGTTGCTGCGTTGAGCGCATTGCCACTGGAAGACAAGACTGTTGAAGAAACACGTGCTGCCCTGATCGGTCGTATCGGTGAAAACATGTCGATCCGCCGTTTCGCGCGTTTTGAAACAACAGGCAAACTGGCTTCCTACCTGCACGGTACACGTATCGGCGTCATGGTTGATTTTGACGGCGCTGACGAACAAGTTGGTAAAGACGTTGCGATGCATATCGCTGCGATGAAACCAGTTGCATTGTCTTCGGACAACGTGCCAGCCGAACTGATCGCTAAAGAGCGTTCGGTTGCTGAGTTGAAAGCTGCTGAATCGGGCAAGCCAGCTGAGATCGTTACCAAGATGGTTGAAGGTTCGGTACAGAAATACCTGAAAGAAGTTTCCTTGTTGAATCAAACGTTCGTCAAGAACGACAAGCAAACCGTTGAACAAATGTTGAAAGATACTAAATCGACAGTGAAATCGTTCACGATGTTTGTTGTTGGTGAAGGCATTGAGAAGAAGCAGGATGACTTTGCTGCCGAAGTGGCAGCACAAGTAGCAGCAGCAAAACAGGCGTAAGCGAAAAAATCGGGCCGAAAGGCCCGTTTTTTTAGCATCATCAAGTATCCTTTGATGTGCTGACAGATTAAGATTTCATTCGTACGCCTTCATCAATATGGCAAGATCGAATGAAAATCAGGTAAGAACTGTATCCCAGTAAAAACCAGACAAAAACAAGGAATCCAGCCCATGACAACCCCAGCTTATAAGCGCGTTCTTCTCAAACTCTCGGGTGAAGCGTTAATGGGAGACGATCCTTACGGTATCAACCGTGCCACTATCGAACGTATGGTGGCGGATGTGTCAGAAGTAGCAAAATTGGGCGTGGAACTGGCTATCGTCATCGGTGGCGGCAATATCTTCCGAGGCGTAGCGCCCGGAGCACAAGGCATGGATCGCGCAACTGCCGATTACATGGGGATGCTGGCAACGGTCATGAATTCGCTGGCACTGGCAGATGCAATGCGTCAAGCCGGTATTACCGCTCGCGTCATGTCAGCGATTGCCATTGAGCAGGTCGTTGAACCGTATGTGCGTCCTAAAGCATTGCAATATCTGGAAGAGGGCAAGATTGTGGTCTTCGCTGCAGGTACCGGCAATCCATTCTTTACCACTGATACGGCAGCTGCTCTGCGTGGTTCGGAAATCGGTGCTCAGATTGTTTTGAAGGCAACCAAGGTTGATGGCGTATATAGTGCCGATCCAAACAAGGATCCGGACGCTACGCGTTATTCGACCATTACCTTTGATGAAGCGATTTCCAAACACTTGCAGGTGATGGATGCAACTGCATTCGCATTGTGCCGTGACCAAAAACTGCCGATCAAGGTGTTTTCCATCGTCAAGCCGGGTGCGCTCAAGCGCGTCATCATGGGCGAAGACGAAGGCACTTTGGTACACGTATAAATTCCGCTGAAATTCAAATTCAGGTTTAACTCGTTGTAAAAGAGGAGAACAGTAATGACTGTTGCAGATGCAAAAAAGATTGCCGATCAAAAGATGCAAAAGTCTATCGAGACTTTGAAAGCTGATCTGGCAAAAGTACGTACTGGCCGCGCACATACCGGTATTCTTGATCACGTGATGGTCGAGTATTACGGTAACCCGACCAATTTGACTCAGGTTGCTAACGTGACTCTGGTTGATGCACGCACAATTGGCGTACAGCCTTTTGAAAAGAAAATGGTTGCAGTGGTTGAGAAAGCCATTCGCGATGCAGATCTTGGTTTGAATCCCTCGACGCAAGGCGAGATGATACGCGTGCCGACGCCGCCATTGACTGAAGAACGCCGCAAGGAAATGGTCAAATTGGTCAAGAGCGAAGCAGAAGATGCAAAAATCGCGATTCGCAATATTCGCCGCGATGCCAATGAAAGTTTGAAAAAACTGCTCAAAGAAAAAGCTTGTTCGGAAGATGATGAGCGTCGTGCGCAGGATGAAATTCAAAAATTGACCGACAAAGCCGTGCTTGAAGTGGATAAGCTGGTTGTGGAAAAAGAAAAAGAAGTGCTGACGGTTTGAGTCGGCTTTTCATTCTTTTGCCTATCTCTCTATTTCCGGTCGCCCATCCATGACGTCGCAGAGTTCAACTCAGATCGTGCCGGAAGTGTCGCTGGTGCCGCGCCATATTGCCATCATCATGGATGGCAATGGGCGTTGGGCCACTAAACGCTTCATGCCGCGCGTAGCTGGTCACGTCAAAGGCGTGGAGGCAGTGCGTGGCATCGTCGAAGCGTGCGCCAAGCAGGGCGTCGAATACGTCACCTTCTTCGCATTCAGTTCCGAAAACTGGCGTCGTCCTGAAGATGAAGTGACGCTGTTGATGCGTCTGTTCGTGACGGCTCTGGAACGTGAAGTCTCCAAGATGCATGCCAATGGCATACGTCTGAAAATCGTTGGCGACCTTAGCCGTTTCGACGATAAATTACAAAAAATGATCGCTGGCGCCGAACGTAAAACGGCGGCCAATACACGTTTGACGGTGACGATCTGCGCCAACTATGGCGGTCGTTGGGACATCATGCAGGCGGTCAATCAGATGGTGGCAGCGCATCCTGGTGCAAGTGATTTCAGTGAGGAGCAGTTGGCCCCTTATCTTGCACTGGCGTATGCGCCGGAACCCGATCTTTTTATCCGTACCGGCGGGGAAGAGCGTATTTCCAATTTTTTGTTGTGGCAGCTTGCTTATACCGAGTTGTATTTCACCGATACCTATTGGCCTGATTTTGATGCTGCGGCGTTGGAGTCGGCTATCTCCTCCTATCAACAGCGCGAACGACGCTTCGGTCGTACTAGCGCACAACTGACCGAGCAATCGCCGGTGGCTAAATGCTAAAAACGCGGATTATCACTGCATTGATTTTGCTGGCAGTGCTGCTGTTAGTAATTTATTCCGGTTCCTTTGTCGCGTTCGCCGTATTGACCATTGTTTTCTTTGCTGCCTCAGCATGGGAATGTCTGCGTCTGTTCGGTAATAAAAATCCTATCCTTGGCGCTGCCATCTGGACGGCTGCATTTACCTGGCTGATTTACAGTGGCAGCTTCAAGCAAAGCGTGTTTTTGTCTGCAATTTGCGTAGCGATCTGGGCTTTACGCTTGACGCCGTCACTTGTTCTCGGCTTGCCGGTAATGACGGGAATGGCGAATCGTTTGCTGACGGGTATTTACGGCATAGCGATTCTGGGTGCTTTCATTGCGCTGCTGGTCTTGTTCAATCATTCGACCTTGTACATGTTCTCTGTCATGGCGATCGTTTGGTTGGCCGATATTGGGGCTTATTTCAGCGGCAAGGCGTTTGGCAAACGTAAGTTGGCACCATCAATTTCTCCAGGAAAATCCTGGGAAGGTGCGATAGGTGGCGGTATCGTCGTACTGCTGGCCTGTGCGTTGACGATAGTCGTACCGGCACTGAATGATACATTTGCCGTGCAGCTTTATCTCAGATGGGGTTGGCTTGGTTTTCTCGCGGTGTTGGTGTTGATGGTTGCTGCCAGCATTGTTGGCGATCTGTTCGAATCTCAACTCAAACGTCGCGCTAGCATGAAAGATAGCAGCAGCTTGCTGCCGGGGCACGGTGGCGTACTCGACCGGCTCGATGCATTGATCCCTACCTTGCCGCTCGCCGCACTTATCGCTTATTGGATGTAAGGCAGAAATGCAGCAGATCACTATTCTGGGCTCGACTGGGTCCATCGGCGTTTCCACCTTGGATGTGATTGCGCGCCATCCTGATCGCTATTCGGTGTATGCCCTGACCGCGCAAAGCAAGGTTGAGGAGTTGGCGCAGCAGTGCGTGCAATTTAAGCCGAAGGTTGCTGTTGTTGGCTCTGCTGAAGGTGCGCAAAAGCTGCAAACACTCTTGCGTCAAAAAGGATTGCAGACACAAGTTGAATACGGCGAAGCCGCATTGTGTGCGGTTGCCAGTGCGCCGGAGTGCGATAGCGTGATGGCGGCGATTGTCGGTGCGGCTGGTTTGGCACCTACTTTGGCAGCAGCGCGTTCGGGTAAGCGCGTGCTGCTGGCAAACAAGGAGGCCTTGGTCATGTCAGGTCCTTTGTTGATGGATGCGGTGGGTGCTAGCGGCGCCACTCTGATGCCCATTGATAGCGAACACAATGCCATTTTTCAATGCATGCCTGGTACTCGCCAGCGTTCACCAGCCGAGCACGGCGTCGAAAAAATCTTGTTGACCGCATCCGGCGGTCCATTTCTCAAACGTGATGTTGATACTCTCGACCAAGTGACGTGGCAAGAGGCTGTGGCGCATCCGAAGTGGGTAATGGGACGCAAAATCTCGGTCGATTCAGCAACGATGATGAACAAAGGGCTGGAAGTGATCGAGGCGCACTGGTTGTTCGATGTGCCGGCCAGCCATATTGAAGTCGTGATTCATCCGCAAAGCGTCGTGCACTCCATGGTGTCTTATGTCGATGGATCGGTGCTGGCGCAACTCGGCAATCCAGACATGCGTACGCCGATTGCACATGCGCTGGCGTATCCTGATCGTATTCATTCCGGCGTTAAACCGATTGATCTGGTTCAAATTGCTCAACTTACCTTCGAGCGCCCGGATCTCTTAAGATTTCCTTGTCTAAAACTGGCGTATGATGCTTTGCAAGCAGGCGGTTCTGCCCCTGCGATCATGAATGCAGCGAATGAAATTGCCGTTCAGGCATTTCTCGATGGTCGTATCGGTTTTCGCGTCATCGATCAACTGATCGCACGTGTGATGGATGCACTGCCTGCAGAGGCAATCACCGACATTGACTCAGTATTCGAGCAAGACCGCTGCGCACGTGACTTAGCTAACTCTCTTATTCAGCCATGATGTTGCTTCAAACCATACTTGCTTTTGCCGTTGTGCTCGGTGTCTTGGTGATCGTGCACGAGCTTGGCCATTATCTGGTCGCACGCTGGTGCGGCGTCAAAGTCTTGCGCTTTTCCGTTGGTATGGGAAAAGTCATCTATTCGCGTCGTTTTGGCGCTGATCAGACTGAGTGGGCAATTTCGATTTTGCCGTTGGGCGGCTACGTGAAGATGCTCGACGCGCGTGACGGCGATTTGGATGCAGTATCGCCCGAAGATATGAAGCGCGAATTTACGCGGCAATCCGTGTGGCGCCGTATAGCGATCGTGGCAGCCGGTCCGCTCGCCAATTTTCTATTGGCCATTTTCCTGTTCGCTTGTTTGTACAGTTACGGCATCCCAGAGCCTGCACCGAAATTGCGCGCGCCTGCGGAAAAAACCATTGCTTATCAGGCTGGTTTGCGTGGCGATGAAATGGTGACTGCTGTTAATGGCGAGCCGATTCAGGTATGGAATGACCTGCGTTGGTTGATCGTGCAATCCGTCATTAACAAACAGTCCGTTACATTGGATGTTGAGCATACGGCAGCTGGTTCCTCTGGCAAACTCCTGCAGACGGTCACGATCCCTGTTGACAGTATCTCTGCCGAGGAACTGGAAGGTGATTTCCTCGGCAAGCTCGGCATCGACTTGGCGCGTCCGCCAGCAATTTTGGGGCAAATCGTTCCGGATGGCCCTGCGATGCAGGCTGGCTTGCAGCAAGGAGATTTGATCGTCAGTGTGAACGGCATGCCGATTCCAGATGGTTTGTCTCTGGTTGAGTTGGTACGCGCATCGCCTGGCAAAAATCTGAAAATCGATCTTTTACGCCGCGGACAGCCATTGAGCTTGAACGTTACGCCGGAAGAGGCGACTAATGATGGGCAGGTTTTTGGTCGCATCAAGGTTGAGGTGCCGATGGCGCCGGATATGGTGACGGCTCATAATTCGCCTTTCGCTGCATTGGTCAAAGCGACGAAAAAAACCTGGGATACCAGTGTATTGACGGTCAAAATGGTCGGAAAAATGATCATCGGTGAGGTTTCCTGGAAGAATGTGACGGGGCCAATTACGATTGCCGATTACGCAGGGCAGACGGCACGTATTGGCTGGATCAGTTATTTGAGCTTTATTGCCTTTGTCAGTATCAGTTTAGGTGTAATGAATCTGCTCCCTATCCCAGTGTTGGATGGGGGGCTTTTGCTGTATTATTCTGTGGAAGTTTTAACAGGTCGCCCAGTCTCCGAACGCTTTGGTGCAATTGCTCAGCGAGCAGGTATAGGGATCTTGATGACCTTGATGCTGGTAGCGGTCTTTAATGACATTAATCGCCTGATTTCCTGAGCGACGCATGCCTTTTCCAGACCAAGGTCTGACTAGTAATTAATTAACGATAGCCAATGAAATTATATTCAGAGCGTTTCTCCTTGCCGATACTCCCTCGTCGTCTTATCGCTATCGCAGCCTTTGCATTGTGCTCAGGCTATTCGCATGCTGCGGATCCTTTCACCGTAAAAGACATACGCGTTGAAGGCATTCAACGGACCGAAGCCGGTACGGTTTTCAGCTATCTTCCAGTACGTGTCGGCGAGACATTCACAGACGAAAAAGGTGCTGCAGCGATTAAAGCGCTGTATGCGACTGGTTTCTTCAAGGATGTACGGATTGAAGTTGAAGGCGACGTGTTGGTTGTTTTTGTGGAAGAGCGTCCTGCTATTGCAAGCGTGACATTCACCGGCACCAAAGAATTCGATAAAGATCAGTTGACCAAGGCGCTGAAAGAAATCGGCGTAGGCGAATCGCGTATTTTCGACAAAGCGCTGGTTGATCGTGCTGAGCAGGAATTGAAGCGTCAATATCTTTCACGTGGTTTATACAGTGCGCAAATCACGACGACGGTCACACCAATTGAACGTAATCGTGTAGCCATCACTTTTGCAGTGGATGAAGGCGATGTCGCACGTATCAAGAACATCAATATCATCGGTAATAAAGCTTTCAGCGAAAAAGAGCTGATCAGTATGTTGAGTTTGCGTACACCAGGCTGGTTTACCTGGTATTCGAAAGCAGATCAATATTCGAAACAGAAGCTGGCTGGTGACATTGAAAAAGTGAAATCCTTTTATCAGGATCGTGGCTATATCGAGATGCAGATAGAGTCGACGCAGGTATCGATCACACCTGACAAGAAAGATATTTTCATCACCATCAATATCAAAGAAGGTGAAAAGTACACGGTTTCTGATGTCAAGCTTGAGGGCGAAATGTTTGGCCGCGAAGCTGAATTGGCATCCCTAGTGCAATTGAAAAAAGGTGAGGTTTTTTCGGGCGCAAAGCTGACTGCAAGTACCAAGAATATTTCCGATCGTTTGGGCAATTTTGGTTATGCCTTTGCGAACGTGAATGCGAATCCGCAAATCGATCGTGAGAAAAAAGAAGTTGCGTTTACCGTCTTGATCGATCCGGGCAAGCGCGTCTATGTCCGTAATATTAATATTGGTGGCAACACAAAAACACGCGATGAAGTTATTCGCCGTGAAATGCGTCAGTTTGAGAACTCCTGGTATGACGCGGAAAAAATTAAATTGTCACGCGATCGCGTTGATCGTCTGGATTACTTCTCCGATGTCACGATTGAGACACCGGATGTGCCAGGCAAAACGGATCAGGTTGATGTCAATCTTGGTGTAACCGAGAAGCCAACAGGTAACATCATGTTGGGTGCAGGTTTCTCCAGTAGTGAAAAATTGTCTTTGAGCGGCGGTGTGAATCAAACTAACGCCTTCGGTAGCGGTAATACGGTCGGTGTGAACGTTAATACCAGCCGATTGAATCGCACGATTGCAGTGTCTAGTACGAATCCTTATTTCACTGATGACGGCATTAGTCGTAGCTATGAGTTATTTATCCGTACGACCAGACCGCCTATCATTAACACTGGCGATTATCGTATTCGTACAACTGGCGGTAATATCAAGTTTGGTGTTCCATTTACGGAATATGACACGGTATTTTTCGGCGCAGGTGTTGAGCGTACTGAGATTCAAACTTATACAGGCGTGACCAATTACAACGAGAGCCCAGACGCATTCAAGCGTTATGTCGATAACATCAATGGTGTTGCAAACGATAGTAGTAATCCTCTGAGTGCATTTTCCACTGGTGTGCATAATGCTTCGGCAATAGGTGTACCTTTAACTGCCGCATGGCAGCGGGATAACCGGGATAGTGCATTGGTGCCGACTAAAGGTCGTTATCAACGTGCTAATTTCGAGATTTCTCCGGCTGGCGATTCGAATTATTATCGTGCGACCTATCAGCATCAGTACTTCCAGCCTTTGTTTGGAGGTAGCACTACGCTGGCCTTGAATGGCGAGGTTAATTACGGTAAGGCGCTCGGTGGAAAAGCATATCCTATCTTTAAGAATTTTTATGGTGGTGGTATCGGTTCCGTGCGTGGATATGAGAGTTCCTCCTTGGGGCCTAAGGCACCTAACGGGGATCCATTAGGCGGTTCAGCACGGATTATCCTCAATGCAGAATTGCAATTTCCATTCCCGGGGTCCGGCCTTGATCGCAGTTTGCGTTGGTTTACCTTTTTCGATGCCGGTAATGTGTATGCTGATAGCTTTGGAGGTGGTGGTTTGAAAAGTTCAGTTGGTATTGGTTTGAGTTGGGTGTCACCGATCGGGCCGTTGAAGCTGAGCTTTGGCAAACCAATTAATGCGAAGACCGATGGTGCGGCGAATGAACGTGACAGAACACAAGCATTCCAATTCCAGTTGGGCACAGGCTTTTAATCGCTTGGTGGCATAATACGAAATTGGTAATTGAAATTTGAAATACGGAGAATTATTTTGAAGTCTTTAACTAAACTGTCAGTAGTCTCTAAAGGCGCGACATTATTTGCCGCGGGATTATTTTTTGTTTCTGCTGTGCAAGCTCAAGAAACAAGAATTGGCTTCATTAGCACCGAGCGCGTTTTCCGCGAAGCTGCACCGTACAAGGCAGCACAAGTCAAGCTGGAGCAGGAATTTGCCAAGCGCCAGAAGGAATTGCAGGATTTGGCGAATCGCTTGAAAAATCTGGCAGACAAGTTTGACAAGGATGCGCCGGTATTGTCCGATTCTGATCGCGTCAAGCGTCAGCGTGAACTGGCTGACGTAGACAAGGATTTCCAGCGTACTCAACGTGAATTCAAGGAAGACTTGAATCAGCGTCGTAACGAAGAAACCGCAAGTGCGATTGAACGTACGAATAAAGTAATCAAGCAAATCGCTGAAGCTGAAAAATACGATATCGTGTTGCAGGAAGCGGCTTACGTTAGTCCGCGTATCGATATCACCGATAAAGTAATCAAAGCGCTGGGCAAATAAAATAAAAAGGCAACGATGAGCACTCGGCTGGGAGAATTAGTCGAACGCTTGGGGGGCCGGTTGATAGGCGATGCGGACATTGAAGTTGTCGGCATCGCGCCGTTAAACGATGCAAGTGCATCGCACATCACGTTTCTTTCCAATCCCAAGTTCAGAGGGCAGGCCGCGCAAACAAACGCGGCCGCTTTAATTTTGTCTGCGGCAGACGATGAGATCGTTGCGGCTGACTATAAAGGCGCGCGCATAGTCGCGGCAAATCCTTATGCTTATTTCGCCCGCGCAGCGCAGTTCTTCGCGGCGCAGAATGCGTATATAGCACCGCAAGGCATACATCCAAGCGCCAGCGTTGATCCTACTGCACGCGTTGCAGCAAGTGCGTCTATAGGGCCACATGTTGCAATTGAGGCTGGCGCAGTTGTTGAAGATGATTGTGTGATCGATGCTGGATGCTATATCGGCCGCGGTGCGCATGTCGGTGCCGGCACGCATTTTTATCCGCGCGTTACCTTTCTGGCCGGTTGCAAAATCGGTGCACGAGGGATTATTCACCCTGGCGCAGTGATAGGCGCGGACGGTTTTGGTTTTGCCAATGAAGGCGGTGCCTGGATCAAGATTCCGCAAACCGGTGCAGTCAAGATTGGTGATGATGTTGAAATTGGTGCAAATACCTCGATAGATAGAGGTGCCTTAGCGGATACCGTGATCGAAGATGGTGTGAAGCTCGACAATCAAATCCAGATTGGACACAACTGTCATATTGGTGCGCATACGGCGATGGCTGGTTGCGTCGGCGTGGCGGGAAGTGCTGTGATCGGCAAATATTGTACCTTCGGCGGCGCTGCGATGATATTGGGGCACTTGACCATTGCTGATCATGTGCATATTTCATCCGGCAGTATGGTCTCGCGTTCAATTCGTGAGCCGGGGCAATATACCGGTTTCTATCCGTTGGCAAAAAATGCTGAATGGGAAAAATCTGCGGTGATTGTGCGCAATTTGCCGACGATGCGTGAGAAAATCCGCGAATTAGAAAAAATTATTAAATCGCTAGGCGACAAAACAGAATGAATACAGAAATGAAAACACTCGACATCAATCAGATCAAGCAATACCTGCCGCATCGCTATCCTATGCTGCTGGTTGATCGTGTGTTGAACTGGGAATCCGGTAAAACGATTACCGCGATCAAGAACGTTACTGCCAACGAAGAATTCTTCAACGGTCACTTCCCGCACAAACCAGTCATGCCTGGCGTGCTGATGATAGAAGCGCTGGCGCAAACTGCTGCCTTGCTCTCCTTCTTGACCATGGGCCAAAAACCCGATGACAACAGCGTGGTGTACTTTATCGGCATCGATGGTGCGCGCTTCAAGCGTCCGGTTGAACCAGGTGACCAATTGAAAATGGAAGTCGAAATTCTGCGTAATGCACGTGGTATCTGGAAGTACAAAGCAACTGGCTCTGTCGATGGACAATTGGCGCTGGAAGCAGAGCTGATGTGCACGATGCGTACGATTAACGATGCGAGTCCAGCTGCGGGGCAGTAATGGCACTGATACATCCAACGGCGGTTATTGATCCCAAGGCACAACTCGACTCTACCGTTGAAGTTGGTGCCTATACGGTGATCGGCCCTGACGTATCTATTGGGGCTGGCAGTAAAATTGGCCCGCATGTCGTGGTTGAAGGTCATACCACCATAGGTGCCGACAATACGATTTTCCAGTTCGCGTCTATCGGTGCAGCACCGCAAGACAAGAAATATGCTGGCGAGCCGACATTATTGACAATCGGTGATCGCAATACGATACGTGAGTTCGTCACGATTAATTTGGGCACCACGCAAGATGTCGGTATCACGCGTATGGGTAGCGACAATTGGATCATGGCGTATGTGCACATCGCACATGATTGCCAGCTCGGTAATAACATCATTCTCGCCAATAATGCGACGCTGGCTGGTCACGTGCATCTGGAAGACTGGGTCTTCCTTGGTGGCTTTACTTCGGTACATCAATTCTGCCGTATAGGCGCACATGCAATGACAGCGTTTACCGCTGCCGTTAGCCAAGACATTCCACCTTTCGTTACTGCAGCTGGCAATCGCGCGGTGCCTGCTGGTATCAATAGCGAAGGCTTGAAGCGCCGTGGCTTTAGCAGCGAGCAGATCATGGCCATTAAACGTGGCTACAAGACTATCTATCGTTCTGGTTTGCCGCTCGAAGAAGCTAAACTTGCTTTACAGGCAGAAGAAGAAAAATCACCTGACGCGGCGCAATACCTGCGTCAGTTGCGTGAATTCATAGCAGTATCTCCTCGTGGCATCATCCGATAACGCCGCAACAGCGATCGCGATGGTCGCCGGTGAAACATCCGGTGATTTGTTGGCAGGTCGTTTGTTGTCTGGCTTGCGTCCGCAATTGCCTGATGCCTATATGCATGGCATCGGTGGTCCGCATATGGAGCAACACGGTTTCGTCAGCGATTTCCCTATGGAGAAATTGTCGGTGCGCGGTTTATTCGAAGTGCTGGCGCATTATCGCGAAATCAAGGGAATTCAAACTGCGTTGCGTGATCAATTGCTGATCGAGCGACCTGCAGTTTTCATCGGCGTCGATGCACCTGATTTCAATCTAGGCTTGGAAGCGCAACTCAAGAGTGCGGGTATTCCAACCATGCACTTTATCGGTCCGTCGATTTGGGCGTGGCGTGGCGGTCGCATCAAGAAAATTGCACGTGCTGTATCGCACATGCTGGTGATTTTCCCGTTTGAAGAGGAAATTTATCGCAAGGCCGGTATTCCTGCGACTTATGTTGGTCATCCATTGGCGCAAGTTATTCCGATGGAGCCGGATCAGGTCGGTGCACGCACGCTCCTGAATTTGCCGCCGGCTGCGTCGGTCGTGGCGATCTTGCCGGGTAGTCGGATGTCCGAGTTGAAGTACAACGCCGTGGCTTTTGTTGCGGCGGCAAAGATCCTGCTGCAGCGCGACCCTGGTTTGTGCATCGTTGCGCCTATGGCCGGTGCACCGCAACGTCGCTATTTCGAAGAATTGATTGCGCAAGCCGGTTTGCAGGATGTGCCAGTACAAATACTGGATGGGCAATCGCATCAGGCACTGGCCGCAGCGGATGCAGTCATGGTCGCGTCTGGTACGGCCTCGCTGGAAGTCGCGCTGTTCAAACGGCCCATGGTCATCGCCTACAAGATGATGAGCGCTTCCTGGCATATATTGCGTCATATGGCTTATCAGCCATGGATAGGTTTGCCGAATATTCTGGCGCAGGAATTTCTGGTGCCGGAACTATTGCAGGATGCCGCGACGCCGCAAGCGCTGGCTGATGCACTGTGGCTGCAATTGCAGGATGGCGCACACCGTGAGCGCTTGCAGCGTCGTTTTACCGAAATGCACCACACGCTGCTGCGTGATACGGCAGGCGAGAGCGCCCGTGCCGTGATGGAATTAATTGCGCAATCACGTAGTGGTAGCGTGTAAAACAAACGCAGTACAAAAGACCACTCCCGTGAAAAAAGAAGATCCCAACCTCTCATTGTTCAGTAGTCTGGATGAGGACATCATCTGTGGTGTGGATGAAGCTGGCCGTGGCCCACTGGCAGGACCGGTATTTGCCGCTGCGGTGATTCTTGATCCGATGCGTCCGATAGACGGTTTGCGCGACTCTAAAAAACTGACGGAAGTAAAACGCGATGCGCTGGCTATCGAGATCAAGCAATATGCGTTGTCCTGGTCGATTGCTCAGTGTTCGGAAGAAGAAATTGATACGCTGAATATTCTGCAGGCAACGATGCTGGCGATGCGCCGTGCGATTGAAGGCTTGCATGTGTTACCGACATTGGCGTTGATCGATGGCAATCGTTGCCCGGTGATGTCAGTGCGTTCTGAGGCGATCATTAAAGGTGATGACAAGGTGCAGGCGATTTCCGCTGCATCCATCCTTGCAAAGACTGCTCGCGATCACGCTCTGGGCTTGTTGCATATTGAATACCCGCATTACGCTTTCGATCAACACAAGGGTTATCCAACGGCTTTGCATCTTGAACGCTTGCGTGAGCATGGCGTATCGCCCGTGCATCGTAAATCGTATGCGCCGGTACGTGCATTGCTAGGCAATATTGCCGTTGCCAACAAGCGTTAAAGCAACGCAGACCCATCATGACGATCAAAACCATTTCATCGCGCGACAATCCGCTCTATAAGGAGCTGAAGCATCTGGCAGGTAGTTCACAGGCGCGCCGCAAAGTTGGCCGTACCTTGCTGGACGGAGTGCACTTGTGCGAGGCATACCTGGAAAAAATTGGTACGCCACCTTTGTGTATAGTCGGCGAAACAGCTTTGCTCAACAGCGAGGTGACCGTCATTGTCCAACAGTGCAGCGATAGTCATACGCAATGCATTGTTTTACCTGACGCCTTGTTTCATGCTTTGAGCCAGGTTGAACATGGTGTAGACATTCTATTTGTAATCGATACGCCGGAAGTGCAACAGCCGCTGCGTTTATCACAGTCCGCAGTGTTGCTGGACAAGGTGCAAGATCCGGGCAACTTCGGATCCATTGTGCGTAGTGCAGCAGCAGCAGGCATCAAACAAGTTTTTTGCAGCGCCGGGACGACCTTCGCATGGTCGCCGAAAGTATTGCGTGCTGGTATGGGCGCGCATTTCTTGTTGGAGATATTCGAAGGTGTCGATTTGGCCGATCTATTGGGCCGCACAGATATCCCAGTCATTGCAACCAGTTCACATGCGGAAAAGCAGCTTTATGATCTGGATCTGACGCAAGCAGTTGCCTGGTTGTTCGGGCATGAAGGGCAGGGCGTGGCGGATGACTTGCTTGCATTGGCGACGCATCGCGTGTCTATTCCGCATTTAGGTGCAATTGAATCCTTGAATGTTGCGGCCAGCTCTGCTGTCTGCTTTTTCGAGCAAGTCAGACAACAAACATCCCGTTAGGCATTGCCCGCTTTAATCCAGACGTTGCTCCGTTTTTATTTCCTGCAAGATTGTCGCTGCGATTTCCTCAATCGATTTGGTGGTTGATGACATCCAGCGTATACCTTCGCGTCGCATCATTCTCTCCGCTTCATTGATTTCATAGCGGCAGTTTTCTAGAGCTGCATATTTACTGCCAGGCAAACGCTCATTACGAATTTCTGCAAGCCTGTTCGCTGCAATCGATAAGCCAAATATCTTGTGTTTGTAATCTTGCAAGCCGCTAGGCAACTTCTCACGTTCGAAATCGTCCGGGATTAACGGATAGTTGGCTGCCTTGATGCCGTATTGCATGGCAAGAAACAGACTGGTTGGCGTTTTGCCAGAACGTGAGACGCCAACCAGAATGACATCGGCCGCTGATAGATTCTTATGAGATTGGCCATCATCATGCGCCAAGGAAAAATTGATCGCTTCAATCCGGTTCTTGTATTCTTCTGAATCAGCGCTGGTATGGCTGCGGCCTATCGTATGCGTCGATTTCACGCCCAGCTCTTGTTCCAATGGCTCTACGAAAGTTTGAATTAAATCCATGTGCATGCCCTTGGATTGGCGCACAATGCTTGATAATTCAGCTTTGACTAATGTGGAAAAAACAATCGGACGTCGTCCATCGGTGGCAAATGCATCATTGATTTTCCGCAATGCATCATAGGCCTTGTCTTGCGAGTCTATGAAGGGCAAACGAATTTGTTTAAAGCGCAATTCAAACTGCGTTAATACTGAATGACCGAAGGTTTCTGCAGTGATGCCTGTGCCATCAGATACAAAGAAAACGGTACGTGCGCTGGCGGTGCTGCGGTCGACAGAGTTGGTCATAAGATGATGTAAGAATAGCGTAAGTTAAAAAAATGTTGCGGTGCAGTGCGAATCTCTCATAGATTCTGTAAAATGGCGGCCAATTGCTCACACACGTTGCGGCTCACTCGAAGAATAACAAAAACTGTAGCTTATCTGTCGCCTATGAAAGGCACGCATGAAGATTTCTTATCATCAAAGCAGAGGTTGTTATGTCGATTGCATTACAAACAGGGAGCAAGTATGACCCGGCAGTAGAAGGAAATTATGTTGTTTCCTTCGAACGTTTACGGATGTCCGATGTGGATTCCGTTGGGGGTAAAAACTCTTCACTAGGTGAAATGATCAGCCAGCTTGCAGAAGCTGGTGTTCGGGTGCCGGGCGGTTTTGCCACTACGGCACAGGCGTTCAGGGACTTCCTGACATACAGCGAAAACGGTGGGCTGAGTCTGGCGCAACGTATTGCTGATCGTCTGGTTGACTTGAATATTGACGACGTGCGTGCACTGGCGCAAGCCGGCGCGGAAATTCGTCAATGGATAGTGGAAACACCATTCCAGCCGCAATTGCTGCAAGACATCAAGCAGTACTACAAAGATCTGGCCGCAGATTCCTCCAAGGAAATGTCGTTTGCCGTGCGTTCCTCTGCGACTGCAGAAGATTTGCCGGATGCGTCGTTTGCCGGCCAGCAAGAAACCTTCCTTAACGTCGTCGGCATCGATAATGTGCTCGAAGCGATCAAGCACGTATTCGCTTCGCTGTACAACGATCGCGCTATCTCTTATCGCGTGCACAAAGGCTTTACGCATGCTGAGGTTGCCTTGTCGGCTGGCGTACAGCGCATGGTGCGTTCCGATTTGGGCGCGGCAGGTGTGATGTTTACGCTGGATACAGAATCGGGCTTCAAGGATGTTGTCTTCATCACTTCCAGCTACGGTCTGGGCGAAACAGTGGTGCAGGGCGCCGTCAATCCGGATGAATTCTATGTGCACAAGCCTATGCTGGAACTCGGCAAGCTGCCTATCATCCGCCGCAACATTGGTTCCAAGCTGATCAAGATGGAATTCACCGATGAAGCGAAAGCCGGACGTTCGGTACGTACTGTCGATGTGCCTATCGGCATGCGTAATCGCTATTCGTTGACGGATGATGAGATTGTCGAATTGGCCAAGTACGCCGTCATCATCGAAAAGCACTACGGTCGTCCAATGGACATCGAATGGGGCAAGGATGGCATTGATGGCAAGCTCTACATCTTGCAAGCGCGTCCGGAAACCGTAAAGTCGCAACAAAAAGCAACTGATGTACAGCAACGCTTCAAGCTCAAAGGCAGCGGCTCTGTTTTGACAGTTGGTCGTGCAATCGGTCAAAAGATCGGTGCTGGTCCAGTGCGCGTCATTCTCGATGCAGCCGACATGGAGCGTGTACAACCAGGTGATGTATTGGTCGCTGACATGACCGATCCAAACTGGGAGCCGGTCATGAAGCGCGCTTCCGCCATCGTGACTAACCGCGGTGGTCGTACCTGCCACGCAGCGATTATTGCGCGTGAATTGGGCGTGCCTGCTGTTGTTGGTTGTGGTGACGCGACTGAGCTGCTGACTGACGGTACTTTGGTCACAGTGTCTTGCGCAGAAGGCGATGAAGGCAAAGTCTATGATGGCTTGCTGGAAACCGAAGTCACCGAGTTCGCACGTGGTGACTTGCCTGAATTGCCGTTGAAGATCACCTTGAACGTTGGCAATCCGCAATTGGCTTTCGATTTCCAATCGATTCCAAATGCAGGTGTCGGTCTGGCGCGTCTGGAATTCATCATCAACAACAATATTGGTGTACATCCAAAAGCAATTCTGGAATACCCGCATATCGATGCTGATTTGAAAACAGCGGTGGAATCAGTGGCACGTGGTCATGCATCGCCGAAAGCGTTTTACATCGACAAACTGGCAGAAGGTATTGCCACCATCGGTGCTGCATTCTGGCCTAAGCCAGTGATCGTGCGTTTGTCTGATTTCAAATCGAATGAGTACAAAAAGCTGATCGGCGGTTCCCGTTACGAACCAGATGAAGAAAATCCAATGCTGGGCTTCCGTGGTGTTGCACGTTACCTGGCACCGGATTTTGCTGAATCGTTCGAGATGGAATGCAAGGCGATGAAGCGCGTACGTGATGAGATGGGTTTGACCAACGTCGAAATCATGGTGCCTTTCGTTCGTACATTGGGCCAGGCTGAAAAAGTCATCAACCTGCTGGCGAAAAACGGTTTGAAGCGCGGTGAAAACGGCTTGCGCATCATCATGATGTGCGAAGTGCCGTCGAATGCGATTCTGGCGGAAGAGTTCCTGAATTACTTTGATGGTTTCTCTATCGGCTCCAACGATTTGACGCAGTTGACCTTGGGTCTTGATCGCGATTCCGGCATGGAAATTCTGGCTGCCGATTTTGACGAACGTGATCCTGCAGTATTGGCTTTGTTCTCGCGTGCGATTGCTGCATGTCGCAAGCAAGGTAAGTACGTTGGTATCTGCGGACAAGGCCCATCGGATCATCCTGATTTTGCCGAATGGCTGATGAAGGAAGGCATTACATCGCTTTCGCTCAATCCTGATTCAGTGATCGAGACATGGCAGAATCTGGCCAAGCGTCTGTAATGTTTTAAAGCTGTAAAACAGTCGGGTGTGTGAAATTATTTTCCCATACAGTTTTTTAGTCTAGACTGTGTGCACCCGACTGGATAAAACTGAACAAGTCTTATCGTGGTTTCTTAACCCTCGTTGTCCATCGGACCCGAGGGTTTTTGTTTTTGAGCAGAAAGGAATGCACATGACGGACTGGATGATTTGGTTTGCGGTGGCATGCGTGCTGGTCATATTGGAAATGGCAACGGGTACCTTTTACTTACTGATGATTGCCATCGGTACGGCGGCTGGCGGTGTCGCAGCCTTGAGTGGTGTGGCAGGTACGTGGCAGTGCATTATTGCGGCAGCGGTTGCCGCGCTGGCTACCTACGCACTACGTCGTAGTAAGTTCGGCCGGCCAGACAATACAAATGCTGCTCGCGATCCCAATGTCAATCTCGATATAGGACAAACTCTGGAAGTCGCTGAATGGCGCAATGCAGCCGGTACTTCCTATACAGCGCGCGTCATGTATCGCGGAGCCTTGTGGGATGTTGAGCTGGCAGAGGGTGAAGCAGCGACACCGGGGAAATTCGTCATACAGGAAGTACATGGCAGCCGTTTAATCGTCGTCAATAGTGGCGCAACTGGTCACACACAATAAAGGAATCAGTATGTTCGATACTACAAGCGTCACCATCTTTCTGCTGTTTGTCGCCATCGTCTTTGTCGTCAAGACTATCAATGTCGTGCCGCAGCAGCACGCGTGGGTCGTTGAGCGCCTTGGTAAATATCATGCGACGCTCGGTCCTGGTCTGAAGATCGTCTTGCCATTCATCGATCGCATTGCATACAAGCACTCGCTGAAAGAAATTCCACTTGATGTGCCTATGCAGGTTTGTATCACCAAGGACAATACGCAGCTGGAAGTTGACGGGATCTTGTATTTTCAGGTAACCGATCCTATGCGTGCATCGTATGGTTCGTCGAATTACATTTCTGCGATTTCGCAATTGGCGCAAACGACTTTGCGTTCCGTGATCGGTCGGATGGAATTGGACAAGACTTTTGAAGAACGCGATCTGATCAATCACAGTATCGTTGGTGCTGTCGATGAATCGGCTGCGAACTGGGGCGTAAAAGTTTTACGCTACGAAATCAAGGACCTGACACCACCAAAAGAAATTCTGCATGCGATGCAATCGCAGATCACGGCTGAACGTGAAAAGCGTGCACTGATTGCTGCATCGGAAGGGCGCAAGCAGGAGCAGATCAATATCGCGACTGGTGAGCGTGAGGCATCAATTGCACGTTCGGAAGGCGAGAAGCAGGCGGCGATCAATCGTGCGCAGGGCGAAGCGTCGGCTATTTTATCGATTGCAGAAGCAACTGCGGAAGCGATCCGTAAAACAGCATCGGCGATTCGTGAGCCAGGCGGCTCCGATGCTGTGAATTTGAAAGTGGCTGAGCAGTATGTCGAGGCTTTCGGTAAACTGGCGAAGACAAATAACTCGATCATTATTCCGGCCAATCTGGGTGATATGAGCGGTTTGATCGCGACGGCAATGCAAGTTGTGAAATCGCAAGGAACATCTGTCAAATCTTAATCTGATTTACGGCTAATAAAAAACGGCGCTTAAGAGCGCCGTTTTTTATCGTCGATTCTGTTTCATGACGGATTGAATTTCACGTTGGGTATCGCGTTGTTTTTCAGTATCGCGTTTATCGTGTTGTTTTTTACCTTTGGCCAGACCGATCTCGCATTTGATATAGCCTTCTTTGTAATGCAGATTGAGCGGTACCAGCGTGTAGCCGGCACGCTCGACTTTGGCGACGAGTTTCTTGATCTCTTCGGATTTCAACAGCAGCTTGCGTGTGCGTACCGGATCAGGCGTGATGTGGGTGGAAGCTGTCGCCAGCGGGCTGATATGCGAGCCGAACAGGAACACCTCATCATTGCGTACGATGACGTAGGCTTCCTTCAATTGCGCGCGTCCGGCACGGATAGCCTTGGCTTCCCAACCTTGCAAAACAATGCCGGCCTCGAAGCGCTCCTCGACAAAGTAATCGTGGAACGCTTTTCTGTTATCAATAATGCTCATGAGTTTCGGCTGGTGGTCGGTTAAAATGGGAACTTCGCGATTCTATCAAACGGTTCATATTCGATGGCGGTAGTACATAAATCAGTCTTGTTGGGTTACAGCGCTGAACAAATGTTTGCGCTGGTAGACCGAGTTGAGGATTATCCTCAATTTTTGCCATGGTGCGGCGGTGTTGATGTCAAACAGCGGGATGCAGATCGGCTCGTGGCGAGCATCATGATCAATTATCACGGCGTCAAGCAGAGCTTCACGACTGAAAATACCAATGTGCGCCCCGTCTCCATGACCATGCGTTTGCTGGAGGGACCGTTCAAGCAGTTGCATGGTACCTGGACGTTCAAGCCTCTGCGGGAAGATGCCTGCAAAATTGACTTTGATCTGCAGTATGAATTTTCCAATCGCTTGATCGAATCGATCATCGGACCGGTATTCAATATGATTGCGAGCAGTTTTGTCGATTCATTCAGCAAAAGAGCGGATGCAGTCTATGGCTGATACAGCTTCTACCATCCACATTCAAATTTGCTACGCGCGGCCGGATCAGCAGTTTTTGCTGGACCAGACGGTCGCCAGCGGCACCACCATACAGCAAGCGATCCAGAATAGTGGAATTATTCAGCAGGCGCCAGAAATTGACGTGAGCGTCTGGCGTGTCGGTATTTACGGCAAGATTAAAACGCTGGATACGGTGTTACGCGAACATGACAGGGTGGAAATCTACAGACCCTTGATTGCTGATCCTAAAGACTCCCGCCGCAAGCGCGCAGATCATAAAAACGCCAAGAAAACAGATTAATACTGCGTCGGCTTAGTCTGACGTTGGTTTTTATCTGCACTCATCCAAAGTGCGCTTGTTTTCACGGATTTCCTGCGCACGCTCTTCATCAGTCAAATAAGCACGTTCGCCAGATTGATCCATGCGGCTGACCCGCTGACCAGATTCCAACACACGATTGTAAGCAGTTGCGCGGTCGCAGCTATTCTTTTTGTCTGCTGCCTGCTTGGCTTTTTGCTCAGATTCCTTGTCTTTTTCTGCCTGTTGCATGCGGCGCTTCTGGAAATCGGCATTTTTCTCCGTTATGGTTTGCGGCCTTGTCGTCTCGCCATCTTTTGCCGTATTTTCGGACGCTTGTTCTGGTGCTGCACGCAATGTCATGCCGGGCGATTTCAGGATTTTGCTATTCGGCACTGATGCTGGAGGCGGCACGTCGGAATATTGTTTGACGCCTTTTCCATCCAGCCAGACATATTGTGCGAAGGCGCCAGAGGCACAGCAGGATAATGCGAGTACGGCGGCAAGACGTTTCAAACCAGTGGAGCGCATGGAAATCCTTGTGAGAAAGACGGCAAACAGTTGTGCGATTTCGCCATGCTTCCTGCTTGATGTCAATCAATACGGAGATTTTGCAGAAACCTTTTTCGGAAGGTCAGGACGCAAGAAACGGATTTCTGTATAATTCGCTTTTGCGCCACTAGGAAAATGCTATGCGTCTATTACAAAAAGCACTCACATTCGATGACGTGCTGCTGGTTCCGGCTTACTCCAATCTTCTCCCTAAAGATACTTCACTCGTTACGCGCTTATCCCGCAATATCACGTTGAATATCCCTTTGCTGTCCGCAGCGATGGATACCGTGACAGAAGGACGACTCGCGATTGCGATGGCCCAAGAGGGCGGTATCGGCATTATTCACAAGAATCTGACTGCCGCCGAGCAGGCGCGCGAAGTTGCCAAAGTCAAACGTTTCGAATCCGGTGTGGTTCGTGACCCGATTACGATTCCACCAACGACCAAGATTCGTGATGTCATCGCTTTGTCGCAACAGCATGGCATTAGCGGCTTCCCTGTGGTCGAAGGTAAAAAAGTTGTCGGTATTATCACTAACCGCGATTTGCGTTTCGAAAACGAATTGGATGCACCTGTCAGCAGCAAGATGACGCCTAAGGAAAAGCTGGTTTACGTGCCGGATGGTGCGGATCTGGTTGAGGCCAAGCGCTTGATGAACAAGCATCGTTTGGAACGCGTATTGGTTGTCAATGAGGCATTCGAACTGCGCGGTTTGATTACCGCTAAAGATATTCAAAAAGCGACTGAACACCCGCTGGCATCCAAAGATAGCCAGGGTAAATTGCGCGTAGGCGCAGCAGTCGGCGTCGGTGCAGATAACGACGAACGCGTCGACTTGCTGGTCAAGGCAGGTGTAGACGTGATCGTGGTTGATACTGCGCATGGCCATTCCCAAGGCGTACTGGATCGCGTGCGCTGGATCAAGGATAACTACAAGGGCGTAGACGTCATCGGCGGCAATATTGCTACCGCTGCAGCTGCACTGGCATTGGTTGAGCATGGTGCGGACGGCGTCAAGGTCGGTATCGGCCCAGGCTCGATTTGCACCACACGTATCGTCGCTGGTGTAGGCGTACCGCAAATCACCGCGATTTCCAATGTGGCGCAAGCACTCAAAGGTACAGGCGTTCCATGTATCGCCGACGGCGGCATTCGCTTCTCCGGTGATATTTCCAAAGCATTGGCAGCGGGTGCTTCCAGCGTCATGATGGGTAGTATGTTTGCCGGTACCGATGAAGCGCCGGGCGAAGTGATTCTGTTCCAGGGCCGCAGCTACAAAGCCTATCGTGGTATGGGTAGTCTGGGTGCGATGGCGGATGGTTCGGCTGATCGCTACTTCCAGGATCCTGCGAATAACGTCGACAAGTTTGTACCGGAAGGTATCGAAGGTCGTGTTGCCTACAAAGGCAGCATGGTCGCGATTCTGTATCAACTGGTTGGCGGCGTACGTTCTTCGATGGGTTACTGCGGTTGCGCAACCATCGACGAGTTCCGCGAGCAGGCTGAATTTGTGGAGATCACGTCGGCCGGTATGCGTGAGTCGCACGTTCATGATGTGCAAATCACCAAGGAAGCGCCGAACTATCGCGCCGAATAAGGTCGATTGTAATGGCCTTATCTCCGAATCTTGTCTGCAATAGCCCAACGGTGAGCGGACAAGAAGATTTTTCTCACGCAGTTGCACGCATCGAGCGGCTTGGGAAACATCTGTTCGGTGTGTCGGCCTGTGTTGTCTACCTGCATACGGAAAAAGAATTGCTGGTGGCATCGGAAGCACATCAGTTCTGCGCACAGTTGCCATTGACTGATGATTTGCAGGTTGTACCGGAGAAGTCATCACCATTCCAGGCTGCCTTGGGCAAGTTTGATAATGTTGAAGTGCGCTTTTATGCCTTGCAGCCACTACGCGATAGCACTGGAAAAATCGTCGGTAGGATGGCTTTGATCCATGAGCGGTCGCGTATGTTCACCGCTGGTGATAAAGACTGTTTAGTCGATCTGGTTGCGTTGTTCGAACGAGAATTGCATTTCCGTACATCCTCATTGTCAGCGCATCCCGATGTGACACTGCCTAGCTAAAAATTGTTATTCCACATTGACTCATCATTTGAAGTTCTCAGCCATTTAATCTCATGCACTCGAAAATTCTCATCCTCGATTTCGGTTCACAAGTCACCCAACTGATCGCACGTCGCGTGCGCGATTCTGGTGTTTTTTCTGAAGTCTATCCATACGATGTCAGCGATGAGTTCGTGCGCAATTACGGCGCGGCGGGTGTGATTCTGTCCGGCGGTCCGAATTCAGTCATCGAAGGTGACGATACGCCACGCGTACCGCAAGCAGTATTTGAGCTGGGCGTGCCAGTACTCGGCATCTGCTACGGCATGCAAGCCATGGCAGAGCAACTCGGTGGCAAAGTTGAAAACGGTACAGTGCGCGAGTTCGGTTACGCAGAAGTGCGTGCGCATGGTCATACAGCATTACTGAAAGACATCAGCGATTTCACCACGCCTGAAGGCTATGGCATGCTGAAAGTCTGGATGAGTCACGGCGATAAAGTGAACGAAATGCCGCCGGGCTTCAAACTGATGGCATCGACACCAAATTGCCCAATCGCGGGTATGGCTGATGAAGCGCGTCGTATGTACGCATTCCAGTTCCATCCAGAAGTCACGCATACAGTGCAAGGTAAAGCCATCATTGCGCGCTTCGTACATGAAATCTGCGGCTGCCAATCGGACTGGAATATGCCCGATTACATCGCCGAAGCTGTTGAAAAAATCCGTCAGCAAGTTGGCAAGGATGAAGTCATTCTGGGGTTGTCAGGCGGCGTTGACAGCAGTGTTGCTGCAGCTTTGATTCATCGTGCAATTGGTGATCAACTGACGTGCGTGTTTGTCGATCACGGCTTGCTGCGTCTGGACGAAGGCAAGATGGTGATGGAGATGTTCGCCGAGAACTTGGGCGTGAACGTCATCCGCATCGATGCAGTTGATCAGTTCATGGGTCATCTGGCTGGCGTGAGCGATCCAGAAGCGAAACGCAAGATTATCGGCCGCGAATTTGTTGAAGTGTTCCAGGTCGAAGCCGGCAAGCGCAAGAATGCCAAATGGCTGGCGCAAGGCACAATTTATCCAGACGTGATTGAGAGTGCAGGCAAGGGCAAAAAGGGTCATACGATCAAGAGCCATCACAATGTAGGTGGCCTGCCGGAAACATTGAATCTGCAATTGCTGGAACCATTGCGCGAGTTGTTCAAGGATGAAGTGCGCCAACTGGGCGTTGCGCTCGGTCTGCCACACGACATGGTCTACCGTCATCCATTCCCAGGCCCTGGTCTGGGTGTGCGTATCCTTGGTGAAGTGAAAAAAGAATTCGCCGATCTGTTGCGTCGTGCAGATGCGATCTTTATTGAAGAGCTGCGTAATACGCCATTCGTGGCGACGCCAGGCGCATCGGAAGCAACCGATAACGGTATTCCACATCGCAACTGGTACGACGCGACCAGCCAGGCATTTGCCGTGTTCCTGCCAGTCAAATCGGTAGGCGTGATGGGTGATGGCCGCACTTACGAATACGTCGTTGCCTTGCGTGCGGTACAGACGCAAGATTTCATGACTGCACACTGGGCGCATTTGCCGCATGAGCTGTTGGGCAATGTGTCCAACCGTATCATCAATGAAGTACGCGGTATCAATCGCGTGGTCTACGATATCTCGGGCAAACCGCCTGCGACGATCGAGTGGGAATAAGTTTGTGCTAGTCGCTTGATAATACGAGTCTTAAAAAACGGTTGCTGAGGCAACCGTTTTTTTTGCGCAGTATCTTTGTTGAATAGGACTAAATTGAACGACGGTGAGATGCTGCACGCAATTGTCAGTTGAGGCTAACCGCCAACTAAGTGCTTTGTAAGTTACTGCTCAAGCTAGACGGGTAGCAAATTCCGCGACACGCTTGCCTAGCAGGCGTGCAGTTTTTAGATCGCCTGAACGTGGTGCTTCATCCGGCGAAGCATCGGACGGCGACACCGCCAAAGCGCCGGCAAAGCCTGCAGTCCAGTTCACATCATCAGGGCCATGTGCTTTGGTATTGGCCGGCATCAAGCCGGTGCCTATCCAGATCTGGCCGTGCTGTTGCGAGAGCGTCCAAAAATACTGGATGGTGGAAAATTTGTCGCCATTAGTCGATGCCGAATTGGTAAAGCCGGCAGCCACCTTGTCTTTCCATGCTTGTCCAAACCATGGCTTGGACGAGGCATCAGCGAATTTCTTAAATTGCCAGGCAGGACCACCCATGTAAGTAGGGCTGCCGTAGATGATGGCATCCGCTTTGCTGATTTCTTCCCACGCGCTTTCTGGCAGATCACCTTCAGGATTGATTTGATACAGCTTGGCTTTTACGCCGGGAGCAGATGATGCTCCCTCAAAAACCGCTTCCGCTTGCTTGGTCGTGTGGCCGTAGCCGCTGAAAAATACGATGGCGATGGTAGTCATAGGAGCACGCTTTCTTTAGAAGACGTTAAGGAGGGCACGGAGCAGGGTGATATGCCGTACCCATCTGAGAGTGCACTGCGGCTGATTAAGTTTCTACAGAAAACTGAAGTTGAAAAATGACTATGTAATAAAGAAAGTGGTGGCTGCTGTGGAGTAAGTACGACACTTCAGCCATACAAGATTGCATGAATCATTTCGCACAATTAAAATGAGAATAATTCTTATTTGCTTTTGCGGATTTTGTTTATGTCGGCCGTCGAGTCTGTTTTGCAGCGGGAGATACACACTTTTTATAGCGACCATCATGGTTGGCTGTACGGCTGGCTGCGTAAAAAGCTGGGCTGTTCGCATAATGCTGCCGATGTAACGCATGATACTTTTCTGCGGATTATCGCTTCGCGCGATGCATTGTTGGGCATGCGCGAGCCGCGTGCTTATCTGACGACTACGGCCAAGCGCTTATTGCTGGATAGGGCGCGACGTCAATTGATTGAGCACTCCTATTTATCTGAACTGGCGCTGACGGCCGAAGCGACAGCGACTTATCCGGCGCCGGAAGACATTCTGGTTGCGCTGCAAGCCTTGGAGCAAATCAGTCTTGCGCTGGAAGGTGTATCAGCCAAGGCGCGTGAAGCTTTTCTCTTGCATTATCTTGATGGTCAAACGCATGCGGCCATTGCCAGCCATCTCGGTGTATCTACCAAAATGATTCAGAAATATCTGATTCAAGCCTTGATGCATTGTCATCAATTGCGGGACGCGTAAATTTCTCCATGGGCACGCAGAACTTGATCTCGCCTTCATCGAACGATTCCATTGCCGAACAAGCTGCGGAGTGGATAGTGCGCCTGACGGCTGATGATCCGATCGAACAGAAAAATGCGCGCGCCGGTTTTGATGCATGGCGGCAGGCTGATCCACGTCATGCGGATGCTGCCGAGCGTATGCAAAGTTTTATCGGGCAAGTGCAAAGCGTTGCAGGCAATGCCAAGCCAGCGCATGTGGCGCTGAGTGCGGCTTTTTCCATGAATCGCAAGCAAGGTCGTGTGAAGCGCGCGGGTGCCGTGTTGGCGTTGGCGTTTGCACTCGGTATGCCGGCTTGGTTGGCGCTGCAAGTTTATCCACCTTCGTATCTGATGGCAGATATGCGTACCGCGACTGGCAAGTGGAAAACGCAGACCTTATCGGACGGAACCCGTATCACGCTAAACAGTGCTAGCGCCGTTAATCTACGCTTCGATGCGCAGCGTCGTGCGCTGGATCTCGTGCATGGTGAAGTGTTGGTTGATGTCGCGCCTGATGCTGCACGACCATTCCTGGTAGAGACCACGCATGGCAGCATACGTGCATTAGGTACGCGCTTTGTCGTCAGTCGAGAGGATGAGTCTACTGTATTGACCATGCTGGAATCGAAAGTCTCGGTACAGACAGCAGAACAACGTAGCGCGCATGACGATGAAGGCACGGTCGTCAGTGCAGGGCAGCGTTTGCGTATACGCACGAATGGCGTCAGTCCGATCGAGGAGGTCGATGTCGATAGTGTTTCTTCCGCCTGGAAGAATCATCAATTGGTTGTGCACGATAAACCATTATCGGAAGTCCTGGATGAACTCAATCGTCATCGACCAGGCCGTATTCAATACAAGCGCGCCGAGTTGCAGAACATTAAGGTGTCGGCAGTACTGCCGCTAGATGATACGGATCGTGCTTTGCAATTGCTGCTGACTAACTTCGATGATTTGCGGATACGCATGATCACACCTTATCTGGTGTTGGTTGATATGCCAGTCAAGCAATAAGCCATCGCAGGTGGTTTGTCGGTTTTATCTGTTGTTGATTAAATTTTTTAAAGTCGGTTCCACTTTTCGTTTTTCGCCCGTCAAGGGTAGTGAGATCAACGAAAAAGGAATCTTTCCATCATGCAGTTCACACGTATGTCCACGGCATCTGTTGCCGCATCTCATATTCACCTGACGCCACTCGCTTTTGCCATTCATCTGGCCTTTGCTGTTGCCCTGACTACTGGTTTGACGCAGCAAGTACAAGCGCAAACCGTGGCGCAAAATAATCGATACGATATTCCTGCTGGTCCTCTGGCCGTCGCACTCAATCGCTTTGCGCAGCAAGCCGGTGTGGCGATTGTAGTTGATGCCAACAAGGTGCAGGGTTTGCGCACGCAGGGTTTGCATGGCAGCTATGGCATCGATGACGGATTCGCTATTCTTCTGCGTGGCAGCGGGTATGGAATAGGCAAGACTGCTGCTGGCTATGTCTTGTTACCGGTAACAGAATCGAGTGCGCCTGTTACCAGTACAACGCTGCCGACTGTGATCGTTAACGCTGATCATGAAACGGCAATCGGTCCAGTCGTCGGCTATGTTGCCAAGCGCAGCGCAACCGGGACGAAAACAGATACGCCTCTGATAGAAACGCCGATGTCGATCTCTGTCATTACGCGTGATCAAATGGATGCGCAGGGCATACAGACAGTTGAGCAAGCTTTGCGTTACACGGCGGGTGTGCTGACGGAAGTGACAGGTTACGATTTGCGTTATGCCAGCTTGAATATTCGTGGCTTCGATGCGACTTTGTATCGCGATGGTTTGCGTGTTTTTAAATCCGGTACTTACGGTGATTGGTTAACCGATCCGCAAGGCATCGAGCGCGTGGAAGTGTTGAAAGGTCCTGCGGCTGTGCTGTATGGACAAGGTGGTCCTGGTGGTTTGGTCAATCAGATTTCCAAACGGCCAACGGAAGCACCGATTAACGATGTAACGGTAACGGCTGGTAATCACAATCGCTATCAGACTGCATTTGATTTCGGTCGGTCATTAAATCAAGACGGTACCTTGTTGTTCCGTGTGAATGGCTTGGCGCGAGATAGTAAAACACAGACTAAACATTCACAGGATGATCGTTTGTATATTGCACCAGCCTTGACCTGGAAGCCGTCAGCCAATACCACCTTGACTCTGCTCGCCGATGTGACGCGTGATCGCATGACGGCCAAGAGTTGGTGGCCGAACCGATCATTGCTCAGTACGTACGCAGGCGGTCAAAGCATTCCGGTGGATGCCTTCGCTGGCGAACCCGGCTTCGATCATTACAACCGCGACATGAGTTCGTTTGGGTATTTGTTCGAACATCGCTTCGACGACAGTCTGGTCGTGCGGCAGAATCTGCGACGTGCGCATTTCAAGCTGGATTATCAGCACGTTTATGCTACGGGATTCCAGAACAATACTACTGTGACCAGGAACTCTTTGATATCTCGTGTGGAAAGCGATGTCACCACGATAGACACGCATGTGCAAAAGGATTTCATTACAGGTAATTTGAAGCACAAGGTACTGCTGGGATTTGATTATCAAGATTTCTCAGGAACAGAAGATCTTGGGTTTGGTAATGCGCCTGCTCTGAATGTATTTAATCCGGTCTACGGTACGGCTTTTGCCGCGCCGATAACGTCGCGCAGTACTGTGGGCGTCAAGCAATATGGTTTGTACGTACAGGATCAGATCAAATTGGATCGCTGGGTTATGAGCGCTGGTTTGCGTCGTGACAAGGCGGAAACAGAACGCGTCGTTAGTACAGGGAAGCTCAATCTGAATGACAGCAAAACTTCGGGGAGTGTCGGACTTCTGTATTTGTTCGATAACGGTGTAGCACCGTATGCCAGTTATTCCACTTCTTTTGCGCCAGTAGTAGGTACGAATTTTAGTGCGATTCCACAGCCGGAAACTGGGCAGCAGTATGAAGTTGGCATCAAGTATCAGCCAACAGGATCGAATAGTTATGTGACTGCGTCGATATTCGATTTGCGTAAACAGAATGTGACGACGCTTGATCCCAACAATGCTGCGTTGCGTGTGCAAACAGGTGAAGTGCGTTCACGCGGCCTCGAGTTGGAAGGCAAAACCAGTTTGGGACGTCAGCTCGATCTGATTGCCAGTTATACCTGGCTAGACCCGTGGATATCCAAGAGTAACGATCCGCGAGAAATCGGCAAGATGCCGTTCCAGACTGCGCGCAATACCGCCAAGTTGTGGGTGGATTACACCTTCCGCAACGACACTTTACCGGGCTGGGGTGTAGGGGCTGGCGTTCGTCGTACTGGCAAGACAGCGGCCGACATTCCATACAATCTGTACTTCAATGCAGGCTATACCTTGTTCGATGCGGCTGTGCATTACCAGTCCGGACCAATCAGATTCTCGCTGAATGCGGCAAATCTCTTCGACAAAGTGACAACGGCGAATCGCGCACAGTTCTATGGGCAGATGCGCACGATCACTGCGACTCTGGGTTACCGTTGGTGAGTTGGTTGTGACGATGAAGGTTAATCCTCAAGTGTTCTGATCTTTAACCTTCATTTCGCGGCGGTTTATGCAGTGCAGAGTAGTTGAGTAAGTCAGACATTTTGTTCTGCTTCCATGCGTGTCTATGTTGACTCATAGACATGAAAGAGTGGGGAAGAAAACAACAGTTCATTGCGAAATGAAGCATTGAGTGTGGCAAGAAATAACAACATAAGTAATAATGAGAATCATTATCAATTGTGTCGTTGATTCTTCATCTGATTTTCATGCCTCCCGCTTCCCATTCCAGTCAGCACGATGTTTTGCACACTTTGTACAGCGAGCAGTACGGCTGGTTGCATGCGTGGTTGCGCAAGAAACTATCGTGTACACATCAGGCAGCCGATCTTGCGCAGGATGCATTCCTGCAAATTCTGAGACGTCCTGAAACGTTGGTGGACGTGCGTGAGCCGCGTGCTTATTTAACGACGATTGCACGTCGCTTGGTATTCGAGACCTGGCGTCGGCGTGATCTGGAACAGGCGTATCTGGCTGAGTTGTCAGCATTGCCTGAGGACGTGGTGCCATCACCGGAAGATCAAGCACTGGTATTGGAAACCTTGCTGGCAATTGATCGCTTGCTGGATGGATTGTCACTCAAGGCGCGTAGCGCTTTCCTGATGAGCCAACTGGATGGTATGACCTATAAGGAAATTGCTGCCGAGCTGAAGGTCTCAGCCAGTCGTGTACGTCAATACATGGCGCAGGCACTGACTTGCTGTTACGCAGCGGTATTGCCGGCATGAATGCATTTGCTTCTCATACGGTAGCACCTGTCTCCAACGATCCAATTGTCGAAGCGGCTATCGATTGGATTATCTGTCTGCGTTCGGGCGAGGCAGGGCAGGTCGAACACGAGGCCTTCCAACACTGGCGCCTGCAGGATGTACGTCACGACGCTGCCATTCGTCATCTGGAACAAGTGCTCGGTGCTTTCGATACCTTGCCGATTTCTTCTCATGTTCGTAGTTCGGCGCGTCGCGCTTTGCTGAAGTCGCCTGAGCGTCGCAAGTTGCTGCGTAATGGCTTAGCTTTGTTGCTGCTTGGTTCAGGAGCTGCTTTGCTGACTCAGCGTATAACGCCACTTAATACGATGATGGCAGATCTGCGTACTGCAACCGGTCAGCGCAAACATGTTCGGCTGGCTGATGGCAGCCAGATATGGCTGAATGCACGCAGCGCGGCTGATATTGATTTTGATGAGGCGACGCGCCGCATTCATTTGCGTAGCGGAGAAATCGTCGTCGATGTCGCGCCTGATATACAGCGCCCATTCATCGTGCAGAGTGCGCAAGGAAGCATGCGTGCGCTAGGAACACGCTTTCTGGTGCGACAAGAGGAGGGCGCTACTGTCCTCGCTGTTTTGCATTCCTCAGTACGAATCGATGCCATGGGTGGCGCCAGCCGTACTTTAGTTGCAGGACAAAGTGCGCGTTTCGATCAAGCGCAGATCGAAGCTATAGATGCGGCATCTGACGATGCCGCCGCATGGATGGATGGTTTTATTGAAGTTCATGATCGTCCTCTGAGCGAAGTGATTGCAGCGCTCAGACCATATCGTTCAGGCTTTTTGCGATTGACGCCGCAGGCCGGTGCCTTGCGCGTAACGGGAACTTTCCCGCTGGATGATAGCGCGCGGACTTTGGCTGCATTGGCCGAGACATTGCCGATTGCAATTCGCCGTCGCACCGATTATTGGGTCAGCATCGAGATGCTGAATCCTGCGGCTTCTTCTTGAAGTCTTGCTTGTAACCCGGCTGAAAATATTTTTTAAATAATCTGCCATCAGCCCTGTCACTTTTTTCTCTTCGTTGCACAAACCAGATGAAACCCATCGTTTATCTCGTTTGTTATTACGGAGAATTATCTTGGAACCTGTCGTTAAAACATCTTCACTCTGGCTGCGGCCGTCAGTTCTGGCGGTCTGCCTCGCCGTGAGTTCGCCCTTGTTGATACAGACTGCGCTGGCCCAAAGCAGCAAGTCTGTAGCGCAGGCATTCGATATTCCGGCCGGGCCGCTAGATGCTACGCTGACCAGAATTGCTCGCCAGAGCGGGCAGATCATTTCCCTTCAACCCGAACAGATGCAAGGTCGTAGCGCACCTGCAGTGCGAGGTGAAATGAGTGCCGAACAAGCTTATCGTCAGGCTTTGCAAGGTAGTGGTCTGGAATTGTTCGTAACTGGTAGCGGTGCCTTGAATTTACGCCCTGTTCCGACTGGAACAGTGTCTACCTTGCCGGAAGTAAAGGTCAAAGGGAGTGCACAGGAGGATGCGAGCGGCTCGGCGCATGGTTACGTTGCCAAGCGCAGTGCAACCGGTACCAAGATGGATAGTTCCATAATCGAGACGCCGCAGTCCATCTCGGTCGTGACAGCGCAGGAAATGGAAGTTACGAAACCACAGAGCCTGACTGATGCACTGGCTTATACCGCTGGCGTGTTTCGTTCTGAAGGCAATGACCGTACGGCAGATCGGCTGTACATACGCGGCTTTGGCGCGGATGCGATTGAAGGCAGTCTTTATCGCGATGGCATGAAGTACATGGTCAATGCCTTTAACGGTAAGCAGGAAGTTTATGGACTGGAGCGTATCGAGGTGCTTAAAGGTGCGGCTTCTGTTTTGTATGGGAGCGCGGCACCAGGCGGCATCATCAACACAGTAACGAAGCGGCCGACGACTGAGACTTTGCGCGAAGTGAATATGGAAGTGGGCAGTTATAACCGCAAGCAAATTTCTGCTGATCTAGGCGGCGCATTGACGGACGACGGTGTGTGGTCGTATCGCTTGACTGCCTTGAAACGCGATAGCGATACCTTCGTCGATTTTGTCCCTGATGATCGTATCTACGTTGCGCCTGCGCTCAAATGGCAACCGTCTGCTGCCACATCGTTGACCTTGTTGAGTCACTATCAGAAGAGCAAGACCAAGTATGTCTTTGGCTTCCCGGCGGAAGGTACGATCTTGCCTAATCCGAACGGTCGCATTCCAGTCAATCGCTATCTAGGTGAGCCGGATCGTGATCGTGCCGTTAGCACGATTGAATCTATCGGCTATATCTTCGAGCATGCCTTCTCTGATACTTTGCGTTTGCGCAATAACGTTTCGTTCTTCAAGGCTTCCACGTCGATGCCGGCTACTTGGCCAAATGATGGCGTGTTTGAAGATGCCAGCATGCGTACAGTGGGGCGCTATGCAGAATCCCGTCGTGAAGATAAATCATCATCCATCGCGATAGATGTATCGCTTGAATACAAATGGAAGCTGGGCGAGGCCGCCAATACCTTGCTCGCCGGTATAGACCATACCAAGCAGGAGCATCAATCTGAACGTTGGCTGCAATCACCATCGTCGTTGGATCTTTATAATCCGGTGTATGGAATACCTTATAACGGCGCTGCTACTTTTCGTAATTTTCCAGCATCGCGCAAAGAGCGTGCGTGGTTGACTGGTGCGTATTTGCAGAATCAGACGAAGATAGATGATAAGTGGGTCGTACTGTTGGGCGGGCGTCAGGATAAGGCGAAGAATGGTAGATCGCCACTCTTTGGCCCAGAAGAGTGGAAGGATGAAAAATCAAGTGCATTCAGCGGACGCGCAGGTTTGGTTTATCTAGCTGACAACGGTCTGGCACCTTTTGTAAGCTGGAGTGAATCCTTCCAACCGCAATCCGGTAGTGATAGAGCCGGTAATCGTTTCGATCCGACTACCGGTCGCCAGTATGAAGTGGGCGTACGTTATCAGCCAAAGGGGAGCAATACCTTATTGTCAGCTGTGGTGTATCAACTTACGCGACAAAATGTCACAACAACGGATCCGACGGACAACGCATATCAAGTGCAAACCGGTGAAGTGCGTTCTCGCGGACTGGAGCTGGAAGCGAAAGTACAAGTCACCCGAAGCTTCGGTCTTGTCGCAGCGTATGCATATACCGATGCACGTACCATACGTAGCAACGATGCTGGCGATGTAGGTAAACGCACAGGTGCCGTTCCCTACAATCAGTTTTCTGCATGGGGCGATTACAACTTCCACGCATTGGGTATGCCTGGCTTGAAGGCCGGAGCTGGTGTGCGTTATGTCGGCTCTACAGTCGGTACGTATCTGGACGTCAAGGTTCCAGCCTTTACCTTGCTGGATGCGATGGTCGCTTATGAGGTTGGTCATTGGCGTTACGCGTTCAATATCACCAATTTGACGGACAAGGTGCACGTCACCAATTGCATCGACGTGTGTTATTACGGCGAACCACGCAGGGCAGTGGCAACAGCCAGTTATCGCTGGTGACAATGTTTCTTAAAAAATGCCTCAATGATGACAAATCATTGGGGCATTTTTCTTTCAAGTCCCGAACGGCGCAAGACGAAGCGTAGAAGTGAGTAGTTTGACCCAAAGGAGAATCATCAGGCTTTACCCGATGATTCGCTCTGCATGAAAAAGAAGAGAAAACAACAGTTCATCGCAAAGTTACAAATTGGATGTGGCAAGAAATAATAAGTAATGTGATAATGAGAATCATTATCAGTTGAGTTATTGATTCTTCATCCAGTTTTCATGCCTTCTGCTTCCAATCCCAGTCAGCACGATCTTTTGCATACCTTGTACAGCGAGCACTACGGCTGGCTGCATGCGTGGTTGCGCAAGAAGTTGTCTTGCCCGCACAGTGCGGCGGATTTGGCGCAGGATACTTTCTTCCGTTTGTTGTCCGTGCCGTTTGAGTTGTCTGTACTCAAGACGCCGCGCGCCTATCTGACGACGACAGCTACGCGTCTGGTCATCGATGAAGTGCGGCGACGCAAGGTTGAACAAGCGTATATGGACGCGCTGGCGCTGCTGCAAGAAGATGCGCACGCGGTATCGCCGGAACAACATCTGCAAACTGTAGAGACTTTGACGCTGATTGCGCAGATGCTGGAAAACCTGCCGGAGAAAGCGCGTCAGGCCTTCATGCTGAGCCGCCTCGACAATCTGACTTATCCAGAAATCGCCGTTCAACTCGGCGTCTCCAGCAGCATGATCAAGCAATACATCGCACGTGCGATGGTGCACTGTTACCAGATCGTTTATGCAGAGGAGCCGACAGCATGAGTCTGGCTGCTTCTGGCGTTGCTACGCAATACATGCCGTCGCAAATCGACAATATACGTGCAGCAGATAGCGATGCTGACATCATCGCGTGCGCTGCAGAATGGCATGCGCATCTGCATTCCGGTGAAGCTGTGAATGAGGATTACACCAACTTTGAATGCTGGCGTACACAAGATATCCGTCATGCGGAGATCTATGCGCGCATGGAAAAACTGTGGGCGCGCTTCGATGACGTGGATGCCAAACCAGCGACTATTGCCTTGAACAAGGCATTGAAGTCGGGTGCAGCCAAGCGCAAGAAAGTTGCGGCGCAAGCGCTGGCGTTTTGTCTCGGGGTATTTGGTATATGGACTGCCTTGCAAACAACGCCAGCGAAATACATGCTGTCCGACTATCGCACTGCAGTCGGCGAACAGCGTGTGATCGAGCTGGATGATCACAGCCGCATTACGCTCAATACACATTCCGCAATCGATGTCGATTACAGCGGCAAGCAGCGTCGCATCACCTTGCAGCAGGGCGAAATTCTGGTCGAAGTGGCGAAGGACAGCGCGCGACCATTCATCGTCGAAACCGAACACGGCACGGCACGCGCACTCGGCACGCAATATCTGGTCAAGCGCGAAGTAGAGGGCACGCGAGTTACCGTCATCGAATCGACGGTGGAAGCGTGTGCCGCCAAGGTGCCGGCATGCGTCACGCTGAAGCCGGGCGAGCAAACCGTAGTTACACCGGACGCAGTGCAAGCACCGAGCATGGTTAATGCCGAAGCTTCTGCTTCATGGAGCAAGCACATGCTGGTGGTTGACAATCAACCGCTGGCGCAGGTGCTGCAAGAGTTGGCGCGTTATCGCTACGGACGCATTCTCTTCAATGCCGACGAGATTACCGATCTACGCGTATCCGGTGTGTATGCGCTGGATGACACCGACCGTACGCTGTCGGTGCTGGTAGCAACCACGCCGATTCGCGTCAAGCAATACACCCCTTTATTTGTAACGGTGTCACCGCTTAAATAAATTTTTCTGCCGTTCACTGTCCCTCCTGTCTTCTGCTTCGTCATCACTTATGAAGACACCAAACAGGAGGACTCTTTCAATGCATCAAGCACTTTTCAAGCAAAAGCCCTTGGCTGCTGCTGTACATCTTTTGCTGGCCGTATCAGTCAGCGCAACCGCACTTGTATCGAGTGCTGCATACGCACAAGCCGCCAGCACCGAATCAGCTGCGGCAAGCCGCGCTTACGATATTCCCGCTGGTTCCTTGACGCAGGCGCTGAACAGCTTTGCGCAAACGGCTGGCGTGCTGCTTTCTTTCGAGCCGGAATTGACGACCGGCAAAACCACCAAGGGTATCAAGGGCACATACAACATCAAGCAAGGGTTTGATGCTTTATTGCAGGGTAGCGGTCTGGCAATTGCTGCCAGTTCCGGTAACGCTTATACGTTGAAGAAAATTCCCGTGTCGCAACTGCACAGTACGGAAGCGACGCTGCCGGAAGTGCACGTTAGAGCGGGTGTGCAGGAAGATGTGGGTTACGTCGCCAAGCGCAGCACGACGGCGACCAAAACAGACACCCCCATCATAGAAACACCGCAGTCGATTTCTGTCATCAGCCGAGAGGAAATGCAGGATAGAGGTACGCAAAACCTGATGGAAGCCTTGCGTTACACGCCGGGCGTCATCACTGAAAGTTATGGTGTGGATCCACGCGGTTTTGACTACATCAAGTTACGTGGTTTCAGCACGATGTACTCTGGGCAGTATCTCAATGGCTTGCGTTTTTATAACAGTGGCTTCGCAGTATTCAATACAGAGCCGTTCGGGCTGGAACGCATAGAGGTGCTGAGAGGACCTGCTTCCGTTTTGTATGGACAGGGCGATGTAGGTGGCGTCGTTAATGCGGTCAGTAAAAAACCTTCTGCTGATAGCGTCCGCAACATTCAATTGCAAGCGGGAAATAACGACTGGAAACAGCTGGGCGTTGATATTGGTGGTGCACTCAATGAAGATGGCACGCTCTTGTATCGCCTGCCTGTCTCGCTGCGCGAGAGCAACTCCCCGTATGCATACAGCAACGGAGCCAAACAACCTAATGATCGCATTTATCTGGCACCGTCATTGACCTGGAAGCCCAATGGCAGAACCTCCTTCACGATATTGTCGGAATTCCAGAAAGACAAGCGCGGCAGTCAATTTCATCCCTACCAGGTGCCATACGGTGCTTCGACCAACGTCACCTCGGGTGTGCCTGGTTTCGACCGCATGCATCAGCGTCAGGCCATGTTGGGTTATCAATTGGAACATACGTTTGATAATCAATGGACGTTCAGCCAGAACTTCCGTTATGCAGAGAATACTGTGGACTATCGTTCAGTAACCGGCGATACCTTGCAGAACAATATGCTGTCCCGCTATTTGTACGCAGCGCAAGAGCATACCGAACAATGGTCGGTGGATAATCGCATGCAGGGACAAGTCGATTTTGGTGGCTTGCGGCACAAGCTTTTGGTCGGGTTGGATAGCTACAATGTACGCACTCACCAGGATAGTTTCTACTCGGGCAGTATTCTCAGTCCGGGCGGCACTATTCCTTCCATCGACATCACGGCTCCCGTTTATGACTTGCCTATTACCATGCCATCTAGTCCGACTGGCAGTACACAAACTAAACTCAGACAAACGGGTATCTATGTGCAAGATCAGATCGATCTGGGAGAAAAATGGCGCGTCACTCTGGGCGCGCGCCGGGATGAAGTGCGTCAGGAAACAAATAATTTGCTCGCAATGACGCAACAGGCGCAAAAGGATAGTGCGAGCACTTATCGTCTGGGTGTTTCCTATTTGTATAACCCACGCATCGTTCCGTATTTCAGCTACAGCGAATCTTTTCTTCCAAACGTTGGTAGAGGTTACGGCGATGTGGCTTTCGCACCTTCGCAAGGGAAACAGTATGAAGTTGGCTTGAAGTACGCGCCACAGGATTGGGACGCGCTGTTTACCATGGCCGTCTTTGATTTACGCAAAACCAATGTATTGACCAAGGATGTCGCGAATACATGTCAGGTGTCGAATAAGCCGGACTGTGGTGACTATTACCAAAGGGCTGAAGGCGAAGTGCGTACGCGTGGCCTGGAGTTGGAATTCAAAGCCAATCTGATGCGTCAACTGGACGTCGTTGCAAGCTATACCTATCTGGATGCGGAGATCACGCGTAGCGAAGACGGTAATGCCGGTCATCGTCCACTCGATGTGGCAAAGCAGAATGCAGCGCTCTGGCTGAATTATCGCGCCTCGTCGATACCGGGATTGAGTACGGGTATGGGGGTGCGATATATGGGCCCAACGTATAGCGACAACTTATACCTGGCGGAAGTGCCGTCCTACAAAGTGCTTGATCTGGCCTTGCGCTACAAGATGAATGCACAGTGGAATCTGGCATTGAATATCAGCAATGTGACGAACAAGAAATATGTGACGACGTGCCCATACGGTAGTTGCTATTACGGCTCACAACGTGTCGTGCTCGCAACTTTGTCTCATGCCTGGTAAAAATCGACGCAGTGCATGGGGCTTGCCCATGCTGATGCGCAGCCTGTTGGTTCTCGGCTTGCTGATTACCGTCGAGGTTCCGGCGCAGGAAGTCAAGCTGTCAGGAACGCGACAGCTTACCTTCATGGGTGGGCCGTCCGCTGATCGAACTTATCATCTATTCATCAGCGAGCCGGCTGGCAAGAAGATTCCACGCGATGGGCATCCTGTGCTCTTCGTGCTGGATGCGAATGCGTATTTTGCGGCATTCCATGAGGCAAGACGCGTGCAGATTTCCTTTGAGGAAGCCATCATCGTCGGTATCGGCTATCCAACAACAACGCCGCATGATTTTTTGCGACGTTCATATGACTTCTCTCCTGCGGTCTCATCGGAACGCAATACTCCTCCGCAGGGTGGCGATGACGAGTTTCTCGATACCTTGCAGAAGATTATTGATGAGATCAAGCGTCGCTATCCGGTCAATTCGCAGCAGTTGAGTCTGTTCGGTCATTCTTTCGGAGGGATGTTCGCGATGCATGCGCTATTCACGCGTCCGGCGCTCTTTAGCCATTACGTCGCGGCCAGTCCGTCGTTGTGGTGGAACGATAACTATCTATTGAAGCAGGAGCAGCATTTCATCGAACAGGTACAAACCGGTCTATGGGATCCCAGAAATCAAAGCGTGTTATTGCTGGTGGGAGACCGAGAGACGCCACAGAGTATTCAGGAACCTCAGGCGCTGGAGCAACGCTTGCAACCGTTATCACGTTGGGGCTTGCGTACAGCTTTTTATCTGCAGCCGGATGAAGATCATATGTCATTACCGATCAGCATCGCGCCGCGCGTTTTGCGACAAGTGTTTACTGCGCGCAGAAGGTGAGGCAAGGCACAACAGTCAGTCTTGAGAGAAATCCAGATCAGTCGGAATTGCATCCGGCTGACGATTCATTTGGTAGCTGTACCAAAGACTTTGTGCGATGCGTTGTGCGGAGGCGTAAGCACGTTCGCTCATCGCTGCATTAGGCTGTTCATTGAGGGTTTCCTTGAACAGTTCCAGCCAGCGTTGAAACAGTGCGGGATCCAGATGATGCAGCGCGATATGTTTTTGCATAGGTGTACCGCTATAGCGACCAGTACCACGCAGTATCGATGACCAGAAGTCGACCAGTTTGCTCAGGTGATGATCCCAGTCGTCGATATGACCGTTGAAGATGGGGCCGAGTACGGTATCCAGTCGCACCTTTGCGTAAAAGGCGTGAACCAATTGCGTGACTTCTTCATCGGTACACAGTTCGTGTGATGACACTTGTTTCTCCAGTATGTAATGCGTTAATACCTAAGTTCACATGATAGGCCGCGCAGCTCGTTAATGCTCATGCGCCTGGCCCAGGTTTGATTATTGTTGCTGCGGCGGTAAGGAACGCTCGAATATTTCCTTTAGCCATTCTGCGAAGATGCGAACACGCGGAGACAGTTGTCGATTATGTGGATACAAGACGTTGATCGGCATTGATGGCGGTGGGAATTTTGGCAATACAGATATCAAGATGCCGGATTCCAGTTGAGGAATGATGTGATAGCGCGGTACTTGTATCAATCCCAATCCGGCGATCGCGCATTCGGTATAAATTTCTGCACCAGTCACAGATACAGCGCTGGGAATGTCGATTAGCTCTGCTTTACCGTTCACGTTAAATTCAAATGGATAAGGTTTGCCGGTAGAGCTGGATATGTAATTAACGGCTTTATGCGTGGCGAGATCGGCGATGTTGCGTATGGGTTTGTGCTTGGCCAGATAAGTAGCGCTGGCGCAGGTGACTTGTTCAAGCAGCGCAACTCTACGGCCGATCAAGGAGGAGCTTTGTAGATTGCCGCCACGCAATACGCAATCTATACCGTCGCGCACCAGATCGACCAGCAGATCACTCACATCGATGTGCAATTCGATATCTGGATAACGTGCGAGGAAATCCGGCAGGGCAGGAACGACGAAGTGTGCGGCCAGAGTGCCTTGCAAGCTGACGCGCAACAATCCCTTGGGGGCGGCATTATGGAAAGCACCATCTGCTTCTTCCATATCAGCCAGTAGGCGCACGCAGCGCGAATAATAAGCATCGCCATCCAACGTTGGTGTCACTTGCCGCGTTGTGCGATTGAGCAAACGCGCGCCCAGGCGTTCTTCCAGTCGGCTCATCGCATTGGTGACAGTGGCGCGTGGCAGTTGCAGATCATCTGCCGCTTTGGTGAAGCTGCGACGTTCCATGATGCGCACAAAAATCTGCATTTCCTGAAATCGATCCATGAGCTGGCCTTTGATTGTTATCGAATTTCGAATAATGAAGTCGATTTTAGCCTGATTATCTTTTTTGTGGTTTGTCGCACAATCCGTCCATACCAATATTTTGAGGAACAGCATCATGACTAACCAAGCTAAAAAAGTAGCCATCATTACCGGTGCATCACGTGGCATAGGTGCGGCAATCGCAGAGCGTCTGGCGCATGACGGCTTTGCCGTCGTTATCAACTACGCCAATAGCGCAACAGAGGCTGATGCGCTGGTCGCCAAACTGGCGACAGACCAACATCAAGCCATCGCCGTCCAGGCCGATGTGTCCAAAGCGGCAGATGTGCGTCGCCTGTTTGATGAAACTGAACAAAAGCTGGGCAAGGTTGATGTACTGATCAACAACGCCGGCATCCTGAAAACGGCACCGTTGGCAGAGAGTAGCGATGAAATGTTTGAGCAAACTTTCAGCATCAATGTACGTGGCACCTTCAACACTTTGCGCGAAGCGGCGACGCGTTTGAATGATGGCGGTCGTGTGGTGAATTTTTCCAGTACGACGGTCGCAATGAACTTGCCTAACTATGCGGTCTACAGCGGGAGCAAGGCTGCAGTGGAAGTGTTGACGCCGATATTTGCGAAGGAGATGCGCGGTCGCAATATCACGGTGAATGCTGTCGCACCAGGACCGGTTGCAACGGAATTATTCTTCAATGGCAAAACCGAAGCGCAGATACAGCAGTTCGCCAATATGCCGCCGCTGCAACGTCTCGGTCAGCCTGATGATATTGCTGCGACAATTTCATTCCTGGTTGGCAAGGATGGCGGCTGGATTAATGGACAAGTGCTGCGGGCGAACGGCGGATTGGCTTGATTCTGTGAGGATGGTCACCAGCCTGATTGAAAAAACGCCGACATGATTAATGTCGGCGTTTTGTTTTGCGCTGATATTTAAGCAGAGAGCTTTTGCATTTCGCTATACAGATCGGCTTTGCCTTCAAAACCGATGCCGGGCAAGTCCGGCAAGGTGATGTAACCGTTATCGACCTTGGCACCATCAGGGAAGCCGCCGTAAGGCTGGAACAAATCAGGATACGACTCGTTGCCGCCAAGACCCAGACCGGCTGCAATATTCAGTGACATTTGATGGCCACCGTGCGGGATGCAGCGTTTGCGTGACCAGCCGTGCTCATGCAGCATATCCAGCGTGCGTAGATATTCCACCAAACCGTAGCTCAGCGCGCAATCGAACTGCAGCCAGTCGCGATCCGCACGCATGCCACCGTAGCGAATCAGATTGCGTGCATCTTGCATGGAGAACAGGTTCTCTCCAGTCGCCATCGGCTTGTCGTAGTAATTACGCAAGGTCGCTTGCAATTCAAAATCCAAAGGATCGCCAGCTTCTTCATACCAGAACAGATCGTATTGCGATAAAGCCTTCGCATATTGGATTGCGGTATCCAGATCAAAGCGACCATTCGCATCGACCGCGAGTTTTTGGCCATCGCCGAGCACGCTGAGAATGGAATCGATACGACGCAAATCTTCGTCCAGCGAGGCGCCACCGATTTTCTTCTTCACGACGGTATAGCCGCGGTCGATGTAGCTGCGCATCTCATCCTTGAGCTTGCCGTGATCTTGTCCCGGGTAGTAGTAGCCGCCAGCCGCATAGACAAAAATATTGCGATCGGGTTGACCATTGCCGTAACGATCAGCCAGCAACTGGAAGAGTGGCTTGCCTTCAATTTTGGCGACCGCATCCCACACCGCCATATCGATGGTGCCAATAGCGACGGAACGTTCGCCGTGGCCGCCTGGTTTCTCGTTGGTGAACATCGTGTTCCAGATTTTGTGCGGATCGAGGTTGTCACCGGCATCGTTGACCAGCGACGCTGGGTCGGCTTCCATCAAGCGCGGGATGAAGCGTTCGCGCATCAGCATGCCTTGACCGTAACGACCATTCGAGTTGAAACCGTAGCCTACGACTGGTTTGCCGTCACGGATGACGTCGGTAATGACCGCCACCAGACTCAGCGTCATCTTGCTGAAGTCGATGTATGCATTGCGTATCGGGGAGCTAATCGGTAAAGTCTTTTCGCGGATTTCAACTATTCTCATGTGGGTCTCCTGAAAACATCGCGTCTGGTCGATGTGGAATATGGAAAGCGCTAGCTTATTCGCAGAACGCGTACTTATAATTCACCGCAAGTCATATAACTATTCACCCCCAGTGAAAACTGACATCTCATCCGAACTTGAATTCTTTGTGCTGATTGCCCGCCACGGCAATCTCTCGGCGGCTGCACGCGCGCTCGATATCACGCCGCCGGCGGCAACCAAGCGACTGGCGCAACTGGAAGCACGGCTCGGCGTCAGGCTCATCAACCGGACGACCCGCAGCATCAGCCTCACCAGTGAAGGCGAAACCTATCTGGGTTACGCGACCAGAATTCTGGCAGAAGTAAAGGAAATGGAAGACGCGGTGTCGTCGGGCGGTTCCACACCACGTGGACTGTTGCGCGTCAATGCGACTTTGGGCTTTGGTCGTACAGCCATTGCACCGTTGGTTTCTGAATTCGCCAAACTGTATCCACATGTGGAAGTGCAGTTTGAAGTGACTGATAAACCGATTGATTTGGTGGAGAGTGGCTTTGACTTGGCGATACGCTTTGGCGACTTGCCGGATACGCGGCTCAATGCGCGCAAGATCATGTCCAATCGTCGCTTTTTATGCGCGTCGCCGATTTATCTGGAACGTCATGGCACACCGAAGACGCTTGCTGATTTAAGCAAGCATCGTTGCATCACGCATCGCCAGAATGATGAGGCAGCCGGTATCTGGCGTTTCACGCATAAGGGGAATAGCGAAGTCGTCAAGGTGCAGAGTGCATTGTCCAGCAATGACGGCGATATCGTTCTGGGTTGGGCACTGGATGCACACGGCATCCTGATTCGATCCGAATGGGATTTGGCGAAGTATGTGAAGAGCGGGCGGCTGAAAATTGTCTTGCCCGATTTTGTCTTGCCGTCTGCAGACTTGTTTGTCTATTACCCGAACCGACGTAATCAAAGTACGCGGGCGAGGGTGTTTATAGATTTCCTCGTTGAGCATGTCGATATGCTTGCAGACTTGCCTCTCTCCAGCTAGCTGTTATGCAGGCGATCAGATAAATCGAGCATAAATTTGATATAGCGCAAGAAGTCAAATATTCGATGCCGGATAATGCTCGGCATGATGTGTACACCAGCAATACCAGTTTTTGATCCATTTTTCGCGCGACCAAGCAACGCTTATTCACTGACTGAAAATCTGCTACGGCTAATTACAGATCTATCTGATACTGTCTACAACGTTCGCCGAGGCGTATGCTGTCATCAATCTCATCGGATCCGATGCAATGAAGCACGTGCTGTCACGCAATGACGTGGCACTGCGCAAAAATGCAAGGCACTATGCGAACTACTCCAGCCGCTTTCCTTCGATTGCGATCCGGTAAAGGGATTGATGTCGGGAGTTTGCTGCAAGCGTTTGCATCATTGCTGTGGTTGCCGCAGGCAGCGCTGCTTGCTTATTCACTACAGCGTCTGGCCGATGGTGATGGACTTGCCTCTATATATCTCCCTGCTTCCCTGATTTTCATACTTGGTGTGCTGCGTGCGCTGTGCGATGCATGGGGTATGCGTCGTGTTTTTAAAACGGCGCGTGCTGAGTTGTCACAATTACGTGAACACGTGGCATTGTCGCTGGCGGTGCGTTCTCCTCTGGACGCGCAACGACCTGCATCTGGTTTGGCCGCGAGTGTCATCGCCGAACAGGCGGAAGCAGTCGTCCCTTATCTCACACGTTATCGTCCTGCGCGCCTGCGCTCCAGCATTGTTCCGTTGGCGATACTTGTCGTCGTTTTTCCGCTTTCCTGGATTGCTGCATTCATTCTGCTGGTGGCGGCTCCGCTGATTCCTATCTTCATGGCACTGGTTGGCTGGCGTGCGAAAGCAGCGAGCGAAGCGCAGATGGTGGAAATGGGCGGCATGAATGGTTTCCTGCTGGATCGTCTGCGCGGCTTGGCGACGCTACGCACATTGGGTGCGGTAGAGATGACGGCACAGCGTTTGCAGGAATCGGCACAGTCGCTGCGACACCGCACGATGAATGTGTTGCGCATCGCGTTCTTGTCTTCAGCAGTTCTTGAATTGTTCGCTGCCTTGGGTGTGGCGATGATGGCGGTTTATATCGGTTTTCATTTGCTGGGACAAATTGAGTTCGGAACATGGGGCACGCGTCTGACTTTGGGGCAGGGGTTTTTCATCCTGTTGTTGGCGCCGGCTTTCTTTGAGCCTTTGCGCGAGTTATCCAGTGTCTGGCACGACAGAGCAGCAGGTGATGCTGCGCTGGATGCGATAGATCGTTTGACGGCGCAAGGGTTGCTGTTGCCGGATGCGGAGCAAGCGCTAAAGAAAACAGTTCAAACAATCGAACGCGTTGCGCCATCGATCGATGTGCAAAGACTGTATTTTTCATATTCAGATGCAAGCGCTACTGTATTTGACGAATACGATTTACATGTCGCCGCAGGTGAGCGTATCGCCATCGTCGCACCTAGTGGAGGTGGTAAATCGACGCTGCTGTCCTTGATCGCCGGCATGGTGTCTGCACAGGCTGGCGAGATCACGATCGATGGCGTAAAGCTGTCTGCGGATACGGTAGCCGAATTGCGTACACGTATGGCGTGGATAGGTCAGAAGCCGCATATTTTCTCCGGCTCGGTCCGTGCGAATGTGGCCTTGGGACGTGCAGATGTTGATGCCACTGATGTGGCTGAAGCATTGCGCTTTGCATCACTGGATGCAGTATCGCAAGCACACCCTGGCGTTGGTTTGAGTGAAGGTGGTGGCGGTTTGTCGGGTGGCGAGGCAGTACGTCTGGCACTGGCACGCGCAGCAGTCGATAAGCATGCTGACTTGCTGTTGGTCGATGAGCCGACTGCGCATCTTGATAGCACCACGGCACAACAGGTGATGGATGCCTTGCTGCAGCTGGCGCAGGGTAAGACTATGATCGTCGCGACGCACGATCCAATTCTGGCAGCGCGCATGGATCGCGTGATCGTGTTGGATGCACAGGAGTCTGAATGAGACTATGGCGCGACCTCCATCCTGTGTTGAGTTTGTTCGCGGCCGAGTGCCGGAATAAATTGTTGCTGGGCGCGTTGCTGGCTGCCGTGACAGTGTTGTCTGGGATGACATTGCTCGGTTTGTCAGGTTGGTTCATTACGGCGACGGCGATTGCCGGATTGAATACAAGCATGGCGTTTACCTTCGATGTGTTCATGCCTTCGGCAGGCATACGCTTATTGGCCCTGGGACGTACTGCCTCGCGTTACGGCGAAAGATTGGTGACGCACGATGCCACACTGGCGGTGTTGGCTGCCTTGCGTGTGCGTCTGTTCCGTGGTTGGGCACAGCCGGAAGCTGCACGACGTTTGCTGTCGCGACCGGCGCAATTGTTGTTCCGACTGACGGGCGATATCGATGCGCTGGATTCGCTGTATTTACGCATACTTGTGCCCGTTGGTGCAGCACTGGCCGCGGCGCTGGCCATCGGTGTGGCACTGGGTTTTGTGCAGATATGGCTGGGCGCCGTCATTGCGCTGTGGCTGATTGTGACTGGCTTGGGAATTACATTGATCGTGGCGCATCGAGCTCGTCCCGCCGCACGTCGCCGCAGTTATGCGATGGAGGCTTTACGCGCCCGCAGTATTGATCTGGTTGCGGGACAGACGGAGTTAATCATGACTGGTCGTCTTGATGCACAGCGTGCTGCCTTGGCAAGTGCTGATCGTCATCTGGCGCGTGCAGATGATGCCTTGAACCGTTTGGAAGCGCAGGCGGGCATCGCGTATGGCGTGGTCGGCACATTGACGTTGACGGGCACCTTGCTTGCCGTTGCTGCATTGGTAGGAACCGGCGCAATAGGTACACCTATCGCTGCGCTCGCCTTGTTGTTGGTACTGACCGCAACGGAACCATTTTCTGCCTTGCGACGTGGTGCCTTGGAATTGGGACGTACGGTGTTGGCGGCACGTCGCCTTGCTCCGCGCATGCAAGAAGCGGAAGCCAACGTCATTCCTGCCCAAATTCTATCCAGTGAATACGTCGTTAATCTGATCAACATCAGCGCGCATCCCGCAGGTAGCGATGCACCTGGCCTTGCTGTTCTCCACGACATATCACTCACGCTAAGCGTCAAGGAGCGCGTCGCTTTGATCGGTGCGAGCGGGGCGGGGAAATCCACATTGATGGCAGTTGTTGCAGGCGAACTGAGCGCGCGTTCCGGCACTGTACAAGTCGCACCGCATAGTCTGCTGACGCAGCGTACGGAACTGTTTCAGGACAGCTTGCGCGATAACTTGCGCTTGGCCGATCCGGATGCCGACGATGCGCGGCTTTGGGATGTTTTGCAGACAGCTGGCTTGGCCGACGATGTTGCAGATTTGTCAAAAGGGCTGGATACGCGTTTGGGCGAAGGCGGTTTGGGCTTGTCTGGCGGACAGCTGCGTCGTTTGGCACTGGCGCGCTTGTTATTGCGACAAGTGCCGCTTTGGCTCATGGATGAGCCGACGGAAGGGTTGGATCCAGCGACGGCGCGGGACGTTTTACAAAGATTGAAGATGCAAGCTACGGGACGTGCTTTCCTGTTGGCAACACATGTGCGACGTGAGGCAGAGTTGGCAGACCGCTTGGTTTGTTTGCAACATGGGCGTATTGTTGCTGATGTGAAGCGTAGCGATGCAGATTTTGAGAGTGTGTTGAACAGCTTGCGGCCGGATTGATATTGGCTTCAAGAACCAAGCACGACGAAGAATTTAAGCACAAAAGGGAGCTACATGGAACTCGATATTGTTTCTTTATCACGGCTACAGTTTGCCACGACAGCGTTGTATCACTTTCTGTTCGTGCCGCTGACTCTCGGCCTATCTATCATCCTCGCCATTATGGAAACGGTCTATGTCATGACCGGTCGCGTCATCTGGCGCGATATGACCAAATTCTGGGGCACTTTATTCGGTATCAACTTCGCGATGGGCGTGGCGACCGGCATCGTCATGGAATTCCAGTTCGGTATGAATTGGAGCTACTACAGTCACTACGTGGGCGATATTTTCGGCGCACCGCTGGCGATTGAAGGCCTGATGGCTTTCTTCATGGAAGCTACTTTCGTTGGTCTGTTTTTCTTCGGTTGGGACAAGCTCTCCAAGGTCGGTCATTTGGTCGCAACCTGGGCGGTGGCTATAGGCTCGAATCTCTCCGCACTGTGGATCTTGATCGCCAATGGCTGGATGCAGAATCCAGTTGGCGCGGTTTTCAATCCGGAAACAATGCGTATGGAAGTCAGCGATTTTTTCTCGGTGCTGACTAATCCGGTAGCGCAGGCCAAGTTTGTGCACACGGTTTCTGCCGGATACGTAACAGCGGCGATATTTGTATTAGGTGTATCCGCATGGTACGTGCTCAAAGGTCGCCATCTGGAACTGGCTAAACGTTCGATGACGGTAGCGGCATCATTCGGTTTGGCTGCTGCGCTGTCGGTAGTCGTACTTGGCGATGAAAGCGGTTATCTATCCACCGAGCATCAAAAAATGAAACTGGCCGCGATTGAGGCCATGTGGGAAACCGAACCTGCACCTGCCAGCTTTACCTTGATCGGTTTTCCTGATCAGGCTGCGCGCGAAACGCATTATGCGATTCATATCCCATGGGTAATGGGTCTGATCGGTACGCGTTCGCTCGACACTGTTATTCCAGGAATCAATGAATTGGTACAGCACGCGGAGTTGCGTATTGCCAATGGCATACGCGCCTACGATGCCTTGCAGAAAATACGTGCAGCAGGTAGCTCGGCCAACATCACACAGGCGATGCGCACGGAGTTTGAAGATAACGGTCATGACCTTGGTTATGCGCTGTTGCTTAAACGCTATGTAGACGATCCGCGACTAGCGATGCCTGAACAGATCAGCAAGGCCGCATTGGATACGGTACCGCAGGTTGCTCCATTGTTCTGGCTGTTCCGCATCATGGTCGGGATCGGTCTCTTCATGATTCTGCTGACGGCGACTTTCTTCGTACTGTCTGCACGTCGTGAACTGGATCGTCATCGCTGGTTGTTGAAGCTGGCGGTGTGCGCGATTCCATTGCCGTGGATTGCGGTTGAGGCGGGTTGGCTGGTGGCCGAATTCGGTCGACAACCGTGGGTGATTGAAGGCGTCTTGCCGACTGCGGTGGCGGTGTCGAATCTGGGTATCAAAACCCTGTTGCTTACGTTGGCCGGTTTTGTATTGATTTACACCGTGCTGTTTGTAATCGAGATAAAGCTGATTTTCAAAACGATCAAACAAGGGCCGACTTCAGAGCATTCACCTACAACGGGTGTGAACGTCAATTCCGCTGCCGCTAGTGCAGTCCCTCTCGCTAAGCCGGAGCAATTATGATTCTGCATACTCTCATAGACTATGACACTCTGCGCCTGATCTGGTGGGCATTGATAGGTGTACTGCTGGTCGGTTTTGCCGTGACAGATGGCTTTGATCTGGGAACTGGAATCTTGCTGCCTTTTGTTGGTCGCACCGATATTGAGCGTCGTGTCGTCATCAACAGTGTTGGCCCAGTGTGGGAAGGTAATCAGGTTTGGCTGATTCTGGGCGGCGGAGCTATTTTCGCTGCCTGGCCGCAGTTGTATGCGGTGTCTTTCTCCGGATTTTATCTCGCCATGTTTGTGATCTTGGTCGCTTTGATTTTACGACCAGTGGCATTCAAATTCCGCAGCAAACGTGAAGATCCACGCTGGCGTGCAAGATGGGATTGGGTCTTGTTTTTCAGCGGGTTTGTACCGGCGCTGATCTGCGGTGTGGCTCTGGGTAATGTGTTGCAAGGTGTGCCGTTCCGGCTCGATTCCAGCATGCATATTTTTTACGATGGCAGCTTCTTTGGCCTGCTTAATCCATTTGCCATCTTGTGTGGATTGGTATCGGTAGCCATGCTGATTATGCACGGCGCAGCGTGGCTGCAGTTGAAAACAGACGGTGCGATTGCTGGCCGGGCGCGTAATTTCGGCAGCGTGGCGGCTGTGGCTACGATCGTACTGTATGCGGTAGCTGGTTTATTGCTCTGGAAATATATCGATGGCTATCGCATCAGCAGTGTTGTTGATCCGCTAGGTCCATCGAATCCTTTGCTAAAAACCGTTGCGGAGCATCCTGGTGCATGGTTCGTCAATTATCAGCAGCATGCGTGGACGATGGCAGCGCCGGTTCTGGGTTTTGTGGGTGCAGTGGGTGCGTTGCTGGGCTTGCGCTTACGTCGTGAAATCTTTGCGCTGCTGTGCAGTGCATTGAGCGTGAGCGGCATTATTTTGAGCGTCGGCGCATCGATGTTTCCTTTCATCCTGCCTTCGTCCATCGATCCGCATGCCAGTTTGACGGTGTGGGATTCGTCATCCAGTCATTTGACGCTGTTCATCATGTTGGTCGTGACGGCTATCTTCATTCCTATCATCGTGGCGTACACCACTTGGGTGTATCACGTGCTGTGGGGCAAGGTTGATGAAAAAGAGATACGTGATGAAACCAAACACGCCTATTAATTGTGAAGAAACGCCAACCTCACGCTGCCGTCATCTGACGGTAGCTAGTTAAAGACAAGGACAAATCATGTGGTATTTCGCCTGGATACTCGGCTTGCCTCTCGCAGCTGCTTTTGCCGTACTGAATGCGATGTGGTACGAACTGATGGAAGATGAGGCCATCCGCAAGGAGGGGATGAGTAAGCCTTGATGGTAACTATGTAAGGAGAGTGAACATGGATAGTCTCAGAGAAAACCAGTGTAGGCACTGCCTTTGTATTTTTCTGATCCATGTTCACCTTGCCGCTTCAGCGTAAAATCGATGCTTGGCAGCTTGCGCGGAAACTCTGGTTTCCCCATCTGCATTACGTAAGTCATTCGTGTGCTTAGGCACCATTTGAAACTCAGGCTTAGATGCACACCGTTACCATCATTCTCGTATTACTTCTTGCTGTCGTGGCTAGCGCCTTTATCGCGCGTTTGCTGCCGCTCAACATCCCTTTACCTTTGATTCAAATCGGTACCGGCGCTGTGCTTTCCTATGGTTTCGGGATGAGTGTGCCGCTGGATCCTGAGTTCTTCTTTCTTTTCTTTATTCCGCCTTTGCTGTTTCTGGATGGCTGGCGCATACCCAAAAGCGCTTTCTTCCGTGATGCGCGTCCTATCGTCACGCTGGCTATCGGCTTGGTGCTGTTCACTGTGGTCGGTATGGGTTATTTCATCCACTGGATGATCCCGGCGATTCCATTGGCGGCGGCTTTTGCGCTGGCGGCGATACTTTCCCCGACTGATCCGGTTGCGGTATCCGCAATTGCGTCGCATAGCCCGATTCCGTCACGGATGATGCATATCCTGGAAGGTGAGGCATTGTTGAACGATGCTTCCGGTTTGGTGTGTTTTCGCTTCGCGGTGGCGGCGGTGATTACCGGCAGTTTTTCCTTGTTCGATGCTTCGCTGGAATTCTTGCAAACGGCAGGCGGTGGTTTGCTGATAGGTATTGGGGTTGCATGGTTGATCGGCATCTTGAATCGTTGGTTGGTTGCCGCAGCCGGTGAAGATCCGGGAACGCAAATCCTGATCAGCCTGTTGATACCTTTTGCGGCGTATCTGGGTGCAGAGCATATAGGCGGTTCCGGCATTCTCGCCGCGGCGGCTGCCGGCATCACCATGCATTATGCGGATCTGGTTGGACGCCGTTTGGCTGCAACGCGTATGCAGCGGCGCGCCGTGTGGGACACGATACAGATGGCCTTGAATGGTGTGATCTTCGTCATCCTCGGAGCGCAATTGCGGGCGACTGTCGATGGCTTGCCCGGCATCGCGCTGGAGATGGGTTTGAGTACGGCGTGGTGGCTGGCGTTTTATGTGCTGGCGATTACGACGGTTTTGGCTGTTCTGCGGTTCTTGTGGGTGTGGAGTTCGTTTAAATTCACCTTGTTCCGCGCCAAGCAGAATGGGGACGAAATCGTCAAGCCATCTTTTTTCCTACTGTTGGTCGGTGCATTTGCCGGCGTGCGCGGTGCGATTACCTTGGCGGGTATTTTGACCTTGCCGTTTTTGCTGCCGAATGGCGCGGAGTTTCCGGCCAGAGATTTAATGATTTTCCTGGCGAAGGGAGTGATTTTGCTGTCCTTGCTTAGCGCGAGTATCGCTTTACCCATCTTGACTAGGGATCTGGAGTTTTCGCCGGAACCGATCATGGGTGCGGGAGAATGGCAGGCGCGTGCGGCTGCAGCTGAAGCCGCGATTCGTCGTATCGAGCAATTGATGAAGAGCATGAGTGCCAACGATGCCTACGCTGAAGCGGCTGCGCGCGTTACCGAGTTGTACCAGCGCCGACTGGATTATGGCAATGAAGGTGACGAAGCGACACGGATACACCTACAGGCAGATGCCGAGCGCAGCCTGAAGCTGGAAGCGATCCGGGCTGAACGCGATGAACTGTTTCAAATGTGGTTGAACAACAAACTGGATGACTCCGTGCATCAACGCTTGTTACGTGAGCTGGACTTGATTGAGGGTGCTTTGTCGCGTCCGACCGATCATTGAGCCTTTGTTCCTCTGCAGCACGGTAATACGTGGGCTAGTCTATAATGACGGCCTTCGACCATGCCTTAAAACCGCGATTCGCAGCCAGATGCGCTGCTTTTCAGGCCGGTTGCATGGATAAACACGCAATCGATTGTCATTGCGGTAAGACATTCATTCCTCGCAATTATTTAGTTATTCTGCACACATTTTGACTTACAGCGTAAAAGAGATTTTCTACACACTTCAGGGCGAGGGCGCGCAAGCCGGGCGTCCTGCGGTGTTTTGCCGTTTTTCCGGCTGTAATCTGTGGACGGGGCGCGAGAGCGATCGCGCAACGGCGGTGTGCCAGTTTTGCGATACCGATTTTGTCGGAACTGATGGTGTAGGCGGCGGCAAGTTTGTTGATGGAGTGGCTCTGGCGAACACGATCAATGCCTTGTGGCCTGAGTCTTACGCGGCCAGCAAATACGTGGTCTTTACCGGTGGTGAGCCTTTGCTGCAACTGGATAAAGAACTGATAGATGCGATGCATGTAGTCGGCTTCGAGATCGCGATAGAAACCAATGGCACCTTGCCGGTACCAGATGGCGTTGACTGGATTTGCGTTAGTCCCAAGATGGGTTCGCAACTGGTCGTGCGCAAAGGTAGTGAGTTGAAAGTCGTGATTCCGCAAAACGATCAGTCGCTGGCGGCTTACGAAGCACTGGAATTCGAGCATTTCTTCGTGCAGCCTATGGATGGCCTTTTGGCAGAACAAAATACCAAGCTTGCGATAGACGTCTGCAAACGCAATCCGAAATGGAAGCTGAGCTTGCAGACCCATAAACTTTTACAGATACCGTAACCTCTATGTTGACTATTACCCGCAAGCTGGAATTCGATGCTGGCCACCGCATTCCCGATCACAAAAGCCAGTGCCGTAATTTGCACGGCCATCGCTATACGCTGGAAATTACCTTGGTCGGTGCCGTGATCGAAGTAGAGGGCAGCTCCGATAACGGCATGATCATGGATTTTTCCGATATCAAGTCACTGGCAAAGCAGCATCTGGTCGATGTCTGGGATCATGCTTTTCTCGTCTATGAGAAGGATGCCAAAGTACGTGAATTCCTTGAAAGCATTCCTGGTCATAAAACCGTGATCATCGATCGTATTCCTACGGTGGAAAATCTGGCGCAGACCGCATTCAATATTCTGAATGCCGCGTATCAGGATCATTACGGTACAGGCTTACGCTTGCAAAAACTGGTGCTGCACGAAACACCGAATTGCTGGGCTGAAATTACAGCAGAAGGCTGATCGACTGCGATGCAAGATGCGATCTTCATGCGACAGGCGTTGGATCAGGCGCACAACGCTTGGGCGCTGGGTGAAGTGCCGGTTGGCGCTATCGTCGTTAAAGACGGCCAGGTCATCGCTACCGGTTTCAATCAGCCAATAGGCACGCACGACCCTACTGCACACGCAGAAATCATGGCCTTGCGCGCGGCAGCAACCATACTTGGCAATTACCGTTTACCTGGTTGCGAAATGTTCGTGACCTTGGAGCCATGCGCAATGTGTTCCGGCGCGATGATACATGCACGCTTGTCACGGGTAGTATTCGGCGCATCCGATCCTAAAACCGGCGCTTGCGGTTCCGTTGTTAATCTGTTCGAGCAAAATCAACTTAATCACCATACGCAATTGACCGGCGGCGTGATGGCCGATGAATGCGGCGCGCTGTTGAAAGAGTTTTTTGCCGAGCGTCGTAAAGCTGCGCAATTAGCGGCGAGATCTGTGGCTCCTGACTCGCTCTGAGTCGTAGTATCTCTTCTCCTTTTACCTCTCTCTGTTTGCGTGCAACCTTAAACGTTGAACCACGCGCCGTATGTGTACTCCAATCAAGACTTGCCTTGATCTGGGGAAATCATGATGGCTACACACCGTTCCACTGATACTTCTAATGAAACAGGCGTGCTGAAGCCACCTAGCATGCTGTTATTTGCCTTGGAAGGACGTGCACCGTGGGAGTTGGGTGCGGCTTTGCTGGCGGCGCCCTTGTTGAAGGATGTGCCAACTGGCGATGCTCATCCTGTGATGGTGTTGCCTGGTTTGATGGCGGGCGACTTTCTGACGCTCTTTCTGCGTAAATTTCTTAAAAACTGCGGCTATGCGGCGTATGCATGGGAGCAAGGTGTGAACCTCGGGCCGCGCGATGGTTTGTTGGAAGAGTGCGTGGCACGCGTCAAGGAACTAAGCGAAAAGCATGGGCAGAAAGTTAGTCTGATAGGTTGGAGTCTCGGCGGTATTTATGCACGTGAAATCGCGAAGGCTGCGCCGAATAACGTACGTTGCGTGATCACTTTAGGTTCACCATTTACCGGGCATCCGACGGCGACTAATGCCTGGCGTTTGTATCAGATGGTCAGTGGCAAGCCGGCCGTCGATGAGGTACAAATTTCAGAGCTCAAGAAAACGCCGCCAGTGCCAACCACCTCGATTTTCAGTCGCACCGATGGTATTGTGTCGTGGCAGTGTTGCATTGAGCAAGAAACCGATCACTCTGAAAATATTGAGGTGCATGGCAGTCATACCGGCATGGTCGCCAACCCGACGGTGCTATATGCCATTGCGGATAGATTGGCGCAGTCGGATGGTCAGTGGCAACGCTTCGATCGTAATGGTCATCAAGGCGTTAAAAAATTCATTTATCGTGATCCACAACGTGCACCTCGTGCCGGTGGTTTTTAGAAAGTTTTTCCTTGCCGACTATTCATGTAAATAACGTAGACATTGCGTATGAAACCCAAGGCAATCCGGATGATCAGGCTATCTTGCTGATCATGGGCTTGGGGATGCAACTCATTTCATGGCCGGACGCTTTTTGTGATGGCTTGGTGCGACAAGGATTCTATGTCATACGCTTCGACAATCGCGACAGTGGACTGTCGAGCAAATTGCATCATCTAGGTAAGCCGAATACGGTGCTTGCTTTAATCAAGCTCGCGTTTCGTATCCCGATTTCTGCCGGTTATACCTTGGACGATATGGCGTCTGATGCAGTTGGTGTGCTGGATGCCTTGGATATCAAAAAAGCGCATATAGTCGGCGCGTCCATGGGCGGCATGATCGCGCAGATAGTCGCAGCCAATTATCCGGAACGCACGCTGAGTCTGACTTCCATTATGTCCACCAGCGGTCGACGCGGTTTACCCGGTCCGACCAAAGCAGCGCGCAAGGTTTTGTTTGCCAAACCGCCCGATCCTAGCGATCAAAAGGCTGTCATAGAACACTTTGTCAATACGATGGAAGTGATCGGTAGTCCAGGCTATCCAGTCGCGCATGAGGTTCTGCAAGAACGTATTGCGCAAAGCGTGCAGCGCAGCCTCGCGCCGGTTGCCACTTCGCGTCAATTGCTGGCAATAGGTGCATCGGGTGATCGTGTCGAGTTGTTGAAAACCGTGCGTGTTCCAACGCTGGTGATACACGGCGCTGATGATCCATTGCTGCCGGTCGCTTGTGGTCGTGAAACGGCTGAGTTGATACCGAATGCAGTCATGCAGGAAATCGATGGCATGGGCCATGATTTGCCGGATGGTTTGAACGATCATTTGTCGCAATTGATAGGCGATCATTGCCACGCTGCGGGCAAACTGTATGGACCAACCGAATAAAAAATGAACGCTGAATTGAATCTATCCATACGCAAGCTCACAACAGCTAATGGCGGTAGGCAACCCGTTGTTGCGCTTGTTTCTCCCAGTGGTTATGCGGTGAATCCCGATGCGGTCGAGCGCGGAATTGCTACGTTGCAGGCGCAAGGATGTCAGGTGCGAAATTTCACTGATTCCTCCAGAAAATTCCAGCGCTTTGGCGCAACTGACGATGAGCGAGTTGCGCAGTTATATGCAGCAGCACAAGCCCCTGACGTGGACATCGTGCTGGCATTGCGTGGCGGCTATGGCTTGACGCGATTATTGCCGTCGCTGGATTTCAAGATGCTGGCTGCGAGTGGAAAAATGTTTGTCGGGCACAGCGACTTCACTGCTTTGCAAATGGGCTTGTTAGCACAAACAGGCGCGATCAGTTTTTCCGGCCCTATGCTGTGTGATGATTTTGTGCGCGATGAATTGAGCGCATACACGCTGAGTAATTTCTGGCAGTGCATTACGCAGAAAGAACATGCGCTGACAGCACAAACTGAAGACAATCCGACATTAGATGTAAATGGCACATTGTGGGGCGGCAATCTGGCGATGCTGACGCATCTGGTAGGTTCGCCTTACTTACCGAAAGTGCAGGGCGGCATACTGTTTGTCGAGGATGTGAATGAGCATCCATACCGTGTTGAACGGATGATGCTGCAGTTATTGCATGCAGGCGTGCTCGATCATCAAAAAGCGATATTGCTGGGCGATTTTTCCGCTTATCGTTTGACCGACTACGACAACGGTTATGACTTTGCGCAGATGGTGGCGTATTTGCGTGCGAATTTATCAGTACCTGTGTTGACCGGCTTACCATTTGGACATGGTCGTGACAAGGCCACGTTGGTGGTTGGTGCGCAGGCCACGCTGCGTTCGCAAGCAGATTCTTTTACCTTGACGATGCAGGGCTATCCGAACATGGCGAGATGAAGCAAGGCAGTAATTGCCTGTCGTCATCGTTGTTTTATTAACTAAAAAATAATAAACGACTGCCGATTAGCATGGCCAGTAATGCGGTTCACCTCGTCATATCCCGCGTTCAAAGCAGATCATCCCTCTGAGATGATAGAATAGAAGGTTATTCGAATTCATATCCGCAAAGGCTTTATCAGTGTTATCCACAGCTAATATCACGATGCAGTTCGGCCCCAAGCCGCTGTTTGAAAACATTTCCGTCAAGTTTGGCGACGGCAACCGCTACGGCCTGATTGGTGCCAACGGTTGCGGCAAATCCACATTCATGAAAATCCTCGGTGGCGATCTCGACTCGTCCGCCGGTACGGTCATGCTCGATCCAAACGAGCGTTTAGGTAAATTGCGCCAGGATCAATTCGCGTTTGAAGAAATGCGCGTGTTGGATGTCGTGATGATGGGCCACACAGAAATGTGGGCAGCGATGGCTGAGCGCGATGCAATTTACGCGAACCCTGACGCAACCGACGACGACTACATGAAGGCTGCCGATCTCGAAGCGAAGTTTGCTGAGTATGATGGCTACACGGCAGAATCGCGTGCGGGCGAATTGCTGCTGGGCGCGGGCGTTGCAATCGATTTGCACCAAGGTCCGATGAGCAATGTATCGCCGGGCTGGAAGCTGCGCGTATTGCTGGCGCAAGCCTTGTTCTCGAATCCAGATATTCTGCTGCTCGACGAACCGACCAATAATCTGGATATCAACACGATTCGCTGGCTGGAAGATGTGCTTAACGAGCGTAATTCCACCATGATCATCATTTCCCATGATCGTCACTTCTTGAATCAAGTGTGTACGCACGTGGCCGATATGGATTACGGCACCTTGAAGATTTATCCAGGTAACTACGACGAATACATGTTTGCTTCGACGCAAGCGCGTAATCAGCAACTGGCGAATAACGCGAAAGCGAAAGACAAGGTCGCTGAGTTGCAGGAATTTGTACGTCGTTTTGCGGCGAACAAATCCAAAGCACGTCAGGCGACATCGCGTGCCAAGCAAATCGAGAAGATCAAAGTTGATGACATAAAGCCATCATCACGTGCTTATCCATTCGTGCGCTTTGACGGTGAGAAGAAATTGCATCGTCAGGCAGTGACGGTAGAAGGCATCTCCAAAGCATTCGATAGACAATTGTTTAAAAACTTCAGCATTACCGTTGAAGCGGGCGAACGCGTTGCGATCATTGGTGCCAACGGCGCCGGTAAAACCACTTTGTTGCGCAGCATAGGTGGCAAAGACATTGCAGGTCTGGACGCGGATAGCGGCAGAGTCAAGTGGGCGGAAAACGCCAATGTCGGTTACATGCCGCAAGATCCAACTGAAGATTTCGCCAGTGACAAAAATCTGACCGACTGGGTCGGCCAATGGACGCAAGAAGGCGACGACGATCAAGCTGTGCGCTCGATTCTGGGTCGTTTGCTATTTGGTGGCGACGATGTGAAGAAATCGGTCCGAGTGTTGTCTGGTGGTGAAAAAGGTCGCATGACATACGGCAAGCTGATGCTCGGTCGTCACAATGTCCTGCTGATGGATGAGCCGACCAACCACATGGATATGGAGTCGATCGAGTCGCTGAACATCGCACTGGAAAAATACGCCGGTACGCTGATTTTCGTTTCGCATGATCGTGAATTCGTTTCATCGTTGGCTACGCGCGTTCTTGAAGTGAAAGAAAACGAAATCGTTGACTTCCAAGGCACGTACGAAGAATATTTGACCAGCCAAGGTATCGATTAAAGAACGGTAAGGAAAAAGCGCGGCGCGGAATCTTCCCCGTCGCGCTTTTTCACATTCGCAGGCAAGAATGTATTGCATGCGAGTCAAGAACCCTCATATAAAAATAGCGCTACAATTCGACGACACCGCCATTCCCGACTAAAGGGATTCAGTCAGGCAACACATACTGTTGATAAAGCCTGCTGTAATCGCGACACGAATAAATAATCCATCGCATTCAATTACCCGACTAGCCATGCAAATCCAGCCAATCAAAACCGTTGAATTCGAACGTCCTGCCATGCAAGCTGGTACCAGCTGCACTGCACACGCATGGGCACGGACGCCGGCCACGCCATCGCCGGAAGAGAAAATCGCATTGAAGGAACGCATCAAGCGTTTGTTGAAAGAGCGCGAAGCCGTTCTGGTTGCGCATTACTACGTCGATTCGGATCTGCAAGACCTAGCTGAAGAAACCGGTGGCTGCGTATCTGACTCGCTGGAAATGGCGCGCTTTGGTCGTGATCATCCAGCCAAGACCTTGGTCGTGGCTGGCGTTAAATTCATGGGCGAGACCGCCAAGATACTGAGCCCGGAAAAAACCATTCTGATGCCTGACTTGGACGCGACTTGCTCGCTCGATCTGGGTTGCCCGACAGATGAGTTTTCTGCCTTCTGTGATGCACATCCTGATCGTGTGGTGGTCGTATATGCGAATACCAGCGCAGCAGTAAAAGCACGTGCCGACTGGATGGTGACTTCATCCATTGGTTTGAAAATCGTGGCGCACTTGCACGCGCAAGGTAAAAAAATCCTGTGGGCACCTGATAAGCATCTCGGTGGCTACATCCAGAAACAAACCGGCGCCGACATGTTGCTGTGGCAAGGCTCCTGTCTGGTGCACGACGAGTTCAAGGCAGTTGAACTTGAGTTGCTGAAAAAAGAACACCCGCTGGCAAAAGTATTGGTGCATCCAGAATCGCCAGCATCCGTAGTCGCCTTGGCAGACGCTATCGGTTCGACTTCGCAATTGATACACGCAGCGCAAACGATGGATGCGCCGGAATTCATTGTCGCGACCGATAACGGCATCCTGCACAAAATGAAAGCGGCAGCACCCGGCAAAATTTTCATCGATGCGCCAACAGCTGGCAATAGCGCAACCTGCAAGAGCTGTGCGCATTGCCCATGGATGGCGATGAATGGTTTGCAGAATCTGGCTGACGTATTGGAATTCGGTCGAAATGAAATCCATGTCGATCCGGAGATCGGCCGCAAAGCGACTGTTTGTATCGATCGCATGTTGGACTTCGCTGCAGCAGAAAAAGCCAATGTACGCCCATCCAGCGATCTGGCGAAAGAACAACAACTGTTTTCAGGAATAGGACCGGCATGAGTTTGTTGCGTAATCCCTTTGCTCCATTCGATGCTCCACTGGCTGCGGCCTTCGAGGCCAATATTCAAGCGGCGCTGGCTGAAGACGTAGGTACTGGCGATGTAACCGGCAAGCTGGTGCCGGCGCAGGAAGTTGTTCATGCGCGTGTGATCGTGCGTGAGGAAGCCGTACTGTGCGGTGCGCCATGGTTTGAAAGCGTGATGAAACGCTTGGATGCACGCATACAAATTAGCTGGCGTTATGCTGAAGGCGACTTGATGCAAGCCGATAGCGAAGTGTGCGCAATCGAAGCACCGGCACGTGTGCTGTTGACCGCTGAACGTACTGCGCTGAACTTCCTGCAATTGCTGTCAGGTGTTGCCACCGCGACGCGCGAGTACGTGAAGATGACTGCCGGCACCAAAGCCGCAATCCTAGATACGCGTAAAACGCTGCCAGGGCTGCGTTTGGCACAGAAGTACGCCGTACGTGTGGGTGGTGGTAAAAATCAGCGCCTGGCACTGTATGACGGCATCCTGATCAAGGAAAACCATATTGCTGCGGCTGGCGGCGTGCAAGCGGCGATGAAAGCGGCATTGGCTTTGAATGCTGGCGTTACGATACAGATCGAAGTCGAGAATCTGACTGAGCTGAACGATGCGTTGGCGGCAGGTGCGCAGTCGGTGTTGCTGGATAATTTTTCACTGGCAGACATGCGAGCAGCGGTTACCTTGACCGCGGGTCGTGCTTTGCTGGAAGCATCGGGCGGCATAAATCGGGATTCGGTGCGGGCGATTGCGGAGACTGGTGTCGATCGAATTTCGATCGGTGGATTGACCAAGGATGTGCGGGCGACTGATTATTCCTTGCGTATCATCGAGACGAAATAAAATTTCTTGTTTGATAAAAAAGCCGCCTTGAGCGGCTTTTTTATTACCTACTCCATTCCCAATAAAAAATGCCGTCCAGCGCAAACTGAACGGCATTTTTGTAGATTGTTCCTAATCTCAATGCTTGCGGTCTGGCGACAATACGCTAGGCAAAGCCTTAGGCAAGGTGTCTGGATAGTCTCTGCTGAAATGCAAGCCGCGGCTTTCACGACGTGACAAGGCGCTATTGACGATCAGCGACGCGACTTCCACCAGATTACGCAACTCCAGCAAATCCGGCGTGATGCGGAAATTGGCGTAGTACTCGTCGATTTCTTCTTTCAGCAGGCGGATGCGATGCTGTGCGCGTTCCAGACGTTTGGTCGTGCGCACGATGCCGACGTAGTTCCACATGAAGCGACGCAGCTCATCCCAGTTATTGGCGATGATGACTTCTTCATCGGCATCGGTGACGCGGCTTTCATCCCAGGCGGGCAGGGAGACAAGTTTTTGCTTCGGTTGTTCGTCGATATATTTTGCCGTTGCACGGCCGAGTACCAAACATTCCAACAGCGAATTGCTGGCGAGACGATTGGCGCCATGCAAACCGGTGTAAGTTGCTTCGCCTACCGCATACAAACCCGGCAAATCGGTGCGGCCGGAGAGATCGGTGATGATGCCACCGCAAGTGTAGTGCGCGGCTGGTACGACTGGAATCGGTTGCTTGGTCATATCGATACCAAGTTCCAGGCAGCGCGCCATGATGGTCGGGAAGTGTTCTTTCAGGAACTCTGGCGACTTATCGCTGATGTCGAGGTCGACGTAATCAAGGCCGCGTTTTTTCATCTCGGCATCGATGGCACGAGCGACGATGTCGCGTGGTGCGAGTTCGGCGCGTTCGTCATGCGCAGGCATGAAACGTTTTCCGCCATCTCTGCCCGCGCTGGCCGGGAGTTTCAATACGCCGCCTTCGCCACGTACTGCTTCCGTGATCAGGAAGGATTTCGCGTAAGGGTGATACAAGCAAGTTGGGTGGAACTGGATGAATTCCATATTGGCGATGCGACAACCTGCTCGCCATGCCATCGCAATGCCGTCACCGGTCGCTGTATCTGGATTGGTGGTGTACAGGTAAACCTTACCTGCACCACCGGTAGCGAGCACTGTGTGCTCCGCTGAAATGGTAATGACCTTGCCGCTTTTGACGTCTTGTACATACAAACCGAGGCAGCGTGGGCCGCGTTTCTTCTGTTCCAGCTTGTCGGAGTTGATGACGTCAATTGCGTAGTGATGTTCCAGCAACGTGATGTTCGGATGCGAGCGTACCTTTTGCTCCAGGGTAACTTGTACCGCATGGCCGGTTGCATCGGCAGCGTGAATAATGCGGCGCTGACCGTGGCCACCTTCGCGTGTCAGATGGAAGCCGAGTTCCGCAGTAGGATCAGGTGTGAAAGGGACGCCTTGCGCGATCAGCCATTCAATCGCTTCGCGGCCATGTTCAACGATGAAGCGGGTTGCTGCTTCATCGCACAGGCCACCGCCAGCGACCAGCGTATCGGCGACGTGCTCGTCATAGCTATCGTTGGAATCCAGAACAGCAGCAATACCGCCTTGTGCCCAGCTGCTGGCACCATCAAGCAGCGTGCGTTTGGAAATGACAGCAACTTTACGGGTTTCAGCCAAGTGGAGAGCAACGGAAAGACCTGCCAGTCCGCTGCCGACAATCGCGACATCAAATTTCATAAATGTTTGTAGTAAGGATAAGTTTGCCCATGACTATATTCGATTTGGCGAGTAGTCGCGCAATCCGCGCACCAAAAACGCGCGGAATATCGTGAGAGATGTGAGCAAAGCGTTAAAAAAGCAGGTTTGCGCCGGCGGCTATCCTGCTGCCTGATTACCGTATGGTAACGCACTGCGGGCTGTCGTAGTAGTACCATCCAAAAGGGCATGTACAAAGGCGAAAGCCAGTTTCAGAGCTGCCTTAAAACGGTGCTTTATTTGTCATGCCTAAGTGAATCTTTTTCCACATGAACTGCCTAAAAGGGATCTAGCATGATGTTCTCTTAGGTATAGCAGTAGGTCGATGCAAGGTATGCCTGTCTACGATGGACATGACCTCGATCGGATTGGTTGTTCCCCTCTTTCAAAGAAAAGAAAAAAATGCAAAAGCAGCCTCTATATAAATCCCTTTATGCACAGGTTATCTGCGCCATCATTATCGGGGTATTGTTGGGTCATTTTGTACCGGAGACAGGTACTGCGATGAAACCTCTAGGCGACGGTTTCATCAAGTTGATCAAAATGATTATCGCGCCAGTTATTTTCTGTACGGTCGTAATTGGTATCGCCGGCATGGAAGATATGAAAAAAGTGGGCAAGACAGGTGGTCTTGCCCTTCTTTATTTTGAAGTCATGAGTACGGTTGCGCTCTTGGTCGGCTTGATTATTGTCAATGTTCTACAACCAGGTGTGGGCATGCACATTGATGTCAGCACCATCGACACATCAAGCATCACGGCGTATACCGCACCCGGCAAGATGGAGACAGTGACTCAATTTGTCATGAACATCATCCCGACGAGCATGATGGATGCATTTGCCAAGGGCGATGTATTGCAGGTGCTGCTGGTTTCCGTTTTGTTCGGTTTTGCTCTGCAAAAGCTGGGTGGACGCGGCACCATGATTTTCGACTTTATCGAGAAAATTTCGCACGTTCTGTTCTCCATCGTCGGCATTATCATGAAAGCAGCGCCTATCGGTGCATTTGGCGCGATGGCATTCACAATAGGTAAATACGGCATCAGCTCGCTATTGTCTCTAGGTAAATTGATGGGGACTTTCTATCTGACGTGTTTGCTTTTCATTTTCATTGTGTTGGGAATCGTGACACGTTTGCACGGCTTCAGTGTCTGGAAGTTCGTTAAGTACATCAAGGAAGAATTGCTGATCGTGCTCGGTACTTCATCGTCCGAATCGGTGTTGCCGCGCATGATTGCCAAGATGGAAAATCTGGGCGTCAAGAAATCGGTAGTCGGTCTGGTAATTCCAACCGGTTACTCATTCAACTTGGATGGCACAGCGATCTATCTGACGATGGCTGCGGTCTTTATCGCGCAAGCAACCGATACACCGATGAGCCTTATGCAGCAAGTCACTTTGTTGGCAGTATTGCTGTTGACGTCCAAAGGTGCTGCGGGGATTACCGGTAGCGGTTTTATCGTATTGGCGGCTACGCTCTCGGCAGTTGGTCATGTACCTGTTGCCGGTTTGGCGCTGATACTCGGGATCGATCGCTTCATGTCTGAGGCGCGCGCATTGACCAATACCATCGGTAACGGTGTGGCTACCTTGGTGGTCGCGAAGTGGGTCAATGATCTGGATATGGAGAAGCTGCACTCGGAATTGAATAATGAAAGTCCGCAGGCAGCCGATCAGCCGGAAAAAATACTGGATCTGACTAACACCAAGTTAGACACTTGAGTTATCTGGCACTCATCTATCGCGGGTGAGTGCGTATTCATTTCTTACCACTATGCTTTAAACCAGCATCAATGGGAATCGATGGGATGAACAAATCAGGGCTTCCGCTTCTTGTGCTGTCAATGGCATAGAGAACAGGAAGCCCTGTCCTAAATCGCAGCCCATTTTCTTCAACTCGTGGAGTTGCTCAAAGGTTTCTACACCTTCTGCTGTCGTTTGCAGATTCAGCGTTTGCGCCAGCGCCATCATCAGGCGAATAATTTCCATATCACTTTGATTTGTTCCTAGTCCGCGGACGAATGTCTTGTCGATTTTGAGTATGTCGATAGGCAGTTTTTGCAGATAGGCAAGGGATGAATAACCAGTGCCGAAATCATCGAGCGCCAGGCGCACGCCGAGCTTCTTCAGCATCGACAGATTTTCCATCGTCTGCAATGGATTGGCCATGGCAGATGTTTCTGTCAGTTCCAGTTCGACCATGTGCGGCACAACGCCGGTACTTTCCAGGATGTCGCGTACTTGAGTGAAGAATGAGGTTTGCAATAACTGTCGCATCGAGACATTTACTGCGATCGTGATGTCTCCCATTTCAGGATATCGAGTTTGCCATGCCGCGAGTTGGCTGCAAGCTTGCTCCATGGCCCACATGCCGATAGGTACGACCATGCCGGAGGTTTCTGCAATCGGAATGAATTCGTTAGGTGAAATCATTCCGTACTCAGGACTATTCCAGCGCAACAGTAATTCAAAGCCTTGGACGCTACCATCCGTCAGCGATATTTTGGGTTGATATGCAACCGATAACTCTTCGCGCTCCAGCGCGAAGCGCAAGGCAACATCCATACGGGCATGCTTGGTTGATTTGCTCTGTAATGCAGCATCGTAAATTTCTGCACGATTACGCCCGCGTTCTTTGGCTTGATACATTGCGGCATCAGCATCGCGTATCAAATCAGCAGGGCTGTGATGCTCGACGTTGAGTTGCGCGATGCCTATACTTGTTTGTATCTTGACGACGACGTTGTCGAAGATCAGGCGTTCAGATACCGCACGCATGATGGCATTTGCCTTGACGGTGGCCTCTGCCAGTGATGAATTGGTCAGGATCACGAATTCATTGCCGCCAAAGCGTGCAACGAAGTCGCTCTTAGGTAAGGCCGCAACGATGCGCTTGCTGGTTTCTATCAGGCATTGATCGCCAAAGTCATGGCCATGTGTGTCGTTGACGCTTTTGAAAAAATCCAGATCGCAGAACAACATCGTCAGGCTGGATTGACGTTGTCGGCTTGCTTCCATCGCAGTGGTCAATGTGTTGACCAGGAAGCGGCGGTTCGGCAGATCCGTGAGTATGTCGTGCATCGCCTGATACGCGATTTGCAGCTCGGTATTTTTGCGCTTTGTGATGTCGCGCGTGACGCCGAGTACGCCTATGGTGTTGCCCTTCACATCAGGTAATGGATATTTGCTGGTGTGGAACCAGCGATCCATATCGTGACGCCAGAATCCTTGTAGCTCTATATCCTGCAGAGGGATGCCGGTTTGCATGATTTGCAGATCCTGGCGGTGAATCTCATCGGCGATTTCACGTGCGCTTAACTCGTCGCCTTTAGCTGCCATTCTCAGACAGAGGTCATACGCGGTTTTGCCGCGTAACTCTTCCTCGCTGTCATAGCCAAAACGTTTCTGGAAACTTTGGTTGCTGATGGTGAAACGACCCTCGTTATCCTTCGCGTAGATCATCGATGGATTGAGATCGAGTACTGCGCGCAGCAAGGCAGTTTCTTCCTGCAATCTTCGTTCTGCGTCTCTCTGTAGCGTGACATCTTCGATGCTGAAAACCAGGCCATTGATGGCGGCGTCATGCAGCATGTTGTAGCCACGTGTTTCCAGCCATATCCAATGGCCGTCTTTATGGCGTGTACGGTGACGCGAGAATATCGTGCTGTGCGGCGTATCACGTAGATGGCGTAGTTTCTCTTGGTGTTCTGCTGCATCATCTGCGTGCAAGACCGGCTTCATGGCGTGCTTGATGACTTCATCAGCATCGTAGCCTATGACTTCCTGCAAGGCAGGATTGGCAAACTTGATGTGATAGTGCGAGTCCGTGATGATGAAGATATGGCGGGTAACGCGCGCGATGGCATTGAAGCGGCGCTCGTTGGTATGAGCCTGCTTGAGCGTGAGACGGTTAAGGTTGAGCGTTTTGGCGAGGAGTACAGCAAGCCAGCCGATGCAAAGCGTGGCGAAGAAATCCGGTAGTAAGTCACTGATTTTTGCGCCGAAATAATGCGTCAAAAAATAGCCTATGCCAGCCAGTATCGCAATCACGATCAGCGCGATACGCGGGCGTAACACCAATGGAGAAATGCCGGCGATAACAATCAGCCACGGCATCGAATTGTAGGAAGAGAGCACTGCGATGATGAAGGTCGCAATGACTATTTCGCATAGAAAAAATGCTTCCCCGAGGACGACGCTGTGAAGCCAGAAGTAGCGTACGAAGGAAGCAATCAGTAATACGATCAGTAATGTTGCGGCGGCAATGCCGAGCGGAGACAGGCTCGCGTGACTGTCATACACCAGTAGAACAACATTAAATAAGAGCGCCGCATAGAGGAGCAGGGAGACGGCACGATAAATATCGTGCCCTGCAAAGATGTCTATGCCACGGAAATGCGGCGTTTTCATTAGTTGGGTATGACCGGTTTGACTTTCGCTGCGGCGGCTTTGGCGTTATTGCGTGCCGTCTCGATATCGGCGGCGCTGGCAAGCGCAACACCCATACGACGACGTGCAAACGACTCCGGCTTGCCGAACAGTCGGATATCGGTACCTGGAATTTGCAAGGCATCGGCGACGCCTTCAAATGCCACTGCTTTGCTGTCATGACGACCGTAAATAACGGCGGAGGCGGCTGGTGTCCTCAGCGCGACATTGACGGGCAGGCCAAGGATCGCTTTGGCGTGTAATTCAAACTCGCTTTGTTCTTGGCTAGCCATGGTGACCATGCCGGTATCGTGCGGACGTGGGCTGACTTCCGAGAACCAGACCATATCGTTCTTGACGAATAATTCAACACCGAACAGGCCAAGGCCGCCGAGGTTGTCAGTCACACGTTTTGCGATGTCGTGTGCTTTTTGCAGTGCACCGGGATGCATGGGTTGCGGTTGCCATGATTCAACGTAATCACCATTCACTTGCACATGGCCGATCGGTTCGCAGAAATGGGTATGGACTTCGCCGTCAGCGCCGATGGCGCGGACGGTCAGCAAAGTGATTTCATAATCAAAATCGATAAAACCTTCCACAATCACTCGGCCTGAATCGACACGGCCGCCAGCCGCGGCACAATTCCATGCCGCTTCTACATCGTCCATGCTGTTCAATTTGGATTGACCTTTACCGGACGAAGACATGACTGGCTTCACTACGGATGGAAAACCAATTTCTGCGCATCCAGCCTTGAGCTCTTGCAGATTGTCGGCAAAACGGTAAGGAGAAGTGGCGCAGCCGAGTTCTTCTGCCGCCAGGCGGCGTATGCCTTCGCGGTCCATCGTTAACCATGTTGCGCGCGCGGTAGGGATAACGCGCACGCTACCGGCGTCTTCCATTTCAACAAGCTTGGCAGTGGCGATGGCCTCGATTTCAGGTACGATCAAATCCGGTTTTTCTTGATTGATTAACTCTGCCAGCGCTACGCCATCAGTCATGTCTATGACATAAGAGCGATGTGCGACTTGATGGCCGGGCGCATTGGCGTAACGATCCACGGCGATGACTTCGACGCCCAGACGTTGCAACGAAATAATGACTTCTTTGCCTAGTTCGCCAGAGCCAAGCAGCATGACCTTGGTGGCGGAGCTGGACAGCGGAGTGCCGATGCGATTGAGTGTGTTGCTTTTATTCATGGAGGGAAATTAATTGAAGATGATGCGCTCTCGAACGGTGTGCGAGAAGTGATTTATTGACGTACAGACAATAGCAAATCTTGGTGGGTTTGGACAGCGCAAATTGCGATTAAGACTAGTGTTTCCCGTGGGTAATTGATGTCCAAATGCAGCAAAATAAACATATAAAAAAAGCTGCCAGCAAATTGCCTGGCAGCTTTTTATTCAAGACTTGCTTGAAGGTATGCTTAACGATGATTAGTCGTTTGCATAAATATCATTGTCTTTGGTTTCCCGTACAAAGATCATGCCGATAACGAAGGTGATCAACGCGATGATGATTGGATACCAGAGGCCGTAGTAAATATCTCCCTTGAATGCGACCAGAGCAAACGCTGTGGTTGGCAACAAGCCACCGAACCAGCCGTTACCGATATGGTAAGGGAGGGACATCGATGTGTAGCGAATACGGGTTGGGAACATTTCAACCAGCATGGCTGCGATTGGACCGTACACCATCGTGACGTAAATCACGAGGATGAACAACAGCAACAGTGTCATGCCGTAGTTGATTTGGCTTGGATCAGCTTTGGTTGGATAGCCGTGGGCTTTGATGGCATCGCTCAGCTCTTTCGAGAAAGCTTTACCTTTTGCATCAGCTTCTTCTTTAGACAAGCCATTCGCGTCGTAAGACGTGATCAGTGTGTCGCCAACTTTAACTGTTGCAACTGTGCCTGCTGCTGCATCTACATTCGAATAAGCAACAGAAGAAGCCGCCAGTTTGCCTTTCACGATGTCGCATGACGAGGTGAATTTTTTGGTGCCGGTCGGGTTGAACTGGAATTGGCAGGTTGCAGGATCAGCAGTGACTACCACTGGTGCATTTTTCAATGCCGCTTCCAGCGCAGGATTTGCATAGTGTGTCAATGCGTTAAAGATCGGGAAGTAGGTCAACGCAGCAATCAGACAGCCCGCCATGATGATAGGTTTGCGGCCGATTTTGTCGGACAGCGTACCGAAGATCACGAAGAACGGCGTTGCCAGCAGCAGCGAAGCCGCGATCAGGATGTTGGCAGTTGCGCCATCTACCTTCAGAGTTTGCGTCATGAAGAACAAGGCGTAGAACTGACCTGTGTACCAGACCACTGCTTGACCTGCTGTCAAACCGACCAGTGCCAAGATAACGATTTTCAGATTTTTCCATTGGCCGAATGCTTCGGTCAAAGGTGCTTTGGAAGTTTTGCCTTCTGATTTCATTTTCAGGAAGGCAGGTGATTCAGCCATGGACAAGCGAATCCAGACCGAGATACCCAACATGAAAATCGATAGCAGGAACGGAATGCGCCAGCCCCAATCAGCAAAAGCTTCTTCACCCATCGCGGTACGGGTGCCGAGAATCACTAGCAGCGACATGAACAAGCCCATGGTTGCTGTCGTTTGAATCCAGGAGGTGAATGCGCCACGCTTGTCGTGTGGGGCATGCTCGGCGACGTAGGTCGCGGCACCACCATACTCACCACCCAGTGCCAGACCTTGCAGAATACGCAGGATGATCAGGATGATAGGAGCAGCGATACCGATCGAGTTGTAGTTAGGCAGCAGGCCAACGATGAACGTTGATGCGCCCATGATGACGATGGTGACGAGGAAGGTGTATTTACGACCGATCATGTCGCCCAGACGGCCGAAGACGATAGCGCCGAAAGGACGAACAATGAAACCGGCAGCGAAGGCGAGCAAGGCGAAAATAAATGCCGTATTCGGATCGGTACCAGCAAAGAACTGCTTGGCAATAATTGCGGCTAGTGAGCCGTATAGATAAAAGTCATACCATTCAAATACAGTACCTAGCGAAGAAGCGAAAATAACTTTCCGTTCCTCCGGCGTGATACTGCGATCAGTTGTGGATACTGTCGCCATGTTCGTCTCCTTAATAATTATTAATATTCAATGTGCGAATGGATTCGTACATTGGGTACGCAGTTGGAGTGTGCGACTGGAAACTTACGGGATACTTGCATGAAGCTTACGTAACGCTTACATATATGAATTGCAACAAACTAGCCTGTTTCAGAGTTAAAACAGAGCTGTTTATGCCGTGAGTACAAGAGTGAAATGTCGAACAAGGTTTGCGTAAGCGGACTATGGCTCTAAAATGGCGCCATTTTGTAACGAAGAGCATCAATGACGAATTCCTCTACACAAGCATCACAGCCCACCATTCCCTTCCTGCAAGAACTCGGTGTCGAAGTTGTCGACTTTGGCGGTGGCAACGGGACCATTGCGCTTACCCTAGAGGCTCGTCATCTCAATGGCTGGCATGTCGCACACGGCGGCGTCATCATGACCATGCTGGATAACGTGATGTCATTGGCAGGACGTTCGCTGGAGCCTGGCATACGCGGTGGCGTGACGATAGAGATGAAGACCAGCTTCATGCAGCCGGGTGGTGTGGAAGGTGAGCGCGTGATAGCCAAGGGCAAAGTAATTCATGCTGCTTCCAGCATTTATTTTTGCGAAGGCGAGTTATGGAATGGCGACAAGCTGGTGGCCAAATCCAGTGGGACATTCAAATTCATCCGTCGCACCGATGTGGCGAAGAAGATGACGCAATCAGATTGAAAGCAGGCATGAAAAATTTTCAGGATAAAGTTGCCGTCATCACCGGCGCTGGCAGCGGTTTCGGGCGTGAGTTTGCACGCCTAGGTGCACAGCAGGGCATGAAGCTGGTGCTGGCCGATGTGCAGCAAGATGCATTGAATACAGTCGAGGCTGAGTTGGTAGCGCAGGGCGCTCAAGTATTGGCGCTGCACTGCGATGTGAGCAAGGCAGAACAAATACAAGCCTTGGCAGATGCAACGATGGCGCGATTCGGTGCCGTGCATTTACTCTTCAATAACGCTGGCGTTGGTTCCGGCGGCTTGATTTGGGAAAATTCGGCGGCAGATTGGGATTGGGTCATGGGCGTGAATGTGTTCGGCGTCATACACGGTGTGCGTATCTTTACGCCTTTGATGCTGGAATGCGCCAAACGAGATACAGAATATGAAGGTCATATCGTCAATACCGCCTCGGTTGCCGGTTTGCAGAATGCGCCAACGATGGGCATTTACAACGTATCGAAGCATGCAGTGGTATCACTGACGGAAACGTTGTATCAGGATTTGCGCTTGATCGAAGCGCCGATCAGCGTTTCCTTGTTATGTCCGTTCTTTGTGCCGACCGGCATACATCAATCGGAACGTAATCGTCCGGATGAAATGCAAAATGAGGCGGCGCCAACGACAAGCCAGCGCGCTGCACAGTCTTTTTCAGAAAAAGCGGTAGCGTCTGGAAAAATTTCGGCTGCGGAAGTGGCGGAATTGACTTTCGATGCGATACGAGATGACCGCTTCTATATCTATTCTGACCTGGAGCCTTTGGTCAATGCGCGCAAGCGTATGGAAGACATTGTGCAGCAGCGCAATCCTTACGATCCCTACGAAGAAATCCCGCACATCAAGCAGTTGTTACGCGCCAAGCTGAAACGATAATTTTTCGTAGAGCTGGTTGCTCAACGCATGGCCAATGTCGGTCTCTCTATCAATACAGGATGGCCGCCACCATTCAATTTGACCAAGGTCGAGACGCGGGTGCCGTAGTCTGGAGATTCGATGCAGACGGCTGACAGCAGGCGTTCGCGTTCGATACTGACGCCGGTTTTTGGCAGGCGACAATCCGATGCGCAGGTGGTGTCGGTCAACATCTCAAAGTAAGCATCTTCCGGCGCCCCCTGGCATAGCAGGCTGGCGAATTGCGCCTTGGTGCGTACGACTTTTGGCCATGCACAATCGAGCAAGGAATTGGATAGACCGTAGATGCCGGGACTCAATGCCTTGCCGTTACGTTCGTCGCCATCGCCACGGTTGGAAAACCAGACCAGTTGATTACTGTCGCCGATCAAGAGATTAAAACCGTTGTAATCTTCTTTGTGTGATTTGAGTTCCTCGACGTATTCGTCGGGGCTCATTGCTCCTGCCAGATAATTGGTGACCAGAGCGCCGCGCGATGGTGCATCGTCGCGCATTTCCGCGGGGGCACGGATATTGGTCAATGCAGCGAAACGTCCTTCACGGGAGACGCCGATCCAGGTGCCGCCGCCTTGCAAATCGCGTCCTGCGTAAATTTGTGGATGATCGTCCCACCAGTCCGCCGGTTTGGCTGGACGGTCATAGAATTCGTCGCGGTTACCTGCGGCGATCAAGGGCATGCCCGGTATCACATGCCATGCAAAGACGATTAAGCACATAAAGATAAATCCAAAAATTGTTCCGTATGGCGTTTGCCATCGATTAACGACAACAACTGGTGCGCGCCTATGGCTAGTTCCAGTTTCGCTTCAAAATCCTCTGCAGCATCCAGATACACTTCCATCCATGTATGCATGTCATCTTGTTCATCCGGTCTACGCTTGAGTGCAGTTCGGACGCCGTATAGTCGGGCGAGATTATCTTGCATCGCCAAAACTTTTGCACGGAAGATTTCTGCATCGCGCACATGCACGCGGTAGTAGATGTAGAGATCCATGGCCTATTGTCCGTGATTTGAAATGAATTTGCTGTCGCCGCTCAAACTGCCGGATCGGTGAGCGGGTAAGGCAAGGTCAGGAATGACAATACAGGGCCCTGTGCCGAGCCCAGATGGACTTCGGATTCTGTAGCCGCCAGCTTGATTTCGACCAGACAGTCGATGGTGTGCGCATTCGAACGTTCGGCATTGACCACCATGCCGCAAGGCTGGTCGGGATCGTCTGCCGAGAAAATCTCGGTGCCGGGTGCTACCTCTGTGGCAGCCACACTGGCATGCAGCATGCGGCGCTTGAGTTTGCCGAGATACTGGCTGCGGGCGACGATTTCCTGGCCTGGATAACAACCTTTCTTGAAGTTCACGCCGCCTATCAATTCAAAATTGATCATTTGCGGTACGAATTTTTCTTGGGTTGTGAGCGTGATATGCGGCACGCCGCTGTCGATTTCTGCCAATTGCCAGGCATCTGTGCCACTAGCCTGCAAGACTTCAGTCAATTTTGGCCAGGCTTCGATAGCTTGTGCAACTGTCGTAATCCATTGATAACGTGGCACGCCGAAGGCGTTGGAGTGACGAATCAAGGTTCCTGCTTCCGATTCGACCTTGCCGTAAATGGCCACTGGCAGCGTAGGGAACCAAGGCATCAATGCGCTGGCTGCGGCTGGACCGGCCAAGCCCAACATGACGTGATCTTCTGTCACGTCGGATAACTTGGCTTTTGCGCGCAATACAAACATCTGCAGGCGCTTTTGTATTGCGGCCTGAAGTTCGCGTGGCAATTGCAGCATGATGCCGTCAGACGTCTTCCAGATCAGTATGCTAGCCAGCAAACGGCCTTTGGGCGAGCAGTAACCAGCAAGTCGTGCTTCGGTGCTATTCAGGTGTTCTACGTCGTTGGTGAGTTGATTATGCAGAAAGTGTGGTGCATCTTCGCCGACGGCAGCGATCAGGCCGAGATGAGTCAGTGGAGTGACAAAATTGGTTTTTGCAGTCTCGGACGGTATTTCTGCACCGAAAGACAGCACGCGCGGAGCGGCGTCGGCGCTGATTTTTGCGCCTTGTTCAGTTAGAAAAGTAAGCCATGTAGTCATAATTTCAATCAATAAATTGGAGCGTTGGGTGGTTCAGCGATTATCATTAGGGTCTGATTATAGTGGCGTGGCAAAAACACGTCGGATTGCCTTCGATTTCACCGAGACCTTGTTTTGAAAAAATTATTCAGGCGCATCATCTTGCTGGGCATCATCGCCGGCGCATCTTTCATGTTTTGGGCCGAGAAGCCTATTCTTCCTGCTGAGCAAACTTCCAGTATGGAGTTCACTATCGCTCCTGGCAGCAGTCTCAGAAGCAGCATGCAGCAAATCGACGATGCCGGCGTGCCGGTCAATTCCTGGCTGATGAGCCTGCTGGCGCAAATGACGGGCAATAGCACCAAACTGAAAGCCGGGACCTATGAGCTGAAGCCGGGCACCACGCCGAACCAATTGGTTAAGCAGTTAGTACGCGGTGAGTTTGCACAAGAAGCGCTGACCATCATCGAAGGATGGAGCTTCAAGCAGATGCGTCAGGCGATCGACAGCAATCCAGCCTTGAAACACGATACGGCTGGTTTGTCGGATAAAGACTTGATGGCGAAAATCTCCAGTGATTACGCCTTGCCGGAAGGTTTGTTCTATCCCGACACTTATCTGTTCGCTAAAAATTCCAGCGATTTGCAAATTTACAAGCAGGCGTACAGCCTGATGATCAAGCGTTTGAACGAGGCGTGGGCGGCACGTGACGCCGGGTTGCCTTATGCAACGCCGTATGAAGCATTGATCATGTCTTCCATCGTCGAAAAAGAAACCGGCAAGAAATCCGAGCGCAGCATGATCGCAGGTGTCTTCGTCAATCGTTTGAAGCACGGCATGTTGTTGCAAACCGATCCGACCGTGATTTACGGTATGGGCGATCAGTTCAAAGGCAATATCCGCAAACGCGATCTGTTGACCGATACGCCGCACAATACTTACACGCGTGCAGGCTTGCCGCCGACGCCGATTGCTTTGCCAGGCGCAGAATCCTTGCATGCAGCCATGAATCCAGCGAAAACTGATGCCTTGTACTTTGTTGCACGCGGCGATGGCAGCAGCCAGTTTTCGGCCAATCTGGACGATCACAACAACGCAGTGAACAAGTATCAACGTAAATAATTAACGAGAATCCTTTTTATGGTTGTGGCATGACGACAGGAAAATTCATCACCTTTGAAGGCATAGACGGCGCGGGTAAATCCACGCATTTGTCGTTTGTGGCTGAATTGCTGCGCGAAAAAAAGAAGACCGTCGTTGTCACGCGCGAACCCGGAGGCACTAGTCTGGGTGAAGCGCTGCGCGAGATTTTGCTGCATGAAAAAATGCATCTGGAAACAGAAGCGCTGTTGATGTTCGCTGCGCGACGCGAGCACATTGCACAAGTCATCGCGCCAGCGCTGGAACGTGGCGATTGGGTGATCTCTGATCGTTTTACTGATGCAACTTTTGCCTATCAAGGCGGCGGTCGCAAGCTGGATAAAGCAAAACTCGACGCGCTTGAACAATGGGTACACCCGCATTTGCAACCGGATTTGACGCTGTTGTTCGATGTGCCACTGGATGTGGCGCGTGCGCGTCTGGATGCCACACGCACGCTGGACAAGTTTGAGCAAGAGAAGGCAGATTTCTTTGCTGCGACGCGTGCCGAGTATCTGCGCCGTGCCGCTGAATTTTCACAGCGCTTTCGCGTGATCGATTCGACGCAAGCAATTGCGACGATACAGGAACAATTGCGCGACATCATTGCAGGAATAGATTCTTGAGCGCCTCGCTTTATCCGTGGCAGGAGTCTTCCTGGCTGCAGTTGCAGCAACTGCGTGAGCGCTTGCCGCACGCGATCCTGTTTCATGGTGCTGAAGGCATAGGCAAGACCTCATTCGCTGACGCCTTTGCGCAATCACTGCTGTGTGAAACACCTGCAGCCGATGGCCATGCTTGCGGTACATGTGATGCTTGCGGCTGGTTTACGCAATACAGCCATCCAGACTATCGCCGTGTGCGTCCTGAAATTCTTGATGATGGTGAAGGTGCAGAAGGCGACGAAGCAGAAGGCGAGTCAAAAAAAGCCAAAGCGACTAAAGCGCCATCGAAAGAAATCAAGATCGATCAAATTCGTGCGCTGGCTGATTTCATGAATATCTCCACGCATCGCTCCGGTATGCGCGTGATCGTGCTGTATCCGGCTGAGGTCTTGAATACTGCCGCAGCCAATTCCTTGCTGAAAATGCTGGAAGAGCCGCCGCCACAAACGATGTTTCTGTTGGTGAGCAATAGCCTGGATCGTTTGCTACCAACGATCTTGTCGCGCTGCCGTAAATTTTCATTGGCCATGCCGAGCAAGGAAGAAGCCTTGCAATGGTTGAAGACACAGCAAGTCAGTGACGCAGACGGTTGGCTGGCGGAGCAGGGTGGCGCGCCGCTGGCCGCGTTTGAAGCTTCACAAGCCGGTGCGCGCGAGACGATGGATGACTTCTTGCGGCAGTTGGCGCAGCCCGGTGTTGATGGTGCATTAAAGGCTGCGGATCGCTTGCAAAAAACACCAGTACCGGAATTAGTCGCGTGGTTGCAACGGTGGTTGTATGACGTGCTTTCCGTCAAACTTTCCGGCACAATCCGTTACTACCCGCGTTACAAAAAAGAGTTGGGCGCGCTCGCACAACGTGTCGATACCGGCGCATTGTTGCAGGAGATCAAGGCAGTCAACGACAGACGTGCAATTGCCGAACATCCATTGGCACCCAAGCTCTTTATCGAAGACATGTTGCTAGAATATTCGACGATTTTTTCCTGAAAGGTGTGTAATGGCAGATAACCCGCTTGCAACAGGAAGCCCCGTCGTCGGCAGACCGTCGGTCCTATCCTTGCCGATCAAGGAAAAATCCGCGCTGTACGCAGCCTATATTCCTTTTCTCGCAAATGGCGGCATCTTCGTTCCATCGACCAAGTCGTACAAAATCGGTGACGAAATCTATCTGATCCTGACTTTGATGGACGATCCGACCAAATATCCAATCGCTGGCAAGATTGCGTGGATTACGCCCGCCGGCGCGAATAACAACAAGGCACAAGGCATAGGTGTACAGTTTTCTGCTGATGAAAGCGGTCAACGTATCAAGCAACGCATAGAGGAGTTGCTAGGCGCAGCACTTGGGTCTTCACGTGCTACACATACGCTGTAAACAGAAGGAGTGCTGATCGGCATTCCTCATTCATCTGCAATGAAGACTGCCTTGCTGATGAGGCGATAGCCTGATTCTCCACGGTAAGCCTTATTCGTACTGACCATCGCAGTAAAGCGGCTAGGCGCGTACAATTCTGCCTACTATGTATATCGATTCCCACTGTCACATCAATTTCCCCGAACTGGCTGCGCGCATGCCAGAGATTCTTGGCAAGATGGCCGAGAATAAAGTCAGCCACGCCTTATGTGTTTCGGTTGATCTTCCTGATTTTCCTAGCGTCCTGGAGCTGGCAGAACGCTATCCTCATATTTACGCATCAGTTGGGGTCCATCCGGATTATGAAGATACGCCGGAGCCATCGGTCGATGATCTGATTCGTTTATCCGATCATCCGAAAATCGTCGCCATAGGTGAGACTGGTCTGGATTATTACCGCCTGGAAGGTGATCTGGAATGGCAGCGTGAGCGCTTCCGTCGCCATATCCGTGCTTCGCGTGCGACCGGCAAGCCTTTGATCATTCATACTCGCGCCGCATCCGAAGACACGATACGCATCATGCGTGAAGAAGGCGCCGGTACCGATGCAGGTGGCGCGGCCGGCGTCATGCACTGCTTTACCGAGTCGCTGGAAGTGGCGACGGCTGCGATGGAAATGGGTTTTTATATTTCATTCTCCGGCATCGTGACGTTCAAAAGTGCGAAGGATTTGCAGGCGGTTGCACGCGAAGTACCGCTGGAACAAATGCTGATCGAAACAGATTCACCTTATCTGGCTCCGGTACCGCATCGAGGCAAGGTGAACGAACCCGGTTTTGTCTGTCATGTCGCTGAATATCTGGCGACGCTGAAAGGCGTTCCGGTGGAACAGATTGCGCAGCAGACGACGGATAATTTCTTCAATTTATTCAAGATCGCAAGGTGAAGCCATGCTGAACGTAAAACTGAATCACAGTTTGATGTCGCCCATGCGTCGCCTGGCTTGCGGCATGTTCATGCTTGCTTCTCTGATGACACTGTCGCCGCAGCTTGCACATGCTGGCGCGTACGATGATTATTTCCGTGCAGTGAAGATTGATAATCCTTCAGAAATCTCGTCCTTGTTAAAGCGCGGCTTCGATCCGAATACGATAGAAGAGGAGCGCGGCGATACCGGTTTGATTCTGGCCATGCGCGAGAATTCGATGAAGGTATTTCCCTTGCTATTGAATGCAAGTGGTATCGATCTGGATGCGCAATCGAGGGACGGTGACACTGCATTGATGATCGCGGCCTTCAAGGCTAACAAGCCTGCTGTGGAGGCATTGCTGGCCAAAGGTGCGGCGGTCAACAAGGATGGCTGGGCACCATTGCATTACGCTGCTGCCGGTGGTGATAGCGAGATTGTGCAACTGTTGATCAAACAATCGGCTGCCTTGGATGCCTTATCACCGAATAAGACTACGCCGATGATGATGGCAGCACGTGGTGGCTATATTTTCATTGTGAAAGCCTTGCTCGATGCAGGAGCAGATGCCACGCTGAAGAATGAGGCAGGCATGACGGCGATTGATTTTGCCAAGCAGAATGGCAGCACCGATATTGTGGAAGGCTTGACCTATCGCTTGAAGAAGGCTGGCAAGCTGTAACTGAACAAGTTCAACTCATAAAAAAAGCGTCGTTTCAGTTCAACCTGAAACGACGCTTTTTTAATTCAATGAGCCTAAATTCTTTAGCTTAAATTAATCCGTCAAACAAAATCACATCGACCAGATCGCCAGCTTTGACTTCAGAGCGGTCATGTTCCAGTACGACCATGCAGTTAGCCTCTGACATCGAACGCAACACGCCGGAACCTTGCGAGCCAGTTGTGCGCACTTCTTGTATGCCATCGCTGTTGCGGCTCAAAATCCCGCGTTGATATTCGGTGCGGCCAGGGCGTTTGCGGATTGCTGCCTTCGATACGACGCGTAGCAAAGGTGGCGGCTCTACTGCCGAGGCGCCCATCATGTGTAGCAAGGCTTGGCGCGCGAGGAAGTAAAAGGTCACCATCACGGCAACCGGATTGCCGGGCAAGCCGAACAGATAAGCCTCTTTGCCGTGCGATGAAATTTTGCCGAAAGCCATAGGACGGCCTGGACGCATACCTATTTTCCAGAACGTGACATCGCCTAATTCAGCCATCATCTGTTTGGTGTAATCGGCTGCACCGACCGAGACGCCGCCGGAAGTGATGATGGCATCAGCGTTTTCGCAAGCGGTGCGGAAAGCGGCTTCGAGCGCAGCTGGATCATCCTTGATCACGCCCATATCGACGATGTCGCAACCCAGACGCGTGAGCATGCCGTACAAGGTGTAGCGATTGCTATCGTAGACGCAGCCTTCATCCAGCGTTTCACCGATGGAACGCAGTTCATCGCCAGTCGAGAAAAATGCAACGCGCAAGCGACGTTGTACTGGCACTTCGCCTATGCCGAGCGAAGCGAGTAGGCCGAGATCTGCAGGGCGAAGGATTTTTCCTTTTTGCAACGCTGGTGTGCCGACTGCCAAGTCTTCGCCTTTGAGGCGGCGATTGTCGCCGGTGCGTACGCTGCCAGCCGGTACGGTTACACCGGCCTCGCTTTCGTCACGCGTGAATTCTTGCGGAATGACGGTATCGCACCCAACCGGCATGACGGCACCGGTCATGATGCGTATGCATTCGCCACTGTTGACTTGGCCTTCATAAGCGCGACCTGCAAAGGCGGTGCCGACTATCTTCAGGCTCAGGTCTTTATCTTTATTTAAATCGCTGCCGCGTAAGGCATAGCCATCCATCGCCGAATTGTCGTGCGAAGGGACATTGATAGACGAGACGATGTCAGTTGCCAGTACGCGATCCAGTGCACTGCGGATTGCGACTTTTTCCACTGCATTGATAGGCTGGATGAATTGGCGAATGATCGTTTGCGCATCCGGCACTGGCAACGCATCAGGGTCGTAATCCGACAGACAGCTGATTACATTGGAGAGCGTTGCTGGCGGAGGATTGCTGTCGGCTGGATTATCGTTGGACATGGGCTCATCTAAATCGGAAAGTGCGGCATCGCGCAGGATGTGTGAATAGCGCAGATTCATTATGCAGTGGTCTCGTATTTACGCAGATCGTCCAGCGTATTGATGTTGCGGAAGGCATCTTCATCGTCGAAATGTACTTCAGCTACCGTGAGCGATGAATACCATTTATCGAATTTGCGACCACCTTCTTGCAGGTACAGCGTCAGATGCGGCAGCAACGATGCTTTCACCAGACAAAATACCGGATGCGCTTGTCGTGTGTCGCCTTCACCTGTGACGGCAACGGCTAGATCGGCGTTCTTTTCTTCCAGTCCGGCGGCCAGACGCGCCACCAAATCCTTGGGCAGGAAGGGCGAATCACAAGGTGAGGTGACCAGATAGTCTGTTTCACAATGGATCAAACCCGTTTGCAAACCTGCCAGCGGGCCGGCAAATCCTTGCATTTCATCTTGCCAGACCGGTACGCCGAAACCTTCATACGGCGCGATGTTCTGATTGGCATTGATCATGATGTAGCCGACTTGCGGCGACAGGCGCATCAACACGTGCAAAGCCATGGGCGCGTCACGGAAGAGCTGCAGGCCTTTATCAACAGTGCCCATACGAGTGCCGCGTCCGCCTGCGAGTATGAGGCCGGTAATCTGACTGGTATCCATGTTGTTAGGTTTTTCCGATATCAGTTGAATGGGTGCTTGATCAGCCGCCGATGTAAGACATCTCGACCTTGCGTTCAGTCTTCAGGTCATCTGTCTTCGCGGTACGCAATTCGGAATAGCGATCATCACGTGCGCGCCAGATGTGGGCAATCGCGGTAGAGATTTCTTCATCGGTATTGCCGCCACGCATTAATGCACGCAAGTCATGACCGCCGGTCGCGAACAGGCAAGTGTATAACTTGCCTTCGGTTGATAGGCGTGCGCGGCTGCAGTCGCTGCAGAATGCTTGCGTCACGCTGGAGATCACGCCGATCTCACCGCCGCCATCGACATAGCGCCAACGATCTGCTGTTTCGCCGGTGTAGTTTGGTGCGATTGGTTGCAATGGCATGTCAGCCTCGATGCGGCGCACGACTTCAGAGGACGGAATGACTTCATCCATCTTCCAGCCGTTCGATGCACCGACGTCCATATATTCGATGAAGCGAAGTATGTATGGTGTGCCTTTGAAATGGCGCGCCATAGGCACGATTTCCTGATCATTCATGCCGCCCTTGACGACCATATTGATCTTGATCGGCCCGAGACCGACGCGATGCGCTTCTTCTATGCCTTCCAGTACATCGGATACGGCGAAGTCGACGTCGTTCATCTTTTTAAAGACCTTGTCGTCCAGTGCATCCAGCGAAACGGTAACGCGTTTCAAGCCGGCATCCTTCAAAGCCTGCGCCTTGCGGGCGAGCAGAGCGCCATTGGTAGTCAAGGTCAGATCGAGCTCGCGGCCGTCAGGTGTGCGCAGAGCGCTCAACATGGCAATCAGCTTTTCAACATTCTTGCGCAATAGTGGCTCACCACCGGTCAGGCGGATTTTTTCCACGCCATGAGCGACGAAGAGTGAAGTAATACGGGTGATTTCTTCAAAAGACAGGAGGGAACTTTGCGGCAGAAATGCGTAGTCTTTGTCGAACACTTCTTTCGGCATGCAATAAACGCAACGAAAATTGCAGCGATCCGTGATCGAAATACGCAAGTCTTGCAAAGGGCGCGCGCGCGTATCCGCCAGCAAGCCGGTAGGTGCTTCGAGGCGTGCAGGAATGACCGGTATCCTGTTCAGATAGCGAAGGTCAGCGAGCGGAATGATTTTTTCAGTCATGGCAAAAATGGTCTAAGTACGCCATTGTAAGTCGTTCACGCATGGCGTGTCGAATTGGTACTGGCTGTTTGCCTGGATTTCTATCTATGTAATTGGTGCCTAAATCATGTTTTCGCAAGTGGAAAGATGGAAAATATGGCAATGCTTGTCAGCAAGTCATCAGCATGTCGCATGCAATTAGTTTAGACTTGCGCTATCAAATTCGGGAGAACCAATGAGTATTACGATTGAAGCAGTCAAAGAAGCATTGACCGGGGTAATCGACCCAAACACGGGCAAAGATCTGGTTAACAGCCGTTCTGCAAAAAATATCCAGATCAACGGCAATAACGTCATATTCGATGTGGAGCTTGGTTATCCGGCTAAAAGCCAGATCGACGGCATCCGCAAGGCATCGATTGCTGCGGTTCGTACTATCGACGGTATGGGCAGCGTCACCGCCAATGTCTATTCCAAAATCGTTGCACACTCGGCACAGCGTGGCGTAAAGCTGTTGGCCAATGTCAAAAATATCATTGCGGTCGCGTCCGGTAAGGGCGGCGTCGGCAAATCCACCACTTCAGTCAATCTGGCGCTGGCGCTGGCAGCTGAAGGTGCGCAAGTCGGCATTCTTGATGCAGATATCTACGGTCCGTCGCAACCTATGATGATGGGTATTTCTGGTCGCCCAGAAACCATGGACGGCAAAACCATGGAGCCAATGGAGAATTACGGTTTGCAGGTTTCCAGTATCGGTTTCATGATCGATCCGGATGAGCCTATGGTGTGGCGCGGTCCTATCGTCACGCAAGCCCTGACGCAATTGCTGGAACAAACCAACTGGCGCGATCTGGATTATTTGATCGTCGATATGCCACCAGGTACCGGCGATATTCAATTGACGATGTCACAAAAAGTGCCTGTCACCGGTGCAGTCATTGTGACGACGCCACAAGACATCGCCTTGCTGGATGCGCGTAAAGGTTTGAAGATGTTTGAGAAAGTCGGCATTCCGATTCTCGGCATTGTAGAAAACATGAGCACGCATATCTGTTCCAACTGCGGCCATGCTGAAGCAATCTTCGGCGAAGGTGGTGGCGAGAAAATGTGCGGCGAATATGGCGTGGATTTCCTCGGCGCATTGCCATTGACGATGTCGATTCGTCAGCAGGCAGATTCCGGCAAGCCAACCGTGGTTGCCGATCCTGATGGTCCTATCTCTGTTATCTACAAACAGATCGCACGCAAGATCGCGATCAAGGTTGCAGAAAAAGCGAAGGATATGTCGTCTAAGTTCCCAACGATCGTGGTCAAGAACGATTAATTTTTTCATTTTCCTTGCTTGATGCTCATCAAGTTTCAAGGTATGGTTGTTTCGAAGTAAGTTTCTCTATGCGTGAGCATCAAGGTGCTCACGCAGTTTACTCATCGTTAAATTCCGTGATTGAAGTTCCGATCCGGTTTGCAATTTCGGCGCAGAATAGTATTGCGTCCCAATCGTCACAACGACAGGCAGAAAATGCCGCAATGAGGAAACATGGAGACAGAAGCAATCCGCGTTGGCGTCATCATGCAACGCACACCACTTTCCAATCGGTGGCAACCGTTTCAATGGCTTCCCATTGAAGTTGTCGGAGATGTCGGCTCGTCACATGACGCGCCGCATTGTCTGCGCAATGATCCTTTAGATACGAGCTGGTTATTTGGCGGTATCGAAGTCAAATTATTCAGTAGTGAGGCAGAAGGATACTTCCTCAATATCAGTGCGCCTGAACCTTGCTGGTTCATCATGTGGCGCATTGAAGAGCTTGATGGTGTCGAATTGGCCGTTCCCAAATCGGTTACCTTGTCGTACAACGAAGCAGCGCGTTTGATGGATGGTGGTGAGCGGGTCGATACCTTGCCAGCTTCTGTCGATATCATCGAACGTCTGACCGAGTTTACGAACAACTACTATCATCCCGAGCCTAAACGTAAACACAAAAAACCATCATTTGAAGGCGGCGAAGGCGTCGATAAAATGGCGCGCGCCGAAGGTGATACACATGGCGGCTGAAGATTTTTTTGCGCGTTGGGCCAAGAAAAAGTCCGATACATCTACTGATGCAGAAATTACGTCTGATAAAAAAGCAGGCGAGGTCTTGCCTGTATCTGATGCCGCGCATGAACCGACTACTGCAGAGACGGCGGCCAAGCCACTACCTACGCAAGAAGATGTTGAACACCTGACGCACGATTCAGATTATTCGGCGTTCATGGGGCAAGGTGTGGATGAGTCGGTAAAGCGTTCGGCCATGAAGAAATTATTTACCAATCCACACTTCAATGTGATGGATGGCTTGGATGTCTATATTGAGGATTACAGCAAGTTTGAACCAATGACGCCAGCTTTCATTGCTACTCTCAGCCATGCCAAAGCATTGTTGGATCCACTATCGCAGCTGCAATCGCCGTTCATGAACTTACTGGAAGTGCCGAAGAAAGAAGAGCCGGCTGTCATCGCTGCTGAGCAGCCTGTACTGGATACTCCGCAAGAGGATGAAGTGCAAGCTGCAGCACCGGAAGAGCCATCTTCAGATGGCGATGCAGAGCAAGACGATACTAAAAAACAAGAAAAAATCAGTACATCAAAGGAGCTCAACGCATCATCTCGCGTTGAAGATATTTAAAGCAGTTTGTCCTAGCCAGCATAGAAGCCAGCCAATGACCACAGAATTCAAAGTATGTAATTGCAATCGCACCATGCCGCTTGATACACATGCAGGCGCGCAAATCGGTACTGCACTCGGTACCGGAGCACTTCCTATTCATACTGAGCTATGCCGGCGTGAAGTCCCTTCGTATTTGACATCGCTCGATGGTGTGGACGATATCGTAGTTGCCTGTACGCAGGAACGTAGCCTGTTTGCAGAAATCGCACAGCAAAAAGGTTCGGTCGCACCGCTGCGTTTCGTCAATATCCGCGAGACTGGCGGTTGGGGTGCGCAAGCGAAAAATGCTGTGCCGAAAATGGCTGCGTTGCTGGCCGCGGCTGCATTGCCCGATCCTGATCCCGTTCCTACCGTCGATTATCAATCGGCTGGGCATGCCTTGATCATTGGGCCGGCAGATCGCGCACTAGCCTGGGCTCAACGTTTGGGTGCGCAACTTGATGTCAGTGTTTTGTTGACTGGCGGCGCTGCTGGTGAAATGTTGCAGGACAGAGCGTTTCCGACTTTCTCCGGTAATCAAATTGCGATCACGGGATGGTTGGGCGAGTTCAAGGTGAAGTGGCAGCAGGCAAATCCCATCGATCTGGAAGCTTGTACCCGTTGTAACGCTTGTATCGATGTGTGCCCGGAAAATGCAATTGATCTGACTTATCAGATCGATCTGAGTAAATGCAAATCGCATCGCGATTGTGTGAAAGCGTGTGGCACGATAGGCGCAATTGATTTCGTGCGATCTGCGACGCAACGTAGTAGCGATTTCGACTTGATTTTTGATTTGTCTGATGTTCCTTTACTCAGCTTGCATCAGCCGCCGCAAGGTTATTTTGCGCCTGGTGCAATTGCGGAACGGCAGATGGATGACGCTCTGAAGTTGACGCAAATGGTGGGCGAATTCAGCAAGCCTAAGTTTTTCCTCTATAAAGAAAAATTATGTGCACATGGTCGCAACGGTAAAGTCGGTTGCACTTCGTGCATAGACGTATGTTCGGCAGAGGCTGTCAGCCATAACGGCGATCAGATCAAGGTCAATCCAAATCTGTGCGTAGGCTGCGGTGCGTGCACAACGGTTTGTCCATCCGGTGCGCTGGCTTACGCTTATCCGCGTGCAACAGATACCGGCACACGTTTGAAAACGATGTTGTCCACGTATGCGAAAGCTGGCGGCACGCAGCCAGCTTTGCTGTTCCATAATCAGGAGCAGGGCGCGGCACTTATTAATCAATTGGGCCGTTTGAGCAAAGCTGCGGGCAAGCTGAAAGGCGTTCCCGCAGCCGTGATGCCAGTTGAGTTGCATCACAGTGCATCGACCGGCATCGATCTTTGGCTCACGGCCATTGCATACGGTGCAACGCATATTGCCATTCTGGTGACGAAGCAGGATGCACCGGAGTATGTGAGTGCGTTGAATCAGCAGATCGATATTGCCCAAACTATTTTGAGTGGCCTCGGCTATGCTGGTGTGCATGTTTCGCTGATACAGGCGCAGACGCCGGAGCAACTGGATGTTGGGCTATCCACCATCCAGGCCGCACAAGTTCCAGTACAACGCGCGCTATTTAATGTGGCAGTCGATAAGCGCAGCACGCTGGAATTGGCGATTGATCATTTGAAAACGCATGCGCCGCTGAAAGTAGATGAGATCGCTTTGCCTGCCGGTTCGCTATACGGCATGGTGATCGTTAATAAAGATACGTGCACTTTGTGCATGTCTTGCGTGGGAGCGTGCCCGGAGTCGGCGCTGACAGATAACGCCAACATGCCGCAGCTGCGTTTCATAGAAAAGAATTGCGTGCAATGCGGCCTGTGCGAAAAAACCTGTCCTGAAAATGCGATTACATTAGCGCCGCGTCTGTTACTGACCGATGCAGCGAAGCAGCCGATAGTGGTGAATGAGGCAGAGCCGTTTCATTGCATTAGCTGCCAAAAACCGTTCGGCACTGCGCAGATGATAGAAACCATGGTGGGTAAATTGTCGCTGCATGGCGCCTTTGCCGGGAATATTAATAGGCTCAAGATGTGCCCTGATTGCCGCGTGGTCGACATGATGGCGAACAAACAGGAAGCAGTGGCGACCGATTTAAAACGGAATTGATCCATATCGTTCCGTTGCGCCTCTTCCAATCAAATAAAAAATGTTCACAGGATCACAATGACGACTGCTCAATCAATCAAGTTTGAATCCCCGGATCAAGGCGAAGAGACGGCGCGTGCCGATGTGTATGGCTTGCTTGCCACTTTGCTCTATGCGCCGCCACCGCAAGACTTGCTCGATACGATCGCTGCGGCACCGGTGCAAGGTGACAGTGGATTGGAACATGCGTGGGCGGATGTGGTCGCGGCGTGCAAGACGGTGACGCAGGAGGAGGCACGTGAGGAATACGAGCAACTCTTCGTTGGTGTCGGCAAGCCTGAAGTGATGTTGTATGGCTCGTATTATTTGTCCGGTTTTTTGATGGAAAAACCATTGGCAGAATTGCGGACAGACTTGGCACAACTGGGCTTGCAGCGTTCGGACAATGTGGTTGAGAGCGAAGATCACCTCGCGACCTTGTGCGAAGTGATGCGTTATCTGATTGCTTCCGATGATGTGGTGCATGCCAATCTAACAGTGCAAAAGAAGTTCTTCAACGATCACATGCAAGCGTGGGTGCTTGATTGTTGCGCTGCAATAGAGGCTAGTCCGAACGCAAAGTTTTATAAGCCGGTGGCGCGTTTGGCGCGTCAGTTCTTTGAGGTAGAGATACAAGCGTTCGACATGACTTAAGTAATACGGCATCGTCAGTTCACGCGATTGAAAACAGATTTTGATGTACTCACTTCATTTGCACAATAAAAGTGCGTTCATTAAGTTTTGGTTATAAAAGAGGATGCAAGTTGCTAAAAGGTATGCTAACTTACAGGCAAAGATAATATAAGATTTAAAAAGCATATTACGTCCTGACCCACTTTACAGGAGACGATCATGTCTGAGAAATCCAAAAGTCCTCGCCGCAATTTCATTGCTGGTCTAGGCGTGGTTGCCGTAGGTGGCGTTGCCGCCAAACTGGCTCCAGAGTCCATTACTTCTGCAATTTCCAATGTCCTTCCCGCGCAAGATCCAGACGGTGATAGCTATCGTCTGACCGAGCACGTCAAAAAATACTACCGCACGACCACAATCTAATTACGAGGTGACAACATGCTGTTAACTCGCAAAAGCAACGCTGTTGAGCGTTCGCCTGCCCGTTTCTCATCCAGCCTTGCCGACAGTTTGTCGCGCGCTTTGCCAACTATGGACAGACGTGGATTCCTGAAGCGTTCGGGTATCGGTATTGGCGCAGGGATCGCTGCTGCACAGCTAGGCTTGATCCAAAAAGCCAAGGCAGCCGAAGGCGGCGCAGCTGCCGGTGGCAGCAAGATTGAGGTGAAGCGTACAGTTTGTTCGCATTGCTCAGTCGGTTGTGCCTCGGATGCGATTGTGGAAAATGGCGTCTGGGTTCGGCAGGAGCCGGTATTTGATTCGCCGATCAACCTCGGCGCGCATTGCGCCAAAGGTGCGGCTCTGCGTGAACACGGTCATGGCGAATATCGCTTGAAGTATCCGATGAAACTGGTCAATGGCAAGTATCAGCGTATCAGCTGGGATCAGGCGCTGAATGAGATTTCCGCCAAGATGCTGGATATCAGAAAAGTCAGCGGTCCAGATTCGGTCTTCTTCGTCGGTTCATCCAAACATAACAATGAACAAGCTGCGTTGCTGCGCAAGTTCGTGTCTTTCTTCGGCACCAATAATACTGATCACCAGGCGCGTATCTGCCACTCGACCACTGTCGCGGGCGTTGCAAATACCTGGGGTTACGGCGCGATGACCAACAGCTATAACGACATGCAGAATTCCAAGGCAGCGTTATACATAGGCTCGAATGCAGCTGAGGCGCATCCGGTATCGATGCTGCACATGCTGCATGCCAAAGAAACCGGCACCAAGATGATCGTGGTTGATCCTCGCTATACACGTACTGCTGCCAAGGCTGATCAATACATCCGCATACGCTCCGGTTCTGATATTCCGTTCCTGTGGGGCGTGCTGTATCACATCTTTAAAAACGGTTGGGAAGACAAGCAATACATCAATGACCGCGTCTATGGCATGGAAAAGGTCAGGGCAGAAGTCATGAAGTGGACACCGGAAAAGGTCGAAGAGGCCTGCGGTGTGCCAGAGGCGGAAATATACAAAGCCGCTGAAACCATGGCCATGAATCGTCCGTCGACCATCGTTTGGTGCATGGGGCAGACCCAGCACAGCATCGGTAATGCGATGGTGCGTGCATCCTGTATTTTGCAGCTGGCCTTGGGCAACGTTGGCAAATCAGGTGGTGGCACTAATATTTTCCGCGGTCACGATAACGTGCAAGGCGCAACCGACGTTGGTCCTAATCCGGATTCGCTGCCCGGTTACTACGGTTTGGCAACCGGCTCATGGAAGCACTGGTGTGCTGTCTGGGGCGTTGATTACGAATGGGTCAAAAAACAATACGTCTCGCAAGAGATGATGGAAAAATCCGGCACCACAGTGTCGCGCTGGGTGGATGCGGTTCTCGAGAAAAGCGAGAACATAGATCAAGATAATACGGTCAAGGCCATGTTGTTCTGGGGCCATGCACCGAATTCGCAGACGCGTGGTTTGGATATGAAGAAGGCATTCGACAAACTCGATCTATTGGTCGTCGTCGATCCTTATCCATCTGCCACGGCAGCCATGGCCGCGATGAAAGTCGATGGTCAGGAACTGAATCCTAATCGCGCAGTGTATTTACTGCCTGCAGCAACACAGTTCGAAACATCCGGTTCTGTCACCGCATCGAATCGCTCACTTCAATGGCGCGAAAAAGTGATCGAGCCATTGTTTGAGTCGCGTACCGATCACATGATCATGTATCAATTGGCGCAAAAGCTCGGTTTTGGCAAAGAGTTGGTCGCCAAGATCAAACTGGTTCCTGGCAAAGGCGGCATGATGGAGCCGGAACCAGAATCGATGCTGGAAGAAATCAACCGCGGCACATGGACCATCGGTTATACCGGTCAATCGCCTATGCGTTTGAAAGCGCACATGCGCAACATGCATCTATTCGATGTCAAAACCTTGCGCTGCAAAGGCGGCAAGGATGCAGAGACAGGTTACGACATGACTGGCGATTATTTCGGTTTGCCATGGCCTTGCTACGGTACGCCGGAATTGAAGCATCCAGGCACGCCGAATCTATACGACACGTCCAAAGCCATGATGGATGGCGGTGGTAATTTCCGTGCCAACTTTGGTGTGGAGCGAGAAGGCGTCAGTCTGTTGGCGGAGGATGGCTCGCATACCTTGGGTGCAGATATCACGACCGGTTATCCGGAGTTCGATCACATTCTGTTGAAAAAACTCGGCTGGTGGGACGATCTGACCGAGGCAGAGAAAAAGGCCGCAGAAGGCAAGAACTGGAAGACAGATCTTTCCGGCGGTATTCAGCGTGTCACGATGAAGGTGCATGGCGTACATCCATGGGGTAATGCGAAGGCACGCGCCGTCGTGTGGAACTTCCCGGATGCTGTACCTCTGCATCGCGAACCGATCTATGGCACACGGCCTGACCTGGTTGCCAAGTATCCAACGCATGACGATAAAAAGAATTTCTGGCGCATGCCGACTTTGTACAAGTCGCTGCAAGACAAGAATATCGAAGCCAAACTCTACGAAAAATTTCCGATCATTCTTACTTCGGGACGTCTGGTTGAGTACGAGGGCGGCGGCGAAGAGACGCGTTCCAATCCTTGGTTGGCCGAGCTGCAGCAAGAGAACTTTGTCGAGATCAATCCAAAAGCGGCAGACGATAGAGGCATACGCAATAACGAGTATGTGATCGTTTCCACACCGACTGGTGCGCGCATCAAGGTCAAGGCTTTGGTAACGGTGCGTGTGGCGGAAGACACGGCTTTCATTCCATTCCATTTCTCAGGCTGGTGGCAGGGCAAGGACATGATCGATTCCTATCCGGACGGAGCACATCCGATCGTGCGCGGTGAAGCAGTCAACACCGCGACGACGTATGGCTACGACTCGGTGACGATGATGCAGGAAACCAAAACCACCATTTGCAATATTGAAAAAGCACCGGCATAGCGTTGTATCTGACGAAAACGGATAAGTACATACGTAGCGGATACAAGAGCTAAGGAGAGATCAAAATGGCACGAATGAAATTCATCTGCGATGCAGAACGTTGTATCGAATGTAATGGCTGCGTGACTGCGTGCAAGAACGAGAACGAAGTACCGTGGGGCGTCAATCGCCGCCGCGTGGTCACAATCAATGACGGCGTGATCGGACAGGAGAAATCGATTTCAGTCGCATGTATGCATTGCTCCGATGCGCCATGCATGGCGGTTTGCCCGGTAGATTGCTTCTATCGCACAGAAGAAGGTGTGGTCTTGCATGACAAGGACATTTGCATCGGTTGCGGTTACTGCTCCTATGCTTGCCCGTTCGGTGCGCCGCAATTCCCATCCAACGGCGCATTCGGTCTGCGCGGGAAAATGGATAAATGTACTTTCTGTGCCGGCGGTCCGGAAGCCAACGGCTCCAAGGCAGAATTTGAAAAATACGGACGCAATCGTCTGGCCGAAGGCAAGTTGCCAGCGTGTGCAGAAATGTGTTCGACCAAGGCTTTGCTCGGCGGTGATGGTGATGTGATTGCAGACATCTTCCGTGCACGTGTCATGCGACGCGGCAAGGGTAGCGAAGTCTGGGGTTGGGGCACGGCTTATGGCAAGTCGCATAATCCGGACGCAAAAGCACCGACAGGAGGTAAATCATGATGCGTGCACTGTTTATCTCATTAATGGCATTGGCCTTGTTCGGTTGCGCTGAGAAAAGCCAATCGCAAGCGGATGCGCGCGTGTCAGGCGACGCGCCGCCGTGGGATGGGGCGAAGGGCGATCCATTTGTCGTCAAAGGCTGGACGCCTGGTAATAAAACCGAGTGGGAAACGCAAATGCGAACCCGTGCTCAATCGCAGAACGAGTACGTGAAAATCAATTGATGCATCCGCGAGGGGAATTATCATGAATACATGGTTCGCCAAACTCGCCGTCGGCTTATCGCTCATGGTGGCGACAGCCGGGGTTGCATTGGCACAGACGAATGAGCCAGCCGCGGCAAGCAAGGTAGCGGCATCACCGTCTGCGACGCAAAGCATGTCGAATATCGAGTCAGACGATATTCTTTACATGAAACAGAATCAGGCTGAGCGTACGCAAGTTCAGCCAGGCAATCTGGCCCCGGTGTATCGCCAGATCAAAGAAGGTGGTGAAAATTATTCCAGCTTGCCTGCATTGGAAGCGGGTGTTTTGATCCAGCCAAAAATGCAATTTCCTGGTCAGGCACGTGCTACAACAGCGGGTGAGGCATGGCGTTTGTATCGCAATGGTCCTTTAACTACGTACGGCGGTTGGCTCATCATCGTCGCAGTGCTAGGGATAGTGGCTTTTTATTTTTCGATCGGTACGATCAAGCTGAAAGAAAAGCGCACAGGTCGTTTGATCGAGCGCTTTACATCGATTGAACGCCTGACGCACTGGACTGTGGCGATCAGTTTTCTGACGCTGGCATTGACTGGCTTGGTCATGCTGTTCGGGAAATATGTGGTGTTACCGGTATTGGGACATAACGTATTCGGCTGGCTCGCGTACGCCTGCAAGAACGTACACAATTTCATAGGACCGGTTTTCACCGTGTCGCTGATCTTGATGTTCGCGATCTTTGTCAAAGATAATTTCCCGGCTAAAGCAGATTGGAAATGGCTGATCAAGCTTGGCGGCGCACGAGGTCATGCCAGCGCAGGGCGTTTTAATGCCGGTGAAAAATTATGGTTCTGGGGCGGTGTGGTTTTCCTCGGTTTGATCGTGAGCGCATCCGGCTTTGTGTTGGATATGCTGGTGCCGGGGATACTGTACACACGCGGCAATATGCAAATCGCAAACGTGATCCATCTGGTTGCTGCCGTATTAATATTCAGTGCATCGCTGGCGCATATCTATATCGGTACCTTGGGTATGGAAGGCGCGTATGAAGCCATGGCTACCGGCTATGTTGATGACGCTTGGGCCAAAGAGCATCACGACCTCTGGTACGACGATATTGAAAAAGGCAAAGTGCCAAGAGTGCGTACGCAAGAAGGCGCAGAAAAAACCGGCACACCGATCAAGGCTGTCTAAGGAGATATGCAGATGAAAAAGATACTGATGGCATTGCTCGGCATCATGGTCATGGGTGCCGCTTCAGCCAAATTGCCACCTTTAAGCGATGAAGCCAAAGCCAAGGCTGCCGAAGCCAAGGCCAAGACTGCCTGGAGTGACAAGGTCGCTGCGTATCAGTTGTGCGAATCACAAGATCGTGTAGCTGCAGCTTATTTAAAAAGAACGGGCAAGCCAAAGCCGACTATTGCCGTTCCTCCATGTACTAATCCTGGACCGTATGTCGCCTTGGTGGTGGCAACGACGACAGTGGGCGTAGCCGATGCGAAACCGGTGCCTGCTGCCGGTGCTAAAAAGTAATCCTCACATTTCCAGCCAAATCAGCACCTCAAACTAGGCAAGCGTTATCAGGACTATGAACCTGGTAACGCGCATGCCGCTATAATCTCGCGTGTACTATCGAAATATTGAATATTGCTTAGGCATTATTCAATGTTTTGTGCGCTACCACGCATCATGCCCAGCATGATTCTGATAACTGAGTCCGATATGAACGGTGGCATTTGTCAGCCCTGTTCAAAATGAATTGTCCGTTGCCCATGTCGTATCGCCCTGAATTTACCAGCACGCCAGTCAAACTGACGTATGACGTTAATGCCGTCGATGAAACCGCACAGACTTCCGCTGTAGCGATTCCGGCTGAGCGTCCGCTGACGGTGTATGTCGATGATCGTGAATTGATTACCTTGATGACCTTGGGCGCTGCGCCGGAAATGCTGACGCTCGGTTATCTGCGCAACCAACGTTTGGTGGAGTCGATTGAGGAAATCGTCTCGGTGCATGTGGATTGGCAGCAGCATGCGGTGTCGGTCACGACGCGTGATGGCATTGCCAATATTGAAGAGCGTACAGCGAAACGGGTCGTCACCACCGGTTGTGGGCAAGGCACGATGTTCGGCGGTTTGATGGATGAGGTCGATACCATCGTCTTGCCGACAGACGCCAGATTGAAGCAATCAACGCTTTATAAAATCGTCAACACGATACGTACGCAGGATTCTGTCTATGCCAAGGCGGGATCAGTACATGGCTGCGGACTGTTTTCATCCGAAGGCGACTTGCAATACTTCATCGAAGACGTGGGTCGTCACAATGCAGTCGATTCTATCGCCGGCATCATGTGGCTGGAAAATATCAGTGGTGCAGACAAAGTGTTTTACACCACGGGTCGCCTGACGTCCGAGATGGTGATCAAAGGCGCGCAGATGGGCATGCCGTTCCTGATTTCACGTTCTGGTACCACGCAGATGGGCCATCTTGTAGCGGAAAAGGTCAATATGACCTTGCTGGCACGCTGTACCGGCAAACACTTTTTGCTGGTAACTGGCAAAGAACGCATGGTTTATGAGCCAGAGTTGCTCGATTCCTCACTACGCGTTACGTAAAACTTCTCTATCAGCCACTCAGCGTATTCTTTCGGTGCCACTTCCTGAGTGCGTTAAAATTGCGGCTACAAAAATGAATAGCCGACACCTCAGTCGCAATCTACTTCCTCATGTCTTTACTTGACGCTACTCGCGATGCATTCGGTTTGCTCTTTTCGGGCGATGCCGTGCTGTGGCGCATCATCTGGATATCGCTCAAAACTTCCATCGTTGGTCTACTAATCGCGACGCCGATTGCGGTGCTGCTCGGTTATCTGATCGCGACGCGTGAATTCATAGGCCGTCGCATTGTGATCTGGATTGCGCAAGCAGCCTTGTCACTGCCAACGGTGTTGATTGGTTTATTGCTGTATCTGATGCTGTCGCGACAAGGTCCGCTCGGTTCGTTGCAGTGGCTGTTTACCCAAACCAGCATCATCTTCGGACAAGTCCTGATTGTCTTGCCAGTCTTGATTGCCTTTACCTTATCGGCAGTGCAAGCAGCCGACCCACGTCTGGCAGAGACAGCGATCGTGCATGGCGCATCCAAATGGCGTGTGATGCTGACGGTTTTGCATGAAGTCCGCTTCGGTGTGATGGCTGCTGTGATCAATGGTTTCGGCCGTGTGATTTCCGAAGTTGGTTGCGCGATGATGGTCGGCGGAAATATCGCCGGCGAGACGCGCACGATTACCACGGCGATTGCTCTGGAAACCAGCAAGGGTGAATTCGCGCAGGGGATTGCACTGGGCATCGTTCTGATTGCATTTGCCTTGTTGATCAATGCCGCGATGATGCTGTTGCAAGGTGATGCCCGTCCAGCGAGGAATATGTGATGGATGCGCTTTTATCGATACAACGTTTGCAAAAGAACTTCCATCAGCGTCGTTTGCTGGATATTGAGAATCTGTCGATTGCACAATCACAAGCGTATGTGCTGACCGGTTCCAACGGTTCTGGTAAAAGCACCTTGATGCGCATATTGGCTGGATTGGAATCGGCTGATACTGCGGATGTGCGATTCCAGGGAGTGACTGCAAGTCTGTCGCCTTACCCACGCGTGATGCGTGATGCCATTGTCTATGTGCATCAGCATCCCGTGATGTTTTCTACCAGTGTTGCAGAAAATATCGGCTACGGTTTGTTCGTGCGCGGCGTGCCGAAAAACATCATTGCCGAAAAAGTAGAAGAAGCCATCGTCTGGGCGGGCATTACGCATTTGCGCAAGAACGTGCCGAACTTCTTGTCCGGCGGTGAAAAGCAGCGCGTTGCTCTGGCGCGTGCACGCGTTCTGTCACCGAAGTTATTGTTGCTGGACGAACCGACTGCGAATCTGGATGGATCTGCGCGTGAGCAGGTGATTGCGCTGATTCCGACGCTGGTGAGCGAGGGCAGTAGTGTGATCATGGCTTGTCATGATCGCGACCTGATTGCCTTGCCTGGCGTACAGCGTTTGAAAATACGTGATGGCAAGCTGGAGCTGCGACAGGCACATTTACACGACGAGTAAAATTTTCTCGACGATATTTACGGTAGTCGCAAGGTAAACAGTGCGCCGCCATTTAACGGCGTACTCAATTGCACACTGCCTTGACGGTTTTCATTACGGTGCGCTTTAGCAATCGCTGCACACAATGCCATGCCGAGTCCGGTTGATGGCTTTCCTTCCGTAGTTCCCAATCCAGCACCATCGTCCTGAACTGTGAAGACGATTTCTTCGTCTACTTTTTTACATCCGACGACTATGTTTGCGCTTGCAAAGCGTGTTGCATTTTGCAGTGCGGCATCCAGCGCCAGACTAACCAGATGCTCGTCAAAGAAAGCGATGGCTGGCATGTCATCGGTATTGATGGTGATGTTGAGTTCGGAAGGTACCGCTATGCGGTCGCGTAGCAAATCGTTGAGAAAATCGTCCGGATTGACTGCTTCTATGCGTGTAGTCAAACCTTGTGTGGAAGCTTTGTACAAGGTGAGGAAGCCAATCATTTTTTCACGTAATGCGACGCAGCTTGCATGTGCCTGCCTGGCTCTGTCTTGGTCGAGATCATCAACTAACGCCGATAGTTCGCCTTCCAATGCGCCCAAGGCATTTTTTAAATCATGTACAACGATGGCGGTGAGTTGTTGATCCATGCTTATGCCTCGACGCTGGCTTTCACCAGTGTTTCGCGCAGGAAGCGATACATCTTGGCGACGCGTTCGCTATTCGGCATCAATACATCCAGTTGTGCCAGATAGGCATTCACGCGTTCTACATAGTTGCGATCCAGACCCTTTTGACTCATCCACAGAAGATGTAATTGCGCTGCTGCGAGCAATACGCCGGTGTTGTCCGGTGTCGCGGTCAGGGCTTCTTCTAGCTTGGTCAGTGATTCGTCGAATTGGCCGGCACGCATTAATTGCGTTGCCTGATCGACGATCAAGGCACCTTCGCTGATGGCTTCATCAACGATTTTTTCAATCAAGGTCGCGTTGCCGGTATCTTGCAGGACGCGACGCGCGTAGGCGACCAGACGTGTATTTTCATGGTCGGCCTTGATGGCTTTGGCCATGATGCGCGCGCCTTCTTCATTGAGGCCAATGCTGAAGGCGGCCTTTGCCAGTGCTAATGTATTCGTATCCGGGCGTATGCCATCAGCCATTTCTTTGGCTGATTCAAATGCTGCCTTGGCAGAATCAATGTCACCAAGGCGAGCGAATGCCTGTGCGGCGATAGTCGCCTGTCTGGCTGAAAAATGTGCGTCGTCCTGATGATCTTTAGCGGCGTTGCTTAATACGGAGAGCGCATTGGCTGCCTCACCGATATCGACATGTACTTGCGCCAGCGACAATGCATCGGATGCTTGTGCCGTGAGCGAGCCGCGGGTATGAGTCAATGCCTTGTCGAACGCGGTGCGTGCCTGTTCCAGATTGCCGACGCGATATGCGGCATCACCCATCAGGCGGCTACGTCGCGCTGATGGAATCACGTCATACGATTTGTTGAAAGCATCAAGAACAGCTTCTTCGTTACCTTGTGCCTCAGCGATTTGTGCAAGCAGATCGTATGCGTCTATAAATTTGGCATTGACGTCCAAGACGTCCTGCACGATTTTCTTGGCTTCATCGAGTCTGCCAGCGGCCTGATCGCAACGAGCCAGACCGAGTTTGGCCCACACCAGATCGCTGCGCAAATCGAGTGCCTTGAGATAAATGACGCGGGCATCGCTGATATTGCCCAACTCTAGCGCCGAGCTGGCTTGGATTTTCAGGATATCGACTATCCACTTCGGCTCGACTTTTAAAACCTTGTCGCATTCAGCGATGGCGCCAGTCAGGTCTTTCATTTGCAAGCGATCGGTGATTGGCTTCAAGGTAAGCGTCAGCCCAGCACCGTATTGAACTGAGCGCCGGTTTGCTAGATGATGGC
>JAZJXV010000025.1:0-44712 GCA_040390795.1 Pseudomonadota bacterium | reverse complement strand
CTCCGATAGTTGAATGATACCTATCGAATGTGTCCGTGGTTTCGGGGGAATCCCATTGTGAACTTGTCATAGTAGGCACGTACTTTGATATATGAGTCCCGGCCGATCGCAGTATTTGAGATGAAGTACAAACTCTCTTTATCCCATGCCGGCCATTGCCAGTAATTGGCGGTCGCTATAGTTCCTGCATAGGGCGGGCTGCCTTTTTCACCTTTTTGGTTGATGTAATTCAGCGAGTATTCATCTGTTGTATTTGGCGTCAGGCCGACCTTGATATTGATTTTCTTATCGCTGCTATAAGCATTGCGGCGCTCGCGATCAGGTTGTGTTGCAACAGGACGGAAGTCGCGGGATAACGTGTAACCATCCGTGTCTAGATAAGACGTGGCGAGTTGTGCGTACCACATGCCTTGATTGGTGCCGAGATTGATATTGGCGTTGTTGCCGTTGGAATTGAATTTGTCATTGGACCGAATGCCAACACCGATATTGCCTTCGAATGCTTTGACTGGGCGGCGGCTGATCAGGTTGATTGCACCACCAATGGTATTTGGGCCGTATAAGACGGAACTGAAGCCCTTCGCCACTTCAATAGAGGCTAGATCGTAAGTAGTAAAGCGTGCCATATCGACGTTGCCATCGTAGGACACATAAACAGGAATACCGTCGATAAATACCGGCACTTGGCGACTATCAAAGCCGCGCACGTAGACCATACTTTCATTACGTTGACCACCACCTGTTACGGTGACGCCTGGCAAGATATCAAGAGCTTTTTGTAAGGTCTCACGATTGAAATCATCCATCTCCTCACGGGTGACAGTAGCGCCACCTGTTGCAGGTGTCGTTGTGCCTGATCCTGCGACATTAATTTCGCCGAGCGTAAAGACATTGGACTCATTGACCGGTTCTGCTGCAAATGCAGTGCTACCGAAAGCAAGCAGCAAGGACGCTGCGATGGTGGTACGAGAAAACTGGTAACTCATTTCACTCCCTCAATTATTGGCTTCTCTGATTGCTTCGTTGTAGCCAATCAGGAATAACGTCCATTTTTTAAAAAGCGAGAGTATATACGTTATATATTTGTACGACATAACGTTTTAACGGAAAATTAACGGGGTTTGATGACTATTTGCAACAATTTGCAGGCTGGTATGGCAGGTTTTGATGAGGATATTGCCATGCAAGAAGAGGGTCAAATTGTCGCTATGCTTGGTCAAATTGTCTCATTTGCTAAATCGCATGTTTTTATAAAAATCATTAATAATCAATAACTTGTATAGATTTATCTGTCTGGCATGTCGATTGCCTATAGATCCGGGCCTGGTGAAGAAGCTTCGCCGCAGACGATGCATGAGCGTCGTCAAAAAACGCCTCGCAACACAGCGATGTTGCGAACAAGATCAAATGAGGAGATTTACATGCTCGATTTTTTTGCAAAAGATAAAAGTGTCGCCGGTCCCGGCTTCAATCGTTGGATGGTGCCGCCGGCCGCATTGGCAGTTCATCTTTGTATCGGACAAGCTTACGCATTCAGCGTATTCAACGGTCCGCTATCCAAACTGATAGGTATCGATAGTCCGGCACCAGATGACTGGAAGCTGACTACGCTTGGTTGGATCTTCAGCTTGGCGATTGTTTTCCTCGGTTTGGCTGCTGCTTTCGGTGGTAAATGGCTGGAAAAAGTCGGTCCACGCTTGACGATGTTTGTCGCGGCTTGTTGTTTCGGCGGTGGCTTTTTGATTTCTGCGATCGGCGTTTCGTTGCATCAGATATGGTTGGTGTATCTCGGTTATGGCGTCATCGGCGGTATCGGTTTGGGACTCGGTTATGTTTCGCCTGTCTCAACGCTGATCAAATGGTTCCCGGATAGACGCGGCATGGCAACTGGTATGGCGATCATGGGCTTTGGCGGCGGCGCGATGATAGGCGCTCCTTTGTCCGTCTACCTGATGGATCATTTCAAGACTGCAACCTCAGTCGGCGTGACGGAAACCTTCGTCGTGATGGGCGTGTTGTATTTCATCTCGATGACGATAGGTGCGATGGCAATTCGTATCCCTGCACCGGATTGGAAACCAGCCGGTTGGGTGCCGCCTGTGGTCGAGAACAAGATGATCACCAAGCATCATGTGGATATCGATCAAGCGATGAAGACACCGCAGTTCTATCTGTTGTGGTTGGTGTTGTGCTTGAATGTGACGGCGGGTATCGGCGTGCTGGGTCAGGCCTCGGTGATGATTCAGGAAACCTTCAAGGGTTCGGTTTCAGCGGCTGCTGCTGCCGGTTTTGTTGGCTTGCTCAGTGTATTCAATATGGGCGGTCGTTTCTTCTGGTCGTCGGCATCGGATTACCTGGGTCGCAAGCGTACGTACTTCATTTTCTTCATCGTTGGCGCCATTCTCTATGCCTGTATTCCTTACACCGGACATAGCGGCAGCGTTGCCTTGTTCGTCTTGTTCTACGGCATCATCGTCAGCATGTACGGTGGGGGCTTCTCGACGGTTCCGGTCTATCTGGCCGATCTGTTTGGTACCAAGTTTGTTGGTGGTATCCATGGTCGTTTGTTGACGGCATGGGCGGCTGCAGGCGTGCTCGGCCCAGTGCTGGTCAACTACATCCGCCAATACCAAATCGATCAAGGTGTGGCCAAGGGTGAGGCGTATGCAGTCACGATGTACATCATGGCTGGTCTGTTATTGCTGGGCTTTATCTGCAATTACTTCATCAAGCCGGTCGATGCAAAACATTATCTGCGCGAAGATGCTGCGAAAAACAACAATTCCATGCGTAGTGGTAATGCGCAACCTGCAGGTGCGCGTTAAGCGCCCTATTGATATCGCGCAAAGGAGAAATGTATGAACGCAACAACATCGCATAGCATCAAGAAAACCAGTCCGATTGTCGTGACTGTTTTCTGGTTGTACGTGAGTATTCCCCTGATCTGGGGCGTATCGTCGACCATGCAAAAGGCAATGGCTTTATTCCATTAAGATTTGCTAGTAAGACGAAGATAAAAGCGAGGTGCCTGCGGGTACCTCGCTTTTTCCATTTGTATGCAGCAGGATGAGAAAATATGGGTTATAAGAAAACATCATCCATAGTCCGTGCTTATCCCACACAGAATTAAATATGAGCGCTGCAACTCCTCCCATTAATACAGAAACAGATGAGCCTTTCGTTGAAGCATTTGGCGGCTGGCAAGAACGCTCTATTTTGATCGTCGACGATGAACCCGGTATGCGCAGTTTTTTACAGCGTACCTTGGTTGGTCGTTGCAATCGGGTGGAAGCCGTCGAGTCGGTGGAAGACGCCAACGTCTTGTTAGGGCAGCGTCATTTCGATTTGATCATTCTAGATAATTCACTGCCGGGTAAATCCGGCGTCGATTGGTTGCAGGAAGTGCGCGAACTTGGTTTGCATAATGATGTAGTTCTGATCACTGCTTTTGCCGATTTGGAAACAGCGATCCGTGCCTTGCGTGCTGGAGCGGCTGATTTCTTGTTGAAGCCGTTTCGCGTGAATCAAATTCTGAGCGCCATCGGACGATGTTTCGATCGCGCGCATTTGCGTCGTGAGAATTTCATTTTGCGTCGTGAGCTGGATACACATGTTGATCTGGCTGGTGTAGATGGATTGGTTGGTCAGTCCGCAGCCTTGCAACCGATACGCGATGCGATCAAGCGTTTGGCGACAGTGCCGAGCACGGTATTGATTACCGGCGAATCGGGTACAGGCAAGGAGATTGCTGCGCGTGCCATGCATAAGCTCAGTAATCGTTCCGGCAATAATTTTGTCCCCATTAATTGCGGTGCAGTTGCGCCGGACATTATCGAGAGCGAATTGTTCGGGCATATCAAGGGCGCATTCAGCGGTGCGGCCTCATCGCGTGAAGGTTTGTTCTTCTATGCACAAGGCGGCACACTCTTCCTCGATGAAGTGGCGGAGTTGCCGCTGGCGATGCAAGTCAAATTACTACGTGTACTGGAAGAGAAAAAAATCCGTCCGGTTGGTGCCGAACGCGAGATACCAGTTGATGTGCGCGTGATTGCAGCGACCAATCGCAATGTGGAAGATGCCGTGCGCGAAGGTCGCTTCCGCCAGGATCTTTATTACCGATTGAATGTAGTGCAAATACACATGCCGCCGTTGCGTGAGCGCGCCGATGATGTCCCCGCATTGGCAGAATATTTTGTACGGCAGTTGTCGCAACAACTAGGTGTCGCAGCGAAGAAGCCGGATAGCGCACTATTCGCATCCTTGGCATCGTATGCATGGCCGGGTAATGTACGCGAGCTACGCAATCTGATTGAACGTTGGCTGATACTCGGTAATATTTCTGACGTCACTTCCAGTACTGCATCTGCGTCGGTCATCAGCAACAACGATGTGACATTAGAGGCAGTCGAGAAACAACACATCCTTAAAATCCTCGCGGAAGTGGATGGCAACAAATCAGAAGCCGGTCGTCGTCTCGGTATTTCACGCAAGACGCTAGAGCGCAAATGTGCTGAATGGGGCATGTAAATTTTGTCCATCGTGCGCCGATTTTTGCTATGGCTTTCTAACCGGCATTTCCTCGCTAATGTGTCGGTGCGTACCAAGCTATTGCTGGTTGCGCTGGTACCGCTGCTGACGGTTTTGCCGATACTGTTTTCACTGATTTTTTATTGGGGCATAGGCTATTACGATCGTTTGCTTACCTTCAAGGTCAGCAGTGATCTGGCGGTTGCGCACGAGTATTTTATTCATGTGCGCGAGCGCATAGGGCTTGATGTTTCCAGCCTCGGTGATTCCTATCCTTTCGTCTCGACGGTCAAGGAAGACGATCACGCAAATCTGCAACGCATCTTGTTGGAAAAGCAGAAAGCACTCGGCCTGGATTTTCTGAACTATCTTGATACGCAAGGTCATGTGCAGGTGTCGTCGACTGGTAAGCCGTCTGACATGGCGACTAGCAACGCAAGCTGGCCGGTTGTGCATGGCGCATTGCAAGGTGATAAAACGACAGAGATCGATATCTATTCAGAAGCGCAATTAAGGCAGATAGACGATAGCGTTGCGCAGCAGGCGTATCTGGAATTAATCAATACCTCGAACGCGGCACCAACAAAACAAACGGCAGAACGCAGCGGCATGGTGATTCATTCTGCTACGCCGGTGTATGACGACGATGGCAAGTTGCTGGGCGTGCTGGAAGGCGGCATGTTGCTGAATCAGAATCTCGCTTTCGTCGATACCATCAATAGTCTGGTTTATGCAGATGGCTCATTGCCGGAAGGTAGTGCCGGTACCGCCACTCTATTCATCGACGATGTGCGCATCGCAACCAATGTACGTTTGTTCGGTGACAAGCGTGCACTCGGTACGCGTGCTTCGCAGATCGTGCGCGATCATGTACTCAATGATGGCAAGACCTGGCTGGATAGAGCTTTCGTTGTGCATGATTGGTACATCTCTGCGTATGAACCGATTAGCGACAGTTTTGGCAAGCGTGTCGGCATGTTGTACGTCGGTTATCTGGAAGCGCCATTTCGCCAGGCGAAGGAAACAGCGATCATTTTGTTGGCCGTCTTGTTCACGGCAATCGGGATAGGTGGCGTGTATTTCTCATTGCGCGTGGCCCGCAATATCTATATTCCGTTGAAGAGCATGAACCGCACGATGACCGCGGTGGAGCTGGGCGATATGGATGCGCGTACTGGTGGTGTACAGGCACGTGACGAGCTGGGTAATCTGTCGCGCCATCTCGATGAGTTGCTCGATACCGTGCAACAGCAGAATGCAGAGCTGAAGACTTGGGGTAATCAACTGGATCGTAAAGTGGTTGAGCGTACTGTTGAGTTGGAGCAGACAAATAAATTACTGGTGCAGGCGCAACAGCAATTGGTGCTGGCAGAAAAGCTTGCCGCCATCGGTGAGATTACCGCCGGTGTCGCGCACGAAATCAATAATCCTGTTGCCGTCTTGCAAGGCAATCTGGATGTATTGCGCGATACCTTGGGTGCGGCTGCGAAGCCGGTACAAGGCGAATTGCAATTGATGGATCAGCAGATTCATCGCATCAATACCATCGTGACCAAACTGTTGCAGTTTGCCAGTCCAGGTGAGTTTGCCGGTTATGTAGAGGCGATTACGATAGACGATGTTGTGGCGGATTCATTGGTGTTGGTGCGCCACTTGCTGAATCAAAGCAATATCGAAGTGGTGCATGAAAAGCATGCCACGCTCACTGTGCCTATCAATCGTGGCGAGTTACAGCAAGTCTTGATCAACCTTTGTACCAACGCTATCCATGCAATGAAAAATGGTGGCAGGCTGACTATCACGACCAAAGATAGCCATGAAGAAAATGGCATACGCGGCGTGACGATCAGCGTTGCCGACACCGGCATAGGAATCAAGAAAGAAGATATTGCACATATCTTCGATGCCTTCTTCACGACCAAGCATCAAGGTGGAACCGGATTGGGTTTATCGATCAGCTACACGCTAGTCGCGCGTTATGGCGGAACGATCACTGTTAACAGTGAAGAAGGTGTGGGCACAGAATTCACGGTGCGTTTGCTTGCCTGAAATGGTTGAGCGCGATGGCTGCGATGCTTATTGTTTTGTCGTTGATGCGGTGCTTGTCGGTGTGATGACAGACGTCGCGTTTTCAGTCATTTTTGGTGTCGGTGTGGTCGACGGTTTTTTGCATGCGACCAAGAGCATGGCGATAGCAACGGCAACAAGTATGGAGCGAATACCAAGCATGTCGATCTCCTGCGCATAAAGGATAGTTCATTGTAATGAGCGATGCCTGTGATTGGTAGCTTGTTTTGAGGAAACAAGCGCAGTGTCTAGTCTGTAATACCCATGCTTTCATCGTTGGTTATTTCGTCAAGTAAATAGACGTGTTCGGTTCGATTTGTCGATTCACGCTATGCTGTCGATCTTCCATCCGCGCTGTGCTCAAGTTTGTGTTGCAAGCGGATTGCCCTTATATCGCGAGTAGATTGCTTTTCATGAAATCCTTAAAAGATATCCCTATATCCGTCCTCGATTTATCGCCGATTCTGGTTGATGGCACACCTGCCGATGCTTTTCATCGTTCGCTGGATTTGGCGCAACATGTAGAAAAACGTGGCTACAACCGTTACTGGTTGGCCGAACATCACAGCATGCCGGGCATCGCCAGTGCGGCAACTTCCGTCGTGATCGGCTACGTTGCCGGTGGCACCTCGACGATACGTGTAGGTTCTGGCGGCATCATGTTGCCGAATCACGCACCGCTGGTGATCGCAGAACAATTCGGCACATTGGAATCACTCTATCCAGGTCGTATTGATCTCGGTTTGGGACGTGCACCTGGCTCCAATCAAGCGACTGCACGCGCCTTGCGTCGTGAAATAAGCGATGACGGTAGCGAGTTTCCTCGGCAGTTGAACGAGTTGCGCGCATTCTTGCAACCGGCTGCAGAAGCTGCGGCCATCCAGGCTGTTCCGGGTGCTGGCTTGAATATCCCGATCTGGTTGCTGGGCTCGAGCAGCTATAGCGCACAACTTGCTGGCCATCTTGGTTTGCCATTCGCGTTTGCCGGACAGTTCTCGCCTGATTACATGTTGAATGCGCTGCAGTTGTATCGCCAGACTTTCCGTCCATCGACAACACTAGATGCGCCGTATGCGATGGTGGGCGTGAATATTTTTGCTGCAGAAACAGAGGAAGAAGCGCAACATCTGGCGACCTCGCAACAGCAAATGCATCTGAGTCTGGTGCGTGGTACACCGGGCAAATTGCCCCCCCCTATCGAGAACATGGATGATGCATGGTTGCCGCATGAACGTATTTCAGTCGAGTCGATGTTACGTGCGTCCATCATCGGTGACGCTGCCATCGTCAAAGAAAAGCTGCAAGCCTTTCTGGATATGACGCAGGCTGATGAGATCATCATCAACAGCATGATTTTCGATCACGCCAAGCGCGTGCGCTCGTATGAAATCGTCGCTGATGTGTGGCAGGCATAAGCGCCGCTTTGTCTCAGGTATAGTGCGACGATCTTTTTACAAGAAAGCATCTCATGTTGGATAAGTCTTTATACAACACTGAAGAAATTATTCAGCTCCTGGCCGTGCAGCAAACCGGAGAGGATAAGTTCGTCGGACAAAGTCACTTCATGGGCAGCCCGAATGTCTTTGGCGGGCAGGCACTTGGTCAATCTCTATATGCAGCGTGTAGTACGGTGCCGCAGCGCCGACCGCATTCCATGCATGCCTTGTTCATCCTGCCCGGCAACCATCAATTACCGATTGAATATGAAGTGGAACGTGTGCGTGATGGTGGCACCTTCAGTACGCGGCGTGTGGTAGCAACGCAGGAAGGGCGTCGCATCTTTGTGATGTCGGCTTCGTTTCAGACGGAAGAAGAAGGTTTGTCGCATCAACAAGAAGCGCCGTTCATGACCGATCCAGAGACGCTGCCATCGACCTTAAAAGCTTGGCAGCAAGGTGCGCTTGCAACTGGCCGGGCCTTCCATCCGGCGGCGGTGGATTTCCGCGATCTGAACAACAATATTTTCAATGGCCAACATACGTCTGCAACGCGCCAGGTGTGGGCGCGTGCACCCATGCAATTGCCTGATGATCCGCTGTTGCATGAGAGCTTGTTTGCTTACGCATCTGATTACGGTTTGCTGTGGACCGCGCTGCAACCGCATGGCATCAAGATGACCGATCCGCGCTTGCAGATTGCCAGCCTCGATCACACGATCTGGTTTCATCGCCCATTACGCATGGATGACTGGCTGTTCTTTGCAATGGAAAGTCCGAATGCATCAGGTGGTCGTGGCCTGTGTTTCTTGCATGTCTACAATCAGCATGGTGTATTACTGGCGACGGTGGCACAAGAAGGTTTGATTCGCTTGCGGGGTGAGGCGAAGTGAGTGCTGCGTATCGTCGTTTTGCCACGATCAATTTAATCGCTTTGCTGGTAACCGGATTATTGTTCACCTGGATATCGCGCGATGGCCGTCTGGATTTTTGGCTGGAGCGGCAATTTTTCGATTCTATTGCGAACAGTTTTCCCTGGCGAATTTCGCAAGCACTGGATTTTTGGGGCCATACGGTTTTGAAGTTGGTCACAGTCTGGATACTCGTGATCGGCATTGTTCTGGCTGTCATCAGTCATTGGGTGACTGTGCTAAGGCCATGGCGTCGCGCTTTGTTTCTCTTCGCATTAATGGCGGCTTGTTCGCCATTGGTCGTGCTGCTTATCAAGCTTAACAGCGTGCATTCCTGTCCTTGGGATATCAATGAGTTTGGCGGTCAGGGGCATTGGTTTCCACTCTTTGGCTTGATGGATCAGCCAGCGGGCCCTGGTCATTGTTGGCCTGGTGGTCATGCTTCTGGCGGCTTTGCATTGTTTGCCGGTTACTTTGCTTTTAGAGAAGACAAACCACAATTCGCACGTGCGTTTTTTGCCTTGAGTTTATTGATGGGTGTGATGATGAGTGTGGTGCAGATGGCGCGTGGTGCGCATTTTCTGTCGCACAATTTGTGGACGCTCTGGTTGGTATGGGCGATGTGCTTTTTGCTCGATGGCTTGATGCGATTCATCTGGCCACCGCGATCAGCAATGTGAGCGAGATTGCAGCTGGATTTTACGGCTGCAATTCTTCCACGATGGTTTCGCCAGCATCTTCATCATGTTTCAAACGGCGTCTATCCAGCCACCACGCCAGCACCGGCAAGACAAATAAACCGCCCGGTGCGACAAACAACACCATGTACGGACTGAGTTCTACCAGCTTATGCAGGTGCACCTTGATGCGCTTGCGATCCAGTTCTGTCCAGCGATAACCATTGCGCTGCTTCATCAATAAAGGCAGCAAGCCGCGCATCTGCGTCATCTCATTCCACAGGCGCACACGCTCCCTGCTCTGCAAGGCCCAAAGCGAATAAACGGATGTGCGGATGAAGCGAACAGGTGCTGCGATGATGGTGGTGATTCGGTGAGGCACGTAAAGTCCGGTGGAGGGGTGGTAATGCGAACACTGATTTTACGCGAAGCGGCGATATTCAGCCGGGAAAGCCGCGCATAGGTAATTGCTATTGATTTCTTAAAGTAAATCAATTTGTACTATTAAATGAGAATCGCTATCATCTGTTTCAGGGTCAAAGAGACCACAAGACAGGCAGAAAGGATTCCATCATGGTTACCGTAGCAAAAACCACCAGTCAAATCGCAATGCACATGGGCGTTGCCTTCGCCGTCATGTACGTGGCAACCGGTTCGGTCGCTTTGGGCGGCGTAGCAGCCGTGGTGGAGCCTATATGCAATGTGATGCTGCTGCCTTTGCACGACAAGATGTGGGAGCGGATACGCGCAAAGCTGGAAGCGCGAAAAGCCACATCCTCACAGCAATCTGCATCAGGTGAGATGCAAGCTGTGTGATGAACGAGGCCTGGTCTACGCATCATTTTTTACCGACAGCCGCTGATTGTCAGCGGCTTTTTTATTGCGTAAAAATAGTCACCGCCTTCCGGCCTGCATCTATCACCACAGTTGTCCAAGCTATCGGATAATACAAATCTTTATCGTGCGTGCAGACAGTACGCTAGATCGTTTACCGTCACCGGAGTGTTCATGAAAATCGCGATTCTCGATGATTATCAAGATAGTGTTCGCCATCTCGCTTGTTTCTCGCTGCTGGATGGGCATGAGGTCAAAGTGTTTACCAACAGCGCGCGCGGCGTTGGGCAATTGGCGATACGGTTGGCCGATTTTGATGCACTGGTCCTGATACGTGAACGTACGGTGCTGACACGCCAGTTGCTAGAAAAACTCCCCAAGCTCAAATTGATTTCGCAAACCGGCAAGGTCAGTGGTCATATCGATCTGGCCGCGGCTGCTACGTGCGGCGTCACGATAGTCGAAGGCATAGGCGATCCGACGGCACCGGCAGAATTAACCTGGGCCTTGATCATGGCAGCCACGCGCAAACTACCGCAATACGTGAGCAATCTGAAAGATGGTTTGTGGCAAACCGCATCGACGTCACCTGCGCACAATACGCTGGGTACGGTATTGAAGGGACGCACGCTGGGTATCTGGGGCTACGGCCGCATAGGTAAATTGATCGCCTCCTACGGCAAAGTCTTCGGCATGGATGTCATGGTGTGGGGACGTGCGGCAAGTTGTGAGGCAGCTGTGCAAGATGGTTATCGTGCTGCTGCATCGAAGGAAGAATTTTTCAGTGCAGCTGACGTGCTGACACTGCATCTGCGTTTGAACGATGCAACGACGGGCATCGTCACGGCAGTAGATCTGGCGCGCATGAAGCCGACGGCGCTCTTCGTTAATACCAGCCGGGCCGAACTGGTAGAGGGCGAAGCCTTGCCAGTCGCATTGAAACAAGGTCGTCCCGGCTATGCTGCGCTGGATGTGTTTGAGAATGAACCTTTGCCACCTAGTTCGCTCTTATTGCGGATGGAGAATGTATTAGCTGCACCGCATCTGGGCTATGTGGAAAAAGACAGTTATGAATTGTATTTCCGCATCGCGTTCCAGAACATCGTCGACTACGCCAATGGCACGCCTAAGAATGTATTGCAGCCTAAGGCCTGATGAGAGTGCGCTTGCCGAACAAAACGTTAGGCAAGCGTGAATGTAGTCTTACTTGACAGTGTTGGAGCGGTCGCTGGTCTGACTTTTTTCAACTTTGGGTAGCAAGGTGGCAGTCGTGCTGGCCAGATGTGCACTGCCCCATAACTTGGCCCAGCCCGGTGGCCAAGGCAAGGCCTGACCTGAGTATTCCGGTACACCGCGTCTTACCGGAATCACCGGCAGTGAGTTAGGGATAGGACCATCGTGTTTATCCCAGCCTAGCGAGAAGGTGTAATCCGGCAGCAAGGCTTCGCATACAACATCAAACCAGCGCGCGTGATCTTCATCGCGGCCCAGTGCTTGCGCGATTCCGGTTGGATCGAACTGCGCTAGAGTGCTAGCCAATTCTTCGGCTGTCTCACCGGGTGCATCGCCCCAACCCATTACCGGATTGCAATTGTATTCGGCACCAGAGCCGTACCAGCCTTCGCGCCATGGACGTTCCATCCAGTTACGCGGACCGGTGAATAAATGCCAGCGCCAATGCAGGCCGGATGGTTTCGGCCAACTGTACAGATACAGGCGTTGATAACCGGCTCTATGCAGTTCACGCACCATCGCCATCAGACGCGCATGCGGCATAGGATCAGGCGGCGCGCGACGGAATAGTATGGCTTCGCCATCGGCGTGCTGGACTTCATCGGTCGACAGATTCAAATCGAGCGTGCGCATCTCGTTGCCGAAACGCGCAGAAATCCAGCCTGTCATCAAGTTAACGGCCGTGATCACGCCATAGCCACGATGGCGATGAAAAATCACGGTGCCTGGAGCGATAGGTTTCATTGGTAAAGCAATACTTGTATATGTGAACCAGCGATAGTGTAACGGTATTTGAGAACGCCTTGCTTGTCGGACGTTAAGGCAAGCGTGCACGGGAGTTTGCGTACGAGCCAGTAGATGCGCTGGTTTATTGAGCAAACTCATTCTGCATCACAAGCAAAAACCCATGCATCAAGATAGTGAACCGTGCTCATTACGCCCTAGGGATTTACTGCCTCGAAGTCATCGCCAAAGACACGCAAGACACTGTGCCGAGCACAGAGTTTAGCGCGAAGCGCGCACCATAAAAATGCAAAATTTGCGACTGTTATTTGCGCGCATCAAAATAGTGCAAATATGTAAATTATTTTCCGCACCATTTCACACCTCATCGTCTAAAAATCCACTTCTTCATTCAACGTTGCCTCTCTTGCATTTTTGCTGCTTGGTCTGCTAATTGCTTTAGAGCATGTATGCAAATGCATTGCTGTTGCGCCTCCCGCAACAGACTGTCAGCGCTGCATATTTAGAGTTAGGACCCCACTATGGATACCCACGCTTCGCTACAAATCGATACCTTCCTGCCGTATATGCGTGATGTCAGCCGCTGCGAGCAATCCTTGCGTGAGCTGAACCTGATGTGGCGCATGATCGAAGCCTCCGCCAAGATGAATTGCCCGGTCGAAGCCAAGGCGATCCTGCCAACGATGGCCGCGACACGTGCCGGCTTCAATCGTCTGGAACAGGAGTTGGTCAGTAGCCTGGTGCGCGAAAAGGTGTCGAATGTGCTGGAAGAAATCGGCACCAAGGCGCAATACGTGATCGATATCGTCGTGCGTAATCTGTATGAGCGTACCGCCGATGTCGGCTTCCTCGCGACCGACCGCGAGCTGTGTACTTTCGTCGCGGGTTTGCATGACGACCGCGACATGATTCGTGCGCGTCTGCGCGCCTATCGCAACAAGTACACCGTCTACGATGAAATCATGCTGGTCGATGTCGCCGGCAATGTGTTGGTGCAAATCGATGAAACCACACCGCTGGAAGGCACCACCGATCCGCTGATCAAGGAGACGCTGGCATCGGATACCTATGTTGAAACTTTCCGCGCCACCGATCTGCGCCCTGCCAAACACGAAGCGCTGATTTATTCACGCCGCATGCATCATCCGGAAACCGGTGCCGTGGTTGGCGTGTTGTGCCTGTGCTTCCATTTTGAAGAAGAGATGGCCAGCATTTTCCGCTCACATCGTGATCCTGCTGAACGTTCGAACATGCTGCTGCTGGATGGCAGCAATCGTGTGATTGCCAGCGCCGATCCACTGTGGATACCGGTTGGTGCGGTGGTGCCAGTCAATCGCGACGCCGATCCGCGCTTGGTGGTGTACGGCGGACGCGAATATCTGGCGCGCACTTTTTCGGCTGACGGTTATCAAGGCTATATGGGGCCGCCAGGTTGGCAAGGCCAAGTGATGATCCCGGTTGAATTGGGCTTTACCGGATTGGAAACCACCGCATTGAAGTCGTTGGATGCTGATGTGGCGGATGGCTTGCTGTCGCATGCGCAATCTTTCTGCCCGCCGCTGTTTGAAATCATGAGCGCGGCAGAAACGATACGACGCGTGGTGTGGAACGGCCAAGTCATGACCGCCGGGCAAAACGGTGAGCTGCTGAAACTCAAAACCATACTGGAACAAATCAGCGAAACCGGCGCGCGCAGTAACGAACTCTTCTCGCAATCAATCCGCGATCTGTACGAAACCGTGTTGTCGTCCAGCTTGAGCGATTCGGAATTCGTTTCGCACTTGATGGTCGATCTTCTGGATCGCAATCTCTACGAGCGCTCGGACGATTGCCGTTGGTGGGCACTGACGCCGGAGCTGCAAGTCGCATTGGCAGCGCCGCATAAATCGCCAGAAACTGTCGCGCGCTTGAGCGAGATTCTCGATTACATCAACTCCCTGTACACGGTCTATACGCGGATTTTTATCTATGACAACGCAGGCATGATCATCGCCAGTACCGACTTCAAGGAAGACGGCCTGGAAGTAGTCGGCACACATATCGACGACACGACGCTGGAGCATGTTTCCAGCTTGCGCAGCGATCAGCATTATTACGTCACGCCGTTTGAAAACACGCCGCTGTATGGCGAACGGCCAACTTACGTTTATCACGCGGCGATCCGTCATCCAGACAACGCCGGACAAATCGTTGGCGGCATTGGCATTGTGTTCGATTCGGAGCCGGAATTTTCGGCCATGCTGAAAGGTGCTTTGGGCGACAAGGAAGAAGTCAGCGCCCTTTTCATCAATCGCAGCGGCCGCATTATTTCCAGCACTGATCCCACGCGTCCGGTTGGCGATTATCTGGAGATAGATCCAGAATTACTGGCGATGGAAAATGGCAGCAGCACTTCGCGCATTGTGATCCACGACGGTCATTACGCCATACTTGGTTGCACCGTATCGCACGGCTATCGCGAGTTTAAAACCTCGGATGGTTACAGCGAAGACGTGCTGGCCGTGGTCTATAACTCCTTTGGCGAAGAGCGACAAAAAATCAACAACGGTAACAGCGTATCGACCACGCTGGAAGTCGATCCAACCGCAGCACCAGGGCGCGAGTTCGCTACCTTCTTCATCGATGGCTCCTTGTTTGCGTTGGCGGCGGAACATGCGGAAGAAGCCTTGCCGGCATCGGCGGTATCGCCGGTCTCCATGGGTAGTCGTCCGGAACGCATCGGTATCCTCGCCTTGCATCACGATAACGAAGCCAAGCGCTTTGTCTGGGTCTTTGATCTTGGTCATCTGATGCGCGGTTACAAGTCAGAGATAGACAGCAGCAGTCAAGTCATCATCGTCAAGCGCGGCACGCAAAGTATAGGCTTGCTGGTTAGCGAGTTGCACGGCGTGCCAGAGTTTCAGGCATCGCAAATAACGCCGACGCCATTGGCCAGTCCGACCGATGGCATGCTGGTGACGGAAGTGATACAAGCCAATGGCGGGCGTTTGCTGATTCAATCGATTAACGTCGATCATCTGTTCGCGGTTCTCAACGATCAGGAGATACCAATTCCTGCCGAGCCAATGAAGATCGCGGCTTGAAGCCGGATGGATGAGTGCAGATACGCGCGGTAGAGATAGCCTCGCGATTTCTGCCTCATCCATTTGTAAATTTATCGCCTGATAAATACGTAGCTCTTCTCACAATTGGCTGGCTCGCGTTATGATGTGATATCCGCTTTTGGACTATCTTTGTTGTGTGATCCTAAATGACACTGCGCATCATCGCCACCGGCGGTACTTTCGATAAGCATTACGATGAAATTACCGGCAAGCTGAGTTTCAGTAATGGCCATTTGCCACAGATCATCAAGCGTGCCCGGATTACGGTGCCGCTGCAGCTTGAGCAACTTCCCTTCCTTGATTCGCTGGACATGCACGACGCCGACCGTCAACGCATCGCCGCGTCCTGCCTGCGCGCTGATGAAAAAAGCATCGTCATCGTGCACGGTACCGATACGATGAAAGAAACGGCGGAAGTGCTCGGCGCTGCGCAATTGAAAAAGACCATCGTGCTGACTGGCGCGATGATCCCTTACGAAATCAAGGATTCGGACGCTCTCTTCAACTTCGGGTTTGCCTGCGGTATCGCGCAAGCCTTGCCGCACGGCGTGTATATCGCGATGAATGCGCAAATTTTCACCTGGAATAATGTGCGCAAGAATCGGGTTGAAGGCGTCTTTGAAAAACGCTGAATATGCAATGTGTATAGCTACAGTAGAGCCGGATAAATCAGGTATTTGATTTTCCGGCTTTTTGTTTATATGGCGGCTTGTCATAAATCGGGATTACCATCGGCAAATACTCGCAGTGTCGATCACAACAATAAACGGGAGCACACAGATGCATACGACCGCAACAGATGAAGAGTTGTCCATACCCAAAGCCATCGTGACGAATCGTGTGGCGCGCTTGCGGCTGTTGACGGGTTTGCTGCAAGGCGCCGTGTTGTATGCGCTGTATTTTTCCCTGAAGTCAGCGAACTGGCCGGCGACCAACGCTTATCTATTCGCCCCCTTGGCGCTGATTTTCCTGTTTGTGCCGGTGTTGTTTATCTCCGGCTTGGGTCATCTTGAATCACGACGCATGTGGATCTGGATGGCAGTCGCTGCGCTGATCTGTGTGGTGCTGGGCACTTACGATATCTGGCGTATCGGTTTCATTGAAGGGCGCAGTTGGTTAGGCGGTGGCACGTTCAAGCGCATGCCTTCCGGTTTGCTGCTGTTCTTTGCTGCTGCCGGTTTCTATATTGCGCATGCACTGGTCTTGGCGGCGGCTAAAGATCAACGTCGTATCGCACGCTATCCCTCGTATTTTGAAAGTGCCTGGCAACTGCTGATACAGATCAAGTTATCGGCGCTGTTTGTGGGCGTGTTGTGGCTAATCCTGTGGTTGGGCGCAACCTTGTTCATGCTGGTCAAACTCAACTTTCTGCAAAAGCTGCTGGATCAATCATGGTTTGTGATTCCGGTAACGGTCTTTGCATTTTCCACCGCGCTGCATATTACCGATGTGCGTCCGGGCATCGTGCGTGGCATACGCAGCTTGCTGTTGGTGTTGATGTCATGGCTGTTGCCGATTACGACATTGATCGTTGGCGGCTTTCTCATCAGCCTGCCTTTTACCGGATTGGAGCCTTTGTGGGCGACACGCCATGCGACATCGGTGTTGCTGGGCTCGACCGCGGTCTTGGTGGTGTTGATCAATACGGCATTTCAGAGTGGCGAAGTTGGCAAGGAAGTCGCGCGCGTGCTGCGCGTGAGTGCCAGATTAGCATGCGTGCTTTTATTGCCGATGACGTTGATCGCGATTTATTCGTTGACCTTGCGGGTACAACAATACGGCTGGACCAATGATCGCGTGATCGCTGCGGCTTGTTTGTTGGTGGCGATTGCTTATGCCTGCGGTTATCTGTGGGCCGCGGTGGAGCGTGATGCATGGTTGGCGCGGATTGCACCGACGAATGTCTTGACGGCTTTTCTGACGTTGGCGGTATTGCTGGCGATGTTTACGCCAATTGCCGATCCGGCACGTTTATCGGTAGCGAATCAATTAATGCGTTTGGAGACGGGCAAAGTTAGTGCCGACAAATTCGATTTCGATTTCCTGCGTTTTGAAGGTGCACGTTACGGTGACGATGCACTGAAAAAGTTGAAAGCCCAGACGACAGGTACGGATGCTGAGTTGATCCGCAAGCGTGCAGAAGCCGCACTGCAAAAGAAAAACAAGTGGAACAAGGATGGCCCTGCCGCAAATGCACAGACACGCGCAGACAGCATTACTGTTTGGCCGAAGGGTGCAAGTTTGCCTGCTGCCTTCCTCGCGCAAAATTGGACGGACTCAAGCAGCAACTATATGTTGCCTGAGTGTTTGAAGCGGCAAGATCAAAAATGCAATGCTTACCTGCTCGATCTGAAAGGCGATGGCAAAGCGGAAATCCTGTTAAAAAATGCGCAAGATTACGGGCGCTTGGTAGTTTTTTCGCTGGAGAGTGATGGCAAATGGAATGCCAGTGGCACGATAGACGGGCTGAATGCGGGTTGCAAGGACGTTGCACAGGCACTGGAAGATGGCAGTTATCGCGCGGTGCCGCCGATGTTTCAGGATCTGGAGGTGGCTGGTCAGCGTTTGCACGTGCAGCCTTGGCCAGCGGAAAGCAGAAAATGCGAGAAGTCGGCCGCGCGCAAGTAGATGTGTGTGATGCAAGCTTGTGCGTGTGTAAGAACAATACAAACAAAAGTTGTAGGGTTAAGAAACTTTTGTTTGTGTTTTGTACTAGAATTTAAATCGAGTGGCTGCAATCAATCAGCCCTTCGATAAGGCAAATCAACAACTCATTCATTAAGGGGAATTCGGCTGAACTCTTGAGTATCCAAGTTATCAAACGATGGAATCAAACTGAGAGACATAACGCAATCACTTGGAGGGAAAAAATGGATAAAGCACTGAAATCCTGCCCGTTTTGCGGTGGTAAAGCAGAACTGAAAGAAGCCCATTACCTAGAATCCGAATTGCCTTACAGCTATGTGCATTGTACGAGTGAAACATGCACCCTTAATCACAACACCGCGCATTTCAGTGGCGATAGCGATGCCAAGAATAGTCAAAAAGCAGTAGATGCCTGGAATAAACGCCTGGAAATTCCAGCTCTGCATCACTAGATAGTTGCTTGTAATCAAAACCAATGGCTTGGCTAGACCAAGCCATTTTTGCGTCTGCAGTCAATATTCCCAATAAAAAAGCTCGCCGTAGCGAGCTTTTTATCATCATCAGACTTGCATCAAATCATCAAGATGCCGCCGACTATCGCCAGCAAGATAGACCATTTCACGATGTAGTACAAAGGCTTGTTGCGTGCCTTCAGCTTCTTGCCGTTGGCTCGGATCGCGTAAATATGACGGAATGCGCGATTAAGGCCACCCGTACGGTCTTGCATATCGTTAGGTGCAGCGGTGGACGCCATCACGGTGCGGCTGAACCATTGGTTGAAGGCTTGCGCCCAGCGCCACTTCATCTTGCGTTCCAGATCGCAGAACAGAATGATGCGGTTCTTGTCGCTTTCGTTCGCGGCCCAGTGGATATAGGTTTCATCAAAGATAACCGCCTCGCCATCGCGCCAGCTATAACGCACGCCATCGACGTCGATGAAGCAGCGATCATCATTCGGCGTCGCCAAACCCAGGTGATAACGCAAGGAGCCGGCGTATGGATCGCGGTGCTTGCCCAGATCGGCGCCTGGTGGCAATTGCGCGAACATCGCGGCCTTGATGATAGGAATCGAGTCCAGAATGGCGACCGTGCGCGGGCAGCTTTGCATCGCTGATGGATGGCTTTCACCGTACCACTTCAGATAGAAGCGCGTCCAGCCGCGACGGAAGAAGGAGTTGAAGCCGGCATCGTCCATATTGTCCGAAGCCTTGATCTTGTCTTGCAAGGCGACGGCTTCATCACGAATGACTTCCCACTGATCAGCCAGTGCCTTCATTTCCGGATAGCTGTTCAGATCGTGATAAGGACGGTCCGGCAGCGGCGAGAACAAAGTCATGAACGCATTGATAGGCGCCATGAAGGTTGAATGGTCGGTCGATTGACGCAGCCACTTATGTCGCACCTTGCCACGATAGTGCGTGTATAGAACGCTGCATATAAACAGCGAGATGAGAGTCCATTTAATCATTGGGTCGGAATTGGATTTCAGACGTTGCGGAGTGCAAATTGTACCGAACTGTGGCGGGGTATGCAGAGACAGCCAGTTGCCAGCTATGCATTATTTCAAGGAAAACAACGGTTTTTCCTATTCGACAGGCTGTTTCCAGCGAAAAACATGTCATTCAAATCATCCCGCCAGCCAGAGTGCCGGCGAGATGATTGAGTGAAAACAGCGGGGTTTAAGCGACCGCGTCCAAAGCTTGATTCAGCGTATTGCTTGGGCGCATAGCCTTGCTGGTCTTGATACGGTCCGGATGGTAGTAACCACCGATATCGACTGGTTTGCCTTGTGCCGTTTTCAATTCGCTGACGATGATGGCTTCATTGTCGGTCAGCGCTTTGGCGAGTGCCTTGAATTCTGCCTGCAAGGCTGGATCTTCGGTTTGTTCAGCCAGTGCTTGCGCCCAGTACAAAGCGAGATAGAAATGACTGCCGCGATTGTCCAGGCCGCCGACCTGGCGTGCAGGTGACTTGTTGGTATCGAGGAATTTGCCGGTTGCCTGATCCAGTGTTTTGGCCAGTACCAGTGCCTTGGCGTTGCCGTAGGCATTGCCCAGATGTTCCAGCGATGCTGCCAATGCCATGAATTCGCCCAGCGAATCCCAGCGCAAGAAGTCTTCTTCGACGAACTGCTGCACGTGTTTAGGGGCCGAGCCGCCAGCACCAGTTTCAAACAAGCCACCACCAGCCATCAAAGGCACGATGGACAGCATCTTGGCGCTGGTGCCGAGCTCCATAATCGGGAACAGATCGGTCAGGTAGTCGCGCAAGACATTGCCGGTCACCGAAATGGTGTCTTTACCAGCACGTATGCGTTCGATCGAAAACTTGATCGCTTCGACTGGCGACAGGATGCGCAGATCGAGACCGCTGGTGTCATGGTCTTTCAGATAGTGATTCACTTTGGCGATGATTTGCGCATCGTGCGCACGTTGTGTATCCAGCCAGAACACCGCTGGTGTGCCGGTAGCGCGCGCGCGGCTGACGGCCAGTTTGACCCAGTCTTGTATCGGTGCATCCTTGGTTTGGCACATGCGGAACAGATCGCCAGCTTCGACGTTTTGTTCGATCAGCACTTTGCCGTTCGCATCGATGACACGTACTACGCCATCCGCAGCGATCTGGAAAGTCTTGTCGTGCGAACCGTATTCTTCAGCAGCTTGTGCCATCAAACCAACGTTAGGCACGCTGCCCATCGTGACTGGATCGAAAGGCCCGTGCTGCTTGCAGTCGTCGATCACAGCTTGATAAATGTCTGCGTAGCAGCGATCCGGGATCACGGCCTTGGTGTCTTGCAATTTGCCTTCGGCATTCCACATCTTACCGGAGTCGCGAATCATCGCAGGCATGGATGCATCGACGATGACATCGCTAGGCACGTGCAGATTGGTGATGCCCTTGTCGGAATTGACCATCGCCAGTTGCGCGCGCTGTGTGTAAGCCGCTTCGACATCTGCAGTAATCGCAGCTTGCACATCGGCTGGCAGGGTTTTAATACGTGCGTACAAATCGCCGATACCATTGTTCGGATCAAAGCCGACTTGCTTCAATATTTCTGCATGTTTGGTGAGCGCATCTTTGTAGAACACGGAAACGACTTGGCCGAAGATGATAGGGTCGGACACCTTCATCATCGTTGCTTTCAAATGCACGGAGAAGAGCACGTCCTTGGCTTTGGCATCGACGATTTGCGCTTCGATGAAGTTGCGCAATGCATTGCGGCTCATCACTGCCGCATCAATGATCTCGCCAGCTTGCACCGGAGTTTTTTCTTTCAATACGGTTTTGCTGCCATCGGTTGCGGTCAGTTCGATCTTCACATTGCCGGCTTCCGCGATCAGTACGGATTTTTCGCTACCGTAAAAATCGCCGTGATCCATGTGCGCCACATGCGATTTGGAATCGGCCGACCATGCGCCCATTTTGTGTGGATGCTTGCGTGCATAATTTTTTACTGACAATGGTGCGCGACGATCAGAGTTGCCTTCACGCAGAACAGGATTAACCGCGCTGCCCTTGATCTTGTCGTAGCGTGCCTTGACGTCTTTTTCTTCAGCGCTCTTGGCTTCATCCGGATAGGACGGCAACTTGTAACCTTGTTGCTGCAATTCCTTGATCGCGGCTTTCAATTGTGGAATCGATGCACTGATGTTCGGCAGCTTGATGATGTTGGCTTCTTGCTTGGTGGCGAGTTCGCCCAGTTCGGCCAGTGCCGGTGCAATCTTTTGTTTGTCGTCCAGATAATCAGGAAACGCTGCAAGGATGCGGGCAGCCAGCGAGATGTCGCGGGTTTCAACGGCGATGCCGGATGTGCGCGTAAATGCTTCCACTATAGGCAGCAAGGAATAAGTTGCCAGCGCTGGTGCTTCGTCAGTGAGGGTATAAATGATTTTCGAAGATGCGGACATGAGTCGTTTCCAATTGTGCTGAGGTAAAGAAAGATCAAAGCAAGGAGCGGCTCTTGCCGTCGATCGATGCGATGAAACGTTTTGCGTGGAGCATCTGCGGATGTATTGCGTATTACTTGCCGCTGCAGAATCGGCTGAATATCACACAGGGTCTCTTGATGGCAGATCTTTGGTCGCCAATTCAGTCTTCGTGTGACAACTGCAAATTGTACCCAACTGTCACTGAGTGTGCATGTTTGCTCGTTTATCGTAGCAAATCAATAAGATTGCTCTGCGGCTTCGCTGCACTACCGGAGGTATGTTGCTTCACCAGCTCCAGTAGCAGATCAACAGTATTAGTCACCAAGGGCGTGGCCGGACGTTGTTGCGAGCGTGCGAGTGTAAGCACACTCACGATACGCGGCTGTACGATGGGATGCGCTTGTATGGCGGATTCCAGTTGCGCGGTGTGCAGTGCATTGATAGGCAAGACAGCGTAGCCAACGCCTTGCGAAACTAGATCGAGGATCGCAGAAATGCCATCGACTTCTGCTTGCACATTCATACGCAAGCCAGCATGCGCCATCTGCGTTTCAATCAACATACGTATTGAATGTGGCCGACTCGGAATGACCAAAGGATAGCGCGGTAGCTCATCCAGTCGCACGGGTTTGCCTAGTCCGCTTTTCTTTTTTGAGGCAGGCGCCGGACGCATCAGGTACAGCTCTTCTTCCATCAGCGGGATGATTTCCATGCCAGGTGATGGAATCGGATTGTAAATGAGGCCGATATCGACCCGACCTATCTGCAGCCATTCGGCGATATGTGCCGATAAGCCTTCGACGACCCCAAGTGCAGCTTTGGGAAAGCGCTCCTGAAATGCCTTGACTGTTGAAACAGCAAGCAGTTTGCCCGCGCTGGGTGGCATGGCAATGACGACGCGTCCGACGGTGGCGCCGCGCTGTGCTTCCAGCGCTTCTTTGACGTGATCGACCTGCTGTAGAATGCCCAGCCCGTGCGACAGCAGTAAACGACCCGCATCAGTGGCGACGACGCCACGTCCGTTGCGTATCAACAAAGCTTGTCTTAGTTCTACTTCCAACAGTCTGACCTGACGGCTCAGTGCCGGTTGCGCAATGCCGAGAAATGCAGCGGCGCGCGTGAAGCTGCCGAACTCCGCAACCCGCACAAAGTATTCAAGTTGCTTGAGGTCCATATCCTGACTCTTTATTCAATCCATGCATTTCGCGTATGTAAATGCACTTGCCTGCAGTTTTTTAGTTATGCCATTTTGATATAACAGCTAGCGTGAATATAGCATTGTTTGCATATATCGATTGCGCAACAATGCACTCGAAAGATTAGTTTCAATCGGAACTGCTGCAGATATTCAAAGTTCAAGTTGCCTGTTTGTACCATTCTCACAAACGGAAAAATATGATCTCCAGACGAAACTTTATAAAAGATAGCGGTTTGGCAGTCGCCTCTGTTTTAACTTTACCGTCATTAGCTTTTAGTGAGACCAACATGAAAACCATCAAGGCGCCGGATTACAATCCGGTCAAGCCAACTTATGTGCCGCCACCCAATGCATGCGATGCACATTGCCACATCTTCGGGCCTGAAGCGCAATTCCCGTTTGCTGCCACTAGCACGTACAAACCGGCAGATGCACCGAAGGCGATGTTGCGCAAGTTGCACGCGCATATCGGGATAACACGCGCCGTCTTGGTTCAGGCCAGTTGTCACGGCACCGACAACCGCGCAATGCTGGATGCGATCGCAGACAGCAACGATACGTATCGTGGCGTTGCGATGGTCGACAACGCGATTACCGACGCTGAGTTGCGTGCTATGCATGAAGGCGGTGTGCGCGGTGTACGTTTTAATTTCGTGCGTCATCTGGGCGGTGCACCAGATCTCGATACCTTCTTCGGCATCGTCAATCGCATCAAGGTTCTGGGATGGCATGTCGTGCTGCATCTCGATTCAGCCGACATCCTGACCTATTCATCCATGCTCGATGCGATTCCGGTTCCTTTCATCATCGATCACATGGGCCGCGCCAAGGTTGCCGATGGCATCGAACAAGCACCTTTCCAGAGTCTGCTCGCACTGATGCGCAACAACCCGCGTGCCTGGGTCAAGATCTCCGGTGCTGAAAGAATTTCCGCGGCCGGCGCACCTTTCCGTGATGCGATTCCATTTGCGGCGCAATTGATCGCTGCGGCACCGGAGCGCGTGTTGTGGGGAACAGATTTCCCGCATCCAAACATTACTGGTGATATGCCGAATGACGGCGAGCTGGTCAATCTGTTTGCAGAAATGTGCCCAGACGAAGCTTTACGTCATCAGATTCTGGTGGACAATCCGGACCGTCTGTATTGGCGCTCCTGAACGATGTGAGTATTTCTCGCTCTTAGCAGCGAGCCAATTAATTAATCGAATAATCATAGAGGTAGACCTATGTTGAACATAATGAAAAAGACCCTAAAGGGCGGAATGCTGGCGATTTTGTTTGCGGCATCGACGTCTGCTTTTGCGCAGACGTATCCTTCGAAAGTAATCAAGATCGTGGTGCCGTTCGGCCCTGGCGGTATTGCTGACCTGACTATCCGCGTCGTTGCGCAGAAAATGTCCGAGTCGATGAAGCAGGCGGTGATAGTCGATAACCGTCCAGGCGCTGGTGGCATTGTGGCGGCGGATGCAGTGGCCAAGGCTTATCCGGACGGTTATACCTTGCTGTTGATCAGCAACGGCACGGCAGTCAGTGCCGGATTGTTCAAGCGTCTGCCTTATGACACGCTCAACGATTTTGCGCCTATCTCTACCTTGGGCTTCTTCGATCTCGCCATCATTTCGAATAACAAGACACCGTTCCGCAATGTTGGCGAACTGATTGCATTTGCCAAAGCGAATCCGAACAAACTCAACATCGGCACCATCAATCGCGGCAGTACACAAAACCTGGCGGCGGAATTGTTTACTACGGTAGCAGGCATGGATGCACTGATCGTGCCGTACAAAAACACGCCGGATGTAGTGACTGCAGTGACCACTGGTGAGCTGGATGTTGCGGTAGAAATTCTCGGCCCGACATTGCCACAAATTAAATCAGGCAACGTGCGAGCGCTGGCTGTGACATCGAACAAACGATTCTCGGGTTTGCCGGATGTTCCTACCGTTTCGGAAAGTGGTTTGCCTGCCTATCAGGCGGCGTCATGGAACGGTCTGGCAGCACCCGCCAAGACACCTCTTCCTATCATCGAGCGTTTGAACAAGGAAATTCTTGCAGCAGTGAATTCTCCTGATGTGCAAAAGCGTCTCTTGAGTTTTGGTGTGACTGCTCAGGGAAGTACGCCTGAAGCGACCAAGCAATTACTCGCATCGGATATGGCCAAGTGGGCCGCCGTCATCGAAAAGGCAAAGATCGAGAAGCAGTGATCGGGAGTTAGATCGCTGCAGACAGATTGATATGGCGCTCGCCATATCTGCCAAAGAATTCGTACACATGAACGAATAAACGCCCGCGGGGACGGTGGGCAACCTTTGTCTAATTACTTACAAGAGTCATCAAAAATGAAAAAAAATATCAAAGCATGATGCGTATGGGAGTGGGGTGCGTCGCGATGGGAGCCGCGATGAGCACTCTGGCGCAAGAGACCTCCAAGGTCGAAATCTACGGTCTGGTGGGCGCGTATGTCAGTTCATCGGAACGTAGTGGCGGACCGAAAGCGGTTACGCAAGTGGGGCACGGTGGCTTGACCACTTCCTTCTTCGGTATCCGAGGTAGCGAAGATCTGGGTGGTGGATACAAGGCCATCTTTGCATTGGAAAGTTTCTTCCGCACCGATACTGGCGCGCAGGGACGCAGCGACACTGATCCTTTCTTCTCGCGCAATTCTTATGTTGGTATCGAAGGTGGTTTCGGTAAATTGACGTTTGGACGTCAGACCAATCCAACCTATATCAATATGGGTACGCTCAGCCCGTTCGGCGTGTCGGTCGTATTTTCACCGCTAGTCTTGCAATCGTTCGTCGCGACTTACAACGGCGCCTTTATCGGTGACACAGTCTGGAATAATGCGATCCAGTACAGCACACCGCGTGTAGGCGGGTTTGCCGGCAATCTGGTGTACGGCATGGGCGAAGTAGCTGGACATACAGGTACCGCCAATCTGGGCGCGCATGGCAACTATGTGAACGGTAATTTTACTGCTGCATTCTCGGCGCAAAGTTTCCGCGCACCGGTGACTGCACCGATGACACGGCAAGATGCTTATCTGCTTGGCGCGACCTATGATTTCAAAGTGCTCAAGGTCTATGGCTCACTTGGAAAATCGAATGCCGAAGGTACTAAAAATGACACGCGTACAGTCGATCTGGGTGTGAAAATTCCAGTGACAGCAGCTGGTTCGATTTTGGCTGAGTGGGCGCAAACCAAGCGCACACGTGATCTGGTTCCGCGCAATACACGCGACACAGTATCGGTTGGCTACGATCACTTCCTGTCCAAGCGTACCGATGTCTATGCGATCTATTCGTATGACAAGCAAACGGCATTTAATTCGGCAGGAACTTACGGTGTAGGTATACGCCACACCTTCTAATCTAATTCTGATTCAAGTATAAAAAAAGCGGCGCTGCATTTGATTGCAGCGCCGCTTTTATTTGTTCATGCACAAAACGTGCATTTTCTCGCGTCTTCTTTTTAATCAATGTAACGCAGGCCAAGCTTTGCCAGCGGTTCGCGGAAGTTGTACATATCCAGACCCAGTGTGCCGGCAGCAAGTTTGGCGCGCTTCTCTGTTTCATTCGCTTCGCGTGCAGCAGCAGCATCCGCAACCAGTTGCGCGATCGCTGCAGGGACCACTACGACACCGTCATCATCAGCAATCACGACATCGCCTGGATTGACCACTGCACCAGCACACACCACCGGAATGTTGACCGAACCGAGCGTCGCCTTGATCGTGCCTTTGGCGCTGATCGCTTTGGAGAAGGTTGGGAACTGCATCGCTGCCAATTCTTTTACATCACGCACGCCGGCATCAATCACGATGCCTTTGGCGCCACGCGCCTGGAACGAAGTCGCCAGCAAGTCGCCGAAATAACCATCTGTGCATTCTGCAGTGATCGCGGCGATGACGACGTCACCCGGTTGAATTTGTTCTGCTGCGACATGCATCATCCAGTTGTCGCCCGGATGCAGCAACACGGTGATTGCGGTGCCGCACATGTGCGCGCCGCTATAAGCAGGACGGATATACGGCAGCATCAGGCCGACACGGCCCATGGCTTCATGGATGGTGCCGGAGCTGAAGCGCGACAGTTGTGCGACGGCGTCTTTATCCGCGCGGATGATGTTGCGTTTGACGATGCCGAGATTATTCAATTGCATGTGATTCTCCTATTAGAAGCCTTTGGCCTTCAGGGCTGTATCGAGTCGGCTGAATACGCGACGCGCATTGCCTTCATAAAGTTGGTAACGGGTTTCTGCAGTGAGGTGCGGCGATGCTTCGATGTAGCGCTTGGTATCGTCGTAGTAGTAGCCGGTTTCCGGATCGATGCCGCGTACTGCGCCTATCATTTCGGAGGCGAACAGAATGTTGTCGACCGGGATTACCTTGGTCAACAGATCGATGCCCGGCTGGTGATAGACGCAAGTGTCGAAGAAAATATTCTTCAGCAAATGATCTTGCAGCAAAGGTTTTTTCATCTCTTGCGCGAGACCGCGGAAACGACCCCAGTGATAAGGCACTGCACCGCCGCCATGCGGAATCAAAAACTTCAACGTCGGGAAGTCGCTGAACAGATCTGACGTCAGGCATTGCATGAAGGCCGTGGTGTCAGCGTTCAAATAATGCGCGCCAGTGGTGTGGAAGCAGCTATTGCAACTGGTGCTGACGTGAACCATCGCAGGGATGTCGTATTCCACCATCTTTTCGTAGATCGGATACCAGTGACGGTCCGACAGTGGCGGTGCAGTCCAGTGTCCGCCGGATGGATCTGGATTCAGATTGATGCCGACGAAGCCGTAATCGTTGATGCATTTTTCCAGTTCAGGAATGCAGGTTGCCGGGTCGATACCTGGCGATTGCGGCAACATTGCAGCGCCTATGAAATTGTCGGGGAATAATTCCGACACGCGATGACACAGCTCATTACAGATACCCGCCCACGTGGCGCTGGTATTGAAGTCACCGATGTGGTGTGCCATGAAGCTGGCACGTGGCGAAAAAATAGTCAGGTCGATGCCGCGTTCGCGCATCAGTCGTAACTGATTGAGTTCTATCGATTCCCGCAATTCATCGTCGCTGATTTTAAGATCGGCGACTTTGGGTCCGGCATCCGGCGCGTTCAAATTGTCGATCTGCTTGCGACGCCATTCTTCCAGCGCCTTGGGTGCGGTGGTGTAGTGACCGTGGCAGTCGATGATCAATGGATCACGCATTGTTATTCCCTTTCCATACTGTTTCGTTAATCATTACTTCGCCGCGCATGATGAGACGAGCCGTGCGCAACAGCGCAGCCTTGGTCACCACTTGCGGATTATTCGGATCGGTGGCGAGCTCAACGCTGAATTCGCCGGATGGATGTTCTACCGAGACGTTCTTCAACTCGCCATCGTTGATGACGGCCAGCTTGTCCGCGACCGAGCCGTCGAGGATGCAGGCGCTCGCGACTGTGACGGCTGCCAGCACGCCGATTGCGTCGTGACATACGTGTGGGATGAAGCAGCGTGTGCTGATGCTGCCACCATCTTTGGGCGCTGCCAGCAGACACATCTTTGGATAACTTTTATTGGTCACATCGCCCAGACCCATCAACTCTCCTGTCTTGAGGCGCAGTGCTTCCAACAAGGTTTTCAACTCGCTGTCGGCATTCATTTCAGTTACTGACTCGTAGCCACTGCGACCCAGATCGGCGGCGCGCAGCAATACCATAGGCATGCCGTTATCTATGCATGTCACATCCAGATGTATCTGCGTGTTGCGGTATGCGATGGTGATGTTGTCCAGCACCTTGCCGGTAGGCAGCATGGAACTGCATACCGAGCCGGCAGTATCGAGAAAATTGATCGCGATAGGTGCAGAGGTTCCGGGCACACCATCGATTCTTGTATCGCCGTCGTAGCGCACCTTGCCGCCTGGTGTCTGCACGGTGATGTCGCATTGCATGCCGGTGTTCAAGGTCAGGACGCGCACGGTCGTGCTCTCGCCTTGCGCAGTGATCAGACCGCGTTCCAGCGCGAATGGCACCACGGCGGCCAGCATATTGCCGCAGTTCGGCGTGGTATCGACGATGTCATTCGCCGGTTGTAATTGAGCGAACAGAAAGTCCAGCGCAACATCTGGCACAGTACTTTTTCTGACTATCCCAACTTTGCTGGTCAGCGGATTAGCACCGCCCAGCCCGTCTATCTGGCGTTGATCGGGCGAACCCATCACGGCAAGTAGCACGTGGTCGCGCTGCGCGATATCGGTAGGCAGATCGGATGCGAGGAAAAAGGGTCCACGAGAAGTGCCGCCGCGCATCAAATAGCACGGGATCGCGCTTAAACCCGTGTTCGTTTCGGACATGTGCTGCTCCATTTGTAATCTTGGCTTCCAGTATTGCAATTGCCACCTTGTCGAGGGTTGCCTTCTCGAGGTATAACCGTTCTAATTTGTTTATCGGTGGCTGGCTGGCAGGCGTGCCAGAAATGCATGGAAAGCGACTATGTCCTCACTTACTCTTCATCATTTACGAACCTTTTGTTCTGTTGCGGCGAGCGGTGGCATCCGACCTGCGGCGGAGGTGCTGTTGCGTGCGCCATCGGCAGTGGTACGTGCCGTTGCGGCACTTGAGTCGGATCTGGACGTGCCCTTGTTCGAACGCAAGGGGCGCGGCATGTTGCTTACCGGCGCTGGCGAGATGGTGTTGTTGCGGGCATTGCGGATAGAGAGTGAATTGAATGCCGTGCGCGAAGATGCCGTGCGTTTATGCGGACAAGGTGCACGGGTTGCTGCGGTGGATGTTCTGTTTAATACCAGTCGCTTGTCTATCGCATCACTGCTGGCTCAGACACATCACATGCCCAGCGTTGCGCGCGCATTGGACTTATCGCAACCGGCAGTGAGTGCCGCCATTGCTGTGTTGGAGAAAGCTTTGTGTCAGCCGCTGTTCCTACGTAGTGCGCGTGGCATGGTGCCGACTGATGTTGGCATACGCTGGATCGTACGCTTTGATCGTGCGCTTGCAGAGCTGACGCATATCGAGGCTGATATTTCTGCTTTGAATGGAACCTTGAAAGGTGTCGTGACCATAGGCGCCCTGCCGCTGGCGCGTACCTCTATCCTGCCTGCGGCTATCGTCGCACTACTCGCGCGCCATCCGAAATTGCAAGTGCGTTCGCTGGAAAGTCCCTATGAAGAATTGTGTGGGGATCTGCTTAGTGGCAAGGTGGATTTCATCCTCGGCGGATTGCGGCCGGCGTTGGATAAACAGTTGGTGACTGAATTCTTGTTTGAAGAACCCACGGTATTGATTAGTCGCTCTGCGCATCCATTGGCAACAAAAACACGTCTTAACTTCAATGACATCCAGAAATTTCCTTGGGCATTGTCGCGCGCCGGTACACCTTTGCGTGATGAGTTTGAAGCCTTCTTTATTGAATCGGGTCAGACGCCACCACAACCCGCTGTTGAAACAGGCGATCTGGCTTTGCTACGCGGATTGCTTTTGCACAGCGATATGTTGACCGCGCTTACCGCGCATCAACTGCAGTACGAAATGGAAGCCGGAAGCCTGACGGTATTGCCGTTTGAAATGAAAGGGATAGTGCGCGCTATCGGGATCACGACGCGTGCTGGTGCGCATCTGTCACCTGGTGCCGTAGCATTGCTGGCGGAAGTGCGTCGCTTGAGTTCTTTGCACGGCAGCATTCCGGAGCCGATTGCAAAGTGATCAGACCTTGGTGCTTGAAGTCATATCTGCAAGCACCAAGCGGCTACACTTATTTGCCGATGCAGAAGCGGCTGAAAATCACACCGAGCAAATCATCGGATGTGAACTCACCGGTGATGCTGCTCAAACGTTCTTGCGCCAGACGCAATTCTTCTGCGAACAGATCGAGTGCAGGATCAGTTGCTTCGCTATCATGTGCTGCATGTTGCGCTGCCATTTCCAGATGATCGTGCGCTGCTTTCAATGCGATCAAATGACGTTCACGAGCAAGATACAGCGACTCGCCAGTTTGCTGCCAACCGACCAGTCGCAACAATTCGGTACGCAGTAAATCCATGCCGAGCAAATCAGTCGCCGACAAATAGATATGCGTTGCATCCGGCATGCGATCAATTGCTGGTCTGTGGCCGGAGAGATCGATCTTGTTCCAGATGCGCATCACTGGCACGTTGGCCGGGAAGCGTTCAACGATTTGTTCATCAGCACGTGTCGGACCACGATTGGCATCCAGCATGTGCACGATGACATCGGCAGTTTGCACCGCGGCCCAGGTACGTTCGATACCGATACGCTCGACTTCATCACCAGCGTCGGCAGCATCACGGATGCCGGCGGTATCGATGACGTTAACTGGTATGCCTTCGATCTGTATCGTTTCGATGACCTTGTCGCGCGTGGTACCGGCAATCGGCGTGACGATGGCGACATCGCTGCCAGCCAGTGCATTCAACAGCGACGATTTGCCGACGTTGGGTTGGCCAGCGAGCACGATGTTCAAACCGTCGCGCAGCAAAGCGCCTTGCGATGCCTGGCTGAAAACGTTGCGCAATGCTTCGCGTATGCCATCGAGCTGACCGCGCGCATCGGATTTTTCCAGGAAGTCGATTTCTTCTTCAGGGAAATCCAGCGTGGCTTCGACCAGCATGCGCAGGTTGGTGATTTTGTCGACCAACTCTTGGATGGTTTTGGAGAAAGCGCCGGACAAGGATTGTGATGCCGATTTGGCCGCAGCTTCGGTGGATGCTTCAATCAAGTCGATGACACCTTCGGCTTGTGCCAGATCCAGTTTGTCATTCAAGAAAGCGCGATGTGTAAATTCACCTGGTTGCGCCAAACGTAAACCGATTTCCGTACCTGCTTCCAAGCAGCGCGCGAGCAGCATTTGCAACACGACGGGGCCGCCGTGGCCTTGCAACTCCAGCACGTCTTCACCGGTATAGGAATGCGGTGCCTTGAAATAGATCGCCAGACCTTGATCAATGACGCTGCCATCGGTATTGACGAAGTTGGTGAAAGTGGCGTGACGCGGCTGTAGTTCGGCACCTTTGGTGGCGCACACTGCCTCGATCACGGAAGAGAGATTTTTACCGGAGACGCGTACGACGCCGATGCCGCCACGGCCTGGTGCGGTGGCGATTGCTGCGATGGGGGAAGAGTCAAAGTTCATGCACTAATTCTATAGGTTGTTCAGATGTTTTAGGCAACAAAAAAGCCCGCAAACAACACGGGCTTTTTTTATTTGCGGTAATCGACGATTACCGGCAGATTTAGTTCACGATGCCCATCTTTTTACTGATGGTCCATTGCTGCGCAATCGACAGGATGTTGTTGACTACCCAGTACAGCACGAGGCCGGCAGGGAAGAAGAAGAACATCAGCGAGAATGCGATCGGCATGAACATCATCACTTTAGCCTGGATAGGATCTGGTGGTGTTGGGTTCAGCTTGGTCTGGATGAACATCGAAATCGCCATCAAGATAGGCAAGATACCGATCGTCAAATGGAAACCGAAGATGTTGTATGCGCCGAACAGAACATCCGGTGAAGCCAGATCGGTGATCCACAACCATGGTGCATTACGCATTTCGACGCTGGCCAGCAATACCCAGTACAGCGAAATGAAGACTGGAATCTGAATCACGATAGGCATACAGCCGCCCAAAGGATTGATCTTCTCTTTCTTGTACAGCTCCATCATGGCCGCGTTCATCTTTTGCGGCTCACCTTTGTACTTGGTACGGATTTCGGTCATCTTAGGCGTGACCAGTTTCATCTTGGCCATGCTGCGATAGCTGGCTGCCGACAATGGGAAGAAGGCCAGTTTGATGACGATGGTCAGGACGATAATGGTCCAGCCCCAGTTGCCGAGCAATTGGTGAATCTGAATCATCAGCCAGAAAATCGGCTTGGCGATAATCGTCAACCAGCCATAATCCTTGACCAGTTCAAAGCCAGGAGCGACTGCTTCCAGACGTTTGGATTCTTGCGGGCCGGAGTACAGCGTCGCATCCATCGATTGGGTTGCGCCAGGAGCGACTGCACCCATAGGCATGATCGCGCCAACTGCGTACAGATTGGTTGCCAGTTTCTTGGTGAAGTATTCACGTGGCACATTGGCCGGTGGTACGAAAGCGGAAACGAAGTAATGCTGCACCATCGCGATCCAGCCGCTGTCGGCTTTCACAACGTGGTCGATTTTGCCTTTTTCGATAGATTCGAAAGTGACCTTCTGGAATTTGTCGGTGTTCGAATAAATAGCAGGGCCAGTGAAGGTGCTATAGAACATCGATTCATTATTCAGCTTGGAACCGTCGCGTACCAATTGCAGATACAGCGATGGGTTGATAGCAGTAGCCGTATTGTTCACGACATCATGTTTGATATCGATCTTGTATTCACCGCGTTTAAAGGTGAAGGTCTTGATCAGCTTGACGCCGTTTTGTTCAGCTTCCAATACCAGTTGCACCTGGTCGGAGTTATCCAGCGCGCGTGGTCCTGGACGTGCTGTAAATACGGACTTGTGATTCGGGTATGCGCCGCCGATCAAGCCGGTTTGGCCGAGATAAGTGCGTGGCGGAGTGGAGTCGAACAGCACGACATCTTTGCTCGAATCCGAGCTCTCGTGATGCTTCAACAATTCCAGATGGCGGATTTCGCCGCCGGCGGTATCGATTTCGACTTTAACCAGATCGGTGGTGACCGTGATCAGTTCGCTTTTGCTTGGCGCTACGCCATCCGGCACGCTGCCTGCGCTAGCTGCATGTGCGCTGGAGGTCGGTACATCTGCAGTTGGCGCTGCTGCCGCTGCGGTGCTGCCGTCGCCCGCTGCTGCAGGTTTAGCTGCTGCTTGCGTGGTCGGATTGTCGAAGAAGATCGATGGTTTGCCGGTGTAGCGGTTGTAGTTGTCCCACAGCATCAACAGTGAAAACGAGAACACAACCCACAGGACGGTACGTTTGATATCCATAAGTGTCTTAATCAGTAATCAGGAATGGCCGCAACCGCAAGCGGTTGTAGATGAAGTTTTGGATGATGATTTTTTCGGTACCGGATCAACTCCACCGGCATGCCACGGATGGCATTTGCACAGGCGCTTGGTCGCGAGAAAACTGCCCTTCCAAGCACCATGCTCTTCGAGCGCTTCGATAGCGTAGCTAGAGCAGCTTGGATAAAAGCGGCAGTTCTGTCCGAGAAAAGGGCTGATGCCCAATTGGTAAGCGCGTACCAATAACTGCAGGATCGTTTTCATTTGCTTGCCTCCGGCAAACACTGCGAAACACCTTGATGCAGACTTTGAGAAGCAAACAGTCGCGTCAATTCTTCCCGCAATGCGACTTTCAGGCTGGCCGTGGTGGCGGGCCCTTTTTTCGTATTGACAGGTTGCGACAGGCGAACGATGCAATCGATGGACGGCAAAGCCGTTTGTCGAAACAGTTCGCGCGTCACGCGCTTGATGGTATTACGTGTCACGGCGCGAGGCGCAAGGCGTTTGGCAGCGACCACACCCAAACGGGCGTGCGGCAAATCGGTTTTGCGCACATAAAGAACAAAGTGCGCAGTACGTTGCACGGGTCGCAAACGAAAAACGGATGAAAATTCATCCGTTTTAACGATCCGCCGATCGCGTGCAAAGTCGAGCGAACGATCGCCGGTCACGCCATTCGCTTAAGCAGCGAGGCGTTTACGGCCTTTGGCGCGACGTGCATTGAGCACAGCGCGGCCACCGCGGGTTGCCATACGGACGCGAAAGCCATGGGTGCGCTTGCGGCGAACGACGGAAGGTTGGTAAGTACGTTTCATGTTGGTCTCGCTAATCAGCAAATAATAAATCGGAACATCACGCGCCCGTCGCCAAATTTCTGGGCAGCTGGTGCATGCTGATGCCTGACTGGCGACAACACAACTTACCAACATCCTGGGTAGTGAACCCTGAATTAGACAGCATTTTCTGCTTCCCTGTCAATCACTTAGCATACTTTTGCTGAATTAGTACTTATTGAAATAAGCGTCCAGCCTGTGGATAACTTTGCTCAGCAAGGGTAGAATAGCTGCAACATGTGGCGCGCCGACCGGCATATAAATAGACCACCCATGGCCGCCGCAGCATTACCCTCGAACAAATTCACGTAGAAGATTCATGGAAAATTTCTGGCAGACCTGCTCCGCCCAGTTGGAGCAGGAGTTGACGCCTCAACAATATAGTGCGTGGATCAAACCACTCGCGCCGCTCGATTACGAGGATGGCACGTTGCGGATTGCCGCGCCTAATCGTTTCAAGCTGGATTGGGTCAAAACCCAATTCGCCAGCCGCATCACGAGCATTGCTGCACAGTTTTGGGACATGCCGGTAGACGTTCAGTTCGTACTCGATCCTCGCCTCACCTCGCCCAAGAAGCCGGCCGCACAAACCAGCAGCGTTGCCTCATCGCAATCTGACGAAGTGCCGCCCAATGTGCTGGAACCGATTCCGTCCAACGCCACCGAGCAGACGCCGCGTCGCGATCAAAGCCGTATTAATACAGCACTGACATTTGACAGTTTCGTTACCGGTAAAGCCAACCAATTGGCACGCGCCGCAGCGATACAGGTTGCCAATAATCCTGGCAGTTCCTACAACCCGCTGTTCTTGTATGGCGGTGTTGGCCTGGGTAAAACGCACTTGATCCACGCCATCGGCAATCAGGTTCTGGCCGACAATCCTAACGTGAAGATACGCTACATCCACGCAGAACAGTACGTTCGCGACGTAGTGACTGCTTACCAACGTAAGGGTTTCGACGACTTCAAGCGCTATTACCACTCGCTCGATTTGTTGCTGATTGACGACATCCAATTCTTTGGCGGCAAGAGCCGCACGCAGGAAGAATTCTTCTACGCGTTCGAAGCGTTGATCGCTGCCAAGAAGCAAATCATCATCACCAGCGACACCTATCCAAAAGAAATCACCGGCATGGATGATCGCCTGATTTCACGTTTCGACTCGGGTTTGACGGTGGCAGTAGAGCCGCCTGAGCTGGAAATGCGCGTTGCCATTTTGCTCAAAAAAGCGGTGCAAGAAGGTGTGACCTTCTCCGATGACGTGGCATTTTTTGTTGCCAAACATTTACGATCCAACGTCCGTGAGCTGGAAGGCGCACTGCGCAAGATTCTTGCTTACTCCCGTTTTCATGGGAAGGACATCACGATTGAAGTTGTCAAGGATGCACTAAAAGATTTGCTGTCGGTACAGAACCGCCAGATATCGGTAGAGAACATCCAAAAGACCGTGGCAGACTTTTTCAATATCAAAGTGGCGGATATGTATTCCAAAAAACGTCCTGCGAATATTGCGCGACCACGCCAGATAGCGATGTATCTTGCCAAAGAATTAACGCAAAAGAGCTTGCCGGAAATCGGCGAGTTGTTTGGCGGACGTGACCATACGACGGTCTTGCACGCGGTACGCAAGATCGCGGCGGACCGGGGCAAGAGCCCGGAATGCAATCACGAGTTACACGTTTTAGAACAAACCTTAAAAGGTTGATGGGTAAATCGCTGCTGCCTATCGTCCTGTGGATAACTTTGTGGATATCCTTGGGATAAGCGGTTGATAACAGGTGAATAAGTAAGAAGCGGGACAAAATCGCGTCAAACCGGCTTTTAGACGAGGGTTTCTGTCAAAATACGGGGTGTCGTTACCAGTGCTGTTCAGTTAAAAATGCCGCACCCTACTTTGCCCTTCTATATAGGCATGAACGGGATGACGGCCAAAAAGAATACTGGGTGGCATCAAGTTGACCCGCATCTATATAAATAAGTAAGTTGCAGGTTGTGCGCATCAGGCATTTGTTTCACTGAATACCGCATTCGTTTAACTATCGATAAGGATCTAACTATGCAATTGGTCAAAACCCAACGAGACGCGCTGCTACGTCCGCTGCAGATCGTGAGTGGTATTGTCGAGCGTCGGCACACATTGCCGATTCTGGCCAATATCCTCATACGCAAGGATGGCGAGAGAGTCTCATTCCTGTCGACCGACATCGAAGTGCAAATCACCACGCACGCACAAGTCGGTAGCGGCAATGAGATTGCATCAACCACGGTAGCTGCACGTAAATTGCTCGACATTTTGCGCGCCTTGCCGGACTCCGGGGATGTATCGCTGACGCTGGCTAACAAGCGCATGACTGTGCAATCGGGCAAGTCGCGTTTTGCTTTGCAAACTTTGGCTGCGGAAGAATTCCCTACCGTTGCACAAGCTGAGCAATACAACGCCAAAGTCACGTTGCCGCAAAAAACATTGAAGCACCTTTTCAACATGGTGCACTTCTCGATGGCGCAGCAGGACATCCGTTATTACCTCAACGGTTTGTTGTTGGTAGTCGATGGCAAGAACGTGATTGCTGTCGCAACCGACGGTCACCGTCTGGCCTTCTGCCAAGTTGAGACCGATCAGGAATTCGCGCGCCAGGAAGTCATCATCCCGCGCAAAACCATCATCGAATTGCAACGCCTGCTGGAAGATACCGACCAGCCTGTCGATCTGGAAATCGCCAACAACCAAGTCAAGCTCACGTTCGGCGATATCGAACTGATTTCGAAACTGGTCGAAGGCAAGTTCCCGGATTACACCCGCGTCGTCCCTAAGGGTTACAAGAACAACTTCACGATTGGCCGCGATGCATTGCTGCGTTCGCTGCAGCGCGCTGCGATCATGACGTCCGACAAGTTCAAAGGTGTACGTTGCATCATGAGCCCGGGCAGCATGAAGATCAGCTCGACCAATGCCGATCAGGAAGAAGCAGTCGAAGAAATCGAAATCGATTACGGTGGAGATAGCGTCGATATCGGCTTCAACGTGACTTATTTGCTGGACGTATTGAACAACCTGAAAGGCGACAATATCAACATCGCCCTCGGCGACGCCAATTCATCCGCACTGATCACCGTGCCGGATAATCCTGACTTCAAATACGTCGTCATGCCGATGCGTATTTAAGACGCTAAAAAGGGGATAAATCGCTTTAAAAACAGCGGTTTGCCCCCATCTAAGAAAGTGACGCAAAGCATGATTGCTACCTTTGTTTTCTTATGAGATAAAGGTAGTTCGGCTTTGCAGTAGCAGTACCAATTTGCAGCTTGTTTTACAGCAATTTTTTGTAGTTAAGTTATTTGCAAGCATGTGTGAGGTCAAGCCAGCCAGCGCGGTAATCCGCGCAAGCCCGCTCTTTTCCTTCCAGGAAAAAGCCGGATAGGTCAGCCTCTTTGAGTACCGCCAGGTATTTAAACCCGCCTTCCGCTTTTTCTCTTCTCGATCACCGTGCGGTGACGAGAGAAGGCCTAAGCTCCCACTGTCGGCAATGACTTAGTAACCGTTTTTTAAAGGTAGCCATGTCCGCGATCCCTAACGACAACACCCCGCAGTCGCAATCCGCTCAATACGGTGCGTCTTCCATCCAGATCCTCGAAGGGCTGGAGGCAGTGCGCAAGCGCCCAGGTATGTACATTGGCGATACGTCGGACGGTACCGGCTTGCATCACTGCGTGTTCGAAGTGCTGGATAACTCCATCGATGAATCGCTGGCCGGTCATTGCACCGAGATCCACGTCACCATCCATTCCGATAACTCCATCTCGATCACTGATAATGGTCGCGGTATCCCGACTGGCATCAAGTGGGATGACAAGCACGAACCTAAACGTAGTGCGGCAGAAATCGTCATGACCGAACTGCACGCAGGCGGCAAGTTCGATCAAAACTCATACAAAGTCTCCGGCGGTTTGCACGGCGTTGGTGTGTCTTGCGTCAATGGTTTATCTAAACTGTTGAAACTGACGATTCGTCGCGATGGCAAAAAGCATGAGATGGAATTCGTCCGTGGCGTACCGCAGAATCGCCAGATCGAAACCATCGACGGCATGGTCGTCTCGCCGATCAAGGTTGTGGGTGATACCGACAAGCGCGGTACCGAAGTGCACTTCTGGGCCGATGAAGAAATCTTCAACAATGTCGAGTTCCACTACGACATTCTGGCCAAGCGCATCCGCGAATTGTCCTTCCTGAATAACGGCGTCAACATTAAGTTGAGCGATCAACGCACCGGCAAGGAAGAAATTTTTGCGTTCGAAGGCGGCACCCGTGGCTTCGTTGAATACATCAACAAAGCCAAGAGCGTTTTGCACCCAACGATTTTCCAGGCAACGGGCGAGCGTTTGTCCGATCAAAACACCAACATCACGGTTGACGTCTCCATGCAATGGAACGATGCCTACAACGAACAAGTGCTCTGCTTCACCAACAATATTCCGCAACGCGACGGCGGTACGCATTTGACCGGCCTGCGCGCTGCGATGACGCGCGTCATCAACAAGTACATTGAAGAGCACGAGTTCGCGAAAAAAGCGAAAGTCGAAGTCACCGGCGACGACATGCGCGAAGGTCTGACCTGCGTGTTGTCAGTCAAAGTACCTGAACCAAAATTCAGCTCGCAGACTAAAGACAAATTGGTATCCAGCGAAGTGCGCGGCCCGGTTGAAGAGATCGTTGCCAAAACATTGAGCGACTACCTGCAAGAAAAACCAAACGACGCCAAAATCATTTGCGGCAAGATCGTTGAAGCAGCACGTGCGCGTGAAGCAGCGCGTAAAGCGCGTGACCTCACCCGTCGTAAAGGCGTGATGGACGGCCTCGGCCTCTCCGCCAAGCTGGCCGATTGCCAGGAAAAAGATCCAGCCCTGTGCGAACTCTACGTAGTCGAAGGTGACTCCGCGGGCGGCTCGGCTAAACAAGGTCGCGACCGTAAGTTCCAGGCGATTCTGCCACTGCGCGGTAAAGTTTTGAACGTCGAAAAAGCGCGCTTTGAAAAAATGCTCGCCAGCGAACAGATCACCACATTGATCGCAACGCTCGGGACCAGCATCGGCGCGGATGAATTCAATATCGAGAAGCTGCGTTACCACCGCATCATCATCATGACCGATGCTGACGTCGACGGTGCCCACATCCGTACGCTGCTGCTCACGCTGCTGTATCGTCAGATGCCACAACTGGTCGAGCGCGGCCATGTCTACATCGCGCAACCGCCGCTGTACAAGGTCAAGCACGGCAAGGACGAGCGTTATCTGAAGGATGACGTGGAAGAAGCCGTCTACATGATGCAGATCGCGTTGAACGACGCAGCATTGATTCCGTCCGAAGGCGCAGCGCCTATCAGCGGCGATGCGTTGGCCGAACTGGTACGTCAATACAATACCGCCAACGCCATCATCAACCGTCTGACCCGTGCCGTTGATGGCGCTGCCCTCACCGCGATCATGACCGGCGTCACGCTGGATCTGAGTTCGGTAGCCGCAGCGGAAGATTCGGCGCAGCGTTTGCAACAAGGCATCAACGAACCATCGGTGACCGTGACCGTGAAGTCGGATGAATTGTCCGGCAAACACACTTTGCGCATCAACCGCATGTACCACGGCAACGTCAAAGCCAGTAGCATCGACAGCGACTTCGTCACCGGCGCGGACTACACCGTACTCGCCGCTGCCGCCGCAACCTTCAAAGGTTTGATCGGCGCAGGTGCAATGGTGCAACGTGGTGTTGGCGAAAAAGCCAAAACCATTGGCATCAACGACTTCCACCAAGCGATGAACTGGCTGCGCAGCGAAGCAGAACGCAACGTCGGCAAGCAACGCTACAAAGGTCTGGGCGAGATGAACCCATCGCAACTGTGGGAAACAACCATGGACCCAACCGTGCGCCGCTTGTTAAAAGTGCAGATTGAAGACGCGATTGCAGCGGATCAGATCTTCACGACATTGATGGGTGATGACGTGGAACCACGTCGTGCGTTCATTGAATTGAATGCGCTGTCTGCTGGGAATATTGATATTTAAAATTACGCTTTAAATGTCGGATGTCAAAGTTAGTGAAAATTCTGTCAAGTTAATGAAAATTTAGTTTCAGAATTAATGAAAAAACGGCCCTTCAAGGCCGTTTTTTGTATTTGAAGGGGTGTTACTACGCTGGTGACAAAAACCCTTATTAATCAATAAGTTACAGTTATAAAACTGAGGATATCTAATTAATATCTTGGTTATCCAAAAAACCGGTATTGGCTGCCTTCCACCCTAGCTTGTGGTCATCAGCAGTTGTGCGACCAGTCCCACTTGGCATCCAGTTGAGATCACAGCATTAAACACGCTGCTACTAGCCGAAGCATCGCGTGAGGCAGCGCTACCTCTTGTCGCCTGTGCTGAGCAATAATTGGAAGCCCCTGTGAAAATCACAGCTGCAGTAGCCAAAAATACAGTCAAAGTCATAAGTATCCTTTAAACAAATGAGTAATCCGCACGTCGGTTGACGGCGCGGTGGGAGCAGGAATTGCGCTCTTGCTAATGTATAGCGTCGATGAGTGGCAATGACATCGTTCAATGAATGCATGTCGGAGGACTACCGACGCAGTCAGAATTGTTTTCCTGACATGAATAGCAGCTAGAATGCCTGACAACTATTAAAAATCAGGGAGACGGCATGTCAGCTAGCGTAGACGGAGTGGAAAGTCGCGACCATTCGGGCCAAGACCATACCGCGCAGAACTTCAATATCTTTGCCGAACTCGAAGCTTGGGCAGGTCAACTTGAGATCTGGCAGCAATGTGCGTTGTCCAAACTCGTTAGCAAGCCTGCCCTGGAACAAGCGGATCACGCGCTCATTTTTGAAGAGTTTTTACAGGACCGGGGGTTGGCTCCTGTCACCGGTGAACGCTTCAAATATTTTCTAAATGCCCCAGAGGAAAAACCCAAACAGGCTGCTCCTGTCATTCTTGAAGCAATCCGTGACGTAATCGGGGTAAATGCGCTGACACCAGATCAGGTATTGACCATCGGTCCAAATTTGACAGTCGTATATGGTCCTAATGGAGCGGGAAAATCAGGCTATGCGCGCGTGCTGAAAGCATCATGCTTCACTCGTTCAAAATCACTGACGATTCTCGGCAACATCAATCGAGACGCGCGCGAGCATCCGCCCATAAGCGCTGCCTTCTCTCTTGCAGACGGGAGTCTCACAACTTACGAAAAAAAGAATCCCAGCAAGGTACTGCGCGATAATTTTGCGGTATTCGATAGCAGCTGTATTCGAGCGCATACGGACGAAAGAAAATCATTTGTCGTAACACCTTTCCTATTCGATGTTTTTCCACGAATGGCCGAGGTTATCGCCGATGTGAATGCACGGATGAAGGCTTTGCGTTTAAGTCGCGCTGTCGATGTCTCCGTATTATCTATTCCTGATGGAAAATCCCAAGTAGCAGCGATTCTCAATAGTTTGAGCGCGAGGACGGATGTTCGCCTAGTCAATGAACTTGGCACGTTCGAGGACGCTAATGCGGCCAGGCTCGTACAGCTGAGCCAGGAGATTGAACAACTCAAGAAAAGCGACCCTCAGGAAATCATCAAAAAGAAAACCAACGCCCTGACAGACATGAACTTGCTCGGAGAGAAATTACGAGCAGCCATGACCAGCTTGAGCTTGGAAACGACGCAACCGATTTCTACGCTCATTACAGAACTGCGCGGATTGCGTGAACAAGCAACTGCGTTGTCCGCAGCATCGTTTCACGGTGAGCCAGTGCAGCCTATTGGGACGCCGGCATGGACGAACCTATTAAAGGCGGCGCTGGCGTTCAACGCTGAGGCCTATCCTGGACATCCTTATCCCGCGCACACCGAGGGCGTTCGATGTGTACTTTGCCAGCAAACCCTCGGAGAGGAAGCAGTACAGCGACTGAATCGGTTCTCCGATTTCATGAAAAACGATATCGAACGCAAGGTCCAAGAAACCATGACCAAACTTCTTGTCCATGCCCGTACGATCGACCGCATAGACCTACAACTATATGCGAGTGATTCGGCCTTACGGCGTACTGCCGATGAAATGGAGCCCGGACTTTCTGTAGATGTTGATGCGTTGTTGGCCACATTGGTGAAACGCAAGGAAACCGTTATTGATGCGATCAAGTTGACTAGTCCTTTTACGTTCGAGGAAGCCCGCGCGCCTGCGTTGAAGCGCATCCGAGACCTGCATCTAAAAATCAACGAAGAAATCGAGGTGCTGAAGACAAAGGACGTTGCACAGGTCATTAAGCAACACGAAACTGAACACACCCTTCTGACAGAAAGGAAACTGCTTGCAAGTCGGTTAAAGCAGGTACTCGATGCTTGCGCATCATTGGCATGGCTCGATCGTGCAACAAAAGTGGCTACGGTGTCACCCAAGCCCGTGACCGAGATGCAAAAACAGTTGATGACGAAACTGGTCGCAACGGGCTTTCGCGAGCTTTTTCGTCAGAACTGTGAACAGCTTGGTTTGAAGCTGCCGATCGATTTCAAAATCCGAGGCTCTGATGGTGAAACCGATCGACAACTCGGATTTGAAACGGTTGGGGGTAGCAATGCGCAGATATCCGACGTGTTATCTGAAGGCGAGCAAACAGTCGTAGCACTGGCTGACTTCCTGACTGAAGTGTCGATTAATGACCGTCATGTTGGCGTTATTCTTGATGACCCCGTATCGTCAATGGACCATATGCATAAAGAATCGATTGCGAAGCGTCTGGTGCAAGAAGCAAAAATACGTCAAGTCATTATTTTCACGCACGATATCTTGTTCAGCCACCATTTAGCTAACGAGGCAGCATTGCAAGCGGGAGGATTTCAATTTACCGGTAGAACCGTAAGCCGAAATCACGCTGGTGACATTGGTTGTATAGATCACCTCGTTTTCCCTCATAGCCATTATGAAGATGAGGCTTTACATCGCGCCGAACATTTTCTGGCAGAGGCAAAAAAAACCACGGGTGGAATACAGCACGACTTTCTTGAAAAGGGATGCGGCTGCTTACGTACGGCCTATGAAGATTTTATTCAAAAGCAGTTATTTAGTGACGTGGTAAGACGCTGGCGGGAAAATATCAGGTTTACAGTAGCGGATGTTTTTGTACCTGACCACATTGGGCGTACGCTTGATGAGCGGATGGGAATGCTATCTCGCTATATTGATGCCCACTCTCATTCTTCGGCATATCATGAAGTACCGTTAACAACGGACGTCTTGGCGCGTGAGATTGAAGCGCTACGTGAGATGATTCGTGTCTTCAAGAGAGACAAAAAACTTTGGAAAGAAGCTAAGGATAAGGCGACGTTTAATTGAAGTCCAACATCAACAGACTATACATATGAAAAATGACTTTTTTTGTAACTGGGACAAACGTCTTGAACATGGTGATATCGATTTATTTTTAGAACATCTTAATCAGTCCTTAAACAAAAGATTAAAAGCGTTAGATAAGGAATACAAAACGGTTAAGCCCGAGCAATTTGAACTGGGATTCCCCCGAAACCACGGACACATTCGATAGGTATCATTCAACTATCGGAG
>JAZJXV010000024.1:0-235688 GCA_040390795.1 Pseudomonadota bacterium | reverse complement strand
GAAACCGCACATCGTAGACGGAAATCAGCTGTCTACTAAATGCTGGTAATTCCAGTCACCAATGCACGTTTCAGGGAGATTTGCATGGAAAGCGCGCGTACCGATGCCGAACGGCAGATGGACAAGGCAAAAGCGGAGGCTCGTTCCAAGGCCTTGGTTGATGGTGCTGCGGAGAAATGGAAGTTCAAGTAGCAGTCACATTTTTATATGTTTGTGATGCATGGAACGTATGTGTTGAGTGAGCCTTGGTACAGATAGGGCATAAATACGGGTAAAATCGTGGCTTCGCCGATTGGCTGGCCCCGATAGTTGCGCAAGCATGCGTTCTCTCCTACGGCCAATAGACATTCATAAATAACATATTGCTGATGTTTTAGACATGGCTTCGATAGTTTGTTGTGTATCAAGCTGGTGTCTGAATAATTAATTGGCAACAGATCTGCCGTTGAAAATAGTGACGTGATGCTAGAAATCGAATTGAACGGCGCCATGCGCCAGGTTGAGAATGGCCAGAATGTGGCTGACCTGATAGAGGAATTGTCGCTGTCAGGTAAAGCCGTAGCGGTCGCCATTAACCGCGAAATCGTCCCGCGCGGTCTATGGACGCAGCGCCAATTGCAGGCGGCTGACCGTATCGATATCGTGCGCGCCATAGGCGGCGGCTGATCCTCTTCTCAACACCAGCGGCCTAGGCTGTTTTGTGTGTTTGATATTGTTTACTTTGATTCCCACGCAGCTTGCTCCATCCTGCACCCACGTACCCGGAACTCCATCATGACCAGCGCACTTTTTCCTGACGACCAACTGACGATCGCCGGCACCACCTATCGTTCCCGCCTGTTGGTTGGCAGCGGCAAATACAAAGACCTCGAACAAACACGTGCCGCCAGCGAAGCCAGCGGTGCACAAATCGTCACCGTTGCGATACGTCGCGTCAATATCGGCCAAGATCCGAATGCACCAAGTTTGCTCGATGTTTTGCCACCATCTGAATACACCTTGCTGCCGAATTCCGCTGGTTGCTACAACGCAGCTGATGCTGTGTACACACTGCAACTCGGTCGTGAAATCCTCGGTGGCCACAAGCTGTGCAAGCTCGAAGTGCTGGGCGATGAAAAGACGCTGTTCCCGAACATGCCAGAAACCCTGAAAGCAGCCGAAACGCTGGTCAAGGATGGCTTTGATGTGATGGTCTATTGCAGCGATGATCCGATCCAGGCACGTATGCTGGAAGACATCGGTTGTGCGGCCATCATGCCGCTGGCTTCGCTGATTGGTTCCGGCATGGGCATTCTGAATCCTTGGAATCTGTCTCTCATCATCGAACAAAGCAAAGTCCCGGTCATTGTTGATGCAGGCGTTGGTACTGCTTCCGATGCTGCGATCGCCATGGAATTGGGTTGCGATGGCGTCTTGATGAATACCGCGATTGCCGGTGCGCAAGATCCGGTGCGTATGGCACATGCAATGAAACTGGGTATAGACGCCGGTCGCAATGCCTACCTGGCAGGTCGTATCGCCCGTAAATTCGCCGCTTCCCCATCGTCGCCGATGGCTGGACGCGTGGTTTAACGTATTTAAGTTGTTGAGCAAGAAGGCAAAGACGCATGAACTCTAATCTGCACGGTCTCTATCTCGTCACTCCGGATTGGGATGACACCCGCAAACTGCTGGAAATCACTGAACTCGCACTGAAAGGCGGCGTCAGCCTGCTGCAATACCGTCACAAGACTGCCGATGCAGCCTTGCGGCAGGAGCAGGCTGAATGCCTGCAGGCTTTGTGCCGCAGCTATGAAGTCCCATTCATCATCAATGATCACATCGATCTTTGCATGAGCATCAATGCGGACGGCATACACGTCGGCGGTACTGATAAATCGGTGGCTGAAGTACGTGCACTCATAGGCCCAGACAAAATTCTTGGCTCTTCCTGCTACGGTGACCTGAAACTGGCGCATGCAGCAGAAGCGGCGGGTGCCAGCTATGTTGCCTTTGGTGGTTTTTATCCATCCAAGGTCAAGAAATATCCGGTCACGACAGAAGCAACTATCGTCACCGACTGGAAAGCACAAGGCAAGGTACCTAGCTGCGTCATCGGCGGTATGACGAAGGAAAATTCTGCCCCCTTAGTCGCCAATGGTGCGGATATGGTCGCAGCAATCAGCAGCGTCTATCTGGCAGGTGATCCGCAAGCGGCGGCACGTGCATTCGTCAGTTTGTTCGCGAAGTAATCTGCATCATCGGTCGGTGCGCAGCAGCAAGTGCGCACCGATACAGTCTTCTGTTTTTAGTCTGGCAAGACTTGCTGTCTAAAAACCATCCATTTATTTGCTTCCTATCGCATGCCGCAGAGCAAGAGACGTGTAATCAGCGGCATGCCGCTAGCCGTCGCGGCTATAATCGATAGATGCAAAATCTTCTTCACAATCTCAATCCCGAACAACTCGCCGCTGTCACCTTACCCGCACAGCCTGCATTGATTCTGGCAGGTGCCGGTTCCGGCAAAACCCGTGTTCTGACTACGCGCATCGCCTGGCTGATCCAGACCGGTCAGGTCTCGCCTGCGGGCATACTCGCCGTGACCTTTACCAACAAGGCCGCGAAGGAAATGATGACGCGCCTGTCGGCGATGATGCCTATCAATACGCGCGGCATGTGGATAGGTACCTTCCACGGATTGTGTAATCGCTTGTTGCGTGCACATTATCGTGATGCGGCCTTGCCGCAGACTTTCCAGATTCTCGATTCGCAGGATCAACTGTCGATGATCAAACGTTTGCTCAAGGCGAACAACATCGATGATGAAAAATATCCACCGCGCAATTTGATGTACTTCATCAATAGTGCAAAGGATCAGGGTTTGCGCGCCAGTGCAGTGGAAGCCTTCGATGACTACAACCGCAAGATGGTTGAGTTGTACGACATCTACGATCAGCAATGTCAGCGTGAAGGCGTAGTTGATTTTGCCGAACTGTTATTGCGTACCTACGAATTGTTGAGCCGCAATCAACCACTGCGCGAACATTATCAATCACGCTTCCGCCACATTCTGGTCGACGAATTTCAAGACACCAATGATCTGCAATACAACTGGTTGAAGATGATGGCTGGTACGCAGGGTGCCGTGTTTGCCGTCGGTGATGACGATCAAAGTATTTACGCTTTCCGCGGTGCCAACGTCGGCAATATGAGCGCCTTCGAACGTGAATTCAAAGTTGAGAATCTGATCAAGCTGGAGCAGAACTATCGCTCGCACGGTCACATCCTCGACACCGCGAATACGCTAATTGCGAATAACACCAAACGCCTCGGTAAAAATTTGCACACCGACGCCGGTCACGGTGAGTTGGTACGTATCTATGAAGCTACCAGCGATTTGCAGGAAGCGCAGTGGATTATTGAAGAAACCAAGAGCTTGATCGCAGAAGGTGCAGCACGTAGCGATATCGCCGTGCTGTATCGCTCGAATGCGCAGTCGCGTGTGATTGAGCATGCACTGTTTTCTTCCGGTATTCCGTATCGTGTGTACGGCGGTCAGCGCTTCTTCGAGCGTGCTGAGGTCAAGCATGCGATTGCGTATCTGCAATTGATGGACAACCCGCACAACGATTCTGCTTTCCTGCGCGTGGTGAATTTCCCGACGCGCGGTATCGGTGCGCGCTCGCTGGAGCAATTGCAGGATGCAGCCAAGCAGTATGGGATTTCGCTATACGCGGCCGTACCTTATGTCGCAGGTAAAGCGGGAACCTCACTGGGGGCTTTCATTAAATTGATAGAAGCAGCGCGTTTCGAAACACAGAACTTGCCGCTGCCGGAAATGGTGCAAGTGGTGATCGATGCCAGCGGCTTGATTACGCATTATCAGAATGAAAAAGAAGGTGCGGATCGCATAGAGAACTTGGAGCAGGTGGTCAGTGCTGCAACTCTGTTCGTGTCCGAAGAAGGTTTCGGTCATGATGCGCCGGCACTGATGGGGCCGACCAGTCAGCAGATGGCCGGTCCTGTGATCGTCACGCAAGACGGCATAGAGGTACTGGATGCTGATGCGCCATTGCCAGCTGTGATGTCGCCCTTGTCTGCCTTCCTGTCGCATGCTTCGTTGGAAGCGGGTGACAATCAAGCGCAAGCGGGACAGGATGCCTTGCAGTTGATGACGGTGCATTCGGCCAAGGGTTTGGAATTCGACGCGGTGTTCATTACCGGTCTGGAAGAAGGTTTGTTCCCGCACGAAAATTCACAAAAAGAAGAAGGCGGCGTCGAAGAAGAGCGTCGCTTGATGTATGTCGCGATTACGCGTGCCAAGCGTCGTTTGTATATCAGCTTTTCGCAGACACGGATGTTGCACGGCCAGATGCGCTTCAATCTGAAGTCGCGTTTCTTTGATGAGATGCCGGAAGATTCGTTGAAATGGTTATCGCCGAAAGTACAGCCGCAGCATCATTGGACGCCTCATCCCAAAGCTGCGTGGGAAGATGCACTGGGTGCCGGCAGTAACAGGGTTGCGCAAAACATAGCCAAGACGGATGTCGGTTGGCGCATCGGTGAATCAGTCGCGCATGGCAAGTTCGGTGAAGGTGTGATCGTGAATATCGAAGGCAGTGGCGGCAGTGCGCGTGCACATATCAACTTCGGTAAGCACGGAATGAAACTACTGGATTTGAGTATCGCCAAGCTCGACAAGGTAGCGGGCTGACGATGTGAAGAGTGAAGCAAGCGCCATCATGTGCGCTTGCTTCATTTCTTTCAGGACGGAAGTTCGTCCGGCGGATTGCCGAACAGATGTGTGTAGGTTGGGTAAAACGAGCAGTACATGATCACTGTCAGTACCAGCGACATCGGCAGCAATATGAAGATAGATGCAGTTGCCGAATTCAATATCATCCCTAGGATAGAGCTCACGATGACAGGCAAAATCATGCCGATAGTCACCCAGGCCAAACCATAAATCAGGAATGCTTTGCCAGCACGACGTACGGCGAAGAAGCTATAAAAAATCGCCTTGCCGACGCCCATGCCTTGCCACGCGATCAACGGTGCAGCAAACCAGAACGCCATCGCTGCAGGGATATACACCGCAGCGGCAAACAACATCGCCATCGTCATATTGGAGTCACGCACAGTCTCCGCATCCAATGTGATTTGACCGGTAATCGCCTGCCAGAACACGCCACCATCCACCAAGCTGGACGCACCAACCGCAACGATCGCTGCGACCAGATACAAGGTGCCCAGCTTGATCAAGGTACGTACTGCCGGCGAACGAAAGCCTACCAATAATAAATTGGGATACACGCGCTTCTCGGTCGTGACATGCACGCATGCATGCATGAAAGTCATCGAGAACAGCGGAATCAAAATCAGCGGCAGCAATTGACCAATAACAGGGATGATGCCGACCGCCAGCATCAAGAACATATAGCCGAAAAAGAGTGTCGATAATTCAGCCGGTTGCTTGCGGAAGATGGCGAAGCCTTCTTTGACCCAGAGCCAACCGGTTATTGCAGGGAGTTTGTCCATCATCCAGCCGATGTAAAAAGAGGGGGAGTTGCTTGTTCGATACGCAAACGCAGAATACGTTCAAAGTGTACCGGATCATGCGGTGTCAGCATTTCTGCATCGCGTGGCATATGGAAGTCATATAAGCGCGATAACCAGAAGCGCAAGGCGCTCGCGCGCAACATGGCTTGCCATGCAAGTTGTTCTGCCGCCGTAAATGGGCGTACATGATGATAAGCGTCCAGCATCGCACGTACGCGCACTTGATCCAGCTCACCACTTTCCAGATCGATACACCAGTCATTGACGGTCACAGCGACGTCGAACAACCATGTATCGCAACCGGCAAAATAAAAATCGAAGAAGCCGGTTAAATGGTCGCCGTTGAACATTACATTGTTGCGGAACAGATCAGCGTGTATCGGACCGTTCTGCAATTGGCGATACGTATCCGATACAGCGAAATCATTTTGGAAAGTCATTTCCGTCGCCAATAGTTGCTTATTGCTATCGGACAGATAGGGCATGACGACCGGTGCGGTTTCATTCCACCAGGTAATGCCACGCAAATTTGGTTGGTGAATAGTGAAATTCTCTGCAGCCACATGCATGCGTGCCAGCATCGCGCCTACTGCTGCGCAATGTACGGCTTGCGGTTCTAATTGGGATTGACCTTCCAGCTTGCTCACGATGGCTGCCGGTTTGCCATGCAATGCATTGATCAGCGCGCCGTCGTGTGTCGCAATCGGCGCAGGCACCAATACGCCACGTTCAGCCAGATGGCGCATCAGGTTCAAATAGAAGGGCAGTTGTTCAAACGTGAGCTTCTCGAATATCGTCAATACGTATTCGCCGAACTCAGTCGTGATAAAGAAGTTGGTGTTTTCAATGCCGGAAGGAATCCCTTTGATCGAGAGCGCTTTGCCCAGATCGAATTGTGTTATCCATTGTGAGAGGTCATCCAGGCTGACCGGAGTAAATACTGCCATGAGGAAATTAGAAAGAAATACGTGTCATCAAAAAACAAAAAATAACGCACCGGGGTGCGTTATTGAGCAGGAGCTTTACAACTGAAATCGGTGTCGCTTACTTTGTTGCCGGTGGCAGTGTTTGAACAGGTTCTGGAGCCGGCTGACTTTTTGGTGGTCCGAACTCGCCTATCTGGAACTGCACAGGACGCGTAGTATCGCTTTGTCCGTCGCCGCGCATGGCGCTGCCGGCCGGATCGTTAGGATGTGCGTAATACGTGGTCCTGCCGGTTTGTACTTTGACTTCAGTTACGCGGCCTTGAGATTTTTTCTCGGTGATTTTCTTTTGCGTATCCGGTTGACGAATTGTCACCGCAGGTGCTTCGCCTTCTTCCAGGCGTTGCATTTGTGGAGGTGGTGGTGCAACGTCATTGGATTGTGCGTTCACAACCATAGGCGTAGCGATAACCGCAGCGGAAATCGTAATAAGTGACCAGAATTTGGATGTGCGCATAGTGTATGAATGAGCCGTCGTTGAAAGGAAATATAGCAATGTAGTTCATTGTAACAAACAGGCTAAACCCTGCCGAAAATAGTTCATTTTGTTACCAAACGTCCCATAGACACAGTTTTCACAGGCAAAGCGAGCGCTCATGGTGCGTCCAGGAGGTGAAGCTGAGTGATTCGGCAACGCAAACTCTGCCATAATCGTAGCCATTTTCCATGCCGCATGGCGTGCATGGTGCGCTTTACACAAGACTCTGTAGTCGCCGCCCGTTTTTCTTACTGAATCCCTATGAATAAAACCCTGTTGTTAGTTGATGGTTCCAGTTATCTATATCGCGCATTTCATGCGATGCCGGATTTGCGTGGGCCGAATGGCGCGCCTACCGGTGCCATCTACGGCATGATCAATATGCTGCGTCGTTTGCGTAAGGATTATCCGACAGCGGATTACATGGCTTGCGTGTTCGATGCCAAAGGCAAAACCTTCCGCGACGATCTGTATGCCGAATACAAAGCGCAACGCGCCTCCATGCCGGATGATCTGGTCAAGCAGATCGAACCTATCCATGAAGCGGTACGCGCGATGGGCTGGCCCATCCTGATGGTGGAAGGCATAGAAGCGGATGACGTCATTGGCACATTGGCAGTCGAAGCGGTCAAGCACGGCATGAATGCGGTGGTCTCGACCGGCGACAAGGATCTGGCGCAACTGGTTAATGATCACGTTACGCTGATCAATACGATGAGCAATGAAAAGCTGGACCGCGACGGCGTCATCGCCAAATTCGGCGTGCCGCCGGAGCGCATCATCGATTACCTGACCCTGATCGGCGACACCGTCGATAACGTACCGGGCGTCGATAAAGTCGGACCAAAAACCGCAGTGAAATGGTTGACGCAATACGGCACGCTGGACGGCATCGTCGAACACGCGGCAGACATCAAAGGCGCGGTTGGCGAGAACTTGCGACGCGCACTCGACTGGCTGCCGCAAGCCAAAACCTTGATCACCGTTAAAACAGATTGTGATTTGTCTGAACACATGAAGTCGATCACGGAATCGTTGACGCAACGGCCGGAAGACAAAGATGCGATGGTCGATTTCTTCACGCGTAATGGTTTCAAGACCTGGTTGCGCGAGTTGAGTGACAAACCGGAAGCATCCGATAAAGCAGAAACGGCAGATACAGCGACTGCGCCGCAAGGCGCCTTGTTTGCCGACGACGCACCGGAAGTGGAAAAACATTACGAAACGATTTTGACTGAAGCAGAGCTGGATCGTTGGTTGAAAAAAATAGATGCAGCCGCACTGACATCTATCGATACAGAAACCACCTCGCTGATTCCGATGCAGGCGCAGCTGGTCGGCATCTCCTTGTGTTGCGAACCTGGTGTAGCCGCGTACATTCCGGTTGCGCATCATTATCAAGATGCGCCGCAACAGTTATCGCGCGAGTTGGTGCTGACAAAAATGAAGGCATGGCTGGAAGATGACAGCAAGCCGAAAGTCGGACAAAACCTGAAATACGATAGCCATATTTTCGCCAATCAAGGTGTCAATCTGCGCGGCATCGTGCATGACACCATGCTTGAATCCTATGTGTTTGAATCGCATCGCAGTCACGATATGGATAGCCTGGCCTTGCGTCATTTGAATTGCAAAACCATCAGCTTCCAGGAAGTGTGTGGCAAGGGCGCATCGCAAATTGGTTTCGATGAAGTTGAGATCGCGCGTGCGACTGAGTACGCAGCAGAAGATGCAGACATCACGCTGCAATTGCATCAACGCATGTGGCCGCAGGTGGCGGAAGATAAGGGTCTGACCTTTGTCTATGAAAACATTGAATTGCCGACTGCAGTGGTATTGCAAAAGATAGAACGCAACGGCGTGCTGATTGATCCTGATTTATTGGCGAAGCAATCGAATGAACTAGGCAAGCGCATGCTGGAAATTGAGCAGAGCGCGTATGAACTGGCAGGTCAGCCTTTCAATCTGAATTCGCCGAAACAAATCGGTGAAATTTTCTTTGAAAAATTGAAGCTGCCTGTCGTTAAAAAAACGCCATCCGGTTCGCCTTCCACCGATGAGGAAGTGTTGCAAAAACTGGCGGAAGATTACCCGCTGCCGAAAGTACTGCTTGAGTATCGCGGTTTGGCGAAACTGAAATCGACTTACACCGATAAGTTGCCGAAGATGATAGATCCGACTACTGGCCGTGTGCATACCAACTATGCGCAAGCGGTAGCGGTGACAGGACGGCTCTCATCGAACGATCCGAATCTGCAGAATATTCCTATCCGTAATGCAGAAGGTCGCCGCATACGCGAAGCATTCATTGCGCCGCCAGGTAGCGTGATTGTGTCTGCCGATTATTCGCAAATTGAATTGCGCATCATGGCGCACATTTCTGGTGACGAAAACATGTTGCGTGCCTTTGCCGAAGGCGAAGATATTCACCGTGCGACTGCCGCAGAAATTTTTGGCGTTGAGCGTGCCGATGTCGATAGTGAACAACGTCGTTATGCGAAGGTGATCAACTTCGGTTTGATCTACGGTATGAGCGCATTTGGCTTGGCTGGTAATCTGGGCATCGAGCGTGCTGCTGCGCAAAGCTATATCGAGAAATACTTTTATCGCTTCGCCGGTGTGAAGCGTTATATGGACGAGACGCGGCTGGAAGCAAAAGCACGTGGTTATGTGCAAACTGTATTCGGTCGCCGCTTGTGGCTGCCAGAAATCAATTCGCCGAATGGCCCACGTCGCCAAGGTGCCGAACGCGCAGCGATTAACGCGCCTATGCAAGGCACAGCAGCTGATTTGATCAAGCTCGCGATGATAGCTGTGCAAGGCTGGCTGGAAACGGAAAAATTGCAGTCGAAAATGATCATGCAGGTACACGATGAATTGGTACTGGAAGTGCCGGAAACAGAGTTGGCGCTGGTACGTGAGAAACTGCCGGAACTGATGCGCAATGTTGCCGAGTTGAAGGTGCCTCTGATTGCCGAAGTTGGTGTAGGCAAGAACTGGGATGAAGCGCATTAATTAGTACGGATGCGATACGGATATTGATTTAGCCGTTTGCTGTCACTGTGCGCGAGTACGAGGCAGCGAATATTTTCAATCGAGATGAAGAACTACTCATAGGAGAGTCGCAATGGAGAATTTGAAAGAAGATTTCGATAGTCTGGTCGCAAAAACATCTATCTCCGATGGCGTTGATAGGCGCGGTTTTTTGAAAACGGCATTGGGTACAGGTTTTGCCGCGGCAGTGTTGCCGATTGCCGCGCACAGTGCAGTGACAACGGATAGCAAAGGGCTGACGGTGGGCGAAATCACGGTTAACGTGAATGGCCAGGCCGTGCCGGTGTATCGCGCACAACCAGAAGGTAAAACCAATCTGCCGGTGATCTTGGTCATCTCTGAAATTTTTGGTGTGCATGAATACATCGCCGATGTGGCGCGTCGCTTTGCCAAGCTTGGTTATATGGCGCTGGCACCTGAATTGTTCGTACGCCAAGGCGATCCAGGTTCTTACGGCACGATTGCCGAATTGCAGAAGGAAATCATCTCCAAAGTGCCGGATGCGCAAGTGATGGGCGATCTGGATGCGGTGGTCGCATGGGCCAAGGCCAATGGCGGCAATACGAACAAGCTGGGCATTACCGGTTTCTGTTGGGGCGGTCGCGTGACGTGGTTGTATTCCGCGCACAATCCCAAGGTCAAGGCTGGCGTCGCTTGGTACGGTCGTCTGGTCGGTAACAACAATGCACTCACGCCAGAGAATCCTGTCGATATCGCCGCCAAGTTGAAAACGCCGGTGCTCGGTTTGTATGGTGAGCAGGATGGCGGTATTCCAGTGACGACTTTGGTGCAGATGAAAGATGCCTTGGCTAAAGGCAGCAGCAAATCCGAATTCGTTCTGTTCAAGAATTCCGGCCATGCCTTCCATGCCGATTATCGTTCCAGCTATGTAGAAGCGGATGCGAAAGAGGGCTGGACGCGTTGTGTGGAATGGTTCAAAACCCACGGCGTTAGCTGATCATTCGCTCTGTTTGATTGCGACGCGAGGACATGAATAACGCATGTCCTCGCGTTTTTATTTGCTGAAATAGCCGGGATATGCTTTAATTTGCAACCTTGTTGCATTAAGCCCGGAGCCAAAAATTAATTCCACGCTCGTTTCCATCCTGTTGACCACCGCGATCTCCGGCGTCTTCAGCATTTCCGCTGCGGCCTTATTCTCATTTTCGCTGTTGTCCAAGCTAGTCGATCGCATGGTCAGTCTGTCTGTCGGCATTCTGTTGGCGACCTCGCTGCTGCACGCCTTGCCGGAAGCATTTGAATCTGGTGCTGATACGCACGTTCTATTTGGAATTTTGCTGGCGGGTTTGCTGGGCTTCTTCTTGCTGGAAAAATTTGCGATCCTGCGTCACTCGCATCATCACGAAGATGATGGCCACGGGCATGAGCATGGACATGATGCCAAGGAAGCGGGCGCTGCTGGCTGGATGATTTTGGTGGGCGATAGCCTGCACAATTTCACTGACGGGATTTTGATTGCTGCAGCGTTTCTGGCTGATCCACATCTCGGTATCTTGACTGGCCTGGCCATCATTGCGCATGAAATCCCGCAAGAAATCGGTGACTTTATCGTCTTGCTGAATGCTGGCTTTACGCGCAGACGCGCTTATGCATACAACATTATTTCCGGTTTGACGGCGGTGGTCGGCGGGCTCGTCGGCTACTTTATGCTGGACCGCTCGCAAGAGTGGATTCCATACGTGCTGGTGTTTGCATCATCGGGATTCATCTACATTGCGGTGAGCGACTTAATGCCGCAGATGCAGCGTCGTGCATCCATGCGCGAGACGATTCCACAAATCTTGTTGATCGCGCTCGGCGTTTGTATCGTACTATTTTTGACAGGACGTGCGCACGCGCATTAAATGCTGCGCGTGCGGTTTTTCAGGCATTGAGTTATGCGACTGGTCGTGACGGATCAGCGCACCATTCGCTCCACGAACCTGGATAGAGCGCAGCACCCGACAAGCCTGCGACTTCCAGCGCCAGCAAATTGTGGCAAGCGGTCACACCTGAACCGCACTGCATGACAGCCTTGGATGGATCGCTAACGATTGCACTGAATTCGCTACGCAGTTGTTCAGCAGATTTGAAACGACCATCTGCCTGCAGATTCTCTTTAAAGAAACGATTCTTTGCGCCGGGGATATGTCCGCCGACTGGATCTATCGTTTCATTCTCACCGCGGTAACGATCAGGTGCACGTGCATCGACGATGGTGCGGTTTTCATCTGATAGATTGTTCAGGATATCGGTGACGCTAACGGTCGAAGTGAGCGCAGGTTTCTCTGCTATATCACCACGTACGTGCAAGGACGCTTCAGTAGAAAGCCACATGCCATTCGCCAGCCATGCCGGCGCGCCGCCATCCAGTACGGCAACCGCTTCGTGACCAACCCAACGCAACATCCACCACAAACGTGCGGCGAACATGCCGCCATGCGCATCGTAGACCACGACTTGTGAAGTGTTATTGATGCCCCAGCTTTGCAGTGTGGCGATGAAGCTTGCACGATCCGGCAGCGGATGACGGCCACGGAAAACATTATCTGCACCTACTTTTTCGCCAGCCAAATCGGTATCCAGATGGGCAAACTGCGCATTCGGAATATGTCCTTCTGCATAGGCGATGCGTCCCGCTTCCGGATTGGCGAGATCGTGGCGGCAATCGAGAACTATCCAGTCGTGCTCGAATAAATTCTTGGATAAATCTTCTGCAGAAATCAGTGTGGTGTAAGCCATGTTCTACCTTTTAAATTGCCGTGTGCTTTTGGCGCACGCGCATGATGATTTCAAACGAGCTTTTAAATTTCTGTCGCAATCGGGTCGGCGGAAGTGATGTTTTTGACCGTCGTCGAATTGCGGATATTGTAGAACGTTGCCACGACGCCGCTGACCAGAATGATGGTGATGCCGAGCCAGCCATAAAGTCCCAGTACATCACTCCAGATAATGATGCCCCACAAGCTTGAAAAGACGATGCCGGTGTATTGCAGATTGGCCGTGACTAGTGTGTTGCCGAGTCGATAGGCGCGTGTCATCGCCATCTGTGCCATGGCCGCGAGTACGCCTATGCTGAGCAGCAGCGTAATGCCATAGGTCGAATGTGCGCGCAAAATGCTGACGGGTTCGCCTTGCAAGCCTGGCCCGAACATGCAGCCGAGAAAGCCGGCGAACAAGCCGGTAGCGGAAAAATAAAATACTACGCGTGACTCCGGTTCGCCGAGTTGGCCGAGATGCCTTACCTGCAAATACGCCAATGCCGATAGCGCGCCGGAGAGTAGTCCAATCACGCCGCCCAGCCATTGATCATCATGTATCGATGGCCGCAGCAGCAAAGTAACGCCGATGAAGCTCGCAAGAATGGCGGTCACCAGACCCCATTCAAAGCGCCGTTTTCCCAAGCGCCAGGCAGCAAAGAACAAGATGCCGGAAATCCAGATTGGCGCCATGTAATTGAGTGTCATCGCGGTTGCCAGCGGCAGCAGGGTGATCGCGTAAAACCATAGCCAGACGGCGACTGTGCCGATGAAGCAGCGCCACAAATGTTGCCAGATGAAAGGTGTCTTCAAGCTACCGTTCTGGCGCAGGATCAAGGCGTAAATGAAGATCACGCCGATCAGGCCGCGATACATCAGGATTTCGGCGACGGTATAGGTTTCTGATGCCAGCTTTACGCACACCCCCATGATGGCAAAGGAGAAGGTGGCGAACAGCATCCAAAGTGATTGCATGAGTATTGAAGAGAGGTGAGGCGGTTGATGCTGCAGGAGTGCAAATATTCGTTGTCGGGATGGCGCGTGCGCATCATCCCGACAGATTTACTTTTTTAAACGTCTAACTGGTGGCGATACCATTCATGGAAGTGTTGCATGCCATCTTCCATAGGCGATTGATACGGACCGACTTCATTTTCGCCACGGTCGAGCAGAATCTTGCGACCGGCATCCATGCGCAAGGCGATCTCGTCGTCTTCTTCGCAGGTTTCCATATAGGCTGCGCGTTCGGCTGCGATGAACTCGCGTTCGAACAACACGATTTCTTCCGGGTAGTAAAACTCGACTACGTTGCGTGTTTTTTGCGGACCGTTCGGCCATACAGTCGACACGACCAATACATGCGGATACCACTCGACCATGATGTTTGGATACAGCGTCAGCCAGATCGCGCCGTACGGTGGTGCTTCGCCGTTGCGGAATTGCAGGATCTGTTCTTGCCACTTCTGATATTTTGCCGAGCCGGATTTGGCCAGTGCGTGATGCACACCTACGGTTTGTACACTGTACTGGTCGCCGAATTCCCATTTCAGATCATCGCAGCTGACAAAGCTGCCGAGGCCCGGATGGAAAGGTTCGACGTGGTAATCCTCCAGATAGACTTCAATGAAAGTCTTCCAGTTGTAATCGCACTCGTGCACTTCAACGTGGTCCAGCATATAGCCGCTGAAATCCAGATCCTTGGTGACGCCAAGCTTGCCGAGGATGTTGGCGACATTCATGCCGTTTTGTTCAAACAGCAAGCCGTTCCAGTTTTGCAAAGGCGTATTCGACAGGTTCAGGCAAGGCGTTTCGCCGAAATGCGGCGCGCCTATCAATTCACCCTTGAGATCGTAAGTCCAGCGATGCAGCGGGCAGACGATATTCTTCGCATGGCCGCGACCATTGAACATTTTCGCCTGGCGATGACGGCAGACGTTAGATAGCAATTCGATACCGTGCTGATTACGTACCAACATGCGACCTTCGTTTTCCCACGCGAGCGTGGCAAAGTCGCCGACATTCGGCACCATCAGCTCATGACCCGCATAACGCGGTCCTTCACGGAACAATTGCTGGATTTCTTGCTTCAACAGCGCTTCGTCAAAATAGACGTTGACTGGAAGTTGCGCGTTAGAACGCGCGAGTTTGGCGAGATTAGCCAGATCGGACATCCCCACCCCCAAATTAATTTGCACCCCCTGTGTCCCTATAGGGAGGGAGCATCCGCTTGCAGGCGGATGCTGTTACGCAGGCTATGAGCTTTGCTCATCGCATTCCCTGCTGCACCCTAAGAGGAAAGAATCCGCAAAAACCTTAATCAAACGAGATAAAGAGGCAATTTTGGACAGAACCGAGGATTATACCCCAGAGTCTCGTGCTCCGACGAGCCGCCAAAGCACCAGTGCGCGCCATATTTTGATAATTAATAAAAAGAAAATATTTCTCTCTAGCGCCGGTCTGAGCGATAAAAACAGGCCGCATTTGCGCTTTTTTCGATAAAAAGCGCGTTTTGCGCATTTGAAACCGATGGATATGCTGCGTTTATCAACAGTGCAGGGTGGTTTGCTCTAAAATAACGGGCTAAACCATTTACCAGTTCTTATGTCAAAAAAATCTACCTCTGCCGCCTTGCCTTCGTCGTTTGAAGAAGCGATGGCAGAACTCGAACAGCTGGTCGCACGCATGGAAGCAGGCGAACTGCCGCTGGAAGCATCGGTTGCGGCCTACAAGCGCGGCTCCGAACTGGTGAAGTATTGTGCCGCGCAACTCGAAAAAGTCGACAATCAGGTCAAAGTGCTGGAAGGCGATATGCTCAAGCCATTCAACGCCGATCGTGCAATCGAGGCGGATGAATGACGACTATGCAATCGTTTGACGGCTGGATGAAAGCTACGCAGGCAGAAATGGAATTGGCACTGGTGCAGCATTTGCCACCGGTGGCTCTGACGCCTGCACGCCTGCACGAAGCTATGCATTACGCAGTGCTGGATGGTGGCAAGCGCGTACGGCCTTTGCTGGTGTACGCCGCCGGTGCCTTGTTCGATGCGAATGCCGCTGAATTGGCGCGCGCTGCAGCAGCGGTTGAGATGATCCATGCGTATTCGCTGGTGCATGACGATATGCCATGTATGGATGACGATGCCTTGCGTCGCGGCAAGCCGACCGTACATGTGAAGTACGACGAAGCATGTGCCTTGCTGGTCGGCGATGCTTTGCAATCGCAAGCGTTTGAAGTATTGGCAGATGGCGGGCTGGATCCGGTGCGACAACTGACGATGGTGCGTTTGTTGGCCAAAGCCTCCGGTTCGCTCGGCATGTGCGGCGGTCAGGCCATCGATCTGGCAAGTGTGGGCTTGAGTTTGTCGCTGGAAGAATTGGAACAGATGCACCGCTTGAAAACCGGTGCTTTACTGCGTGTATCGGTATTGCTGGGCGCACTCGCCGGCAAATCTTTATCCGCAGAAGAAACACAGGCGCTGGATAGTTATGCAGCTGCCATCGGCCTGGCATTTCAGGTGGTGGATGATGTGTTGGATGCGACTGCCGATTCGGCCACGCTGGGTAAAACCGCTGGCAAGGATGCTGCTGACAACAAGCCGACGTATGTATCGATATTGGGTCTGGAACAATCGAAGACCCTGGCAGAAAAATTGCGCAACGATGCTCATCGTGCGCTGGAGCAGTTTGGAGAAAAAGCACGACGCTTGCGAGAACTCGCAGATTTGATCGTGCAGCGGAAGGCTTAGTATGAATTTGCTTGAAACTATTAATGACCCAGCCGACATTCGGCATTTCTCACGCCCGCAGCTCAAGCAGCTGGCGGATGAGTTGCGTGCGTTTGTGCTGGAATCCGTGTCGGCTACTGGTGGTCACTTGTCGTCCAATCTCGGCACAGTCGAATTGACGATTGCATTGCACAACGTCTTCAATACGCCGGAAGATCGCATCATCTGGGACGTCGGTCACCAGACTTATCCGCACAAGATATTGACCGGTCGTCGCGACAAGATGCACAGCCTGCGTCAGATCGATGGCATCTCGGGTTTTCCGCGTCGTGATGAAAGTCCTTACGATACCTTCGGCACAGCACATTCATCGACATCGATTTCTGCCGCACTGGGGATGGCATTGGCTGCCAAAACAAAAGGTGAAGACCGTCATGCGATCGCCGTGATCGGCGATGGCGCGATGACTGCCGGCATGGCGTTTGAAGCCATGAACAATGCAGGTATCCATGACGACATCAATTTGTTGGTGGTGCTGAACGATAACGATATGTCGATCTCGCCGCCTGTAGGCGCATTGAATCGTTACTTGGCACGCCTGATGTCGGGACAGTTTTATGCCGCGGCGAAAAATGTAGGCAAGACTGTTTTGCCTGCGCCTATGCGCGAGCTGGCAAAACGTTTTGAAGAGCATGCAAAGGGCATGATCGTACCGGCCACGATGTTTGAAGAATTCGGTTTCAATTACATCGGTCCTATCGATGGTCATGATCTGGATTCGCTGATCCCGACACTGCAGAATTTGAAGAATTTGAAAGGTCCGCAATTCCTGCATGTGGTGACGCGTAAAGGTCAGGGCTACAAACTGGCTGAAGCCGATCCGGTGCTGTATCACGGTCCAGGTAAATTCAATCCGGCCGAAGGCATCAAGCCGAGCACGGCAAAGAAAGTTACTTACACCAGCGTGTTTGGTGATTGGCTGTGCGATATGGCTGCCGCTGACAAGCGATTGATAGGCATCACGCCTGCGATGCGCGAAGGCTCAGGCATGGTGGAATTTGAACAGCGATTCCCGGATCGTTATTACGATGTCGGTATCGCGGAACAACATGCGGTGACCTTTGCTGCCGGTATGGCGTGTGAAGGTTTGAAACCGGTCGTCGCGATTTACTCGACCTTTTTGCAACGCGGTTACGATCAACTGATACACGACGTTGCTTTGCAAAATCTGGATGTGACTTTTGCGCTGGATCGTTCTGGTTTGGTCGGTGCTGATGGCGCTACCCATGCCGGCAACTATGACATCGCCTTCCTGCGTTGCATTCCCAACATGGTCATCATGGCAGCATCGGATGAAAACGAATGTCGTCAGATGCTCTCGACCGGCTTCCAGCATCCAGGACCGGCTGCAGTGCGTTATCCGCGTGGTGGTGGTATCGGCGCCAAGGTTGGCACTGATCTGGCGACGATTGCACTCGGGACTGGCGAAATCAAACGCGAAGGCAAGGGCATTGCGATCCTGGCATTCGGCACGATGGTCGCACCTAGTGTGCAGGCTGGTGCAGAGCTGGATGCGACAGTTGCCAATATGCGTTTCGTCAAACCGCTGGATGTGGAGTTGCTCAAACGTTTGGCAGCGACACACGATGCATTGATCACAGTGGAAGAAGGTTCCATCATGGGTGGTGCTGGTGCGGCAGTGGCAGAAGCCATGGCAGCCGCAGGCATTGTCAAACCATTATTGAATCTGGGCTTGCCAGATCAATTTATTGACCACGGCGATGCAGCAAAATTGCTCGCTCTGTGCGGACTGGATGCAACAGGCATCGCCGCTTCTATCCGCAAACGCTTCGGCAAAGACCAGCCACGCCTGGTCGTCAATCAGTAAGCAATGATTTTTGCGCGGTGCCGCAATGGCACCGCCTACTTTAAGGTTTAAGTATGAATACTCGCGATCCCGGCTTGAGTGCCATCCCCGATGTACAAAGCACGCCGGATACCCGTCGTATTGCCATTCAGCGTGTTGGTGTCAAAGGTGTGCGTTATCCGATTACGGTAAAAACACTGTCTGGTGTGCAGCCGTCGGTAGGTACTTGGAATATGTATGTGCATCTGGCAGAAGAGCAAAAAGGCACGCACATGTCGCGCTTTATCGCGCTGCTGGAAGAAAATACGCAGCCGCTCGACGTGAACGTATTTGGCGAAATGATGCGCAAGATGCTGGCTTTGCTGGAAGCAGACGCTGGCCGCATCGAAGTGTCGTTCCCATACTTCATCAACAAGACTGCGCCGGTGTCGGGCGTGCAAAGTTTGATGGATTATGAAGTCGGTCTGAATGGTGAATTCAAAAACGGCAAGCTGGAAATTACCTTGAAAGTCTTGGTGCCAGTAACGAGCTTGTGTCCATGTTCGAAAAAGATTTCAGCTTATGGTGCGCACAATCAACGTTCACACATCACTGTGCATGCCTTGCTGGATGGCGATGTGATCGTGGAAGAATTGATTGCCAATATTGAAGCGCAGGCATCGTGCGAATTGTATGGTTTGTTGAAACGGCCAGACGAGAAGTATGTGACGGAACGTGCTTACGACAATCCGAAATTTGTCGAAGATTTGGTGCGGGATGTGGCGGTGATGTTAAACAATGAGGCGCGCGTGCTGGCTTATACGCTGGAAGCGGAGAACTTTGAGTCCATCCACAATCACTCGGCTTATGCCTTGATTGAGCGCGACAAGCGTTTGAATTAAACGCTACACGATATAAAAATGCCGTTCAGCTCATCACTGAACGGCATTTTTTATTTGTGTCACTGCAGCCTGAAGAGGTAGCTGCGGTTAGAGAAAATATCAGGATTCAATATCCCGTACTCTTTCCTTCTCCCACAACACATCCGACCCACCTGCATAACGATTCAATACGCGCGACAACACAAACATCAAGTCCGACAAACGATTCATGTATTGACGTGGGTTGTTGTTGAGCTTCTCTGCCTTGCCCAAAGTGACGATGGTGCGTTCAGCACGACGACACACAGTGCGGCAAATATGCGACTGTGCGGCGGCACGTGAACCAGCCGGCAGGATAAATTCTTTTAACGGAGGCAAGGTGCTGTTGTACTTGGCCAGCAAACCATCCAGTCGTGCAACCTGTTCATCATGAATTAGCGTATAGCCGGGGATACATAACTCTCCGCCCAGATCGAATAAATCATGCTGTATCGAAATTAATTCTTCACGCAAGGCTGGCGGCAAGTCTTCGCACAGCAACAAGCCCAGATGCGAATTCAATTCATCTACATCGCCCATCGCGTGTACGCGCAGCGCATCCTTGTCGACGCGGCTGCCATCGCCGAGTCCGGTCGTGCCTTTATCGCCAGTACGTGTTGCGATTTTTGAAAGACGATTGCCCATGAATATAAGTGGAAAGTGGAGGGAAGGTCTGAGGATACGGGAAAACGGCTGACTCAGGCTGTTCACCAAAAGACTCGGCGTACCTCAGTTTTGTACGAGCGAGCCTATATTTGTTGTGAAAATTGCATTTGAATGAGGTTTGCAGGCTTTAAAACAGGCACTTAGCTAAAAGAAGCCAGTGAAGCCGGTAAAATGATGCCTTGATCACCGACGATAGATTGACGCAATGGCAATAAGACTTCCTCCTGTGCATGCCCTTTCCGCTTTTGAGGCCGCAGCGCGCCATGGTTCGTTTGCAGTTGCTGCAGAAGAGTTGTGTATTACGCCATCGGCGTTTTCCCATCGCATACGCTTGCTGGAAGAGTTCGTCGGCGAGCGTTTGTTTGCGCGCGATGGTCGCAGCGTTAGCCTGACCGAGTTCGGCCGTCGTTATCTGGATGTGGTGCGTGATGCCTTGCGTTCGCTGGCGGATTTCCCCTTGCCGCATCGCCATCCGCTGGCACAGCCACGCGTCAAAATTACGGTGCCACCGACTTTTGCGCGCTATCTGTTTTTGCCACATCTGGCCGAATTCACCACGCAGTATCCAGATATCACGATAGAGGTCTTCCTGTCGGTGCCGCTCTACGATATGGCCTTGTCGGAGACGGATCTTGAGATACGTTTCGGTGCCGGTAAATATCCCGACACAACTACCGAGAAATTATTTGAAGAACCGGTTTTCCCGGTGGTCAGTCCCGCTTATCTGGAAAAAATTGGTGGCTTGAAAATGCCAGCCGATTTACAAAAAGCACAGCTGCTGCGCTCTGCGCTGGAACCGTGGCAGCCATGGTTCGAAGTGGCTGGACTGGATTGGGCAGAGCCGGCGACGGGTTTGCGTATCGATGATTTGGGTTTGTTGCTGGAGGCGGTCAAGCACGGCTATGGCGTGGCATTGACGCGCAAGCATTTTGCCGATGAAATGATCGCGCGTGGTGAAGTTGTCCCTCTCTTTGATATCCAGTTGACGACGCCGCAGCATGCTTATTACCTGGTGTACGAGCAAAGCGTGCGCGAGCGGCCTGAGGTCGCGCTGTTCATGAATTGGATGACGGAGCGTTTTAATATGCAGCGCATGGCTCAGTGAGCTGATACGCTGACATTTTTCACATCACTTGAATAATTTTCACCCTGGCAGGTAAAGCTTTCAGTCCAGCAAGGGTGCGTATTCGTTACACTCTGATCAGACCTCATGCGGCTGTCAGTAACAGACGCGAAAATTGCAATCAGGATTGATGATGAATACAACTTCGGCACCTCCATTTACAGCGGCGTACCAGCGCACGGTAGTGGACGCATTGCGTGCTGCTCTGCCGGAACGTTGCGTGCTCTTCAACGAAGAGGATACGCGACCATACGAATGCGATGGCCTCGCGGCATACAGCCAGCTGCCTATGGTGGTGGTCTTGCCCGACAATGAAGAGCAGGTCATCGCCGTTCTCAAAATATGTAATGCCCTCAAAGTGCCTATCGTGCCGCGCGGTGCCGGTACCGGTTTGTCCGGCGGTGCCTTGCCGATTGCCAATGGCATCGTGCTGTCGACCGCGCGCTTGAACAAGATCGTTAAAGTCGATGCGTATGCGCGTACTGCAGTTGTGCAGCCTGGCGTGCGTAATCTGGCAATCTCCGAAGCGGTTGCGCCGCTCGGCCTGTACTACGCTCCCGATCCATCTTCCCAAATCGCCTGCACCATAGGCGGCAACGTTGCCGAAAATTCTGGCGGCGTGCATTGCCTCAAATACGGTTTGACCGTGCACAACGTGATGCGCGTGCGCGTCATCACGATAGAAGGCGACGTGATTGAATTGGGTGGCGCTGCACTCGATGCACCAGGTCTGGATTTACTCTCGGTATTCGTTGGTTCGGAAGGCATGCTGGGTATGGTGACCGAGGTGACAGTCAAACTGATTCCTAAGCCGAAACTGGCGCGCGTGATTCTGGCTTCTTTCGACGATGTGGTTAAAGGCGGTAACGCAGTTGCTAGCGTGATTGCTGCCGGTATCATTCCAGCTGGACTGGAGATGATGGACAAGACATCAACGCGTATGGTCGAGCCGTTTGTAAAAGCTGGTTACGACATCGATGCAGAAGCGATTTTGCTGTGTGAGTCTGATGGCATCCCGGAAGAAGTCGAAGAAGAAATCGCGCGCATGACCGAGGTACTGAAGCACTCAGGTGCTACTGCAATCGCTGTGTCGCGCGATGAAGCTGAACGCCTGCGCTTCTGGTCTGGTCGTAAAAATGCATTTCCTGCAGCTGGTCGTATTTCCCCTGATTACTACTGTATCGACGGTACGATTCCGCGCCGCAGTCTGGCTGATGTATTGACCGGCATTGCGCAGATGGAAATCAAATACGGCTTGCGTTGCGCGAACGTGTTTCATGCGGGTGACGGCAATTTGCATCCGTTGATTTTGTTCGATGCCAATACCGAAGGTGAATTCCATCGTGCTGAATTATTCGGCGCTGAAATTCTGGAAATGTGTGTTGCCGAAGGTGGCACCATCACCGGCGAACACGGTGTGGGTCTGGAAAAAATCAATCAGATGTGCGTGCAGTTTTCGCGTGCAGAGATCGATGCTTTCTTTGCCGTCAAACGCGCCTTCGATCCAGTCTCTCTGCTTAACCCTACCAAGGCAATTCCAACGCTGCAGCGCTGTGCCGAGTACGGCAAGATGCACGTCAAGCGCGGCATGCTGAAGTTCGCCGATTTACCGCGCTTCTAATTTTTTCAAGGTCAGCATGGAACAGGTAATCGAACAATTTAAAGAAAGCATACTCGCTGCCGGTCGTCAAAAGCAGCCATTGTGCATACGTGGTGGCGGTACCAAGGATTGGTACGGTCAAACGCCGAGCGGCACGATACTCGACACGCGTGCGTATAGCGGTGTCGTTGCTTACGATCCAACCGAATTGGTGATCACGGTACGCAGCGGTACGCCGCTGGTGGAAGTGGAAGCAATTCTGGCAGAACAGAATCAGATGCTCGCATTCGAACCACCGCATTTCGGTCCTGGCGCAACGGTGGGCGGCATGGTCGCTACCGGTTTGTCCGGTCCACGTCGTGTCTCCGTTGGTGCCGTACGCGACTTCGTGTTGGGCGCAGTGGTGATGGATGGCAAGGGCGATGTGCTGCATTTCGGTGGTCAAGTGATGAAGAACGTCGCTGGTTACGATGTGTCGCGTTTGCTGACAGGCGCACTCGGTACGCTGGGTTTGTTGCTGGAAGTGTCACTCAAGGTTTTGCCTAAACCGTATGCAGAAACCAGCTTGCGGCTTGAGATGAACGAGGAAGAAGCGATCCGTCGCTTGAACGAGTGGGGCGGTCAACCTTTGCCTATCTCTTCCAGCGCATGGTACGACGGCACACTCGTGTTGCGTTTGTCTGGTGCGAAAGCGGCGATAGTCGCAGCACAGCAAACCATAGGCGGCGAAGAAGTAGAAGGCAACGACTTCTGGATCGCGATGCGTGAACAGAGTAATGAGTTCTTCACACAATCAGATGTGTTGTGGCGCTTGTCTGTGCCATCGACTACATCACCGCTTGCACTTGCTGGTGAACAGTTGATTGAATGGGGTGGTGCGCAACGTTGGTTACGTTCTGATGAAAGAGCAGAGACCATACGTGCTGCTGCAATACAGGCCGGCGGCCATGCGACCTTGTTCCGTGGTGGCGACAAGGATGTCGGCGTGTTCCAGCCATTGGCGCCAGCGGTTGGCCGGATACACCAAAACCTGAAAAACAGTTTTGACCCTGAAGGCATCTTCAATCCGGGTCGTATGTACGTGCAGTATTGAGCGACAGTATTCATCGTTACTTGTTTGACCGTGCGTGAGTAGTGACCATGAATATCTGATCACTCCCGCAGTAAGACTCTTCAGAGAATTGTAGGATTCAATGCAAACCAATTTAGCCGATTTCATCAAAAATACTCGCGAAGGCCAGGAGGCAGATGCCATTCTGCGTAGTTGCGTACATTGCGGATTTTGCACGGCAACCTGCCCGACCTATCAATTGCTCGGTGATGAACTCGATGGGCCACGTGGCCGTATTTATTTGATCAAGCAAGTGTTGGAGGGTAAAGAGCCGACTGCGAAAACCCAGTTGCATCTGGACCGTTGCCTGACTTGCCGCAATTGCGAAACCACTTGCCCGTCCGGCGTGAAGTACGGACGTCTGATCGATATCGGTCGCAAGGTGGTTGAAGATCGCGTGCCGTATTCGTTCTCGCAAAAATTGAAGCGCGCGGCATTGAAAGAATTGTTGCCGCGCAAATGGCTGTTTGAGCCAGCGATGAAAACAGGCCAATTATTCCGTCCGCTGTTGCCGCAGGCGCTGAAAAATAAAGTGCCACGCAAGGAAAATGCCGGTACCTGGCCTACGCGTGCGCATGAACGCAAGATGCTGTTGCTGGATGGCTGCGTACAGCCTGCGATGTCGCCGAATATCAATGCCGCTACTGCGCGCGTACTCGATGCGCTCGGTGTGCAATTGATTGTAGCGCCGAAGGCTGGTTGCTGCGGTGCGATCCGTCATCACTTGAACGATCACGACGGCGCCTTGAATGATATGCGTCGCAATATTGATGCATGGTGGCCATTGGTGGAAGCTGGAGCAGAAGCCATTGTGATGACGGCCTCCGGTTGCGGTGCAACGGTCAAGGATTACGGTCATCTGTTGGCGGAAGATGCTGCGTATGCAGAAAAAGCATCAGTGATCTCTGGTCTGACTAAAGATTTGAGTGAAATCATGCCGGCCTTCGAAGCGGAGTTGCAAGGCAAGTTGAATGGAAAAATCTCTAAGCGTGTGGCTTATCATCCACCTTGCACTTTGCAGCACGGTCAGCAAATCCGCGGCAAGGTTGAAGGCGTCTTGCGCGCTGCCGGTGTGGATGTGCAGTTGTGCGGTGATAGCCATTTATGCTGCGGTTCGGCTGGTACCTACTCAGTGATGCAGCCAGAGTTGTCGTATCAATTGCGTGACAACAAACTCGCCAAGCTGGCAGAGACAAAAGCGGAGATGATCGTTTCCGCCAACATCGGTTGCTTGACGCATCTGCAATCCGGTACCGATACGCCGGTCAAGCACTGGATAGAATTGATCGATAGTGCATTGAAGGCCGCGCACTAAACAACGCACGGTAATAAAAAAACGCTGGCGTACTTCACAGTACAGCCAGCGTTTTTTATTGTGCTTGCCGTTTTATTCGGCGAGTAATTTGTTGATGTCGTCTACCAACTCTTCCGGCTTGGTTTGCGGTGCATAGCGTTTGTAGACGGTGCCGTCTTTCTTGATCAGGAACTTGGTGAAGTTCCATTTAATCGCTTCACTGCCAAGTAGGCCGGGTGCCGCGTGCTTCAAATATTTGAACAGCGGATCAGCGTTATCACCATTCACATCGATCTTGGCAAACAGCGGAAAGGTCACGTCGTAATTCTTTTCGCAGAATGCACCAATGGCATCTGCATCGCCCGGTTCCTGTCCGCCGAATTGATTGCAGGGGAATCCAAGTACTTCCACGCCCTTGTCGCTGAACTGTTGATACACCGCCTCCAGTCCTTTGTATTGTGGCGTGAAGCCGCACTTGCTGGCGGTATTGACGATCAACAAGACCTTGCCGCGATATTGCGCGAGATCGACCGGTGCACCGGTCAGACTGTTGGCTTTGAAGTCATAGATATTGCTCATACAATTCCCAAATGTTCAGTGCCTTTGCTCAGATCGCGTGTCTGCGCTTCCTTGCCATTTAATTTGATGGAAAGACGCAAATCGTTGACCGAGTCAGCATTGCGCAGTGCATCTTCGTAAGAAATTTTCCCTGCTTCATACAAATCGAATAAAGCTTGATCAAAGGTCTGCATGCCGAGTTCACGTGACTTCTTCATGATCTCTTTGATCTCGTGCACATCGCCCTTGAAGATCAAGTCAGATACCAGCGGTGAGTTCAACATGATCTCTACTGCCACGCAGCGACCTTTGGTATCTTTCAACGGAATCAAACGCTGAGAAATCATTGCTTTCAAATTCAGCGACAAATCCATCAGCAATTGCTGACGACGTTCTTCCGGGAAGAAGTTGACGATGCGATCCAGCGCTTGATTCGAGCTATTCGCATGCATAGTCGCCAGACACAGATGGCCGGTTTCGGCAAAGGCGATCGCGTAGTCCATGGTTTCACGGTCACGTATCTCACCGATGAAAATAACGTCAGGTGCCTGACGCAAAGTGTTCTTCAGTGCGATACCCCAGCCATCGGTATCGACGCCGATTTCGCGTTGTGTGATGACGCAGTTTTTATGCGGATGCACATATTCAACCGGATCTTCGATCGTGATGATGTGGCCGTAGCTGTGTTCGTTGCGGTGACCGATCATGGCGGCCAAGGTAGTCGATTTGCCTGAACCAGTCGCACCCACCATGATGACCAGACCGCGCTTGGTCATCACGATATCTTTCAATGTTTCTGGTACGCCTAGATCTTCCATTTTTGGAATGGCCGTAGTAATGGTACGGATGACCATGCCGACGCGACCTTGTTGCACAAATGCCGATACGCGGAAGCGACCAATGCCGCTCGGGCTGATTGCGAAATTACATTCCTTGGTCGCTTCAAATTCTGCCGCTTGTTTATCGCTCATGATGGCGCGCGCCAATTCAATCGTGTGCGCTGCTGTCAACGGTTGATTCGATACTTGCGTCATCTTGCCATCGATCTTGAATGCAGGCGGGAAGTCAGCCGTGACGAAAAGATCGGAGCCATTCTTGCTCAGCATCAGGCGCAGCAAGTCGTACATGAATTTAGTGGCTTGATCGCGTTCCATATTGCCTCTTTCTTTGTTCAATTCTTTCAGCTGTAAAGCCTCGTACATCCCGCCTCGCAGCTTGCAAGTTGCTCGGATTCAGGCGGTGCAAAGCATGCTTTGCGCAACCCCGTCTTTATCCCGGGAAGTTATCTGGTGTCTTGGCAGCAGCGCGCGCTGTTGCATTTGAAATCACATTGCGCTTTACCAACTCAGTCAGATTACTGTCCAGCGTCTGCATACCGACATTCGAGCCGGTCTGGATGGCCGAATACATTTGTGCGATTTTCGCTTCGCGTATCAGATTGCGGATCGCTGGAGTACCAAGCATGATTTCATGCGCAGCTACGCGACCAGTGCCATCTTTTGTTTTCAGCAAGGTTTGCGAGATGACGGCTTGCAGTGATTCGGACAACATCGCGCGTACCATTTCTTTTTCATCGCCAGGGAAGACGTCGATGATACGGTCTATAGTTTTTGCTGCAGACGATGTATGCAGTGTGCCGAATACCAGATGGCCGGTTTCTGCGGCGGACAAGGCAAGACGTATGGTTTCCAGATCGCGCAACTCGCCAACCAGAACGACATCGGGATCTTCACGCAGCGCCGAGCGCAATGCATTTTCAAATGAATGAGTATGCGGACCGACTTCACGTTGATTGATCAGACATTTTTTTGAATCGTGCACGAATTCAATCGGATCTTCGATCGTCAAGATATGTGCGTATTCGTTTTCATTGACGTGGTTGACCATCGCTGCCAGCGTAGTCGATTTGCCGGAACCGGTTGGTCCTGTGACGAGAACCAGACCGCGTGGTTTTAATGACAGCTCAGTAAAAATCTTGGGCGCATTCAAATCTTCCAGGCTCAGAATTTTGGAAGGAATGGTGCGCAGTACTGCTGCAGCACCACGATCCTGATTGAAGGCATTGACGCGGAAGCGTGCCAGGCCGGGAATGGCGAAGGAAAAATCGATTTCCAGTCTTTCTTCATACACTTTGCGCTGGCCGTCGTTCATGATGTCATAGATCATGCTGTGCACATCTTTGTGCTCTAACGGTGGCAAATTGATACGACGGACATCGCCGTGCACACGAATCATTGGAGGCAAACCGGAGGATAAATGAAGATCGGATGCTTTATTCTTGACCGAGAACGCCAGTAGTTCTGAAATGTCCATTTATAATCCCTGAGCCTGCTTCAAAAAGGTGAGTCGCACTATGCGTGATACCGATGGTATCGTGACGATTAATGATGCTTTAAAAGAACTTTGATTATGTCTGTAATACGCCAAAACTTGCAAGCTGTGCGTCAGCGTATCACCGACGCTGCGAACAGCGCGCAACGCGACGTGCATGGCGTTGAATTGCTGGCGGTTTCCAAGACTTTTGGTGCCGATGCCGTAATCGCTGCGGCGGAGGCTGGGCAAGCCGCTTTTGGTGAAAATTACCTGCAGGAAGCGCTGGAGAAAATAGCGGCTGTGCAGGCTACGCGTCCCGATCTGGAGCTGGAATGGCACTTTATCGGGCCGATACAGAGCAACAAGACGCGTCCGATTGCCGAACACTTCGACTGGGTGCATTCAGTCGATAGGGAAAAAATCGCGCACAGGCTTTCCGAGCAGCGTCCGGCGGATTTGCCGCCTTTGAATATCTGTCTGCAGGTCAATATCAGTGGCGAAGCGAGTAAAAGTGGCGTCTTGCCGACAGACGTGATCGCCGTTGCGCAAGCGATCGCCGCTTTGCCGCGTTTGCGTTTGCGTGGCTTGATGGCGATTCCGGAGGCGGAAGGCGATGCAGAACAACAGCGGGCACCGTTTCGGCAGTTGCACGCATTGTTCGATCAATTACGGGCCGAGGGATTGGCGCTGGATACATTATCAATGGGGATGTCTGGCGATATGGCCGCGGCGATAGCCGAAGGTGCCACTATCGTGCGGATAGGCTCTGCAATTTTTGGAACTAGGGACTATGCAAAATAATCTGAAAATCAGTTTTATCGGTGGCGGCAATATGGCGGCTGCCTTGATCGGAGGTCTGGCCGGGAAATTAACTGCGGCGGATAACATTCATGTCGTCGACATTAATGCCGATTCATTGACGAGACTGCAGCAACAATTCGGCGTTAAAACATCAGCGGAAATAGATGCGACGATTGCCAGCAGCGATGTCATCGTGCTGGCCGTCAAGCCGCAACAAATGAAGGGCGTAGTCGCGCAATTGGCGCCGCACGTTAAAGCACAGTTGATCTTGTCGATAGCTGCGGGTATCCGCGCAGTGGATTTGTCACGCTGGTTGAAAGGGCACACCGCCATTGTGCGCACGATGCCAAATACGCCAGCGTTGATCGGCAAAGGCGTGACCGGCATGGTTGCAACGGCTGGTGTCAGCAAGGAGCAACACGCCGCAGCGGATGCCATCATGCGTGCAGTGGGCGAGACAGTTTGGCTGGATGATGAAAAGTTGATCGACCCTGTCACCGCCGTATCGGGCAGTGGTCCTGCATACGTGTTTTATTTCATCGAAGCGATGCAACAAGCTGCGCAGGAAATGGGATTGACGGCAGAGCAAGGTAATGCGCTGGCGATTTCGACCTTTGTTGGCGCTGCGCAATTGGCGGCACAAGCGACAGATCCAATTGCGGTATTGCGTGAACGTGTGACGTCAAAAGGTGGGACGACCTACGCTGCATTGACGAGTATGGAAAATAGCGGCGTCAAGCAGGCGATCATCATGGCAATGAAAGCTGCTGCAGCACGGGGGCAGGCTTTGGGTGAAGAATTCGGTCAAGACTGAGCGTTATAGTTATTTAAAAACGCAGGCTTGAAGTTTCGTAGAAACATCAGGCCTGCGGGTAATACGTTGGAGCAGATAGTTTTGTTGCTTAATGGCCGAGCAGGATTTGCGCAATGATGCCACTTGCGATCGCAACCAGCACATAGTCGCTACCGGTTTGCACCCACTGGTAACCGCGTGGTGGTGCGTTCAGGCGATGACTACGCCAGTCATTCACCACATATTGTCTGTTGCGATACTCACCAGACAGACGATCGCCTTTGTAGAAACTATGGTTAGGGCCGGCACCGCGTCCATCACGGCGATTATCGTGACGACCATCATGTCGATTGCCCGGGCGGTTGTCATGTCTGCCGTCGTGTTTATCATATTTCTGACCGCGATCACCGCCAGGGCCGCCGCGCCCCATATCACGATCATTCCGACCACTATTGCCTTGAGCGAAGGCGAGGCTGCTGGCTGCCAGACTCATGACCATGATCGAAGAAATAAGGATTTTGCTTTTCATATCTGCTCCTTTGAATGATGGGAAACCACTCTGCGCCGCCCATGTCACTCTGTCAATCCCATATAGATCGCTGGGCTGAAGGTGGTCAGCTGTGCATGAGTGTTATCTGATTGGATATGAAATTGCTATTTAATTTCCCAGTGACAAAACTAAAGCAGGGCGCTTGATGTTGTCGAGGGAATTGCCAGCGGAAATTAGTCCTTGGCACTTAGCTTGAAGCTGAAAATGCTGCGTGATAATTAACCTTGCCGTTCGGCAAGTTCCCATCAAAAGATAAGGTCAGAAAATATTCTGGCGGCACACCTTCCAGAATCAAATTGGTCTTATGTTGAAATCCAAATCGACGGTAGTACTCAGGCTCGCCCAATAGGACGCAGCCTTTTGCATGGTTTTCTTTTAATAAAGCCAATCCGTGATTGATCAATGCCTTCCCTATCCCTTGTTTTTGCCATTGCGGTAAAACAGACACAGGACCAAGGCCATACCAATCGGTGCTGCCATCGGAAATGCTGACAGGCGAAAAGGCAATGTGACCTACGACTTGATCATCGATTTCGGCAACAAGAGAAATCGATAAGGCACTGGCATCCCGCAAGGCATTGATGATGAATTGTTCGCAGTGATCGCTGTGCGGATGATCTGCGAAAGCTGCACGCGTGACATCAGTGATTGCTTGAATATCGCTGTGTTGTTCGGAGCGTATGATCATTTATAGACGATGAATTTATTGTGGTGCGGGCTCAAGTGGGACGCGTCGCACATTCGATTCCGGGTATGGATATTCCATGTGACGCGCGGTTGCACGTGCAATGTTTTCTCCGCAATATCTCTTCACTATAGTCAGCGCCATATCGATACCAGCCGAGATGCCGGCCGAGGTAATGACCTTGCCTTGTTCCACTACCTGAGAAACAGAATCAACCGTCACTTGCGGGAAACGTTCCTGCATCAATGCCAGCGAGCGCCAGTGTGTGGTGGCGCGCAAGCCATCCAGCAAGCCTGCATTTCCCAGAATTAAAGCACCGGTACAAACGGAGGTCAAGGTTTCGACCTCTGCCGCACGTGCTGTAACAAATGACAGCATCGCTTCGTTATTCATTTCGCTGCGTGTGCCCCATCCACCGGGAACCAGCAATATATCGAGAAGCGGACACTGATCGAAGGTGGTGTCAGGAAGCACCTTCATGCCACCGGTTGTCGTAATGGGCCTATCGAATTGCGCCACCAGCAGTACTTCGAATGGTGATGGTTCTTCGCGCCTGCGTTCATCGTTGATGCGTGTGACCGAGAGAACCTCGAAAGGGCCGCAAAAATCCAGCACTTCAACATCATCGAAAATGACAATACCGACTCGTTTACGATTCATGAATGGCTCTCCAGAATATTGCGGTTGATCTTCAGTGCAAAAAATTACTGTGTTAATGAGTGTCCCTTGCTGACGGCTTCACCATCATTGGCACGCAGCGTCCAGAACGATAGTGATGACAATATCGTCAAACCACCCAAGGTAAGAAATGCATGATGCAGCGCGTTGACGACGGCCGCACGATCGGATTGTGGCAGGTCGCCGAGATACCATGCTGCGATGATGGAGCCGAACGCCAAGCCGAAGCTCATCGACATTTGTTGCATCGAGCTGGCGATGGTGCTCGCCATACTGGAATCTTCTACTTTGATATCCGCGTAAGCCATCGAATTCATGCTGGAAAATTGCAGTGAATTGAAAAAACCTTGTGCCAGGCCGAGTAGCAAAATGACTGCAATAGGTGTGGTCGGTGTAATGATGGAGAACATGCAGATCGTGACGCCTATCATCACGGTATTGACGATCAGCACTTTGCGATAGCCGAAGCGCCCTAGCACTCTGACTGAGATCAACTTCATTGCCATTGCCGCCGCCGCTGTCGGCATCATCATCAATCCTGATTGCCAGGCAGGCAGTCCCAAACCGATTTGATACAGCAAGGGAAGCAGAAAGGGCAGGCCGCCTACACCTAGGCGCGTAATGAATCCGCCGACGACAGAAACGCGGAAGGTGCGTGTTTTAAACAGTGTGAGTTGCAGCAGCGGATGCAGAGTGCGTCGCGCATGCAGGCAATAAGTCGCGAGCAGCGCGATAGATATCAGAAACAAAATGGCGGTCGAAGTTGCATCAAGATAGTGTTCGCCGAATATTTCCAATATCCATGACAGCAAGGCTATGCCTGAGCCGAACAGCACCAGACCGATGACATCCAGCGGTCGTGGTGACTCCGAGCGATAGTCTGGCATGTGTTTATGGATCATCCACTGCGCCGCCAACCCTATCGGCACGTTCACAAAGAAGATGGCTTGCCACGGCAGCCAGTGCACGATCAAACCGCCGATTGTTGGTCCAAGCAAAGGGCCGATCAATGCCGGGATGATGACGAAATTCATCGCTGCCAGTAATTCTGATTTTGGAAAAGTGCGTATGACGGTCAAACGTCCGACCGGCATCATCATGGCGGCGCTGAAGCCTTGCAAGATGCGTGCAGCCACCAACATGGGAACGCTGGTCGACAAGCCGCAGAGTATTGATGCAAATGTGAATAGGCCAACCGCGGTACTGAAGACGCGCCGTGTACCAAAACGATCTGCCATCCAGCCGCTGATGGGAATGGAAACAGCCAGACTCAGAATGTAGCAACTGACCACCGCTTTCAGGCTCAATGGTGTGACATTGAGACTAGCCGCCATCGATGGAATAGCGGTGTTGATAATGGTTGAATCCAACTGCTCCATGAACAGCGCAATCGCCACCACCCAAGGCAAATAGCGTTTGACGTTAGGGTCGCTAGTGCTAGGCGCTGATGATGGCGGAGGCATGGATGAGTGTGTGATTAGCGCAACAAGTAATCGAGTGCAACGCCGCCAAAGATGGCCGCACCCAACCAGTTGTTATGACGGAAAGCGGCAAAGCACGCGTTGCGTTCGCGCTCACGTATTAGCGTGTAGTGATAAATCGCACAAGCAACTGCAATCAGCAAGCCGGTCACGAACCAAATCCGCAAGCCGAATTGCCAGCCGACGATGAAGATCAAGCCCAAGGTAACCGCGTAACAAAGCATGACGATAGCAACATCAAAGCGACCGAAGGTGATCGCCGATGTCTTCATGCCTATCTTCAAATCATCTTCACGATCGACCATCGCATATTCGGTATCGTAGGCAACGGCCCAGAAAACATTGGCGACCAATAGCCACCATGCTGCTGCCGGCACAGTGCCTTGCACCGCCGCAAATCCCATCGGAATACCAAAGCCGAATGCGATACCGAGATACGCCTGCGGGATCGCGAAGAAGCGTTTGAAGTAAGGGTAGCTGGCCGCGATGATGACTGCCGCGATGGAGAGTTGCTTGGTCAAGGTATTAAGCGGCCAGATCAAGGTGAATGAGATTAGCGTCAATACCAGTGCAACCAGCAAGGCTTCATAAGGTTTGATCTTGCCGCTGGTGATCGGTCTATCAACCGTGCGTTGCACATGCTTGTCGAAATCGCGGTCAGCATAATCGTTGATGGCGCAACCGGCCGAGCGCATCAAGATCGTGCCTAGCGTAAAAATACCGACCAGTGTCCAATCCGGTTTGCCATTTGATGCCAGCCACAAGGCCCACAAGGTTGGCCATAAGAGCAGCAAAATACCTATCGGTTTATCGAGGCGGATCAGGCGAAAATACAGTTGGAGGCGATTCATCTAGCGGTGTTCGGTTGTGCGGAAATAAGAGAGACAGTCTGATGCTCTAAGTATCAAGCTTCAATATCAGGCTTCGGACAGGGGTTCATGCGGCAACATTGTCACGCCTTGTAAATCGCAAGACAGCAATGCTTGCCGGACGGCTTCGATAGCCGCGCCCCGTGTGAAGCTTTTGCGCCATACCAGCACGACGCGACGCGACGGTCCTGGTTTTTCAAACGGGATGTAACGCAGCATGCCATCCTTGGCTTGCATGTCCGGCACCGATGCCTGCGGCAAAACGGTGATGCCGATGCCGGATGCAACCATGTGACGTATGGTTTCCAGCGAAGAGCCTTCGAAGGTGCGTGCGATGCCGTCGCCAGAAGTGGAGAAGCGCGACATTTCCGGACAGACTTCCAGCACTTGATCGCGGAAGCAATGGCCATTTCCGAGCAAGAGCATGGTTTCCGATTTCAAGTCATTGGTGGTGACGCTGCTGCGATTTGCCCATGCATGGTTTTTCGGAACGGCGACGACGAAGGGTTCGTCGTACACAGGTTGCACCAGCAAGCCTTGATCAGGGAAGGGCAGTGCGACGATGGCGGCATCCAGTTCGCCCTGACGCAGTAGCTCTAGCAATTTGACGGTAAAGTTTTCCTGCAGCACCAAGGGCATCTGCGGTACGCGATCAATGAGCGTTTTTACCAGTGGCGGCAGTAGATAAGGCGCAATCGTGTAAATGATGCCGAGGCGGAAAGGGCCGACCAATGGATCCTTGTTCTGCTTGGCGATTTCCTTGATGGCTGCGGTTTGCTCCAGCACACGTTCGGCTTGCGCGACGATTTGTACGCCTAGCGGCGTCATCGAGATTTCGCTGCCACCGCGCTCGAAGAGCGTGACGCCCAGCTCATCTTCCAGTTTCTTGATGGCGACTGACAATGTGGGCTGTGCGACGTGACAGGCTTCTGCCGCATGACCAAAATGTTTTTCACGTGCGACGGCAACGATGTATTTGAGTTCGGTAAGCGTCATGATCTTCTTGTCTGGGCCTGTACGGTAGCCTATTTTATACCTTCAGGTAATCCTCGCGTGCGCCGAGCCAACGCGCCAGATGCGCTTCGACGGTTGTCGGATCGTCGCGCAACAGGGTTTGTGCAAGATCGCGCGCTTTATCGACCAGCCATTGATCGGTTTCCAGATCGGCAAAACGCAGCATGGCCTGGCCGGATTGGCGCGCACCGAGGAATTCACCGGGACCGCGGATTTCCAAATCCCTGCGTGCAATTTCAAAGCCGTCTGTCGATTCGCGCATGATGCCCAAGCGCTGTTTGGCGACTTGTCCGAGCGGGCCTTGATACAGCAGCAGGCACACGCTGGCGGTGGAGCCGCGTCCTACGCGCCCGCGTAATTGGTGTAACTGCGACAGACCAAAACGTTCTGCATGTTCGATCACCATCAAGGAAGCATTGGGAACATCGACGCCGACTTCGATGACGGTGGTGGCCACGAGTACGTGTATCTCGCCACGTGTAAAGGCATCCATCACTTGTTGTTTCTCGGCGGGCTTCATGCGGCCGTGTACCAGACCTACGCTCAAGTCCGGCAGCGCGTCGACCAGAGTTAGATGCGTATCGGTGGCAGTCTGTAATTGCAGCGCTTCCGACTCTTCGATCAAGGGGCAGACCCAATATACTTGCCGTCCTTCCAGCGCGGCGGCATGTACACGTTCGATGACTTCATCGCGACGATTCTGATCGATCACGCGTGTGACGATAGGTGTGCGTCCCGGTGGCAGTTCATCGATGACGGAGACTTCCAGATCGGCGTAGTAAGTCATCGCCAAAGTACGTGGAATCGGTGTGGCGGACATCATCAATTGATGCGGAATCTTTTGTTTGTGCGACGAGACTTTGTTGTCCAGCCCTTTGTTGCGCAGGACGAGACGCTGGCCAACACCGAAGCGATGCTGTTCATCGACGATCACCAAACCTAATTTGGAAAACAGTACGTCTTCCTGTATCAGTGCATGCGTACCGATGATCAGTTGTGCCTCGCCGGATTCGATGCGTGCCTTGGCTTCCAGTTTTTCTTTTTTCTTCAGGCTACCAGTGAGCCACGCAACGTTGACGCCCAGCGGTTCCATCCAGCCGGCGATTTTGCGGAAATGCTGATCAGCCAGAATTTCGGTCGGTGCCATCAATACGGCTTGGAAACCGCTGTCGATGGCTTGCGCTGCAGCCAATGCTGCGACCACGGTCTTGCCGCTGCCTACATCGCCTTGCAGCAAGCGTTGCATGGGAAAGGATTGCTTGAGGTCCGCGCGAATTTCTTCCAGCACGCGTTGTTGCGCACCGGTTAATGAAAATGGCAGTTGTTTGAGGAAGGCTTTCGACAATGTGCCGACTTTTGGCAGCACGGCCGCACCTTTGGCACGTCGCGCCATTTGCGCGCGTTTCATCGACAATTGCTGCGCCAGCAATTCATCGAATTTCATGCGCACCCAGGCAGCGTGCGAACGATCAGCCAGGGCGCTTTCATCGATATCAGGCGGCGGGTTGTGCAATAGACGCACCGCTGGTTCGAATGACATCAAGTCCAGCGAGTTGCGTAGTGTGTCCGAAAGCGTATCGCGCCATGCTATGCGCGTCATTGCGTCTATGACGGTTTTGCGCAGCACGGTTTGCGACAAGCCTTCGCCGGACGGATAAACCGGTGTCAGCGCGGCAGGCAAGGGCGCACCTTCGATCACCATCTTGTAATTGGGGTGCACCATTTCCGCACCGAAGAAGCCGTGGCGCACTTCGCCGCGTGCGCGTACACGATTGCCTTCGGCCATTTGCTTGACTTGGCTGCCGTAAAAATTCAGGAAGCGCATCACCAACTGACCGGTATCGTCAGAGATCGTTACCACCAGTTGGCGGCGCGGGCGGAAAGCGACTTCGCAGGAAGTCACGACGCCTTCGACCTGTATTGCACGGCCGAAAATAAAACCGGCTGCGCTGATGCTCTTGATCTCGGTTTCGTCCTCGTAGCGCATGGGCAGATGCAGGACTTTATCCATGTCTGTGCGCAAGCCGAGCTTGATCAGTTTGTCGTCTATTTTTTCCGCGCGTGTGGGTGCCGCCGCCGAGGTTGATTTGGTGGCTTTTTTGGCAACAGACGCAGGCTTTTTTTTCAATACAGGCATATCAGGCCGAAAATGGGCGGCAGGGCGTAAAATAGCGGGTTTTGTGATGATTGCGGCGATGAACTTCATGTCTTGCGTACTGCATCACATGAAAGTGCCGATCCGGCAAGCTTTGCAACCATAGCAGTTCTGCAGCGCGATTGCATGCAAACTAGAACTCATTTCATAAATATCCGTGAGATGCGTTCTTGTCAAAAGAGGTTCTGGCAAGGCGTGCGACGCGTCGCATAGTGAACTATGCGCAAGGAGCACAACGCGGCCAGCACCTCTTTTGACAAGAACCCGAAGGGAACGGGCTATTTGGGCGTACTGCTGCGTTGCGCCGCTTGCCAAGGGAACCACCCTTGGCAGCGCGACACGCCTTGCATTACCTCCCAAATATCCGCGTTCGCACTCGCGGATATTTGTGAAATGAGTTCTCAATTTGTATGCGTCACACCTCGGACCGTAAAACCGATGTCTTCAACTATTAGCCAGATGTATTCTCTTTCCGATTTCGATTTCGATTTGCCGCAAGACTTGATTGCGCAAACTCCCTTGGCTGAACGCAGCGCATCGCGTCTGCTGCACGTCGCTCCAGACAAAATGATAGATCGCAACTTTGCCGATATTGTCGACTTGCTGTCACCTGGCGACTTACTGGTTTTTAACGACACGCGTGTGCTGAAGGCACGTTTCTTCGGTGTGAAAGAAACCGGCGGCAAAGTGGAAGTGCTGATTGAGCGCGTGGTGGATGCACGCAATGTGCATGCGCAGATACGCGCTTCCAAGTCGCCAGTTGCCGGCATGCAGATACGTCTGGCTGATGCCTTTGATGTAACCGTCGGCGAGCGCGTCGGGGAATTCTACGAGCTGCAATTCCCGGACGATGTATTTGAATTGATAGAAGCGCATGGTCGTTTGCCTTTGCCGCCGTATATCGAACATGCTGCCGATGCCTACGATGAAACGCGTTATCAAACCGTGTACGCAAAAACACCGGGTGCAGTGGCGGCACCGACGGCGGGTTTGCATTTCGACCAAGCGTTGCTGGATGCCTTGACTGCCAAAGGTGTGAAGCTTGCCTATGTCACGCTACATGTAGGTGCGGGTACCTTCCAGCCTGTGCGCAATGAGAATCTGGCTGAACACAATATGCACAGCGAGTGGTACACCATCTCGCAGCAAACGGTAGATGCAGTGCAGGCGACGCAAGCTGCAGGCGGCAATATCGTGGCGGTTGGTACCACCAGCATGCGCGCGCTGGAATCGGCGTCGCAAAGCGGCGTCTTGCAAGCCGGTAGCGCCGATACGCGTTTGTTCATCACGCCGGGCTATACCTTCAAGACGGTGACACGCCTGATTACCAATTTCCATTTGCCGAAGTCGACGCTGCTGATGCTGGTGTCGGCGTTTGCCGGCTATGACACTATTCGTGCTGCGTACCAACACGCTATTTCCCAACGTTATCGTTTCTTCAGTTACGGCGATGCGATGTTTTTGACCAGAATGCCATCATGCTAAATTTCAAATTACTTAAAACTGACGGCAACGCGCGTCGCGGCCAATTAACGCTGAATCACGGCGTGATCGAAACGCCTATCTTCATGCCAGTCGGCACTTATGGCTCGGTCAAGGCGATGTCACCGCTGGAATTGAAAGAAATCGATTCCCAGATCATTCTCGGTAATACCTTCCACCTGTGGTTGCGTCCAGGTAATGAAATCATCGCCAAGTTCGGTGGCCTGCACGATTTCATGGGTTGGGATAAACCTATCCTGACCGACTCCGGTGGTTTTCAAGTATTTTCGCTGGGCGAGATGCGCAAGATTACTGAAGAAGGTGTGCATTTCAATTCGCCTATCAACGGCGATAAATTATTCCTGTCGCCGGAAGTGTCGATGCAGATCCAGCGCATCCTGAACTCCGACATCGTGATGCAGTTCGATGAATGTACACCGTATGAAATCGATGGCCGCCCAGCTACGACGGAAGAAGCGGCCAAATCGATGCGCATGTCCTTGCGTTGGGCCAAACGCTCGCTGGACGAGTTCAATCGTGAGGAAAACCCGAATGCGCTGTTCGGCATTGTGCAGGGCGGCATGTTTGAAAATTTGCGCGATGAGTCGCTGGCTGGTCTGGAAGAATTGAATTTCCACGGCGTAGCGATCGGCGGTCTGTCGGTCGGTGAGCCCAAGGAAGACATGATGCGCGTGCTTGAGCATATCGGCCCGCGCCTGCCTGCCAACAAGCCGCATTACCTGATGGGCGTCGGCACGCCGGAAGATCTGGTGCAGGGAGTGGCTAACGGCATCGACATGTTCGATTGCGTGATGCCGACGCGCAATGCGCGCAATGGCTGGTTGTTCACCCGTTTTGGCGATATCAAGATCAAGAATGCGCGTTACAAGGATGACAAGAAGCCGCTGGATGAGACCTGTGGCTGCTACTCCTGCCGCAATTTTTCGCGCGCTTACTTGCATCATTTGCATCGTACCGGCGAAATTCTTGGTGCAAGACTGAATACTATCCACAACTTGCACTACTATCTGGACCTGATGCGCGAGATGCGGGAGGCGATTAGCGAAGGGCGATTCCAGCTCTTTGTGAAGCAATTCCATGAAGATCGCGCACGCGGAGCCTGAACTTTCTTCCACGAAAGACCGTCTAGACGGGAAAAGCAATTTTCCAGTGCTAAAATAACCGACCATTTATTACTACAACCTGGAGCATTCACGTGTTTATTACCAACGCTTACGCTGCAACAGCCGCTGGCGGCATGCTGGGCAACCTGACCCAATTCGTGCCTATCGTCTTGATGTTCATCGTGCTGTATTTCCTGATGATACGTCCACAGATGAAACGTCAAAAAGAACACAAGGCAATGATCGAAGCCGTCACACGTGGCGATGAAGTCATCACAGCCGGTGGCGTACTGGGCAAGATCACCAAAGTGTCCGACGTCTACTTGTCGCTGGAAGTGCAAGACGGTACTGAGCTGGTCATTCAAAAGAGTGCAGTGACGACCTTGTTGCCAAAAGGTACGATCAAATCGCTGTAATGGGTTAAATGCCCCACCTCCGCTGGCCGGACGTGGGGTTGATTTTTGTCTGACGTTCCACCCCGAACCCTGAATCAATATGAATCGCTATCCCCTCTGGAAGTACATTACGATCGCCGTCGCACTGTTGTTGGGTGTGTTGTATACCTTGCCGAACTTCTTCGGTGAGTCGCCAGCGGTGCAAATCAGCAGTGCCAAGGCCACCGTCAAAGTAGACAGTTCCCTGATGACTCAGGTTGAGCAGTTACTGAAGAAAGACGGTCTCCCTTACGATGGGATAGTCTACGAAACAATAGGTTCGCAAGGTACCGTACGCGTACGCTTCGCCAATACCGATGTCCAGTTCAAAGCCAAGGGTGTCCTTGAGAAAGAACTGAATGCTGATCCGGAAGACCCAACTTATCTGGTGGCATTCAATCTGTTGCCAAATACACCGTCCTGGCTGCAAAGCCTGAACGCAGCACCTATGTATCTCGGTCTCGATTTGCGCGGTGGTGTGCATTTCCTGATGCAGGTCGATACCAAGGCTGTCATGAACAAGCGTGTACTTGGTCTGCAAGCCAGCGCACGCAGCATCCTGCGCGACAAGAATATTCGTCATGCCGGTATTTCGCGCAGTGGTGACAATATTGAAATCCTGTTCCGCGATGCAGATACACGCAGCAAGGCTCGTACCTTGTTGAATAGTGAGTTGCGTGAACTGGATCTGACGGATGCAGGCAGTGGTGAAGACCTCAAACTGATCGGTACCTTGAATCCGGCGGCATTGAAACAAACGGTGGAAGACGCCGTGCAGCAAAACATCACCACACTGTCGAAGCGCGTCAATGAACTCGGCGTAACCGAGCCATTGATCCAGCGCCAAGGTGCAGATCGCATTGTGGTGCAGATGCCAGGTGTGCAAGACGTTTCGCGTGCGAAAGACATTATCGGTAAAACAGCGACCCTGGAAGTACGTCTGGTCGATGAAACAGTGACGCGCGGTACCGAAGAGACAGCCGCCATTCCATTCGGCTCCGAACTGTTCAAGGTCGGCAAGAATGCGCCTGTGGTCTTGTACAAAGATCCGATCATTACCGGTGAATACATCTCCAGTGCATCCGCCAGCTTCGATCAAAATCATCAACCGTCAGTCAGTATCGATCTGAACGGTGACGGTGGCCGTCGTATGCGTGAAGCAACGCGTATGCGCGTAGGCAAGTCGATGGCGATTGTTCTGTTTGAAAAGAACAAGGGCGAAGTTCTGACCGTTGCCACGATTCGTGATGAACTGGGCGCACGCTTCCAGATCACCGGTATGGGTTCGGCTGAAGCGGCTAGCGACTTGGCCTTGCTGTTGCGTGCAGGTTCCCTGGCAGCGCCGATGGAAATCATCGAAGAACGCACTATCGGACCACAACTCGGTGCAGAGAACATCAAGAAAGGTTTTGACGCAACGCTGTATGGTTTCATCGCTATCGCTATCTTCATGATTGTTTACTACCGCGCATTCGGCTTCTTCAGCGTGTTTGCGCTGGCGGTCAACGTGATGTTGCTGATTGCCTTGTTGTCGATGCTGCAGGCGACATTGACCTTGCCGGGTATTGCCGCGATTGCGCTGACGCTGGGTATGGCGATTGATGCCAACGTGCTGATCAATGAGCGGATACGCGAAGAGTTGCGAGCGGGTCATGCGCCGCAGACGGCGATTGCGATGGGCTTTGAACGTGCATGGGCAACCATTCTCGATTCCAACGTCACAACCTTGATCGCTGGTTTGGCCCTGTTGATTTTCGGCTCCGGCGCGGTGCGTGGTTTTGCCGTTGTGCATTGCCTGGGTATTCTGACCTCGATTTTCTCTTCCGTATTCGTATCGCGCGGTTTAGTCAATACATGGTACGGCCGCAAGAAAAAACTGACATCGGTATCTATCGGCCAAGTCTGGAAAGCGACTCCCTGATTGAACGTTCCCCGATGCGCATAACTTGCGCATCATGTCGTAGCTGATTGAATTGTATTTAGACAGACCGCTGGATGACGCGTTATCGCGACAACATCAAGCGGTCGCAATGAGAGGAAAGTGATGGAGTTTTTCCGCATCAAAAAAGATATCCCGTTCATGCGTCATGCGTTGATTTTCAACGTCATTTCCGCACTGACATTTGTCGCCGCCGTGTTCTTCCTCCTGCACAAGGGTTTGCATCTGTCGATTGAATTTACCGGCGGTACGGTGATGGAAGTTGCCTATTCCAAACCAGCAGACATTGAAGGCGTACGTGGCAAGCTGACGGAACTCGGTTATGCCGATATGCAGGTGCAAAGCTTCGGTACTGCACAAGACGTATTGATACGCCTGCCTGCGCAGCAAAATGCCGATTCGGCGCAAATCAGCGAACGCGTCATCGGTGCATTGAAGGCGCAGGACAGCACGGTTGAACTGAAGCGTGTGGAGTTCGTCGGGCCGCAAGTGGGTGAGGAGCTGACGCACGACGGTTTGATGGCGCTAGGTATGTTGGTGATCGGCATCATGATCTATCTGGCGATACGCTTCGAATGGAAATATGCGGTCTCGGCCATCCTGGCTAACTTGCATGACGTGGTGATTATTCTCGGCTTCTTCGCTTTCTTCCAGTGGGAGTTTTCACTGACGGTGCTGGCGGCGGTGCTGGCGGTACTCGGTTACTCGGTCAATGAATCGGTGGTTGTGTTTGATCGTGTACGTGAAACCTTTCGTGATCGTCGCTTCGGCAAGCTGGCAACGGCTGACGTGCTGAACCATGCGATTACCAGCACCATTTCGCGTACGATGATTACTCACGGTTCGACCCAGCTAATGGTTTTGTCCATGTTGTTCTTTGGTGGTCCGACTCTGCATTACTTTGCACTCGCACTGACGATCGGTATCTGCTTCGGTATTTACTCTTCCGTGTTCGTGGCAGCGGCGTTGGCGATGTGGCTGGGCGTCAAACGTGAAGACTTGATCAAACCGATCAAGGAAAAAGATGAGCACGACGGCGCGGTAGTTTAAATAACGCGCAAATAAAAAAGCCGGCAGATGCCGGCTTTTTTGTTGTCTATATCAAACTTCAGAAAATCAGTATTTTGATTTTGGTTCGTGTCCGGTCAGGTTCGCATGCAACTTGGTCAATTCTTTGTCCAATGCTTCGAAATCCTGTTCGTCATAATTCGCGAATGATTGTTTACCGAAGGCGATTTGCGGCGTGAATACGCGTTCGAATTCGGCTTCTCCTTTAGGCGTGAGTCGCACCAAAGTGCTGCGTCGATCTTCAAGTTGCGTCACGCGTGCAACCAAGCCTTTTTCTTCCAGCCTGTCTATCACACCGGTCAATGTACCTTTGGTAATCAGCGTTCTTTCGCCTAACTCCTTGAAGGTCATGCCGGATGTATTTCCCAGTGTTGCAATGATGTCGAACTGTGACGGCGTGAGTCCGGTTCTGCAACGGATGTTCGCACCGGATTGACGCTCGAATGCGTGGAAGCATTCAGCGAGTAATCGGATGCTGCGTAGATATCGTTCAGCCATAAAAATACTCAGTATTTAAATTAAAAGGCCGACGTGAAATGACGTCGGCCTTTTAATGTTTTACGTCATGTGCTTAGTCTGCTTTTACGGCTTCTACCTGGATCGCCAGTTTGACGATAGGTGAGAAGCCGTAGTTCAAAGCATAGTTCAGACCGAAATCGCCGCGGTTGAATTCAGCGGATGCATCGGCGCCGCAGACTTCACGTTTCAACATTGGATGCTGGATACATTTGAATTTGTTGAGCGTGAGTGTCACTGGTTTGGTGATGCCGAGCAAGGTCAGTTCGCCTTCTACTGCAACTGGTTTATCGCCATCGAATTTGAACGATTTGCTTTTGTAGGTTGCAGTTGGAAATTTCTCTACGTTGAACATTTCCTTGCTTTTCGCATGCTCATTCATTTTGGCATGGCCGAAATCGATAGAGCTGGCATCAATGACGATATCCAGCGAGCCGGTTTTTGCTGCGCGATCCAGCGTGACGGTGCCGCTGGATTTGTCGAACTTGCCGCGCCATACCGAGATGCCCATGTGGTCGGCTTCAAAGCTTGGGTAAGTATGGCTAGGGTCGATCGTGTAGGTCTGTGCGAAAGCGGAAGTCGCGCCGGCGGTGAGCAGGCAAATCAGTGCAAGTTTGGATTTCATTCAATGGCTCCTGTGTTGTGTAAGTTAATTACTTTTTGTTGCGTTAGTGCTGCGATACATACGGCAAATCGTGCTGCTTATTGCGTCGTAACGACGCGGAATTTAATCGTGACCTCATCGGCCACCATGCTGGTGTCTTTCCATTCGCCTTCGCCTATACTGTAGGTCAGACGTTTGATCGGCAATACGCCTTCAAAGACTTGATTGGCGCCGTCTTTTTTCACAGTCAAAGGGAAGCTGACATCAGTGGTTTTACCTTTGATGGTGAGCTTGCCGCTGACATCCAGTTTGCCTGCCGCGCCGGGTTTGATCTGGCTGGAGACGAAAGTAGCTTTAGGGAATTGCGCAGCGTTAAACCATTCTTTTTTTAGGACTTCCTTGTTGTACTCCGGATCGCCCAAATCGAAGCTGCTGACATCGATGTCGACATTGGCTTTGGAAGTTTCCGGCTTGGCGCTGTCGTAGGTGATTTGTGCGTTGAATTTTTTAAACTTCGCATCGACCGGCACGTTCAATTGCTTGAAGGTGATGGTGACATTGCTTTTTGCTGCATCGGTTTTCAGTACTGTGGCAGCAAGAGCCGGTAAGGCTAAGCAGACACTGGCGATGGCAAGCCAGCGTGCGGTTTTGCTGGAGAGTGAGCTAACGAACATGGATGATCCTTTCGATAAAAATGAACTCACGGAAGCATGCGTTGCAGCGTGCGATCGCGATCTATGAATTGATGCTTGAGTACGGCTAGTATGTGCAGCCAAAAGATGATGAGTAATGTGACATTACATGCGTAATGTACTTGCTTGAGCACAGCTCTTAATTCTTGATCGGGGCCGATCAAGACGGGAAGTGGCACGATGCCGAGATAGACCACCGGCACGCCAGCGGCCAGGCTGTAAAAATAACCAGAAATCGGTACCGCAAAAATCAATAGATACATCAAGCCGTGCGATACGCGCGCAGCTTTTTTCTGCCAATCGGCCATATTGCCAGGATGCGGTGGCGCAGGATGTGTGATGCCCCATAGCAGGCGTAGACAAGCGAGGCCGAGTACGGTGACGCCTAGCCATTTATGCCAGGAGAAATATTTGAGCTTGGTGGGAGTCAGGCCGGGAATGTCGACCATGGTCAGGCCCAACAGGAAGGTGGCAATGATGAGGGCTGCCATGAGCCAGTGCAGCGCGATGGCTGTCAGCGTGTATTTACGCATAAGTGGGTTTTTGCTTATTAGTTCAAGTTAGGACTAATATAGCAAAATAAAATCAAATCTGCAGGCGGCCCATTTTCATGGGGCCTGCGGCTTGATTGGCGTTTAGATTTCTTTTGCGAGCTTGGCGGCGTAGCCGATGTAATTGGCTGGTGTCATGGCCAGCAAATGATCCTTGGCTTCTTGCGGGATTGCCAATGTGGCGATGAATACTTGCAAGGCTTCTTTCGAAATGCCTTTGCCGCGCGTCAGATCCTTCAATTGCTCGTACGGATTTTCGATGCCGTAGCGGCGCATCACGGTTTGTACCGGCTCAGCCAATACTTCCCATGTCTCATCCAGATCTTGTGCGATGCGCACAGGATTGACTTCCAGCTTGTTCAAGCCGCGCAGGCAGCTGTCGTAGGCCAGCAATGCATAACCGAAGCCGACACCGATGTTACGCAACACGGTGGAGTCGGTCAGATCACGCTGCCAGCGTGAAACAGGCAACTTCTCTGCCATGTGCTTCAATACAGCGTTAGCCATGCCCAGATTGCCTTCGGAGTTCTCGAAGTCGATAGGGTTGACCTTGTGCGGCATGGTCGAGGAACCGATTTCGCCAGCCTTGGTGGATTGCTTGAAATAGCCGAGCGAAATGTAGCCCCAGATATCGCGGTTCAAATCCAGCAGGATAGTGTTGGTGCGTGCAATCGCATCGAACAGTTCTGCCATGTAGTCATGCGGTTCGATTTGAATCGTGTATGGATTGAAAGTCAGGCCCAGACGGTTTTCGATCACGCCCTTCGAGAATGCTTGCCAATCGGTATTCGGGTACGCGGACAAATGCGCATTGAAGTTGCCGACGGCACCGTTCATCTTGCCGAGAATTTCTACTGCTGCGATACGATCAACTGCGCGTTTCAGACGGGCAACGACGTTGGCCATTTCCTTGCCGAGCGTGGTTGGGCTGGCTGGTTGGCCGTGTGTACGCGACATCATTGGGATCGCTGCATTGTCGTGCGCCAGTTGCGTCAGCTTGCTGATCAAGCCTTGCAGCGATGGCAGCAACACGGTGTCACGTGCGGCTTTGAGCATCATGCCGTGCGATGTGTTGTTGATGTCTTCGGACGTGCAGGCGAAGTGAATGAATTCGGTTGCTGCGACCAATTCAGGCACATCTTTAACTTGTTCCTTCAGCCAGTATTCAACCGCTTTGACATCGTGATTGGTAACGGCTTCGATATCCTTGATGCGTTGCGCATCGGCTTCTGTGAAATCGGTAGTCAGTTTGTTCAACAGGGCGTTGGCGCTGGCAGAAAATGGTTTGATCTCTGCAAAGCCGGCCTCCGACAATGCTTGCAGCCATGCAATTTCCACTTTCACGCGATGATGCATGAAGCCGGATTCGGACAGAATCGGACGCAATTTATCTGTTTTAGTGGCGTAACGGCCGTCTAATGGAGAAAGGGCGGAGAGCATGGAAAGAGGCATGATGAAGGGCGACAAGCGCAATGACGTGGATGGAAAAGCTGCCGAAAATACAAAAACGGCGCAAATTGAGGAAGACGACATTCTACCACTTGGCGCGGCTTGAAGCCCGTATATGGGTAGTTGTGCGCACGGGGCAGGGCGGTTTTTCAGTTTTGGCCGATGTTATAATCGCCTTCCGATTTTAGAAGTAAAGCATCTATGAAACTGATTGGTTCCCTTACCAGCCCTTACGTACGTAAAGTACGTGTTGTCATGTTGGAAAAAAAGATCGATTACGATTTCGTTCTTGAAAATGTGTGGGGTGCTGATACCGCGATTCAAGAATCCAATCCGCTAGGCAAAGTACCATGTCTAGTGATGGAAGATGGCGGCGCGATGTTCGATTCGCGGGTGATAGTCGAATATCTGGATACTTTGACACCAGTTGGCAAATTGATCCCAGCTCACGGCCGTGAGCGTGCCGAAGTCAAATGCTGGGAAGCGCTGGCTGACGGCGTCGCAGATGCTGCCATGTTGTTGCGTCTGGAGCACACCTTGCGTACGCCTGAGCAACGCAGCCAAGCCTGGATAGATCGTCAAACCAGGAAGGTCAATGATGGTTTGAAGGCGATGTCGGTCGGTTTGAAAGATACGGCTTTTTGCGCTGGCAATCAGTACACGCTGGCTGACGTTGCAGTTGGTTGCGTGTTGGAATGGTTGTCGTTCCGCTTCCCGGAAATCTCGTGGCGTAGCGAGTATCCAAATCTGGAAAAACTGCTGGAAAAATTATCTGAACGTCCATCGTTCAAGGAAACACCACCGAAATAAGTGGTGCATTGGAAATAAAAAAGGGACGCGCTAGCGTCCCTTTTTCATGCTCGATTGCATCGAGCATTGCAGCGTTACTACCGGTATTTATTCGCCTGCCATTTGTGTTTGCAGGTAATTCTGGATGCCAACTTTTTCGATCAAATCGAGTTGCGTTTCCAACCAGTCGATGTGCTCTTCAGTATCGTCCAGAATGTACTGGAACAGTTCGCGCGAGACATAATCGCTGCTGGCTTCACATGCTGCGATGCCTTCTTTTACTGTCTTTTGCGCCAGTTTTTCCAGTTTCAAATCGCAGCTCAGCATTTCCGGTGTGTTCTCACCGATCATCAATTTATGCAGTGCTTGCAGATTCGGCAGGCCATCCAGCATCAAGATGCGATCGATCAGTTTGTCGGCATGCTTCATTTCGCCGATGGATTCTTCGTACTCTTTCTTTGCGATCTTTTCAAACCCCCAATGCTTGTACATGCGTGCATGCAGGAAGTATTGATTGATTGCAGTGAGTTCGTTGGTGAGCTGCGCGTTGAGCAGCTTGATGATATTGCTGTCACCTTTCATGGGAGCCTCGAAAGTGATGTGGAAAATGGGCTGCTGTGCATCTGACGATCTGTTGTCAGCGTGCTCGGTCAGCAAAGAATGCACATGATAGCTCAGGAAGTACAAAATATGATCATTTTGCCTTCATTTTGCTAACTGGAATCATTCGTGTTTCGATTGCTAAAGTGAAGCTGGGCGCGGGTTTGCGGAATGCGGCACTGTGTGAGGGTGAGTGCGATCGGGTAAATAAAAACGCGCTGTAGCGAGTGGCTAAGCGCGTTTTTTAAGGTCCGTCCGAGCAGGTTTTTTAGCCTGTTCGCAGGAGCATGATTACTTCGGTGCTTCGGTCACAAAGCCCATTTTTGTCAGGCCGCCTGACTGTGCTGCAGCCATGACTTGCGCGACTTTTTCATAAGGCGTAATACGGTCTGCGCGCAGATGAAGTTCTGGTTGTGGCGTTACTTTTGCGGCATCAGCAATACGCGAAAGCAATTCCGGTTGATCCAGTTCCACATTGTTCCAGTAGACCTGTCCGGCTGCATCAATCGATACATTGATCGTTTCCGGCTTGACGTCGTTAGGCTGGTTTGCAGCGTGCGGCAGATCGAGCTTCACTGCATGATTCATCACAGGGATGGTCATGATGAAGATGATCAGCAACACCAGCATAACGTCGACTAGCGGCGTAGTGTTGATCTCCGGATTGAAGTCGTCGTCGTCCGACAGGGAACCCATTGCCATTATTTGCCCCCGACGACAGCAACCAGTTTGGAGCCGCTTGCATTGCTGCCGGCATCTTTGGCGCGTGAGCCAGTAACGAACAAGGCGTGCAGATCGAAACCGAATTTATTCATCTTGGCGATCACCGATTTGTTGCCGCGAACCAGTGCGTTGTAGCCGAAGGTCGCAGGAATCGCCACTGCCAGACCAAGCGCGGTCATGATCAGTGCTTCACCGACCGGGCCGGCAACTTTATCGATACTTGCTTGACCGGATGTGCCGATCGCAACCAGTGCGTGATAGATGCCCCAGACGGTGCCGAACAGGCCCACGAACGGTGCGGTCGAGCCGACTGATGCCAGGACTGCCATACCGGTTTGCAAGCGTGATTGTGTTTCATCAATAGCTTGACGTAGTGATAGTGTGATCCAGTCACTGACTGACAGTTCGTCGTGCAAGTGACCTTTGTGCGCTTCGTGATGTTCCATTGCTGTCACGCCGGCTTCTGCAATTGCGGCAAACGGATTGCCGGTGCCCAGCGTTGCCATGCCTGATTTCAAATCGGTTGCATCCCAGAACTCATGCCCTGCTGCAGATGCGGAACGGCGGTATTGGAAAAGCTGCAGTGCCTTGGTGACGATGACGTACCACGATGCGATCGACATTGCGACCAGCAAAACGGCGACACCTTTGGTGACAAAGTCACCTTGCGCCCACAAACTTTCTAAACCGTACGGACTGACTTCCATGATGATTCCTTCTTATCTATTTAGCGTGAAATTAATTGGGACGATGGCGTAGGCAGGAGCTGGTCTCCCGTCTTCCAAATAAGGCTTGAATAATGCGCGCATCACGGCATCCCGTGCTGCATCGTCCATGCGCAATGAGCCTGAAGATTTTTGTACTTCTACTTTCTCGGCACGACCTTTTTCATTGATTAGTACGCGCAAAGTAACGGTGCCTTCATTACCCATGCGGGCATCGAGCGGCGGATAAATCGGGCGCGGCGCATTGATGTAAGAAACACCTGAAATCAATTTTGGTGTGGCAGGAACCGATGGTGCAGATGGTGCGGCAGGCGCAGGCGGCGATGGCGGCTCATTCGATTGAGGCGCTGGTGCAACGGTTTCAGTAATGGCTTGTGGTGACGGCGCTTCGGTCACGACAGGGCGTGGTATCGGACGCGGCTCTTGTTTCTTTACGACTGGAACTGTTTTTGGTTCCGCTGGTTTCGGTGCCGGCGCCGGTGCCGGCTGCTCAGTAATGAAGTCCGCAAAGATTTCACGCGGCAGCACTTTAGCGACCTGATGAACCAGGCCACTGCGCAGCGCGTAAAACAAAGCGATGTGGATCGCAATGATAGCGATCAGAGGTCCGAATCGTCTGAGTTGCTGTGATATGTGAGGTGGTAAAAGCGGTGCTGACGACTGGGTGGTTGTTGCGTTCATAAAGAAATTGCTTATGCGGCCAATGCGTTAGGGTGAAACATTATAGATTGAGATGGGCGAGCGTCGGCAAGGCATTCGCGCAGAACGCGTTTGGCACAGGAGTGGCACTTGCCGCAGCAAGTGCCAACTTCCAGTTCATTACGCAATTGCGTCATCGACGTTGTACCGTTATCAACTGCTTGACGGATTTTTCGTTCGGAAACATTGCTGCAAACACAAACAATCATCGATGCCTCTTGCCACTTTCTTTGTAGGTAACAATCACAAAAAATGCCAGTATGTTTCAGGTTCAAAATGCCGGTGGTCTAGTTGAACTTCGCGGCTTTACATCAATTGACGCGTGCTCCAGTAACGAGGCGCGTAAACAATTTAAATTTCTCTGGTTGCGGCATTGCCCGTTCAACCACCATCGCCCATTGCTCCGATAACTGCTGGCATGTCGCGCGTAACACTGGTGCCAGATCGGGCAGATCGGCCAGTGCTTTCAAGTGTCGCTCAATGACTGAGGCCAGCTTGATGCACGAACTGCTTTCCTGATTATTCGCGGTGTAATGCGACATCAAGTGCAACACGGCTGAAACTAATAGCTCTGGTTGGGCCGGTGCTGCGTTCGGTTCTTGTAATGCTTGCTCCGTTTTTTCGATTGCCATCAAACTCTCCTTTTGGGTTGGTTTGGCTGGCTAGTGCAGTCTGTGCACGGGCTGGCTCAGTTGCGAATCGATGCTGCTTTTATGCTGTCAAAATCAATTTATTCAACTGTGTTAAACGAAGCCGATAAATCCGGCCTTCATGCGCTATTTCAACTTCGCGCATTTGCCGGAACAAATCGCGACTATTGATACGTGTTATTGGCTGTTCCATTGCAGCGTTATTACGTGGAGCAGGAGGAGCCTTTTCCTGTGCTTCACGAGGTGCCGAGATCGCCATGATCAACCTTTTCATGTAAATGAGAACAATTCGTGTTTAGATTATTGGGCATTTGGCCGTAGATTGCAAGTTTTTTCGCGAGGGTTTGCACGGTCAGGCGCTAAATAAATCGAATCCGTGGTGATGACGGCAATGAAAGTTGCCAAGCGGCTATCCGCGAGAGGGGAAATAAACGGATTCTTAACAAAAGGAGGGTTGCGGCGACTGTATGGCCGCCGCGAATAAAACGGTTTTTTGAGTGGCAGGTTATTTGTGTCAGTGTATCGGGTGAAACGATTCTGCCTGCGCAATTGGCCAGTATTTGCCAAATACTTCGGGTAAATCGCTGCTTGGATTTGCTTCAGTCAATAATTGGCCGACTTCAAGATAGGGCAGTAGTGCTGACGCGAGTTTGACTTGATTGGCTGATACACGTCGTACCAGATGATGCGGTTTTAATTCAGATGGATGGCGCAAGCCAGCTGCTGCAATTAATTCGGCGAGTGCTTTCAGTGTGTTTCGATGGAAGTTGGCGACGCGCTCAGCTTTGTCTGGAACAACGAGTGCGCGTTGACGCAATGCATCCTGCGTTGCAATACCTGTCGGGCAGCGATCAGTGTGGCAGCTTTGTGATTGTATGCAACCGAGTGCAAACATGAAGCCGCGCGCCGAATTACACCAATCTGCGCCAAGCGCGAGTGTACGTACGATATCGAATGCGGTCACGATCTTGCCGGATGCGCCTATCTTCACTTTGTCGCGCAGCTTGGCGCCGACTAATGTGTTGTGTGCCAGTAGCAATGCTTCTTGCAAAGGTACGCCGACATGATCGGTGAATTCAACTGGGGCTGCGCCGGTGCCGCCTTCGCAGCCATCAATCACGATAAAGTCAGGTGTGATGCCAGTCTGCAGCATGGCTTTGACGATACCGAAAAATTCCCATGGATGGCCGACTGCCAGTTTAAAACCGGTCGGTTTGCCACCTGACAGATTGCGCAGCTGTTCAATAAAGTGCAGCAAGCCGATGGGGGTATCGAATGCTGAATGCGCCGACGGTGAAATGCAATCAACACCTTGTGGTACGCCGCGTGCGGTTGCAATTTCGATCGATACTTTTGTGCCGGGTAGAACGCCGCCGTGGCCAGGCTTGGCGCCTTGCGAAAGTTTGATCTCGATCATTTTGACTTGTGGCAGATTGGCATTGACCGCAAATTTTTCTGGTGAAAAACTGCCGTCATCATTACGGCAACCGAAATAACCTGAGCCTATCTCCCACACCAGATCGCCACCAGCTTCATTTGCATTGTCCGGGCGGTGATAGCGACTAATGCTGCCTTCGCCGGTGTCGTGCATGAAGCCGCCTTTTTGCGCGCCTTGATTCAAGGCGCGAATCGCATTAGCGGATAGCGCGCCAAAACTCATCGCAGAAATATTGAATATGCTGGCCGAATAAGGTTGCGCACGGTCTGCACCAACCGTGATGCGGAAGTCGTGCGAGCCCACTTTCGCTGGCACGATGGAGTGATTGATCCATTCATAATCGCTTTGATAGACATCCATCTGCGTACCGAATGGACGTTTATCAATCGCTTGCTTGGCGCGTTGATATATCAAGGAACGCTGATTGCGTGAAAACGGATTGGCTTCGGCGTCATCTTCGAGAAAATACTGACGTATCTCCGGTCGCACCGACTCAAACATATAGCGGAAGTGTCCGAGGATAGGGTAGTTGCGCAGTACCGCGCGTTTGGTTTGCAGTACATCGCTGATGCCGACCACGGTCAGGAAGCCAAAGAGTCCTACCAGCCACCAGGCGTTATCGTGTTGCGGCGTAAAAATCAGGGAGAGGATGAAGAGGAGCCCGGATGCTACAAGGGCGAGATAACCGATCGGAAACAAACGCATTTTTTCTCCAGACAGAATATCTGCTGCGGGGCAGATGAATTGCCGGACAGTGTACAACGTAGTGCTGACAGGCATCTATTGCTGTAATCACGGGGGTGATTCGGCATATCTACTGGGGCGAAGGATTTTTGTCTACCCCATAAAAATGGCATTGCATTTAGGAAACTATTTGGCTACCCTTCGATAGCAAAAAAATATGCGAGTGGTTTAAAGACCACTACTTATAAAAACAGGTTTGGCTATCAAAGGGAAAAGCATTTGTTCTACCTCCAAGTTTATTCAATACGCAGCAGTGCAGCACTGTTCATCGCATGATGCCGCAAAGCCGAGCACTCATTTCTTTCTCTTAAATTCTGGATTTTTTATGTCAATAAAATGGCTCTTGATGGCATCGCCGTTGTTTCTTGGCGCGTGCGCAGTTACATCCACTCCAACCCAGCCGATTGAGGCGCCGGTAAGTCGTGCGCAGCAAATAGAGGCGCAAAAACAGGTGGCGGCACCGCAAGTGAAGACTTTGAAACGCAAGATTGCGATTGGTCGTTTCACGAATGAAACTCGCTATGGCAAAACCTTTCAGGTTGATAGCAATCTGGATCCTTTGGGAAAACAAGCGTCCGATATGCTCAACAGCCGCTTGATTAGCTCGAACAAATTCCTGACCTTTGAGCGCTCTGATCTGGAAAAAATCAAGAATGAACAAGCTTTGCTCAAGGAGGGCAATCTGATTGGCGTGGATACCCTGATCCTGGGTTCCGTCACAGAGTTCGGGCGCAGCACGACCGGCAAATCCGGCTTCCTGAGTGCGACAAAAATTCAAACTGCGCGCGCAAAAATTGAAATACGTCTGGTTGATGCGCGTACCGGCTTTCTCTTCTTTACCGCCACCGGGACCGGTGAGGCTACCAGCGAATCAGGTGAGATTGCAGGATTTGGCAGCAAGGCTGATTACGACGGCACTCTGAATGACCGTGCCATCGGCGCGGCAATCTCGGATGTGCAAAACGCCTTGATTGCAAAGCTGGAAGAGCGTCCTTGGCGCACTGACATCCTTAAGGTGAATGGCAAGCAAGTGTTTGTCTCCGGCGGTGCACGACAAGGTTTGAAGGTTGGTGATTCACTGGCAGTGATGCAGCAAGGTGAAACCGTTAGCAGCAAGCAGACCGGTTTTGCCATCACCTTGCCGCCGACCAAGGTCGGCACATTGCGTATTACTGGTTTGTTCGGTGACAACGAAACAAACGAAGGCGCAATCGCTGAATTGGTTTCCGGCAGTGCAAGCGCAGCCAAGGGCTCAACGATATTTGTTGCTGAAAACAAGGATTGATAGAAATGAAAACGTATATTTCAATTGCCCTCGCTTTAATGCTGAGCGCTTGTGCTTTGCCTGAAACGGCAGTTAAAACCGGATCGCCGCGTCCTACCCTTATCGTCAAAGGTGCGCCGGCAGATTCGATTCTCGTGGTGGATGGTTTGGTGATGGGGCAGGCTGCACAATTTAATGGTGCCCCGAATGAGCTGATCATTGAAGAGGGTTTGCACCAGATAGAAATCAAACAGGGCAATGTAACTGTGCATGCGGAAAAGGCTGTCATTAGTAATGGTGAGTCGCGCACGATCAACGTTAACGCAGGAGCACGATAATGAGACTTCGTTCATTCATAGTTTTATCGGTGGTCCTGGTCTTGACCGCATGTGCGGCCCCGTCCAAATATAACTGGGGAAATTATGAAGGGTCGCTCTATTCGTATTACAAAGACACGTCCAAAACGGCGGAGCATGCTGCCGAACTGCAGCGCACGATCACCGATTCCGAGGCAACCAGAAAATTAGTTGCGCCTGGTTTGTATGCCGAGTATGGCTTCCTGATGCTGCAAGAGGGCAAGTCCAAGGATGCTATTGCGCAGTTTGAAAAAGAAAAAGCGAAGTGGCCGGAATCAACGTATCTCATGGATAACATGATTCGTATTGCTTCAAGTTCTTCCAACAAATCTGCTGCGCGCAAGGAGTAATCGGCTATGTCACGAAATTTCAAGGCAGTGTTGTTGAGCTTGTTCGTTCTCAGCATGAGTGGTTGTGCCACGCAAATGAGTAAAAAGGATTACACCGATTTACGTACTGAAGCGCCACGCTCCATTTTGGTCGTGCCGGCGGTCAATCGTAGTGTGGAGGTGACTGCGCCGGATTATTTCCTGTCAACGATTTCCCGTCCTTTGGCAGAGCGCGGCTATTACGTGTTCCCCGTGCATTTGGTCAAGCGCATGATGGAGGACGATGGCTTGAATGACGCCGATATGGTGCATGCAGGTGACCCGCAAAGACTGGGTAAGATGTTTGGCTCGGATGCTGTGATGTACATCACAATCGAACGTTGGGATGCACAATACATTGTGTTTTCAACGACGGTGACAGTTGAAATGAATTATGTGTTGAAGAGTACGTCCAGCGGGCAGACTTTGTGGAGCAATAAGCAGAAATTGGTCTATCAGCCGCAGAACAATAATTCCGGCGGCGGTCTCGCTGGTCTGATTGCACAGGCTGTGGTGGCTGCGGTAGCGAAAGCTGCGCCTAATTATGTGCCTTTGGCGCAGCAGGCGAATATGCAGGCTGTCAGCACAAAAGGCCAAGGCTTGCCGGCAGGTCCGTATATTGATTTGTATCAGAAGGATCAGGCTGACTTCTGATGTTTTGGCGGTATTGGCCTCGGCTAATACCGCCTTTGTATCAGCATTGTGGGTGGTGCCAGCTGCTCGCTGCCTAAGTGAGGGCGGCAGATGTATTGATAATGCCGCCACCCAAGCAAACATCTCCCTGGTAGAGCACTGCTGATTGACCCGGCGTCACGGCCCATTGTGGTGTCGCAAACGCGAGTGAAAAACCGTCGGGATCGCTATGCTGGCTGCAGGCAACGTCAGCTTGTCGATAGCGCGTTTTAGCCGAAACCTGTTCTTCACTAGGCGGACTGCCTGCGACCCAACTCATTTGTCCTGCACTCAGTTCAGACGATAACAACCACGGATGATCGTGCCCTTGCACAATATATAAAGTATTCGTCGCAACATCTTTGCGCGCGACGTACCAAGGCTCGCTGTTGCCATCGAGGTTCTTGTGCGCTTTCATACCGCCCAAGCCTATGCCTTTACGTTGGCCTAATGTATAGAAACTCAAGCCTACGTGTTCACCTACGATGACGCCGTCCGGTGTTTTCATCGGGCCTGGTTGATACGACAGGTAGCGATTCAAAAATTCGCGGAAGGGGCGTTCACCGATAAAGCAGATGCCGGTGGAATCTTTCTTCGTCGCATTCGGCAATTTCAATTGTTCCGCGATCTTGCGTACTTCCGTTTTGTGGATTTCGCCGAGTGGGAATAATGTTTTCGACAATTGCGCTTGGTTCAGTCTGTGCAGAAAGTAGCTTTGATCCTTGCTGGCATCTATTGCTTTTAATAACTGGGTTTGACCGGCGTTCGGTCCTGAGCTTACTTCGCGCACGCGCGCATAGTGGCCGGTGGCGATCATGTCGGCACCGAGCAGCATTGCGTGATCGAGGAAGGCCTTGAATTTGATTTCGGCGTTGCACAGCACGTCGGGATTTGGCGTGCGACCAGCCTGGTATTCGCGCAAAAATTCAGCGAAGACGCGGTCTTTATATTCAGATGCGAAATTGACGGCTTCGATGTCGACACCGACGACGTCTGCTACGCTGGCGGCATCTATCCAGTCTTGTCGCGTCGAGCAGTATTCGGAATCGTCGTCATCTTCCCAGTTCTTCATGAACAGGCCGATCACTTCGTAACCTTGTTCTTTCAACAGCCATGCTGAAACTGACGAGTCGACGCCGCCGGACATGCCGATGACGACACGTTTTTTAGCCATTACTAATTACCTCATAGACGGACGGATCCGTTTGTAGCAGCGATAGTGGTGCGCGTTTTCCGGCCAGATAGTCGTCTACACGCGCCAATACAGAAGGGCTGCGATGTTTGTCCTGGCACGCGACCAATTCGTCGTAGTTCATCCAGACGGCGCGCAGGATGCCGACATCCAGCGGTTGATCGTGTTTGGCACCGACTTCGCCACAAAAGCTGAAACTTAGATAAGTTACATCGTGGCCGGTGCGCGCAGAAACGTAGCGCGACATATACATGCCAACCAACGCAGTAGGCGTGAAATCGTGTGCGGTTTCTTCCAGTGTCTCCCGAACCACTGCTTCTTCCAGCGATTCATGCGGGTCCAGGTGGCCGGCAGGTTGATTAAAGCGAATTCCTTCACTGGTCTCTTCTTCTACCAGCAGGAAGTACCCATCACGTTCAATGATGGCCGCAACAGTAACAGATGGTTTCCAGATATCAGGCATATTGGCTCTCGGAATAACCCTCTATTCTAGCGCGCACCAGAGAAGGTTGCTGGCAATGTTTCCTCCACAGGAAATATTGTAATAAAATGAGTCAGGTCAAGATTGCTCATCTTTATCTTTGCCATGGTGGGCATTTGGCTTTATGCTTATCAATTCGCTTCCTTGTAAAACCCCTACGGAAGTTAGCAGGCGTTAGCCCGACCCGGGCAATTATCCTGCTGCTGAGCGGAGATCCCGCTGCAGGAATGTATGGTTTACTGCCTCACAATAGTGGAAGCGCAGAGCCAGGAACCACATAATTAATTGATTGCCTTCGCCGGGCTTTGGCGTTGAGGTGATGTTTTAAGTAACGAAACGGAATAAAAAATGCAACGTGTCATGCTCAGGTCGAAAATCCACCGTGTAACGGTGACTCAGGCCGACCTGCATTACGAAGGCTCGTGCGGTATTGACGAAGACCTGCTGACGGCAGCCGACATCTTGGTTGGCGAAAAGATTGAGCTGTACAACATTAATAACGGCAAGCGCTTCTCCACCTACGCCATCAAGGGCGCCAAAGGTAGTGGTGAAATTTCGCTCAATGGTGCTGCTGCGCGCTGCGCGCAACTGGGCGATTTGCTGATTATTTGCACCTACGGCTCTATGGCAGACGAAGAAGCTAAGACTTATGTACCGAAGATTGTTTTCGTCGATGAAAAGAATAAGTTCGCCGGATTGAAAAAATAGCGATAGGCAGTCGTAGTAATTAGAAACCCGGTCGCGCCGTTTTAGGGCTGCTTGAGCCGGGTTTTTATCCGTTTGCCAGTCGCGGCGATCAAACAGAATTTAAACAAACTATGAGAGATGTTATATGTCTTTAGTTATAGGGGTGCCACGGGAGTCATTCCCCGGGGAAAAACGGGTGGCAACTGTGCCAGAAGTCGTTGAAAAGCTGATCAAACTCGGCTTTTCCGTCAGCGTAGAATCCGGCGCCGGTGACGACGCCAACTTCAGCGACGATACCTACCGCGCTGCCGGTGCACAGATCGTGCAAGGCGCTGTCAACTTGTGGTCCGCGTCCGATATCGTCTTTAAGGTGCGCGCTCCAAGTGCCGAGGAAATCGGTCTGATTCGCGAAGGCAGCACCCTGATCGGCTTCATCTGGCCGGCACAGAATCCTGAATTGATGCAGCAACTTGCCGCCAAGCGCGTCACCGTTTTGGCGCTGGACTCGCTGCCACGCACGCTGTCGCGCGCGCAGAAGATGGATGCTTTGACCTCCACCGCCGGTGTCAGTGGCTATCGCGCCGTCATCGAGGCTGCCAATGCCTTCGGTCGTTTCTTCAACGGCCAGATCACGGCTGCAGGCAAGGTTCCTCCGGCTAAAGTGTTTATCGCAGGTGCTGGCGTGGCCGGTTTGGCTGCGATCGGTACGGCTGCAAGCCTAGGTGCCATCGTGCGCGCCAACGATACCCGTGCCGAAGTGGCCGATCAAGTTGTATCGCTGGGTGGCGAATTCGTGAAGGTCGATTATGACGAAGAAGGTTCGGGCGGCGGCGGCTATGCCAAGGTTATGTCCGAAGGTTTCCAGGCTGCGCAGCGTGAGATGTACGCCCAGCAGGCCAAGGAATGCGACATTATCATCACCACCGCGCTGATCCCTGGCAAACCAGCTCCGAAACTGATCACCGCCGAAATGGTTCAGTCCATGAAACCCGGCAGCGTGATCGTCGATATGGCGGCCGAGCAGGGCGGCAACTGCGAACTGACTGAACCTGGCAAGGTAGTGGTGAAGCACGGCGTGACCATCGTCGGATACACCGACCTGCCGAGCCGTCTGCCTAAGCAGGCCAGCACGCTGTACTCAACCAACCTGCTGCGTCTGACCGAAGAACTGTGCAAGGACGCCGAAGGTAAAAAGACGACTGACGGCACCATCAACGTCAATATGGAAGACGAAGCCATTCGTGGATTGACCGTCATCAAGGACGGCAACATCACCTGGCCGCCTCCACCGCTGAAACAAGTGGCTGCTCCGGCTGCCAAGCCAGCGCCTGCACCTGCGCCTGCGCACGGTCATGGTCCAAGCACCACAGTTTCCTCGCCTAAGCGTGTAGTCACAATGTTTGTCTTCGCGACTCTGTTGTTCGCGTTGATCGGCTATGGTGCGCCAACGGCGTTCCTCGGTCATTTGACCGTATTTGTACTGGGTTGCTTCATTGGTTACATGGTGGTCTGGAATGTTACCCCGGCATTGCATACGCCTCTGATGAGCGTTACCAACTCCATCTCGTCGATCATCGTGATTGGTGCCTTGGTGCAGGTTGCTCCTCCGTTGGCTGATGGCATGGCGCGTCCCGAGTTGCTGATTAAGTGCCTCGCCGCTGCTGGCATCGCTTTGACCGCAATCAACATGTTCGGTGGCTTTGCTGTCACCCGTCGCATGCTTGATATGTTCCGTAAGAATTAAGGAGACCACAATGTCTGCAAATCTGGCCACTGTCTCCTACATCGGAGCAACCATTCTTTTTATCTTGAGCCTGGGTGGTTTGTCGCATCCAGAAACTTCACGCCGCGGGAATCTCTACGGCATGATCGGTATGGGCATTGCTGTGCTCGCTACCATCATCGGACCACGTGTAACGCCTGAAGGTTATGCATGGATCATCGCTGCGCTGGTCGTCGGTGGTTCCATCGGTCTGTACGCTGCGAAAAAGGTCAAAATGACCGAAATGCCGGAACTGGTTGCATTGATGCACAGTTTCGTCGGTCTGGCCGCAGCTTTGGTCGGTTTCGCCAGCTATATCGATCCGTCGATCCATCTGGAAGGTGCTGAGAAAGCGATTCATCAAGTTGAAATCTACGTCGGTATTTTCATCGGTGCAGTGACCTTCTCTGGTTCCTTGATCGCATTCGGCAAACTGAACGGCAAAATTGGCGGCAAACCTTTGTTGTTGCCAGCGCGTCACGTCATCAACCTGATCGGCCTGTTGCTGGTGATCTGGTTTGGTCGTGAATTCGTTAATGCGCCTGACGTCGCTAGCGGTATGACTCCACTGATCATCATGACTGTGATCGCGCTGCTGTTCGGCGTGCACATGGTGATGGCTATCGGTGGTGCTGATATGCCGGTCGTCGTATCGATGTTGAACAGCTACTCTGGCTGGGCTGCTTCGGCTACCGGTTTCATGCTCGGCAATGATTTGCTGATCGTGACTGGTGCGCTGGTTGGTTCGTCAGGTGCGATTCTGTCGTACATCATGTGCCAAGCGATGAACCGCAACTTCTTCAGCGTGATCGCCGGTGGTTTCGGTGGTGGCGCTCCGAAGACGGGTGGTGCTGTTAAAGAGCAGACTGGTGAAGCGACTCCTGTCACCGCTCAAGAAACTGCAGAACTGCTGCGCGAAGCCAAGAGCGTTGTCATCGTGCCGGGTTACGGCATGGCAGTGGCACAAGCTCAGCACACGGTGAATGACATCACCAAGTTCCTGCGTGCCAAAGGTACCAAGGTTCGTTTCGCGATCCATCCTGTTGCCGGTCGTATGCCTGGCCACATGAACGTGTTGCTGGCTGAAGCTAAAGTACCTTACGACATCGTCATGGAAATGGACGAGATCAACGAAGACTTCCCTGATACCGACGTCGTCATGGTCATCGGCGCGAACGACATCGTGAATCCAGATGCGCAGGAAGATCCGAACAGCCCAATCGCTGGTATGCCAGTGCTTGAGGTCTGGAAGGCAGAAACTTCTATCGTCATGAAGCGTTCGATGGCTTCCGGTTACGCTGGTGTCGACAATCCACTGTTCTACAAAGAAAACAACCGTATGTTGTTTGGCGATGCGAAGAAGATGTTGGACGAAGTTCTGACAACTCTCAAAGCCTAAGAGCAATACGTCTGTTTCAAAAAAGCCCGCTGATGCGGGCTTTTTTATTGTGGCTGGGTAGAGTCGAGTTATGGAGAGGCAAAAAAGTTAGTGCTTACCTGCTCCAATAGCCAGGCTGGCTATACATCATTTTTAAGTGTGAGATGAATAGGCGTACTTTGGCCGGGACGTTTCTCTGTTGTGGATAGACCGCCATGATGTCGTATTCGGGGATCGCATAATCGTCCAGTACGGTTTCCAGCATGCCGCTCTCTAACTGACTCTGGATCTCCCATACAGAGCGCCAGGCGATGCCCAGACCTTCAGTCATCCAGCGATGCAGCAATTCACCATCATTGCAGTCCAGGCTGCCCTGGGCGCGCACTGAGACGGTTTTTCCACGGTAATTAAAATACCAGCCGCGTTGCTGTCCACCTTGAAGATTAAAGGAGAGGCAATTATGATTAGCAAGATCGTCTAGTGTCTTTGGTTTGCCGTGCTTCTTGAAGTATTCCTTGGTGCCACACACGACTCGTTTATTGGCGGCAAGTTTAATTGCCACGAAGTTGGGGTCGATGTTCCCGCCTATGCGTATGCCCATGTCGTAACCTTCCTGCACCAAATCCACGACGCGATCAGTCAGGTTGAATGACATCTTGAGACCAGGGTGCTGCTCCAGGAATTCCTGTGCATAAGGCGCGACATGCTGACGGCCGAATGAGGCAGGGGCCGAAACGATCAAGTGGCCTGTGACCTTGTTATGGCCCGCCGAGAGTGCGCTTTCAGCCAGATCCAGTTCACCCAGCATTTTGCGGCAGTGTTCCAGATAGACGGAACCTTCTTCCGTTAAGGCGAGTCGACGGGTGGAGCGATGCAGCAAGCGAACGCCCAGGCGTTTCTCCAGAGTATCGATGCGGCGCCCGACCATAACGGGTGTTACTTGTAAGGCTAATGCCGCTGCCGCAAAGCTGCTATGCTCGACCGCCATCACAAATGCTTCGATCTGTTTGAGCTTATCCATTCGATACCTGAAGTATTTAATTGGTTAATTAATTGTCCTATTCTAAAAGTAATGCATAAGAATTACTATAGATGCTAGGAAAATTTCATTTCAATGGAGATATGTAATGGCAAAGATGACAGCAGCCCAGGCAGCAGTTTGGGTAATGCAAAAAGAGGGTATTGATCAGGCGTTCGGCGTACCAGGCGCAGCTATCAATCCGTTTTACTCCGCAATGCAAAAGCAAGGCACGATCAAACACATTCTGGCACGCCACGTAGAAGGCGCGACCCACATGGCTGAGGGTTACACCCGCGCCAAAACCGGCAATATCGGTGTTGCTCTCGCTACTTCGGGTCCTGGCGGCACAGACATGATCACCGGTCTGTACTCGGCAATTGCTGATTCGATTCCAATTTTGTGCATCACTGGTCAAGCGCCACGTGCACGTTTGCACAAAGAAGATTTCCAAGCTGTTGATATCGAAACGATCTCGAAGCCTGTAACAAAATGGTCCGTTATGGTTCGCGAGCCAGCATTGGTTCCACAAGTGTTCCAACAAGCTTTCCACATCATGCGTTCGGGCCGTCCAGGTCCAGTGCTGATCGATTTGCCGTTCGACGTGCAAGTTGCTGAAATCGAATTCGATCCAGATCTGTACGAGCCATTGCCAGTCTACAAACCAGCAGCGACCCGCAAACAAATCGAAGCTGCAATCACCATGTTGAACGCTGCAGAGCGTCCATTGCTGATTTCCGGTGGCGGCGTGATCAATGCAAACGCAACTCCGTTGATGCTCGAATTCGCTGAGCTGGTTAACGTTCCTGTCGTTCCAACCCTGATGGGCTGGGGCACAGTACCTGATGATCATCCACTGATGGTTGGTATGGTTGGTCTGCAAACATCGCACCGTTACGGTAACGCGACGATGCTGGCATCGGACTTTGCATTCGGTATCGGTAACCGTTGGGCTAACCGCTTCACCGGTTCGATCGACGTTTTCACCAAAGATCGTAAATTCGTACACATCGACATCGAACCGACACAAATCGGTCGCGTGTTCGGCCCAGACCTCGGCATTACTTCCGACGCTGGCGCAGCACTGAAATTGATGATCGAAGTAGCGAAAGAATTGAAAGCTGCTGGCAAACTGAAAAACCGTGATGCATGGTTGGCTGAGTGCCAAGAACGCAAACGCACCATGTTGCGTAAAACGGATTTCGACGTAACGCCTATCAAACCACAACGTGTTTACCAAGAAATGAACACAGTGTTCGGCAAAACAGCACGCTATGTTTCGAACATCGGTTTGTCGCAAATCGCTGCAGGTCAATTCCTGCACGTGTACAAAGAACGTAACTGGATCAACTGCGGTCAAGCAGGTCCATTGGGCTGGACTATTCCAGCTGCTCTGGGTGTCCGGGCTGCTGATCCAACCAGCGAAATCGTTGCTATCACAGGCGATTACGACTTCCAATTCTTGATCGAAGAACTGGCAGCTGGCGCGCAATTCAACTTGCCATACATCCACGTGTTGGTGAACAACTCGTACCTGGGCCTGATCCGTCAAGCACAACGTATGTTCACGATGGACTACTGCGTTTCGCTGGCATTCGACAACATCAACTCGACCGAAAATGCTTCGTACGGTGTTGATCACGTTAAAGTAACTGAAGGTCTCGGCTGTAAAGCAATTCGCGTCTACAACCCAGACGATATCCAACCTGCGCTGCGTAAAGCACAAGAGTGGATCAAAGAATTCAAAGTACCAGTCGTTGTTGAAATCATCCTTGAGCGCGTAACCAATATCGCGATGGGTACAGAAATCAACGCGATCAACGAATTCGAAGAAATCCTCGACGTTAAGGGTGCTTAAGATGACGAAACTTGCTGCTAATCTGACGATGCTGTTCAACGAGGTTCCATTTATGGACCGCTTTGAACAAGCTGCAAAGAATGGCTTCAAAGGCGTTGAATTCTTGTTCCCATACGATTTCCCTGCGGCTGATGTCGCAGCGAAATTGAAAGAGAACAATCTAGAAATGGTTTTGCACAATCTGCCAGCCGGTAACTGGGCTGGTGGTGAGCGTGGTATTGCTTGCCATCCTGATCGTGTAGAAGAATTCAAAGCCGGTGTGGATAAGGCAATTGAATACGTCAAAGTGCTCGGCACCAAACAAGTCAACATCTTGTCCGGTATCGTGCCTGCTGGCGTAACGCATGCACAAGCAGAAGCAACTCTGGTTGCCAACTTGAAGTATGCAGCTGCCAAATTGAAAGCAGAAGGTATCCCATTGCTGATCGAAGCGATCAACACATTCGATATCCCAGGCTTCTTCTTGACCGGCACCAAACAGACTCTGGACATCATTGCCAAAGTCGGTTCGGACAACTTGTTCTTCCAATACGACATCTATCACATGCAACGCATGGAAGGTGAATTGGCGAACACGATGAAGAACAACCTCGCGGTTATTCCTCATCTGCAACTGGCAGATAATCCAGGCCGTTTTGAACCAGGCACAGGTGAAATCAACTACACCTTCCTGTTCAAGTTCCTGGATGAAATCGGTTACAAAGGTTGGATCGGTTGTGAGTACAAGCCTAAGGCTGGTACGGTAGAAGGATTGGGCTGGCGCGCAGCGCACGGCTTATAATGTAGCGTCTCTAAGCATACTGAGCGGTCCGACTTCGGGCCGCTTAGTATTTTTACTGAGTATGTAGTTAATACACCGCAGTTAATACACTTAAATAATCAGGAGTCAGTCATGGCAAAAGTTGGATTTATTGGTTTGGGTATCATGGGCGCACCAATGGCGCTGAACCTGCAAAAGGGTGGTCACCAACTGTTTTTGCATGATCAAAAAGCACCAGCGCAAGAATTAGTCGATGGTGGCGCAACTGTTTGCGCATCGGGTGCTGAAGTCGCTAAAAATGCAGACATCATCATCACCATGGTGCCGGATACCCCGCACGTGGACGCAGTTCTGTTTGCAGAAAACGGCGTTGCAGCTGGTTTGTCGAAAGGCAAAATCGTTGTCGACATGAGCTCGATCTCGCCTATCGCTACTAAAGAATTCGCGAAAAAAATCAATGCTCTGGGTTGCGAATACCTGGATGCACCAGTATCTGGTGGCGAAGTCGGTGCTAAAGCAGCATCGTTGACCATCATGATCGGTGGTTCGGAAGCAGCATTTGCAACCGTTAAACCATTGTTCGAGTTGATGGGTAAAAACATCACTCTGGTTGGCGGTAACGGCGATGGTCAAACCACCAAAGTTGCTAACCAAATCATCGTTGCATTGAACATTCAAGCTGTTGCTGAAGCTCTGTTGTTCGCTTCGAAAGCTGGTGCAGATCCTGCAAAAGTTCGTCAAGCATTGATGGGCGGTTTCGCTAACTCCCGCATCCTGGAAGTACACGGCGAGCGTATGGTTAAACGTACCTTCAACCCAGGCTTCCGTATCGAATTGCATCAGAAAGATTTGAACCTGGCATTGCAAGGTGCTAAAGCAATGGGCGTTTCCTTGCCTAACACTGCAGCAACTCAGGAACTGATGAATTCATGCGCAGCAAACGGCATGAGCGGTCTGGATCACTCGGCACTGTGCCGCGCGATCGAAATCATGTCGAACCACGAAATCGCTAAGGCGTAATTCGTCAACGACGTTTGTACTGCGGCCGGCATTGCACTGATGTGTGATGCCGGTTTGATTCAAATTTTTTAAAAGTATCTCGTCCATGTCGATTGATCCACGTCAGTTTTTGAATGACCTGTATGCCACCGCAGTAGAGGCTGTGAGCGCACAGAAATGTATGCCTGCCTATCTGCCCAAGCAATCTGCCAAAGGTCGTACGCTGGTGATCGGTGCCGGTAAAGGTGCTGCCGCAATGGCCAAGGTCGTTGAAGATACATGGCCAGGCAAAGTGGAAGGCTTGATCGTGACGCGTTATGGTCACGGTGCTGACTGCAAACAAATTGAAGTTGTTGAAGCAGCGCATCCGGTACCGGATGAAGCAGGCCGTGCAGCAGCTGGCCGCATGCTGGAACTGGTCAAGGGTTTGACTGAAGATGATCTGGTGTTATGCCTGATCACAGGCGGCGGCTCCGCCTTGTTGAGTTTGCCAGGTGAAGGCATCTCGCTGGAACAAAAACAAGCATTGAATAAAGCATTGCTGAAAAGCGGTGCCACGATTTCTGAAATGAATTGCGTGCGCAAGCATTTGTCCGCAATCAAAGGTGGCCGTTTGGCCTTGGCATGTGCACCTGCACGCGTTGTCACACTGTTGATCTCCGACGTACCTGGCGACGATCCTGGTGTGATTGCCAGCGGTCCAACTCTGCCTGATCCAACTACCTGCGCAGAATCACTCGCGATTCTGAAAAAATACAAAATCGAGATTCCAGAAAATATTTTGCAGCATCTGGAATCCGGCGCTGGCGAAACACCAAAACCAGGCGACGCACGTTTTGCACGCAATGAACATCACGTCATGGCAACCGCACAGCATGCGCTGGAAGCTGCTGCTGCCAAGGCACGTGAGCTTGGTATTACGCCATACATTTTGTCCAACGATCTGGAAGGTGAATCGCGTGACGTTGGTATGGTACACGCAGCATTGGCAAAACAGGTTGCGAAGTATGGTCAACCGTTTGCCAAACCATGCGTCATCCTGTCCGGCGGCGAAACTACCGTTACCGTGCGCGGTAAAGGTCGTGGCGGTCGCAATGCAGAATTTTTGTTGAGCCTGGCAGTGTCCTTGCAAGGTACGGCTGGCATTCACGCATTGGCATGTGATACCGATGGTATTGATGGCTCCGAAGATAATGCCGGCGCGATCTATCAACCTGACTCATGGACGCGTGCTACCGAGCAAGGCTTGAATGCAAAAGCCATGCTCGAGAATAACGACGGCTATGGTTTTTTCAGCGCACTTGGTGATTTGATCGTCAGCGGACCGACACGTACCAACGTTAACGATTTCCGCGCAATCCTGATTTTGTAATTTATTTTCCGCTGTGTTTGTATTGCAGGCATAGCGGTACCCATTTTTCATTTTTCATTTAAGAAGAAGATCTGTCATGAGACGTAATCGCAAAGCAAAAATCGTTGCTACCCTGGGCCCAGCAAGTGGTGATGTGGAAACCATCAGCGCATTGTTTGAAGCTGGCGTGGACATGTTCCGCTTCAACTTCAGCCATGGTTCGCACGAAGATCACCGCGCACGTCACGAAATCGTGCGTAGCCTGGAAACCAAATACGGCCGTCCAGTTGCCATCCTCTGCGATCTGCAAGGTCCGAAGATTCGTCTTGGTACCTTCAATGGCGATTCCGCTATGTTGACTGAAGGTTCGGAATTCGTGCTCGACCGCGATCAGACTCCAGGTGATGCAACACGCGTTTACCTGCCACATCCTGAGCTGTTCGCGGTTGTCAAAGCTGGTCAAAACCTGTTGTTCGATGACGGCAAAATTCGTGTTTCGATCGAAAGCAACTCGGGTGACCGCATAGTCACACGTGTGACTACGGGCGGCAAGATTTCAAACCGCAAAGGCGTCAACGTGCCAGACGCAATTCTGCCGATCCCTGCAATGACACCGAAAGATCTGGTTGATCTGGAATTTGCATTGTCGTTGGGCGTGGACTGGGTAGCTCTGTCGTTCGTGCAACAAGTTTCCGATATCGAAGACGCACGCAAGATCATCGGTGACCGCGCCCTGATTCAATCGAAGATCGAAAAACCAGCAGCAATGCTCGACATCGATGCGATCTGTAAAGCTTCTGACTCCGTCATGGTTGCTCGTGGTGATCTGGGTGTTGAATTGCCGATCTCGCAAGTGCCGCGCGCTCAGAAAGAAATCATCCGTGTTTCGCGCAAATACGGTCGTCCAACCATCGTTGCCACACACATGCTGGAATCGATGACCGAATCGCCTATGCCAACCCGTGCAGAAGCATCGGACGTTGCCAACGCCATTTACGAAGGCGCAGATGCCGTGATGTTGTCCGCGGAATCGGCCAGCGGCAAGAACCCTGTTCGTGCTGTTCAAATGATGGACAGCATCATCAGAGAAGTGGAAAGCGATCCGGTCTACCGCACGCTGCTCGATGCACAGCAAGTGACACCACGTCCAACGGCGGAAGATGCAATCTGCAACGCCTTGCGTGACACCACGGCTGCGATCAAAGCTGTCGCTACTGTGACATACACCAAATCCGGTAGCACCAGCATGAGCGCTGCGCGTGTACGTCCCACCACGTCGATCCTGAGCATCACACCAGAACTGAAGACCGCACGTCGTCTGGCATGGGTCTGGGGTATCCACTCGATCGTTGGCGGCAAGGATGTGCATTCTGTTGATGACATGGTCAGCGAAGCAGTGGCGGCGGCCGTGCATGAAGGTTTTGCCAAGAAGGGTGATTACATCGCCATCTCGGCTGGCTTGCCATTCGGCGAATCCGGCACCACCAACTTGTTGCATATCGCAACAGTGAAGTAATTTAGTAACCGTACAGTTTCTGGGAAGCAGCTATGTGCGGTTTCCCAGAACTGACATGAATGGTTTGTGATCTTGTATGACGACAATCCATTCATGTCAGATGTAAAAATCTGACGCGGGTCAATTGACATAGTCGTTTTATGGCATAGACTACGAATCGTAGTTTGATTCATCTGTTGTAGAAGTAAAAAGCTAGGGGTCCTAGGTAGATGCGTTCCGCATTTGCCGGGTGAGAAAAACCCTTGAACCTGATCTGGATAATGCCAGCGAAGGGAAGCTACCGAGAACGTGTATTGCATCCGGCATCCGAATTGTATTTATCGATGTCCAAGCTGATACGGTATATGTTTTCGAAACCTCCTGAGCTGGCTCCAAGCCAATGTAGTTAGCCAAGGAGCCAAAATGAATGCCAATCCGAAATTTCTGTCCGCTACCGCCACGGTAGATGAAGCAGCGATCCAACCATTACCAAATTCCACCAAAGTTTATATTCAAGGTTCGCGCCCGGATATTCGTGTGCCTATGCGCAAAATCACGCAATCCGATACTGCAGCATCGTTCGGTTTCGAAAAGAATCCTGCGATCTATGTCTACGATACGTCCGGTCCATACACTGATCCGGAAGCAAAGATCGATATCCGTTCCGGCCTCGACACACCACGTCTGCCGTGGATACTGGAGCGCAGTGACACCGAAGAACTAGCAGGCCCAACATCAGAATACGGCATCGAGCGTTTGAACGATCCTAAGCTGGCTGAACTACGCTTCAATCTGCATCGCAAACCACGTCGCGCACTCGCAGGCAAGAACGTGTCGCAGATGCATTACGCGCGCCAAGGCATCATTACGCCAGAAATGGAATACGTCGCGATCCGTGAAAACATGAATCGCCGTGCTTATCTGGAAGAGTTAAAACACTCCGGACCAAAAGGCGAAAAACTAGCCGAGCTGATGGGGCGTCAACATCCTGGTCAATCATTTGGCGCTGCGATCCCGCAAGAGATCACCGCTGAATTCGTACGTAGCGAAATCGCTCGCGGTCGCGCCATCATTCCAGCCAACATTAATCATCCTGAAATTGAACCGATGATCATCGGTCGTAATTTCCTGGTCAAGATCAACGCCAACATCGGTAACTCGGCAGTGACTTCTTCGATCGGTGAAGAAGTAGAAAAAATGACGTGGGCGATACGCTGGGGTGGCGACAACGTGATGGATTTGTCGACAGGAAAACATATCCATGAAACGCGTGAATGGATCATCCGCAATTCACCTGTACCTATTGGTACCGTTCCTATTTATCAGGCGCTGGAAAAAGTTAACGGCAAGGCTGAAGACCTGACATGGGAAATTTTCCGTGACACATTGATCGAGCAGGCAGAGCAGGGCGTCGATTACTTCACGATTCACGCTGGTGTGTTGTTGCGCTATGTCCCTATGACTGCCAAGCGCATGACAGGTATCGTGTCGCGCGGCGGTTCCATCATGGCGAAATGGTGTCTGGCACATCACAAGGAATCTTTCCTGTACGAACACTTCGAAGACATTTGCGAAATCATGAAAGCGTACGACGTGTCGTTCTCGCTCGGCGATGGTTTGCGTCCGGGTTCGATCTACGATGCCAATGATGAAGCGCAACTCGGCGAATTGAAAACGCTGGGCGAGCTGACACAGATCGCATGGAAGCACGACGTGCAAGTCATGATCGAAGGTCCGGGCCATGTGCCTATGCACTTGATCAAGGAAAACATGGATCTGCAACTGGAGCAGTGTCACGAAGCACCGTTCTATACGTTAGGGCCATTGACCACTGATATCGCACCAGGTTACGACCATATCACGTCCGGCATAGGTGCTGCGCAAATCGGCTGGTACGGCACAGCCATGCTTTGCTACGTTACACCGAAGGAACATCTCGGCTTGCCGAACAAGGTCGACGTCAAGGACGGCATCATCACATACAAGATTGCAGCACATGCTGCTGACTTGGCGAAAGGTCATATCGGTGCGCAGATACGCGACAATGCTTTGTCGAAAGCGCGTTTCGAATTCCGTTGGGATGATCAATTCAACATTGGTCTTGATCCGGACAAGGCACGTGAATTTCATGATGAAACTTTGCCGAAAGATTCAGCCAAAGTTGCGCACTTCTGTTCGATGTGCGGCCCGCATTTCTGCTCGATGAAGATCACGCAGGAAGTACGCGAATATGCAGCGCAACAAGGCATTACTGAAATCCAGGCTTTGAAAAAAGGTATGGAAGTGAAGTCGATTGAGTTCGTGAAAAGCGGTTCTGAAATTTATCAAAAACAGTAATGATCAATATTGAAATAGAGCTCAATGGCGCTAGTCATCAACTTGCAACGTGTAAGAACGTTGGGGAATTGATCGCTGATTTGTCACTATCAGGCAAGTCAGTTGCCGTTGCCATCAATCGCGAAATCGTGCCGCGTAGTCAGTGGCAGCAGCGGCAGTTGCAAGCAGCTGATCGCGTTGATGTTGTACGTGCAATTGGCGGTGGTTGATCACTGAAGTAAATACAAGGCAGCCACGAGCTGCCTTGTATGTTTGTTGCGTATTTATTTTGTATATCAAAGAAACAGGACTATTCATGACTATCTCGACTTTCCCTGACGACCAACTGACGATCGCCGGTACCACCTATCGTTCCCGCCTTCTGGTTGGCAGCGGTAAATACAAAGACCTCGAACAAACACGCGCTGCCAGCGAAGCGAGCGGTGCACAAATCGTTACCGTTGCGATACGTCGCGTTAATATCGGGCAAGATCCGAATGCACCGAGCTTGCTCGATGTCTTGCCACCTTCCGAATACACCTTGTTGCCGAACTCGGCCGGTTGTTATAACGCAGCCGATGCTGTGTACACACTGCAACTTGGTCGTGAAATCCTCGGCGATCACAAACTCTGCAAACTCGAAGTACTGGGCGATGAAAAGACCCTATTCCCGAATATGCCTGAAACTTTGAAAGCAGCCGAGACCCTGGTCAAGGATGGTTTTGATGTGATGGTCTATTGCAGCGATGATCCTATCCAGGCCCGTATGTTGGAAGACATCGGTTGCGCCGCCATCATGCCGTTGGCGTCGTTGATCGGCTCTGGCATGGGTATCTTGAATCCGTGGAATTTGTCACTCATCATCGAACAAAGCAAAGTCCCGGTCATTGTTGATGCAGGCGTTGGTACTGCTTCAGATGCGGCGATTGCCATGGAACTGGGTTGCGATGGCGTCTTGATGAATACCGCGATTGCCGGTGCGCAAGATCCAGTCCGCATGGCGCATGCAATGAAACTCGGTATTGATGCCGGCCGCAACGCCTACCTGGCAGGTCGTATTGCCCGTAAATTCGCAGCTTCCCCATCGTCACCGATGGCTGGTCGCGTGGTGTAAGAAGAACAAGAGCGTGCTGTGCAGGAATTGTGCAGATTGCTGAGTTGATTGGCAGATAAATGGATTATCGAATATCCTTGCTGCCTTCAACGTCATCACATTAAAGGATTTACCATGCGCGCAATCGAGATTACTCAGCCAGGCCCACCAGATGTATTGAAGCTCTGCGAGCGCCCGATGCCAGAACCTAAGGCTGGCGAGGTACTGATCAAGGTGCACGCCGCAGGTATCAACCGTCCTGACGTGTTGCAACGCACTGGTAACTATCCTGTCCCTAAGGGTGCATCGGATTTGCCAGGTCTGGAAGTCGCTGGTGAAATTGTCGGTGGCGATCTCACTGGTAGTGATTTCAAAATCGGCGACATGATTTGTGCGTTGGCACAGGGCGGTGGTTACGCTGAATACTGCACTGCACCTATCGAGCAATGCTTGCCGATTCCAAAAGGTCTGGATGCAGTTGAAGCCGCTTCCTTGCCAGAAACTTTCTTCACCGTATGGAGCAACGTCTTTGATCGCGTCGGTTTGAGCGGCGATGAAACATTGTTGGTGCAGGGAGGAACATCTGGTATCGGTGTAACGGCCATCCAAATCGCAACGGCACTCGGACATCGTGTTTTCGCAACTGCAGGTAGCGATGACAAAGCCCGTGCCTGTGAAGTGATGGGCGCTGAACGTGGCATCAATTACAAGACCGAAGATTTTGTTGAAATCGTCAAGGCTGCTACCGGTGGCAAGGGCGTGGACGTCATTCTCGATATGGTAGGTGGCGATTATGTGCCGCGTGAAATCCGTTGCCTCGCCGATGATGGACGCTTGGTTTTTATCGCACTGTTGGGTGGCAACAAGGCGGAAGTAAGCCTCGGCCAAATTCTGCTGCGTCGTTTGACAATTACCGGTTCAACTCTGCGTCCGCGTCCAGTGGCATTCAAAGCGGCGATTGCGAAACAGTTACGTGAACGTGTCTGGCCTTTGATTGAAGCTGGCAAGATCAAGCCAGTGATCTATCAAACTTTCCCGCTGGAAGAAGCAGCGCAAGCGCATGCCTTGATGGAAAGCAGCACGCACATCGGTAAAATTATCTTGAAGGTGTAAGTTCAAGTTAATACGATAAAAAAGCCCGCCAGTCTTGTTGGACTAGCGGGCTTTTTCAATTTTGGTACGCCATATTCGTTATATCACTTTTTATTTTTCGGCAGTGACTTGACGGGGAAATTACTTAATTGCTGTCCAGGTCTTGGGCTATAACGGATGAGGCGCTCGATCAATTCCGGTCCTTCGGTCAGCAGGAAGTTTTTAAACGCTTGTGCGACAGGCGGCAGGCGTTTGTTTTTCCGGTGCACGATATACCAGTTCAACATGACAGGGAAACCTTCGACATCCAATACGGCCAGACTGCCGGCCTGCAATTCCAGACTGATGGTGTGCGCTGATAGGAAGCTGATACCCATGCCTGCAATCACCGCCTGTTTGATGGTCTCGGTACTGCGGATTTCCATCGCGATATTGAGGTCGTTGATGCGATCACCAAATCCGTCCTCCATCGAATGCCAGGTATCCGACCCTTTTTCACGGACGACAAAGGGTTCATGCATGAGCGTACTCATCGGTATATTTTTTTGCGATACCAGAGGATGGTCAGGCGCTGCCACGATCACATAAGGGTGAGGAGCAAAAGCCTCGTTGATCGTATCCATATCGGTGGGTGGGCGCACCATAATCGCAATGTCGGTTAGATTGCTGGTCATCTGATTCAACAGACCTTCGCGATTGTGCACAGACAGATTCAGCGTCACACCCTGATGACTGCGCGCGAATTCAACCAACAGACGCGGGAAGAAGTAATCGCCTGCGCTGATCACGGCCACGTTCAATTTGCCGCCGGTGATGCCCTTGAATTGAGTCATCGCATCTTCCGCTTCCTGGAACTGCTGGATGATGCTGCGACTGTAATGCAACAGTTCCGCGCCGCCCGGCGTCAGATAGATTTTCTTGCCTAGTTGCTCGAACAGGGCAAGCCCGGCATGCTCTTCCAGCTTTTTAACCTGAGTGGAAACCGCCGGCTGCGTCAAATGCAGCTCTTCCGCAGCACGAGAGAAGCTCAAATGGCGGGCAACGGTCTCAAAAACCTTCAGTTGCCGGAGTGTTGCGTTCTTCATAGGGTGTAGTACTCGATGTATAAGCTAAAAGGAATCATTATGATCAAATACTTTAACTATTCCTAATCATTTTTTACCCCTAAGATGCATTTAAGTTTGAAAAAACACCAAATAAGTACCAAAAGTACATACAGGAGAATTACTATGCTCAAGGTCGCGTTGAATCAATATGCTGATGATGCAGCAGATTTGCATCGTAACGCCTATAACGCGGCGTTTTATGAACTTGGCTTGAGCTGGTACTGGGATGCGAACACCGACGATGATCTTACCGTCATAACAGGTGGACGTAACCGTCTTCAACATTATTTAAATACATGCCAAGCGCATCTTTTGAAAGTGTATGAAGCCGATTTCCTGATTGAAGCTATACAAGCCGCCAAAGCACGCTGCTATGAAACCATGACTGCCTCCGGAACCCGCGTAACACGCTCGGTGAATTGGGCCGAATTTCAGCGGGGTGAAGTAGGCGTTTGAGCACGGCATCCTTGTAGATTGTGTCATGACCTGACCGCAATCGCAGTGGATGCTAGGCGATTTGACTGTGTACATCAACCTATCGGTTCGATGTTGCGCCGCGTCAAATTTGCAGCTCACTCCCTTTAGTTGTATCTGATGCGAAATGTTGTTCGCTTGTTCGCTATTTCTTAATCGTTTTTTGCATAAGTACAGCTGATTAAGGTGCGACAAGTATCGAATCTTAACCGTGGTCAAGGATATCGAGATACGCTTCTCGGACAATCCACGTCACCGTTTTATTCGGTTTTGCAACGGTTGAAATGAGCAGCTTTTTTGCTGGGAGTATCAACGGTTTTTGCGTGGATTTAAGCAAAGTAAAATTATCGTAGCGGTTCGCTGCCAAAAATTGATTATCAATAAGGACAATCATGAATATCCACGAGTATCAAGGAAAAGAAATACTGCGTAAGTACGGTGTTACGACACCAAAAGGTTTCCCCTGTTTTTCAGTAGATGAAGCTGTACAAGCTGCCGAAAAACTCGGCGGCAAAGTCTGGGTTGTTAAAGCACAGATTCACGCTGGTGGTCGCGGCAAAGGCGGCGGCGTTAAAGTTGCAAAATCGCTCGACGAAGTACGCAAGTACGCGAACGACATTCTCGGCATGACACTGGTAACACACCAAACCGGTCCTGAAGGCCGTTTGGTAAAACGTCTGCTGATCGAAGAAGGCGCGGACATCAAGAAAGAACTGTACGTCGGTATGGTGGTTGATCGTGGTAGCCAACGCGTTGCCTTGATGGCATCCAGCGAAGGCGGCATGGACATCGAACACGTTGCTGAACACACTCCTGAAAAAATCCACAAGGTATTCATTGACCCAGTCAAGGGTTTGCTCGATAGCGAGGCTGATGACATCGCCCGCAAAATCGGCGTACCTGAAGGATCGGTTCCACAAGCGCGCGCATTCATGCAAGGCTTGTACAAAGCATTCGACGAAACCGATGCATCGTTGGCTGAGATCAATCCATTGATCGTTACCGGCGACGACCGTATCGTTGCACTCGACGCGAAATTCAATTTCGATTCGAACGCAATGTATCGTCATCCAGAAATCGTTGAAATGCGCGATCTGGACGAAGAAGATCCAGCTGAAATCGAAGCATCGAAATTCGACCTGACCTACATCTCGCTCGACGGCAACATTGGTTGCCTGGTTAACGGCGCAGGTTTGGCAATGGCAACGATGGACGTCATCAAATTGTACGGCGGTTCGCCAGCCAACTTCCTCGACGTAGGCGGTGGTGCTACGACTGAGAAAGTTACTGAAGCATTCAAGATTATGTTGAAGAACCCAGACATCAAAGCGATTCTGGTCAACATCTTCGGCGGCATCATGAAGTGCGACGTGATCGCACAAGGCGTGATCGCAGCAGCGAAACAGGTTGATCTGACAGTTCCACTGGTTGTTCGCATGGCGGGCACCAACGAAGAATTGGGCAAGAAGATTCTGGCTGAGTCAGGTCTTCCGATCATCACTGCAAACAACATGGCTGAAGCGGCTGAAAAAGTCGTCAACGCAGCACAGGGGAAATAAGCATGTCAATCCTGATCAATAAAGATACTAAAGTTATCACCCAAGGCATCACCGGCAAAACCGGTCAGTTCCACACCAGAATGTGTATCGAATACGCAAACGGTAAAAACTGTTTCGTTGCTGGCGTGAACCCAAAGAAACCTGGCGAATCGTTTGAAGGCGTACCTATTTACGCATCCGTCGCTGAAGCGAAAGCAGAAACAGGCGCAACCGTTTCGGTTATTTACGTTCCGCCTCCGTTCGCTGCCGCAGCAATCGACGAAGCAGTTGATGCTGGTATCGATCTGGTGATTTGCATCACTGAAGGCATTCCAGTGCGCGACATGATTCGTACCAAAGCACGCATGGAAGGCAAAAAAACCTTGCTGCTCGGACCGAACTGCCCAGGCTTGATTACGCCAGACGAAATCAAGATCGGCATCATGCCAGGCCACATCCACAAGAAAGGCCGCATCGGCGTCGTTTCGCGCTCGGGTACTTTGACTTATGAAGCAGCTGGTCAATTGGCTGAATTCGGCCTCGGTCAATCGACCGTGGTTGGTATCGGCGGCGATCCAGTCAGCGGCTTGAAGCACATCGACGTGCTGCGCATGTTCAATGACGATCCTGATACCGATGCAGTCATCATGGTTGGCGAAATCGGCGGCGATGCAGAAGAAACCTGCGCACGCTGGATCAAAGACAACATGAAGAAACCAGTTATCGGTTTCATCGCTGGCGTTACTGCACCAGAAGGCAAACGCATGGGCCACGCCGGTGCGATCATCTCTGGTGGCAAAGGTACAGCGCAAGAGAAATTGGCAGTGATGGAAGCGTGCGGTATCAAAGTCACACGCAATCCAGCTGAAATGGGCCGTTTGCTGAAATCGGTTCTGTAATAAGAAGTTCCGACACTCCCCATGCATGGGGAGTGTTATCTCTACAGGAAATACACGGTGTTTTCTGTAGAGATAGTTACTACATGCATGTGCGCCTATTGCGCACGCCGGGATGTGACCGCGCTAGAGCGCAAGTTCGCGCAGGTCTGCCTTGAAGTAACAGTACAAGTTTTTAAATCTTGAGAGAGTAAAAAATGTCACAACGTTGGGTACGCTTTAGTCACGCAGGTAACACACAATTCGGTACGCTTGAAGGCGATAACATTCAAGTCCATACCGGCGATATGTTCGCTAATCCAGTCAAGACTGATACGGTGTTGAATATCAACGACGTCAAAGTGTTGATGCCGGCGCAGCCAACCAAAATCATCGCTATGTGGAACAACTTCCACGAATTGGCGAAGAAATTGAATCTGGCAGATCCGAAAGAGCCGCTGTACCTGATCAAGGCACCAAATTCTTATCTGAACCCAGGTGAAACCATCCAGAAGCCGCCAACAGATGACAAAGTCGTCTTTGAAGGTGAACTCGGTATCGTCATCGGCAAAACTGCCAAGGCAGTATCCGAAGCGGATGCGATGGATTATGTATTCGGCTACACCGTAGCAAACGACGTTACCGTTGCGACCATCTTGAATCGCGATGAATCGTTTGCACAATGGGTGCGTGCAAAAGGTCTGGATACCTTCTGCCCATTTGGCCCAACAATTGCAACCGATCTGGATCCAACCACACTGGTTGTTAAAACTGTTCTGAACGGCGATGTTCGTCAAAACTATCCAATTAGCGATATGCGTTTCTCCACGCAGCAATTGGTAAGCATGATTTCCGCCGATATGACGCTGTTCCCAGGCGACATCATCTTGTGCGGCACCTCGGTAGGTGTCGGCTCGATGAAGCCAGGTAGCGTCGTGGAAGTTGAGATTGCTGGCATCGGCAAGCTCACAAATGATTTTAAATAATAGTGGCGAGGTCTAGAGTATGAAAATTGCAATTATTGGAGCAGGTGCCATCGGCGGTTATGTTGGCGTTAAGTTGGCATTGGCCGGTGAAGATGTAACTTTCATCGTCCGTGGCGCGAATCTGGAAACCATCCGCAAGAACGGCGCCAAGCTGATCATGCACGACGGTTCAGAACACATCGCATCTAACGTCAAAGCAACCAACAACTACGACGAAGCTGGTCATCAAGACATCATCGTTCTGGCAATGAAGGCGCATCAACTCGAAGCGATCGCTGATGATTTGCCAAAACTGATCGGACCAGACACCGTCATCGTTACGATGCAAAACGGTATTCCATTCTGGTACTTCCACAAGCATGGCGGCAAGCTGGCAGGGACACGCGTAGAAAGCGTTGACCCAACAGGTAAGATCACTTCCAAGATTCCTGCTGACCGCGTACTCGGTTGCGTTGTGTACCCAGCATCGGAACTGATTGCTCCAGGCGTGATCAAGCACATTGAAGGTGATCGTTTCCCTATCGGTGAACTCGATGGTTCGATCAGCGAACGTGCAACCCGCGTTTCGGAATGCTTCACCAATGCTGGCTTCAAATCGCCAGTGCTGGATAACATCCGTTCGGAAATCTGGCTCAAGTTGTGGGGCAATCTGACTTTCAATCCAATCAGCGCGTTGTCGCACTCGACTCTGCAAGACATCTGCCAGTTCCCACTGTCACGTGAACTTGCTGCTGCGATGATGACTGAAGCGCAAACTATTGCACACAAACTCGGCATCGAATTCCGCGTCACGCTCGAAAAGCGTATCGCTGGTGCTGAAAAAGTAGGCAAGCACAAAACATCGATGCTGCAAGACGTCGAAGCCGGCCGTGATCCTGAAATCGATGCATTGGTAGGTTCAGTTGCAGAACTCGGTCGTTTGACAGAAACACCGACACCGCACATTGATACAGTGTTCGCATTGGTCAAATTGCTGGCAAAGACCATGAATGAAGAGACTGGGCAGGTCAAACTGCAAAAAGTCGCTTAATTCAGCGGTATTGCAGTCTGAAGCATGATGAGCCCATGAAGATTTAAAAGTCTTCATGGGCTTTTTTAATGCATCGGTGATGCGTGATTATGGTGCGCGGCTAAATATAAATCGATGAACAATTAGCGATTAGCGTGCGTTGATCTTGTTGTGATTGATGTAAATAATGTTAATTCTTAACCTTCATCAAGGAAAGCGTTCAGCAGCTCTCGCAAAATCAGATTATCTAGTGTGATCATTTAAAGAGAATCAAAGTTTGTTATTCGATTTTTGTTTTGTGATTAAAAATATTTGAATGGCGCGACTACGTATAAATACGTAGTAAAATTTTTTCCCACTTTGTTTCTTAAGAATGGCACACTGATGTAAAGCGGGATTCGATTCCGTAAAGCAAGTAGATACATAAAATATAAATGCTGTGTATCTGAGTAAAGAAAAGTCGTTAGATGATAGCCGCAATAAAACAGGCACTTCGAATGGCATTCGTTGATTTGCAAATAGGGTAAATGGAGACCTTAGGCGCATTTCGATTACTCGAAAGAGTGGCTCAGAACAATAGCAAGTGACGCGTCCAACATGGTCGTAGTCCTGAAAACTTGACTCAGGTCAAGAGATTTTTCGAAGAAAGGCCACACTATCTTTGAAAAATTAAAACAATTTCAAGTATGTAAGCATCGTCAGCCGTGCGGTGCTTGTGCTCACAAGGCACCTTGAAACGGCAAGTAGCACAGTAGTTAAAATTATTATTAACAGGAGACAAGCAATGATCAAGGAATTCATTTCGCATTCGAAAAGCGGCATGGCAATGGCAACTGCCGGTGCATTTGCTGCAGTAGCTCTTGCTGCAACCCCAGCGTTCGCCGCTTGGGAACCAACCAAACCAGTCGAATTTGTAGTCCCTGCCGGTACAGGCGGTGGCGCTGATCAAATGGCACGTCTGATTCAAGGCGTGATCATCAAAAACAAATTGATGAAAGAACCACTGATTGTTGTTAATAAATCGGGTGGCGCTGGTGCTGAAGGTTTCCTCGGCATCAAAAACGACAAAGGTGATCCACACAAAATCATCATCACTTTGTCGAATCTGTTCACAACACCTATGGCAACTGGTGTCCCGTTCAACTGGCGTGACATGACCCCAGTTGCGATGTTGGCACTGGATCAATTTGTTCTGTGGACGAATGCAGAACAACCATACAAATCCGCAAAAGAATATATCGATGCGGTAAAAGCAGCTGGTCCTAACAAATTCAAAATGGGCGGCACAGGTTCCAAACAGGAAGATCAAATCATTACTGTTGGCCTGGAAAAAGCAACTGGCACCAAGTTCATCTACATCCCATTCAAAGGCGGTGGTGAAGTTGCAGTGCAATTGGTTGGTAATCACTTGCAATCAACGGTTAACAATCCTATCGAAGCAGTTTCGCAATGGCGCGCAGGCAAGTTGAAAGCGCAATGCGTATTCGATCATGATCGTATGCCATACAAAACCAAGGTTACCGATACTCAATCGTGGAACGACATCCCAACATGTAAAGAAGCCGGTATCCCTACCGACTACACCATGTTGCGCGGTATCTTTATGCCAGCAGGTGTAACACCTGATCAACTGGCATTCTATGTTGACCTCTTCAAGAAGGTGCGTGAAACACCTGAATGGAAAGACTATATGGAAAAAGGTGCGTTCAACACGACCTTCAAAACTGGTAACGACTTCAAAGTCTGGCTGGAAGCAGCAGAGAAGCAACACGCTACTCTGATGCAAGAAGCTGGCTTCATGGCGAAGAAGTAATCAACATCGGGATATAGGCAATAAGTAGCAGCAGGCAGCGCTACCGGCTAATGGTAGTGCTGGCTTCTGCTCGCCTGTCCCAACATCATTGTAAAAATTTTCAGGAGCATTCCTCATGGATCAGAATTCAGAATCCAGCGGTGGCGTTCGCACTGGCGTGGCCACTTATGTTGTCGAGGCAGTTGTCGCTGCTCTGCTGCTGTTGCTGGGTATTACTGTCACTATTACGAGCTGGGAATTGGGCGCCGGTTGGACGACCGATGGCCCAGGCTCAGGTTACTTCCCGTTTTATATCGGTATCGTTATTTGTATATCGGGTATAGGCACTCTTTATCAATCCTTGTTTGGCAAAGAAAAAAACACGGAAGTGTTTGTCGATGGCGAACAGTTGAAGCGCGTGCTGCAAGTCTTGATCCCGGCAATCATCTATGTTGGTGCCATTCAAGTCTTCGGTATCTATGTTTCCTCTGCCGTCTATATCGCATTGTTCATGGTCTTCCTCGGTAAGTTCTCACCAGTAAAAGCGGTCATTGCTGCGGTCAGCGTCAATGTCGTCTTCTTCCTGATGTTTGAGGTGTGGTTCAAAGTGCCCCTGTACAAAGGGTCGATAGATCTTTTGAGCTTCCTCGGTTACTAGAGCTTGTGCGTGTCGATTACATCGATGTGCTTGCTATCGAGTTAGATTGGAATTCAAGGAGTAATAAGTAAAATGGAAGAAATTAATTCATTATTTCACGGGTTTGCTGTCATTCTGACGCCCATGAACTTTTTGCTGATGGTAATCGGCATTGTGTTGGGTGTGTTGATTGGCGTATTGCCTGGTTTGGGTGGCGCGAATGGCGTAGCTATTCTGTTGCCGTTGACCTTCTCGATGTCTCCGACATCTGCAATTATCATGTTGTCTTGTATCTACTGGGGAGCGTTGTTCGGCGGTGCGATTACGTCGATTCTGTTCAACATTCCCGGTGAGCCGTGGTCCGTCGCAACGACGTTCGACGGATACCCGATGGCGCAAAAAGGGAATGCGGGTGAAGCACTGACAGGTGCATTTACATCGTCATTCATCGGTGCGTTCGTTGCGGTTGTCATGATTACCTTTATGGCACCGTTGGTTGCTAAATTCGCGTTGCGTTTCGGTCCTCCGGAATTCTTCTCGGTTTATCTGCTGACCTTCTGTAGTTTTGTCGGTATGGGTAAAGGCTCGCCGTTCAAAATTCTGGCTTCGATGGCACTCGGTTTTGCACTGGCGGCAGTCGGTATGGATACGGTTACAGGCCAATTGCGTTTGACCTTCGGTTTCGAAGAGTTCATGCGTGGTTTCGACTTCCTGATTGCAGTTATCGGTTTGTTCGGTATCGGCGAAATCCTGTTGTCGATGGAAGAAGGCTTGGCATTCTCCGGTAAGTCAGCGAAGATCGATCCAAAAATCGTTTTCCAAACCTGGAAAAAATTGCCTAAGTACTGGGTAACTTCGGTTCGCAGCTCGCTGGTTGGTATCTGGATGGGTGTCACACCAGGTGGTGCAACTCCAGCATCTTTCATGGCTTACGGTTTGGCCAAGAAAATGTCGAAAAACGGTTCGAAGTTCGGTACCGGTGAACTCGAAGGTGTTGTTGCTCCTGAAACTGCTGCGCATGCTGCTGGTACAGCTGCATTGTTGCCTATGCTGGCTCTGGGTATCCCAGGTTCGCCAACAGCGGCTGTGTTGCTCGGCGGTTTGTTGATCTGGGGTCTGCAACCTGGTCCATTGCTCTTCGTTGAGCAAAAAGACTTCGTTTGGGGCTTGATCGCTAGTATGTATCTGGGTAACTTGGTTGGCCTGTTGGTTGTCTTGACCACAGTTCCACTGTTTGCTTCGATTCTGCGTATTCCATTCTCGATCATTGCACCAGTGATTATCGTGATTTGCGCGATCGGTGCTTACACCGTTCACAACGCGATGTTTGATATCTGGTTGATGGTGGTGTTTGGTGTGATCGGTTATCTGTTCAAGAAACTCGATTACCCATTGGCTCCTATGGTTCTGGCACTGGTGCTGGGCGACAAGGCAGAAGATTCATTCCGTCAAGCGATGTTGACATCGCAAGGCGAAGTGTCTGTCATGTTCTCGAATCCACTGGTTGGTAGCATCACTGGCCTGGCGTTGCTCATGTTGTTCTGGCCACTGATCTCGCGTCTGATCGCAAAAGTTCGTCCACCAAAAGTTGACGAGTTTGCTGATGAGCGTCCAGTAGATTGATAGACCTTTGTAATATCTTTGATCCGGCATCCTGCAAAACGGGATGTTGAATGATTCAGCTTTCAAGCTAATCTGATCTAGTGTGCCCCACGCGGTGAATAGCCACGTGGGGCATCGTTGTTTTTGGAGCCAAATTTTGATGGTATGGTTACTCTGCTTGATCAGAGTAATCAGCTTCAGTTGAATCGTTTATTGATTTGTCGTGTATGTACCGAGAACCATAACTAAGGAGATAGCTATGCCAGTGATCGCAATGACGCAAGAAATGGGCTCGCTTGCCAAAGATGTCGCAATGCATCTTGCGCAAACACAGAATCTCGCAGTGATGCGCCATGAAGTGATCGATCATCTTGCAGAAAAGATGGATATAAGCAAAAGCGTGATTCGTCGTTTGCGTGAGGGCAAAGCAGGTTTTGTCGATCGTCTTACTGCAGATGAAGAAGGTATCGCCTTATATACAGCGGAAGAAGTATTCGAGTTGGCCAACAAAGGGAATGTCGTCTTGCGCGGTTGGGGTGCAACTTGCCTGCTGCATGCGGTGCCACATGTAGTGACGGTTCGTATTACACGTTCAATGAAAAATCGAGTTGCATGGCTGATGGCACATTTGGAAACAGATGATGCAGATTTTGCAGAAGCGGAAATTCGTCGTAGTGATGCCGCTCATGCCACACGCATGCATCAGCAATTTGGAGTAACGTGGGGAGATCCGGTGCTCTACGATCTGGTACTGAATACTGATCGTTTATCAGTTGAAAGTTGCGCAGCGCAAATTATGAATTTGGTAGGGCGTCCAGAATTCAAGGAAACAAAAGCATCGCAAGCAGTGCTTGAGAATATGACGCTAGAGGCGCATGTGCGTGCTGCATTAAAGAGTGCGCCGGCCAGTCGCGATGTCAAGATTACGATTGAAGCAAATCGCGGTCATGTCGTGTTGAGTGGCTTGGTCCTGCATTCCGATGAGCATGCTGCTGCAGAGAAAGTTGCCGCTGGTGTGCAGGGTGTTGTCAGTGTCGACAATCAAGTGCGCTTGATGGTTAATTCAAAACTGTATTCTTCGGGCAAATACTAGTTTTTTGAAAATCTGGCCTCACTTACTAGGAGGTCAGATTTTTCCTTGATGTTTTAGCCGGCTCAGTGTTTCTGGCGATAAATTAAGGTAGGAGGCGAGTTCCTTCTTCGGGATGCGATCGAAGAGTTCTGGATGTTTGCGGGTAAAGCGTTGTACGCGACCAGGTGCATCAAGCAAATGCAAAGTAATCGTATGTGCCATGATTTCACTCATCAAATGCATGACGTCTAACTCAAATGCTTGTTTGACATGTTCATGTTTATCGATGAATGCGATCCATTGCAGCAAAGGCAACTTAACGACGCGCGCTTTTGTGACGCAGATGATGCTGTAAGGAGTGGGTGTTTTCAGTCGCCATGCGGCGTAACTGGTTTCCATATTGCGTTCATCGGCAAAGCGCAGAATCATTTCCTTGGCTTGCTGATTAGTAACAACGCGCTTCAATATGCCGTCAAGGATGAAATATTGCTCCATTTCATGTACACCCTGATGCAGCAGGAAGTCACCTTTTGGACAGTCCACGACGAGTAAATGCGACTCCAGTTCGGCCCATTCGCTATCAGTCATGTCTTTTAAGACAAGATTTTGTCTGAGTTGGACGCGAATGACATTTCGTTCTGGATGGTTATCAACAGTCGGCATTTACAAGATATGTAGATATAAAAGAAAGAAGGGTGGTCGGGGCCGATATCATGCGATGAAAATTGACCGGGGTCAATGATCGAAGCGAGGGCAGATCGATATGATACGCCCACTTGGATAGTGTATGCGTAAAAGCATAACTAAAGGGTATCTCTAAAAATCAACCGATCTGATTTTTAGAGGTGCCTTGCAAGTAAGAATGGCCGACAAAAGCGCGGCAACCATGGGATTAGGCAACGTTGCCTAACCTTTATCGAAATCAACCGAAGAGATATTCATTATGAAAAACGACATTCAGGCAGTAGCAGAAGGCGTAGAGCTGACAGACGGCTTCCACCTCCTGATGGAAGCCTTGGAAATGAACGGCATCACCAACATTTATGGTCTTCTCGGCATTCCTGTTACCGAAATCGGCCGTATGTGGCAAGCACGTGGTAACAAGTTCTTCAGCTTCCGTAACGAGCAAAATGCAGGTTACGCAGCATCGGTTGCTGGTTACTTGACCAAAAAACCAGGCGTTTGCGTGACTGTTTCCGCACCTGGCTTCTTGAACGGTTTGACCGCACTGGCTAACGCCACCACCAACTGCTTCCCAATGATTCTGATTTCCGGTTCTTCGGAACGTGAAATCGTCGATCTGCAACAAGGCGACTACGAAGAAATGGATCAGTTGAACATCGCTCGTCCACATTGCAAAGCTTCGTTCCGTATCAACCGTACTGAAGATATCGGCGTAGCAGTTGTCCGCGCTATCCGTACAGCATTGTCCGGTCGTCCAGGCGGCGTGTATCTGGATATCCCAGCACGTCTGTTCAGCACCACCATGAGCGCAGAAGAAGGCGCGAAAACTCTGTTCGTTCCAGTTGATCCAGCTCCAGCACAGATCCCAGGTCCAGACGCTGTTGCACGCGCTGTTGCATTGATCAAAGGCGCTAAAAAGCCATTGATCTTGCTCGGTAAAGGTGCTGCTTACGCACAATGCGACGCAGACATCAAAGCACTGATCGAAGAAACAGGTATTCCTTTCACGCCTATGTCGATGGCTAAAGGCTTGGTTTCCGATACACATCCACAATGTGCTGCTGCTGCACGTTCGATGGTTCTGCAAGAGTCCGACGTTGTAGTGTTGATCGGTGCTCGTCTGAACTGGTTGTTGTCGCACGGTAAAGGCAAAACATGGGGCGGCTCGAAACAATTCGTGCAGATCGACATCCAAGCTAACGAAATGGACAGCAACGTCCCTATCGCTGCACCACTGGTTGGCGACGTTCAATCTTGCGTCAACGCATTGCGCGCTGGCCTGAAAGGTGCTGCTAAGCCAACAGAATGGATGAACGCTATTGCTGAACGTGCTACCGGCACCAAAGCTAAATTGGCTACCAAACTGAGCACAGCTACTCCAGTCATGAACTACTTCAACTCGCTCGGCGCAATCCGTGACGTGTTGAAAAACTACCCAGACATCACCCTGGTTAACGAAGGTGCAAACACCCTCGATAACGCACGTATGGTCATCGATCAATACTTGCCACGCAAACGCGTTGATACAGGTACATGGGGCGTAATGGGTATCGGTATGGGTTCGGCTGTTGCAGCTGCTGTTGAAACCGGCAAGCCAGTCGTTGCAATTTGCGGCGATAGCGCATTCGGTTTCAGCGCAATGGAATACGAAACAATCACCCGTTACAACTTGCCAGTAACCGTCATCATCATGAACAACGGCGGTATCTACCGCGGTGACGAAGCAAACCCAGAACACCAATTCTCGTGCATGTTGTTCAACCCGAACACCAAGTACGATATGTTCAGTGTCGCTCTGGGTGGCGAAGGCGTTCGTGCTGAAACTCCAGAACAACTGGCTAAAGCTTTGGAAGCTTCCCTGAAATCGGGCAAGCCAACCATCATCGACGCGATCATCGATCCAGCAGCTGGTGTTGAATCCGGCCGTATCGGTAACTTGAACATCGTTTCGACGATCGGTAAGAAGAAGTAATAACTAGGTAGGGCCAAGGTGCAAACCATGGTCATTACGTGGCACAGTTAGCGAAGTGTTGACTGTGCCGCAACTTGACACTGTTTGTGGTGCGGCACTAGACTAGAAGGTTAAGAACTCCAAGTAGTATTGGATTAAAGCCATGTAAATGGCGCGATTCCACTCAGAACTCTCTGAGTGGTTTTTCACTTCCTGAAAGTAGTCTGATTTCAGGAGTCAAGTTAAACGATTGATAAGGAAATCTACCAATCATGAGTCAAACATTACCATTAGCAGGCGTTAAGATCATCGACTTCACCCACGTACAAGCTGGTCCAGCATGTACGCAGCTGTTGGCTTGGTTCGGTGCTGACGTTATCAAAGTTGAGCGTCCAGGTTCCGGCGACGTAACTCGCTCACAATTGCGCGATATCCCAGGCAAAGATGCTTTGTACTTCACGATGCTGAACAGCAACAAGCGTTCGCTGACCTTGGATACAAAAACTCAAGAAGGTAAAGAAGTTCTGGAAAAACTGATCAAAGAATCCGACGTTATGGTCGAAAACTTTGGCCCAGGCGCTTTGGATCGTATGGGTTTCTCCTGGGAACGTGTTCAAGAATTGAATCCAGGCATGATCTTGGCGTCAGTTAAAGGCTTCAGCGATGGTCACCACTACGAAGACTTGAAAGTCTACGAAAACGTGGCTCAATGTGCTGGCGGCGCTGCTTCGACCACTGGTTTCTGGGACGGCCCACCAACTGTTTCGGCAGCTGCTTTGGGTGACTCCAACACCGGTATGCACTTGGCAATCGGTATCTTGACAGCTCTGATGGGCCGTCAAAAATCCGGTAAAGGTCAAAAAGTTGCGGTATCGATGCAAGATGCTGTTCTGAACCTGTGCCGCGTTAAACTGCGCGATCAACAACGTCTGGACAAAATCGGCTACTTGGAAGAGTACCCACAATACCCGCACGGCAAATTCACTGACGTAGTACCACGTGGCGGTAACGCTGGTGGTGGCGGTCAGCCAGGTTGGGTTCTGAAATGTAAAGGCTGGGAAACCGATCCTAACGCTTACATCTACTTCACAATCCAGGGTCATGCTTGGGCGCCAATCTGTAAAGCATTGGGTAAAGAAGAATGGGTTGACGATCCTGCATACAAAACAGCAGAAGCGCGTCAAGACAAGATTTTTGACATCTTCGCAACTATCGAAGAATGGCTCAAAGACAAAACCAAGTTCGAAGCTGTCGACATTCTGCGTAAGTACGACATCCCATGCGCACCAGTTCTGTCGATGAAAGAATTGGCTAACGACGTATCGTTGCGCGAAAGCGGTTCGATCGTTGAAGTTGAGCACAAAGATCGTGGCGAAAAATACCTGACAGTTGGTAGCCCAATCAAATTCTCCGATATGAAACCAGAAATCGTTGGTTCGCCATTGTTGGGTGAGCACACTGATGAAGTTCTGGCTCAATTGGGTTATTCGAAAGAGCAGATCGCTGCATTGCACGCTGCTAAAGCAGTTTAAGAATTTCTTAAACTAGCTTTTAGCTTGTAAAAACGGCGCCCAGTTTGGGCGCCGTTTTTTTTCGTCTGTGCCATGCGAAGGCACTGCGCAAGATGGCACTTCTGGGTGTGTAATCGTTAGCTGATATAGTACTTGTTTGCTTGAGCGAGCATGGTTGAGGATGAATTGGCTGACGATAAATTATGCTGCAATGCGGAATTTTATCTAAGCTCGCATCGATACTCAGTGTTCTTACATGGCTAGTGCGCTGCAAAATTTCAACGATAAATCAGTGTTAAAAAAGCACGATGGAAGGTAATAAGAGTAGTTGCTGTGATGGCCTTATTTAAGAGGGAAAAATAGGCAAAACAGAGAAGGGTGCGCAGGCCGAATATCATGCGATGAAAATTGACCGGGGTCAATGATGGAAGCGCAGGCAGATCGATATGATACGGCCACTCGTATTAGCTATAGTGAATGCGCAGGCTGAAGGGTATCTCTAAAAACCTATACATGTTTTTTAAAGATGCCTTACCGTAAGAAGTAAGTAAACAGCACGGCCGTGAACGAGTATGACTTTCATGGCCGGCTTAACAGGAAAATCATGTCTTCAGTAACGGCGTATCCGTCGACCACGACAGCAGATGACACCCTCAAAGTGAAGAGCCGCGATAGCGGCATCATTTCGGGTGGTCATTTGGTTGCGCGTGCACTGAAGAATGAGGGCGTTGATACCATCTTTACGCTATGCGGCGGTCACATTATCGACATCTACGATGGTTGCGTGGATGAAGGCATACGCATAGTTGATTTCCGTCATGAGCAAGTTGCCGCGCATGCCGCAGACGGCTATGCCCGTCAAACTGGCAAGCTCGGCGTTGTTGTCACCACGGCAGGACCTGGCTGCACTAATGCCATGACTGGTATTGCCACCGCTTTCCGTTCGGAGAGTCCGGTGTTGCACATCGGTGGTCAAGGTGGCATCACCCAGCACATGATGGGTTCCTTACAGGACTTGCCGCATACAGAAATGATGCGTCCCATCACCAAGTTTTCTGAAGGTGTGCGTTCCACCGAGCGGATAGCAGACATGGTGTCCATGGCGATACGTGCAGCGTTCGCTGGTGCATGCGGTCCTTCGTATCTGGAAATTCCGCGTGACGTACTTGATCGCGAAATCGATGTGAGTCGTGCCGTGATTCCTGCGCCTAGTAGCTACCGTGCGTCAGTTAAATCGATAGGTGATCCGCTCGACATTGAAAAGCTGGCAGATTTGCTGTTGCATGCAGAACGCCCGGTTATTTTGTTCGGCAATCAAGTCTGGACTACGCGCGGACACAAAGAAGCTGTTGCTCTGGTGCGCATGCTGGATATTCCAGCTTACTTTAATGGCGCGGCGCGCGGCATCTTGCCGCCGGGTGATGCACATCACTTTGATCGTACGCGTCGTGAAGGTTTCGACAAGGCTGATGTCATCGTGATCGTCGGTACACCTTTTGATTTCCGCATGGGCTACGGCAAACGCTTGAGTCAAAATGCGAAGATCGTTCAGATCGATCAAGACTATCGTACGGTCGGTAAAAATCGCGATGTCAATTTGGGTTTGGTTGGCGATCCGGGTGCAATCCTCGCGGCAACGCTGGAGGCAGCATCGGGTCGTATCGACAAATCGGCGCAAGCAAAACGCAAAGTATGGATGAAGGCCTTGCAGGCAGCAGAAGTTGTCGCAACGGAGAAATTGATGCCGCTGTTCAAATCGAACAGCTCGCCAATACATCCATATCGCGTTGCATATGAAATCAATGAATTCCTCGGCGAAGACACTATCTACATCGGTGATGGTGGTGATGTCGTGACGATCTCGGCACAAGCGGTTCGTCCACGTAATCCGGGGCAATGGATGGATCCAGGCGCCTTAGGCAGCTTGGGGGTTGGTACCGGCTTCGCAATTGCAGCCGGTTTGGCCAATCCGGAAAAAGAGGTATTGTGCTATTACGGTGATGGCGCATTCTCAATGACCTCGTTCGATATTGAAACAGCGAATCGCTTCAATGTCCCATTTATCGCGGTGGTCGGGAACAACTCGGCCATGAATCAAATCCGTTACGGCCAATTGGCAAAGTACGGTGAAGAGCGCGGTAATGTTGGTAACCTGCTGTCCGATATCCCGTACAGTCGGTTTGCTGAAATGTTGGGCGGTTATGGTGAGGAAGTGCGCGACCCATCACGCATCGCAGGCGCGCTACAGCGTGCTCGCGAGTCAGTACAGAAAACACGTAAATCTGCAGTCATCAATATCTGGGTCGATCCCGCGGTCTACGCACCAGGTACGATGGCGCAAACCATGTATAAATAATTTTTATTAGCTAAGTACTGCGCGAGTGGGGATGACCTGTTCGCGTTTTTTTGTAAAAGATAGGAGTAGTTGATGAGTAAGGCATTAAGCGGCTATCGCATTCTTGATTTCACACACGTGCAATCAGGCCCGACATGTACCCAGTTACTGGCATGGTTTGGTGCAGATGTTATCAAGGTTGAACGTGCTGGCGAAGGCGATGCTACACGTGGTCAATTGCGTGACATCCCTGAGGCAGACAGCCTCTATTTCACGATGCTCAACCATAACAAGCGTTCGATCACACTCGATACAAAAAACCCAAAAGGGAAAGCTGTTCTCGAAACACTGATCAAGGAATGCGACGTATTGGTAGAGAACTTCGCACCTGGCGCGCTGGATCGTATGGGTTTCACATGGGAACGTATCAACGAACTCAACCCAAAAATGATCGTCGCATCGGTCAAAGGTTTTGGTCCTGGTCCATACGAACACTGCAAAGTGTATGAAAACGTTGCGCAATGCGCAGGCGGTTCTGCTTCGACTACTGGTTTCGACGACGGCCCACCAATGGTCACCGGCGCGCAAATCGGCGACAGTGGTACAGGTTTGCATTTGGCGCTGGGTATCTTGGCGGCATTGTTGCAACGTCACTCAACTGGCCGCGGTCAAAAAGTGTTGGCGCCTATGCAGGATGCCGTGTTGAATCTGTGCCGAGTGAAGCTGCGCGATCAACAGCGTCTGGAACGTACCGGCACCATGAAAGAGTATCCGCAATATCCGGATACTCCGTTCGGTGATTCCGTACCACGCGCAGGTAATGCGTCGGGTGGCGGTCAACCTGGTTCGATTCTGAAATGTAAAGGTTGGGAAACCGATCCTAACGCTTACATCTACTTCATCGCTCAAGGTGCAGTATGGGCGCCGATCTGCAAAGTGATCGGTAAAGAAGAGTGGCTGACGGATCCAGCATACGCAACGCCAGCATCGCGCTTGCCACACTTGAAAAACATCTTCGCAACAGTGGAAGAGTGGACCAAGACCATGACCAAGTTCGAAGCTATGGATATCCTCAACAAGTTCGACATCCCTTGTGGTCCGATCTTGTCGATGAAGGAAATCGCTGAAGAACCGTCGTTGCGTGAAACCGGCACCATCGTTGAAGTGGATCATCCAGTACGCGGCAAATATCTGACAGTCGGTAACCCGATCAAATTGTCGGACAGCCCAACTGATGTGACACGTTCGCCATTGCTGGGTGAGCACACAGAAGAAGTTCTGGGTCAACTCGGTTACAGCGCGGAAGACATCGCAGCTTTGCGCGCAGAAAAAGTTATTTCGTAATTACACAGTTAGCGGTCTGTAAGCAGACCTTCGCTGCAAAGAAGCCTCTCCCTAACGGGAGGGGCTTTTTTTATTGGCCGACGGTATTCGCGTTTGTATATGCAATGTGCAGCGTATAGCGAGTGCAATGGAGTAATTGATATATGCTTATTTCAGCCGGTAAAATGAGGTACTTTGGAGCGAGCCATTTTATTTTGGGATAGCATGACGAAAGTACGCTAAACAGTTCATTCAAATGAGAATGATTCCTTTTACGGCAAAAATGCGAGCAGAAGGCTGATTTTTCTATTGTTTTTGCCTGTAGCAAGGGCATATGTACTAAAGATCATGTGGAAAATTGACCTTGGTCAATGCTGGAGGTGGGGGCGCATCGATAAGATACGGCCATCTGAAAAGGGTCTTTATATGCTAAAAAAAGCATATATGTGGTTTCCCGGGAATTAATTGATACGTAAGCCAAGCAGTAAGTGCAGCAAAGATAGTGGAAGTCGAACGGTCTGATGTAGAAAGACGGGCGTCCGCGATGCAGGATAAAGCGCAATAAGACATAGAACGACACGATGAGAAGACCCTGATAACTGTCAGGGTATTTAAGCTGATTAGGAACAATCATGAACCACAAAGTCATTCCAATTGCAGTGCAAGAAGTAGTCAACACAAAGGAGCGCAAGCGTCAGGCGCCAAAAGGCCGCCGGGTTGACCCTGCTGCATTGGCTGAAGTGCGCGCGTTGCTGGGCGACGAATCACGTCAAGCTGATCTGCTGATTGAACATCTGCATAAAATTCAAGATAAATTCGGTCATCTGGCTTCCAGCCATCTGGCTGCGCTGGCGCAAGAAATGCGCTTGGCACAAACAGAAGTGTATGAAGTGGCGAGCTTCTATCATCACTTCGATATCGTTAAAGAAGGTGGCATTGCACCGCAAGCATTGACCGTTCGCGTATGTGACGGCTTGTCGTGTGAAATGGCTGGCGCGAAAGATATGCTGGCTAAGTTGCCTAAGCTTTTGGGTAAAGAAGTGCGCGTGATTGCAGCACCTTGCGTTGGTCGTTGCGAACAAGCTCCAGTCGCTGTTGTTGGTCAAAATCCGATCATCAACGCAACATGCGAAGCAGTACAAGCTGCGGTTGAGAAAAAAGAAATCGTGCAGGCTGAAGGCAGCATCACCGACTTCTCCGCATATCAAAACGAAGGCGGCTACGCGCTGCTGAAGAAATGCATTTCCGGCGAACGCGATGTTGAATCCGTCATCAAGACGATGGAAGATTCCGGCTTGCGTGGTCTGGGTGGTGCAGGCTTCCCATCCGGTCGCAAATGGCGCATCGTGCGTGGCGAAAAAGGCCCACGTCTGATGGCTGTGAACATCGATGAAGGCGAGCCAGGTACTTTCAAGGATCGCGTCTATCTGGAAAAAGATCCGCATCGTTTCCTCGAAGGCATGCTGATTGCAGCATGGGCTGTCGATATCCAAACTATCTATATTTACCTGCGTGACGAATACCACGGTTGCCGCACCATGTTGGAAGCGGAATTGGCGAAATTGAAAGCCAATCCACCGATGGAAAACATGCCTGAGATTTTCCTGCGTCGCGGCGCTGGCGCTTACATTTGCGGTGAAGAATCCGCGATGATCGAATCAATCGAAGGCAAGCGCGGTATGCCGCGTCTGCGTCCACCTTATGTGGCGCAAGTTGGTTTGTTCGGCCGCCCTACGCTGGAACACAACTTTGAAACCCTGTACTGGGTACGCGACATTCTGGAAAAAGGCGGTGACTGGTTTACATCGCATGGCCGTAACGGTCGTAAAGGTTTGCGTTCGTACTCGGTATCCGGTCGCGTGAAAAATCCTGGCGTCAAACTGGCACCAGCTGGTATCACGATTCAGGAATTGATCGACGAACATTGTGGCGGCATGCTGGATGGCCAAACCTTCTACGGTTACCTGCCAGGCGGCGCATCGGGCGGCATCTTGCCAGCATCGATGAATACGATTCCACTCGATTTCGATACCTTGCAACCATACGGCTGCTTCATCGGTTCGGCTGCGGTTATCGTGCTGTCGGATAAAGATACTGCAGTACAAGCAGCACGCAACATGATGGACTTCTTCAAGCATGAGTCTTGCGGTCAGTGCACGCCATGCCGTGTTGGTACTGCCAAAGCAGCAGAATTGATCAAGAAGCCGAAGTGGGATGTCGGTTTGCTGGAAGATCTGTCGCAGGTGATGCGTGATTCGTCGATCTGCGGTTTGGGTCAGGCTGCGCCTAACCCTATCGACTGTGTCGTCAAGTACTTCCCGCATGAGTTGGCTTAAGCACGTAGCCCCCGGATTAAGGTGAAAAGATAATGAACGCAATTACCCGAAGCGAAATGGCACAACTCGAAGTGCCTACAGTTACGTTTGAGTTGAATGGTCGTGAAGTAACCGGCCGTGCAACCGATACGATCTTGACCGTCGCCAAGCGCGAAGGCATTGAAATCCCGCACCTTTGCTTTAAAGAAGGTATGGACACAGCAGGTAACTGCCGCGCATGCGTCGTCGAAATCAATGGCGAACGCGTACTGGCACCTTCCTGCTGCCGTAACCCGACTAACGGTATGAAAGTAAATACCGAAAGCGAACGTGCAGTGAAATCGCAAAAACTGGTGTTGGAGCTGTTGCAGTCCGATATGCCAGAAGCTGACTATACGCGCCACAATGAAGTGGACGAATGGGCTGCGAAAATGGAAGTCGGCAAGCCACGTTTTGAAGCACGTGCACGCGTCGCTCCTGATTTTTCGCATCCTGCGATGACGGTCAATCTTGACGCATGTATTCAATGTACTCGTTGCGTACGCGCTTGCCGTGACGAACAAGAAAATGACGTGATCGGTCTGGCATTCCGCGGCGATCACGCGAAGATCGTGTTCGATATGGACGACCCGATGGGCGCGTCGACTTGCGTCGCTTGCGGCGAATGCGTACAAGCATGCCCAACCGGTGCTCTGATGCCGGCTCGCGATGTTGCGATGAACGTTCCTGACAAACAAGTTGATTCCGTCTGCCCATATTGCGGCGTCGGTTGCCAACTGACTTACAACATCAAAGACAACAAGATTCTTTACGTAGAAGGCCGCGATGGTCCTGCTAACCGTGAGCGTCTGTGTGTTAAAGGTCGTTACGGTTTCGATTATGCAAACCATCCACACCGTTTGACCAAGCCTTTGATCCGTCGTGCTGATGCGCCTAAGAGCGGCGACTTCATCATGGATCCAGATCGCGTGATGGAAGTATTCCGCGAAGCGACATGGGAAGAAGCATTGCAAGTTGCCGGCGGCACCTTTGCAAAAATCCGCGACACCCACGGTAAAAAATCGCTGGCTGGTTTCGGCTCAGCAAAAGGTAGTAACGAAGAAGCGTACTTGTTCCAGAAATTGGTCCGTACCGGTTTCGGTAGCAACAACGTCGATCACTGCACACGCTTGTGTCATGCATCGTCGGTTGTCGCTCTGCTCGAAGGTATCGGTTCCGGCGCAGTATCAAATCCAGTAATGGACGTGACCAAAGCTGAAGTTGTCATCATCATCGGTGCCAACCCAACTGTGAATCATCCGGTTGCTGCAACCTGGATCAAGAATGCAGTCAGCAATGGCACCAAGCTGATCGTCTGCGATCCACGTCGTACCGAGATGTCGCGTATTGCGCATCGCTTCATGCAGTTCAAGGCAGATACCGACGTCGCAATGTTGAACGCGATGATGAACGTCATCGTTACCGAAGGTCTGGTCGATAAAGAATTTATCGAAAGCCGTACCATTGGTTACGAAGAACTGCGTAAAAACGTTGAAGGCTACACTCCTGAATTGATGGCGCCTATCTGCGGTATCGATGCAGAAACATTGCGTTATGTTGCACGTCTGTACGCAACCTCAAAAGGATCGATGATCCTGTGGGGCATGGGCGTATCGCAGCATATCCACGGTACCGACAATGCACGTTGCCTGATTGCTCTGGCATTGATGACTGGTCAAATCGGTCGTCCTGGTACAGGTCTGCATCCATTGCGCGGTCAAAACAACGTGCAAGGTGCATCCGATGCGGGCTTGATCCCGATGGTGTATCCGGATTACCAAAGCGTGAGCGATCCTAAGATCCGTGCCAACTTTGCAAAAGCTTGGAAGATGTCGGAAGACTTGCTGGATCCAGAACCAGGTCTGACCGTGGTTGAGATCATGCATGCAATCACCGACGGCAAAATCCGCGGTCTGTATGTACAAGGTGAAAACCCAGCGATGTCCGATCCAGATGCTAACCATGCGCGTGAAGCGTTGGCTGCTTTGGACCACCTCGTTGTTCAGGATATCTTCTTGACCGAAACCGCTTATCTGGCTGACGTCATCTTGCCTGCAAGTGCGTTCCCGGAAAAAACCGGTACCTTCACGAATACTGATCGTACGGTGCAAATGGGTCGTCAAGCGTTGAACCCACCAGGCGAAGCCAAGCAAGATCTGTGGATCATTCAGCAAATGGCAAATCGTCTGGGTCTGGATTGGCAGTACAAGCATGTGTCGGAAGTATTCGACGAAATGCGTCACACCATGCCTAGCATCGCTGGTATCACATGGGAACGTCTGGAACGTGAAGACTCCGTGACCTATCCATGTGAAAAAGAAGGCGATCCAGGTGAGCCAGTCGTGTTCGTTGACAGCTTCCCACGTGAATCCGGTCGTGCGCGTTTTGTACCAGCAGACATCATTCCTGCAGCTGAGCGTCCTGATGCTGAGTACCCTATGGTCTTGATCACGGGTCGTCAATTGGAACACTGGCACACAGGTAGTATGACGCGTCGTGCAACCGTGCTGGATTCGATCGAACCAGATCCAATTGCCTTGATCCATCCGTTGGATTTGGCGAATATGGGCGGCAATCCTGGCGATATCATCACGCTTGAATCGCGTCGCGGTAAAGTCTCTCTGTATGCACGTGCTGACGATAGCTCGCCACGCGGCGCAGTCTTCGTACCGTTCTGCTACTACGAAGCGGCGATTAACCGTTTGACGAATGCTGCACTGGATCCGTTCGGTAAGATTCCAGAGTTCAAATACTGCGCAATCCGTATTGCTCTGGGCGGCGTCGCTCCGGTTCAAACCAGCTACGGTGGTGGTCAGGCATTGACGAACTTGACGAATAGTCTGGCGATTAACTAAGACGATTTAGTCAGACTTAGTTAGTGTTAAAAAAACCGGCACTTGCTCTTGCAGCAAGTGCCGGTTTTTATTTGGATAAAGGTTCTTGGAATGTTTGATGCGGATGCTAGAGATGCAGTCCCAGTACGACAGCGCCGATTGTAATCAACAGACAAGACAGTATCCGGCGCATGCTTAATTTTTCGCCAAGGAATAACCAACCTATCAGTGCGGCAAACAACACCGATGTTTCGCGCAAGGCCGATACGGTTCCCATTGGTGCCAGCGTTACGGCCCAGATCACGATGCCGTAAGCCAGCAGCGACATGAAACCACCGCCTAGTGCGGTCCAGGTTTCGCTGACGCCCAATGTGATGGGTAGACGTCTGTGTCGCCACAGATAGATCAATGCAAGCGGTATGCTGTCGAGCACGAACAGCCAGCCGCAATAGGATAGTGCGTTACCTGATGCACGCGCGCCCATGCCGTCAGTGATGGTGTACGCCGCGATGAAAGCGCCGGTGGTAAATGCTGCGATAGGACCCGCAAGATTCACGCGATCTTTGATGTGCGCGAGGCTGATGATGCCGACGGAAATCAGGATCACGCCTAGCAATGTCAGCATGCTCATTTCTTCGCCGACAAACAGCGCGGCACCGAGCGTCACGAGTAAAGGCGAAGAGCCACGTGCAATTGGATAAGACTGACTGAAGTCACCAATCCGGTAAGCGCGTATCAGGAACAGGTTGTAACCAGTATGCAGGACGGCCGATAAGGCGATGTAGGGCCAACTTGCTGCTAGCGGTAGCGGCAGGAAAAATATCAGCGGTAAAGCGCCCAAACCCGCGCCTATCGTCATAACGGCGAGGGAGCCGAGTCTATCGGCGCTGCTTTTTAATAAGGCATTCCAGGAGGCATGTAAGAGTGCGGCGCACAGCACCAATGCAAGGACAAATGGGCTCATGCCATGCTGCCGTAAGAAGAATGCATCATTAGATGGGTAAGTAGATTGAAGCATCCATGATACTCGTACTGCTTTCAGAACGTGTTTACGCCTTGGGTCGCTGTTGGATAGATTAAAGTACTCGTCCTGCTTACCTGCCTGAGCAGGCCTGGTAATGCGATAATCACGACATCTGATTTTCATCGACTTGCTAAGGATGGCTACGCACGATCAGTCGCCGGCAAGTGCAGTCGTACTATTTTGAATTTGTTATCTATGAATGCTCGTCCAGTTTTATCCAATGCGGTTCGCAAGCTGACACATGATGTTGAAGTCATGGATGAGCGTGGTCGCGTCTCAACGATTGCGATTCCGGCCGAGCAGCCATTGACGATTTATGTCGATAAGCGCGAGCTGGTGACCTTGATGACTTTGGGCGGTGCGCCGGAAGCATTGACTTTGGGTTATTTGCGCAATCAGCGTTTCATCAAAAATATTGAAGACATCTTGTCGGTGCAAGTGGATTGGGATGTCGATGCGGCGGCGGTAGTAACGCGCAACGGTATCGATAATATTGAAGAGCGTACTTCCAAGCGTATGGTCACGACAGGTGGTGGTGAAGGCACAGTGTTCGGTGGCTTGATGGATGAAATTGACTCCATCTCTTTGTCATCTGATGCGCGCTTAAAGCAATCCACCTTGTACAAAATCATAGACACCATACGCATACATCGTTCGGTCTATAAGCAAGCCGGCTCGGTGCATAGTTGCGCCTTGTTTTCTGCAGATGGTGAGCTGATTCATTTTGTTGAAGATGTGGGTCGTCACAATGCCGTTGATGCAATCGCAGGAAAAATGTGGTTTGACGATGTGCGTGGTGACGACAAGATTTTCTACACCACAGGTCGTTTGACATCAGAGATGGTGATGAAGGGCGCGCAAATGGGCATCCCATTTTTATTGTCACGCTCCGGTGCAACGCAGATGGGCCACATGGTGGCCGAGCGTTTGAAGATGTCGTTGATTGCGCGTTGTAGCGGCAAACACTTCTTATTGCTGAGCGGTGCTGACAGGATAGTTTTTGACGACCTTGCAGTAGTCGAAAACGCGTAGCCGATTCAAGCGGGTTTGTTGTTTAGGCAGTGCGATTATTGTGGCTGCTTGATACAAGTGAGTGAGTGGATGCCTTGCGCGGTGCAATGCCGGTAAAAGCAAAATCTACCTCTGGGTGCACGCCAGAAATAATATCGGCGATCGCTCGTCCCGAACCACAACCCATGGTCCAGCCTAGTGAACCATGTCCGGTATTCAAGAATAAATTACTGAATTTTGTCTTGCCTATGTAGGGCACATTCGATGGCGTCAATGGACGCAGCCCAGCCCAATATGCCGGACTCTTGTAATCGCAAGCATCGGGAAATAGTTCGCGTGTTCGACGTGTAATCGCATCGCATCGGGTGGCATTCAACTCGCGCGAGTAGCCATTGAATTCGCAAGTGCCAGCCACGCGCAGCTTATTTCCCAGTCGCGACAAAACCAGTTTGTAGCCGTCATCGATTAGCGATACGGTTGGTGCCAAATCGGGATTCACAATCGGATATGTTGCTGAATACCCTTTGCCCGGATAGATCATCAAATCTATACCTAAGGGTTTCAACATAGGCACGGAGAAGCTGCCCATCGCCATCACGAATGCATCCGCGTGCAGCGTCATGTGGCGACCTTGCGGATCGATCACTTCAACGCCGGTTACGCGTGCCGCAGCGCCGCTTCCTTCTGTAATCAGGCGAGTTACCGTCGTGTTGTATTGAAAGTTGACGCCGCGTTCTTGCGCTTTGCGTGCAAGGCCAGTGGTGAATTTGTAGATGTCGCCGGATTCATCTGTTTCAGTAAAGTCGGCGCCGACTATTTGCTTGCGGATATGCGCCAATGCCGGTTCCAGTGTGACTGCTTGATCTGCAGTCATAGGTTCACGCGGGCAACCGAGATCGCGCATCACGCTGGCTGATGCCAGTGATTCGTCGAAGTCTTTTTGATCTGTGTAGAAGTGCAGAATGCCGCGCGTTAAACAATCGTAGTCTATGTCGACTTCGGCACGTACAGATTGTAGAGTCTGGCGGCTGTATTCAGCGATCGCGACGATTTGATGGATGTTGTGAACGGTACGTGCTGGTGTGCATTCACGCAGAAAGTTCATGCCCCATTTCCATTGCAGCCATTCGGCGCGGAAACGATAGAGCAGGGGCGCATCTTCCTTGCCTAACGATTTGAGGATGGTCATGGGCGCGGTCTTGTTGGCCCATGGCGTGGCATGCGAGACGGAGATTTGGCAACCATTGGCAAAACTGGTTTCCTGTGCAGCACCGGGTTGGCGTTCGATGACCGTTACGTCGTGACCGGCTTTGTTCAAAAACCAGGCCGATGCCGTGCCGATAATGCCCGAACCCAAAACGATGACTTTCATGACGCGATCAATCCCGAGATGTTGCTGTTGATGCCTGCGATTGAGCGATGCGGATTGCAGGCCGGCCTGTATTTAGCCCGGTCGCAACAATATCCTGCCTTGGCAAGGTTTGCCTATGACTACTGTCAATAATCACTGTAAACCTCGTAATAAATCATTAAATAGCGATTTTTTACTCTGCTTATTCATAAGTTATAAGTAATGATTATGATTAAATACTTTAACTATACCTAATCATTATTGAGCATTACGATACGTTCGCAGTCTGTAGAAAGGTGTGCAGACAGGGTTCCGCAGTGACGTGAACATATAGATGAGGAAGTGCCATGATCAATTCCGTACTTGAACAATGCCCGATACGTGATGCAGTTGAATGCCATCTTGCTGCCTATAACGCAGCGTTCTACGAGCTCGGACTGAGCTGGCACTGGGATGATGAAACATTCCACGCGCTGCAAAGCCTGTCGTGCGAAAGAGATCGCATCAAGAAATATATGGAAACGCATCAATCGCATTTGCTCAGAGTGTACGACGCGGACTTCCTGATCGATGCCATCCAAACTACCAAAGCTCGCTGCTACGAAACAATGACACATGGTGGTGCTAAAAAAGCGTCGACAGTCAATTGGGCAGAATTTCAGCGCGCTGAAGTTGGCGTCTGATTAAAATAATTTTTAAGTGACAGTGCCGAGCGCACTGTGCTGATCCGCTGGGAATAATGCAAAAAGCCGCATCTTGTGATGCGGCTTTTTTATTGCGTAGAGCAAGGATGTTGCTTAAGGGCGTCGGCCAAACATCATTTGTTCAGCCAGAAATTGCTTGGCAGGCTGGATGGCATCTACCATGCCTAGCGATATTCCCAGCAAGGTTTGTGAAATGAGTCCGCGTGAGTTATCCGCGAAAATCCTCGCCATGATGTCGGTCAGATGGATGGTGGTGTTGCGATCCGTACGGCGTTTTTCTGCGAACTTGTTTAATGCATCCGGTATTGCATGCGTGCTCAGCAGTTGTGCCAGTACTGCTGCATCGCGTAATCCCAGATTGAGTCCCTGACCTGCGACTGGGTGCAAGGTTTGAGCCGCATTACCAATCGCTATCATGCGTTCGGATGTATCTGGCTTTGCATTCAAGCCGAGTGGGAAGGAGTTGCGTTTGCTGCAGGCTGTGAAGTTACCCAGGCGCGTACCGAAGGCACGTCCCAGTTCTTGCAAGAACGCAGCATCCGGTAATGCTAGCAAATGCTCTGCTGTTTTCGGACGTACACACCATACCAAGGCATAGCCATCATCCTGCGGCAGCAATGCCAGTGGCCCTTCATCCGTGAAGCGTTCAAAAGCGCGATGTGAAATCGCTGCACTGACATCTATGTGCGCGACGATCGCAATTTGGTCGTAGTCGCGGTGCAGAGTTTTCTTTGTTTGTTCGTTATAGATGCCGCCTTCAGCCTGTATCACCAACTGTGCAGACAATGGTGCATGTTCGGCGAAATTCAAGCTCACGATGCCATCATTTTCCGTGATGCTGCTAACACTTTGCGGGCGTATCATCTTGATCGTCGTCGCTCCTGCAAGTGCATTCAGAGCGGAGACGATAGAGCCGTAACGTGTGACGTGACCGAGCGCGGGCAGATTGTATTCAGCACGGTCTATCAGTGTGCGACCAAAATGGCCGCGGCGCGAAACATGAATTTGATGGATGGCTGTCGCGGCAATGGGCCATGCACCTATTCGCTCCAGGATCTGTTGACTGCCGTATGACAGCGCAATTGAGCGAGGGTCTTGCGCGCTTTGCGCTATGATTTTTGCATCTATCAGCGCAATGCGATCAGCTTGTTTGCCATACTTGACCAATAATGCAGCGAGCGCCAGTCCTACCGGGCCGGCGCCGCAAATGGCGATGTCGAAATCAGTCTGCATGGCAATCGAATCAGTGCTTCATCAAGGCTTCGATATCGGCCACAGTTTTCGGTGCTGCTGCGCTCAAGACGTGCGAACCGTTTGCTGTGACCAAGGCGTCGTCTTCGATACGGATGCCGATATTCCAGTATTTTTCTGGCACGCCTTCTGCAGGGCGAACGTAAATGCCCGGTTCGACGGTCAGTACCATGCCGGCTTGCAAAGTACGCCATGGTTTGTCTGTGCCGTTCGGTGCGGCATCGCGGTATTCGCCGACATCGTGTACATCCATGCCCAGCCAGTGACCAGTGCGGTGCATATAGAACTGGCTGTAGGCGCGACTGGCAATGACATCGTCCAGCGAGCCGACCTTGTTCTTGTCGAGCAAGCCGGTATCCAGCATGCCTTGTGCAAGAACTTTGACAGCAGCATCGTGGCCATCCATGAAGCGCTTGCCTGGACGTGTTTCTGCAAACGCGGCATCTTGTGATGCCAGGACGATTTCATACAATTCTTTTTGCGGGCCGGAAAATTTGCCGTTCGCGGGGAAGGTACGCGTAATGTCAGATGCGTAGCTGTCGAGTTCGCAACCGGCATCGATCAAAACCAGATCGCCATCTTTCAACTCAGCATCGCTGGCGCGGTAGTGCAGTACGCAGGCATTTGCACCAGTGGCGACGATGGAGCCGTAAGCTGGAAACTGCGAACCGCTGTTGCGGAACTCATGCAGGATTTCTGCTTCCAGATGATATTCACGCAAGCCCGGACGCGAGATGCGCATCGCACGTCTATGTGCAGCGGCGGCGATATCGGCTGAGCGTTGCATGATGTCGACTTCACTCGCGTCCTTAAACAGGCGCATTTCATCCAGCAGTACATGCACATCGTAGGCCGCAGTCGGTGGCGTGACGCCGGCGCGTGCTTGTGTACGCACAGTTTGCAGCCAGCCTTGTACTTGGGTATCGAGTTTGCTGTCGCTGCCGAGTGCGTAGAACAGGGCGGGTACATTCGCCATTAACTTCGGCAGTTCGGTATCCAGTGCTTCTATCGGATAGGCGGCATCGAAACCGAAAGTGTTGCGAGCGACATCGGGACCATAACGAAAGCCGTCCCAGATTTCGCGCTCCATATTCTTTTCGCGACAGAACAAGATGGCTTGGTTCTCTGCGCCTGCGATCAAAACAATCACAGCTTCCGGTTCTGTGAATCCGGACAAGTAATAAAAATAGCTATCGTGTCGGTACGGATAGTCGGCGTCGCGGTTGCGCATGACTTCCGGCGCGGTCGGGATGATCGCTATGCCGCCGCCTTTGGCCTGCATTTGTGCGATTAGTGATGCGCGTCTATCGGTGTACGGTTTCATTTGTAATGTCCTGTCAAAGGTGCATTCAGTTCTGCCAAGCGTTCAGCCGTGCCTACATCGGTCCAGTCGCCGCGATACAGTTCGCCACCGACCTGGCCGCGCGCTGCATATTCGCGCAACAACGGTGCGAGCTTGGCCGATTCACCGGATACTATCGAATCAAACATGCTAGGGCGATACACACCTATGCCGGAAAAAGTCAGTCGAGGCTCGCCTTCGTTGGCGATGGAAAAGCTATGTAATGCAAAATCACCCAGCGGATTATGTGCCGGATTTTTTACCAGATACAGCCATGCTACATCGCGCTGATCTACAGGGTATGGATTGCCCCAGACATCGTTATCTTCCAGCACGTTTTTCACTTGTGCAAAATCAAAGTGGGGGCAGTAGATGTCAGCTGCAAGAGCCAGAAACGGTTCGTCGCCGAGCAGGTGGCGTGCCTTTGCAATACCGCCTGCGGTTTCTAACGCCGTGCCTTCAGCTGAATAGCTGATACGTGCGCCAAATTTTTCACCGTTGCCCAGTGTTTCTTCAATCATCTTGCCGAGGTGGGCGTGATTGATCACGATATCTGTGATGCCGGCGCGCACCAGATTCAATATGTGCCAGACGATCAAAGGGCGCCCGCGCACTGTGAGCAGCGGCTTGGGGCAGGTGTCGGTAAGCGGACGCATTCTCTCGCCGCGCCCGGCTGCGAATATCATCGCTTTCATGGTGTTCGCATTTCTTTAATAGATCGTTGATACAGCCTGCATAGCCAAGGGCTAGCGGCAGGCCGGAGTGTGCTGTTACTTAAAAGGTGTAGCCGACTTGCGGCGCCTTGTCTTCCAGCTCGTCCAGTAATTTCACTAGAGGCGCCAGCTCTTTGTAACGATAGGCCACTTTGCGGGTGTATTCCATGACCAGCGGCAGGTCTTTCAGATAGGCGTCTTTGCCGTCGCGGTGATACAGGCGCGCAAAAATACCCAGCACTTTCAGGTGTCGCTGCAGGCCCATGAATTCGAAATCGCGATAGAAGGAATCGATATCAGGATTGACCGGCAGGCCGGCGCGTTTGGCGCGTTCCCAATAGCGGATTGCCCAGTCCAGTACGATTTCTTCGTCCCATTGAATGTAGGCATCGCGTAACAATGAGGCCAGATCGTAAGTGATGGGGCCAAATACCGCATCTTGGAAATCCAGAATGCCAGGATTACCTTGCGTCAGCACCATCAGGTTGCGGGAGTGATAATCACGGTGTACATAGACTTGCGCTTGCGCAAGGTTATTCGCCAGTAGGAGCTCGAATATATTGTTCAGCGTAGTGGTTTGCTTTTCTGTCATGGTCAGGCCAAGGTGCTTGCCTATATACCATTCTGGAAACAGCATCAGTTCACGCAACAGCAGGGCGCGATCATATTCGGGTAAAACGTCTGGTTTGCTGTGAGTCTGGATGTGGACCAATGCATCGATGGCATCGATATATAACTTGTGCGCATTGTCCGGATTCAACAATTGCAGATAAGTGGTCGATCCGAGGTCGGTCAGCAGCAAAAAACCCTGATCGATATCCTGTGCCAAAATGCTCGGCACGGACACGCCAGTTTCGCCAAAAACCTCTGCGACATGGATAAAAGGCCGTACGTCTTCCTGCGGCGGAGGGGCATCCATTACGATAAAAGTGGCCCCATCCGTACCGTCTATGCGGAAATAACGGCGGAAACTTGCATCGGAAGACGCTGGTCGTAAGGAGTCCAGTTTGAGCAGCGGTGCTGGTAAAGAGGCTAGCCATTTGTTGAGTTCCGTCAGACGCAGGTCGTCAGTGGAATCAGATGTTGTATGTAAAGACATGAAGCAAGCCTAGGTAATCCGGTTGATGGGCGGTGAGTTCCCATATAATAAGGGATTAAATTCGAAAAATCGCCAGCGATGGTACTCAAAACTCTATTTTCATGACCTGGCCCTTCTCTTTTCACCGCCCTCAGCGTTTGCTAACGACAATGGCCGCATTGATCGCCGCGGTTTCTGCGCCGACCTTCGTTTCTGCCCAAATTGTTGAAACAACTGCAAAATCGCCCAAGGCGGCCGAACGTGACGAAGAGACGCGTGTCAGCGCCGAGCAAATGACTGGGCGTCCGGATCGTGAGTTGATACTGGATCGTGATGTGGAAATCATCCGCGGCGAGACGACGGTTTCTTCCGACCATGCGACTTATTGGGTGAGCGAGGATGAGGTTGAAGTGAACGGCAACGTTCGCATGACGCGCTTCGGCGATCGCTACACTGGCGACAAGATGCGCATCAAGATGGATACTGGCGTTGGTTATGTCACTAATCCGACGTATCTGATGCAAGAGAGTAATGGGCAAGGCAAAGCGGATCGGATCAATTTCGAAGGCGACGACAAGGCAGTAGTTGTCAACGGAACTTACAGTACTTGCGAAGGCCCGAATCCTGATTGGTATATCAAGTCGAGCACTCTGGAGCTTGATACCGGACGTGAAGTTGGTTCAGCCGAGTCCCCAGTGATTTATTTCAAGGGTGTACCGATTTTGGGTGCGTTTTCGATGTCTTTCCCGCTTTCCGGTGCACGCAAGTCAGGCTTCCTGGCACCGACATTTGGTACGACGAGTACCGGCGGTTTTGAATTAGCGACACCTTATTATTTTAATATCGCGCCTAATCGCGATTTGACGCTGACACCGCGTTACATCGCTCGTCGAGGCCTTATGTTGGGCGCTGATGCGCGTTATTTGGATGCTGATTACGCAGGACAAACCAAGGCGGAGTTCTTGCCTAATGATAATGAGACCAAGACTGATCGTTGGTCGTTTTCCTCGGTGCATACGCAGCGCTTTAATTCAGCAGCGTCGTTTGGCTGGAATCTGAACTCGGCTTCGGATAATAACTATCCCGTTGATTTCTCCAGGAACCTGACAACGAGTACGCAGCGCTTATTGGTACGGGATCTGTATTTCAATTACTCCGGTAGTTTCTGGACAGCGACGGCACGCGCTTCTAACTATCAAGTATTGCAAGATCCTGCTGCGCCTATTACTGCTCCGTACGATAGGTTGCCGCAGGTGAGTCTTGTGGCGGGACGACAAGACGTTAATGGTTTTGATTGGACGGCAAATCTTGAAGCGACACGATTCTGGCATCCGACTATGGTGCGTGGTGAGCGTTATGTCGTTAATCCCAGCATCTCATACCCGATTATTCGTCCTAGTTATTTCCTGACGCCGAAATTGTCGCTGAATGCTGCGACATACAGTGTTCAGGATCCCTCGACTGACATCAGTTCAAAATATAACCGCGCACTGCCGACATTCTCTCTGGATGGTGGCTTGGTATTCGAACGTGAAACCAGTATTTTCGGTCAAGCTGCAACCCAGACTCTGGAGCCGCGTCTGTTCTACGTAAGAACACCATATCGTGATCAAAGCCAGTTTCCGGTATTTGATACGGCATTAGCCGATTTGAGTTTTGCGCAGATTTTCAGTGAAAATCGCTTTATCGGTAACGATCGCATCAGCAATGCGAACCAGTTAACGCTGGCGATGGTCTCACGTTATATCGAAGAAAGCGGTACGGAGCGTTTGCGTTTGGCACTCGCTCAACGCCTTTATTTTGACGATCAACGCGTTACTTTGGGTACTCCGATCGCGGAAAGCAAATCCGATTTGCTGGCATCCGGTATGCTCAAAATTTCCAATGCGCTCAGTACCGAAGGCAATATGCAATACAGCGCAAGTGAAAGAGCTGTTACTCGCGCCAATGCAGGGGTGAGCTGGCGGCCGGAGCCAAAGAAAGTATTGAATTTGACTTACCGTGTTGACGTACCGAATGCCTTGCGCCAAGTGGACGTATCCGGCCAATGGCCGATCGCTGATCGCTGGTATGGTGTCGGCCGACTCAATTATTCGTTGCCTAATGATTATGCGAATCGCCCTAGCTATACGCAGACAGGAGTGGCACCAGCCAGAGGTTTGTCTGAAGGCTTGATCGGTCTTGAATACAAGGCCGATTGCTGGATATTCCGCGTGGTGGCGCAACGTATTCCAACGGCGACTGGCCAATCAACATCAACGCTCTTTTTTCAACTCGAGTTGAGCGGCTTAACCAAGCTGGGTTCCGATCCTTTGGAAGCTTTGCGTAGAAGTATTCCCGGCTATCAAGTTCTGGGACAACCTTCCAACAATCTCAATTATTAAGCTGGCACGTAAAAATCATGAGTCATCCTATGTTTAATTTTCAAAAACCGATTCGATCTGTCAAACATGCATTGATTTTGTTGGGCATGACGTGTGGCATGACGCTTGCTGCCCATGCGCAAAACATGATCCCTGCAACTACTCCTGCATCTGCGCCTAGCGTGCAGCCGCGTTTGGCCGATGCGATTATTGTGGTGGTCAACAATGAGGTGATTACGCGCTATGAATTTCTTGAGCGTCTCAAGATGATCGAGGCGAGATTGAAGAGCCAGGGCGGTGCCATGCCACCGCGCGATCAATTGCAGCGCCAATTATTGGAGCGCATGATCGTCGAGCGTGCGCAATTGCAGCAGGCGAAAGAGTCGGGGATCAAGGTTGATGATGTGATGCTGGATCGCGCCGTCGGTCGTATTGCGGAACAAAACAAATTGAGCATGCCGGAATTCCGCAAGCGCTTGGAAGAAGATGGTCTGGTCTACTCCAAATTCCGTAACGAGATTCGCGACGAGATCACGATGCAGCGTTTGCGTGAGCGGGAAGTAGATAACAAGATCCAGATATCGGATGCAGAAATAGATGCTTATCTTGCAGCGCAAAATGGTACGACCGCCGCCGCTCCGCAAGAATTGCATCTCGCACAAATTTTGATTCGTGTGCCTGAAAATGCAACACCGCAACAACTCGCTGATAGCAAAAAACGCGCGGATGACGTGATCGCACAATTGAATGCCGGTGCGGACTTCACCAAATTGGCTGTTGCCTATTCAGATGGTACGGATGGTTTGACAGGTGGTGAATTGGGCTGGCGTACGGCGGAGCGTTTGCCGCAATTATTCGTTGATGCCACAGCCAATCTGCAGGAAGGACAAATTGCACCGTTAGTTAAGAGTGGTAACGGTTTTCATATTATCAAGTTGCTCGGAAAACGTACGCAAAGCGTGATGCGCGGTGCGGCGCAAGATCACGGTGCTGCGGCACCTGCTGCTGTCAAGCAAACACATGTCAGCCATATTCTGATCAAGGTGAATCAAGTTGTCTCGGCAGCGGAAGCGCGCCGTAAGTTGACGGAATTGAAGCAGCGTCTGGATAACAAGGCCGCGACGTTTGAAGAGTTAGCACGATTGTATTCGAATGACTTCTCCGCATCGAAAGGCGGCGATCTCGGCTGGATTTATCCTGGTGATACCGTGCCGGAATTCGAACGTGCGATGGATGCGCTGCCTATTGGTCAAGTCAGCGAACCGATCGAGTCTCCATTCGGTTATCACTTGATTCTTGTAACAGAACGCAAGAGCGATGACGTTTCGCAAGAGCGTCAGCGCATGATTGCGCGCCAGGCAATTCGCGAACAAAAAATGGAAGAAGCAACGCAGGATTGGTTGCGCCAAGTACGTGACCGCGCCTATGTTGAATACCGTTTGGAAGATAGATAATCATGTCCCTCTCGCTTTATCCATGCTGTGAGTAAGCGTCCGACTATCGCCATTACCTGTGGCGAACCGGCTGGTATCGGCCCGGAAATTTCAATCCGGGCTGCATGGGAATTGCGTGCCGATGTAAAAAGCATCTTGATCGGTGATGCGGCATTTTTAGCCATGACTGCTGCTGCCATCAATCCGGCTATTCGATTGTCAGCACTATCGTTACAGGCAGTGCGCAATAGCGGCTTACCGGATTTTCCGCGTGATCAAATTACGGTGATCGACTGTTCGCTTGCGGCGCACGTGGTGCCCGGCAAGCTGGATACGCATAATGGTCGTTACGTTTTGCAAACGCTGGATATCGCGATAGAAGGTGCAATGCAAGGCTGGTTCGATGCGATTGTCACTGCGCCGCTACAAAAAAGCACGATCAATGAAGCCGGTGTGCCGTTCACCGGCCACACAGAATATTTGGCTGATAAAACCAATACTGCACAAGTGGTGATGATGCTGGCGACTAATGCGACGCCGCAGCCCTTGCGTGTGGCCTTGGCAACGACGCATCTGGCATTGAAGGATATTGCTGAGGCAATTACTTTCGATAGTCTGGCCGGCATCCTCGATATTTTGCATGCAGATTTGCAGAAAAAATTCGGCATCGCGCAACCACGTATTCTCGTAACAGGTTTGAATCCGCATGCAGGTGAGGGCGGCTATCTGGGGCGTGAAGAAATTGAAGTCATCACGCCAGTACTGCAAGCGGCACTTGCGAAAGGCTACGATGTGCGTGGCCCGTATCCAGCTGATACCTTGTTCCAGCAAAAGTATCTGGAAGATGCTGATTGCGTACTCGCGATGTATCACGATCAGGGTTTGCCGGTATTGAAGTACGCCAGCTTCGGGCTGGGCGTGAACATTACCTTGGGCTTGCCGATTATTCGTACCTCTGTTGATCACGGTACAGCACTTGATCTGGCAGCTGCTGGTTTGGGTCACGCGGATCATGGCAGCATGTTGGAAGCGATACGCGTTGCATCGCAAATGGCAACGGCATCCACCTCCTTTACAGAAGCAACTCGCTGAATCCATTCGGCTTGAACCGTTAATCAATGAAACATATCCCTCGCAAGCGGTTTGGCCAGAATTTTCTGACCGACGACACAGTTCTATACAACATCATTCGCGTGATCGATCCACAACCACAAGATACGATGGTTGAAATCGGTCCCGGTCTGGCTGCAATGACGCGTTTATTGCTGGAAGGCGTGGATCAGATGCATGTGGTTGAACTGGATCGCGATCTGGTTGAGCGCTTGAAGAAAACGTTCGATCCGAAGAAGCTGATTATTCATTCGGCAGATGCTCTGCAATTCGATTTTTCGTCTATCCCGGTTCCAGCCGGCAGCAAATTGCGTGTGGTCGGTAATTTGCCGTACAACATTTCCAGCCCTTTGCTGTTCCATCTCGCGGAGATGGCACCACATGTGCAGGATCAACACTTCATGTTGCAAAAGGAAGTGGTCGAGCGCATGGTGGCCGAACCGGGCAGCAAGACCTATGGTCGTTTGTCTGTGATGCTGCAATGGCGTTATCACATGGAATTGATGTTCATTGTGCCGCCGACTGCATTCGATCCGCCGCCGCGTGTAGAGTCCGCCATCGTACGTATGATTCCGCTCGAAAATCCATTGCATTGCGATCAGGAAAAGCTGGAACAAGTCGTGCTGAAGGCATTCTCGCAACGTCGCAAGGTCATACGTAATTGTTTGGCCGGCATGTTTACTGAGAACGATTTGATTGAAGTTGGTATCGATCCGCAATTGCGGCCAGAAACAATTCCACTTGCACAATACGTCGCATTAGCCAATCGCCTGTAAGGCGAATTCTCGATCCTCGATCTGCTGCGCGTCAGGCAAAGAATGCCTGATCGGCATAGAATTCAGGCTTCACTTTATTTATCCACGAGGATATCCATGCGCATTCTTCACACCATGCTCCGAGTCGGCGATCTGCAACGATCCATAGATTTTTATACCAAACAACTCGGTATGAAATTGCTACGCCAGGTGGAAAACACCGAATACAAATACACGTTGGCCTACCTCGGTTACGGCAGTAATCCAGAGCATGCTGAGCTGGAGTTGACCTATAACCATGGCCAACATGAATATGAAATGGGGACGGCTTACGGTCACATTGCGATTGCGGTGCCAGATGCTTACAAGGCTTGTGCTGATGTCAAAGCTGGTGGCGGTAACGTGACGCGCGAAGCAGGGCCGGTCAAAGGTGGTAGTACCGTGATTGCGTTTGTTGCCGATCCCGACGGTTACAAAGTTGAGCTGATTGAACGCAAGGAATGGGAAAGTACTGAGAAGTTCTGAAGTTAGAACGAGTGTCTTGTAGTGGACAACTCGCATCATGTGTATCGACATTCATGATGCGAGTTGTTAGAAGACCTTTGCTAGAAAATCGGTAGTGTTTCCGGGGCGTGATCGCGCAATGCTTTTTTCGCCGCAGCAAATTCAGGGAATACCGATTGCACTGTCGCCCAGAATTGCGGACTGTGATTCATCTCGCGCAAATGCGACAACTCATGCGCAATCACATAATCAATCAGCGGCAGCGCAAAGTGAATCAGTCGCCAGTTCAATCTAATCTTGCCGTCAGCAGTACACGAACCCCATTGCGTCATCGCCGACGATAATGCGAAGGATTGGTAGCTGACATCCAGTTTCTCCGCATAGACGGGCAAACGCTCAGCGAAAATGCGTTTCGCTTCCAGTTGCAACCAGCCTTGTACGCGATCTTTTAATTGGCGTTCAGCAGCAGCGCTAGGCAGACAGACAGTTAATTCTTTTGATTCGGCATCGTAGACTATGCCGGCTGATTGTGTGCCCAGTATGCGCAAGGTGATATCGTTGCCGAGATAGGGCAAGGTTGCGCCATCGCGCCATTCCATTTGCGGTTGCAGACGTCGCGCAGAGTGTTCGCGTCGCTCATTCAGTTTGGTAAAAATCCAGCGCTGCTTTTCGCAAATCGCATTCTCAATTTCGGTCAGCGTTACCCATTTCGGCGCAGTGATACGCAAGCCATCGTCATCAATCATGAAGCCGATAGAGCGACGCTTGGATCTCACCAGCGTGTAATCCAGTATGTGTTCGCCGACGTGGACGCGACGTTTGCCATTAGGCACGGGGGCGCTCACATCGCCATTCGATAATGGCAAGCTAGGTAGCAACGATCCAGGTGAATGCTTGGGTGCAGGGTGATCTATTTTCGGTTGTGAAGAAAAATCGGACGAAAAGAAATCAAGCTGCAGCGCAAGCTGTTGCGGATCGGGCGATGTGTGACGAAGCAGCTTCAAGAGTAGTCGGGCCGTTATTGTTTCTGCGATGTTTCAGCAGGATAGGCTTCGGGCGAAATCACCCGCATTTCGGATTCTATCCAATTTTCGACTTGTTGCATCAATTCGACTGCAGTGAGTCCTTCCGGCGACATCGGCTTGCCGATGGAAACAGTCACCAATCCTGGTTTCTTGATGAAGGAATTTTTCGGCCAGCATGCACCTGGATTCAAGGCGATAGGCACAACTACGGTATTGGTTTCAACGGCGAGGCGCGCGCCGCCGCCTTTGTATCGACCTTGCTGGCCGACAGGAATACGTGTGCCTTCAGGAAACATGATGATCCATTGACCATCGGCAAGACGTTTGCGGCCCTGCACCACGACCTGTGCAAACGCGTCCTTGCCGTTATTGCGATCGATAGGAATCATGCGCAACAGTCCAAGCGCCCAGCCAAAGAACGGCACGTAGAGCAATTCCTTCTTGAAGACGAAGACCAATGGGCGCGACATTTTGCACAGCAGAAAAATGGTTTCCCATGCTGATTGATGCTTGGACAGCAGGATCACAGGTTGGTCGGGAAGATTCTCATAGCCCTTGATCTCGTAGCGGATGCCGCACAACACTTTTGCCAGCCAGATGATGAAGACGTTCCAGCGCGAGGTAATGTAATACCGTCGGTTATAAGACAACGGCGCTGCCAGAAAGCAGATCGGCGCCCATATCAAGGTGGCGACCAGCATGATCAATGCAAACAGCAGGGAACGCAAAAACAAAATGGCACGTGACATCAAGTCTCCAGATTTTTTAACAGCAATAATTTAAACGGCGTAACTGAGCGCAGGCGCTTTCAGTAAATGATCGACGACGGCAGCGAGGTTGGGATAAATCGTGGTTCCCGGTGGCAAGCCACCTTTCTCGCTGGTTTTTTCGCCTTTGCCGGTGAGTACCAGATAAGGTGCGCAGCCAACGACAAAACCCGCCTGCAAGTCGCGCAAGGAATCGCCTATCATCGGCAACCCTTTCAAGCTCACATTGAATCGTTTGGCTATCGTATGCAGCATGCCCGGCTTGGGTTTGCGGCAATCGCAGCTATCGTCTTGTGCGTGTGGGCAAAAGAAAACGGCATCAATCTCTGCACCTACCGATTGCGCGGCGGAATGCATTTTTTGATGGATCGCATTCAATGCCATGATGTTGAACTCGCCGCGTGCAATGCCAGCCTGATTGGTGGCGACGACCACGCGATAGTCGGCTTGATTCAAGCGCGCAATTGCTTCCAGCGAGCCGGGAATAGGCACCCACTGATCAGGCGTTTTGATAAAGGTGTGCGAGTCGTGATTAATGACGCCGTCGCGATCGAGGATAACCAGTTTCATCGAATCACCTTTCAAAATGGATTGCATGATGGATCGTTAATACGATACTGCAATGGCGTGAAGCAAGCGGCTTGTTGTCATCAAGAGGCCAGTTTGGAAATATCGGCAACCTGATTCATCGCTTGATGCAAGGTGGCCAGCAAGCCCAGACGATTATTGCGCAGTGCGACATCTTCTGCATTCACCATGACGCCATCAAAGAAGGCATCGACTGGATTCTTCAATGCTGCCAATGCTTGCAAGGATGCAGTGTAATCGCCGCGCGCAAACGCTGCTTCGGCTTGCGGTTTGACCGTCGCCAAGGTCTGGTTCAATGCGACTTCGGCAGATTCTTTCAGCAGAGCTGTATCGACCTTGGCAGCAACTTCGCCATCTACTTTTTTCAGAATATTACCGACGCGCTTGTTGGCTGCAGCCAGGCTGGCTGCTTCCGGCAGTGCGGCAAAGGCACGAACTGCAGCGAGACGATTGGCGACATCGGCCAGACGTTGCGGTTGCAATGCCAGTACTGCATCGATTTCTTGTGCGCTGTAGCCTTGTTCACGTAAAGCATTCGCAAGACGATCAAAAATAAATGTCAGCAAAGCAGTGCGATGTTCTGCGCTCAGGCCGTTGAATGGTTTTTCTGCAGCAGCGATTAAATCGTTGATGCCGATGTCGAGCTTGCCTTCGATCAGCATGCGGATGATACCGAGCGCATGACGACGCAATGCAAACGGATCTTTGTCGCCAGTCGGTACTTGCCCGATGCTGAACAAGCCAACTAATGTTTCCAGTTTGTCGGCGAGTGCTACGACCATACCGACTGGATTACGTGGCAATTCATCGCCGGCAAAACGTGGCTTGTAGTGATCTTCAATTGCATCAGCAACCTGAGCTGGCAAGCCGTCATGCAGCGCGTAGTAGCGCCCCATGATGCCTTGCAGTTCTGGGAATTCGCCTACCATATCGGTCAGCAAATCTGCCTTGGCCAATTGCGCTGCGCTATCTGCTTGCTGCGCATCGACACCGAGTTTGGCGGCAATGGCTTGTGCGATGGCGCGTACGCGAGCGATACGTTCGCCTTGGGTGCCGAGTTTGTTGTGATACACAACTTTGTCGAGACCTGCTACGCGAGATGTCAGTGTCTTCTTGCGATCTTGATCGAAGAAGAATTTGGCATCGGCCAGACGCGGGCGGACCACGCGTTCATTGCCGCCGATGACGGTGCTGGCATCAGCTGGGCGAATGTTGGAAACGATCAGGAATTTATTGCTGAGTCCACCTTTGCTATCGAGCAAGGGGAAGTATTTTTGATTCGCCTTCATGGTCAGAATCAAACATTCCTGCGGTACTTCGAGGAAGGCTTCTTCAAACTGACCGATCAGAACGTTAGGACGTTCGACCAAGCCGGTGACTTCATCCAGCAATGCTTCATCTTCAATTGGCGTCAGATTGTCGCCGGCTTCTTTAGCTGCAGCGGCAAGTTGGCGCACGATTTCTGCGCGACGTTCAGCGAAGCTGGCAATAACTGCACCTTCACTGAGGAGTTGCTTCGCATAGCTGTCGGCATCGCGGATGTAGACAGGATCGAGGCCGGCTTCAAAACGATGACCGCGTGTTGTATTGCCGGCATGCAGGCCGAGTACGGCAAGTGGTACGACATCAGCGCCATGCAATGCAACCAAGCCATGCGCTGGACGCACGAAGTTGACTGTATCCCAGCCGTCAGCTAATTGATAAGCCATGACTTTAGGAATCGGTAATTTACTCAGCGTTTCTTCGAGAGCTTTTTGCAAGCCATCAGCCAAGGTGACACCGGTCACGATGCTGTTGAAAAACAGTACATCGGCTTTGCCATCAGATTCGCGCTTTAGACCGGCGACTGCAGATTCGTCTGCGCCCAGTGCTGCAAGTTTTTTCAGCAGGGCAGGTGTGGCTTTGCCATCGGCGCTCAAGCCTACTGCTGCCGGCATCAATTTCTGCATGACTTGTTTATCGTCAGCCTGAATCTCAACTTCTGTCAGATGCACGCCAAGACGACGTGGTGATGCGAAGTGCGTTAGTACGCTGCCATTGCCCAGCAGGCCTTGGGTCTTGAGCGATGTTTGCAATGTTTGTGCAAATGCTTCACCGATTTTTTTCAGTGCCTTTGGTGGCAATTCTTCGACGAACAGTTCGACTAATAAATTTTTGGTACTCATACTTATGCCGCTTCCTTCTCAATCTGGGCCAGCACTTCGGCGGCATGTTCTGGTTTCGCCATCGGGAAGCCGAGGCGGGCGCGGCTGTCGAGATAGCTGCGTGCAACGCTGCGTGCCAGATTACGAATGCGGCCGATATAGGCAGCGCGTTCAGTAACCGAAATGGCACCACGTGCATCCAGTAGATTGAAAGTGTGTGCGGCTTTCAATACTTGTTCGTAAGCAGGCAAGGCCAGTTTGTTATCGATCAGATTCAGCGCTTGTTTTTCATGTGCACCGAAAGCGGTGAACAGGAAATCAGCATCGCTGTGTTCGAAGTTGTAGGTCGATTGCTCGATCTCATTTTGCTTGTAGACGTCACCGTAGGATAGGCCTTCAGTCCACTTCAAATCGTAGACGTTATCGACGCCTTGCAAATACATTGCGAGACGTTCCAGACCGTAGGTGATTTCGCCGGTGATCGGTTTGCAGTTAATACCGCCAACTTGCTGGAAGTAGGTGAATTGCGTGACTTCCATACCGTTCAGCCAAACTTCCCAGCCCAGACCCCAGGCACCTAGCGTTGGGTTTTCCCAGTCATCTTCAACGAAACGGATATCGTTTTGCTTCAGATCGAAGCCGAGCGCTTCCAGCGAGCCTAGATACAGTTCCAGAATGTTCGCCGGTGCCGGTTTCAACACAACTTGGAATTGGTAGTAGTGTTGCAAGCGATTTGGATTTTCACCGTAGCGGCCATCTTTCGGGCGGCGCGATGGTTGTACGTAGGCGGCTTTCCATGGCTCAGGGCCGATTGCACGGAGGAAAGTGGCGGTGTGGGAAGTGCCGGCGCCGACTTCCATATCGTATGGTTGTAGCAGTGCGCAGCCTTGCGCATCCCAGTACTTCTGGAGCGTCAGAATAATTTGTTGAAATGTGAGCATCTTGTTTGAATTTTTGCATCACCCGGTACGGGCGAGGGCAGAGTTGCCGAAACCCTAGATTTTACCGGGTTTTAGTGGCTACTAGGGGTTCTGCGCGCAAGATACCAGGCGGCGAGCAGCAGGGCGAAAGCCAGCAGCACGATGAAAACGTTGCCAGCAGCAACATAAGGCGTGATCCCGCGATAACCCTGTACCGATGCCGTCAGTACGCCACGCTCGAACGGTTTGAGCTGCGAGAGCACTTTTCCATCCGGACCTATGATGGCGGTGGCACCGGTATTGGTAGCACGCAACATCGGGCGGCCAGTCTCTATCGCGCGCATTTGCGAGATTTGCAAGTGTTGCGGCAAGGCGATGGAATCACCGAACCAGGCGATATTCGAGACATTCAGCAGCAGCGATGCGACTGGAGCGCCGGTCGCATCGCTGGCACGTAATTGACCGGCGATTTCTTCACCGAACAAATCTTCATAGCAAATATTCGGCAAGACCCATTGATCCTTGACTGCGAACGGTGCCTGCAAGGCATCGCCGCGGCTGAAATCGCCGAGCGGGATGTGCATCATGTCGACAAACCAGCGGAAGCCCAGCGGAATAAATTCGCCGAAGGGCACTAGATGATGTTTGTCGTAGCGATACAGTTTGGGCGCGGTGCCATTCGCCGGTGTGGGCGTGATGCCGATCACGCTATTGGCATATTGCTGCGGGCCGTCGCTGATCGGAATGCCGATGACCAGATGACTGTTTGAAGCGGTAGAAAATTCAGCCAGTCGCGGCAGGTAATCTGCAGGCAATTGATGCGCCAAGAGTGGCAGCGCGGTCTCTGGTGTTGCGATTAAATCTGCTGGTGCGGCACGTATCATGTCTTCGTACAAGGTCAGCGTCGCATTGATTTGCTCGGCGTCGAACTTGATTTCCTGCGGCACATTGCCTTGCAGCAGGCGTACGGAAATAGCTTGCCCATTTGGCGTCGTCCAACTGACTGTTTTAAGACCGAGACCAGCCGCTAGAATGACGATAAACAAAGGAAATGCGAATTTCTTGTTCGGTAGCAAGACGAGGCAAGCAGCCAGCAATGCAGCCAGCCAACCCACGCCATATACGCCGATCAGCGGCGCGTAACCGGCGAGTGGGCTATTGGTATGTGCGTAACCAGAGATTGCCCAAGGAAAGCCGGTAAACACCCAGCCGCGCAACCATTCGGAGAACATCCACAATGCAGGTAAAACCAGTAAGAGCATGATCCAGGAGGGGATCACTCGACCTCGCTGAAAACGTGCGGCGAGACCAGTGGCCAAAGCAGGAAGAAGCCCGAGGAAGGCTGCCAACAAGATCACAGCCAGCGCTGCGATTGGTGCCGGCATGCCGCCATATTGATGCATGCTGATATACAGCCAATACACACAGCAGACAGACCAGCCAAAGCCGTAGGCCCAGCCTGTTAATACGCTGACTTTGACCGATGGCGCTTGCAATATCAGATAGAACAGCAGCGCCAGCGCGATGATTTGCACCTGCCAAAAGCCGAAAGGTGCGAAGGCGAATACATTCAGTGCGCCTGCGAACAAGGCCACGATGGCGGCCAAGGTCGGTGTAAAACGGAAGGATGTAAGCTTGTTCACGCGATCAGGCCAGATGCCGTGACGTGATGCAGAAAGGAGGGTGCGATGTTATCTGTGAAATCAGCTATCAAGCGCATCCTCGCTTTGTGACGACGGCAGTTTTTCTACCAGCAGTACATGAATGTGACGTGCATCTGCGCGCAATACTTCAAAGCGCAGATTGCCGATATCCAGCATTTCGCCTTTGTGCGGCATGCGTCCAAGATGATCAGAGACCAAGCCGCCTATCGTATCAACATCCGGACTGGATAATGAGGTGCCGAGCTCTTCATTGAATTGCTCAATCTCGGTCAAGGCCTTGATGCGCCAGCGCGGGCCATGTTCACCGGCCTTGATGGCGAGGATATTGTCTTCTTCTTCATCGAAGTCGTATTCGTCTTCGATGTCGCCCACGATTTGTTCCAGCACATCTTCAATCGTGATCAAGCCCGCCACGCCGCCGTACTCATCGACCACGATGGCAATGTGATTGTGCTTGGCGCGGAAGTCGCTCAGCAAGACGTTCAGGCGCTTCGATTCGGGAATGAAAACGGCAGTGCGCAAGGTGCTGCGGATATCAAAGGATTCTTCCGCGTAGTAACGCAGCAAGTCCTTCGCCATCAGTATGCCGACTACCTTGTCACGTTCACCATCGATTGCAGGGAAGCGCGAGTGTGCAGTATGCAACACCATAGGCAGCCATTCTTCTATCGGTTTGGTAATGTCGACGACGTCCATTTGCGCGCGCGGCACCATGATGTCGCGGGCAGACAGTTCCGATACTTGAAAAACCCCTTCGATCATCGCGAGCGCATCGGCGTCGATCAGATTGCGTTCGTGCGCATCGTGCAAGATGGTGAGTAACTCGGAGCGACTGTCGGGTTCGGGAGCGATTAATGCGGTCAGGCGCTCAAACAAGGATCGATGCGGTTTAGCATCGCCGGATTTGCCGCTAGTGGGGATATCTTGCATAAGGCGAAAAGCCGTTGCGGGTGGTGGTTTCAATTGATATTAGGATACAACAAATGACGTGTGCTGCCAAAAATGCGTGGAATCCGCATGACAGAACGTTACTTGCTGATGTGCAATGCCTGTGTGAGGTGAAGTGTTGATTAGGTATTCAGATATGGATTGGCGTAGCCGAGATCTGCCAGAAATTCAATTTCCAGCGCTTCCATCTCTTCTGCTTCTTCGTCCGATTCGTGATCGTAGCCTTGTGCATGCAAGACGCCGTGTACGACCAGATGTGCGGTATGTGCTTCCAGTGTTTTTTCTTGTTCGGCAGCTTCTCGTTCCAATACGTCTGTGCACAGAATAATGTCGGCTTGTGTGACTTCGCTGTCTTCATCTTCTGTGTAGGCGAAGGTCAGCACATTGGTGGCGTAATCCTTGCCGCGATAATTGCGATTCAGCGTGCGGCCTTCTTCCGCGTCGACGAAGCGCAAAGTGATTTGTGCCGGCGCGAGCAGTGCAGCCTTGACCCAGCTACGCAATTTGGGACGGGTGATCAGGTCTTGCAGGCGTTTGTCAGGATATTGGACTGACAGGGAAAGCTTATTTTTTTGCAGCATTTTTCGTCGTGGTCTTGGTGGCTACGGTTTTCTTTACAGCGGGTTTGGCAGCTTGATTGGCATCATCATAAGCATCGACGATGCGCGCCACCAATGGATGGCGTACAACGTCGGCACTGGTGAAGCGTGTAAAGGCCAGGCCGCGCACATCTTTCAGAACATCAATCGCTTCGATCAAACCGCTTTTTTGATTTTGCTGCAAATCGATTTGCGTAATGTCGCCAGTGATAACCGCTTTGCTGCCGAAGCCTATGCGCGTCAGGAACATTTTCATCTGTTCCGGCGTGGTGTTTTGCGCCTCATCCAGAATGACGAAAGCGTGATTCAAAGTGCGTCCGCGCATATAGGCCAGCGGTGCAATTTCAATCGCCTGTTTTTCAAACATTTTTTGCGTGCGATCGAAACCGAGCAAATCGTAGAGTGCATCGTACAAAGGGCGTAGATAAGGATCGATTTTTTGCGACAGATCACCAGGCAGAAAGCCTAGACGCTCGCCAGCTTCTACTGCCGGACGAGTCAGAATGATGCGTTTGACGGCATCACGCTCCAGCGCATCGACGGCACAAGCAACCGCCAGATACGTTTTGCCGGTACCTGCGGGACCGACACCGAAGGTGATGTCGTGATCCATGATCGCCTTCAGATACTGCAGCTGATGCGGCGTGCGACCACGCAAATCATGGCGGCGGGTTTTTAACACCGGCGCATCGGTGACTGACTCGACCGCTTTCTTTTTCGACGGTTTGGCAGCAACTGCCAAGACCAGTTCCGGCTCTGCCAATGCTGCGCGTTGCTCAACCAGTGCCAGTTGCACTTCTTCCAGCGAGACTATCTTGTCTGCCAGTGGATAAAACTGCTCAAGAATTTCCAGCGCACGTGCGCCGTTGTCACCGTTGATGATGAACTTTTCGCCACGACGGAAGATGGTGACGTCGAGTGCGGCGGAAATTTGCCGCAGGTTCTCATCCATAGGGCCGCACAGATGCGCGAGGCGCTTGTTATCCAGCGGTTCCGGGACGAAATACAGAGGTTGAGCGGCAGTTTTTGTTTTCAATTTTGGCTGAGCAGGCGCTTATGCGATTAGAGTGATTTATTGTTTAACGATGATCTCGCCGCGCAATGTATACGCGAAGGATTGCACGATATTGACGTCGACCATTTGACCGATCAGACGTGCAGCATTCGGGCCGGCGGAGAAGTTGACGACGCGATTGTTCTCGGTGCGGCCTTGCAGTTCTTCCGCATCTTTTTTCGATGGCCCTTCCACCAAAATACGTTGTACGGTGCCGACCATTTGATCGCTGTAGCGACGGGTATTTTGATCGATCACTGCTTGCAGACGTTGCAGGCGCCGAAGTTTGACTTCATGCGGTGTGTCGTCTTCCAGATTGGCGGCAGGTGTACCTGGGCGTGGACTGAAGATGAAACTGAAGCTATTGTCGTAACCGATGTCGTCGATCAGTTTCATCATTGCTTCAAAATCGGCATCGGTTTCGCCAGGGAAGCCAACGATGAAATCGGACGAGATCGAAATGTTCGGGCGCACTTCACGCAGACGACGCAAGATCGATTTGTATTCGAGCGAAGTGTAGCCGCGTTTCATCGCCGCCAGTATGCGGTCCGAGCCGTGCTGTGCTGGCAGATACAAATGATCAACCAGTTTAGGTACTTTGGCGTAGGCATCGATCAGGCGTTGCGTGAATTCTTTTGGATGACTGGTGACGAAGCGGATGCGTTCGATGCCTTCCATTTCGGCTATGTATTCGATCAACAGAGCGAAGTCGGCGATTTCGCCATCGGCTGCATCACGGCTCATCTTGCCGCGATAGGCGTTGACGTTCTGGCCGAGTAGAGTGATTTCCTTTACGCCTTGCGCTTCGAGTCCGGCTACTTCTGCCAGCACATCGTCGAAATTGCGCGAGACTTCTTCACCACGTGTGTACGGTACGACGCAGTAGCTGCAGTACTTGCTGCAACCTTCCATGATGGAGACGAATGCGGTTGCGCCATCTACTTTGGCTGGCGGCATGTGATCGAATTTTTCGATCTCCGGGAAGCTGATGTCGACTTGCGAACGGCCGGTAGAGTGGCGTTGCTTCAACATTTCCGGCAAACGATGCAGAGTTTGCGGGCCGAATACCAGATCAACATACGGTGCGCGCTTGACGATGGCATCGCCTTCTTGTGACGCCACGCAACCGCCGACGCCGATTACCAGATTGGGATTGATTAGTTTCAGTTCACGCAGACGGCCCAGATCGGAGAACACTTTTTCTTGCGCTTTTTCGCGCACGGAGCAGGTATTGAGCAGGATCACATCGGCATCTTCCGGCGTGTCGGTTTTGATCATGCCATCGGAGGCATTGAGTACGTCGACCATCTTGTCCGAGTCGTACTCGTTCATTTGGCAACCGAAGGTTTTGATGTATATCTTTTTCTGCATGGTATGGCTTATTTGCTCAGTTTCTTGCTTACTTAGTTGATTACTTGAATTACTTGGTTACAGGAGCTGGCAGCGGCGTGGGTTTGGCAGGTTCCACTGGCACGAGCGGCAAGGTCCTTTTCGCTTCGTCTGCCGTCAAAATCCAGATGCGGTCGATGTCGCCGGTGTTGCTTTCTGTGTAATTCACGGCGATGTCGCTACCGCGTAAAGCAGACGGCATTTCGATCATATTGTCCTGATTCCAGATCCGTGCACCGGCAGACAAGGTGCGTGTTTTCTCATTGATAACAATTGCCGGATAGTTTGCTGGTGTCATCACGCCGCGTTTTACTTCAGGCGGGAAGGGCCGTTCAAACGCTTGTGCCGATAATGTCACAAGAGCAAGAGCGCAAGTGATCAGGAAATTGTGTATCCGCATGACTAATTCCGTTCAGGATAAAAATGGATGGCGGCTATCTGGATGGTAAGGACAAGAATCAATCCGGCTCGGATATACGAACTATGTGGATTTTTTGCGAATTTCGTGTTGAATCAGGATGTTTTCTGCGCATTTTTGCGAAGCGCAATGATACCACGGGGCGAGAACGGCTATTAGCCGCTTACCTTGGATGGAATTGCAGGGAAAATGGGTCACGACAAGCGTCGCAACCCAGGGCGACACGCGCTTCTAGCGGAGCACGAGAACCGGCAGCGTGGTGTGCGCCAGTACTTTTTGTGTTTCGCTGCCGACAAACAGCTTGTTCAAACCTTTGCGCCCGTGCGATGCCATGAAAATGGCGTCGCATTTGTACTCTTCGGCGATCTTGACGATTTCTTCGTACGGATTGAGGCCTATCGACACTACGGTTCTGGATTTAATGCCTTTGGCACGTGTCGTGGCTTCGATTTTGTCCAGGTGCTTCTGTGCGAGAGCTGCCACCTTGTCGTCATACAACACGGGATCTATCGGGAAGACGCCTGCGCCTTCCATCATGCCTGTATATAAATACGGTTCGGCGACGGAGAGTATGACCAGTTCGCCGCCCAGTTTTTGCACAAACTCAATGGCTGTATCGACTGCTTTGTCGGATAGCGGGGAACCGTCAGTTGGAATGAGAATTTTCTGGAACATGGTGACCTCCATGATGTGGGAAGGGCGCTACTCTTCGACTATATTGCGTACGCAGCGCAAGTGATTGATGCAGATCAAAAACATCGGCAATACGCGGATTCGGTCGTTACGTCAGAGTCCCAAGGCCGACAGCTTGGTGTGTTATTTCATCTTACACACTTAAACTGAGTGCAAAAAGATCGATTGGTTCCGGGCAGAAGCAGAACTTCTTGTTATCCCTGGCTGTGCGGTCTTGTCCTGAGTGATAGAGGATTTTTTGTTGCGATGCACTATGCGTGCATCGCAACTGCTTACTTGCGTAAAGCGTCGGCCAGCACACGCGAGACGTGGATGGCTTCTTCTTGTGTCCCGTCAGAAATTTGATGTCTGCAACTGGTGCCGTCAGCGACAAAGATGGTGCCGTCTTCTGCCTTGCGTATCGCCGGGAACAGCGATAGTTCGCCCATCGCTTGCGATGCGTCGTAATGCTCGGCTTCGTAACCAAAACTGCCGGCCATGCCGCAGCAAGACGATTCGACCACAGCGACATCGAGCTGCGGTATCCAGTTCAATACCGTTTGCACCGGACGGAATGCATCGAATGCTTTTTGATGACAGTGACCATGCACCATCGCCTTGTTTGAGGCGAGTGGTTTGAGATCAAGCTGCAGTCGTCCTGCGCTATGTTCCAGTACCAGGAATTCTTCAAACAGATAAGCCATGCTCGCCAGCTTCTCGGCTTCTTCGCCGTATCCGTAATTGAGAAATTCATCGCGTAGCGACAGCAGGCACGATGGTTCCAGGCCGACGATGGCGACGCCTCTATTAACGAAAGGCATCAAGGCATCCAGTGTTCTGCGCGCTTCTTGTTTAGCCTGATCGACTAGGCCGGCGGACAGATAAGTACGGCCGCAGCACAGTGGGCGTTCGCCTTCGCGTACATTGAAATGCACGGTGTAGCCGGCAGCTTCCAGCACGGCTTGCGCGGCGATGGCATTTTCCGGCTCCATGTAATTATTGAAGGTATCGACGAACAGCAGCACTTCCTTGTTGGTCGTCGCGTCGCTGTTGTGATTGCTACGCTGCGACAGGAATGATGGCTTGAAGCGTGGGAATGCACGTTGTGGTGCCAGCCCAATTTGTTTTTTTAACCAGCCGGATATCCATGGCAGCTTGTCGGCGACGGCGAGTAGTGTGCCAACGTGACTGGCATACGGCGCATAACGCGGCATGTAAGCCACGAGTTTTTCACGCAGGCTGATACCGTGTTTATTAGCCCATGCAGCGCGTGCTTCTATCTTTACTTTGGCCATATCGACGCCGGTCGGGCAATCGCGTTTGCAGCCTTTGCAGGATACGCACAGATCAAGCACTTCCTTGACGTCAGGACTGGCCAGTCCTTCATCGCCGAGTTGACCCGAGATAGCCAGACGCAATGTGTTGGCGCGGCCGCGCGTCACGTGACGCTCATCCTTCGTGATGCGATAGCTAGGGCACATGGTGCCAGCGTCGAACTTGCGGCAATGGCCGTTGTTGTTGCACATCTCAACCGCCTTGGCTAAACCGCCGGTGCGGTCATTGCCGGTACCTGGTTCGGTTTCCTTGCCGCTGGCAGGATCGCGTGTAACGTTCCATGCAGACCAATCCAGTTGTGTCTTGATCGGCAATTCCTGATAGCCGGGTGCAAAGCGGAAATTGCTTTTGTCATCCATCTTCGGCGGACGCACGATCTTGTCCGGATTGAAGCGATTGTCCGGATCGAACAGATCCTTGATTTCACTGAATGCCTGATTGATGCTCGGTCCATATTGCCAGGACACCCATTCGCCACGGCACAAACCGTCGCCATGTTCGCCGGAATATGCGCCTTTGTATTCGCGTACCAGTGCTGATGCTTCTTCCGCGATCTTACGCATATCGGCTGCGCCGTCACGACGCATATCGAGTATAGGGCGCACGTGCAAGGTGCCGACGCTGGCATGCGCGTACCAGGTACCTTCGGTATGGTATTTGTGAAAAACTTCAGTGAGGCGATTGGTGTATTCGGCTAAATGCACCAGCGGTACGGCACAGTCTTCGATGAAGGATACGGGTTTGCCGTCACCCTTCATACTCATCATGATGTTGAGACCAGCTTTGCGCACATCCCACAAAGCTTTTTGTTCGTTCGCATCGACCATGTTGACGACAGATCCCGGCAAGCTGAGATCGCTCATCAAGTCGGCCAGAGCAGCGAGTCTTTCAACCAATGCTGCCTTGTCGTCGCCAGCGAATTCCACCAGCAAGATCGCTTGTGGACTACCGACCAAGGCTTTTTCGATGACAGGGCGGAATGCAGCTATATCCAGCGACAGATCGATCATCGTGCGATCAACCAGCTCTACAGCGGTCGGCAGCAGTTTGACGATGTGCTGAGCGGCATCCATCGCTTGATAAAAAGTCGGGAAGTTGATGACGCCGAGTACCTTGTGTTTAGGCAATGGCGCCAGTTTCAATGTCAGTTGGCGGCTGAAGGCCAATGTGCCTTCGGAGCCGACCAGGATGTGTGCCAGATTGGCGCTGCCATCATCGGTGTAAGCGCGCGGATTTTGGCAGTCGAACAGATCGATGTTGTAACCGGCGACGCGGCGCAATACTTTAGGTACGCGTTCGATAATTTCTTGTTGCTCGCGGGTAGCGATGCGCTTTAAGCCTTGCGTGATTTCTTGCAGGCGCGTGGTGTGCGCCATATTTTCCAGCGTCTCGAAGCGGCTTTGCGTGCCATCAGCGAGAACTGCGTCTATCGCCAACACGTTGTGCACCATATTGCCGTATTCGATAGAACGCGAGCCGCAGGAATTGTTGCCTGCCATGCCGCCTATCGTGCATTGGGCTGCGGTGGAAACGTCAACCGGGAACCATAATCCGTGCGGCTTGAGCCATGCATTCAGATGATCCAGCACCATGCCCGGTTCTACCGTGATGGTGCGTTTTTCTGCATCGAAATCGATAACGTTATTCAGCCACTTGCTGTTGTCGATGACTAGCGCTTCGCCTACTGTTTGACCGCATTGGCTGGTGCCGCCGCCGCGCGCGAGGATGGGAGTTTTCTCGGAACGTGCAATGTCCAGACAGAGCAGCAGATCAGCCTGATCGCGCGGAACGACAACGCCTATTGGCATGATTTGATAGATCGATGCATCGGTGGCGTAACGGCCACGATCTGCATTGCCGAACAACACATCGCCGCGCAATTCCTTGCGCAAGCGGCTTGCCAGCGGGCTGGAATTACGTCCGCTTACAGGAACAAAGTGAATCGGCTTGACGAGCATTTCCGGGACATCCTTTTCTGAAAAAAACAGCACATTCAATCAGCGCTGCATAGTCGCGTGCGTCTCTTATATAAGCAAAGCTATACGACAGAGCCTGCAGCTAGCTATTACGCAAGCATGCAGGCTGATTTTTTCGTCGTAGTCTTATCGTCTTAAATTAGGCTGCGATTTTTAACGGTGGGATTTTTTGTTCTGCCAAAAATTCCATCGCTGCGCCTACGCCACTGCCCTTGAGTTTGATGCCTGCGATTTTCAGACCCATTTCGCAACCGGCCAAGGTCGCCATCAAGCTCAGATCGTTTGCTTCGCCCAGATGACCAATGCGGAACATGCGGCCTTTCATCTTGCCGAGGCCGGTGCCCAGCGACATATTGAAACGTTCGTAAATGGTTTTACGCACCATGTCTGCATCAATTCCTTCAGGTGTCATGACACCGGTCAGGATAGGCGAGTAGACGGAAGAGTCCGCGCATTGCACTTCCAGACCCCAGGCGTTGACGGCGAGGCGGCAAGCTGCGGCCAGGCGTTCGTGGCGAGCAAATACATTGTCCAAACCTTCGGTGAGGATCATGTCGAGCGCTTCGTGCAAGCCGTACAACAGATTGGTGTTCGGTGTGTACGGCCAGTAGCCGGTTTTGTTCATCTCAATGATGTCGGTCCAGTCCCAGAATGCGCGCGGCAACTTGGCATTCTTGCTGGCAGCGATCGCTTTTTTAGAGACGGCATTGAAGCTGATGCCAGGTGGCAGCATCAAACCTTTTTGCGAACCGGATACGGTGACGTCCACGCCCCATTCGTCATGACGATAGTCCGCTGCTGCGAGGCCGGAGATCGTATCAACCAACAACAGAGCAGGGTGATTGGCTGCGTCCATCGCCTTGCGTACTGCAGCGATATTGGAAGTGACGCCGGTGGAGGTTTCGTTATGGACTACGCAGACTGCTTTGATGACATGACCGGTATCGGCACGCAGACGTGCTTCGATCAAATCAGCTTGTACGCCGCGACGCCAGCCTTCGATGCCAGGCAAGCCGATGAACTCAGGTTTGATGCCGAGCGCTTCGGCCATTTTTTTCCACAGTGTGGCGAAGTGACCGGTTTCGTACATCAGTACGGTGTCGCCTGGGCTGAGGGTGTTGCTCAATGCTGCTTCCCATGCGCCGGTGCCGGATGCTGGGTAAATGATGACTGGTTGCGTCGTTTTGAAAATCTTTTGTATGCCGGACAAGACCTTCAAACCCAGCGCACCGAATTCAGGGCCGCGATGATCGATGGTCGGGTAGCTCATTGCGCGCAGGATGCGATCCGGCACAGGGCTAGGGCCAGGAATTTGCAACATGTGGCGGCCGGCTGGGTGAAAGTCGAGCTTCAGCATTTCATTCTCCTAAGGAAACTTCGCATTATTGAATATTGCATACAAAATACTTTAGCAGAGTGATTTTGATTAGTAAAGCTTTTTGCGTCCAGCAATGCGTGAATTGATACGGACGGTTTGTATGTCGTTTTTAGGTGTATCCAGCAAGTTGCTGGGAATGCAATACTGGCGTGGTGTGACTAAGCAGATACATGTAATCGAGCGCATGGGATGTATGTGAAATGCCATATGGTGTGCTGCATCAATTCCCAGGCAATTAGATTAAAATAGAGTTAAATTAAATCGGACTTAGTATGCAAAATACATTGATCGCTGGTGAAAACAATAATAGCAGTCCAGACATGCCGCGCATGGAGCGTCAGCGCTTGCATGATGCGGTGGTGGAACATTTGCAGCGACTGATCATTGAAGGCGTGCTGGCTCCGGGCATGAAGTTGAACGAGCGTGAAGTGTGCGAACGCCTGGGTATTTCGCGCACGCCGTTACGCGAAGCGATGAAGGTGCTGGCGTCGGAAGGCTTGATCGACATCGTGCCGAATCGTGGTGCCTTCGTGTCGAAGATGAATGACACCGAAGTCTGGGAAGCGTTTGAAATGATGAGCGGCCTGGAAGCTTTGTCAGGCGAGTTAGCGGCTGAGCGCATTTCGCCAGCAGAGATCGCTGATATCAAGGCGTTGCATCAAGCGATGCTGGTATGCAGAGCGCAAAACGATTTGCCGGGTTATTACAGCCGCAACCAAACCATTCATAACAAGATAAATGAAGCGGCGCGTAATTCGATGCTGCGACAAATCTATCTATCAGTGAACAGACGTTTGCTGGCATTGCGCTTCAAGTCTAACTTTAAAGAAGAGAAGTGGGATAGAGCCATCGGTGAGCATGATGAAATGATACAAGCGCTGGAAGCACGCGATGGCAAACGACTGGCAGTTATTCTGCGTCAGCATTTGCTCGACAAGCGTGACTCGGTGATGGCGGATTTGCGTGATACTAGCAGCCGCGCTGCAAAGGCAGATTGAGCGGTAACGTAATACGTAGTTAATTCACTTATGCACTATCCGTAGCAATAAAAAAAGCCTGAAGAGAAATCTTCAGGCTTTTTTACGTTCGGCAGTGGAGAGTCGTTGTTCTCCACCGCTACACGTTTGTCAGGCAGGTTTTTGACGATTCTGACGAAGATTACCGATAAGGCTGCTGATGATAGGCCAGATCAATGCGATGACTGCCAGCGTCATCACGGTGCCAACCAGACCGCTGCCCCAGAACACGCCGAGTGCGCCTTTGGAGCCAACCATGGTTTGACGGAATGCATCTTCCGCACGATCACCCAGCACCAAGGCCAGAACCAAAGGCGCTAACGGGTAATTCAATTTTTTGAAGATGTAGCCAATCACGCCGAAGATCACCATCAACCAGATGTCGAATTCTGCGCCGTGTACCGTGTAGGCACCGATCGCACAAATCACCATGATGGATGGGGCAATGATCGAAAACGGAATGCGCAGGATTGCAGCGAAGACCGGGACTGTGCTGAGTACGACCAGTAAGCCGACGATGTTGCCGAGGTACATACTGGCAATCAAGCTCCAGACAAATTCCTTCTGTTCGACGAACAGCATAGGACCTGGTTGCAAGCCCCAGATCATCAAGCCGCCGAGCAGAACTGCCGCTGTAGCCGAACCCGGAATGCCGAGTGCGAGCATAGGCAGCAGTGCGCTGGTACCGGCAGCGTGTGCTGCTGTTTCCGGTGCCAATACGCCTTCAATATTACCTTTGCCGAAAGACTCAGAGTCGCGCGACAATTTCTTCGCCATGCCGTATCCCATGAAGGATGCCGCCACCGCGCCACCTGGCGTAATGCCCAGCCAGCAACCGATGACCGACGAACGCAACAAGGTCATCCAGTACTTAGGCATCATCGCCCAAGTCTTGAATACAACCTTGAGATCGATCGCTGCCTTCTTGCCTTTGAATGCCAAGCCTTCTTCCATCGTGATCAGAATTTCGCTGACGCCGAACAAGCCGATCACCGCGACGAGGAAATCGAATCCACGCAACAGATCAGGAACATCGTAGGTCATGCGCAATTGTCCGGACACGGTATCCATGCCAACGGCAGCGAGCATGAAGCCGACGCACATCGAGATGATGATTTTCGCTTTCGGTTCCTTGCCCATGCCGATAAAGCTGCAGAAGGTCAGGAAGTAGACAGCGAAAAATTCCGGAGGGCCAAAGCGCAATGCGAACTTGGCGACCACTGGAGCCAGGAAGGTAATCACAATCACGCCAAACAATGCGCCGATGCAGGAGCCGGTAAAGGCGGACGTCAGTGCCTGTCCCGCCTTGCCTTGTTGCGCTAGCGGATAACCATCGAAGGTGGTGGCTACTGACCACGCCTCACCCGGAATGTTGAACAGGATGGATGTGATCGCACCACCGAACAACGCGCCCCAATAAATGCAGGACAGCAGAATGATGGCGGAGGTCGGGTTCATCGAGAACGTGAGCGGTAACAGAATGGCAACGCCATTTGGACCGCCGAGACCAGGCAGCACGCCGACTACGATACCCAGCAAAATGCCGAGGAACATCAGTGCAATGTTGTGCCAGCCGAGAACGTGGCCGAAGCCGATCATTAATGAGTTTAGTTCTTCCATGTTTTTTCCTTAGAAGCCTAACCAGTTTTCAATAGGACCCTTAGGCAGCGGCACCTTGAATTGAATTTCGAAAACAAAAAAGAACACGAGCATGACGATGATCGACACGCTGGCCGACTTCCACCAAGTGAACTTGCCGAGGAAAAACATGAATGCTGCGATGAAGATGATCGATGCAACGTAAATGCCAAGGTATGCAATGGTAAAAACGAACACGATTAAAGGCAGCAGAATGACTGCAACCAGACGAGCTTGTGCGATTTCAAGGAAGGGCGTTTGATCGTTATCGCGTATTGCATGGACTAATACGAGGCAACTGGCGAGCAGGATCACTACACCTAATCTGAGTGGGAAATAACCGGCTTCCGGGCCGTAAGGACCCCAGCCTGCGCCGAGTTGGTAATTGCTCCAGATAGTAATGAGGGATACCAGACCGAGCGCAATCGCTACGATGATTTCGGCGCTGCGGATGGTGATGACTGCGCGAGAGTGTTCTCTCTCTTCTTCTGCGTGAGGTTCTGAAGGATTCATATTCGCTTGTCCGTGAGGTGATTCAATGACCGTGACGTACGCATGTCGGTCATTGAATCAGGGTGATGATGTGAGGATTACTTGGAGACGATGAAGCCAGCCTCTTTCATGATTTCACGGTGCAACTGTTCATCTTTCATCAGGAACGCTTCCAGCGGAGCACCTGTCATGAATTCGCCTTTCAGCGCATTCTTTTCGAGATACGTTTTCCACTCAGGTGTTTCCATCACTTTTTTAAACAGGTCCACGTAGAACTGCGTCTGTTCTGGTTTGACGCCGCCTGGCATCATGAAAATGCGCAGCATTTCATAGCTGACATTGAGTCCCTGTTCCTTGCAAGTAGGGATGTCGGACCAGGCTTGTGTGGCAGTCACTTTGGCGGTGTATGCAATGCGTTTAGGCGAGAACACGCACAAAGCCTGATGCTCGCCGGCGCGCCATTGCGAGACAGATTCGGATGGATTGTTGGTGTCGGAATTGATGTGGTTGCCGGAGAGTTGGGTAGCCGCTTCGCCGCCGCCTTTATACGGAATGTAGAGGAATTTTGCGCCAGTTTGTTTTTCGATCATCATGGTAATCATGTGATCTTCGCGCTTGGAGCTGGTGCCGCCCATCTTGAACGTTTCTGGCTTTTTCTTGACGTCGTCAATATAAGCCATCGGTGTTTTGTAGCCAGCCTGGGTATTAGTCCACAGTACAAATGCATCTTGCGCAACCATGGCAATCGGTGTCAGATCGCGCCAGTTGAATGGCAGGTTGGTAGCGAGTGGTGTGGTGTATATCGATGAGGATGCGACGATAATTTTGTTCGGATCGCCTTTGGCTGCTTTCAGATCAAGCAAGCCTTCCGCGCCACTGGCACCGGCTTTGTTTTGCACGATGATAGGTTGCTTCATCAGATTGTGCTTGGTGATGATGCCTTGAATCGAGCGTGCCATCTGATCGGATGCGCCGCCTGCGCTGAACGGTACGACCAGCTCAACCGGTTTGGTTGGTTCCCAGGCCGATGCACTTAATGCGCAGCACATCGTGGTGAGGAAGAGACCGACTTTCATCGGTTGGCGTATAAGTTTTTTTTGCATGATGCTGTCTCCTATATGTGGGTTGCGAACCCTTTTTTGACCATCTCCTGCATCAGTCGCGCACATCATTGCCCGCATCCTGAATTCGTTTGTCGGTAGAAATGCATGCGTCTGACGCGCTTTTTTCATCTCTGCCCAACTAATAATTTCCTGAAAGCATGGGGTCGCTGTAATTTGCGATCCGTGCATTTAGAATATTGAATACAATATACATCTGAGAAAAAATGTCAATTGCTGGATACGTGATGCCACGAAATTTTTCGAAGAAATTCGTCTAAATAGCATTTTGAGTACAAAGTAGCTGCTTCCGGATGCGTCTAGGGATGCCGAGAAGTCCTGCATATCGTCTTATTTTTATTTCGGAGTGAGCATGAAAGATGTCGCAAATTTGAAGCTGCCGGTCATGGCCCGCATCGGCGATCCGGTCTCGCGCGTCAGTACGCCCGCGCTTTTACTCGATCTGGACGCGTTTGAGGCGAATGCGCAACGCATGGCTGAATTGACGCAGCGGCACGGCGTGGCATTGCGGCCGCATGCCAAAGCCCATAAATCAAGCGCGATTGCGCAAGAGCAGCTGGCGCTGGGTGCCGTCGGGATTTGCTGCCAAAAGATGAGCGAGGCTTACCCCTTCGTGGCGAAGGGCGTGCAGAGCATACATATTAGTAATGAGTTTGTTGGCGCAGACAAGGTGGCGATGGCGGTCGAATTGGCCGGTTACGTGCGCTTAAGCGTGTGCGTGGATCATATGGCGCAAGTAGATGCGCTGGGAAAAGCAGTTAGTCAGGCGGGTGTTTCTATTGCGGTTTTTCCTGAAGTGGATATCGGTCAGGGGCGCTGCGGTGTGAAAGGTAATGATGCGCTGGCTGCTTTGGTCGACAGGATCGCGCGCTATCAAGGTTTGTCTTTTGGTGGTTTACAGGCTTATCACGGTGGTATTCAGCATTTAGGTAGCTGGGAGCAGCGTAGGTTGGCAGCGAGTGTTGCGGCGGATGCGGCGGCACAGTATGTGCAATTCCTTGAGGCACGCGGGATCGCTTGCCCGGTTGTTACCGGCGGTGGCACGGGAACCGCTGAATTTGACGTGACGAGTGGTGTATTTACCGAGATTCAGCCTGGTTCGTATGTGTTTATGGATGGCGACTACGGTTCCAAGGATTGGGTAGGCGGATGGAAGCCGGCACATAGTCTGTTTATCGCTACTACTATTATGAGTACCGCAAAAGCAGGGCTGGCCGTATGTGATGTCGGACTTAAAGGTGTGGCGGTGGATTCCGGTTTGCCCTTGGTCAGGCCGGGAGAATATGGCGATCAACTTAAATATACGGCCGCCAATGATGAGCATGGCATTTTGCAGATTGCCGCCGGTAACGAGCGGGATTATCTGGGCGAACGCCTGTTCCTGATTCCTGGTCACTGCGACCCGACTGCAAATCTGTATCAGCAGTACGTTGGTTTCAGAGGTGATGTCGTTGAATGCTTGTGGAGCATCGATGCGCGTGGCTTGAGTCAGTAAATTTGCTTGCCCGCATAATCTGATTTTTGTTGATGTTTTGGCACTCGCTCTATTTCTTGATAGAGCGAGCGAGCTGAGCGCGGTATAGTACGGCTGCCGCGCAGAAATGAGGCGGCACGCTCTCAAACCAAGTCAAATTAGTTGTAATGAAAATAAAATCCTGGATCAAGCTGTTGTCGTTGACCGTCGCACTCGCAAGTTTGTCTGCGTGCGGCACGCTGCGCGCAATCAATAATACGGAAGATGGTTCCGGCGCTGAAGCGATGAATGTCTGGCAGCGTTGGGTAGATTCGGATGGCGATATCGCTGTGGCGACGACTTGGGAGCGCAAGGTCAAGGATGGCGTGACGATCGCCGAAGTAGAGCAAGCCTTTACCAGTGTTGCGGCAGAAGAGAATATCAAGTCGGTTGGTGAATTCTTCCTCTCGCGTGAGTTGTCACTGCGTTCCGGCAAGCCGGAAAAATTCCTGAAAGTTTATTCCTACTGTAGTCCCACCATCGCGCGCGAAATGGTTGATTTCAGTCCGCACATGGCAGCTTATATGCCGTGCCGTATCACCGTTGTAGAAAGAGATGATGGTCTCTGGATTTACGCGTTGAACATGGACATGCTGATCAAGATGGGCCGCAAACTTCCACCTGAATTGAAAAAATCCGTGATGCAGGTACGCAACACGATGTGGAAAATGATGGAGCGGGGCGCGCAAGGCGAATTCTAATAAGACTGTGCGGAAAAGAATTGCTTTGGTAATATTTGCTTATATAACTATATAATTAATTTATACGTATTTAAGCAGATACGCATAGTACGGAGAAGACATGCAGCGCTATACCAAGGTTTATGGTTTTCTGTTTATCGCACTGACACTGTTGTGTGCACGTGCAGCAGTCGCAGAAGAAATTACGCTACGTCCGATAAAAATATCGCCGCATGTGTATTACTTCCAGGGCACAGCCGGAATGGCAAGCGCGGCCAACAAAGGCTACATGTCGAATGCAGGCTTTGTTGTTACAAAAGATGGCGTAGTCGTTTTCGATGCATTGGCAACACCAGCCTTGGGTGAAGCTATGTTGAAGGCGATCAAGCGGATCACACCGCAGCCGGTGAAGCGCGTGATCATCAGTCATTACCACGCAGATCATTTCTACGGCTTGCAGGCATTCAAAGCACAGGGTGCAGAAGTCTGGGCGCACGAGAATGCGCGCGCCACACTGAATTCGGATTTGACACAAGAACGACTCAAGCAGCGGCGCGCAGATCTTGCGCCATGGGTGAATGAAAATACGCGTTTGATCCCGGCAGATCGCTGGCTCAGTTTTAAAGATGCCAAAGTGCTGCCGTTTGAAATAGGCGGCATGCATTTCCGCATTATCGATTCTAGCGGTGCACATTCGCCGGAAGACATCATGCTGTACGTAGACGAAGATAAAGTCTTGTTTGCAGGCGATCTATTCTTCACTGGCCGTATTCCGTTTGTCGGCGAAGCGAATAGCAAGGTTTGGCTGCAAGCACTGGATCGTATGCTGGAAGTCAAGCCAGCTATGGTTGTTCCTGGGCATGGAAAAATGTCGCATGCACCGATGAAGGATATGCAGTTGACGCGCGATTACCTGATTTTTTTACGACAAAAAATGGGTGATGCAGTAGCGGATCTGGTACCGTTTGATGAAGCGTACGGTAAGGTTGACTGGTCTGGGTTTGAAAAATATCCGGCATTTGATCAAGCCAATCGACTCAATGCTTACGGCACCTATATTTTGATGGAAAAAGAAAGTCTGGATAAGCCTTAAACTGATTCGGCTAGACGATATTCTAATTTTGGAGACGATGATGAAAATGATCCGCGCAGCATTCCTGCTACTTTTATGTGCAACTGTCGGTATGACAGCTGCTGGTGCTGCCGAGCGTGAAGAGAAGGTGGTGTATCACATCAACGATAGCTCTGTTGCTACCGCTGCTTTGAACAATATCCGCAATCATTTGAATGCCAGCCCTAAAGCGAAAATTATCGTCGTGACACATGGTCCTGGCATCGACTTCTTGCTGGAAGGTGCAAAGAACAAAAACGGTAATCCTTACGATGCAGTCGTGCAGGAACTGGTTAATCGTAATGTGCAATTCCGAGTTTGCAACAATACTTTGGAAACACGCAAAATCGACAAGAGCCAAGTGATCCAGGAGGCAACCATTGTTCCTTCTGGCGTGGCTGAAGTTGCACGTCTGCAGGTACAAGAAGGTTACGCTTATATCAAGCCGTAATCAATCTGCCGAGTTATTGCTAACTCGGCAGTTTTTTTAAGTGCAGTGATGAAGCAGTAGTATTAACGTTGCATGTGTATAGTGAACGAACTATCTGTTTTTATTATTTATTTTTAGGTGCTGGTCGTGGATAAAAATTTCAACAAAGAAGAGATGAGTGTGCTGTTTGAAGAAGTAGCAAACTATTTTTCTTTGCTCTGTGAGCCGACTCGCCTGAAGATTTTGTACGCAGTGTGTAATGGCGAACGTTCGGTTGGCGATATCGTCAACGAAGTCGAATCGACACAAGCGAATGTGTCGCGCCAAATCAATATGTTGTATCGCGCAAAAATCCTCGCGCGTCGCAAGGACGGTACGCAAGTGTATTACCGCGTCGATGACGAAAAGACCGTCGATTTGTGTAAATCCGTATGCGGCCGGGTCGCTGCCCAGATAGGTGTGCAGTCGCCGGTAGTTGAACTGCCAGTCGTGGCTACGACACGTCGCATCGCCAGCAGATAATTAAAAAAAGAAAAAAACGTTTCTAATATTCCGTATATGCGCATATAGTTATATAGGCACATAATTAAACGAAATTGCAGCAGGAGACGATGGATGACTAAAGAGGCGCTAAAGGCGGGCCGCATAGTGCGCGCGCCAGAGAATTTCGTGGATCCTGTATTGGCCCAGGAAATTACATCCCAAGGTTTGAGTGAAGAACGCAGAGGTTTTCTGCGTAAAAGTTTTCTCGCAGCGAGTGCTGCAATGGCAAGTGGTGTTTCATTTGCACAGACTGGATCTGCGGTCGGTGACGGTGATCCCAACATCCTGAATCTGCCTGAACATTCCACCACGTTGGGTCAGCCTGTAGCGACCAACGGTTACGGTGTTCCATCCAAATACGAAAAAAATCTGATGCGTCGCGAATCGCCGGGGCTGACGCGTGTGTCTGCCGCTTCGGTTTCGTTCGCGCCGCTGCAAGGCTTGTTCGGCATCATCACGCCGAGCGGTTTGCACTTCGAGCGTCATCATCAAGGCTGGCACGACATTGATCCGAGCAAGCATCGTTTCATGATCAATGGCCTGGTCAAGAATCCAAAAGTTTACACAATGGATGACTTGATGCGCTTACCGTCTGTGTCACGCATGCACTTCATCGAGTGCGGTGCCAATACCGCGATGGAGTGGGGCAATGTCGCCGTTCCATCCGTGCAGTATTCGCATGGCATGTTGAGTTGCTGCGAATTTACTGGTGTGCCTTTATCGGTGTTGCTGGAAGACTGCGGTTACGACAAAAAGAATGGCAAGTTCATCCTCGCTGAAGGCGCGGATGGTTCCAGCATGACACGCACCATCAGCATGGATAGAGCCCTGGACGATGTGATTGTCGCATGGGGCATGAACGGCGAAATGCTGCGTCCTGAGAATGGTTATCCGCTGCGTTTGGTTGTCCCTGGCGTGCAAGGCGTGTCATGGGTTAAATGGTTGCGTCGTATCGAAGTAGGCGACAAGCCTTACGCTACCAAAGACGAAGCGATTCACTACATCGATGCAATGCCGGATGGCATGTACCGTCAGTACACATCAATACAAGAATGCAAATCGGTCATCACCACACCATCTGCCGGTCAGATGCTGCTGGATAAAGGCTTCTACAACATCACAGGTTTGGCATGGTCGGGTCGCGGCAAGATCAAGCGCGTCGATGTGTCTGTCGATGGCGGACGCAACTGGCGCACGGCACGTCTGGAAGGGCCGATCAATACCAAGTGTCTGACGCGTTTCAATATCAATTGGACGTGGGACGGCTCGCCAGTTGTATTGCAATCGCGTGCGATAGATGAGACCGGTTACGTGCAACCAAAAATCAATGAATTACGCGAAGTGCGCGGCACGCGCTCCATTTATCACAACAACGCTATCCAGTCGTGGAAAGTGTCGGAATCCGGAGAGGTGTCGAATGTCCAGGTTTACTAAAACTGTCGTCGCGCTGGCGCTGGCAGCAACGGGCGCGATAGCCTTTGCACAAACTGCTTATTCAAACATCGGTCGTACTGCAACTGAAAAAGAAATCGCAGCGTGGGACATCGATGTGCGTCCGGACTTCAAAGGTTTGCCAAAAGGATCAGGCTCGGTTTCCAAAGGCATGATCGTATGGGAAGGCAAGTGCGCATCCTGTCACGGTACCTTCGGTGAATCGAATGAAGTCTTCACGCCTATCGTTGGTGGCACCACCAAAGAAGATATGAAGACGGGCCACGTTGCTGCATTGACTACCAACAAGCAGCCGCAACGTACCACGATGATGAAAGTCGCAACCGTATCGACCTTGTGGGATTACATCAATCGCGCAATGCCGTGGACTGCACCGAAGTCGCTGACAACGGAAGAAGTCTACGCGGTGACGGCTTACATCTTGAATATGTCGGAAATTCTGCCTGACGATTTTGTTCTCTCGGACAAGAACATCGCCGAAGTGCAACAGCTGATGCCGAATCGTAATGGCATGACGCAAAAGCACGGCATGTGGGATGTCAAGGGCAAGCCGGACGTGAAGAGCGTTGCATGCATGAAGGATTGCCCTGTCAGCAGCGATGTTCGTTCGACGCTGCCTGCACCATCCAGAAATGCACACGGCAATATTCAAGAACAGAATCGCCCCTTCGGTGAAGTGCGTGGCGTAGATACCACCAAGCCGCCTTCGACTACAGCGATCTCTTCCGTTTCCAAAGATCAGAAGTCGGCACTCGCTGCACCGGCCAAGCCCGCAGCACCGGCTAAACCGGATGGGCTTGCCATCGCTAAGCAATACGCTTGCGTTGCCTGTCACGGCGTTAACAACAAGATCATAGGCCCAGGCTTCAATGAAATCGCCGCCAAATACAAAGGCGATGCAGGAGCAACGGCAGGATTGGCAGCCAAGATCAAAAACGGTAGCAGCGGCACATGGGGGCCGATACCTATGCCGGCGCAAGCGCATGTCAAGGATGACGATATTAAAACGCTGGTTGCCTGGATTTTGAACGGCGCGAAATAAGGTTGGTGAAACGCTGATGGTTATCTGTAAATACTGTCAGTAAAAATTTGATTTAACTAGAACTAGAAATTGGAGAGATGCATGTACAAATTAGTAAGCGCTGTGACTTTGGCACTGTTTTCGTTAGGCGTGTCGGCAGCAGAACATCAAGTAAAAATGGTTAATAACGGCAAGGACGGCATGATGTCCTTCGAGCCTACTTTTCTGAAAGCAGAAAAAGGCGACACAGTTAAATTCATCAAGGCTGATGCAGCGCACAACAGCGCCTCCACTTTGGTACCAGCTGGTGCCAAAGAGTGGAAAGGCAAAATGGATGAAGAAATTGTTGTGTCACTGACGCAAGATGGCGTGTATGTTTATGTCTGCGATCCTCATAAAACCATGGGCATGGCAGGTGTGATTCAGGTCGGTAAACCAACGAATCTGGACGCAGCAAAAGCCGAAGCAGACAAGCTGTCGAAGAGCTTCGTCATGAACAAAGATCGTCTGTCGAAGGCGCTGGCGCAAGTGAAGTAAATGATGATCGTGCCATCAGCAGTTGAGATGGCATCCATTTTTCAAGAGGAGAATCTAATGAATCAAAATAGACGCGACGCGTTGCGCATTGCAACCGTACTCGGCCTGGCTATCAGCGCAGGTTTGTTGAAGCCTACAGACGTACTGGCTGCAGACTGGAAGTCTAGCGGCTTCGATGCAAAATCCTTGCAAGAAGCATTGGCAGCTCTGGGTGCCGATAAAGCGGCAATCAGCACAGACATCGCTGTCAACGGTCCTGATATCGCAGAAAACGGCGCAGTGGTTCCAGTGTCGGTTTCAAGCAATGTGCCGAACACGGAATTCATGGCCATTCTGGTCGAGAAAAACCCTACGCCATTGTCAGCTACGTTCACCATTCCAGCAGGTACTGAAGCAAACATCAGCACCCGCGTGAAGATGGGCGGCACATCGAATGTGCACGCGCTGGTAAAAGCAAATGGCAAGTGGCTGATCGCTAGCAAAGAGATCAAAGTTACTCTCGGCGGCTGCGGCGGTTAATCAGTAAGCACTGAGCGCGCTGTTTATCTACACCAATTTTTGAGGAAATTATCATGGGAAATCCGATGCGCATTCGCGCGAATGCAAGCGGCGACGTCGTCGAAGTGAAGGTCTTGATGCGTCATGATATGGAAACAGGTCAACGCAAAGATGCAGCAGGCAAGCTGGTTCCTGCGCACTTCATTCAGACGCTGGTTGCCAAGTGCAACGACAAGGTAGTACTGGATTCATTGATGGGTACTTCGATCTCCAAAGATCCGTTCCTGTCATTCAAATTCAAAGGCGGCGCAAAAGGCGACAAGATCACCATCACCTGGACCGACAATATGGGTGATAGCCGTACCGATGAAGCAGTAGTTTCCTGAAGATAGTCATACGCAAATTAAACGGGAGCAGTCGTACCCGAGTGACATGAATGCGGCATAGACCGCATCCACTTTATTTTAAGGAGGGCGTAATGAGACATAGAGGCTTATATCTTTTAGCAGCGATCGCGATGAGCATGGCTGCATCTGCAATGGCTCAAGGGTCGGCAACGGACGAGATTGCAAAGTATCGTCAATTGCTGGCGGATGGTAATCCTGCCGAGTTGTGGGAAATGCGCGGCGAAGAATTGTGGCGCATGAAAGCAGGACCAAAGAATGTCAGCCTGGAGCAATGCGATCTTGGTAAAGGGCCTGGTGTACTCAAAGGCGCTTATGCTGAATTGCCGCGTTACTTCAAGGACGTCAACAAGGTCATGGATCTTGAGCAACGTCTGATCTATTGCCGCATGAACTTGCAAGGTTTGACGCGCGAACAAGCGGTGAAAATGCCGTTTGGTTCTGCTGGTAAGCCTTCTGAGATCGAACCTATCGTGGCGTACATTACTTCCGAATCGAGAGGCATGAAAATGTCGGTGTCGACTTCGCATCCGGAAGAAAAGCGTGCCTACGAAATCGGCAAGAAAGTTTTCTTCTACCGTGCCGGTTCGCATGACTTTGCGTGTGCAACTTGCCACTCGGTCGACAATCAACGCATACGATTGCAAGACCTTCCTAATCTGCTGAACAAGAGCAATGCGCAGGCGGCTTACACCACCTGGCCGGCATATCGTGTGTCGCAAGGCGAGGTGCGTACCATGCAGCATCGCTTGAACGATTGCTTCCGTCAGCAGCGCTTCCCTGAACCGCTTTATGGCTCGGACGTCATCACTGCTGTGACGATGTTCCTCGCGAAAAATGCCGATGGTGGCGTCTATAACGGCCCAGCGCTGAAACGATAGGGAGGCGATATGAAAAAAATTGGCATCTTATTGGCATCGGCGGCCATCATCGCCGGTTGCGCAACAGTGGCAGCGAATAGTGACTACGACAAGGACACTGTTGCCATGTTGAAGGCTGACTTCAAATCCAAAGGTCCGGCAACGATGGAGCGCATGCTCAATCAGGACGATGCACAGAAGTTGTGTAGCGAATATCCGAGCGACGTGCCTAAGGAAAAAGCCGCCGCGTTGGAAGCCGCACAAATGAAGCTGGTGAAATATCCGGCAGACGGCAAGTATCTGGGTGATTGGAAAGAAGGCGAGAAAATTGCACAGAACGGTCGTGGCATGCAATCGTCTGATGCAATTGGTAGCGTGAACGGCGGTAACTGCTATGCCTGTCATCAAATCGGCAAAGCGGAAATTTCGTTCGGCAATATCGGCCCGTCTCTCTATCAATACGGCAAGATACGCGGTCAAAGCGAAGACATGCTGAAGTACACCTGGGCCAAGATTTATAACGCTCAAGCCTTCACTGCATGTTCGAACATGCCGCGCTTCGGCCACAACGGCATCCTGCAAGAGAAGCAAATCAAGGACGTAATGGCCTTGTTGCTGGATCCGGCTTCACCCGTCAACAAGTAACACGATCAGAGCATCGAAGACGCGCAGATTTATAGCGCAGCTTCGATGCTCGTTTCTTTGTCTTGTCCCACCGCTTGCGCACAGCAAGAACGGTGAGGCTATCTACCGAATACATTAGAGGAATAACATGGGGTTGAATCGTCGCGAGTTCATTCAGGTCATGGGTATTGCGGCCGCTGGCGGCATGCTGCTCGACGCCAAGGGCGCACTGGCTGCACCATCTGCAGCCAAACTCTACGACGTGCCACGTTTTGGCAATGTCCACTTTTTACACTTCACCGATTGCCATGCGCAGTTGAAGCCGATTTATTTCCGCGAGCCTAATGTCAATCTTGGCATTGGTGACGCGGTTGGTCGTCTACCGCATCTGGTTGGTGAACAATTACTCAAGCAAATCGGCCTCAAGCCGAACACACCAGAAGCGTATGCATTCAGCTATTTGAATTTTGAAAAAGCTGCGCAAACTTACGGCAAGGTCGGCGGCTTCGCGCATCTTTCAACACTGGTCAAACGCATGAAAGCGGGGCGTCCAGGCGCATTGCTGCTTGATGGCGGCGATACATGGCAGGGTTCGGCAACGGCTTTGTGGACCAATGGTCAGGACATGGTTGATGCCTGTCTGGAGCTAGGCGTTGATGTGATGACGGCGCACTGGGAAATGACTCTGGGCGACAAGCGGGTCAAGGAAATTGTTGAGAAGGATTTCAAAGGCAAGGTCGATTTTGTCGCGCAGAATATCAAGACCACAGACTTCGGTGATCCGGTATTCCCTCCGTACGTTTTAAAAGAAATGAACGGCGTGCAGATCGCGATTATCGGTCAGGCTTTCCCCTATACACCGATCGCCAATCCGCGTTATCTGGTGCCTGAATGGAGCTTCGGCATTCAGGAAGAGAATATGCAAAAGATGGTGGACGAGGCGCGCAGCAAAGGTGCCAAGGTTGTCGTCGTGTTGTCACATAACGGTATGGACGTCGATCTGAAGATGGCATCACGCGTACGTGGCATCGATGCCATCATGGGCGGCCATACGCATGACGGCATACCGACACCGGTGATCGTCAGTAATCCAGGCGGCAAGACTCTGGTAACGAACGCCGGTAGCAACAGCAAATTCCTCGGCGTGCTTGATTTTGATGTGCGCGGTGGCAAGGTACAAGGTTACAAATATCGTTTGTTGCCAGTGTTCTCGAACTTCCTGCCAGCCGACAAGAATATGGATGCATTGATCACGAAGATACGTGCGCCGTATGAATCCAAGCTCAATGAAAAGCTTGCGATGACGGAAGGTACCTTGTACCGCCGCGGCAATTTCAATGGCACCTTCGATCAATTGATCGTCGATGCTCTGATGGATGTCAAAGGTGCGGACATTGCATTCTCTCCAGGCTTCCGTTGGGGGACATCATTGTTGCCGGATAGTCCTATCCTGATGGAACATTTGATGGATCAAACCGCGACCACGTATTCGTACAGTACGCTGACGGAAATGAATGGCGCAACGATCAAAACCATCCTCGAAGACGTCGCCGATAATCTGTTCAATCCTGATCCGTATTACCAACAGGGTGGCGATATGGTGCGTGTCGGTGGCATGAGCTACACGATAGAGCCTAAACAAAAAATGGGCGGACGTATTCAAGACATGCGCCTCGACGGCAAGCTGATCGATGCTGGCAAGACCTATAAGGTCGCGGGCTGGGCACCGGTTGCTGAAGGTGCATCAGGCGAACCAGTATGGGATGTCGTAGCGCAGTGGTTACGTACGAACAAGGTCGTTACGCCGCGTAAGCTGAACACGCCAAAGATTATTGGTATGGATGGCAATCCTGGTATTGCTAACTAAAACTGAGCTGACATGAAAAAAATTATTGCAGCTCTGTTGCTGAGCGCTAGCTGTGTATCCGCATTTGCCTTTGATGCTGCGCAAGTGCCGGATATCAAGCAAACCAAGGCAGGTTTGTATCTCGATGCCAAAGAAGCTTATGCGCTTAAACAGAAGTTGGGTGCAAAAGCTTATTTTGTCGATGTGCGTACGCGTGGGGAAGTGTCTTACGTGGGCATGCCTACCATCGCTGATGCGAACATCCCGTATGTTGAGCATCCGGACGATGCACCATGGGACGACAAGAATGGTCGCTTCAAGCTGGATGTGAATAGTGATTTCGGACCGGAGTTGGCGCGTCGCATTAGTGCAAGCGGTTTAGGTAAAGACGATGCGGTGATTCTGATTTGTCGCTCAGGCGATCGCAGTTCACGTGCCGCCAATCTGTTGTCAGATCTTGGTTACAGCAAGGTGTATACCGTGGTTGATGGCTTTGAAGGCGATGTCGCAAAGACAGGGCCGCAAGCAGGGCAACGCGTAGTAAACGGATGGAAGAATGCCAATCTGCCGTGGAGCTACAAGTTGGATAAGAACAAGCTGTACTTTCCAAAGTACTGATCCGACGCATGATTGCATGCCTTGTGTCATGCTATTGACTTCATTTACTCAAGGTGTGCAGCATGCGTAATCGTTTGATGTTGCCCTTATCCCGTCTGTTCGTTCTGTTGTCCTTTTTATCTGCCGGATGGGCGCACGCTGCTGATGTGCGTCCCGGTGACACACCGGTGTTGCCAACGTTGACTACTCTGGATGGAAAAACGATCACGCCTGCCAGTTTGCGCGGCAAGGTTGTGCTGCTCAGTTACTTTGCTTCCTATTGTCCCTTCTGCGCGAATGAGGCTCCCAAGCTGCAAAAGCTGTATCGGGAGAATGCAGATAAATTGATCGTCATCGGCGTCAATATTGAAGTCGGTGATGCAGACCAAAAAGCGAAAGCACTGAAGTGGGTAGAGAAATACCACCTTACTCATCCAGTCACGACTGACTATCTGGCACTGGAGCGCGTGCTGGGTAAGCGTAAAGGTTTGCCGGTCAACTATGTATTCGACAAGCGGGGAGTGCTGAGGCGTATAGATATCGGAGAAATTTTCGATGAAGACTTCGACGATATTGGACGTTTCGCCCGGCAAGATTAGGATGTAAAAATGAGTTTGCGTATTCTTTCGGTGTTGTTGTTAGGCCTCATGTTGAATGGCCATGTCGTCGCTGCTAATAAAGTGATGGCGGTGCCGATGCTGACCGATCTATCGCGTGACAGCACGCAGGCGCAACGTCAGGACAAGCCCATCATTCTCTTCTTCACCTTACCTGGTTGCTCGTTTTGCCATGTTGTGCGGAACAACTATCTATTACCTTTGTTGCGTGATGCCCGTGTCAAAGAACGCCCTATCATCCGTGAAGTGGATGTGACGGGAACGCAGGCTGTTGTGAATCTTGATCATTCATGGGGCAATCATCGCAGCATAGCCAAGACCTACAACATTCATGCTGCGCCTACTGTTCTCTTTCTGGATGCGGCGGGATGTTTGCTGACGGCGCCAATCGTCGGTGGCGATATTGCCGGCTTGTATGGCGGTTATCTTGATAATGCATTCGCTGAAGCAGCGAAAAAAATAGCAGCCTCCAGAAAACATAATCAAGCGAACAAAGGATGCGTGCAGCCATGAGCTATTGCTATGACTGCTTTCAGCAGTCGTGTGTGAAATAGCGCTCTATTTTTTATCTAATAATATATATAAATATATATTAAAATAATGCATATTGTTTTGTGCGCAAATGAGTAATGTAGATGAGTACAAAAGAAGATATTGATTTGGAATCGCTGCAGAAGGCGGCTTCCAAGGCATGCAGTTTGCTTAAGACTTTATCGAATCCGGATAGATTGCTGCTGCTTTGCCAGTTGTGCGAAAGCGAATACTGCGTGAGCGAGCTGGAAGTCGTGACGGGCATTCGGCAGCCGACTTTGTCGCAGCAATTGACCGTATTGCGCGAAGAGCAGTTGGTGAATACGCGGCGTGAAGGCAAGCAGATTTATTACAGCATCGCCAGTACGGAAGCGATGGCAGTGATTGACGTGTTGTACCAGCAGTACTGTACTACTGGCAAAAGGAAAAAATAATGACTATCGACTGGGTGCACTTTACGCCGTGGAGTTCGCTATTGGGCGGATTGCTGATCGGCCTTGCTGCGGCATCGTTCATATTATTCAACGGCAAGATCGCCGGTATCAGCGGCATTCTGGGTGGCTTGCTGCGACCAGTGAAGGGCGATATGTCCTGGCGCATTGCCTTCCTGATAGGTTTGATTTTGGCACCGCTCGTATTTGCTTTATTCAAGCCTTTGCCGGATGCGCATATCGATGCCGACTTCGTAACACTGGTCGTAGCAGGATTATTGGTGGGGATAGGCACGCGTTACGGATATGGCTGTACGAGTGGGCACGGCGTCTGTGGATTGTCGCGCCTTTCACTGCGCTCGCTGGTGGCGACCATGACGTTCATGGCAGCTGGCTTTTTAACAGTATTTATTGTGCGACATCTGATCGCTTAAGGAGCGGAGTATGCAAATTGTCATGGCATTGCTCGCTGGTTTGATTTTTGGATTTGGTCTGATTATTTCGGGCATGGCCAATCCAGCCAAGGTGATCGGTTTTCTGGATGTCGGCGGCAAGTGGGATCCCTCGCTGGCTTTTGTGATGGGTGGAGCCATTCTGGTGGGGCTGATTGCATTTCGTATTGCTGCAAAGCGGACAACGACACTATTGGGTGGTGCATTACGTTTGCCACAGGCAACGCAGATAGACCGTCGTTTGGTATTGGGCGGGCTCGCCTTCGGTGTGGGTTGGGGACTTGCTGGCTACTGTCCTGGTCCGGCGCTGGCTTCGCTGATTATCGGCAACAGCAAGACGATTATTTTTGTTGTTGCGATGATAGCGGGGATGGGGATATTCGAATTGCTGGAGCGTTATGCGCGTACACAGCAGCACAAACATAGCTAAAGCATTTCTTATTGCAGTCTCGCTTGGACGTGAGGCTGCAATAAATTAAAAAAACAAAAAACCCGCATCGGCCGAAGCTGAAAGCGGGTTTTTGTATGTTCCGGATTGCTCTGAAAACATGTTCTTGGTGGTGATAGGTGGATTTGAACCACCGACCCCAGCATTATGAGTGCTGTGCTCTAACCAACTGAGCTATATCACCAGATAGCCGAAAATTATCGCGTTTTTGGCCGTCCCTGTCAATATCCAATTCCATTACTTAGCAAGATATTGGGCAAAATCCTTGGTTATTGCGGGTTTTTAAGGGGATGAAATTCTTATTGAATTTGCAATCAAGGCTTTTTTTGAGCGTTTTCTATTTTTTGCAAAATTGCGCCGGAAGTATCGGGCGCCAGGCAATCAATGACGTGTCTATCGTCCATCGAACGCAGCCAGGTTAATTGTCGTTTGGCTAGTTGACGTGTGGCGGCGATACCTTTTTCGCGTAGTTCGTTCAAGCCGTAAGCACCATCCAGATATTCCCAGCTTTGACGATAGCCGACACAGCGCATGGATGGCAGGCCGAGATGCAAATCGCCGCGTGCGCGCAATGTTTTCACTTCATCGAGCAAGGCGCCGCCTTTTAGCATTGCATCGAAGCGTGTTGCGATGCGTGTATGCAAAACACTGCGATCAGATGGCTCTAATGCAATGGGCAATAGAGTAAAGGGCAATTCAGTCTTAGGTGCTTGTGCCAGCAAGGCTGACATAGGTTGCCCGGTCAGCGAGATGATTTCTAATGCGCGTTGTATGCGTTGTGCATCGTTCGGTTTCAAACGAGCCGCCGTGATGGGATCTAAGGCCGCCAGCTTGGCGTGCATGGCAGGCGAGCCGATAGTAGCTGCTTCGGCATCCAGCTCTGCGCGGAGCGCGGCATCGGCCTGCGGCAGGGCATCCAGTCCATCTTTCAAACCTTTGAAATACAGCATCGTGCCGCCGACTAGCAATGGCAGTTTGCCACGCGCGTTAATTTCTGCTGCCAGGCGTATGGCATCCTGACGAAATTGCATGACTGAGTACGACTCCAGCGGATCGAGGATGTCGATCAAATGATGCGGCACTTGTGCGCGCTCTTCATCAGTTGGCTTGGCGGTACCGATATTCATCTCGCGATACACGAGAGCGGAATCAACGGAAATGATTTCCGCCGGGATGCGTTCTGCAATGGCTAGCGCGGCAGCGGTTTTACCTGAGGCAGTCGGTCCCATGATGGAGACGACCAGCGGTTTTACGGAATGGGGAATCATGCGCTTGCTGCTTGAATGATGGACACCTTAGCGTCCGCGCTCGAAGAGTTTATCCAGATCGGATAAACCAAGTTGCACCCAGGTTGGACGGCCGTGATTGCATTGGTCTGCGCGTTCGGTCGCTTCCATTTGACGCAACAGCGCATTCATTTCCGGACCGGTCAGCGCGCGATTGGCACGCACCGCGGTATGGCAAGCCAATGTGCCGAGTAATTCATTGCGTCGTTCTACCAATACGCGCGAGCCGCCGTATTCACGTACGTCACGCAATACATCGCGCGCCAGCGTTTGTGCATCGGCACTTTTCAACAGTGCGGGTACAGCACGTACTGCCAAGGTAGTAGGTGACAAGGCTGCGATGTCGAAGCCTAGTGATTGCAGTATGTCTTTATTGTCTTCCGCTGTGCCGACTTCCACGCCATCGGCGTAGAAGGTAATCGGGATCAGCAGCGGTTGTACCTGCATCGCATTATCGTCCAGCGCATTTTTCAATTGCTCATAGAGTATGCGTTCATGCGCGGCGTGCATATCGACCAGCACCAAGCCTTTGGTGTTTTGCGCCAGGATGAAAATGCCGTGCAACTGTGCCAGTGCAAAGCCAAGAGGAAATTCATCATCGGATAAGGTCTGTGTGTGATTGCCAGCGAACGCTTGCAGTGGCGAAGACGCGCCGTTACTTTGATCCGCTATAGGTTCTGCGCCAAAGAGTGCGCCATAACTTGCAGTCGTTTGCGCGACGCCATACGGTGTATTGAATTGTGGCGCGAATGATGTTTGTTGCTGCTCGCGCAACCACGGCATTGCACCGGATGGTGCTGGTGTCGGCGAAGGTACTGCGCCGAATGCTGTGGCAGATGTTTGTGCCAAGGCACGACTCACGGCATGGAAGACAAACTGATGCACGGCGCGACTGTCGCGGAAGCGTACTTCTATTTTCGATGGATGCACGTTGACGTCTACCAATGCTGGATCGAGATCAAGACTGATCACATACGATGGGTAGCGATCACCATGTAATACATCCTGATAAGCGGAGCGTACTGCATGCGTCAATAATTTATCGCGTACGAAGCGGCCATTCACATAGAAGTACTGCGCATCGGCACGCGCCTTGGAGGCAGTTGGCAAGCCGATAAAGCCATGCAAGCGCAAAGGACCTGCCGCTTCTTCCAAAGGCATACGCGCACCGGAGAATTCATTGCCGAGTATATGTGCGCTGCGCTTGGCGATATCGTTCACCGCCCAGTGATCTATGGTGCGGCCGTTATGTGATAGCGAGAACGATACGTCCGGGCGCGACAAGGCGATGCGACGCACAACTTCTGCGCAGTGGCCAAATTCGGTTTGTTCAGTTTTTAAAAACTTGCGACGTGCAGGCGTATTGAAATACAAATCCTGTACATCGACGGTGGTGCCTAATGCGCCAGAAGAGGGCGCGACGGTACTTTTTTGATCTATGGTTTGCACGCCGCTGATTTCCCAAGCGTGCTGTGCGTCTGCCGTGCGCGATGTCAGCGTCAGTTGTGCAACGGATGCAATCGATGCCAGTGCTTCACCGCGAAAACCCAAGGTGGCGACATTTTCTAGTTCGGTCAGCGAATTAATCTTTGATGTTGCGTGGCGTGCCAATGCCAGCGGCAATTGTTCCGGCGCAATGCCGCGACCGTTGTCGGTAATCGCGATACGTTTTACACCGCCTTGTTCCAGTCGCACGCTGATTTGCGTGGCGCCGGCATCCAGTGCGTTTTCCAGCAATTCCTTGACGACGGCAGAGGGACGCTCGACAACCTCGCCGGCGGCGATTTGCGAAATGAGTTGGTCGGATAGCGGCTGTATTGGCCGAACGGGCTGGTGGGATGCATGCATGGACAGATTATAACGTTGCAAGCGCATGATCTGCAGTGAACTGTCGCTGCAGATCATAGTCTTTCTACGTTGTCTGTCAGCCTGATCGCTGGTGTATGATGCTGCCGCTACCAAGGAAAATTATGGATTTCATGCAGTTCTTCGACATGATTTTGCATGTTGACAAGTATCTCGGCATTTTTATTGCGCAATACGGCATGTGGATTTATGTCGTTCTGTTTGCCATTATTTTTAGTGAAACCGGTCTGGTCGTCTTTCCCTTTCTACCCGGTGATACCTTGCTCTTCATTGCGGGCGCATTCTGTGCGTCCGGCCAAATGAATCTGTGGCTGCTGCTCAGTCTGTTGATGGCGGCGGGGATATTGGGTAACACAGTGAATTACTGGATAGGTCACTTGGTGGGTGAAAAAGTGTTTACCCACGATTACCGCTGGCTGGACAAGGATGCCTTGCGAAAAACGCATGCCTTCTATGAAAAGCACGGCGGTAAAACATTGATACTGGCGCGCTTCATCCCGTTTGCCCGCACCTTTGCACCGTTTATTGCTGGTATATCGGATATGACTTTCTTCCGATTCCAGATATTCAACTGCGTCGGTGCGATTCTGTGGGTGGGAATACTGGTGGTGGGTGGTTATCTGTTCGGCAATATTCCGATCATCCGCGATCACTTGAATACCATCGTGCTGGTCGGTGTAGGTGCAGCCTTCGTGCCAGTCGTGATAAGTGCTTTATGGCGTTTCGCTAAACGATTCAGGAAGTAATCGATCAAGAAGTAATGCGTGTGCGCTGGTTGCGCGCACTACATCATTCTGCTTTTTGCCAACGGTGGATTTTTTGCAAAGTATTTCTTGATACCTTGTGCCACCGCATCGGCCATCCGATCCTGATACGCATCGTCGTTCAGTTTGGCTTCTTCTTCCGGATTCGAAATAAACGCGGTTTCGATCAAGATGCTCGGGATATCCGGCGCTTTCAATACTGCAAAACCAGCTTGCTCCACCGCATTCTTATGCAAGCGGTTGATGCCGCCGATTTCATTCAATACCGCTTTGCCTAGTTTCAGACTGTCATTGATCTGCGCGGTTGTCGAGAGATCGAGCAAAACGCTGGCGAGTTGCTTATCGTGGTTCTTGATATTGGTCCCGCCGATCAAATCAGCAGCATTCTCTTTATTGGCGAGCCAACGCGCAGCGGTTGAGCTGGCACCTTTCTCCGACAAAGCGAATACCGATGAGCCATTGGCAGTCGGTTGCACAAACGCATCTGCATGGATGGAGACAAACAAATCAGCTTGCACCTTGCGCGCTTTTTGTACGCGCACATGTAGCGGCACAAAATAATCGCCGTCACGTGTGAGCATGACGCGCATATTCGGATGCTGTTCCAGTTTGGCCTTCAGGCGTTTGGCGATAGATAGCACGACATGTTTCTCATAGCTGCCGCCGCGTCCGACTGCGCCGGGATCTTCACCGCCGTGGCCGGGATCGAGCGCAATGGTCAGCATGCGGCTGACTTGCGGTGCGCGATCCACTTTAGGTTCTGCATACGGCGGTTTGACTTCGGCAACCGGCGGCGGCATGGTTTCCGTCGGTTTATCCAGCGACCATTGGCCTTTTTCTATCAGTGCAGCAATCGGGTCAGGTGGATTGACTGGATATAAGTCGAATACCAAACGGTGTTGATACTTGTCGACCGGAGCCAAGGTAAATACCTGCGGATTGACCTCTTCCTTCAAATCGAACACCAGACGTACTACACCTGGCTTGTTTTGGCCGACGCGCACTTGTTTGATGTAGGGATCGTTAGGCTGGATTTTTGCGATCAGACTTTTCAGTGTTGGATTCAGATCGATGCCTTCCACGTCCACCACCAGCCGTTCCGGATCCTTGATGATGAAATGGTTGGTCTTCAGATTCGCATCGTTTTCCAGCGTGACGCGTGTGTAATCTTCAGATGGCCAAACGCGCACGGCAAGAATTTGCGAGGCGAATGCCGGCAAAGGGGAGAAGAGCGAGATGAGCAAAGTGCCGCCCGCCTTGAGGACGGTGCGACGCACTCTTGCTTTTACAGGTTTGGAGCGAATTTCAGTCGGTTCAGACATTCAACACCTTGGTCGGACAACGCTTGCAATTCTACATCACGCCCTTCGCCTGCAACTGCGAGCGAAATGCTGATATCGGGAGGAGGCAATACCGTTTCTGCCTTTTCAGGCCATTCAATGACGCAAATGGTTTGATGATTGAAATATTCGCGGAATCCGGCATCAAGAAATTCTTCAGCACTGGCCATGCGATATAAATCGAAATGGATCACACTGACTGTTTGATCTGCAATGGTGACTGTATATGGTTCGGCCAATGTGTAGGTCGGACTCTTTACATGGCCGTTGTGGCCTAGCGCATGCAGCATGGAACGCGTCAATGCGGTTTTCCCTGCACCAAGATCGCCATGCAGATAGATCGTCAGACCTGGCTGCAATGCACGCGCAAGCGCTGCACCGAGGGCGATGGTGCCGGCTTCTTCGTGCAGATGGGCTGTGTAGTGTTGCATTGAATAGACGTGTCCGTGAAATTACTGGTCAATGATCTCGTTCTTTGCCGTGCTTAGCTAACAGTGCGCAGCAGTACGATGCAATTGTTTCAGCAGAGTTCAATTTTCCACTACTTCTGCGTGATCGTATTATTTTGGTGTTGCAACAGCGGTGAGAGTTTACTTTACTGTAGCAGCGCCAGCCAAAGTGGCAAGCTTGCCATGGAAATCAGTGTGCCAGCAGAAATCAGAAATGCAACAAAAGGACCATTTCCGCCCATGCGAACGGCTAGCACGTATGCGCTGGATGCCGTTGGTAATGCTGCGAACATGACGACCATTTGTAAATGTAATGGCGATAAACCTATCCACAATCCGAGGACATACGCGACGATAGGCACGAACAATAGTTTGACGGCGAGGAAGTAGGCGGCAATGCCTTTTGATGCTTCCAGGCCATTCAAGCGTAATCCGGCACCAACCATGATCAGACCAAGTGCGATGGATGCATTGCCCAAGCGTGACAGGAACGCGCTGGCCAGATCAGGCAGATGAAAGCCGAGCAGATTAAAGATGACGCCGCCCATGGTTGCCATCAACAACGGGTTCTTTACCAACTCCATCAGCAGATTGCCCTTATTCTTTACCAGCGCATGGACTGCCGCCATATTGCACAAAGGAACAGCAAAGCCGATAGCCAGACCCATCAAGGATGTGCCTTCATCGCCACCGAGTCGGCCTGCGATCGCGAGTGCAATGTAGGAGTTGAAGCGGAATGCGGTTTGCAAGCCGGATTCGAAAATCATCGGGCCGGCTTTGAACAGCGGTTTTGCCAGCCAACCTAAAACAATACCGGCTACGCATGTCGCGATGACAATCTGAAGAAACTGAGCAGTCGTGCCGAAATTGATGGGCGAGCGTGCGGTGGAGTAAAACAACAATGCCGGAAACAGCACGTAGTAAATCAGTTTTTCTGTCCCGATCCAGAACTCGTCATGCCAATTCGTGACGCGAAACAGCACAGCGCCGAACAGGATCAGCATGAAATCAGGCAGCAGGAGGTTGACGATATGCATTGCAATCAGCGACAGGCGCCGGAACGGGAAGACAGGTTAGGGGAATAAAGCGGTGCAATGGTGCGGCATGCAAGACATGAGCCTTGCATGCATAAGATTTTACTTCAACAGACGTGCCAATTCGACTGCTGTTTTTACATTCATCTTGTCGAAAATATGTGCGCGATGGACTTCTACTGTGCGCATGCTGATACCCAGTTTGTCGGCAATGACCTTGTTCATCTTGCCTTCAAGGATCAAATCCAATACTTCGCGCTCACGTCCGGATAGTGCTGACAGACGTGTGTGTATGGCTGCGCTGGCCGAAGCATGTTCCGACGAAGTCAGCGCTTCTTGTATGCGATCCATCAACTTGTTGTCGTTGAATGGTTTCTCAAAGAAGTCGAATGCGCCGCGCTTCAAGGTGTCGACGGCCATCGGGACATCGCCGTGGCCGGTCAGGAAAATGACCGGAAACGCTTGCGTCAAGCCACGTGCAGTGAGTAGATCGAACAAGGCAACGCCGCTAATGTCAGGCATGCGGACATCCAGCAACACACATTGGCCCTGGGTGTTGGTGCGTGGTGTGCCGTCTAGCGTAGCGAGAAAGGTTTTGCCGCTTTCATACGCGGTGGCGGGAATGCCGCGTGATTTGGCCAGCCACATCAGTGAATCGCGGATTACTTCTTCATCGTCAATAATGTGCAGCATTGAATATCCTGTCGGTCTGCCGTATGTCTTGTTACGTTTACTCTCACCGCGACTATATATTGTCGCGGCCAGATAATAGAACTTAAAAGTATCAAAAATATATCAAAAAGATATCTTTTAATTTTTACTTTGCACGCATTGTCGTTTCGATCAATTTATTTTGCAACGTCGGGAGCGAGAAACGGAAGGTCGTGCCGCCGCCGGGATTCTCCGAGTGAGTCAGTGTGCCACCGTGAAATTCGATTGCCGTACGACAAATACTCAAGCCCATGCCCATCCCGTCTGCCTTGGTTGAGAAGAAAGGCGAATACAAGCGTTCAGACACTTCTGCCGGTATGCCGTGTCCTTGATCGCTGATGGATACGATGACATTTTGCGGTACGGCATCGTCGACTGTAGCGGCAATCCGCAATAGGCGTTTCTCTGGTGCGGTGTCTTGCATCGCTTCGATGGCGTTGCGCGTCAGATTGAGCAAGACCTGCTCCAGCAACACATGATCGGCCAGTACTGGCGGCAAGGTCGATGGAATGTCGATCTTGATCATGACGAAATATTTTTGCGCCTGCAATTCGACCAGCGGTGCGACGCTCTCTATCAATTCCGCGATGGTCACGGCGGTACGCATAGGTTCACGTTTTTTGACGAAGGTGTGCACGCTGCGGATGATTTGTCCTGCGCGTTGGGCTTGGGCTTGGGCCTTTTCCAATGCGTGCGTGAGCATGTCGATATTTACTTCGTTGGCTCTGGATTTATCGCGCTCCAGCATATTCAGCGCACCAGTGGTGTAGCTGGAGATCGCAGCGAGCGGCTGATTCAATTCATGCGCCAGCGTTGATGCGATTTCACCCATGGTGGCGAGGCGCGCGCTGGCTTGCAGTTTTTCTTCCTGTTGTCGGTTCAAGTCTTCTACGCGTTTGCGATCAGAGATGTCGAGGATGGAACCCATCCAACCGGTTTGTGCGCCAGTGTTATCAACCAGTGGCGATTCAAAAATCAACACCGGTATGCGGCGACCGTCTGCATGCTGAAAAATAGTTTCAAAGCCTTGCGGGTTGGCAGTGCCTGCGGCGACTTGGGAAAAGTGTCGGTGATACTCGGACCTCGCTTCTGGCACCCAATATGGCATAGGTGGCAAGTGCCCGACGATTTCCTCTGCCGGCATACCGACCATTTGCGAAAAAGCCGGATTCACATAGGTCACACGTCCTTCCAGATCGCGTGCGCGCAAGCCTGTAATCAGCGAGTTTTCCATCGCGGTACGGAAAGCAATTTGTTCGCGCAATGCAGTTTCTGCAGCAAGGCGGCGATTAATGTCGCGCCACAACGCGATCAAGCTCCACGCCAGCCCGAGTGATAACAGGATGACCGTATCAACCAGCAGACTTGGTAGCAGCTTGGGTGCGCTCTTGATGCTGTTGGTGCTCAGCTTCAACGAGACGCCAGCGAGATTGAGTGCGCGTCTATGTGTATACACACCACGTCCGGCGCCACCTGATGCGCGTTTGTGAATGATTACATCATTGATGTCTGTGAGCGCGATTTCGTTATCTTGCGCAAACCACCATGGCACCATGTCATCCAGGATGCTGGATGCGAGGTAGCTGGCAATAATGCTGCCTATATATTTGTTGCCGACAAAAAGAGGTACGTGATAATCAATCATCACCGGCCCGCTGATATCGGTAGCGGGCTGACTGTAGAGTGGTGTTCTGGTTGTGCGTGCGCGTTCGTTGGCTTTTTTCGATGGTGCTGACAATTCATTGAAGGTGATCAATGTTTCGTCGGTCGATGTGAGCAGCTTGCCGTTGGCATCGAGCTCAATGATGCGGTGGATTTCGTGATTATTACGAATTAAACTCTCCATCCGATCAAGTAAGCGTTTACCTGTCAGATAGCCTGAGATAATCTCGGAGCCCATCAAGCCCAAGCTTTCTTCGTTGCGCTGTAGCTGGAAGCGTATAGTTTGCTCGACCCACAAGGAGTCGGCAATTAATTGTTCCTGACGTTCGCTGGCTTCCTGTTGCTTTTCATGCAATGGCAACCAGATCAGGGTTGTCAAAAACAGTAGCGCCAGAAATAAAGGGGCAAGCCAGCGCCACGCTTGTTTGCGACTTGGAAAGCCGAAGCTTGGTGAACGAGGTTGATTTGGTATCATAAATAACAATGTAAAAAATCGACTGGCCGTGCAGTAGCGCTGGCGATTTTTTGTGGTTCATTCACAGCATTACATTCAAATTAAAAAATGCTGGTGTATTTCAAGTGTGTGCGTGAGGCATCTATTGTGGCGGAGAATGTGGTTATCCACACTTGTGATGCCATGAGTGACTGCGCATAGTAGCAACCCCAATTTGAAACTTTCTGGTCGTGCGATGAAATTAGCAACAAAACTACATTTGTTTCTGCTGGGCTTGGCATTATCGCTGACCAGCGCAATTGTATCTGCGCAAACGACTACTGTAATCAAATTCAGCCACGTTTCTGCCAGTGATACCCCAAAGGGCAAGGCTGCCCTGCGTTTTAAGGAGCTGGTTGAAGAAGCCAGCCGTCGTCGCATACGGGTAGACGTTTATCCAAATAATCTGCTTTATAAAGAGTCGGACGAGCTGGAAGCGCTGCAATTAGGTGCAGTGCAGATGCTGGCGCCATCCTTGGCGAAATTAGCAGAATTCGGTTCGCCGGATTTCGAGGTCTTTGATTTGCCGTTCGCTTTTGCCGACAAGGACGCGGTAACGCGCATTACAGAAGGGCCGATAGGTAAAGGTTTATTGAAGAAGCTGGATTCCAAAGGCATGGTTGGACTGGCGTACTGGAATAGTGGCTTCAAGATCATGTCGGCGAACAAGGCGTTGAAGACGCCGGCCGATTTTGTCGGACTCAATATGCGGATACATCCATCCAGAGTATTGGGTATGCAAATGGAAGCGCTAGGTGCTGCGCCACAAATACTGGACGCGCACGAGGTTTATCCTGCGCTGCAGGTGCATGCGATCGATGGCGCTGAGGGTACGCCAGCCAGTTTTTATGCAAGAAAATGGTATGCCGTACAAAGCAATGTGACGATATCGAATCATGGCTATCTGGGTAGTGCCGTCGTCGTCAATAAAAAATTCTGGGAAAATTTGCCATCGGATCTGCGCAATGCGATTGAAGTATCGATGCGTGAAGCAACTACCTACGGCAATCTCCTGGCCGAGCAGGAAAATGCAGCCGCACTGGAGCGGATCAAGAAAATGAAAAAACTGACCGTACATACCTTGACCGAGGCGGAAGCTGCTGCCTGGCGTCAGGCTTTGTTACCGGTGCAAAAAGAACTGGAAGGCAGAATTGGCAAAGCGATCGTGTTTGCCGTGACGCGCGATTCTGATGCACGACGCGTGAGCGGACGCTGATTCTCATTATTCACTCGCACACTTTCAGTGCGGGCAGTTTTCACTAATTTGAACCATCACTCATTTAGTATTGATTCTTCGCAAACGATAATATTTCTTTTCTTGCGGATGGCAACTAAAATCGTTTAGTCTTGTCCCCGCAAGTTTGGTGAAAGGTTCAGTTAGTATTATCGCCCTCCCTTGATTAACTCAGGAAGATATAGGATCGCTAGAATCCTCTACGTTTTTGGTACAAAACGTCTCTTCTACCCAATCAAAGGTATTAACTAGCATCCTTGGTATCGTTTTTTTGACGACTTTGATAGGATGCACGAACAATAGTGACCCGAGCTACTCGGATCTCAGTTGTAGCCTTTCCAATAATTATTAAATCTGGAGACACGTCACATGAAACATAAACTTCTGAAGTCGGTTGTTGGCCTTGCTGTATTAGCTAGCGCATTTTCATACGCCCAAACACCTTATCCAACCAAGCCGATCACGATGATTGTGCCGTTTGCTGCAGGCGGCCCTACCGATACTGTTGCACGTCTGGTTGCACAGTCGATGGGTAATACATTGAAGCAGACAGTTCTGGTTGAAAACGTCGGCGGTGCAGGCGGAACAATCGGTGCAGCACGTGTTGCGAAATCGGCACCAGATGGCTACACCTTGTTCTTGCATCACATTGGCCAATCGACTGCTCCATCGCTGTATCGCAAGTTGAGCTACAACGCGATTGATGATTTCGAGCCTATCGGTCTGATTACCGATGTGCCTATGACTCTCATTGCACGCGGCGACTTCCCAGCTAAAGACTTGAAAGAGTTGCTGGCATACGTCAAAGCAAATAAAACCAAAGTAACTTACGCCAATGCTGGTATCGGTTCAGCTTCGCATTTGTGCGGTATGTTGTTCATGACAGCTATCGATACTGAATTGACCACTGTTCCATATAAAGGTACAGGTCCGGCAATGAACGATTTGCTCGGCGGTCAGGTTGATATCATGTGCGATCAAACCACCAATACCACCAGCCAGATCAAAGGCGGCAAAATCAAGGCTTACGCTGTAACTACAAAAACACGTGTACCTTCCTTGCCTAACCTGCCAACAATGAACGAAGCTGGCTTGCCTGGCTTTGAAGTCGCTGTTTGGCATGGTCTGTATGCTCCTAAAGGCACACCAAAACCAGTGATCGACAAGCTGGATGCGGCACTGCAAATCGCACTGAAAGATCCAATCGTAAAACAACGTTTTGCTGATCTGGGTACAGAGCCAGTTGCTGAAAATCGTGCAACACCAGAAGCATTGCGCGCACATCTGAAGTCGGAAATCGCCAAGTGGGCACCGATCATCAAAAAAGCTGGCGTCTACGCTGACTGATCATAAAAATGCAGTAATTCTACAAATGACGAGATGCGCTTAGGCGCATCTCGTCATTTGAGTAATGGCTTGATGGTAATTTCGCAATTACTGATTCACGGCAGGACAGAATGTATATCGTTCGACGTTTGATATTCAGCGTTGGGCTATCTGGTTTTTAGAGAAGGGGAGCATCTTGTTATCATTTATTCGACATCCCAAGGATTTTTGGACTGGGATTATTTTTCTATTTATTGGATTGGCTGCGGTCATCATCGGCCGTGATTACAACATGGGTACCGCCGGCAAAATGGGCCCTGCCTATTTCCCTACGATCCTCGGCGGCTTGCTGGCGTTGATTGGATTGGCTGCCGTGGTTCGCTCTTTCTTCCGCGAGGGTGAGGCCATCAGTAAGTTTGCCATCAAGGAAACAATACTGATTCTGGCTGGTGTTTTGCTTTTCGGCTTCCTGATTCGTGGCGCAGGTTTGGTCGTTGCGGTCTTCGCGATCATCATGTTCAGCGCCTACGCAAGTACAAAATTCAAGTGGGTACCGGCGCTCATGCTGGCCGTAGGTGCTGCCGTGTTTTCGGTAGTGGTTTTCGTCGAATTGCTCGGTTTGCCGATTGCAATTTTTGGCCCATGGTTTGGCGGTTAAAAAGGTACTCAAATGGAATTATTTGCTAATTTGGCTCTTGGATTCGACACAGCGATGTCGTTTCAGAACTTGGCATACTGCTTGGCCGGTGTTTTCCTCGGCACGGCGGTCGGCGTATTACCTGGTCTTGGCCCTGTAGCCACGATCGCAATGTTGTTGCCGGCGACATTTGCCTTGCCTCCGATCGCTGCTTTGATCATGTTGGCCGGTATTTATTACGGCGCACAATACGGTGGTTCTACCACTGCAATTCTGGTCAACCTGCCCGGGGAGTCATCCTCGGTGGTAACGGCCATTGACGGTTACCAGATGGCCCGACAGGGACGAGCGGGGGCGGCGCTGGCAACGGCTGCGATCGGTTCTTTCTTTGCCGGTACAGTTGCAACCATCTTGCTTGCCTTGTTTGCTCCTCCACTGGCAGATTTGGCGTTGAAATTCGGTCCTGCTGAATATTTTTCGCTGATGGTGCTGGGTTTGGTGGCATCGGTCGTGTTGGCTAGCGGTTCTTTGCTCAACGCAATCGGTATGGTGATTCTTGGTCTGTTGTTGGGTTTGGTCGGTTCCGACGTGAACTCCGGAGCAGCGCGCTATACCTTCGATCTGCCTGAACTGGCAGACGGCATCAACTTCGTGATCGTCGCGATGGGTATGTTCGGTATTGGCGAAATCATTCGCAATCTGGAAAACGAAGAAACGCGTTCTTTGGTGATGAAAAAGGTCTCCGGCCTGATGCTGACTAAAGACGATATGAAGCGCATCATCGCACCTATCCTGCGCGGTACTGCGCTGGGTTCGGCATTGGGTATCTTGCCTGGTGGCGGCGCGATGTTGGCATCTTTCGCTTCTTATTCTTTAGAGAAGAAGATTTCGAAAAATTCGGCACAGTTTGGTAAGGGCGCGATCGAAGGCGTGGCAGCACCAGAATCGGCAAATAATGCCGGTGCACAGACTTCTTTCATTCCTATGCTGACTTTGGGTATCCCATCGAATCCGGTGATGGCGCTGATGATCGGCGCGATGATCATTCAGGGTATCCAACCAGGTCCTGCCGTGATGACGGAACAGCCAACACTGTTCTGGGGTCTGATTGCATCGATGTGGATTGGTAACTTCTTCCTGATCGTGTTGAATCTGCCTATGATCGGCTTGTGGGTACGCATGATTACCGTGCCGTATCACCATCTGTTCCCAGCAATTCTGCTGTTCTGCGCGATTGGCGTATTCAGCTTGAACAATAGCGATTTCGATATTTATCTGATGGCATTGTTCGGTTTGTTTGGTTACATTTGCGCCAAGCTGGAAGCTGAACCTGCACCGATGTTGTTGGGCTTCATCATTGGCCCAATGATGGAAGAGTATCTGCGTCGTGCGCTGTTGTTGTCCCGCAGCGACCCGATGGTTTTCTTGCAGCGCCCAATCAGCGCAACCATGCTGGCTGTTGCAGTATTGGCGATGGCAGTGGTTCTGTTGCCAGCATTGCGCAAGAAACGCGAAGAAGCGTTCAAGGAAGACTAATTCTAGGCTGCTGAACTGAGCGATTAAACGATCAGCTAAGCAGCAGATGGAAATGTAAAAAAGTAGTGTGTAAAGATTAAGGGCGCATCGTGAGATGCGCCCTTTTCATTTTGTGTTACATGCTTGATTCTGGGTATGAAACGTTTGTTTGCATTTAGACAAAAAAATATGCCACAAGCTGTTTTCCTCGGCTATGATCCAGTCTGGCGCAAGGCTTGATTTCTCGTGAATTGATTTTTATAATCAGTCCGACTTGGCGCAAGGCGCTTTTATCGCAAGACAGAATTGGCAGCAGAGGCGCATACACACACACGGCATCGATGCCGGATTAGTAGGGGAGACCTGTATCAATAAAGAGGCGATAGCCCAGGCTATACGCAGCGGGGGTACAGTAGAGGTATTTGAGGGCGCATCGCGAGATGCGCCTTTTTTATTTGCTGTGTTGCTTTATGCTTGCTCTATCGCCCTCTTATTCAATTCATCGCCATGAAACAGAACGCTGCCCAATCTTTATTCACTGCCATCGTCGAAGCTTCCTTCGGTGCAATAGGCATACGCGTGGAAGGTGAACATGTGCGTGAGTTGGTGTATTTGCCTGCGAGCTTTGATGAAAAAGAAGCAGTCGATCGACTGTCAGAAAAAGCTGCCCTGCAGGTTGATCGTTATCTGCACGATCCCGACTTCCGCTTCGATCTGCCCTTGGCACCAATAGGAACTGCATTTCAAAACAAGGTGTGGAAAGCGATTGCTGAAATCCCACGCGGCAAAGTGCTGACTTACGGAGATATTGCCAGGCGCGTGCAATCAGCACCGCGTGCAGTCGGCCAGGCTTGTGGTGCGAATTGGTATCCTTTGGTGATTCCTTGTCACCGCGTTACTGCTGCGAATGGTCTCGGCGGCTTCTCGCACTACGATGATGAAACCAGTTTCCACGTCGGTGTGAAACGTTGGTTATTGGCACATGAAATGGTGGAAGGTTATCGATGAGCGTTGAGGCATTACGCAGCCAGGGCGAGATCGATGAGTTTTGCGATACCTTGTGGCTGGAAGACGGCTTGGCCAAGAACTCGCTGGAGGCGTATAGACGCGATTTGCGCTTATTCGCCGTGTGGCTGCAAGCCGAGCGTAACAAGCCCTTGCTGGCTGCGCATGCTGACGATCTGAATGCGTATTTCTTTGCGCGACATGCAGAGACCAAGGCCACTTCATCCAATCGCCGCCTGGCCGTGCTCAAACGCTTTTATCAACTGGCCTTGCGTCAAAACAAAATCACTGACGATCCTTGTTTGAGAATGCGTTCGGCCAAACAGCCGCCACGTATGCCGAAGACACTGTCAGAGGCGCAAGTGGAGTCTTTGCTAGCTGCGCCCGATGTGACAACACCTTTGGGCTTGCGCGACCGTACGATGCTGGAGCTGATGTATGCCAGCGGTTTGCGTGTGACGGAATTGGTCTTGCTGAAGTCGATAGAGGTGGGCATGAATGAGGGCGTGCTGCGCGTGACAGGTAAGGGCGATAAAACGCGCCTGATCCCATTTGGGGAAGAGGCGCGTGCGTGGATAGAGCGCTACCTGAAAGAAGCGCGTCCTGCGATCCTGAATGGCCAGATCGACGATGCCTTGTTTGTGACGGCGCGTGGCGGTGCGATGACGCGTCAGATGTTCTGGACCTTGATCAAGAAGCACGCATTGGCGGCAGAGATTAATGCGCCTTTGTCGCCGCATACTTTACGTCATGCCTTTGCCACACACTTGCTGAATCACGGTGCTGATTTGCGTGTAGTGCAGCTATTGCTGGGGCATTCCGATATTTCTACGACGCAAATTTATACGCATGTAGCGCGCGAACGCTTAAAGCGCTTGCATCAGATGCATCACCCGCGCGGTTAATGCGGATTATATTGGCAAGGCCTTGATTTATTTTGTTGCTTAAAAGAATGTAAATGGGCTGAATTGCCTATTTTTGCCAGATATTTCGATGTATTTCGAGGTTGCAATGGCAATTTTGCTCTGTCTGCTTCAAGACGCAAAGGGCGGTGGCATGCTAGCATTCGTCCCATTGATGGCGCGTTATCGAAGTAATGATGCCGACCATCTGCCTACCTTAAACAGAACATCCACTCAAAGAGCGACCACTTGGCTAAACCTAATTTTCAGTACGAAAAGCGTCAAAAAGAGTTGGAAAAGAAAAGAAAAAAAGAAGAGAAGTTGAAGCGCAAGCAGGAAAAAGGCAATTCGCCGGATGATGGCTCAGAAGCATCTGAAGTTGATGCTGATGAATCGGATGCAGATGTTGCGGATGATGCAAGCAACGTTGATCCTGCCAGCAAGTAACTCAGCCGGACGGCAAGTCGGTTTGCTCGGATGCTTGAGCTGATTCGACAGTTTTATCATGTAACAGAATACGTACCAGCACCAAGCCATGATCTGACTCATGCGCTTGTCTCAAGGTCATGTGATCGTTCAGATAGATTACTTCGACTACTTCACCGATGGCTGCATGCGATGTCGGATTAAATTCTTCCGAAACCAGAATGTGGTCGATCGTCTCGTAGCTGCTGTCATGAATATGCGTATAACCGACATCGCGTAGCGGATCGCGTCGCGACTGGATGCGGTAGCTTTCAAACAAACGATCATCTACGCCGTTAAGCGGATATTTGCCCAGTCCCATCACCATTTGGGTCGGGATGGCGTCGGCCACATCGTTGAAGTCACCCATGACAATGACCGGTGTGCGCTTTCCTTTTTTCAAATCGGATAGCAAGTAGCGCAAGCCCAGTGCATCGGTGCCGCGCCGTATCAATGAGCGCAGGATGGCGATGCCGGTTTGATCCGGGTGATCATCGTTGATGTCGTTGCGGTAATCCGGCAGTTTGGATTTCAGGTGGCAGACAAAAACATGCACCAGCAGCTCGGGTGAGACTTCGATTTGCGCATGCAGGATAGGGCGCGTGAAATGCGTTACCGGATGGCTTACGCCAGGTAGATCAATGGCAAGATGGTTGGGGAGTTGCGTGTAAGTGGTGGCGCCGGCGGCGACCGGCAAGCGCGAGATCAAGGCCACGCTGGGCGTCAAATGATCGGCGGATGCTTCCGGATCGAAGCCGATATGATGTGCATTCTGGTATTTTTGTGTTTTAGCCAGTACGTCTGTTAACGTGGCTTGCGAGAAGATTTCCTGCAAACCGATGACGTCGGCATCAAGTCGATCAAGCTGCTGTGCAATCCATGTAATCTTGGCATCGTATTCTTCGGCAGAATACGGAATCTGATCTTCATAGAATTTCATGCCCGGCAATGCGAGATTGCAGACATTGAAGGTTGCAAAGCGGAGTTCTTGTTGCATAATGTGCTCCAAATTTTATAGATGAGCGTAACACGCATGGCCAAAAAAGAGCATATTTCCGAAACGCCCGCGACACTGTGGTTGCGCCGTAACGGTATTGTTTTTTCCGAACATCCTTACGATTATGAAGAACACGGCGGCACCACGGTTTCTGCGCAAAAACTGGGTGTAGATGAGCATCATGTCGTGAAAACGCTGGTGATGCAGGATGAGGCGGCCAAGCCCTTGATTGTCCTGATGCATGGTGACTGCAAGGTATCGACCAAGAATCTGGCGCGCCAGATCGGCTGCAAGTCGGTAGAACCGTGCAAGCCAGAGGTGGCGAATCGGCATTCAGGTTTTTTGATCGGTGGCACGTCGCCTTTCGGTACGCGCAAGGTGATGCCGGTCTATGTCGAGCAGAGTATCCTTGCGCTTGATCATATTTATATCAATGGCGGTCGGCGCGGTTATCTGATCGGCATAGCGCCGAATATACTGGTTGAGAAATTGTCTGCGACGGCAGTCAATTGCGCATTGGCAGAATAGACACGACAATCGTGATGAGCGCGGTACGTGCAGGGAAATATTAAAAAGGTTGGTATGAATACAGTTTTGTTTGCCATCGGTGCTTATCTGATCGGTTCGATCTCTTTTGCTGTTGTTGTCAGCAAATTTTTCCGTTTGGCGGATCCGCGTAGTTACGGTTCCAAAAATCCGGGTGCGACTAATGTGCTGCGTAGCGGCAATAAAAAAGCGGCGATCCTGACTTTGCTTGGTGATGGGGCCAAAGGTTTTCTCGCAGTCTGGCTGGTCAAACAATTCGGCCCGGCTTATGGCGTACATGAGAATGGCGTTGCCCTAGTCGCGATTGCAGTTTTTCTCGGTCATCTGTGGCCGATCTTCTTTCGCTTCGTTGGCGGTAAAGGTGTGGCGACTGCGCTGGGTGTATTGCTCGCGCTGAATGGCTGGCTGGGTCTGGCAACCTTGATTACATGGGTAGTGATTGCGTATGCATTTCGCTATTCGTCACTGGCTGCATTAATCGCGGCTATCTTTGCACCGTTCTATTATGGTTTGATGTTTGGGCCAGATGTGATTTTGCTGGCAGTGCTGGCGATGAGTATTCTGCTGGTGTATAGACACAGCAAAAATATCGGTAATCTGTTGGCAGGGAAAGAAAGCCGATTAGGCAGCAAGAAAAAATAATCAATCATTTGCAGCATGTACTCGGGTTGTTACGTTTGATGAAACAGACTCTGATTGTAGGAACCTGATCATGAAAATCATAGTTTCTGGTTTCATTCGCAAGTGTGTGTTGGGCCTTGCCTTGGGATTGATGTCGTCTGTTGTTCTGGCGCAGATACCAAGTCAGCTTGTTACGGTGCACGGTATAAACGTAACGAAGTTGAAGGGCGTGCTCAAAGGCGCGAACAAAAGCACGCGTGACTACATCGTGCATGTAAAAGAAGGCGGCACCTTGTCGGTGGCGCTGGCTGCCAGTAATAAATCCTCCACCTATTTCAATATCTTGCCACCTTCAAGTGAAGTAGCCTTGTACGTGAGCGCAATGGATGGCAAGCATCAGTGGGAGCAGAAAGTGCAAGCCGAGGGAAATTACACAGTGCGGGTTTATCTCAATCGCGCGGCGGCACGCAAAGGTAATGCATCGCATTACACACTGAGTATTGCATCGTTCTAAAAGACAACAATGAACGGATCTGTTTTCGGATGGGGCAGGCGTAGAGAGGCTAGCTCTCAGCAAAGAGATTACGTATTTTCTGTTCTGAATTCGCTTAGATTTCGCTGATGCTATCCAGCGGCCAACGTGGCTTGACGGTGAAGGCGTAGTCTTTCTTCGCTGCGTCTGGATTAATCTGCAAACGCATCGCACCAGCGAACGCAATCATCGCGCCGTTATCGGTGCAAAACTCCAGCTCTGGATAAAACACCTTGAAGTGCTTCTTGGTCGCTGCCGCATTCAACGATGTGCGCAGTTGTTGATTGGCTCCTACACCACCTGCGATGACTAAGCGTTTCAAGCCTGTATGTTTAAGTGCGGTGACGCATTTCGCGGTCAGCACTTCAACGATGGCATCGACGAAGGCGCGTGCGATATTGGCTTTGTCTTGTTCGCAGATATTCGTGGTTTGATTTTTGACTACCGTCAGCACAGCAGTCTTCAAGCCGGAAAAGCTGAAATCCAGATTCTTGGAATGCAGCATAGGACGTGGTAATTTGTAAGCAGTCGGATCGCCAAATTCGGCCATGCGAGAAATCGCAGGTCCGCCCGGATAACCGAGACCCAGCAATTTTGCTGACTTATCAAATGCTTCACCAGCCGCATCGTCCAGTGTCTCGCCCAACATCGTGTACTGCCCGACGCCATCCACGCGCATCAATTGCGTATGGCCGCCGGAAACCAGCAGCGCAATAAAAGGAAATTCAGGCGGTTCACTGGCCAGCAAAGGCGACAGCAAATGCCCTTCCAGATGATGTATTCCTAGCATCGGCTTGTCCAAGGCCAGACCGAGGCCGCAAGCGACAGATGCGCCGACCAATAATGCGCCTGCTAAACCTGGACCTTGCGTATAAGCGATGGCGTCGATGGCATCGTGTGCGACGCCACTTTCTGCAAAGACTTGTTCAAGTAATGGAATCGCACGTCTAATATGATCACGTGAAGCCAATTCAGGCACGACGCCGCCGTATTCCTCATGCATTTTTACTTGTGAATAGAGGGCGTGCGCGAGCAATCCACGTTGTGTGTCATACAACGCGAGACCTGTTTCGTCGCAGGAGGATTCGATACCGAGAACAAGCATGGGATAAAGGTGCGGGAAAAATGCAACATATGGTGTGATTCTTGCATGGATTGTAGCTTATTCTGACAAGATCATATTTAGTACGACTTAATAGAACGCGAAATGACTAAGACTTCTCAACCTGATTTGCGCTCATTACGTATTGTTGTCGTCAATCCCATTGCACCCGAGGGTGAGTTGGACGAGCAGGCGCTGGCGCAGCATGAGCGCACGCGCGCATTACGCATAGGCCTGCTGGAAGCCGGTTACAACATCATCGCTTCATTCCCGGCAGATTTGCATTTGCCGGAACGGGTAGCGCAAATGCAGCCGGACATGATCATCATCGATGCCGAATCCGACGCGCGCGATGTGCTGGAACATGTCGTGATGGCAACACGTGATGCACGGCGCCCCATAGTTTTGTTTACCGAGGACAAGGCCAAATCCAGTATGGAGGCGGCGATGGCGGCAGGCGTGTCGGCATATATCGTTGCGGGTTTGCAATCCGAGCGCATCAAGCCGGTATTGGATGTGGCCATGGCGCGTTTCAACGCGGAGCAAAAATTGCTGACAGAGTTGTCGGACACCAAGCTCAAGTTGGCTGAACGTAAAACGATAGAGCGCGCCAAGGGTTTGTTGATGGAGCGCCACAAGATTTCCGAAGACGAGGCGTATACCAAGCTGCGTCGTATGGCGATGGACAAGAACTTGAAGCTGTCGGAGTTGGCGCAACGCGTTCTCGATATTGCTGACTTACTTGGTTAATGTATTGCCGCACCAGAAGTCGTCTCGAATTCGCACTAAATAGATGCGATGCACGGAAAGGGAGCGCTAATAAGAGAAAGATGGCGTGACAGCAGCGCTAAGTCAGTAGTTTTTCGCTGGCACATCAATTGCTAGAAAGTGGTTAGTACCAACGACGGTACTAGGAACAAGATTATTCAGGCCAATGACGGCCGGGATAATCAGGACAAAGACGTCCTTGTCGCATGAGCTCTGCTTGTGTCGACCCGGGCGTCTTTTTTTTGTGTTTATCAGAACCGCTCTTCGAGGAAACCATGACAACGAACGACAGGAAAATCAATATGACACGGCGCACAGTTTTGAAAGCGGGTGCAACCATTACGGCAACTGCCTTCAGTGGTTTGTCTACGCAAGGTGTCTGGGCTGCAGGTTCTGATAAGCCGGAAAAAGAAGAAGTCAAAGTAGGTTTTATTCCACTGACTGATTGCGCTTCTGTCGTGATGGCTTCAGTGATGGGCTTCGACAAGAAATATGGCATCAAGATAGTGCCGACCAAGGAAGCGTCGTGGGCAGGTGTACGCGACAAACTGGTGAATGGCGAACTGGATGCAGCACATGTCTTGTATGGCTTGATCTACGGCGTGCATGAAGGTGTAGGCGGTGCCAAGAAAGACATGGCGATCTTGATGAACCTGAACAATAACGGTCAGGCGATTACGCTTTCCAAAAAACTGGCGGACGGTGGTGCCGTCGATGGTCCTGGTTTGGCGAAGCTGATGCAAATGGAAAAACGCGAATACACATTCGCGCAAACTTTCCCAACCGGTACACACGCGATGTGGTTGTACTACTGGCTGGCAACGTATGGCATTAACCCGATGAAGGATGCCAAGGTCATCACGGTTCCACCGCCACAAATGGTTGCCAATATGCGTGTTGGCAATATGGATGGTTTCTGCGTAGGTGAGCCTTGGGGCCATCGTGCAATCGTGGACGGCATTGGTATCACTGCGGCGACCACACAAGACATCTGGAAAGATCATCCAGAAAAAGTATTGGGCACGACATCCGATTGGGTAGCCAAACATCCTAATACTGCGCGCGCACTAACTGCTGCCGTACTGGAAGCCGGTCGCTGGATCGATGCATCCTTGTCCAACAAAAACAAAATGGCAGATGTGATTGCTGCCAAGTCCTACGTCAACACATCGGTAGACGTCATCAATCAACGCATTCTGGGTCGTTACCAAAATGGTTTGGGTAAAACTTGGGATGACCCTAACTACATGAAGTTTTACAACGAAGGCACAACCAACTTCCCGTATCTGTCGGATGGCATGTGGTTCATGACGCAACACAAACGCTGGGGTTTGATAAAAGGCGAGCCGGATTATCTGGGCACGGCCAAATCAATCAATCGCATTGATCTGTACAAGGAAGCGGCCACGCTGGCCAATGTACCTGTCCCGAAAAACGTCATGCGTTCTTCCAAACTGATCGACGGTGTTGTGTGGGATGGCAAGAACCCGAAAGCATACGCAGAGTCATTCAAGATCAAGGCATAAGGAGTCATCATGAGTGCAATCATGCGTCCCGCAGAAAGCGCGCCTACCAGCGCAACGGCAAAGCCGGAAATTGATATCAGTACGAAACCGGAGGCTGTTGTGAAAAGTAGTGCTGCAAGTCTGGCTGTAGAGCCGCCCAAGGCAAAGGCAAAAACGTTTTCGTTCAAGCCTTTTTTCCTGACGGTGCTACCACCGATTTTGGGCGTGATTTTCCTGGTTCTCGTATGGGAAATCATTTCAGTGAAGAACAGTGGCATTCCATCGCCTATGGTCACACTGAAATCTGCGGGCGTCTTGTTTGCCGATCCGTTTTACAGCAACGGCCCTAATGATCAAGGCATAGGCTGGAACATTCTGGCTTCGTTGAAGCGTGTCGGTCTGGGCTTTGGCATGGCAGCGCTGGTCGGTATCCCACTTGGCTTCATGATCGGTCGCTTCAAGTTTTTGTCCGGCATGTTCAATCCCATCATCAGCTTGTTGAAACCGGTTTCTCCACTGGCCTGGTTGCCGATAGGGTTGCTCGTATTCAAAGCTGCTGATCCTGCTGCGATCTGGTCGATTTTCATTTGTTCGATCTGGCCAATGATCATCAACACCGCAGTCGGTGTGCAACGTGTACCGCAGGATTACATGAACGTGGCCAAGGTATTGAAGCTGTCGGAGTGGAAGATCCTGACCAAGATTCTTTTCCCATCAGTGTTGCCATACATGTTGACTGGCGTGCGTCTGGCGATCGGTACTGCATGGCTGGTGATTGTCGCGGCAGAAATGTTGACTGGTGGCGTTGGTATCGGTTTCTGGGTATGGGATGAATGGAACAACTTGAATGTGCCGCACATCATCATCGCCATCGTCGTGATCGGCATCGTCGGTTTGATACTCGAACAGGTATTGGTCGGTATCGCCAGAGCCTTCACTTATGAAGATGTGAAGAGCTGAACGAGTAATGCAGTCGAATACGCAAACGCACCATACAACCAGATACAGGAAACATCATGGATAGCATCAACAGCAAGTTCATCGATATTCAACATGCGGAAATGTCCTTCACCACCAAGAAGGGCGTTTTCAACGCGCTGAACAATGTCAATCTGACGGTAGCCAAAGGTGAGTTTGTCACCTTGATCGGCCACTCCGGTTGCGGCAAATCGACATTGCTCAACCTGATTGCTGGCTTGACGCAAGCAACCGGCGGCATGTTGTTATGCGGGAATCGTGAAATTGCCGGACCATCGCCGGAGCGTGCAGTGGTGTTCCAGAATCATTCCTTGCTGCCATGGCTGACCTGCTATGAAAACGTGTATCTGGCAGTAGAGCGTGTATTCGGCGCGACGGAAAACAAGGCGCAGTTGAAAACACGTACCAAGGCTGCGCTGGCTCTGGTGGGTTTGACGCATGCTGAACAAAAACGCCCGAATGAAATTTCCGGTGGCATGAAGCAACGCGTCGGCATTGCCCGTGCCTTGTCGATGGAGCCGAAAGTATTGTTGATGGATGAACCGTTCGGCGCGCTTGATGCATTGACGCGTGCGCATTTGCAGGATGAGCTATTGAAGATTGTCGCAGCCACCGGTTCCACCGTGGTGATGGTCACGCATGATGTGGATGAGGCAGTGCTGCTGTCGGACAAGATCGTCATGCTGACCAATGGTCCCTCCGCAACGATAGGTGAAATCCTTGAAGTGAAACTGGCGCGTCCGCGTGAACGCGTGATGCTGGCGCAGGATCCACTGTATTCGCAATACCGTACTGCCGTGCTGGAATTCTTGTATCACCGCCAGTCACATCCGGTTGCAGCGTAAGCAGCAGAATAAAAATACCAGGAAGAACTCAGGAGAAGCATGATGGAAAAGATGAAGCTTGTCATGGTCGGCAACGGCATGGCTGGTGTGCGCACCTTGGAAGAATTGCGCAAGATCGCCCCCGATGTATATGACATCACCGTGTTTGGTGCGGAAGCCTACGCGAATTACAACCGCATACTGTTGTCGCCGGTGTTGGCCGGTGAACAAACAATCCAAGACATCATGCTCAACGATGTCGACTGGTATGCAGAGAACGAGATCACCTTGCATCTCGGTAAAAAGATCGTGCAGATCAATCGTGCGCAGCGTCTGGTGATTGCCGACGACGGTACGATCGCACCATACGATCGATTGTTGCTGGCGACCGGTTCCAATCCATTCATGCTGCCGGTACCAGGCAAGGATTTGAAAGGCGTGATCTCGTATCGCGATATTCAAGACACCAACGCGATGATCGATGCGGCCAAGGTGCATCAGCATGCAGTCGTGATCGGTGGTGGTTTGTTAGGCTTGGAAGCGGCCAACGGCCTCAAGTTGCGCGGCATGGATGTGACAGTGGTGCATTTGCCTGATACCTTGATGGAACGTCAACTCGATCATGTGGCTGGCAAGATGCTGCAAAAATCACTGGAAGATCGTGGCTTGAATTTCCTGCTGGGAAAAAATACCGAAGCGTTGATAGGCGACGATGACGGCAATGTCCAAGCGATCCGTTTCACCGATGGCATGGAAATGCCGGCACAACTGGTCGTGATGGCGGTCGGTATACGTCCGAATACGACCCTGGCTGAATCGGCAGGCTTGTATTGCAATCGCGGTATCGTCGTCAGCGATACGATGCAAACCTATGATCCACGTATCTATTCCGTCGGTGAATGCGTCAATCATCGTGGCACGGCTTATGGTTTGGTTGCACCTTTGTTCGAGATGGCCAAGGTGTGTGCCAATCATCTGGCCAACTACGGCATCGGCCGTTATCAAGGTTCGGTTACCTCAACAAAATTGAAAGTCACCGGCATCGATCTATTCTCCGCTGGCGAATTCATGGGCGGTGAAGGTACGGAAGAAATTTTACTGTCCGATCCTATTGGTGGCGTGTACAAGAAACTGGTGTTGAAAGACGACAAACTGGTCGGTGCCTGTTTGTACGGTGATACGGTAGACGGTAGCTGGTATTTCAATCTGCTGCGCGAAGGCAAGGACATCAGCGAAATCCGCGATGCCCTGATGTTCGGCGAAGCCAATGTCGGCCGCCCAGGCGATGTCGGACATGAAGGTTTTTCCAAAGCCGCTGCGATGCCGGATACCGCTGAAGTCTGCGGTTGCAACGGCGTATGCAAAGGCACCATCGTCAAGGCCATCAAGGAAAAAGGTTTGTTCACGATAGAAGACGTGCGCAAACATACCAAGGCTTCTGCATCTTGCGGTTCCTGTACCGGTCTGGTTGAACAAATCATCATGGCGACTGCCGGTGGCGATTACTCTGCATCGAACAAAGCCAAGCCTATGTGCGGTTGCACTGACCATACGCATCAAGAAGTACGCGATGCGATCAAGGCCGAGAAGTTGTTGACGGTTGCTGACGTGATGGCAAAGATGAACTGGCGTACACCGAACGGCTGCTCCAGCTGCCGTCCTGGTATCAACTACTACCTGATCTCGACCTGGCCGCATGAAGCCAAGGATGATCCGCAATCGCGTTACATCAATGAGCGGGCACACGCGAATATTCAAAAAGACGGAACCTTCTCGGTCATTCCGCGTATGTGGGGTGGTGAGACCAGTTCATCTGAATTGCGTCGCATCGCTGATGTGGTCGATAAGTTCAAAATTCCAACCGTCAAGGTAACCGGCGGTCAGCGTATCGATTTGCTCGGTGTGAAGAAAGAAGATCTGCGCGAAGTCTGGCACGACCTCGGCATGCCTTCCGGTCTTGCGTATGCCAAAGGTTTGCGCACGGTGAAAACTTGCGTTGGTTCTGAATGGTGCCGCTTCGGTACGCAGGATTCGACCTTGATGGGGCAACAGCTTGAACGTCAGCTGGCACGCATGTATGCGCCGCACAAGGTCAAGCTGGCGGTCTCCGGTTGTCCGCGTAACTGCGCAGAGTCTGGCATCAAGGACGTCGGTGTGATCGGTGTTGATTCAGGTTGGGAAATTTATGTCGGCGGCAACGGTGGCATCAAAACCGAAGTTGCGCAATTCTTCGTCAAGCTGAAAACGCATGGAGAAGTATTGGAGTATGCCGGTGCCTTCCTGCAACTGTATCGCGAAGAAGGCTGGTATCTGGAGCGCACTGTGCATTATCTGGCGCGCGTTGGTCTGGAGCATGCGAAGCAGAAAGTCGTCGAGGATGAAGCGAATCGCAAAGCCTTGTACGAACGCTTGCTGTTCTCGCTGGAAGGTGAACCAGATCCATGGCACGAACCGGAAAAAGCGATGGTCGATACGCGTCAGTTCGAACCTTTGTCGGTTTGATTATTTAAAAACAGAATAATTTTTATCAAGGCCAGTCATGTCTAACGAATGGAAAGTCATCTGCAAGGTTACAGACATTCCGGTACTCGGTTCCCGTGTCGTGCATCGTGACCATCAGCCTAACGTTGCGATCTTCCGTAATAGCGAAGACAAAGTCTTTGCCTTGCTGGACCGTTGTCCGCACAAAGGTGGTCCCTTATCGCAAGGCATCGTGTTCGGTGAACGCGTTGCCTGTCCGTTGCATAACTGGAATATCCAACTGGATTCCGGCTGTGCGGTTGCACCAGATGAAGGGTGTACGCAAAAGTTCAGCGTCAAGGTAGAAGCTGGGTTGGTTTATCTGGATGCTGCGGAATTGAAAGTCATCACGATCAGTGAGGCTGCCGCTGCATGAATGCGCCCATGCCTTCTACTGCCGGTTTAGAGGCGAGGCATGCAAATGAATCGCCTCTGACCGAAACCAAAGCCACCTGCTGTTATTGCGGGGTAGGCTGTGGTGTGCTCGTGCAAAGCGATGGAGAGAAGGTAACAGGCGTACGCGGCGATCCAGATCATCCGGCCAACTTCGGTCGCTTGTGCACTAAAGGTAGTACCTTGCATTTGACTGCGCGTCCGGCCTTGCAACAGCAGGCGCGTGCACTGTATCCAGAATTGCGTCTGGCACGTGGCGATGAACGCGAACGCGCATCGTGGGAAACTACGCTGGATTTTATCGTCAGCAAATTTGCGGCGACGATACGCGATCACGGGCCGGACAGTGTGGGCTTTTATCTTTCTGGCCAATTACTGACGGAAGACTATTACGTCTTCAATAAATTGGCCAAGGGTTTGATCGGTACCAATAACGTCGATACCAATTCACGCTTGTGCATGTCCAGCGCCGTCGCTGGTTACAAACAAACCTTGGGTGCCGATGCGCCACCCGCATGCTACGAAGATATCGATCACGCTGAAGTGATTTTCATCGTCGGCTCCAACACTGCTTACGCACATCCGATTCTGTATCGCCGCATAGAAGATGCGCGCAAAGCCAATCCGAATCTGAAAGTCATCGTCGCTGATCCACGTCGCACCGATACCGCGCGTGAAGCAGATCTGTTCCTGCCTATTCTCCCCGGTACCGATGTCGCATTGTTCAACGGCATGCTGCATATCTGTCTGTGGGAAGACCTGATCGATGCCGACTTCATAGCAGCGCATACAGAAGGCTTCGCCGAACTGAAACACACAGTGCGCGATTACACGCCGAAATTCGTCAGCGATACCTGCGGCATTGCCGAAGCGGATTTGATGCAGGCGGCGCGCTGGTTTGCTACATCGAAAGCATCCTTGTCACTTTACTGCCAGGGTTTGAATCAATCGTCATCCGGTACCGCAAAAAATGCTGCACTGATCAATCTGCATCTGGCCACACATCAAATCGGTAAACCAGGCGCAGGCCCATTCTCGCTGACAGGACAACCGAATGCGATGGGTGGTCGTGAAGTTGGCGGCCTCTCGAATCAACTGTCAGCACATCGTGATTTGGCGAACCCGCAACATCGTGCCGAAATCGCTGCATTGTGGGGCGTTGATGATGTGCCGGAAAAAGCAGGCAAGAGCGCGGTGGAAATGTTCGATGCAGTACGCACGGGCGAAATCAAAATTCTGTGGATAGTCTGTACCAATCCTGCGCAATCGATGCCGGAGCAGAAGATGATCCGTGAAGCATTGCAGCATGCAGAGCTGGTCATCGTGCAGGAAGCCTACAAGACGACTGCGACTTGCGATTATGCAGACGTGTTGTTGCCAGCGACAACGTGGAGCGAGAAAGAAGGTACGGTTACCAACTCCGAACGCCGTATTACGCGCTTTAAATCAGTGCTGCCGAAATTGGCAGAGTCGCTGCATGATTGGGAAATCGCTGTACGCTTTGCGCGCAAGCTGGAAGAAGCGATGGAAAATCATGCTGCAGGCAAAGTACAGCGGATTGCCACGGTCAGCCGCGATACGCTTTTCCCTTATGAATGCACGGAAGAAGTCTGGAACGAACATCGCGAATCGACCCGTGGCCGCGATCTGGATATCACCGGCTTGAGTTACCAGATGCTGGAAGAGCAAGGGCCGCAGCAATGGCCTTTCCCTGATGGTGCCAGCAGCGGCAAAAAACGTTTGTATGAAGACGGCATCTTCCCGACTGCATCCGGCCGTGCCAAGTTCGTCAATACGATTTATCACCCGGTGAGTGATCCGATTAACTCACGTTTTCCTTTCCATCTTTCCACCGGACGCTTGCGCGATCAATGGCATGGCATGAGCCGCAGCGGTACGGTGGCGCAATTGTTTTCGCATGCGGCAGAGCCAGCGATTGTGATGTCGCAGGTTGATATGGATAGACGTTTGTTCAAGTCGGGCGATCTGGTACATGTCACCAGCAAATTCGGTTCACAAATTTTCCCTGCGACAGTCGGCGACGATATGCGTGCCGGACAAGCTTTCATCGGCATGCATTGGGGTGAGGAATATGTGTCTGGTCGTGGCAGTGATGGTGCTGGCACGCACGGCGTCAATTCGCTGACATCGCCCGCCTTCGATGCTGATTCCAAGCAACCGGAATTGAAGCATACGGCGGTCAAGATTTTGAAAGTGGAGTTGCCGTGGCGCTTTATTGCCTTCGGTTGGGTAGATGAAGCGCAAGTACTGAATCTGCAATCCGCATTGCGTCCCATGATGCGCAAGTTCGCTTATGCATCGTGCACCTTGTTCGGTCGCGATAAAGTCGGTGTACTGTTTCGCGCGGCAGATGATTACGCAGCCAGCGCTGAATTGATGGCAGAAATCGAAACCAAGTTCGGCATTGTGGGTACGCAAGTATTGCGCTATGACGACAGCAAGCGTGGTAACTCGCGCCATATCCTGGTGAGTGATGGCAAGTTGCAGGCAGTTGCTCTGGCTGGCGATATTTCTGCTGAGCGCTGGTTGAAGGATTATCTGGAAGGCGAGCAATCGGTGGCAACGCTAGGTCGTTTGTTGTTGATGCCATCAACCAAAGCACCGCAAAACTTCAAGGCGCGTGGTCGCATAGTCTGCAATTGCTTCAATGTGTCGGAGACTGAAATCAACGATGCGCTCTTGGGCATGTCGGATACACCCGATGCAGCATTGACTGCACTACAACAAAAATTGAAGTGCGGCACCAATTGCGGTTCCTGCGTACCTGAATTGAAAAAAATCGTCTTCAACCAACGAACCTCGACACCAGAAGCTGCTTGATGTTCGCTGCGCTTTCGCAGAAGCAGCCTTCGTAGTACCCTCTTCGGATGCAAAAATTAACCAACACTGAACCATTTGCCACGGCCCGTTTCATCAAGGAAATCGGGCGTGGCGTCAAAGGCGCACGCAGTCTGTCGCGCGACGATGCGAATCAACTCTACGCAGCAATGCTGGATGGTCGCGTCTCCGATCTGGAGATGGGCGGCATCATGCTGGCCATGCGCATCAAGGGTGAATCGGTGGACGAGATTGCTGGCTTTATCGATGCGGCTGAAGCGTCCTTCGATCAATTGCATGCGCCCAATGGCGAGTACGCACCTATCGTGATTCCCAGCTATAACGGTTCGCGCCAGATGCCGAATCTGACGCCTTTGCTGGCCTTGTTGCTGGCGCGTGAAGGTGCACCTGTTTTCATTCATGGCGTGACGACGGATCCAGGACGCGTGACGACAGCAGAGATTTTGAAAGAGTTAGGCCATTCGTTCGCGCACGATGCACAACAAGCCGCAGAGCAATTCGCACGTCGTGCGCCGGTGTTAATGCCGATTGAATATCTGGCACCACGCATGTTTCGTTTGTTGGCGATGCGCCGCATCCTCGGTGTACGCAATTCCACGCATACGCTGGTCAAGATCATGCAGCCGTTTTCTGCGCCTGCCTTGCGTTTGACCTCGTACACACATCCGGAATATTTATCGATGCTGACTTCGTATTTCACAACAGCGGCACCTGCGGAACGTGGCGATGTGTTTTTGATGCGCGGTACGGAAGGTGAAACAGTTGCCAATGCGAAACGTGCACAACAAATCAATTGGATACACGATAACGAATGCACGATTCTGGTGCAAAAGCAGGAGCCGGTAGATGAAATGCCGCCGTTGCCTGCCGAGCGCGATGCCGTGACGACGGCTAAATGGATAGAAGCCGCGCTGCGCGGTGATGTTCCGGTTCCGGTTTCGATTGCGGAACAGGTGGAACATTGTTTGCTTATCTCTAAGAGTCTAAAGAGCAAACAAGGTGCAGATCATGGAGCGGCAGGTAGAGCAGAAATCCGGTAAGGTTTTTTTGGTAGGTGCGGGTCCCGGCGATCCAGAGTTGCTGACGATCAAGGCCGCCAAGGCAATTGCATGTGCCGATGTCATTCTGATTGATGATCTGGTCAATCCTGCCGTGCTGGAACATGCGCCTGCAACAGCGCGCGTCATTCAAGTCGGTAAACGTGGTGGTTGCGCGCAAACGCCGCAGGAATTCATAGAACGTTTAATCTTGTCCGAAGCGCAAGCCGGTTTATGCGTGGTGCGCTTGAAGGGCGGCGATCCTTTTATCTTCGGTCGCGGTGGTGAAGAGCGTGATCATTTGCAAGCCGCTGGCATCGTAGTGGAAGTCATCAACGGCATCAGCAGCGGTCTTGCTGCGCCAGCGTCCATCGGTGTGCCGCTCACGCACAGGGATTGGAGCCAGGGCGCGATCTTCATTACCGGTCACGGTAAGAATGCAGAATCGAATCCCGATTGGGCCACGCTGGCCAAGTTGAATTTGACTCTGGTGATTTATATGGGCGTCGCGCGTTGCCGAGAAATTCAAACGGCTTTACTGGATGGCGGTAAAGCAGGCGATACGCCAGTCGCGGTGATTCAATCTGCCACTGGCACGGAACAAGCCCAACTGATTACGACCTTGTCTGAATTGCCAGATGCCTTGGCAAAATCATCCATTGGCAGTCCTGCCATCATCGTCATCGGCGATGTCGTGCGTTGCGCTACACAGCCAGTGGCCAAGACCTTGCGTGAGACTGTTCTTGCACATCTGACAGCATAGGAACTGAAAACAAGCGCGTCGCCTCAAGCGGCTGCGCTTACAATCACGGCTTATTTCCATTTGTAGCAAGCCATGACTAAACAGTTTGATGTCGCCGTAATCGGCGCAGGTGCAGCGGGCATGATGTGCGCTGCAGTAGCAGGCCAACGTGGCAAAAGCGTGGTGCTGATAGATCACGCCGCCAAGCTCGCAGAAAAAATCCGCATCTCCGGTGGTGGTCGCTGTAATTTCACCAACATCGATACCACGCCGCAAAACTTCCTTTCGCAAAATCCTCATTTCTGCAAAAGCGCCTTGTCGCGCTATACGCCGCAAGATTTTCTCGCCTTGATGAAGCGTTATCGCATCGCGTATCACGAGAAGCATAAAGGCCAGTTGTTTTGCGATAACTCGGCGGAAGACATCATCAGCATGTTGAAGGCGGAGTGCGCGCTTGGCAATGTCGCGTGGCGCATGCCATGCACGGTGGTGTCGATTGCTAAAAACGGCGAGCAGTTCCGCATAGAAACCGATACTGGCGATATTCTTGCCAATAGCTTGGTGATAGCCACTGGCGGTTTGTCGATACCGAAGATAGGCGCGACTGATTTCGCTTATCGCATCGCCAAGCAATTCGATTTGAAAATGGTCGAGCCCCGTCCGGCGCTGGTGCCGCTGACTTTCGATGCGAACGCTTGGCAGCCATTCGTCCCTTTGTCCGGCATCGCCTTGCCGGTCGAAGTGGAAACCGGCAGCAAGAAAACACGCGGCTATTTCAAGGAAGACTTGTTGTTCACGCACCGCGGCTTGTCCGGTCCGGCGATTCTGCAAATATCCAGCTTCTGGCAGCCAGGTACGCCATTAACAATCAATCTGGTTCCGGAAACAGATATTGCCGAAGCCTTGATAGAAGGCAAATCGACCAGTAAGAAGAATTTAGGCAATCAATTGGCGCAATGGCTGCCGTCGCGCCTTGCGGATGAATGGCTAGCCGTGAATGACTTCAAGGCTGATGCACGCGTGGCGGATATGCAAGATAAGCAATTGCGCAAGCTGGGTGCGTCGTTAAACCAGTGGAGCATTATCCCGAATGGTTCAGAAGGCTACCGCAAGGCAGAAGTAACGCTAGGCGGCATCGATACGCGCGAGTTGTCGCAGCAGACCATGATGGCAAGCAAGGTGCCGGGCTTGCACTTCATCGGCGAATCGGTGGATGTGACCGGTTGGCTGGGTGGTTACAACTTCCAGTGGGCCTGGGCATCTGGTGTGGCGGCGGGACAATCGGTTTAATTGGAATTGTTGCCAAGACTACTGACATGCCTTGTCAGTAGTGCAAGTTATGATCATTGCTGTTTTATTTATCCTTAAAGGAGCGATTAAATGGACAGTGAACAAGCGAGCAATGAAAATCCGAGCATTATTTCCCATGTTTCTATCGGAACGAATCAATTTGATAAGGCGCGGGCTTTTTACGATGCCGTTTTGCCGGCCCTGAATATCAAGGTCATCATGGAGCATCCCGGTGCGGTAGCTTATGGGCGCCTATATCCTGAGTTCTGGGTGCAGACGCCGCATGATGGCAAGCCTGCCAGTATTGGTAACGGCTTTCATATGGGATTTGGCGCTGCTAATAAAGAGCAGGTTCATGCGTTTTATGATGCTGCAATGGCTGCCGGAGCAAGCTGCGATGGTCCGCCTGGTCCACGCCCACTCTATGGCGACCCGTATTACGGTTGTTTTGTACGCGATCCGGAAGGGCATAAAATCGAGGCAGCTTATTGGGATGCCGAACTGAGCATGAAGCTTTACGGTCATTAAATCCTTCTGCTTGAAGGGGAATATGGAACGGAGGTTGTCGCATTTCCCCGTCAACTTCAATATGGTCGAATAAAGAGCCTTCCATTTGTCGCGCAAGGCTGCTATACTCTTCGACTCACTACCCAACATTGGTTTACATTTAAATGACCACTATCCGCCTTAAAGAAAACGAGCCGTTCGAAGTCGCTATGCGTCGCTTCAAGCGCACCATTGAAAAAACTGGTTTGCTGACCGATTTGCGTGCGCGCGAGTTTTACGAGAAGCCAACTGCTGAACGCAAGCGCAAGCTCGCTGCAGCTGTGAAACGCCATTACAAGCGTATCCGCAGCCAGCAATTGCCTAAAAAGCTGTACTAATTTCTTGAGAGCTGCGCGCGCTATGTGCGTGCGGTTTGAGAAATTAGTTGCAAACCCGCTCCGGTGTTGGTCCGCAGCGGGTTTTGGCGTTTTTAATGATCGCTTGATTAATCAGATATCGGAGTGCGTATGAGCCTGAAAGAACAGATCACAGAAGATATGAAAGCGGCGATGCGCGCGAAAGAAGCGGGCAAGTTGGGCACGATTCGCCTGATTACTGCTTCCATCAAGCAAAAAGAAGTCGACGAACGTATCGAGCTGAACGATACCCAGGTACTCGCCATCATTGAAAAAATGATCAAGCAGCGCAAGGATTCGATTTCGCAATTCCAGGCTGGCGGTCGTCAGGATCTGGTTGATATCGAAGAAGCCGAGCTGGCTGTTCTGGTGACTTATATGCCTAGCGCATTGTCCGATGCAGAAGTGCAGGGCGAAGTTGCTGCTGCCGTCACCGCATCCGGTGCCGCTGGCCCGCAAGATATGGGCAAGGTCATGGCAATTTTGAAAGCGAAACTCGCTGGCCGCGCCGACATGACAGCTGTGTCCGGTTTGGTAAAAGCCGCGCTGACCAAAGCCTGATCGTCTTCAGCATTCAGCTGCCGACGTGATACCACAGTCGTTTATCCAGGATCTCCTCAACCGCGTCGATATTGTCGACGTGGTGGGAAAGTACGTGCAGCTGAAAAAAGGCGGCGCGAACTTCATGGGACTGTGTCCCTTCCATAACGAAAAATCTCCCAGTTTTACAGTCAGTCCGACCAAGCAGTTTTATCACTGCTTTGGCTGCGGTGCGCATGGCACTGCGATCGGTTTTCTGATCGAGTATTCAGGGATGGGCTTTGTTGAGGCAGTGAAGGACTTGGCGCAAAACGTGGGCATGGTTGTGCCGGAAGCAGAAGATCGTTTGCCGCCGGCGCAACGTGCCGAGCATCAGGCAAAAAGTCTTGCGCTGTCAGAGGCGATGACGCGTGCTTGTGATTTTTATCGTCAGCAATTGCGTCATGCCGAGAAAGCAAAAAATTATCTGATTGGTCGCGGCCTGACCGGCGAAATCGCAGCGCGTTACGGCATGGGTTATGCGCCGGATGGCTGGGATGGTTTGCGCGCAGTTTTCCCTGATTATGAATTGGATGCCTTGGTCGAATCCGGCCTCGTGATCGACAAGGCGGAAGAAGAGGGCGCGAATCGCAAGCGCTACGACCGATTCCGCGATCGCATTATGTTCCCGATCCGCAATTCCAAAGGCCAAGTGATTGGTTTTGGTGGTCGCGTCATGGATAACGGCGAGCCCAAATACTTGAATTCGCCTGAAACGCCCTTATTTCAAAAGGGTAGCGAACTGTATGGTTTGTTTGAAGCACGTCAGGCAATCCGCGAGGCTGGATACGCCTTGGTAACAGAAGGTTATATGGATGTGGTCGCGCTGGCACAGCTCGGCTTCCCGCAGGTGGTGGCAACGCTGGGTACCGCGTGCACACCTATTCATGTGCAAAAATTACTACGTCAGACTGATCAGGTTATTTTCAGTTTCGATGGCGACAAAGCTGGACGCCGTGCCGCGCGACGCGCGCTGGAAGCCAGTTTGCCGCACGCCAGCGACAACAAAGTTATCAAGTTTTTATTCCTGCCGAGTGAGCATGATCCGGATAGTTTTATCCGCGAACTGGGCACCGACGCATTCGAAAAACAAGTGCAGGATGCCATGCCGCTGTCGCAATTTTTGCTGAAAGAAGCGGTAGGCGACAATGATCTCGGCACGCCGGAAGGCAGAGCGCGCGCGCAGTTCGACGCCAAGCCTTTGTTGCAAGCATTGCCGCCTTCATCATTGCGTTTGCAAATCGTGCGTAGCCTGGCGCAAGTAACGGAAAGTACGCCGGCAGAAATCGAGGCCTTGTTCGAATTGGTGCAACCGATTTCCCGTGTGCGCGCCGCACCACCGCGCAGCAAGCGGACAGCGCCACTTGGCTTGGAACGTCAGATCATGCGCTTGTTGGTGGCGCATCCGATATTGGCAGCCGAGCTGGATCAGTCTGCATTGGATATGACGGCGCATTTTGCGCCGGACCACGCGGAAATGCTGGAGCAACTGGTCACGATGAGTCGCGACATGGGTGCACAGGCTAATTTCGCGATTCTGGCAGAGTTATTGCGTTCTACCGGTTCGGATTTCGATCCTCTGATCGCCGAGATTGCCGCTGAACCAGAGTCGGATGTGGCGGTTGCGCGCGTGGAGTTGGCTGGCGCGATTCGTCAGACCAAAATGAAGGTTTTGAAGGATGAGCTTGAGCAACTTGTGCTGGCGGGTTTAAATGGCGAGCAAGCGCAGGCGCGCTATCGTGATTTGACCTTGCAGCAAGAGCAATTGAGACGTCAGGCACAGGCAGAAATAATGCAAAGAGGCTAATTTTGCTCTTGTGTAGAGGAGGAATGCTCCCCTATATGTTATAATTAAAGGCTTTCGATTCAAGGTCTTAGAGTTGTAGGTAATAAAGTAATCGAAAAGAAAATCAATAAACTTGCGCGGGCGTAAGCCAGAGTTGAATGCGCAAATCGGCTCGTCGAGCGCAAGCTTAACCGCGCTTCAAGAGCATAACCTTGGTAGTTGATCCAATGGCGAATGCAATGAAGAAACCCGCGAACAAACAAACTGTTGCCGCAAGTAAGGCCAAATCGGCTGCGGTAAAGTCGACAAAACCTGTTGAGAAGAAAGTAGCTGCCAAGTCAGTTGGTCAGGCAAAAGCCGTGGCCGCCAAGACAAAGGCAATAACATCGTCAAGCAAAGCCGTGACGAAGAGCGCTGCAGTTGTAGCGAAAACTCCAGCGGCCAAACTTTCACCCAAAGTTGCTGCAAAGCCGGTATCAGTGCAATCGAAAGCCCCTGTGACAAATAAGAAATCTGAAGTGAAGTCTGCTAGCAAATCAGCAAAAATCGAACCAAAAGTCGAGTCGCGTCCTGGCGTTAACGTCATGATCACTGCGACCGTCAGTCAGACTACTGACGCTGCTACTTTGGCCGCAATCGATACGTCAGGTTACATCCTGCCATCGATCAAGGTGCCTGGCCGTCGTGGTCGCAAACCAAAAGAATTCCAGCCTGAGAACGATGAAGTCGCGGCATTGAACGCAGTCGAACGTGCAGAACTGAAAGCCGTCGACAAAGCGAAAGCCAAAGATCGCAAGGCGAAAGAAAAAGCATTGTTGAAAGATGCGTTCTCGTCCGATACAGAAGCCAGCGAAGAAGAACTCGAAGCGCGTCGTCAAAAACTGAAGACGCTGATCAAGTTCGGTAAAGAACGCGGCTTCTTGACGTACGCAGAAATCAACGATCACCTGCCAGAAAACATCATCGATCCAGAAGCGATCGAAGGCATTATCGGTACCTTCAATGACATGGGTATCGCGGTCTACGAACAAGCGCCGGATGCAGAAACATTGTTGTTGTCCGATAACGTCGCTACGGTTGCCAGTGATGATGAAGCCGAAGCTGCTGCTGAAGCTGCGCTGTCGACTGTCGATTCCGATTTCGGTCGTACTACCGATCCTGTTCGTATGTACATGCGCGAAATGGGTTCGGTCGAACTGCTGACGCGCGAAGGCGAAATCGGCATTGCAAAACGTATTGAAGATGGCTTGCGTGACATGATTCAGGCGATCTCCGCATGCCCGACCACGATTGCAGAAATCATCGCAGCATCGGAACGCATTGCCAAAGACGAAGCCAAGGTCGACGAGATCGTTGACGGCTTGGTCGACATGAATGCATCCGAGCCTGTGATTGCTCCTCCTGCTCCTGCTGCTTCTGATGAAGAAGACGAAGAAGAGGAAGAGGAAGAAGAGGAAGAAGAAGAGGAAGAAACGACAGCCGCTTCCGGCGCTGCTGGTTTCTCAAGCGAACAGTTGGAACAGTTGAAGCGCGAGTCGCTCGCTAAGTTCGCAACCATCGCTACCCAATTCGACAAGATGCGTAAAGCGTTCGAGAAGGAAGGCTACAACTCCAAGCCTTACGTCAAGGCGCAGGAAATCATCTCGAACGAATTGTTGAGCATTCGCTTTACCGCAAAAGTCGTTGAAAAATTGTGCGATACCTTGCGCGGTCAAGTTGATGAAGTGCGTCACATCGAAAAACAAATTCTCGATGTCGCCGTCAACAAGTGCGGTATGCCACGCGGCCATTTCATCAAAGTTTTCCCAGGCAATGAAACCAATCTGGACTGGGTTGATGGCGAAGTAAACGGCAAGCATGCATACAGTGTCGTGTTGGCACGTAACGTACCAACCGTCAAAGAACTGCAACAAAAATTGATCGACTTGCAAGCGCGCGTCGTATTGCCGTTGCCAGATCTGCGCGCCATCAACAAGAAGATGGCTGCCGGTGAAATGAAGGCACGCAAAGCGAAACGCGAAATGACCGAGGCTAACTTGCGTCTGGTTATTTCGATCGCGAAAAAATACACCAACCGTGGTTTGCAATTCCTGGATCTGATCCAGGAAGGCAATATCGGTTTGATGAAGGCGGTCGACAAGTTTGAATATCGTCGTGGTTTTAAATTTTCGACATACGCAACTTGGTGGATTCGTCAGGCTATCACTCGTTCGATCGCCGATCAGGCACGCACGATCCGTATTCCTGTGCACATGATCGAAACGATCAACAAGATGAATCGCATCTCGCGTCAAATCTTGCAGGAAACTGGCGCAGAGCCAGATCCAGCAACATTGGCGATCAAGATGGAAATGCCGGAAGATAAAATTCGCAAGATCATGAAGATCGCGAAAGAACCGATTTCGATGGAAACACCGATCGGCGACGACGACGATTCACATCTGGGCGATTTCATCGAAGACAACAACACATTGGCACCAGCCGATGCAGCGTTGCACGCTTCGATGCGCGGTGTAGTCAAGGATGTATTGGATTCGTTGACACCACGCGAAGCGAAAGTTTTGCGTATGCGTTTCGGTATCGAAATGTCTACCGATCACACCTTGGAAGAGGTTGGTAAACAGTTCGACGTGACACGTGAGCGTATTCGCCAAATAGAAGCAAAGGCATTACGCAAATTGCGTCATCCATCACGTTCGGATAAACTGAAGAGCTTCCTAGAAGGTAATTAAATTCTAAACAGGTTACTGGGCCTCTAGCTCATGCTTGGTTAGAGCAGCGGACTCATAATCCGTTGGTGCCGTGTTCGACTCACGGGAGGCCCACCACAAATAAGAAGGGGTTACGATTATTCGTAACCCCTTTTTTTCATTTTGAGCGCGATCTTTTGCGCTCTTGCTTTGGACTGTCGTTAAAACCCTGGGCTTAAGCGGTTATCAACTTGCGACAAACCTCAGTATTTCTGGGGTTTTCGGCACAAAAATTTGCTACATCACCAATAGCGACATACAATTCGCGGGTTTTGGTGCCAGCGGATAAGTTCTTGTCCGCAGTTAAACGGGAAACACAATATCGTTCTGATCGTCATTTGCAATTGCAAAGGCGAGCGATGCAATGTGTGCTGCCCCCGCAACGGTAAGCAAGCGCAAAAGCCATGATACGCATCATGCCTTTTTGCAGATCGCTTCAATACCACTGTGCTGAGTTTGGCATGGGAAGGTGAAGTGGTCATGCTTGTTAGCCCGGATACCGGCCAAATCAGGTGGAAGTGTGCGAACGGGATGGGTTCGCGAACATGTTTTGTCGTTGATACGCGCTCAACAGCGTCATGACGTACTGCGCATTTTTCGTTTCTATTCTTCGAATACTTCTTTAGATTTCGACTTGCGGGGAAGCAAGCCGAGAGCCTTTTGACGGATTCCAATTATCATGCAATCTCCCTATCGCCTTGCAGCAATGGCGAAGCGCGCGCGTAACAACACAGTCGCGCCGCATCACTCCCTTTCCACGCATTACTCTATTTCTGCTTACGTACGTATCACCACTTTGGGTGTGTGCATGAGCAGCCTGCCGGCATTTGCACAAACTGATGTTGAACTGCCTGCAGTGACTGTTAATAGCGTCAGCGACAGCACCTTGAAACTGGATGTGCCTAATGCTACTGCGTCGCGTCTGGGTCTGGCTCCGCGTGATATCCCGGCCAGCGTCAGTAGTCTGGATAGCGCGGCTATCAGCGAACGCAATCTGACGCGTGCGCAAGATGTCGCTATACGCATGCCGGGTGTGACGCAATCGCCATCGCCTGGTAATGGCGGCACCAGCTTGTCGACACGTGGTTTCTCGGGTCATAACTCGGTTGCACAATTGGTGGATGGTACGCGTTTGGTCGTGGCGTCAGGCACAGTCACTTATCCGTTTTCTACTTGGCCGCTGGAATCGGTCGAAGTCTTGCGTGGTCCGTCGTCGGTGTTGTATGGCGATGGCGCGATTGGTGCCGCAATTAACTATGTCACTAAGAAGCCGATATTCGATCGTACCGAACGGGAGGCGATGGTTGCCGTCGGTTCGTATGGTTCACAACAATTTGGTGTCGGGCTGCGCGGACCGATCAATGATGTCGTGGCTTACTCGCTCTACATCGATACGGATAAAAGCGACGGCTATCGCCGCGATATGGCTTACGACCGACAAAACATATCGGCCGCAGTCACTGTACGACCTAACAAGGATTTGAAAGTTAGTTTCTTGCTGGATGCAGGTTATAACGACGACGCGACCTATTACGGTACGCCGCTGATTAATGGCCGACTCGATGATCGTCTGCGCCGCACGAGTTTCAACGTCAATGATGCCGTCGTCAATTACAACGATAAAGTATGGCGCGCCAAAGTCGATTATCAACTGGCCGACAATATTTCATTGCGCAATGAAACCTACTATCTGACCAGTAAGCGCCATTGGAAAAATGCCGAGTCGTATGCCATTAATCCGAGTGGTAGCTTTACGCGTGGCAGCTATCTGGAAATCTTGCATGATCAGGAACAAACCGGTAACCGTTTTGATATGACAGTAGATGGTCATATCGCAGGTCTTAAAAACCGCTTTGTCGCTGGCTTCGATTGGTACCGTACAAAGTTGATGCACACGAATAACGGTTCGCCAACCAACACCACTGTATTTGCAAACCCGTTTAGTTTTGATAATGGAGTATTCGTCAATTCTGCTCCGACCATTCCCGGGCGTTATTCCGAATTGGAGACCAAAGCACTCTTCGCTGAAAACGTACTGGATTTTGCACCTGACTGGAAACTGGTTGCCGGTCTACGCAGCGAGCATATGACGCTGGATAGTACGAATCTGCGCACAACCGTGGGTCTGCAGAAGAAGTATGCACCGCTTACAGGTCGCCTTGGTGCTGTCTGGTCGCCATCGAATGCATTATCACTGTACGGTCAATACGGTACAGGTACCGATCCGCTTAGCGGTTCGCTATCTCTACCGGATGGTGGTAATACATACGATCTTACAAAAGGACGGCAGCTGGAAGTCGGTGCCAAAGGCAGTCTCGCTGCGATACGCGGTGAGTGGACGGTTGCCATGTACAAGATTGAAAAACGTAATTTGTTGACACGTGACCCAGACAATCCAGTCGTGACCATGCAGATCGGCCAGCAATCTTCCACCGGTCTTGAGTTTGCATTTTCCGCTGAACCTGTACGTGGTTGGACTGTTGACGCGAATGCGGCCTTGCTGCGTGCACGCTACGATAAATTTGTAGAAGCAGGTGGATCACGCACTGGCAATACGCCGACCGGCGTACCTGAACGCATGGCCAATATCTGGACTGCCTATCGTTTTCTGCCGCAATGGCAGGCAGGTTTCGGCGCACGTTATGTCGGTGAGAGACAAGCCAATACGGCCAATACATTGAGCTTGCCCGCATACACCGTGATGGATAGCTCACTGCTGTACAACTACTCGCGCAATCTGAGCATCACCTTCGCAGTAAAAAATATCGCCAATCGCGACTATGCCTTGTCTGGATCGGGTAATACACGTTGGCTGTTGGGTGAGCCGCGTACTGCGCAGTTAATTGTACGTTCCACTTTTTAAAATGCATCACTGTTGAGCGTTAGCCATTCCATCGCTCTTCGTGCCGATATCTCTTTGAAATTCATTATTCCACAGAGCTATCAGCCTCCATTATTTTGTACTGACACTCAGGGAAATCGTCATGCCAACTTTAGACATTAATGCAGCGGTGCAACTGGTCGAGACATTCTTGTATTCGATCTCGACCTTATTACATTTGCCGGTGTTGGCAGCGATAGCGGTGTTGGTTCTTTACTTGCTGATGTACTTGGGCGGGTTCACACGCGAATGGTTTGAGCGCAGGCGCGGCGTACGTAGCCTGCTGGTTTTTGCCGAAGCAGAGATGGCAGCTGCCATCGCCGCGACAGATATGCCGTTGGTGTTGGATGCGCGTCTGGAGCGCATTGTGCAGCGCGCAGATGCAATCGGCATGCGCCGACTTGATGCGGTGCGCTTTGTCGTGCGAGTCGGGCCGGCGCTGGGCTTGATGGGTACCTTGATTCCGATGGGGATCGCGCTGGCCGGTTTGGCACAAGGTGATCTGCCGAATATGGCGGCAAGCATGACGACAGCTTTTACCGCGACTGTGGTTGGTCTGGCGTGCAGTGTGGTCGCGTATGGGATAGCGCTGGTGCGGGAGCATTGGTTGCGCAGTGATTCGACCGAGATCGCCTATGCCGCCGAAACCTTGCTGGCGCGGCATGGCGAATCGCAAAAACTCACGGCCATTGTGGAGGACTGAGATGCGCTATTTAAATCGTCATCGGTATAGCCGGCATTTGAGTGAAGGAACGGATGATCCTCTCGCCGGCGTCGCCAATCTGTTTGATGCGAGCATCGTCTTTATCGTTGCGATGATGCTGGCGTTGTTTTCCGCGTGGAACATGCTCGATCTGTTGGACCCCAATTCAGAAGTAACGATAGCGAAGAAGACGGCCGATGGCAAAGTCGAAGTCATGACTAAAAAAGGTGCTGAGATTAAAGTCAGCCGCGTTAGCGATAAACCCCTGTCCGGCGAAGGCAAACGCCTGGGCACTGCTTACCAGCTGCCAGATGGAAAGGTTGTGTATGTTCCGGAATAAATGTTGTACATGGATATTGTTCGTTTTGGGCTTGATGGCCAGTGCGCAGGCTGCATCGCGTGAGCTCGTATTGCTGCTCGGCGATGTCGAGTCGCGTCCTGCAGTATTGGCCATGCACTCCCTGCAAACGACCTTGAAAGATCAGGATATCAAGGTCCGCATCATCGCTGCCAATAGCATGAGTCAAAAAGATAGGGCTGCGTTGGCGAAGGCCGATGTTGCCGTGATCAGTGTGGTTGGACGTCAGCTGGTGCAAAGGATCTTGCCTGAGCTTGATACCTTGCAACGTAACAAACGCACCGTCATTGCAGTGGGTTCCGGCGTGGATGATGAACTGCGCGAGCTCGGATTACGCGAAGAGAAAACGGTGCAGAAGTACTATCGCGCCGGCGGCATAGAGAATATGACGAACATGCTGCGTTATGTATTGCGTACCCAGTTAGGTGTTGCCGTGACAGAAGCGCCGGTGCAGCCTATGCCGGAGATCGGTTTATATGACGTTGCAGCAGATCGAACGTATTCCGATTTTGATCAATATGCAAAAAAATATACGCATTACCGTCCCGGTGCGCCGTGGGTAGGTGTGATGTTTTTCCGTGCGAGCTTGGTCGCCGGACAAACCTTGCCTTTGGCTGCGATCGTCGCGCGTCTGGAAAAATCCGGCTACAACGTCATGCCTGTATTCGGTTATCCATATGAAGTGCCGCTGCAATACTTTTTGAACGAGGCTGGTAAGCCACGCGTTGAACTGATCGTCGCACTAGGTATGAAAGTAGGCGGTACCGCTGCCACCAGCGGCATGCTGGACAAGATCGGGGTGCCGGCAATCAATGCGATCACCCTCAGTCAGCAATCCGCAGAGCAATGGAAAGAATCGAAAACTGGCTTGAATATTACCGAGCGTTCGTGGCAACTGGCCGGCGCCGAGCTGGCCGGCTTGATACAACCGACCGTGGTTGCCAGTCGTGAACGTATTACCGATGTTCAAACTGAATTGGCTTATATCGAAGAGCAGCCGATTGCCGAGCGCATAGAGCGTCTGGCGGAGCGGGTCGATGCATGGCTGGCCTTGCGGAAGAATGCAAATTCCAGCAAACGTATCGTCATGTTGTATTACAACTACCCGCATGGTTCGGAAACGATAGGCGCGTCCTACCTGAATGTGCTGCCAGAGAGCTTATGGCAAATCCTGCAGCGTCTGAACAAGGATGGTTATCGCACCGACGATGCGAGTTCGCATCTGCCTGCTGACAAGCAAGCCTTGCAGGAAGATATTCAGAAATGGGGCAATTATCCGAGCAAGGGTAGCAAGGATTATCGTGCCGGCCTGGCGCAGCTCGCGACTAGCGGGCAGGCATTGCTGGTGCCTTTGTCGGATTATATGAAATGGTATGAACAGTTTCCGGCGGAGTTAAAAAATTCGATTGAAAAAGCATGGGGCGCTCCGCAAAAAGCATCGACCTTGTGGCGCGATGCAAATGGCCGTGATCAATTCGTTTTCCCGGCACGACGCTATGGCAATCTGCTGATGGCACCGCAACCGGGGCGCGCGTGGGAGCAAAATCTGGAGAAGTTGCATGACGATGTGTCACTGCCGCCTAGTCATGAGTACATTGCATTCTATTTATGGTTGCAGCATGGTTACCGTGCAAACGCCGTGATGCATATAGGTACGCACGGTACCCACGAGTGGCTGACCGGTAAGGAAGCCGGGCTTTCCGCGGCCGACCCGACAGAAGCGCTCATCGGCGCGGTGCCAAATATATATCCTTATGTGATGGATGATGTCGGCGAAGGCTTGCAGGCCAAGCGACGCGGCATGGCCACCATTATTGATCACATGACGCCGCCATTCGACGTGGCCGGACTCAATCCGGATCTGCGCGAACTTTTATCGTTACTGAATGACTATCGCGTGGCGAATCAAAAGAGTCCGCTGCTGGCGCGTAACCATTTGATTGCATTGAATCGGATCGCTTTAAAAAGTGGTGTGCTGAAAGATATGCAGCGCAAGACACTCAAGACAGAAGCAGATCTGGAAGCGCTGGAAGAATATCTGGACGATACTGCAGATAAGCTGGCGCCGTTTGGCTTGCATACCTTTGGTGTTGCACCCGATGCGGAATTCCGCCATGCCACTGCCAAAGCCGCCATCGGACTGGACAAGAGTATCGATCCGCAGCAGCGGGCAGCACGCATACAAAAAATGGAAGATGACATCGTGCGCAGCGCTGACATGGAGCTGGATAATTTAATGCTCGCGCTGGATGGTCACTATATCTCTCCCGGGCCGAGTGCTGATTTGGTGCGTAACCCGGATGCATTGCCGACCGGCCGCAATTTTTATGGGCTGGACCCGGCGCGTATCCCTAGTCGTACTACCTATGAACAAGGCGCGCTGCTGGCAAAAAAACTGATAGAAGATTACCGCACACGCCATGGTGTGTATCCGGATAAGTTGGCGATCAATTTGTGGGGTGTAGAAACCTTGCGCCATGAAGGCATCATGGAAGCACAAGTGCTGGCGCTACTCGGCATCAAGCCGACCTGGGACGAGCGGGGACGGGTGGTAGGTGTGGAAGCGATATCGCGTCGCGCATTGGGTCGGCCTCGCGTGGACGTGACGATGATTTCATCCGGGCTATTCAGGGATTTGTTTGGCAATTTGTTGAAATTGCTGGATGACGCTGCACAGCTGGCACAAAAGCAGGACGATACTGATAATCCCTTGCAAGAACATACGCGCAAGATGGCGTCTGATTTACAGCGTCAGGGTTTGTCTGCGACTGAGGCGGAACGTTTGGCGACAGTGCGCATTTTCGGCTTACCTTCCGGTGCATACGGCACCAATATAGAAAAGTTGATTCCATTGGCTAACGTCTGGCAGAACGAACAGCAGGTTGCCGATGTCTTTATCAATCGTATGAGCCACCCGTTTGGCCGGGGTTACTGGGGCGGCGATACTGATGTGACCGAAGCAGAACTGGATCCGAAGTTGCGCCGGACCTTATTCAAGCAGGCTTTATCGGGTAGCAAGATTGCATTGCACAGCCGCTCCAGCAATCTATACGCGACGCTCGATAACGATGATTTCTTCCAATACCTGGGTGGCACCGCGCTGGCAATTCGCAGCGTCGATGGCAAGACACCAGAGGTGATGGTGAGTGATTTGTCCAACCCGCGTAATCCGCATCACACCAGCTTGCAGAAATACATGGGTCAGGAACTACAGACTCGTTATCTCAATCCGCGCTGGGCGGATCGCATGTTGCAGGAAGGTTATTCCGGTGCGCGTTTCATTAATCGCGTGGTTGATTACCTGTGGGCATGGCAAGTAACGGTGCCGGAAGCGGTGGACGCTAGTAAATGGCAGCGCATGTACGACACGTATATCGCAGATCGACATGGCCTGGATGTGCGTCGCCGTTTTACCGAGAGTGGTAATTTAAAAGCGTATCAAGCAATCACTGATCGCATGTTAACCGTGATCGAACGTGGTTACTGGAAACCTACAGCTGAGGTTCGCAATAATTTGACGCGCATTAATGCACAGGTCATCGCTACTGCAGGCGTTGCTTGTAATAGCGACTCATGCAGTAACGCCACACTGAAGCAGGCTCCCGATATTGGCGCTAAACAAATGCCTGCGGGTAGTGCTGAAGCCGTGGCAGCGACAAATCCAGCAGAGGTCGCGGCGCCGTCCAAAAGCGTAAAGACCGAAGCAGCGCCTTCCAAAGTTGAGCCAGCGAAAGCGAAGTCAGCAGAACAGGTGGTATCAGGGTTCGAAATGCAAGCGCTTCGTTCTATGAGCTCTGAACAAAAAACGATAGGCGCTTTGTTGCTGCTAATGCTGGCTGCGGGTTTGATTGGATTCGGATATTGGCGTCAAAGCAATTCTGCAGCCAGAGGTAAGAATTTAAACTGAAATTTCATAAGCCGTTGGCACTGTGTTCTCCTCACGGGAGGTTCATCACAAACAAGAAGGGGTTACGATTATTCGTAATCCTTTTTTTATTGCCTAAAACTTAGGCAATAGCTTGCGCCATCAGCCGGTATTGTAGATTATATGGAAACGGTGCTTCGCTCGAAGTGCCGCTGCGGGGCCGCACGACGAATTGGATAGAACGCACAACCAAGGAGCGAGGCAGATGTTAGACATGACATTGGCGGCGATACGGGATCGCGAACGTTTGCGGCAGATTATTTCTGTGCTGGCACGTTTTGGTGTGCAGGATGTTTTCATACGCCTCGGTTTAGGCGATCTCTTCAACGATAAAACATCCAATAGTTCAATCGATACGTCTTCAGATGCGACGGCGGAAGGACAATCCGCGCCGCAGCGTATGCGCATGGCGATAGAAGCCTTGGGGCCGACCTTTATTAAACTCGGACAGATACTGGCGACGCGTGGCGATTTATTGCCGACGGAGTGGATAGAAGAATTCGAGCGCTTGCATAGCCGTGTAGCAACCGTGCCCTGGTCTGATATACGCGAACAGGTGGTCGCAGATCTGGCCGCTCCTGTTGAAGATGTGTTTGCATCTTTTGATACAGAGCCACTTGCTTCAGCTTCGATGGCGCAAGTGTATCGCGCACGCTTGCACGACGGGCAGGATGTGGTGGTGAAGGTACAGCGTCCGGGGCTTCGTCGTACGGTTGAGGCTGATCTGCGCTTGCTGGCACAACTCGCGAATATTGTTGAAGAGCGCAAGTTGGCGCCGTATTACAAACCACGCGATATCGTGCGTCATCTGACGCTGGCGATGCAGGATGAATTGGATTTCAGGCGTGAAGCGCAATCCTGTGAGCAGGTGGCGCGCAATTTCGAGCAGCATCCAGAGATCGAGATCCCGCGTATTTATTCAGAATGGTCGAGCGAGCGCTTGTTGGTGCAATCGTATGTTGATGGGATTGCGCCTACGGATGACAGCGGTTTGCGTGCGCAAGGATTGGATCGCTCCTTGCTAGCTGAACGTGGTGCGCGCGCATTCTTGAAAATGGTGCTGCATGATGGCTTGTTCCATGCCGATCCACATCCCGGTAATTTGATAGTGCTGGCCGAGAATCGTGTCGGCTTTATTGATTTCGGCATGGTGGGGCGTTTGTCGGATTTGCGACGAGATCAATTGCTGGTGTTGTTTCGCTCTATCGTATCTGGTCGGCCTGACGGCTTGATTAACCTGCTGATGGATTGGTCCGGTCCGACAGATTTTAATTGGCTGAGAGCAGAGCAGGCGGTGCAGGAATTTGTTACACGTACCGCTAGTGCGCCGCTGTCATTGAAGCAGGCTTTGAATGATTTCATGGAGATGGCCAAGCAGAGTCGTGTGGCGGTGCCGCCTGATCTTGCCTTGCTGGTAAAGGCGTTTGCGACTGCAGATGGCGTACTGCAACGCTTGGATCCGCAATTCAATATTGTGCAAATCGCAGGTCCGATGGTAAAGCGCGCTTTGTTGCGCCGTTATTCTCCGCGCACTATACGGCGAGAAGCACTCGGTGCCTTGGTCGATGTGCAAACGGCTGCTCTAGACTTGCCACAACTCCTGCGCTTGGTCATGTTGCGTCTGAAGCATGGTCACTTCATGGCGAATATAAAAATTGCGAATCTGGATCGCCTTGGCACTTCGCTGGAGCGAGCGGCGACACGTTTGGCGATTGCGATCGTTACAGCAGCGGTTTTGCTGGCGTTGGGACCAGTGCTATTGCAGTACGGCCCGCGCTGGATGGGGATGCCGGCATTTGCGTGGTTCGGATTGCTGGCGGCAGTCGCGGGGCTGATCACTTTATTCTGGACCTTTCGCCGTCGACGTTGATGCATGCGTAATGCCTGTCATGCATAGAAGGGGATACATAAAAAAGGGTTACGTTTATGCGTAACCCTTTTTTAATTTGGCCAGAAAGAAGAGCAACGATCAGTCACTCTACATTTGCTCGGATGTTATACGCGGCTGTAGATATTATTGCTTTCGCTTAATTTGAAAGTGCCATCGCTTTGTGGTTGTGCAATGCGATCTGTGTACTTGACGCGATACCCTTGAAAATCGCGTGGCAGATGTGTCATGCCGAAATCCAGATAGCTGATTCCTGTGGTGAGGTTTTGCAGGATAACGGTATGGCCTGATGCGTCTTTAACTTTGAATTCCTCTTTGACTACCATGATAAAACCTCCTATTTGGATGAAACAAGGTGAAGACTAATGAGGATGTAGAGCTTGTTTATCCTCAGACCCAACGATGACAAGTTATGTATTCAACTTATCGGTACATCAAAAAACCGTATGTGTTCATCGTTAAAAACCTTGATTGCTCTGCCCAATCATCTTTATAAGAACCATGCAGACGATCAAATGCGCGCTCGGCGATAGCCGTCACGTACACCTTCCTTCGATAGCACCCATTGCCATAACTGAATATCGCGTGCGCGAAATGCGCCAGCGCAAGACAGCAGGTAATAGCGCCACATACGGTAAAAACGTGTGCCCAATGCTTCTTCAAAACGCGGCCACGCCGCATGAAAATTCTTGAACCAGGCCATCAGCGTTTTGTCGTAATCGACGCCGAAGTTATGCAAGTCTTCGACGACGAACAAATTATCGACAGCGTCGCCTATCTGACCGATGGATGGCAGATCGCCATTGGGGAATATGTATTTATCTATCCATGGATCGGGCGCGGATTTGCGTAGATTCTTGCCTATCGTGTGCAGCAAAAATAATCCGTTCTTGTTCAGGCAACGATGTGCAACTTCCATATAGATGCGGTAATTTTTGCGGCCTACGTGTTCAAACATGCCTATGCTGGCGATCGCATCGAATTGCTCATTTACTTCACGGTAATCTTGCAGGCGGAACTCCAGCGGAAGATGTGAGTAACGTTGCTGCGCCCATGTAACCTGCTCTTTGGAAATGCTGACGCCTACGCATTCCACGCCGTAATTTTCTGCAGCGTATGCCATGAAGCTGCCCCAGCCGCAGCCGATATCCAGTACGCGCATGCCTGGCTTGAGCTGAAGTTTGCGACAGACCATGTCGAGCTTCGCCTTTTGCGCTTGTTCCAGATTTGTGGCGTTTTCCCAATAGCCGCAGGTGTAGGTCATACGTGTATCCAACATGGCCGCATAAAAATCATTACCCAGGTCGTAATGCACTTCGCCGACTTGTTTGGCGCGCTTCACATCTTGTCGATTCAAGAGCTTGGCCGAGAGCGCATGACCAAGCAGACGCAAAGGTTGAATTTGATCGGTCAGTCGCGTGCTGAGCAGGCGAGCGAAGAATTCATCCAGCTCTTCCGCATCCCATGCGCCATCCATATACGCTTCGCCTAATCCCAGATTCCCTTTCGAAAAAGCGCGTTCCGGTACGCCGGGCGCTTTCAACTGCATATCCCATGGGCTTGAGCCATTGATCTGAATGGCTGCCTTGCCGAGCAGATCTACCGTTGCACGATGCAAACGGGAGTTCTTGGAGATGAATGACTCTGCATTTTGGGAAAACATTTGAGAAGACATGTAGCAAGCTCCTTTCCATGGATGACTAAGGCTCGTTCTTGTTATTGATGGCTTGTACCGCCGGTAACTAAGCTGTTTTTCAAGTTTTTGATACTTGACGTTAAAATATGTATAAATTATGCATATTTAAATGCAGCATTAAAAATGAAATTTAATGTGATTTGTTATCAAGAATATTGCAGTTAAAAATCTGATTATGGATATCGAACTCGCCCGTACCTTTCTCTACATAGTCCGTAGCGGCAGCTTTATAGCAGCGGCTACGCAGCTGCATGTCACGCAAACTACCGTGACTGCCAGAGTGCACAATCTTGAATCGCAACTGGGATGCTCGCTGTTTGTACGTAATCGCGCCGGTGCACGTCTGACGGATGACGGCGAGCGCTTTGTCGGTTATGCCAGCCAGTTGGTGCAAACCTGGGATGCGGCGCGGCGTGATTTACCTTTGCCAGATGGTTACGGCGCTTCGATTGCGCTGGGGAGCGAGGTAAGTTTGTGTAATCCGCTCATGCTGCAATGGACGATGCAATTGCGGCGCGAATTGCCCTTGCATGCGATTCGGGTAGAAGTCGGCGATGGCGCGATGCTGCAATCCAAGCTGGAGCGCGGTTTGCTGGATGCCGTGTTGGTTTACAGGCCGGAATATTGGGCAGGCATGCAGGTAGAGCAATTGCTGGAAGAAAAGTTGGTGCAGGTATCGTCCACCAAGAACCCGGATCCTTATGTTTATGTCGATTGGGGGCCGGATTTCCGCAAGCAGCACGATGCTGCTTTGCCGGATAAGGCCAAGAATGTGCTGTCATTCAATCTGGGGCCGCTCGCGTTGCAGTATTTATTGCAATGTGGCGGCACCGGATATTTTCGGACACGTGTTGTGCGGCGCGCATTGGAGAGGAATTTTCTGCAGAAGGTTAAAAGCGCGCCTGAGTTCTCTTACCCCGTTTTTCTTGTGTATTCACGGGAGAAGGAGTCAGAAACGATGCAGAAGGCGTTTGATTTGTTGCGTATCGTAGTGAAGGAAGAGGCTGATTGGTCTGAACACTGGGATTTTGTGCCGTAATTTTTTATGTCTATCTCTGCAAAATTTGATCTAGCGCAATAAAAACTTTCCCTACGGGAATATATTGAGTTCAGCGTATTACCCATACGCTCCTTTCGATAAGGGCATGCGTACTTGGCTTGCCTTCTTATCGATTCGCTCATTTCATCCCAAAGCTGGAGATTTTTAGATGCGCACCAATTTACCCGTCACAAATATCGAATACTCTTTAAAAGACGGGATGTCTTTGGTGTCGAAAACAGATACCAAAGGCCGGATCACTTATGTGAATCCAGCGTTTATAGAAGCAAGCGGTTTTCATGAAGATGAGTTGATCGGCAAGCCGCACAATCTCATTCGTCATCCCGACATGCCGGAAGAAGCATTCGGAGATATGTGGCAGACGCTCAAGCAGGGATTGCCGTGGACAGGTTTGGTTAAAAACCGCCGCAAGAATGGCGAGCATTACTGGGTGAATGCGAACGTTACTCCAGTGCGCGAAGAGAATCAAATCGTTGCCTATATGTCGGTGCGCAGCAAGCCGAGTCGAGAGCAGGTCGAGGGCGCGACTGCTATTTACGCACGTTTTAAAGCTGATCAAGCCAAGGGCTTGGCGATCAAGCGTGGCGCAGTGGTATCGACAGGTTTGTTTAGCAAGTTGGCCGCATTAAAGGATATCGGTTTAAGCCTAAAAATTGCGCTGGGCATGAGTACGATCATTGCGCTGATTGCAGCATTGGGTTTTTCTGCATCGACTGCGGCAGAAAATGCTGCATGGACTTACTGGTATGGCGGCGCAACGATAGGCGGTATTTGTCTCGCCTTGTTGTTGTGGGCTGGATTGCATGCATCTATCGTGCGTCCTTTACGGATGTTGATAGACGAGACGCGCATCATAGCCGGTGGCGATTTGACTTTCGATTTCAAGGTTAATCGCCATGACGATATGGGACAGTTGCAGCAAGCCTTGCAGCAAATGAACGTAAATTTGCGCTCGGTAATGGGCGATATACGTAGCAACGTTGATTCCATTACAGTCGCAACGCGAGAAATTGCCGCTGGCAATATGGATCTATCTGGTCGCACTGAATCGCAGGCTTCCAGTCTGGAAGAAACTGCTTCCAGCATGGAGCAACTCGCTGCCACCGTGAAACAGAATGCAGACAATGCGTATCAAGCCAATCAGTTGGTGCAGTCAGCATCGGAAGTGGCTGGCAAAGGCGGCACGGTCGTGGAAAAAGTTGGCGCCACCATGGATGAAATCAGCACCTCTGCCAGAAAGATCGTCGACATCATCAGTCTGATTGATGGGATTGCATTTCAGACGAATATTCTCGCGCTGAACGCAGCAGTCGAGGCGGCGCGTGCAGGTGAGCAAGGCAAGGGATTTGCTGTCGTCGCTTCAGAAGTACGCAGTCTGGCGCAACGTTCGGCCAGTGCAGCGAAAGAAATCAAAACCTTGATCGATGCGTCAGTTGAAAAAGTTGATGCCGGCAACCGTTTGGTCAGCGATGCCATGGCAACCATGGACGATATCGTCAGCTCGGTGAAACGTGTAACCGGCATCATGAACGAGATCACAGTGGCTAGCCGCGAACAAAGTAGCGGGATAGATCAAGTCAATCTGGCGATTTCGCAAATGGATGAAGTGACACAACAAAATGCCGCACTGGTAGAAGAAGCAGCGGCCGCCGCAGCCAGTCTGGAAGAGCAGACCGTACATTTGGCGCAATCCATTTCCGTCTTTAGAGCGGGACGTCGCGAGGCCAGAGTTGCACCGTTCCACTCGCCACAACAGTCCTTGCAAGTGCAACATGGCGCGCATAAATCCTTATCAGCGAACAATGCAGCATTAAGAATATCAGCTTGATAAGATGTTGATTCTGCAAGTATTGCCATTGCATCGGTAGGATTTTCCAATGGCAATTTCTTCTGGGCCAGCTTGCACCGGGAGTTTCTGTGAGTGGCCGGTAAAGGAATTTACCGGCTTTATTTACAGTTTTGCATCCAACATGTTGATAAATCACGATATATTCCCGTCCGGCGTATAATGCACACTGTCCTGTCGAGGGTAGTGATGGCGGTCGAGATGGTCCCGATTTTCAATAGCGGCCTGCGTCCGCACATGCACCTCGTTTCATCACCACAGAAATAATTCAAATTTATCGAAAGAGCCAGGTCTTTTTCGGATTCGTTGTGCGGTTTTTTGATCCACATCGACATCGATCATGTCGCCTTATAAGAGGCAAGACCTGCTAAAAATCATGTCTGATAGTCAGCCTGTAATCCAGTCAGCAACTCCATCAAATGTTGTGCTCAATGCGGCCGATGCGCATCCGGCCATTCGTTTCGAAGACTTAGGCCTCGCGCCGGAAATCTTGCGCGCCTTGAATGATCAGGGTTATGTGCATCCAACGCCGATTCAGGCTGAGGCAATTCCTATCGTATTGCGCGGCATCGACTTGATGGGCGCGGCACAAACCGGTACCGGTAAAACCGCTGGTTTTTCGCTGCCTATCATCCAGTTGCTGATGGCGCATGCCAACACTAGCGCTTCGCCGGCACGTCATCCTGTGCGTGCATTGATACTGGCACCGACGCGCGAACTGGCCGATCAGGTTGCAGCTAACGTGAAAGCTTATTGCCGTCACACGCCATTGCGTTCGCTGGTGGTATTCGGCGGCATGGATATGGCACCGCAAACCGCTGCCTTGCGCAACGGTGTGGAAATCGTTATTGCGACGCCTGGTCGTCTGCTCGATCACGTGCAGCAAAAAACAATCAACCTGTCGCAAACGCAAATCCTCGTCATGGATGAAGCGGATCGCATGCTGGACATGGGCTTCTTGCCTGACCTGCAACGCATCATCAACTTGTTGCCGAAGAAGCGCCAGAACCTGATGTTCTCCGCGACCTTCTCGCCAGAGATCAAGAAGCTGGCTGCGACTTTCCTGAAAGATCCGGTCACGATCGAAGTTGCACGCAGCAATGCGACGGCAGAAAACGTGACGCAGATCATTTACAAAATCGATGAAGATGCGAAGGCCGCTGCAGTGTCCTACATCATTCGCCAACGCGAACTGAAGCAAGTCATCGTTTTCTCGAATACCAAAATCGGTGCATCACGTCTTGCACGCCATCTGGAAAGTGAAGGCGTCAAAGCTTCCGCAATCCATGGCGACAAATCGCAATCGGAACGCATGCAAGCCTTGGAGCAATTCAAGAACGGCACAATAGAAGTGTTGGTTGCAACTGACGTTGCAGCGCGTGGACTCGATATTGCGGAACTGCCTTGCGTGATCAACTACGACTTGCCATACAACGCAGAAGATTACGTACATCGTATCGGTCGTACCGGTCGTGCTGGCGCTTCCGGCGATGCGATTTCTCTGTATTCAGACAAGGATGCGCGCTTGTTGGTTGATATCGAAAAGATGATCAAGCACACATTCGTGCCGGCACAACTGGCGGGATTTGTACCGCCAGCTGCACGTTCTAGCGAGCGTAAACCGCAAGAGCGTGGTGCACGTCGCGATGAGACTGAGTCACGTGGTCGCGCGCCGGAACGTTCCGAGCGTCGTGAATCGAGTAACCGTGATTCGTCAGCTAGTCGCGATCCAAGCAGCCGTAGCGCCTATGCTGCGCCGCGTAAGGAAAAGATAGATCCTTTCTTTACCAAGCCTTACGAGCCGACACCATCTACCATCAGCGAAGCCAAACCGGTTGAGAAAGCACCTACCAAACCGCCTAAGCATAAGATGGCCGCATTGCTGGGTGGAATGCCTAAGCGCTAAGACTTCATTCTTCATTTAAAAAGGGCACATTACTGTGCCCTTTTTTATTGTGCGATGTATCGTTGCGTCCATGCAGCGATGGCACGTTGCCAAAATTCCGTTATCGATTGCACGTGATCTATTTTCAATTCAAGAAAATGTGCTGCACGTATTAATTCACTTAATGGGTTATTCAGATCGAGTGCTTGTGCGCCGGTCTGCTTCGATAGTTTTTCTCCCAGCTCATTCAAGACGACTGGCACATGCATATACGACGGAGTTGATAAACTGAGTATGCGTTGCAGATAGATTTGGCGGCCGGTTGACTCCAGCAAGTCAGTGCCGCGCACGATATGTGTGACGCCTTGGTCGGCATCATCCACCACGACGGCGATTTGATACGCCCAGAAACCATCAGCACGCTTCAAGACAAAGTCACCGACTTCTGTTGCGAGATGCTGAGTCAGTGTGCCAAGCCAGCGATCATCGAAGGTAATCAATTCATTGGCTTCATTCAGTTCGGGTACACGTACACGCCAGGTGCGTGCAGTTTTGCCGGTAGCGACGCCGTACCTGCAAGTACCCGGATAAATTGCAGCGCCATCGGCGGCGACACCCAGACGCGAATCGGCAATTTCGCGACGCGTGCAGCCGCATGGATAAGCCAAGCCGTTGAGCCGTTCGAATGCCGCCTGATACAAATCCTTGCGTTCGCTTTGCACTACGACTACACCATCGTGCTGCATGCCGAAGACTGCCAGCGCATCCATGATGGCAGTGGTGGCGTTAGCGACGGTGCGGGTTTCGTCTATGTCTTCTATGCGTACCAGCCACTGACCGTGATGTGCTTTGGCATCCAGATAGCTGGCCATGGCTGCGACCAGCGAGCCTGCATGCAGAGGGCCGCTGGGGGATGGCGCAAAGCGCCCTATATATTTATTTGCGTTGTTCGTCATGCCTTATTCCGCCAGCAATGCGCGCTGTACATCGGGGTCTGCCAGTTTATTGAGGAACCACTTCAGGCATTTGCCGCGCGATGAAGTGCGCCATGCGTACTGCGGCAATCCTGTGGGTTTGATTTCTAGCGTTTGTTTCTCTATCAGTTGGCCTGATGCCAGATAAGGTGCCGCCCATTTGCGTGGCAGGTGGCCGCAGCCTAGCCCGGCTAACTGCGCTTTCAGTTTTTCATGGATATCCGGAACTGTCAGTGTGGCCTGACCAGTGAGCAGACCGGCGCTGACGCTGGGCAGGAAGCGCCCGCTATCGCCGGCTGCGACGGCGCGATATTGCTGTACCAGTTGTGGTGCTAGCGGATCAGGCATGCTGGCGAGTGGATGACCTGGTGCCACCGCAAAGACCCAGTCCACTTCACCTAATGGACGCACTCGAAAGTCGCCACTGCCGCGCACGATTTCCGGACCGTCAGATGAAACACCAATAGCGAGGTCGGCTGCACCGCTGGTCAGGGTTTCCCAGACGCCCGACAGCACTTCGGTTGAGAAACGCAATTGCGTACCTGAGCCTTCCGCATCGAACTCGCGTATCAGCGGCAGCATTTTTTCAAAAGGAATGATGCTGTCGAGCACGATGCGTAATTCGACTTCCCAGCCGCTGGCCGTGCGTTTGACCCTTTGTTCGAGTTCATCGGCGGCGCGCAGCAGGTGGCGACCTTCGGTCAGTAATTCCTGTCCGGCTGCGGTCAACTTGGCGCGATGGCCGCGCCGGTCGAACAGTAATACGTCGAGGTCTTCTTCCAGCTTGCGTACGCTATAGGTCAGTGCCGACGGCACGCGGTCCAGCGCTACCGCAGCCGCAGCAAAGCTGCCTTTGCGGTCTATGGTGTCGAGTATGCGTATGGCTTCCAGCGTCAGATTCATCGGTATTTTCTATTATTCAAAATAATTGAATGACTTGTGCTGAATTATGCCCTTATTTAATGTCTTTTGTACGGCTATAGTGGCACTCATAGGTTAAAACTTAAGTCATACAATAAAACTCACTGAAAGGAACGATCATGCTTGAAATTCGAAAAAGTGAAGACCGGGGCCACGCAAATCACGGTTGGCTGGATTCGCACCATACTTTTTCCTTCGCTGATTACTATGACGAAAAACATATGGGTTTCGGCCCGCTGCGCGTGATCAATGAAGATCGCGTCCATGCCGGCGGCGGCTTTGGTACCCATGGTCATCGCGATATGGAAATCATCAGCTATGTGCTGGAAGGCGAGTTGGCGCACAAGGACAGCATGGGTACCGGCAGCGTGATTCGTCCGGGCGATGTGCAGCGTATGAGTGCCGGTAGCGGCGTACGCCATTCGGAATTCAATCATGCGAAAGACCAGACCACACATTTCCTGCAAATCTGGATCCAGCCGAATGTGAATGGCATTCCACCGAGCTATGAAGAGAAGCATTTTGCACCAGAGGAAAAACGTGGTCGCTTGCGTCTGATTGCCAGCTCAGATGGCGCGGATGGTTCGGTGCTGATACATCAGGATGCCAAGCTGTATGCGGGTTTGTTTGATGGTGCTGAAGCGGCCAGCTTGCCGTTAGCTGAGGGACGGCGCGCGTTTGTGCATGTTGCACGCGGTTCAGTGACTGTGAATGGCGTGGCGTTGAAAACGGGTGATGCCTTGAAGGTCGCTGATGTGGTAACGCTGGAAATCAGCGATGGCAAAGAAGCGGAAGTGTTGGTGTTTGATTTGGTTTAAGCCTATTTGCTGGCAATAAAAAAGCGCGACATCGATAAAGATGCCGCGCTTTTTTCATCATGCAGGAATATTTTTATGCTTCGATATCCAGCGGTGCGAATGACTTGATCAGGTCATCCAGCGCTTTCAATTGCGTGAGGAATGGTTCCAGTTTGTCGAGTGGCAGTGCACTTGGACCATCGCATTTTGCATTCTTGGGATCGGGATGCGCTTCGAGGAATAAGCCAGCCAAACCAACGCCCATGCCGGCACGCGCCAGATCGGCAACTTGCTCACGACGGCCGCCGGATGCTGCGCCCATCGAGTCACGCTGCTGCAATGCGTGTGTGACGTCAAAAATGATAGGCAGGTTGCCGGTGACTTTTTTCATCACGCCGAAACCGAGCATATCGACCACCAGATTGTCGTAACCGAAGCAGGTGCCACGATCACACAGGATCAACTTGTCATTACCAGCTTCGCGGAATTTTTCCACGATGTTCAGCATTTGCGGCGGGCTGAGGAATTGCGGTTTCTTGATGTTGATGACGCGACCGGTTTGCGCCAGCGCGACGACCAGATCGGTCTGGCGTGCGAGGAAGGCGGGCAGTTGCAGCACGTCGATGACTTCTGCCGCGATCTTGGCTTGATGCGGTTCATGCACGTCGGTAATCAGCGGTACGCCGAAAGTTTTTTTCACATCTTCAAATATGCGCAAGCCTTCTTCCAATCCTGGTCCGCGATAAGAGTGGATGGATGAGCGGTTCGCCTTGTCGAAGGATGCCTTGAAGACATAAGGAATACCGAGCTTGCTGGTGACGCGTACATATTCTTCGCAAGAGCGCATGGCGAGATCGCGCGATTCGAGCACATTGATGCCGCCGAACAAGACGAAGGGTGCAGCGTTGTCGACCTTGATTTTGCCGTTGATATTGATCATTTTATTTAGCAGATTAAAAGCACATTAAGTTAAACAGCGTGGTCGTATCGATTGCTACTAATACGGTCCTGAAAATTATTTTGCGCAATGCGGGCACGAGCTGCCATCAACAAACTCCGGTGCCAGTTGTTCGCGCGGTGATACGGTCGCGTTGCAAGCAGTGCATGTAGTCGGCAGGCTAGGTTCCAGGCGCGGATTCAAGGCGGTGCGGTGATCAAATACAAAACAGTCGCCAGTGTAATGATCGCCACCCACATCTTCAAAATATTTGAGGATGCCGCCATCAAGCTGATATACGTTGCCGAAGCCGACGTTTTTCATATGGATAGCAGCTTTCTCGCAGCGAATACCACCGGTGCAGAAGGTGACGATGGTTTTATCCGCCAGCTCGTCTTTGTGCTGCGCAACGATATCAGGGAATTCGCTGAATTTGTCGATGCGGTAATCGATGGTGTTGTCGAAAGTACCGACATCGACTTCAAATGCGTTGCGTGTATCCATCATGACCACAGGCTTGCCGTCATCGTCGTGCCCTTGATTTAGCCAGCGCTTGAGCGTCAGTGGTTCGACTGCAGGGGCGCGGCCTTCTTCCGGCTTGATCAATGGATGCTTCATCGTGATGATTTCACGCTTGAGCTTGACCAGCATGTATTTGAACGGTTGATCGTCGGAAAAGCTTTCTTTTACTTCCAGATCGGTAAAGCGCGCATCGGCACGCACCCAAGCGAGGAAGTTGTCGATGTCGGTGCGGGTGCCGGCCAAAAATAGGTTAATACCTTCCGGGCTGAGCAGGATGGTGCCTTTTAGCGACAGTTCATCGCATTTGGCGAGAAATTCCGGGCGCTTCTCTGCCGTGTCATCAAAACTGATGAATTTGTAGGCGGCGATATTAACGAATGACGATGTAGCTTGCATGCTTGCGTGTTTCTTGAAGGTGATTGCCCTTGTGGTTTGAGCAATATTTTGTGGCTGATGCCTTGCATGCTGTGCCATGTCTGACGATGTGCAATCGTCAACGGCAGGAAGAGGCAAGGCAGGAATAAGTCGACATTATAAACTTCACGTTTAGGAATGCTGAAATGTCTGATCGAAGGGGTGGTCGCGGTAGAATACGGCCATGATTTCTCCGCAATTTACTCATCTCCGCCTCCATTCCGAATATTCGATTGTCGATGGCCTGATTCGCATCGATGATGTGATCCAGGCAGCGGCTGCCGATATGCAGCCCGCGCTGGCCATTACCGATCTGGCCAATCTGTTCGGGATGGTCAAATTTTATAAAGAAGCCCGTTCCAACGGCATCAAGCCCGTCATCGGTTGCGATGTATGGATCACGAATGATAACGACCGCGACAAGCCATCGCGTTTGTTGCTGTTGGTTAAGAACAAGACCGGCTACCTGCAATTGTGCGAATTGTTGTCGAAAGCATGGTTGACCAATTTGCATCGTGGTCGTGCCGAGATTCGTCCAGAATGGTTAGAGCAACTTGCTTCCGAGGGCGGCCCTAACGGTTTGATCGTTCTGTCAGGTGCGCATTTCGGTGATGTTGGTATGGCGATCGATAACGGTAATCTGGCTGGTGCAGAACGTTGCGCACGTCGTTGGGCCGAAGTTTTCCCCGGACATTTTTATATAGAAGTACAACGTGCCGAGCAGCCGAATATGGATGCCCACGTGCGTCAGGCATCGGTGCTGGCCGCAAAATTGAATTTGCCTTTGGTGGCGACACATCCAGTGCAATTTTTGGGGCAGGATGAATTTACCGCGCATGAAGCGCGTACCTGTATTTCCGAAGGTGAAATTCTTGCCAATCCGCGCCGTATCAAGCGCTTTAATATTCAGCAACGATTCAAGACGCAGGCGGAAATGGCGGAGCTGTTCGCCGATATGCCGCATGCTTTACAGAACTCGGTCGAGATCGCCAAGCGTTGTAATCTGGTGCTGGAATTGGGCAAGCCTAAGTTGCCGAATTTTCCGACGCCAGATGGTTCTTCCATCGATGAGTTCCTGGTCAAGGAAGCACAGCGCGGGTTGGATCAGCGTCTTGAGCATCTTTATCCCGATCCGGCTGCGCGTGAGAAAAACCGCGAGCGTTATCAGGCGCGTTTGAAGTTCGAGACCGATACGATCATACACATGGGTTTCCCAGGTTACTTCTTGATCGTGGCCGACTTTATTAAATGGGCAAAAAATAATGGCGTGCCGGTTGGTCCGGGCCGTGGTTCGGGGGCAGGTTCACTGGTTGCGTATTCATTATTGATTACCGATCTGGATCCGCTGCAATACAACTTGCTGTTCGAACGCTTCTTGAATCCTGAGCGGGTATCGATGCCCGATTTCGATATCGACTTTTGCCAGGAAGGGCGCGATCGCGTCATTCAGTACGTGAAGGATCAATACGGCAAGGATGCGGTATCGCAGATCGCCACCTTCGGTACGATGGCAGCGAAAGGTGCGGTGCGTGACGTTGGTCGTGTGCTGGATTTTGGCTACAACTTCTGTGACGGTATTTCCAAGCTGATTCCATTCAAGCCGGGCAAGCTGGTCACGATCTCTGATGCGATCAAGGAAGAGCCGCTATTGGCGGAACGCCTTGAGAATGAAGAAGAAGTGAAGCAGCTGCTGGAGCTGGCGCAAAAAGTTGAAGGCATTGCCCGTAACATTGGTATGCATGCTGGTGGCGTGTTGATTGCACCGGGCAAGTTGACTGACTTCTGCCCGCTCTACACACAAGGCGGTGACGCTGGCGTGGTATCGCAATACGATAAAGATGACGTTGAAGCCGTCGGTCTGGTGAAGTTCGACTTCTTGGGTTTGACCACGCTGACGATTCTTGATCGTGCCGTGCGTTACATCAAGGATCTTGATCCGGCGCTGGCCGATTTCGCGTTGGAGAAGTTACCGCTCAACGATAGACCGTCGTATGAATTGCTGACCAAGGCGAAAACCGTCGCTGTCTTCCAGCTGGAAAGCCGCGGCATGCAAGGCATGCTGAAGGATGCGCGTCCTGATCGCTTTGAAGACATTATTGCGCTGGTGGCCTTGTATCGTCCGGGTCCGATGGATCTGATTCCGGACTTCTGCCGACGCAAGCACGGCGAACGTTTTGAATATCCTGATCCGCGTACCGAAGCCATTCTGTCCGAAACCTACGGCATCATGGTGTATCAGGAACAGGTTATGCAGATGGCGCAGGTCATCGGCGGTTACTCGCTGGGCGGCGCGGATTTGTTACGCCGTGCGATGGGTAAGAAAAAAGCCGAAGAGATGGCACAGCATCGCGAGTTGTTCCGTGCTGGTGCTGCGAAGAATGATTTGTCGGCAGAAAAAGCCGATGAAATCTTCGACTTGATGGAAAAGTTTGCTGGCTACGGTTTTAATAAATCACATGCTGCTGCTTACGCTTTGTTGTCGTATCACACTGCATATTTAAAAGCGCATCACCCGGCCGCGTTCATGGCAGCCAACTTGTCGCTGGCTATGGACGATACCGACAAGATCAAGATCTTGGTCGAAGACGCGATTGATATTTGCGGCCTGACCTTGTTGCCACCGGATATTAATCAATCTGATTACCGTTTCACACCAGTTGGTGTGCCAGGCAAGAAGGCAACGCAGATACGCTATGGTTTGGGCGCAGTCAAAGGTTCAGGCAAGGGCGCGATTGATGCGGTGGTAGAAGCGCGCAAGGAAAAGCCGTTTGTCGACTTGTTCGATTTTTGTAAACGTGTCGACAAGCGTCAGATCAATCGTCGCACTATCGATTCGCTGATCCGCGCTGGTGCTTTCGATTGCTTTAATGTTGATCGCGCGATCTTGTTGGCGTCCGTCGCTTTCGCGATGGAATGTGCCGAGCAGGCCGAAGCCGCAGCAAATCAGGTCAGCCTGTTTGGCGGCGATGACAGCGATCTGGAAACACCACCGGAATACGTGAAAGTGTCGCCGTGGAGCGACAAGCAAAAACTGACTGAAGAAAAAGCAGCGTTAGGTTTTTATCTGTCAGGACATTTATTCAATGCCTACGCAGAAGAAGCGCGTCGTTTTGCACGTGCGAAGTTGAGCAGCCTGGAACCTTCACGCGAGCCACGCACTATCGCAGGTGTGATTTCCGGTTTACGTACGCAGATGACACAGCGCGGCCGTATCGTGATTGTCACCTTGGACGATGGTAGTGCGACGGTGGATGTGACGGTCTATAACGAGGTGTACGACGCCAATCGCAATTTGTTCAAGGAAGATGAATTCCTTGCGGTATCGGGCAAAGTTTCGGAAGATCGCTTCTCCGGTGGTTTGCGGATTACGGCAGAGAAGGTGATGGATATTGCCGCTGTGCGCATACAGTACGCAAAATGTGTGCGCCTGTCTTTGCAGGCGTCGGCTGATGTGAATGTACTGATGGCGACCTTGCGATCGGCTGCGCGTGCAGACGGTAGCCCGGTGGTTATTCAGTATCAAAATCCAAAAGGTATGTCGGAACTATGTTTTGCGGAGCAATGGCGCATCAATCCGGACGACAACATAAAACAAAAACTAATCGATTTATATTCGGAAAAAAATGTACAGATCGCCTATGACTGATCGTATGAATTTATTCAATTCAAACGAAACGAAAGCACAATTTATCCTCTCGCTATTGCCCATCACTTTGTTTTTTCCGATAGGGATTGGTTATACCGGTATTACCTTGTTCCTGCTGGCATGGCTGCTGGGTGGGCATTACGGAGACAAATGGCAGGCAATCAAGGATAGCCCGATGTTTTTGCCGGTGATGGGTTTGCTGGTTGTGACTTGCGGTGCCGGATTGTTTCTGGATAGACCAGTCGGATTCTGGAAGGCATTCATGCATTACCAGATTTACCTGTTTCTACTCGTGTTCATCAGTGTGGGAGCAGGGCGGTGGCAACAACGTGCGCTGAATGTTTTCTTCGCTGGCGCAGTGCTGGCGGCGACTTTGTTTTATCTGAGTCGTTTGCAAGTGCTGCCGAAATGGACCTTGTTCCAGAACTATATTGATTACGCGGGCAACAAATCCATCTTGCTGGGCATCTTGTTGGGTATCGCAGGCGGCTGGATGTTGAATGAAATTTGCGCGAAACGTGATCACAAATTGTTGCGTATCGTGGTTTTTCTGTATATCGCTGCTGCCTTGTTGTTCTTGGCAAAAACTCGCACCGGTAGTTTGATCTTCGTTTTTGGTTGTGCATTGGTGGTGTTGCGCTACATGACATTTTCATGGCGCAGTGTATTGTTGTTGATTGGTACCGTCGCCGTGATTGGTGTCGCATGGCAAACCGCCAGCGGTTTTCGCGAGCGTCTGGTCGGTACGGCGCATGACATCAAGGCTTTTGTTGATGGTGGCAAGATCAGCGCTGATGGCATACGTCTGGAGATGTATCGCCTTACCAGCGAGATTATCGAGGAGCATCCGATAGTTGGTAGTGGCATCGGTACATGGGCCGTCAAGTATCCGGAAAAAGCAAAAGGCTTGGAGAGCGAAAGCATGGCGACGCCGCATAACGATTATCTGCTGTACACCGCCGAGATTGGTGTGATCGGGGTAGCTGCACTGTTATGGATATGGCTGACGCAACTGATAGTAGCAGTCAGAATCGGTGGCGAAAACGGTGTGCGTTTATTCACCATTGGTGTGGCCATCATGTTTGGTGGCATGGTCAATGCGATCTTGCGTGATGCCTTGTTTGGCATTGCATTCATGGTGCTGCTGGCGATTCCGCTGGCCGGTATCAACCGACATGCATATCGTAAGCATGACAATCATTATGGGGATATGAGCTGATGACAATTTCTCCTCATTTAAAACGTTTGTACGGCATGCTGGGGCCGTACAAGAAGCGTCTGGCGATTGCATTTGTCGGGATGATCATGACGGCGCTGACCGAACCTATGCTCCCGGCCGTGCTGCGGGTCCTGCTAGATAAGGGCTTTGGCGGCAAACCGACATTCTCGTTGTGGCTGGTGCCATTCGCTATTGTCGGTATTTTTGTCTTGCGCGGCATCTCTACATTCACCACGACCTATATGATGACCTGGGTCTCGTCGCGTCTGCTTACCGTATTGCGCAAGCAAATGTTTGAACGCATGCTGGACGTACCGTTGGGATTCTATGCGACGCATTCAGTTGGTCGGGTCATTAACTCGATGATGTTTGAAGTGCAGCAAATCGTTGAAATGATCACCAAGGTCTATAGCTCTATTATTCGCGATTCACTGACAGTCGTGGTTCTGCTGTCTTTCCTGTTTTGGCTGAACTGGCGCTTGACCCTGATTACGCTGATTTTGTTACCCTTGATTGCCATCGTGGTACGGGCAAGTGGTCGGCGACTACGCCGATTGACGCGTGATTACCAGACGGTCAATGGCGAGATGACGCAAGTCATAGAAGAAACAACGCGTGCCAATCAGGTCATCAAGATTTTTGGTGGCCAACAGTATGAAAGCAAGCGATTCGAGGAACGTGCCGATAAACTTCGCGGCTACACGATGCGGATGGCAAGTGCTCTGGCATTGACCACACCAGTGACCCAAATCATGGCATCCACTGCGGTTGCAGTTGTGATCGTGATTGCTTTGATCCAGTCCGGTAATAATCAGACTACCGTCGGCGGTTTTGTTTCCTTCATAACAGCGATGCTGATGTTGTTGGCACCGTTGAAGAGTGTTGCAGAAGTAAACGGCCCTCTACAGCGCGGTTTGACCGCGGCTGAAGCGGTATTTCATTTGATAGATGCCAAACCTGAACGTACTTCGGGGCGTGACCTGACGCAACGCGCAGCTGGTCGTCTGGATTTTGTGAATCTCGGTTTTTCGTATCCAGGTCATCAAACATTGGCGCTGACAAATATCAATCTCAGCATCATGCCGGGTGAGACGATTGCGTTTGTTGGTATGTCCGGTGGTGGCAAGTCGACGCTAGTCAATTTGGTGCCAGGTTTTTATGCCGCGACGGCGGGCGAGCTTCAATTGGATGGTGTATCGGTAGAAGAAATCGCCTTGACCAGCTTGCGTAAGCAAATCGCGATGGTCAGCCAGCACGTGGTTTTATTTGACGACACGATAGCTGCAAATATTTCCTATGGCGACGACACACCAGATCGTGCACGTGTTTTGGCGGCCGCCACTGCGGCGCATCTGGATGAAGTGATTGCCGGATTGCCGGGCGGGCTGGAAACCATGATAGGCGATAACGGATCGCGCTTGTCTGGTGGTCAGCGTCAGCGTCTGGCGATTGCGCGTGCGATTTACAAAGATGCGCCTATCTTGATTCTGGATGAAGCGACATCTGCGCTGGATTCTGAATCAGAGCGTGCAGTGCAAGCAGCGTTGGATGAATTGATGAAGGGCCGTACCACTTTGGTTATTGCACATCGTCTGTCAACGATTGAGCGCGCAGACCGTATCGCCGTATTGGCCGAAGGTCAGATAGTCGAACTAGGTTCGCATCAGGAATTGCTGGAGAAGAATGGCGTGTACGCGAATCTCTACCATCTGCAATTTGCTAAAGACGCATTTTGAAAATGTGGATCAGTGTGAGCTGATCCACATCTAGCGTTACTGCTTAGCTTTGAATGTAAACAAGCCGCAGATACGGCCAATCAGGCGAGATAAATAGCGTGGGAATGGCAGCAACAATCTTGGCAACAGAGTGAGTATCGCCAATCCCATCGTCTTCCAGCGCAATGCGGCAACATGTTCGGGGCCGAAATGCTTACCGGTAAAAATCAGTTTTGATTGTGCATGATGGTAGCCGCGGCCGAATTCAGCTCGCCACGGATGCGCTCCCTTGACTGAGCCACGTGATAGGTGCGTGACTGCGACATTGGGAGCAACGATGATTTCCTTGTTTTGCATGAAGACACGTTGGCACAAGTCTTCATCTTCGTAGTACAGGAAGAAGGTTTCGTCAAAAAAACCGATGTCGCGCATGACTTCCATATTCAACAGCATGACTGCGCCACAGACGAAGCCGACGCAGCAAGGTCCATCCGCTGCGGGACCGTTGGAGGTCCAATGCGTTACCGGCCAGCGATAGCTGACTTCTACATCACCGCCGCGACGTATCAAATGTGGCGCGATGATGGCGGCTTCCGGATATGCATCTGCGGTTGCCAGCAGATTTTGCAGAAAATCGGGCGTAGGCAGGCAATCTGGATTGAGCAGTAATGCATAGCGTGTCTGCGTTTGCTCCAGCGCACGATTGTTGGCCGCACCAAAACCGAGATTGCGGTCGTTGCGCAATACCTGGGCATTCGGCATTTCGATCGCTACTTGCGTGATGGTATCGTCGTTGCTGTCATTGTCGACAATAAGAACATGCGGCAATGCCGACAGCGTCTGTCCCAGCCCCGCCATGCAATGCGCGCTGTTATAGGTGACGACGATGACGGTGACATCGGCAACAGTGGTATTTATTTCGGAATGAGTGGGGCGCATGGTCTGCACTAGTCTTAATTTAATGAGTACCGTACAAGCGGTAAATCAGATTGTATGAGCAGATTGTATGAGTTCTGGTGCATTTATTGCTGGCAGTGCCATGTAATTCTCAGAGAACGCTGAAAAATCATCGATCTTTGATCTATCGCTGGAAAGCGGCATTGAATCACTTTAAGATGCCGGTAATTACATATTTTGTTGCGACGGCCCATCTTTCAGGCGTCAAATCTTGTCGGTTTGCGTTCAGTTCGGATTCGTACGGCATTATATGTCGTAACTTCTGTGTTTCGATGTATGCGTAGCGACTCGATTTTTTGTAAATGAAATCTGTATCACGCGCTGTGCGCTGGAGAAAATGAATGACAGAAAACGTCAATGTAGGAAGTAAAGCGGCAGACCGCGTCATCCTGTGCATGAAATGGGGCACCAAATACGGCCCGGAATACGTCAATCGCCTGTACGCGATGGTTCGCCGTAATTTGAGCGGGGACTTCCGTTTTGTCTGTCTGACCGATGATGGCAGCGGGATTCGTTCCGAAGTTGAATGTTTTCCTATCCCCGATCTGAAGTTGCCAGATGGTTTGCCTGAGCGTGGTTGGAAAAAGCTGACGACCTTTGAATCCGATCTGCATGGTTTGACCGGTACGGCGCTGTTTCTCGATGTCGATGTGGTGATCACCGACAAGATCGATGCCTTCTTTGAGCAGCCGGGCGAATTTCTGATCATCCATGATTGGAAGCGGCCTTGGCGCGTGACTGGTAACTCGTCGGTATATCGCTTCAAACTGGGTGCGCATGCAGACGTTTTACAAGAGTTTCGGACGACAGGCGCCGAAGCGCGCAAGGCCTTCCGTAATGAGCAGGCATTCTTGTCGGATGTTTTGCACAAACAGGGCAAGCTTAGCTACTGGCCGGCATCGTGGTGCTGCAGTTATAAATATCACTGCATTCCAGCCTGGCCGACTAATTACTGGCGTGAGCCGTTTGTGCCGGCTGATACCAAGATCGTGATCTTCCACGGTGAAGTGAATCCGCCAGATGCGCTGGAAGGACGACGTAATCGTGCTCTGCGCTTTGTACGCAAGGCGCCGTGGATTGCCGATTACTGGAAAGAGTAAGGTATACGCTGGTACAAATAAAAACGGAGTCATGTGCACATGACTCCGTTTTTTTATGACTGCAATCCAAGCAAAACTACATCAAGATAACGTCGTACTGTTCCTGGTGATAAACCGTTTCCACTTGCAGTGAAATCGGCTTGCCGAGGAAGTCGCCTAGCATAGCCAGATGCTGCGATTCTTCTTCAAGAAACATATCGATGACGACTTGCGACGCCAGGATACGGAATTCACGTGGGTTAAACTGTTTCGCTTCGCGCGTCAATTCACGCAGGATTTCATAGCAAATCGTGCGTGCTGTTTTGACTTGGCCTTTGCCGCTGCAAGCAGGGCAAGGTTCGCACAGAATATGCGCGAGCGATTCGCGCGTACGTTTGCGGGTCATTTCTACCAAGCCGAGAGCAGAAAATCCTGAAACGGAAACCTTGGTGCGATCACGCGACAGTGCCTTGTTCAATTCGCTCAACACCGCACTTCTATGCTCAGTGTTTTCCATGTCGATGAAATCGAGAATCATGATGCCACCCAGATTACGCAAACGTAATTGGCGTGCGATGGCATGCGATGCTTCCAGATTGGTCTTGAATATCGTGTCGTCGAAGTTGCGGCCATTGACGAAACTACCAGTGTTTACGTCGATAGTTGTCATCGCTTCGGTTTGATCGACGATTAGATAACCGCCAGATTTCAAATCGACACGTCGACCCAGTGCACGTTGAATTTCTTCTTCCACGCCGTACAAATCAAACAGCGGACGTTCACCCGGATAATGCGCCAGCTTGGTCAGAACAGAAGGCGTATACAACTCGCCGAATTGTTGCAGTTTGAGATAATTTTCGCGCGAGTCGACCTGGATGCTGGCCGTTTCGTCATTGACGAAATCGCGCATCACGCGCTGCGCCAGATCAAGATCTTGATAGAGCAGGCTCGGCGCAGGTTTGGTCTTCGCAAGCTGCGTGATATTGGCCCAAGTTTTACGCAGATATTCGACGTCGGCTTGTAAATCGCCATCCGATGCATCTTCTGCCATGGTGCGTATGATGAAGCCGCCTTTTTCCTCAGGCTGCATCAGTTTTTGCACTTTTTCGCGCAAGAGCTCGCGTTCGGCTTCGTTTTCTATACGTTGCGAAATGCCGATATGCGATTCCTGTGGCAGATACACCAACATGCGTCCGGCAATGGAAATCTGCGTCGACAGACGTGCGCCCTTGGTGCCTATCGGGTCTTTGATGACTTGTACTGTTACCGCTTGTCCATCGAACAGCATGCGTTCAATCGGTGTCGGTGTGGTCGGCGGCCCTTCGTGCGAACGCGCATCCCAGATATCGGCGACGTGCAGGAAGGCAGCACGCTCCAGGCCGATGTCGATGAAGGCTGATTGCATGCCAGGCAAGACGCGTACGACTTTGCCTAGATAAATATTGCCGGCCATGCCGCGCGACAGCGTGCGCTCAATGTGCAGCTCCTGTACTGCACCTTGCAGTACGAGTGCGACGCGGGTTTCTTGCGGTGTGACGTTGACGAGAATATCTTCACTCATAGAATACGCATCCCAGCCTGTTCCAATAATTTTCCGGTTTCAAATAGCGGCAGCCCCATGATGCCTGAATAACTGCCCGCGATGTCTTGAATGAAGAGTGCGGCTTGGCCTTGTATGCCGTAACCGCCTGCTTTGTCATACGGTTCAGATGTGGCGCAGTAGGCACGAATGGTGTGATCGGGTAGCGCAGTGAAAGCGACATCGGATCGTTGCGTCATTTGATAAATTTTATCGTCGTGCAGAACGGCGATATGAGTGAGGACTTGATGTGTGCGACCTGATAGCGAGCGCAACATGGCGATGGCTTCTGCTTCGTCGGCTGGTTTGCCGAGTATGTGACCGTCGAGTACGACGGTCGTATCGGCAGCAAGTATTGGTCGCGCTGGTAGCTTGCGCCACCACATGGTTTTTTGCGCGAAGGCGGCTTTTTCCAGTGTTACGCGTGCGACATAATCTTCTGCGCGTTCGTTAGGCAGGACGATTTCACTGACTTCCGGACCGCGCGGAGTTTGATCGCGTAGTAAGAGTAATTCGAATTCGATACCTATTTGCCTTAAGAGCTCGCGTCGGCGCGGGCTTTTGGAGGCGAGATAGATTTTTTGCGGAGGAGGTTTCATAAGGTCGTTACACCCGATGATAAGGATGGTTCTGCGTGATGGACCAGGCGCGATAGAGTTGCTCGGCCAATAGTACGCGCACCATGCCGTGTGGCAGAGTCAGACTGGATACGCGTATCAACATATCCGCTTTTTTCTTGAAGTCGGCATCCAGACCATCTGCGCCACCGATGATGAAGGCGACATCGCCGCCATCCTGCTGCCATTGCGTCAGTTGCTGTGCCAGTTGTACTGAGGTGAGGTCCTTGCCGTGTTCATCCAGCGCGATGATACGTGCGCCCTTGGGGATGGCTGCTTCTATCTTGGCGCGTTCCAGTGCCATTGCGGTCTCGGCAGTTTTGCTGCCGGACCGTTCGACTGGTTTGATTTCCTTCAGGAGAATGCGGCAGTCGGGCGGCATGCGTTTCGCATATTCGCCGAACCCGCTTTCTATCCAGGCGGGCATCTTGTGACCAACCGCAGCGATGACGAGCTGCATGGGCGCGTCCGATTACTCGGCAGGCTTGGCTTTTGGCTTCGCCGGTGCGCGCGTCTTGCTGGCTACTTTTTTTGCAGGCGCTTTCTTGGGTGCTGCTTTTTTGTAGGCTTCTGCAGTTTTAGTCGCTTTAACCTTGATGGTTTTGCCTACGGCTTTCTTGGCAGGTGCTTTTTTCGCAGCTGTTTTGGTGGCCGTGGTTTTGCTTGCCGCAGTTTTGCGCGCAGGTTTCTTCGGCTCGTCGTCGTCCAGTGTAGTTTGGCTTGCGCTCAAATGACGACCAGTTGCTTTTTTCGGTGCATCGTCGTCTGGCGTGATACGAGTTGACAGACGTTTCGCTGCGCCGAATTTGACTTCTTTCTCGCCCCAGATTTCTTCCAGGCGATAGTAAGCGCGAATAGCTGGTTGCATGATGTGGACGATCATGTCGCCCAGATCGACCAGTACCCATTCGCCGGTGTCTTCACCTTCGACGCTGAGAACGGTGCCGCCGTTTTCTTTGACCTTGTCGCGCACGGATGCTGCCAGCGCCTTGGTTTGGCGGTTGGAGGTACCGGATGCAACGGCGATACGGTCAAACAGGCTGGTCAGATGTACGGTATCGAACACCTTGATATCCTGTGCTTTGACGTCTTCGAGTGCGTCGATTACCAGGGCTTGCAGTTTTTTGATGTCCATTAGCTTTTATATAGGTGATGTTGTTCAATATAGTCTAGCACCCCGGGAGGCACTAGCGAAATCGGGTGTTGTCCGCGTTGCAGCGCTGCGCGGATTTCAGTGGCAGAAATATCGACTGCCAAATTCGGCGCAAGATAAGCAAAGCCTTGCGCGGTAGTACGTATTTGTTCCATTGATGCTGCACGTCGTGTGAACTCCTGCGTCACGTCGGCTGGTACATGTGCTGCATCCATCGCAAAACCAGGGCGCGAGGCAGCACATATATGCGCATAGTCAAACATGTGTTGCCATTCCTGCCATGTATTCAGATGCTGCAACTGGTCAGCTCCCATCAGAAAAATGATGGAAACACGCGGTCCCAACTCTTCCCGAACCGCGCGCAAGGTGTCGATGGTATAGGTTGCGCTATCACGCAGGATTTCTTGCTGATCGATGCTGACGGCGGTCTTTTGTGTGCTGAACGCACTACGCACCATCGCTACTCTATCTTTGCCGGATGCCTGTAAACCATGCTTTTGCCATGGATTTCCGGCGGGAATGATGCGTAATTCGTCCGGTTTCAGCAATTCGATAAAATAATTCGCCAAGGCAACATGGCCGTTATGTACTGGGTCGAAACTGCCGCCGAGTATGGCCACGCAACGCGTGACGGCTTTTTCGCTGGTCTTCATTCAGACCCAATCGCGATGAATCAGGAAGTCGGAAGTCAGTTTTGCTTCCGGGCTGCCAGCTTCTGGCTGCCAATTGTAGCGCCATGTTACCACTGGTGGCATCGACATCAGTATAGATTCGGTGCGACCGCCCGATTGCAGGCCAAACAGGGTGCCGCGATCGAAGACCAAATTGAACTCGACGTAACGTCCGCGTCGGTAGGTTTGGAAGTCGCGTTCGCGTTCTCCATAAGGCGTATCTTTGCGTTGTTTTAAGATCGGCACATACGATGCAATGAAATGATCGCCTACACTTTGTTGCAAGGCGAAACACTGCTCGAAGCTGAATTCATTCAAGTCATCGAAGAAGATTCCGCCTACGCCGCGCGGCTCTTGTCGATGTTTCAGATAAAAATAATCGTCACACCATTTCTTGTAGCGCGGATGCAGATCATCGCCAAACGGTTGTAGCGCATCGCGGCAGGTTTGGTGAAAATGCCGCGCATCTTCTTCAAAACCATAATACGGCGTCAAATCCATGCCGCCGCCAAACCACCAGATAGGTTCATGACCTTCTGCCGTCGCCGTAAAGAAGCGCACATTCATGTGTACAGTCGGCGCGTATGGATTGCGCGGATGCAGTACTAATGACACGCCCATCGCTTCCCAGTTGCGTCCAGCGATTTCGGGCCGGTTGGCTGCAGCCGATGGCGGCAAATTCTTGCCCATCACATGCGAGAAGCCAACGCCGCCGCGTTCGAACACATGACCGTTTTCAATAATGCGCGAGATACCACCGCCGCCTTCCGGACGTTCCCAGCTATCGGTGCCGAATGCCTTGCCATCGACTTCTTCCAGCGCAGCGACGATGCGCGCCTGCAGACCAAGCAAATAATCTTTGACGGAGGAGGACGAGAGAAGGGAAGAAGTCACTATGCGAGCGGTAAAAGGTTGTGGGCGGATTGTACCTTGTGCGCAATATGCGCCACAGCCCATCGTTATTTAATGAAGGAAGAGCAGTTATTCCCGTTTGTACGGAAATAACCACACGACATCACTTTGTATTTAAGAGCGTTTCAGTGCGCGCCAGCCGATGTCGCGGCGGAATTGTGCGCCGTCAAAATGGATGCTGTCGATAGTGTCGTAGGCTTTCTTTTGCGCGACTTTGACGCTATCGCCGAGGCCGACTACGCACAAGACGCGGCCACCAGTGGTGGTCAACTGATCGTTATTCAATGCAGTGCCAGCGTGGAAGGTGACGCTATCTGCAGTTTCTGCAGGGATGCCGGTGATGACGTCGCCTTTGCGCGGTGCATCAGGGTAACCCGCTGCTGCCAACACTACGCCCAATGCGGTCCGACGATCCCATTCCAGTTCTATCGTATCCAGCGTGCCGTTGACTGCATGTTCCATTACACCGACCAGATCAGTTTTCAGACGTGCCATGATCGGTTGTGTTTCTGGATCACCCATACGGCAGTTGAATTCCAAAGTCTTTGGATTACCTTTGTCGTCGATCATCAGACCTGCATACAGGAAGCCCGAGAATGGAATGCCATCCTTGGCCATGCCTTGAACGGTAGGTTGAATGATTTCGCGCATAACGCGTGCATGCAGCGCTGGCGTGACGATAGGCGCAGGCGAATACGCACCCATGCCGCCGGTGTTTGGACCTTCGTCGTGATCGAGCAGACGTTTGTGATCCTGGCTGGTGGCCAGCGGCAAAATGTTTTTGCCATCTACCATGACGATGAAGCTGGCTTCTTCGCCAGCGAGGAATTCTTCAATCACGACACGTGCGCCGGCATCGCCGAGCTTGTTATCGGACAGCATCATGTCGACTGCGTGATGCGCTTCATCCAGCGACATCGCAACGACCACGCCTTTACCGGCAGCCAGACCATCGGCCTTGATGACGATAGGTGCACCTTTGAGGTTGATGTAATCGTGCGCAGCGTTTACTTCGGAGAAGGTTTGGTATTCCGCGGTCGGAATCGCATGGCGTTGCATGAACGATTTAGCGAAATCCTTGGAGCTTTCGAGTTGCGCAGCTTCCTTGGTTGGGCCAAAAATCTTCAAGCCTTGGTTGCGGAAGATATTCACGATACCAGCCGCCAGCGGTGTTTCCGGGCCGACCACGGTCAGCGCGATATTTTCTTGTTGAGCGAATTGCGCCAACTCTTGCGGATCGGTGATCGCAATGTTTTTCAGTCTGTCGTCCAGCGCAGTGCCACCGTTACCCGGTGCGACATAGATGGTTTGAATCCGTTCGGATTGTGCCAGTTTCCAAGCCAGAGCGTGTTCGCGGCCGCCTGAGCCGACTACCAGAATTTTCATGTGGTTCATTACTTTTTAAAATTGCCGCATCAACATGTGTGTGATGTAGCTGGTTATCTTGGTGTCTTGCTGCGCTTCGACTGATTTCGTATCTTTATTTAAAACGGAGCCAGTCCGTTTTTAAAAACTGTGAATTACTCTTCGATCACAGCGTTGGTATAAATCTCTTGTACGTCGTCGAGATTTTCCAGTGCATCGAGCAATTTCTGCATCTTGATCGCGTCATCGCCTTGGAACACGGTCTCGGTCGCTGGTTTCATCACGACTTCTGCCAGTTCAGCTTTGAAGCCAGCCGCGGCCAGTTTGTCTTTGACTGCAGAAAAATCATGCGGTGGGCAAATGACTTCTATGCCGCCTTCCTCATCAGTAGTGACGTCATCAGCGCCAGCTTCCAGCGCAGCTTCCATCAATTTGTCTTCATCGGTGCCGGGTGCAAAGAAAAACTGGCCGCAATGTTTGAACATGAACGCGACCGAGCCTTCGGCACCCATATTGCCACCGAACTTGGAGAACGCGTGACGTACTTCCGCCACTGTGCGTACCCGATTGTCGGTCATGCAGTCGACTAGTATGGCTGCACCATTGATGCCGTAACCCTCGTAACGGATTTCTTCGTAATTGACGCCTTCCAGACCGCCACTGCCGCGTTGGATCGCGCGCGTGACATTGTCTTTCGGCATATTGGCATCGGCTGCCTTGTCGACTGCCAGGCGCAAACGCGGGTTGGCTGCGACGTCGCCGCCGCCCATACGTGCCGCTACGGTGATCTCTTTGATCAAACGGGTCCAGATTTTGCCTCGTCTTTCGTCTTGACGGCCCTTACGGTGCTGAATATTGGCCCATTTACTATGTCCTGCCATGACGAATCTTTCCCGATGAGTTAGCTATAATGAAGCGCGGATTTTACCATATCGCTTTTGCTGCAAACCTCTCCTACTTTGGACAAAGAACATGCCAAATCCTCTGCTGATTGCTAAAAACAAAGACCATGAACTAAGTTTGCTGCCTGAGCTTGCCAATCGGCATGGTTGTATTACGGGTGCCACCGGCACCGGTAAAACCGTCACTTTGCAGACTTTGGCACAGGCTTTGTCCGATATAGGCGTGCCGGTTTTCATGGCCGACGTTAAAGGCGACTTGTCTGGTATTGCCAAGGCTGGCGCCTCCGTCGGCAAGGTCAAGGAACGCTTTGCGATGCTGGAATTGGAGGAGCCGGTGTGGGCTGGCGTGCCGGTCACGTTCTGGGACGTTTATGGCGAAAAAGGTCATCCGGTGCGTGCGACGATTTCTGATCTTGGTCCGCTATTGCTGGCGCGCATGTTGAATTTGAACGATACGCAGCAAGGCGTGCTGCAACTGGTGTTCAAGATTGCCGACGATCAAGGCATGTTATTGCTCGATACCAAGGATTTGCGCGCGATGTTGCAATACGTCGGCGACAACGCTGCGAGTTTCCAGACTGAATACGGCAATATCTCCAGCGCCAGCATAGGTGCGATACAACGTGGCCTGATCGGTGTTGACGAGCAAGGCGGCGATAAATTCTTTGGCGAGCCTATGCTCAATATTGAAGATTTGTTGCAAACCGATGCTAAAGGCAAGGGCGTAGTAAATATCCTTGCTGCAGATAAGCTGATGAATGCGCCTTTGCTGTATTCCACCTTCTTGCTGTGGATGCTGTCCGAATTATTCGAGCATTTGCCGGAAGTCGGCGATCTCGACAAGCCTAAGCTGGTGTTCTTTTTCGATGAAGCGCATTTGCTGTTTAGCGAAGCGCCCAAGCCTTTGCTGCAGAAAATTGAACAAGTAGTGCGCCTGATACGCTCGAAAGGCGTGGGCGTTTACTTCGTGACGCAAAATCCATTGGACATCCCAGATACCGTGCTTGGCCAGCTCGGCAACCGCGTGCAGCATGCTTTGCGCGCCTATACACCGCGTGATCAAAAAGCGGTGCAAGCGGCGGCGCAAACCTTCCGTCCGAATCCTGCGCTGGATATCGTGCAGGTGATTACCGAGTTGGGCGTGGGTGAGGCGCTGGTTTCCTTCCTGGATGAAAAAGGACGTCCAACCATCGTCGAGCGCGGTTATGTTTTGCCGCCGCCATCACAGATCGGTCCGATTACAGATGCCGAGCGTTCCGCATTGATTGCGAGTTCGGTGGTTGCTGGCGTGTACGAGAAAGCAGTGGATCGTGAATCCGCTTACGAAATGATCAAAGCGCGCGTTGCAGAAAATACGCCGCAAGGAACAGCAGCGACCAAAGGCGCTGAAGCGGGAAGTGGTGGAATGATTTCCGATGCTTTGGGTGGTTTGTTCAGCAAGAGCGGTCGTAGCGATAGTATTGCGACGACGATGGTGAAATCGGCGGTGCGCACGATGGGATCGAGTGCCGGACGGGCGATTATCCGTGGCGTGTTGGGCTCGATTTTCAAGGGCAAGTAAAGAGACGTAGCCCGCCGTATTTGTTTGATGCAAATACGGCGATTCAAGTCAATCAAGCCACTGACGCTTGATCCAGCAAATACTGCATCAGCCAGCGTCCAGCCACACCCGGCGCTTCATCCACGCGATTAATCATGTGCAAGGTATATTGCCCACTGATCATATGTGCGAACTTGAGATGAACCAGTCGTCCGCTATCCAGATCCGTTTTAATCATTTCTTCCGGCATCGAGCCCCAGCCCAGCCCAGCCAGTAGCAACATGTGCTTGGCACCAAGGTCGCCGAGTCGCCAATCGCGTAAGGCAATCACGCCAAAATTCTGTCCAGCAGTTAATTGACTACGGTCGGTCAACACCAACTGGATGTGATCGCGCGCGACTTCCGTCGGGATGACACCTTCTATTTGCGCCAGCGGATGCGTAGGCGCGGCGACCGGAATCATTGTGATATGACCCAATTGCTGATGGTGGAAGGTGTCAGCAAAATCCAGCATAGGCCCGGCGATGCCGATTTGGCAGACGCGTTCGGTAACCAAATGCATGACCGCACCAAGTGCCTCGATGCGCAGGCGTAATCCCACTGTTGGGAATTCTTGTTGAAATGCCTTTAATGCTGCGACCAGACGGCAATTGGGAAACATCACGTCGACCACCAGCGATACCTCAGCCTCCAAACCTTGCGCCAGCGTCTTGGCGCGCGCCCGCATCGCATCGACTTTCATGCCCACCGTACGGGCGTCGGCCAGTAGCGCCTTGCCTGCTTCGGTTAATGTTGGTTTGCGCTTACTACGGTCAAACAGCGCGACATTCAACTGTGCTTCCAAATTGGCTATGGTGTAACTGACAACGGATTGCGTGCGATGTAACTCACGCGCGGCGCGGGAAAAGCTGCCGCAGTCGATCACGGCGACGAAGACGCGCAATTGATCCAGTGTGGGTAGGCCTGGTTCTCTCATATCGAAAATATCGATTCTAATTAGTTAAACAATGTGGGTTTTCTTGATGCTAATCCTGTCCTACGATGAGTGCAACAAATCAGTAGTTCCGGTTTAGCAAAAAATTATGTCGAAAAGCAGCGTTGATAGACGCGCCGACGACCCAACCTGACAAGAAAGCGAGTTTTATCATGACCAAGATTCTGAATATCAACAGCAGCGTACGTAACGGCGATTCGATCTCACGCAAGGCTACCGCCGAATTCATCAGCAAATGGAAAGCCAAGGAACCGAATGCAGTAGTTGTTGAGCGCGACGTGGCGGCTCAGCCTTTGCCGCATATTGATGGCCAAACACTAGGCGCATTCTTCACGCCAGCAGAAAACCGTAGCGCAGAACAGGCACAAATCGCCAAATTATCGGAAACCCTGGTGCAAGAGCTGTTTGATGCAGACGTGATCGTCATTGGCGCGCCCATGTACAATTTCTCTATTACCTCCGGTCTGAAAGCCTGGATCGATCACGTTGCCCGCGCTGGCGTCACCTTCAAATACACTGAAAAAGGCCCGGTTGGCCTGCTGACAGGTAAAAAAGTCTATATTTTTACCGCCAGCGGTGGTGTCTACAGTGAAGGTCCAGCCAAGGTAATGGACTTCACCAGCACCTATTTACGTGCGGTGTTAGGCTTTATTGGTCTGACCGATGTGACCTTTATTCAGAGCGAAGGAATCGCAATGGGTGCGGAAGGCGTGCAAAAAGCGCAAGCCAAAACCAGCGATGCAATAAACGAATTGCTCGCAGCCTGATATCCTTCGTCTTCTGAGCATTTAATGCAGACAATGCCGATGGTCGGTATTGTCTGTATTTGCTGGTTGATTGAATCCCTTACTCATGAATACAAGTCTTACCCCCAATGCCGCAGTTGAAGCGGCAGTTTCTTCTGAAGTTGAACTGGATTACGCTGCGTCGTGCGAATTGCCGACGCCGTGGGCGACCTTTCGCCTGCACGCATTTGTTGAGCCTGCCACTGGCAAGGAACATGTTGCGATCACGCTGGGTGATGTTTCCGACGGCGAGCCTGTCTTGTCGCGTATCCATTCAGAATGCCTGACCGGCGACGGATTGTTCAGCCTGCGTTGCGATTGCGGTCCGCAGCTGGAAGCCGCTTTGCAGAAAATCGCAGAAGAAGGGCGGGGCGCCTTGTTTTATCTGCGTCAGGAAGGACGTGGCATTGGCCTCGTCAATAAAATCCGTGCTTATCAATTGCAGGATGCCGGCGCAGATACGGTTGAGGCAAATGAAGCATTGGGTTTCAAGCCGGATCAACGCAATTACAAACTGTGCAAGCCTATGCTGCAGCATCTGAAGATTTCGACGCTGCGTTTGATGACGAATAATCCACGCAAGATTACGGCGATGGAGCAACTCGGGGTCAAAGTGGTGGAACGCGTGCCGCTGGTGATTACACGCAATCCCTTCAATGAGCGTTATCTGACTACCAAGGCTGCCAAGCTCGGACATTTGTTCTAAGATCTGGTTCGGTTCGTGTCGCTAGAGAGACGAACCGAACAAGCTTGATGCAATGATTTTGGCGGTGCTCAACCTGTAATCCGCTTAGCCTTTACAATCATGGCATGGCCGATTTCACTTCTCTTCCTTCCGAACGCAAACATTTCCTCATCGGTCTGATGATCGCGCTCTTGGGCGCGATTCTGTTTTCGACCAAAGCAATCGTTGCCAAATTGATTTACCGCTACGGTGTGGATGCGGTGACGCTGATTGCTTTCCGCATGATATTTTCTCTCCCGTTTTTTATCGTCATTGGCATCTGGAAGGGGCGCACAGCGGTGCCGCTGACGCGTAGTGAGAAAGGGAAGATCGCCGTATTGGGTTTGCTCGGCTATTACCTTTCCAGCTTTCTTGATTTCCTCGCGTTGCAATATATCTCTGTCGGGCTGGAACGCCTGATTCTGTTTTTGACGCCATCCTTTGTGTTGCTGATTTCCATCTTTGTCATGAAGCGAAGGATTACCGGGCTTGAATGGGCGGCGCTGGGTATTTCTTATCTCGGGACGGTGCTGGTGTTTGTGCACGACGTTCGTATTGGCGGTTCCAATGTTGTGCTTGGTAGCTTGCTGGTTTTGGGCAGTGCGATTGCATACGCTATCTATTTGTTGGGATCGGGTGAACTGGTCAAACGTGTTGGTGCATTGCGTCTGGTGGCGTATGCGATGTGCGTTTCCAGCGTGGCTTGCATCGCGCAATTCTTTATCCTGCGCCCGGCTTCGACCTTGATACAGCCGATGGCGGTATATGGCTTGTCCATGATTAATGGATTTTTTTGTACAGTGATGCCGGTGTTCCTGACCATGATTGCAGTCGATCGCATAGGCGCGGCAACGGCGTCGCAAGCCGGCATGATAGGTCCGGTGTCCATCCTGTTTTTGGCGGCATTGATACTGGACGAACCGATTACCGGCATACAACTGGCGGGTACTGCTTTGGTCTTGTGCGGTATTTATGTCTTATCTAAAAAACGAGCGTAGGAATCAGCGATGGATTTAGGCATACGAGGAAAATCCGCATTGGTATGCGGCGCGAGCCGAGGCTTGGGACGTGGTTGCGCTGAAGCCTTGGCGGCAGAAGGTGTGAATGTCACGTTGGTGGCGCGTAATCTGGACGTCTTGCAGGCGACTGCGACTGAAATTCGTGCGGTTTCCAGCAGCATGATTACCATCGTCGCCTGTGATATCACGACTGCCGAAGGACACGAACAGGTGCTGGCGGTGTGTCCGCAACCGGATATTCTGGTGACGAATGCAGCAGGCCCACCGACTGGTGATTTCCGCGATTGGAGTCGTGATGACTGGATCTCGGCGCTCGATGCAAACATGTTGACGCCGATAGAACTGATCAAGGCGACGGTAGATGGCATGATGGCGCGCGGTTTTGGTCGCATCATCAACATTACGTCGAGTGCAGTGAAAGCACCGATTGATAGTCTGGGTTTGTCGAATGGCGCACGTTCCGGTTTGACTGGTTTTGTCGCTGGTTTGGCGCGCAAGACGGTTGCACGCAATGTGACGATCAATAATTTATTGCCAGGTCCTTTCGAGACCGACAGGTTGGCGGCTATTTTCTCTGCTGCCGCAGAAGCCAGCGGTCGCACGGTAGAAGAAGTCAGTGAAGCACGCCGTTCGGCCAATCCGGCCAAGCGTTTCGGTACGCGCCAGGAATTTGGCGCGACCTGCGCATTTCTATGCAGCGAACATGCGGGATACATCAACGGGCAAAACATTTTGCTCGATGGTGGCGGCTATCCGGGAACGTTTTGATTCAATCAACGTATTACTAAATTAAGCGAGTTATTCATGACCAAAGCAATCAAGATCTTCAAGACTGGCGGCCCGGAAGTAATGGAATACGTTGATGTCGATGTTGCGGCACCCGGTCCCGGCGAAGCTCTGATTCGGCAACATGCTTGCGGTTTGAATTACATCGATGTGTATTTCCGCATGGGGTCGTATCCCCAGCCTTTACCTGCAGGATTGGGAATGGAAGGTGCGGGCGTGGTGGAGGCCGTTGGTGCTGGCGTCACGCACGTCAAGCCGGGTGATCGCGTCGCGTATGCCGGACGTCCACCGGGTGCGTATGCAGATGCGCGTGTGTTGCCGGCCGATATTCTCGTCAAATTGCCGGAGGCGATCAGCTTCGAGACGGCCGCTGCGATGATGTTGCAAGGTTTGACGGTGCAATATCTGTTCCGTCGTACTTTCCGTTTGCAAGGCGGGGAAACAATTTTGTTCCATGCAGCAGCAGGTGGCGTAGGTTTGATTGCATGCCAATGGGCACGTGCCTTGGGCGTGACGATGATAGGTACCGTCGGTTCGGATGAGAAGGCTGAGTTGGCGAAGGCGCATGGCTGCGTACACACGATCAATTACAACAAGGAAAACTTTGTCGAACGCGTGAAGGAAATCACCGGCGGTAAAGGCGTGCCTGTTGTTTATGATTCGATTGGTAACGATACTTTCATCGGTTCGCTGGATTGCTTGTCGCCGCTGGGGATGATGGTGAGTTTTGGTGGCGCATCTGGCCCAGTCCCGCCGTTCAGTCTGAATGAACTGGCATCGCGTGGTTCGCTGTTTGTGACCCGGCCTTCGCTGTTCAACTATATTGCCAAGCGCGACGATCTGGAAATGATGGCGGCTGAATTGTTTGGCATGGTGGAAAGCGGCAAGATCAAAATCGATATTAATCAGCGTTATGCACTGAAGGATGCTGCGCAAGCGCATCGTGATCTGGAAGCACGGAAAACCACCGGCTCCTCAATTTTGCTTCCTTAAGGATTCTGTAATGCAAGAATTAGATCCAGAAAACAATCCAATACAGCATTCGGAAGAGCTGCCATCCGATGCAGACGGTACGCCAAAATTCGGGCGACTTCTTATTTTGCTGGGATTTGGCGTGCTGATGGTGGTGGCGCTTACTTTCGGTTCATTGGCGTATTACACACCTTGATTGTTTGAACAGCGTTTGCGCTACGACAAGCAGACGGGACGTTGAGAGAATAAAAAATGGCGACTTATATATTAAGTCGCCATTTTTATATTCAGATGCAGTTGCTGCTTTATTCCTTGATTTCCAGATCTATGCGACGTGGCACACCATTTTTCCCAGGGAAGTCCGTGAATGCTGCGCGTACCAAATAAGGCATGGCGAAAGCCAGAGAGCCATTGCCACCGCTGCTGTGTACGGTGACGTCGTATAGTTTTTTACCATCCTTAAAGCGAGTAATCAGGATGTTGAGCTGGCGATCGAATACTTGATATTGAACGTCGCGATACTGCGTAATCGGACCTGGATACCAGAATGGATCGTAGTAAGGGCCATAACGCCATCCCGGACCGTAATACGGGCCGTACCAATATGGATCGACGACGTATGGCTGTACGGTTCTGACGTCACGTGTATCGACCTTGTACTTGAGCGCAACCTTGAGGTTTGGGGCGTTCGGAGCCGCTGCTTCGACAAAGCCAAGACGCGTCAGCTCGGTGCGCACCAGATTTTCATAGCTCTTTTCTTCCAGATTGTTTTGATCAACCTTGTGATCAAAGACATACGTTTTGTTCTGCAGGTCGGCAGGCCAATCGTGAAAGGCAATCACATCGGTGCGGATGACCGACGCGCAACCACTTAGCAATAGGCTCGATAACGCCACCCACATCAATAACCAGCGTTTCATTTTTATTCTCCTTAGGCAGATGTGTATAGCATAGCGGTAATGGCAAAAAGAGCAGTTACATTTTGTAACTCGGCAATGCTTGTTTATGCCAAACAGTATTTGTTGTTGATAAGACTATGTATGCGGGCAGGCTTGCTTTTGCCACATATCAATGGTCAGACAAGCAGATTTCATTTTCATTCCCATGATTGGTAAAATGGTATTTTGCTTTACTCCCACCTATATCTATCCCTATGCGCACCGACACTTCCCCCGCGATTTATCGCAAAGATTACACTCCGCCTAGCTATTGGGTTCGCACCGTTGAGATGGGTTTCGACCTGGATCCGTCGAACACCAGAGTCGCGACGCGCATGACGCTGGAGCGCAATGCCGCCAGTTCAGAGAAGGCAGTAGTGCTGCATGGCGAAGAGCTGGAACTGGTACAAATCCGCCTGAACGGTAAAAACCTGAGCAAGCGCGATTACAAACTGGTGGATGGCCTGTTACGCATCCCGACTACGGCGGGAAAGATCACGCTGGAAATTGAAACGCTGATCCGTCCGGACAAAAATACCTCGCTGATGGGTTTGTACGTCTCCAACGGCAACTTCTTCACACAATGCGAAGCCGAAGGTTTCCGCAAAATCACTTATTTCCCGGATCGTCCTGACGTGATGGCGCAATACACCGTCATGCTGCGCGGGGATAAAAAGAAATATCCGGTCTTGCTGTCGAACGGCAATCTGATCGAACAGGGGGATTTGGGCGATGGACGTCACTATGCCTTGTGGGAAGACCCGTTCAAGAAGCCGTCTTATCTGTTTGCACTGGTAGCTGGTCAATTGGTATGTCAAGAACAGACGGAAAAACTCAAGTCTGGCCGTGAAGCGCTGCTGCAGGTTTGGGTTGAAGAAGGCAATTTGGACAAGACCCAGCACGCGATGGATTCGCTGGTTAACAGTATCCACTGGGACGAAGAACGTTACGGCCTGGAACTGGATCTGGATCGCTTCATGATCGTCGCGGTCGGCGACTTCAATATGGGCGCGATGGAAAACAAGGGTTTGAATATATTCAATACCAAATTCGTGCTGGCCAATCCGCGCATCGCGACCGATACCGATTACGCGAATATCGAAGCGGTCGTCGGCCATGAATACTTCCACAACTGGACTGGTAACCGCGTGACTTGCCGCGACTGGTTCCAGTTATCGCTGAAAGAAGGCTTGACTGTATTCCGCGATCAGGAATTTTCCGCTGATATGATAGGCACCGACAGTGGTCGTGCGGTCAAGCGTATCGACGACGTACGTGTGCTGCGTCAGGCGCAATTCCCGGAGGACGCAGGTCCGATGGCGCATCCGGTGCGTCCTGATTCCTTCGTTGAAATCAGTAACTTCTATACGGTCACTATTTATGAGAAGGGCGCCGAAGTTGTGCGCATGTATCAAACCTTGCTGGGCCGTGATGGCTTCCGTAAAGGGATGGATCTGTATTTTGAGCGCCATGACGGTCAAGCCGTAGAGTGCGATGACTTCCGTGCCGCGATGACAGATGCCAATGGTCGCGATCTGACTCAATTCGAGCGCTGGTACAGCCAGGCCGGCACGCCGCGCGTGAAAGTCACGACTGCGTATGATGCCGACAAACAGACTTACGACATCACCTTGGCGCAATCTTGCCCACCAACGCCGGGTCAGGCCAAGAAACTGCCTTTCCATATCCCGGTAGCGGTCGGTTTGCTCGATGGCAAAGGTAAAGATATGCCTTTGTCATTGAATGGCCATAGCGGCCAGCCAGAAACTCTGGTGCTGGAACTGACTTCGAACCAGCAAACTTTCCACTTCACGAATGTGACGGAAAAACCGGTGCCATCGCTGTTGCGCAATTTCTCTGCGCCGGTTGTACTGGAATACGAATATAGCGATGAGGAGCTGGCGTTCTTGATGGCGCATGACAGTGATGCCTTCAATCGTTGGGAAGCTGGCCAACGTCTGGCGACGCGTCGTTTGCTGGCATTGACTGCAACAGCACAGAAAGCGGGCAGCACCTTGAGCGTGGATGTTGCGCTGAGCGATAGTCTGCGTGCCAGCCTGAACGACCTAGCGCTGGATCCAGCTTTCCGTGAAACCGTGTTGACCTTGCCGGCCGAAACCGTAATCGCGGAGCAAATGGACGTGATTGATCCGCAGGCTATCCATACAGTGCGTCGTTTCTTGCGACTCGCTTTGGCGCAAGACTTGCGCAAAGATTTCAGTAGTGTGTATGCGGCGAACCAGACCGATGGCTCATATAGTCCGGATGCGGCTTCGTCCGGCAAACGTGCGTTGAAGAACCTTGCGCTATCTTATTTGTCGGAGTTGGACGATGCCGATGCACATGCATTGGCACAAGAGCAATACGACGCGGCAAACAATATGACGGATAGAATGGCGTCCTTGGCGGCACTGGCAAATAGTCAGGCGCCGGGCCGGGCCGCAGCTCTGGCCAAGTTTTACAGTGATTTCGAGCAAGAGCCGTTGGTGGTCGATAAATGGTTCAGCCTGCAGGCGATGGCGCGTACTACTGATGTTGCGACAGTACGTACCTTGATGAAGCACCCAGCTTTCTCGATCAAGAATCCGAATCGCGCGCGCAGCCTGATCTTTAGCTTCTGCAATGGCAATCCTTCGCGCTTCCATGCAGCAGATGGCAGTGGCTATGCTTTCTGGGCGGAACAAGTGATCGCACTCGACGCGATCAACCCGCAAGTAGCGGCGCGTCTGGCACGTAGTCTGGATCGCTGGCGCAAATATGCGCCCGCCTTGCAGGAAAAAATGCGCGCTGCTTTGCAGCAGGTTGCCGATACGGCCAAGCTGTCCAAGGATACGCGTGAAGTAGTGGGCAAGTCGTTGGCTGCCAGCTGACCGATAATAGATACCTATAGATAAATACAGCTTTGCCGGGTTTGTACGATAGAACCGGCAATTACAGAATCAAACTAAGAGTAAAAGGACCACATGAAACGTATCAGTCTCACGCAATACCTGATTGAAGAGCAGCGTCTGCACAATACCATCCCGTCAGAGCTGCGTTTGCTGCTAGAGGTAGTTGCCCGTGCCTGCAAAACGATTAGTCATGCGGTCGGTAAAGGCGAGCTTGGCGAAGTGATGGGCACAGCGGAAAGCGAAAACGTACAAGGCGAAGTGCAAAAGAAGCTGGATATTATTTCCAACGATATTTTGCTGGAAGCCAATGAATGGGGTGGCCATCTGGCGGCAATGGCGTCGGAAGAGATGGAAACCATTCATCCAATCCCGAATCGCTACCCTATGGGCGAATACCTGTTGCTGTTCGATCCACTCGATGGCTCCAGCAATATTGATGTCAATGTATCTATAGGTACTATTTTCTCGGTATTGAAAGCAGCAGATGGCGTGCAAGCACCGAAGGAAGCTGATTTTCTGCAACCTGGCAGCAAGCAGGTCGCTGCCGGTTACGCGGTATATGGTCCGCAAACAGTATTAGTGCTGACTACCGGCAACGGTGTGCAGTGCTTTACGCTGGATCGCGAGATGGGTTCCTGGGTCATGACCCAGCGCAATATGCAAATCCCGGCTGATACCAAGGAATTTGCCATTAATGCATCGAATGCGCGCCACTGGCATCCACCGGTCAAACGTTATGTGGACGAAATGCTGGCCGGCACTACTGGCCCGCGCGGTAAAGACTTCAATATGCGTTGGATTGCTTCGATGGTGGCAGATGTACATCGCATCCTTAATAGAGGTGGCGTATTCATGTATCCGGCTGATGCGCGCGAACCGGACAAGCCAGGCAAGCTGCGCCTGATGTATGAAGCCAATCCCATGGCCTTCATAGTAGAGCAGGCAGGTGGAGCCGCAACGGATGGTCAGCAACGCATCCTGGATATACAACCTGAAAAGCTGCATCAGCGTGTACCAGTCTTCCTGGGCTCGAAGAATGAAGTTGATCTAGTAACCAGTTATCACAAGGCAAAGTAAGGCTTCTATATAGGTAAGTACTCTTGGTAAAAAGCCTCTTTAAAAAGAATTTAAATTATTTTCAGAAAAGCGCTTGCCAAGTTGAAAGAAGCTTTG
>JAZJXV010000023.1:0-95414 GCA_040390795.1 Pseudomonadota bacterium | reverse complement strand
CAGGCTTTTATTTAGAAAACCCCTCAGCAGAAATGCTGGGGGGTTTTTGCTTTGGGAAATCGCTTTGTTGCCGCCATAAATACGCAAAAATTCATGCGTTCAATCATCGAAACTAGATCCTGATAACACCAGTTCTGCTCATGCTTGGCTTTATTTCCTCTTCATAGATATTTCTACGGCATCTGCATCAAATTGATGGAATTCATTGAGAGATTTGATCCGCATGATTGTCGTGAGCAGCACTGAGTGAGCGCAAAGTTAAATGCAAATGAGCCAGGCGTGTCACGTTAATCGATATACGTCGTTGAGATTGTGGACCCGTACTGTCCACCAGGCGCTACTGCCATAATTTTAAGCAGCAAAGACTGGCAATCACTCTAGAAAGCGCGTTTTGCGCAACAGTTAGATTCTATTTTTTGGTAGAATAGTCGGCTTAGCTGATGTAGCTCAGTTGGTAGAGCAACTGATTCGTAATCAGTAGGTCGGGTGTTCGATTCGCCTCATCAGCACCAGTAATTTTAAAAGGGTTAGCGTAAAGCTAGCCCTTTTTCATTTGTACAGATGCTTATCACTCGCATAAATTGATGTGTCAAATTTCAAGGAGAACGACTCTTTGATATCCAATTGGGCTCTAAATACTGCGGAACCAAGTCAGCAGGTCGCAGCTCTTGATGCGCAGAAATCCATCAAAAATCCTGTCATTAAGCAATTCTCGTAGCTCAAAACGAGCTGGTTCTTTGGAAAATATCTCAATATATTCAATGCTTTACGATTTAATCAATTTATCGTTAAGAATAATTTAACGTAATTTTAATATTTCCATTGACACTGGGTATTCCGTCACCTATGTTGAATACAAGTAGTCGCCCTAAAGGGGAGTAGCTTTACTGCATACGCCGTCATTACGGGAAAATTCCCCGGCCTGCAGGCAACGGCAACGTTGTAGCGAGACCTTTACCGAATTGAGGTAAAGGTTTTTTTTCGCTCCAACCTTTTTCAATATTCGGCGGCGAGTGAGTGCCAGTCGAGTGTGAGGAGGAGCCATGGACTTATTCTCAGCGGAATTCTTCTCTGCATTACTGGCAATCATTGTTATTGATCTTGTTTTGGCTGGAGATAACGCGATCGTCATTGCGCTGGTCGCGCGTAAATTGCCGAAGCACTTGCAGCGCATCACGATCATAGGCGGCACGATAGGTGCGGTCGTTGTACGGATTGCGATGACCGTCGCAATTGTCTGGTTGTTGAATGTTCCTGGGCTGTTGCTGGTCGGTGGTGTGTTACTGGTTTGGATAGCTTATAAATTGCTGGCACCTATCCATGATGAAAAGAAGCACCTTGATGTAGCGTCATCACGTGTTGGTTTGTGGGCTGCGATACGTACCATCATCGTGGCGGATGCAGTGATGGGTATGGATAACGTGTTGGGTGTGGCTGGCGCAGCACATGGCGAGTTCTTGCTGGTGGTGCTGGGATTGTTGATCAGTGTTCCGATCATGGTGCTAGGCAGTACGCTGATTTTGAAATGGGTAGAGCGTTATCCGGTCATCATTTATCTGGGCGCAACAGTACTTGCATGGACGGCGGCAAAAATGATTGTGCAAGAGCCGATATTGCAGGGTTTCTTTACGCAGAATGAATTTGTTGTCTGGTTACTGTACGGCTTGGTCATAGGCGGGGTCGTGCTGAGTGGTTTGCTTAGAAATGCGCCTATCAAATCGACGCACAGGGAGGCAAGACCAAAACATCCTTGAAGACCGTTCACAAAAATTACTAACGTTTATACATTGCGAGGAGATCATCATGCTCAACATTCTCATACCCGTAGACGGTTCGCGGAATGCGTTGCGTGCAGTGGAATACGTTATTCAATATCGTGCAATACATGACGAATTGATCAACGTGAACCTGGCCAATATTCAACCCCGTCTGTCGAGATACATCACGCGTTTTGTACCATCAGCGAATGTTCGCATGTTGCAACAAGAGCGGGCTGAACAAGCATTGAAAGGTGCCGTCGATTTGCTGACTAAAGCTGGCGTTGAACATTCTGTTCATATCAACAAGGGCGATGCTGCAGAAGGTATCGTTGCATGTGCTCAAGAAACGGCATCACAAAAAATCGTGATGGGCACTACACGGAAAAATGCCTTGTCGCGTTTCTTTGAAGGCTCGGTGGTCAGTAAAGTCATGGCAATGACTGATCTGCCAGTCGAAGTTATTGCGAAAGAAAATGGCAGCAAGCTTGAACGCTTCGGCATCCCTGTCGGTGTGGGGCTGGCATTCCTGTGGCTCGCCATCGAGTAAGCGGCGCTTATGCACTAGCGTAACAAGCAATCAATGTGTTGTACCAAAGCCGGCGCTGATGCCGGCTTTTTCTTTTCCTGCAATAAAAATACGCATTAGCTTATTCTTTCCATGCATCACATGAGAGTCGATTACTTCATGTGATCGCGCCTCCGCCATCCGGTCACGATGGAAAATATCTCTCTCCATTTTGCAACTCCGCCCGAGACCTTACCCAGCAAGCCTTCTACAGATTGTTGCGACCTGTCAGTACTCCTATCTCTACGCACATTTAATGTGCCGAGAAATTCAACATTCGGAATTTAGATATGAAGGAAAGCGGATATAGAAGTGAAATTTTGTTGGTATTGAATCAGAAAACACGATGCTATTCTGACCTCGCTGGGGATACGGCGGTGCATGCTTTTATCTGTAAACACAGATAGCTACACAGCGACAAGCATAGTGAAAAGCATGCCAGTTAGTGTCATGTACTGCGTATCCCTTTATTTTCACCGCATACATTCAGTTATGAAAAACAGCGCGTTGACCGGACACATGTCTGTAACGCATGGAGAAATAAAATGGATTTCGCTTTAGACCGACAACAGCAGTACTCAAACAAATCTATCGCCAGTATAGGCGTGACCGTGTTGCTGCATTTGCTCATTGGTTATGCGTTGATTACAGGCCTCGCGCGTGATGTGATCAATGTCATTACCAAGCCGATAGAGACGCGCATTATCGAAGAAATAAAACTGCCGCCGCCGCCGCAGGTCAAGACTCCACCACCACCAAAATTCGTGAAGCCACCGCCAGCGTATGTGCCGCCGCCGGAAGTGCAGGTGAACGTGCAGCCGCAACAGAATGTGATCGCTGCAGTCAGCAGTGCACCACCTGAGCCATATGTACCTGCGACGCCGACGCCGGCAGTTGCCAAGGTTGGTCTGGCATGCCCTGATTCCACTCGTATCCGTCAATCGCTGGAGTATCCGCGTCAGGCATTGCAGAACAATATTTCAGGCAATGTACTGGTCCAGTTTGTGGTGGGTACAAATGGGGAGTCAAAGGATTTCAGTCTGATTCGTTCTGCACATCCACTGTTGAACCGTGCTGCGCTTGATGCTGCACACCGTTTCAATTGCGTAGGCCAAGGCCGTGAAGTCGTGGTGCAGGTGCCATTCGAATTCAAGGTGGAATAGGCGCAGTCATCGCCCACCGACATTAATCACTGCAGCAAATTTGTTGCAAATATTTTCATTGGAGAAATCATGTTGAGCCGTAATCGTTTATCCGTCGCCGCTGTTGTATTGGCACTTTTCTTCAGCGTTCCTGCATTTTCTGCGACTGCATCTACTGTGGCAGCGCCGGCAATTGCTAGCGCATCTGCCATCACCGCCGCGCAGGCATCCGCCGGCAATGCTGCGACAGTTGCCGGTGATCATGCTAAAGAATCCAATCCTTATGGTATCTCCGCTTTATGGAATGGCAGTGATGTCGTGGCAAAAGGAACGCTGTTGATTTTGCTGCTGTTCTCTATCGGTAGCTGGTACATCATCATCGCGAAGTTGCTGGCGCAGCGCAAACTGCACAAGCAGGCACGTGATACCGAACAAACATTCTGGGATGCCGGTACGGTACGCCAAGGTCTGGATACGCTGGAGAGTGGCACGCCATTTCACTTTATCGGTTCCCTTGCTTTAAAAGCGACGGAGCATCACAGCGGTTTGTTGGCACATGTCGACTTCAATACCTGGGTAGTGCAATCTTTGCATAGCTCGGTCGATACGGTGAAGAACCGCTTGCAAGATGGCTTGGCATTTCTGGCGACGGTTGGCTCAACCGCACCATTCGTTGGTCTGTTCGGTACGGTCTGGGGTATCTATCACGCACTAACCGCAATCGGCTTGTCTGGCCAGGCATCGATTGACAAGGTTGCTGGTCCAGTTGGTGAAGCGTTGATCATGACCGCTATTGGTCTGGCTGTTGCTGTGCCTGCCGTGCTTGGTTACAACCTGCTGGTTCGTCGCAACAAAGCAGCGTTGGAAAAAGTGCAGGACTTCAGCTCCACATTGCACGCCGTATTGCTGAGTTCTACCGCGCCAGCCAAAGCGAGCTAAATCATGGCGCTTACCTTTGGCAAGGGCGGGGAAGAAGATAACGTCCTATCCGAGATCAACACTACGCCGCTGGTCGACGTGATGCTGGTTCTGCTGATTATCTTCCTGATCACGATCCCGGTTGTCACTAACACGATTGCAGTGAATCTTCCGCATGAAGTTAATCATGTGCGCGAAACCAAACCGGAAAACATCAATTTATCCGTCGATAAAAACGGCAAGATTTATTGGGATCAGGAATCGGTAGGCAGCGTGGATGCATTGGCAACACGTTTGAAAACCGTATCGGTGCAAGAGCCGCAACCAGAGATACAAATTCGCGGTGATGGCGATGCCAAATATGAAGCAATCGGCCGCGTGATATTTGCATGCCAGCGCGCAGGGATAGTGAAGATAGGCTTCATCACCGAGCCGGCACCACGCGGTGCATAAATTTTGATGAGAAGGAATAAATCATGAGTATGAGCGTAGGTTCCGGCGGTGGTTCGGATGAGCTAGAAGTCATGTCGGAAATGAATACCACGCCGCTGATCGATGTGATGCTGGTATTGCTGATCATGTTGATCATCACGATTCCAATTCAGTTGCACAACGTAGAACTCAATTTGCCAGCGGGTAATCCACCGCCGCAAGTCGTGATTCCAGAAGTGGTGCAAGTTGATATCAATGCGGCTGGTGTCGTGAGCTGGAACGGTGAAGCCATTCCTGATCGCGAAGTACTGGATATTAAATTATCCGGCGCTGCAGCACAGGAGACACAACCGGAATTGCATCTGCGTGCAGATCGCAATGCGCCATACAAAGCGGTAGCGGCGGTGCTGGCATCGGCGCAACGCTTGGGGGCGAATAAACTCGGCCTGGTCGGAAATGAACAATTTGCCCAATAAGGCTGTACGTTTGATCTGAACACAGAAGGTAGACATGGCCGAGGTATTGAGTTTCAACAGACAAGGCAGCAAGGTGGAAATCTATGCGCAGCTGCTGCCACAGATCAAATCCTTGCTCGCTAGCGAATCGGATGTGATTGCTAATTTAGCGAACATCTCTGCAGTCTTGAAAGAAGCATTCGATTTTCACTGGATAGGCTTTTATCGTGTGCAGCAGCATGAATTGGTACTTGGTCCATTTCAAGGGCCAGTCGCCTGCACGCGGATTCAAAAAGGCAAAGGCGTGTGTGGCAGTGCATGGCAACAAGGCACCACCATAGTCGTGCCGGATGTCGATCAATTCCCTGGTCATATCGTATGCAGTTCTTTGTCACGTTCAGAAATCGTTGTGCCTTACTTCGACATCGACGGTAATGTGGCCGGCGTTCTGGATATCGATAGCGACAGACTGGATGCATTCTCCGCAATTGATCAACTGTGGCTGGAGAAAATCGCTGTGCTCTTGCAGTAAAAAAACTACTTCAATCGGCAGGTAAATCGCTGCTCTCGCTGATTATTCTTCCATCGCATCAAGCAATACATTCTAGATCGCAGCAATGCGTCTTCGGTTACGTATTGCGTGATGCATATCTACAAGAAAATTTATATGGCACTCACCGACTATCGTAACTTTGGGCGCACTGGCGTAAAAATATCTCCGCTGACATTGGGTTGCATGATGTTCGGCAACAAGACCGAACTGGACGAAACTATACGTATCATTGATCGTGCCATAGCAGCCGGTATCAATATCATCGATACCGCCAATGTATATTCGCGTGGTCGTAGTGAAGAATTTACCGGCGAAGCGCTCAAACGCAATGGCAAACGTCACGAGATATTTCTCGCATCCAAAGTGCATTTACCCATGCATGATACCGATGGAAATTTGCGCGGCAGTTCACGGCGTCACATTATTCAGCAAGTAGAAGACAGCCTGCGTCGCCTGCAAACGGATTATCTCGATCTGTATCAAATCCATAGACCAGAACCGACTACCGCCATTGATGAAACGCTGCGCGCATTGGACGATCTGGTGAAGTCGGGCAAGGTGCGCTACGTCGGCTCTACTACCTTCGCCGGTTGGCAAGTGGTTGAGGCTTTATGGGCTAGCAAGGAGCTGGGCCTGAATCGTTTTGTCTCAGAACAACCACCATACAATTTGCTCGATAGACGTATAGAGCGCGAGCTGCTCCCGGTTGCGGAAACTTTCGGCCTTGCTGTGATCCCGTGGAGTCCTATCGGTGGTGGACTTCTGTCGGGTAAATACCGTAAAGGTCAGCCTTTGCCTTTGGACTCGCGCTATACGAAGCCCAATCCTATGCAGGCCAAGCGGTTTGTCGATGGCGTGTTCGATGTGATTGAGCCGCTATCTGAATTGGCGGCAGAAAAAGGCGTGCCATTATCGCAACTGGCTTTGGCGTGGACGGCGCAGCAGCCCGGCATCACCAGCGCGATCACTGGGCCGCGTACGCTGGAACAACTGGAAGATGCGATCAAGGCAATAGACGTGACATTCACATCAGAAGATCTCAAGCGCATCGATAGCATCATTCCGCCCGGCACGCACATCGCACCATTCTACGAAGCCAACTTTGGCGCCAGCGCATATCGCTGGTAAGTCTTACTCAGTGCGTAGCATCACTTTGCTACGCACTGATCTGCTATCCATATATTCAGCTAAGCATTGCACCTTGCCGGCATGAACTCCGAACCAAATCGGAATAATGAAATGAAATTTGCTTGGTTCTTAAGCCGACAGTGAATTGATATTGTTCTCTGGTCGGGCCGCTTAATCCTCGCCATGGCGAGCGACTCCGCTGCGTTGTCGACGACAGCAATAAAAATCCCAAGAGTTGATGTGCGTATTCCGCGCGAATAGTTATCGCGTATCTCTGGAGTCCTTTATCGATGTTGTTGCCACCGTTATCAGTGCGGTGCGCTACCGCTATGGCTTTTCACCAATCAATAAATTTTGTCGTAATAGATCGAGATACCGAATGAGCAAGAAGATCCGCCTGAACGCTTTCAACATGAACTGTGTTGGTCATATTCATCACGGCTTGTGGAAGCATCCACGCGACAATTCCGTTGATTACACCAAGCCGGAATATTGGACGGAATTGGCGAAGCTGTTGGAGCGCGGTTTATTCGACGGCATCTTTCTGGCTGATATCGTCGGCGTGTATGACGTACTCGGTGACGGCATCGAAGCAACAGCGCGTGAAGCAGTGCAGTTGCCGGTCAATGATCCGCTCTACGTGGTGCCCATCATGGCGCAGGCAACTAAGCATCTCGGCTTTGGCGTGACGTGCAACCTGACGTATGAGCAGCCGTATCTGTTTGCACGTCGTCTCGCCACGCTAGATCATTTGAGCAATGGCCGTATCGGCTGGAATATCGTCACTGGTTATCTGGATAGCGCGGCACGTGCAATGGGTTTGAAGCAACAGATTGATCATGATGATCGTTATGAGCGCGGCGACGATTTCATGGAAGTTTTCTACAAGCTGCTGGAAGGTAGTTGGGAAGATGATGCCGTGTTGAAGGATCGCACGCGTGGCATGTATGCCGATCCTAAAAAGATACATCGCGTCCATCACGATGGTCCGTATTACAAGGTCGATGGTGTCTACAACCTGACCGAACCATCGCCGCAGCGCACGCCGGTTTTGTATCAAGCCGGTGCATCGCAACGCGGTAATGAATTCGCTGCCAAGCATGCGGAATGCGTATTCACCGGCGCACCTACGCGCGAATTGCTGGCGAAGGGTATCGCCAATATCCGCAATCTTGCCGTTGATGCAGGGCGTCAGCCGAATGACATTCTAGTGTTCACCGGTTTGACGGTCGTCGTTGATAGCAACGAAAAGGCCGCGCGCGAAAAATACGAAGATTACAAACAATATGCCAGTGCTGAGGGTTCGCTTGCACACATGGCAAGTGGGCAAAGCATCGATCTGGAGAAATTCGGATTGGATGAAGAAATCACCCCAGAAAAACTCGAGATACTTTATCCGGGCCGCTTGAAGCGTGTCGGTAGTGCACGCGGCCGTAACTTCCTGGAAGGAACGACGCGACGCAAGCTGCTGGCAACGCGCGGCTTCGGTGCGCAGAATTCCGCCATCGTCGGTACGCCATCGCAAGTCGCGGATGAAATTGCCAAGTACGTGGCCGAGACGGATGTCGATGGTTTCAATCTAACGCGCACCATTGCGCCGGAAACCTATAGCGATTTCATCGATCTGGTGATCCCGGAATTGCAAACCAGAGGTTTATACAAAGAGGCTTACGAAGAAGGAACATTGCGGAAAAAGCTGTTTGGCCAAGGTGCCAAGCTTCCTGATAACCACACTGCGGCCCAATATCGAACATGGAAATAATTAGGTGGACTGAGCGCCAGCCTTATTGATGCAAGGAGCAAGGAATGAGTACATCCACAACATTGCAGTATGCCAATCACGGCGAAGTCAAAGTGTTACGCAGCGATGAAGAAGCGCTGGCCGTGGCGCAAGTCCTGGCCGATGAGTTTGCGCAGGAGGCTTCGTTACGCGATCGCGAACGTCGCCTGCCTGTCGCGGAGCTGAAAAAAATCACACAGAGTGGCTTGTGGGCGATTACGGTACCGAAGGAATATGGTGGTGCTGGCGTTTCCTACGTCACGTTGGCACAGATCTTTGCGATATTTGCCAAGGCAGACGGGTCTATCGGTCAAATTCCTCAGAATCATTACTTCGTTATTGAGTTAATACGTGAACACGGTAGCGAAGAGCAAAAGAAATTCTTCTTTGAACGCATACTCGCCGGCGATCACTTCGGTAATGCATTGGTAGAACTCAACGTCAAAAAACCGGAGGACAGAAAGGTAAGCTTGTTTGATGATGGTGATCAACACTACCGCGCTAATGTCTGCAAGTTCTATGCAACCGGTTCGCTCTATGCAGACTGGATACCGACTGCGCTTAATACGGAAGACAAGGACGAGCATCACCTGGCATTTTTCTCTCGCCATGCAGAAGGTTTGACGATCATCGATGATTGGGCGGCGCTGGGGCAACGTACAACCGCCAGCGGCAGCGTGATTCTGGATAACGCGCGTATCGAGAAAAAGTTTGTTATCTCGCACCGAGAGAAGAAAGAATATGTATCACCGGTCGGCCCTACCGGACAGATCATGCATGCCGCGATTGATACTGGCATCGCGCGTGCCGCATTTGAGGCGATGATAGCCTTCATTCGTGGGCGTAATCCCAAGAAACTGGATGCCGCACCCGATGCGAGTTGGGAAGAAGATCAATTGACGATACGCGAGATAGGCGATCTATCGGTCGCTTTGCATGGATCAGAAGCCTTGTTGGAACGTGCCGGCAAGATCATAGATCACGCGTATGAGACTGGTTTGCAAGCGGATTGGGTCAAGGCATCAATCGCAGTCTCTGAAGTGCGAGCCGCCAGTACCCATGCGGCACTGCTGATCACCAACAAGCTGTTTGAATTCTCAGGCACGCAATCGACGGCCAGCAAGCACAATCTGGATCGCTACTGGCGTGATGCACGTACGCATACCTTGCACGATCCAGTGCGCTGGCGTCTGTTCGATGTCGGTAATTATTATTTGAACGACAAAGTGCCGCTGCGTCGTCGCTCTAACCAGATAGAGGAAAAGGCGAAGGAAAAATCGCCGGAACCAGTCACAGACGTGGGTATCGTGGTGACAGCTCATGAAGCGCTATCCAGCGTCTGACAACTTGGTCGGGTTTGGCCGAGCTAAACCTGATTGAAAAAAGAAGAAAGTAGTGAAGCATGCAATACGAAAATCTGGGAAGAAGTGGCCTCAAGGTATCGCGTCTGTGCCTGGGCACCATGATGTTTGGCGGTACTGCCGATGAAGCGACTTCGCATCAAATCATTCATCACGCGCACGAACAGGGCATCAACTTCATCGATACCGCCGATATCTACGGTGGTGGTGAATCAGAGCGTGTTGTCGGCAAGGGTATAGCAGCGCAACGCGATAAGTGGGTACTGGCGACTAAAGTAGGCAATGGCTCCGATAAATGGCCGAATGAAAAAGGTTTATCGCGCCGTCGTCTGATACAGGCGGTGGAGCAAAGCCTGCAACGTTTGGGAACCGATTACATCGATATCTATTACCTGCATAGGCCGGATGCGACTACGCCTTTGCACGAGACGATACGCACGCTGGGTGAGTTGATCGCGCAAGGCAAGATACGTTACTTCGGTTTGTCCAACTTCAGCGCATGGCAAGTGGCGGAGGTCGTGCATCTGAGCAAGCAGCTCGGTGTAGATCAACCCATCGTGTCGCAGCCGTATTACAACGCCGCTAATCGCATGCCGGAAGTGGAGCATCTGCCTGCATGCAACTTTCATGGTCTGGGCGTGGTGCCATATAGTCCCTTGGCGCGCGGTGTGCTGACAGGGAAGTATCTGCCTGGTAGTGAGCCTGATCAAAACAGTCGCGTCGGTCGTGGTGACAAGCGTGCGTTGCAAACAGAGTGGCGAGCAGAATCGTTGGCACTTGCACAAGCGATACACGAGCACGCACAAGCGCACGGAACAACGAACGTTGAGTTGGCGCTGGCCTGGGTGTTGAACAATCGCTTAGTGACTTCTGTCATTGGTGGTCCACGCACCTTTGAACAATGGCAAGGTTATTTGAACGGATTGAACTATCGCTTTACGCAAGAGGATGAAGCTCTGTTCGATAGACTCGTGTCACCGGGCCATCCGAGTACGCCGGGTTACACCGATCCAGAATATCCAGTGACTGGTCGCGTGCCACGCAATTTGATTGTTTGATATTGACGCGCTGCTTCATGCAGGTAGCGCGTGTATTTTTTCTAAATAACACTATTTGTGGATAGCCGTTTTATGAGTATTTCTTCTGCCCCTTCCGCGGACGATCCTGACGCCAGTCCCGCCATCAACATCGCTAGTAAAGCTGCAAACAAACCGAAGAAGCCGACACTTAAAGTGTTGCCGCATCATTCGGAAGAGATCGATGTGCAAGCCATGCCGCAGGTGCTGGGTCGTTTGACGCGATTGGCAATACGCTATCCATGGCGTTGTACGTTCGCGATTTTGGCTGCACTGGGCGCCGCCGTTTTCAACTTATTGATGCCGCTGCTACTTGGGCATGCAGTGGATCAGGCCGGGCATCTATTAGCCGATGCCAAGCTAGGGACAGACGTCGTGCACCACGCCTTGCTGGTAACAGGTGGACTGATAGTTGTTGTCTGCGCGGCACGAGGCATTCTGACCGGGCTACAAGGTTATCTAGGCGAGACTCTAGCGCAAAAGGTTGGCTACGATTTGCGCATGGCTTTTTTTGAAAAACTGCAAAGACTCAGCTTCAGTTATCACGACAAGATACATACCGGCGATTTGATCGCACGCGGGATGCTGGATCTGGAAGGTGTACGAGCCTTCCTGGAGTTTGGTGTATTGCGCGTCATCACACTGGTCTTGTTGCTAAGTGTAGGCTCATGGCGTTTGTTGAGCATAGATGTCACCTTGGGTTTGCTGGCATTGAGCTTTGTTCCTTTTGTCGCGTGGAATGCAGCGCGTACCGGATTGAACTTGCGCATCAGCTGGCAACGACTGCAAAAGATGATGTCGGAAATGACATTAAATATGGAAGAGAACTTGCAAGGTGTGCGCGTGGTGCGTGCCTTCACGTCACGTCTGCATGAGATGGCAAAGTTCGACAAGATATCCGACCTTGCCCTGCGTTTATCCAATCAGCGCATCACGGTGCGCATGGGCTCGATGAGCACGATGACTTTGGCGTATTACATCTCGATGGCGTTGGTGTTATGGGTAGGCGGTCAGCGTGTAGCGAGCGGTGCATTGACGGTAGGTTCGCTGACAGAATTCCTGACCTTCATCACGATTCTGCAACAACCTCTACGCCAGATAGGCATGATCATCAACGCGAGTGCTCGCGCAACCGGTTCAGGTGCGCGCTTGTTTGAAGTGCTGGATACGGATCCAGAGATTAAGGATGCAAAAGACGCGCACGATTTGATCATCGACAAAGGCGTTCTGCGCTTTGAGTCAGTCAATTTTTCCTACGGACATGGTCCCAACGATAGAGCGGTACTGCACGATATTAATTTTGAAGTAAGGCAAGGGCAGGTGCTCGGCATAGTCGGTGCGCCAGGTAGCGGCAAGTCAACACTTGCTCATCTTATCCCGCGTTTCTATGAAGTTGATTCTGGTCGCATCACGATCGATGGACAAGACTTGCGTTCATTGAAACTAACATCCTTGCGCGGTGCCGTCGGTCTGGTACAGCAAGAGAATTTCCTGTTCGACACTTCGATACATAACAACGTGGCGTATGCCGAGCCATTGATTGATGAGGAGCGTGTGATTGATGCGGCATCGATTGCACAGATACACGAACACGTAGAGCAATTACCCAAGGGTTACACCACACGCGTTGGTGAACGTGGTGTGGCTTTGTCCGGTGGACAGCGTCAGCGTATGACGATTGCACGTGGCTTGCTGGATCAGCCAGCAATTCTGATTCTCGATGACTCAACTGCAGCAATCGATCCTGCAACAGAACAACGCGTACGCGTTGCTTTGCAGGAATCGATGAAGAACAGTGCAACGATCATCATCGCGCATAGACTGAGTTCACTTAAACACGCCGATCAAATTATCGTTCTGGATGACGGTCGCATCATCGAGCGTGGTACGCATGTAGAGCTGGTTGCTGCCGGTGGACGCTATGCCGATTTATGGGCATTGCAGAATCGCGGTGCGCAGGAACAAAGAGATGCAGTCAGTGAGTCAGTCGACGCTGCCGCGATACAGAGCGATAACGTGGAGTTGGCATCTTGAGCGCGCCAGAACAAAAAAAGAGCATCGATCTGAATGCCGAGGTACGCGGTGAAGAAATTTTCTCCCGCTACGACAGTCGTGTCGTTTCACGTCTATGGGTTTATATAAAGCCACATCGCTGGGCCTTGCTTGCGGTTATCTTTACAGTTGCCTTGTTCACGATGGTGCAGGTGTTGATTCCAGTAACGGTGCGTTATGCGGTCGACAGCGCAGTGGGTAATTCCAGCTATGCATTCAATACCATCTTGATTGCGTTCGGCTTCCTTATCGTGCTGAATTCGATATCCAATTTCTTTCAAGAGTGGGTGGCTGCACGTTTGGCACAGCGCGTGATTTTTGATTTGCGGCGAGCGATGTTCAATCACTTGCAGCATGTCTCGCTGTCTATACTTGATCAAACGCAGGTTGGTCGTCTGATGTCGCGCTTGCAAGGCGATATCAACTCCTTGCAGGAATTCATGGAGACATCAGTTTCTGCAGTTGGTGATTTTTTCTTATTGCTGGGCATCATCACAGTGCTATTGCTGATGGACGTCAAACTCGGTTTGCTGACCTTATGTGTATTGCCGATGATGGTGATCGTGCGCAAGATATGGTTGCCGTGGGCACGCAAGGCATTCACCCGTGCGCGTGAAGCGTCGTCCAGCGTTAATTCTGCATTAGCAGAAAACATCAACGGCATACGTACCGTGCAAGAGAGCCGTCGTGAGATTGTCAACTTCCAACGTTACGATGTGCGTGCAATAGAGAATCTGGAAGCACAAATCGGTTCATCGCGCGCTGCACAGGTGATGATGCCAACGGTGGATACACTCACTGGATTCGCAATGGCGATTGTGGTTGTCGTCGGAGGTTCATCGGTCGTGTCAGGACAGCTTGATGTTGGTGTGATGGTCGCGTTCATTTTTTGTGTGCAACGCTTCTTCGATCCGATCCGTACGTTGACGATGCAATACACAGTCATGCAGCGTGCAATGGCGTCCGGGCACAGAATTTTTGAGGTGTTGGATGTCGAAGTCACTTTGAGCGACAAGGCAGATGCCGAGGAATTGGCAGACGTACCACCAGCGATTGAATTCAATCACGTCACCTTCGGCTATCGTCCTAATCAGCCTGTGTTGCATGATTTAAATTTGCATATTCAGCCATATCAAACAGTGGCACTGGTTGGCCCGACCGGTTCGGGTAAAACCAGTATCGCGGCACTGATACATCGTTTTTACGATGTGTGGGACGGCGAAGTTAAAGTCGGCGGGCAAGACGTACGCGATCTGACACTGGATTCGTTGGGCCAATGCGTAGGTATGGTGTTGCAGGAACCATTTTTGTTCAGCGGTACGATTGCAGACAATATGCGCTATGGCTTGCAATGGGCAACGCGCGAGCAAGTAATCGATGCCGCCAAGGCCGTGCGTGCACATGACTTCATCATGCGTCTGCCGGATGGTTACGACACGCAGTTGGGACAGCGTGGTCGCAACCTTTCGATAGGGCAACGCCAGTTATTAAGTTTTGCTCGCGCCTTGCTCGCCAAACCAAAGATTCTGATTCTGGATGAAGCGACAGCGAATATAGACAGCTTCACTGAACTGGAAATTCAGCGTGCGTTGAATGTACTACGCAAGGGAAGAACGACCATCATCATTGCGCACCGCCTGGCAACGATACGCGATGCTGATGTGATTGTCGTGTTGCAAAAGGGACGTATCGTGGAGAAAGGTTCACACGAAGAATTGCTGGAGAATAAAGGCGGTTTGTACGCCAAGTTGCATGCCAGCAGTAATGAATCGTTTGATGATTTCGTTGAGGCCGAGGGTGAGCATGTGCCGAATAGCTGAGCTAGACTATGGATCTTATTGATCTTTCAAGCCTTAACGCATCCGATGTTCAGGATATATGGAGACGCGTTGATCAACCTGCACTGAAATTCACGGGGACGGTTGGATGGTCATTCGAAGGCAATGGGATACGTACCCGTACAACGTTTTTGCAGGCGATTCGCCAGATCGAGCTTGAATATATTGAGTTGCCCAACCTGCTCAAATCAACTGAGCGTACTTGTGACTTGGCTGGTTATCTCGATCCTTTCTACAGCCTTTACGTCATTCGTGAATCGAATCATGTTCGACTAGCAGAATTCGCAGCAGCATCCAGACGTCCAGTCATCAACGCCATGTCTTCACAAGGACATCCCTGTGAGGTGCTTGCAGACGCATATTTCATTGATCGAGCGCTCAAGCCTTTGTCTCAAGCAAAGATTTGTCTATGGGGTCCTACGACAAATGTCCTTCGCTCGTGGCATGAACTCGCTGCTGTGCTTGGATTCAATATTCTGCACCTCTGCGAGTATGAGTTTCACCAATCGCTGCCTAACGTCAAGTTCGCGGTATCGCTGGAGTCAGAGGTTGATGTCGTCATAACGGATTCGTGGCCAAAAGGCTACGAAAACTTGGCATGGTCATTGAGCAAAGAACATCTTAAACAGTTAGGTTCCCCAAAATTGTTACCTACACCGCCATTCAATATTGGTCAGGAGCTTGTCTGTGATCCTCGACTCTATGATGGGTTTGTTGGTTATGCACAGAAGATGGCACTTTTGAATGTTCAAAAAGCCATCATCAGTTACGTCTTATCGAGCTAATTTTCTGTTGCTAACAAGTCGTCGATTACCCCACGATTAACGTCGATCAGTGGTTCTTGTGGAGTCTGTATTTTTGTAACAATCATATGCGCAAATATATATGAGCAGATCAACTGAGAAATCTAATCCCGTCGATGTTGCACGTAAGGTACTGGAAGAGTACTTTCCTGATGCAATAGTCGGATTTGTCGGCGGAAGTTTCAATCGGGGTGAAGAGACGGCATATTCCGATATCGACCTTGTTGTTATCTTCAACAAGGTCGATTTTGCATGGCGCGAATCGTTTGTCTTTGAACAATGGCCGATAGAAGTTTTCGCTCACGATCCTGAGACTTTGCATTACTTCTTTCGAGAGATAGATGCAAAAAGTGGTATTCCATCGCTGGCATCCATGGTCTCGGAAGGTCCTGCAATCGGTGAGGATCAGGCATTAGCAGGGGCGCTGGAGAATTTGGCAAATCATTTCCTGCAAGGTCAGCCAGTGATATGGAGCAAAGAGACGATCGATCAGCAGCGTTATGCGATTACGGATCTGCTTGATGATTTACGCGAGCCTCGTAATACTTTTGAGGCGCACATAACCATAGGTGCGTTGCACGAAGTACTAGGAAATTTCTATTTTAGAAGTCAGTGCTTGTGGTCCGCATCACGAAAGCATATTCCTCGCAGATTGCTAAAAATTGATCCGGTATTTTATTCCGAATGGGTAAGCTCTTTTGAAGATGCTTATGCTGGGCAATATGATCATCTTCTCTTAACGGCTGAACGAATACTTGCGCCGCATGGCGGATTTTTGTTTGCTGATTATCGGATAGATGCGCCAGTCTCATGGCGACTTTCACTTGAATAAATTACTTCAATATTGCGATGGCTGGATTTCGGTATTGCAGAGGTTCTTATTCTTCATAAAGGGAAGTGAATGTTAATAGTCAGATCTGCAGCACTTACCGATTGCACTGCCATAGCAGAATTGCTGCTGCAACTTGGCTATACGATTGATCCCGATGAAATAAGAAAGAAGATTGCAGTCAGAAGTGATCTTGATCATGTGTTGGTAGCGGAATTGAATAAGCAGGTAATTGGCAGCATAAGTCTCCATGCTTTCTCGCTGTTTCATGTGAAAGGGAATATGGGGAGGATTACGTCTCTGGTTGTAGATGAAATTCACCGCGGGGAGAAAATTGGTGTCAGTTTGCTACACGCGGCAGAGCAATGGTTTTACGACAAAGAATGCGTCAAGTTTGAAGTAACGAGTGGATATAAGCGTCTTGATGCTCATCGTTTCTATGAAAAGAATGGATATGCATTAGATAGTCAGCGATTTTCGAAGATTCCAAAATAACGATTGCTCTCTGTTCGACAAGGTTTCATCGCTCTATTTTTAAATCAACGATGCCTTATATAAATAAAGCTCAAGTAACACTTATTCCCGCACTCACCTCTGATTTTGAAGAACTCGTCAGCTTGCGAATTGAAGCTATGCGTGAAAGTTTGGAGCGGATTGGACGGTTTGATCCTATCCGAGCCAGAGAGCGATTTCGTGCAGGGTTCTCTGCATTGGATACCAGACATGTGATATTGAACGACAGGCGAGTCGGTTTCGTTGTGGTGAAGCCTAAAGAAGAACATATCCTGTTAGACCATTTATATATTCATCCAGACTTTCAGCAGCAAGGTATTGGTACGGCTGTGCTTGATGAGATTTTTGGCGAAGCGGATGCTGCAGGTCTTCCATTGCACGTTGGTGCTTTACGGGGTAGTGATGCCAACCTCTTTTATCAGAAGCATGGTTTCAATTTGATCGAGGAAGAAGAGTGGGATATTTACTATGTCCGTTTGCCGAGCATCGCTCATGATGCAGAGTAAAAATGAATGCTCGATGGTCTTCGATTAGCTTATTCGATTATGGGTAGGCGTTCCTTGGTGAAAGCGCATTTGCCAACCTTGTTCAGTCAATTGCCAAATTGATGTCCGCAGCGTGCATCTTTCGTGAGTTCCATCAGGCAATACCTGCGATGAAACGTAAGTGAGCAAGGCGATGCTTGCTCCTAATATTCGAAGTTCGAAATTGTCTGCCCATATATTTGTCGGATGCGCTTCTGATGGGAGTGTATTCAGAATTTCTGTTCTGGTATAACACTGCCCGGATCTGCCGAACTCTAAAAAATCGGTATGAAGTAGAGCTTGCAATCTTTCATAATTTCTACGCACGACGGGTGTATGTAATTCAATCTCTAGTGCTTGCAGTTCAGCCAAGCTAGGGACAAGTGAATCACTCATGGTTGCGCGTCAAATATAAAATATTTTGAGTCAGAGTGATCGGTTTGCCTAATCAGATGGTCACTCATGTGGGAATTGGTGCCGGTATATTTTCGAACCGCCGGCTCCGGTGGTCTAGTGCAAATGGATAGCGACTTACGCTGATAATTCATATCAACTTATGTCGACAAGTTACAGCTAGATAGGTGTACTTGCAACGAAGCATTTCCAATATGGTTATGCGTCTTGCGCGCGACGTGTTCGATGATAGATCTACATTTGGAAAGGACGAACGGTTTATGAACAACCGCTTTGTTTATTATCCTTGGTCATTTGTTCCATCTGCAACTCGGCTTCGTGTGAGACAACCTCTCTTAACTGAAGGGCAAGACTCTTCCGAATATCGATGGGTAGTTTGTTGTATGGTTGATCATCGAAAGCATCCCCTTTAAAGCGAGGAATGATGTGAAAGTGCAGATGAAATACATCCTGGCCTGCTGCAGCTTCGTTGTTCTGCCGAATCTGAACGCCATTGGAAGAGAATGCCTTTTTGGTCGCGTGCGTAAGCAAGCGAAGAGCGGACATCATTGGTAACTCAAGAACCGCAGGTAGCTCATAGAGGTTTTCAATGTGTGCCTTTGGCAGTAAAAGCACATGACCTAGATTCTCTGCTTTCTGATGTAAAGAGATCAGCCCGATAACGTAGTCATCCTCGTATACCGTTACATTGTTTTCTGATCGGTCGGCTACGATTTTGCAGAATGTACAGTCGCTCATTTAATGCTTACATCCGTGCTGTCGAACGATGGAGATCAATGTGTCGGTTTGTAAAACTTCAAGGTCATGCGATCACTTTCTCCTATTGCCATATAACGTTGGCGTTCGGCCGGATTGCCTGACAACGACGGTGGCAAGGTCCATACGCCGTTCGGGTAATCCTTGCTGTCTTTCGGATTCGCGTTGATTTCAGATTTTGCTGCCAGTCGGAAGCCAGCTTTTTCAGCGAGTCGAATCACTTCCGCTTCTGTTACGTAACCGCTCTTGATGGTTTGTTCCACTGTTGTACCTGGGTTGGCACGATGTTCAACCAATCCTAATGTGCCGCCTGGTTTCAGTGCCTTGAAGAAGCTGGCAAATATTGCATCCGCAGTACCGTCTTTGAGCCAATTGTGCACGTTGCGGAATGTCAGTATCAGATCTACCGATCCTGCCGGTGCGATGTCGGTTGCTTCTGGGATTTGCAAGGCGGTGATGGTTACTGCGCCATACAGATCCGGGTTTGCCTGCAGTTTCTTTTTCAGACTTGCTGTAGCGCGGACTTGATAAGGCGTACTGCTAACGCTGGTTTCAGAAAAGCTGGCTTCATACAGTTTCCCCTTCTGCTTCAGCAAAGGCGCGAGTATTTCTGTGTACCAGCCTCCGCCGGGTAAAATCTCAACGACGGTCTGTGTCTCGCTGATACCAAAGAAACTAAGTGTTTCTGCTGGGTGGCGATACTGATCACGCAGGCGATTTTCTGCTGATCGATGGTCGCTGGCCAGGATGCGATGTAGTGCCTGGCTTGTGCTTGCATCAATTGAAGCTGCATGTGCTTGTATGCCTGTGGCAAGCAGAACGAGTGCGAGGATTTTTTTCACGATGGACCTTTAACGGAGTGAGCTTGGTAGTGTGCTTATTTGTAACTTGCTCTACGACGATATTTCATATGAGTATGCCCGGTTTAAGGAGAAGTAGCGGCGTCCAGCCACGCTCCGGTAAGAATCGGAATGTTATGCGTGGTATCGAAGAGAATGCCATGCACATTCTTGCGATAGGCGATCAGGTTATGACTTTCATGCAGCGGCACTACCGGCACCAGTTCCGTCAACAGGCCTTGCGCCTGGCGATAGAGGGCGCGACGTTCCTTGGCGTTCTGCGACTGGCGCGCGCGGAGCAGGATGTCATCCAGTTTCGAATCAGATATGCGAGCCGTGTCCTGACCGAAGCTGTTTTGTCGTGGAATCTGGCTGCTGTGATACAGCAGGAATAAAACATCCGGCGTGGCAGCCGACCACCAGCCTCCGGTCAATGCATCGTACTCGCCGGCACGTACCGTTTCTGCCAGCTTTGCTTGCGGCACGGGTTTGAGTGTCAGTTCAATGCCGGCCTTCTTCAAATCGGCTTGTATCATCAAGACCGAAGTCGGAGGTGTCCGTTCATTTCCAGTCGTCAGCAACTCTGCGCTCAGGCGGCGTCCATCCTTGAGGCGTATGCCATCCACATCGCGTTTGCTCCAGCCTGCTTTATCGAGGATGGCAGCAGCACGTGCTGGATTGTAGGCGAGTACCTTTTTGAAGGTGCTGTCATAACCGGGAGTATTGCTGCCGAGATAGTCGGCCTTGGGTAGGAATTCGCCAAAGCCGATTTCCTTGGTGACAGCGGCGCGATTGATTGCAATGGCTGTAGCCTGACGTATATGAACATCATCAAAGGGAAAGCGTGCAGTATTGAAGGACAGGCTGCGCATCGGGCTGCCAGGTCGTACGCGGTTCGAGAAAACCAAATGAGGATCGCTGCGCAAAACGGCTGCCTTGTTAAGCGGTACATCGAATGTCAGTTCGCTCGTGCCGGATTGAAGATCTCCGGCGCGGACATCGTTGTCCTGTACTGCATCGATCACGATCTCATCCAGGTAGGCAGCGCCCTTGTGGCGGATATACGCCGGTGCCCATGCATAGTCGGCACGACGCTTGAATACTGCCTTCACTCTTGGTTGATATTCAGCCAGAACGAAGGGGCCGGTACCAATCGGATGTTCTGCGATGCTGTCCGGTGCTTCCTGGATCTGACGTGGCGATATGAAGCCGAGCCAGGTTTGCGCGAGGAAGGAGAGGAAGGCCGGATACGGTGCATCCAGCTTCGCCTGGAAGGTAAAGGTATCGACCGTCGTGCCCTCTACATAAGGCGACAGGTAGGCAATCGAGACGCGTGATTGGACGCCCAGCTTCTTGATGCGATCAAAATTGATGCGTACTGCTTCTGCATCGAAACGTGTGCCATCGCTGAATGTCACGTCTGCGCGTAAATGGAAGGTGTAGGTACGGCCATCCGGCGATACGGTCCATGACTTTGCCAGCCACGGCGTGGGTTCGCCGGCGCGATCCAGGTACACAAGATTGTCGTAGATCAAACGACTTTGCCATAGCAGATTGCCGAGATGGAGTTTGTGGATATCGAAAGATCCTGGTTCATACGATGCACTGGTATGCAATACACCACCTGGTTGACCTGGTGATTGTTCAACGAAATCACTGATGGGTGCCTTTGCAGTGGGAGCCGGGGTTCGCGCATTTGCGGTCCCGGCTATGGCTATCATTATCGGGACGAGCGCTAGGGTACGGAGGAAGGCAGCAGTGTTCATGTATGGGTGTGATTAAGGGGTGATAGCTTGGTAAAAACAAGCGGATTAAAAAATACAGTTCGCAAAATGCAAAAAGAACCTGAAGCAATCTGACTTCAGGTTCTTCACTTATGACGATGTTGCGGGTAAGTCTATTAATTCCATTTCAGCTTCACTCGCAGTTGCCAGCCTAGCCAAAGTCCACCAAACAGGAAGAGTGCAAACACCCAGCCTGATGCAGCGCCAGCCATGATGCCGGACAGTAATGTGCCAACCGTGCAACCCAGCGCGACCAGCGAACCCCAGCCCATCAGGATGCCGCCGATAAAAGCACGTCCGATTTCAGGCAGTGTGGGGCGACGCGGTTTGAAGTCGCCGGCCGAGAGTGCCGCAGCCAGTGAGCCCAGGATGAGGCTGATGACGAATACGCCGTTCTTCGACCACAGGGTTTCCTTGATGACTGTGGCGCAGCCGGAGAAGGTGTCTATGCCTTCCAGTCGGCTTGGCAACCATTGCAAATGATCTGCTGTAGTGCGTGCGATGCTGCCGAGTTCTGCCGTGACACCGAGTGGCGCAATACGGAAGTAAGCCAGCACACCCAGGAAGCCGATCAGCAAACCACCGACATATGCCGGCCAGCGTTTTTCCCATTTACTGCCGGGAGCAGCTTCTTGTGCTTTATGTCCACGCCAGAGCCAGATGGCCAGCGCAGCTAATACAGTGAGTTGCAATGCGACCGAACCGGCATAACCGAAATGATGCGGCAGCCAGATAACAGGCGCTTCCTGTATGCCGGAAAGATACAGCGTGTTCCAGCTCAGGAAGCCAAGGACGAAACCAAACAAGGCACCGAGCAAGGCAAACGGCGAGACAGTAGAGCCTTCGCCGAGGCGATACAAATGTGCGCTGATGCATGAGCCTGCGATAGCCATGCCTATGCCAAAACTGAGTGCACCCACAGCCAGTACCCAACTCACCGGACCGATATGCGCTTGCGGTGGCAGGCGACCCAAGGTCGGGATAGGTGAGAATGCGCCGAAGACGAGGTGATAACCAAGAATGCCGACAGCCAGTGCGGCGAGTATGCCGAGCAAACCGCGGGCATCGCGTCGTTCAATGAAGTCACGACTGACGCAAAAGAAACAGAAGCGCGAACGCTGCAAGAAGATGCCAAATGCAATGCCAAACAAGGCAGACAGTGCCAGTTCACGTCCACCCTCGGCGATGCTGCCGAGGGTATGCGAAAACCAGACTGCCGCCGCCAGGACAATGACAGATGGCAAAAGCCGCCGGAGCGGCGGCAATGCCAGATCAGCCAATTATTTTCCGCCCCATACCGTGCCGGCCAGATTGACTACAGGTACGCCAACTGCGTTACCGTATTCGGTCCAGGAACCATCGTAGTTACGGACGTCATAGCCTAGCAATTTTTTCAGCGCGAACCAGGTATGGCTCGAACGTTCGCCGATACGGCAGTAGGTGATGATAGGTTTGCTGCCATCGATACCGGCTGCTGAATAGATTTTTTTCAGTTCATCGACGGATTTGAATGTGCCGTCCGCAGCAACTGCCTGGCCCCATGGCACATTGGCGGCACCTGGGATATGGCCGGCACGGATCGCCAGTTCTTGTACACCTGCTGGTGCGAAAATTTTGCCGCTGTATTCGTCAGCCGAACGGATGTCGACCAAAGCTACATTGCTTTTCTTTTCAGCCGATGCGACAACATCGCTCAGACGTGCGCGCAAGGCAGGATTGGCTGCGCTGATTTTGATATTGCCGGCTGCAGGTGTTTTGGTTACTGCGACCAATGGGCGATTTTCTGTTTCCCATTTCTTGCGGCCACCATCCAGCAGTTTCACATCCTTGACGCCGTAGATATCGAATACCCATGCGCCCCATGCGGCGAACCAGTTATTGGTGTCGCCATAGAGTACGACGGTGCTGTCGCTGTTGACGCCAGCACTACGTAGCAATTTTTCAAAGTTTTGTTGACTGGCGATATCGCGACGAACTGTATCGACCAGATCGGTATGCCATTCAAAATTCACTGCGCCAGGAATATGTGCGCGTTCGAATACGCCAGGATTAACGCTGACTTCAATCAGGCGCAATTTTGGATTGTTGATATTCTTTTCCAGCCAGTCTGTACTGACGAGGAAGTCACTAGGCGTAGCATGTGCCGCACCTAGGAACAGGCTGCCTGCAATCAGCAGGGACTTGATGATTTTCATGTTTGGTTCTCCTCCGGTTGTTAAGAAAGCGTTACGCGATCACATTACCGAAGAGATTGCCGACGAACAACGAAGCATTTTCAATATCGATATTCAGAAAATGCATGTTCCATAAAGTAGGATAAATATTTGATGATCAAGTGGTCAGGAGGGAGAGATCTTTCCACATGAAGCTCTCTTGCTCATACTCTTCCGATCCAAGCTGGATCGGTTTGATGCATTCCGAATAGGCGCCGAGACGTACGTAAAAATGCCGAAATGGGTTGTTGGTCAGTGCCCATACTCTCAGCGATTTTTTATTCTGATTGGCTAATTCTGTGGCAACGGCATGCACGAGCTTGCGCCCGATTCCATTTCCCTGACTTTCTTTGCGGATGTAGATTGCGTATAACTCGGCATCGCATGGTTGTTCAATCGTGCGATCCGGCCCGGCGTTGGCAAATCCCACAACCGTCCCATCCTGGTTTGTCGCTACGTAATACAGAACATTTCCCGCTTCCAGCGTCTTGCGATGACGTACTTCCTGCTGTGAGTAATTCAGGTTATCGAGAAACGAAGACGCAATGAGGCCTTGAAAAGTTGTGTGCCATGTATCCACTAATACGTGTGCAATGTCAGAAATATCCGTTTCATTTGCATATCTGATGGTCACCCGATCTACGATATCGGTTTTGGACTTGATCACGCGCTCTTTAAATCTTCCAACCTTAAATTCGGCGCAAACGTTTCCAGGAAGCGGTAGGCGAACGATGGAAGAAACGTACCATTTCGAACTGCGACCAATGTGGTGCATGAGCCAAACAGAGCGCCTTGAGTATCCAATACAGTCAAGCCGTTTTTCTCTATGCCATCCAAGGCCATCTCTGCCACGATGCCGACGCCTAGGCCACGTTCTACATAGGTCTTGATGACATCTGCGTCCATTGCCGTCAGGCGAAAGTCGGGTATCAAGCCAGCTTGGTTAAAGGCGGCATCGACGCATTTGCGTCCGGTGAATTGCGGGTTGTAAGTAATCAATGGATATTGCGCAATGTCTTCCAGCGTGACCGGTGATTTCTTCACTAATGGATGATCTATAGGAACGATGACCTGGTGATTCCATGAGAAGCATGGATAAGAGATGAGGTCAGGCGATTGATCTAGCACTTCGCTGGCGATACCTATATCTGCTTCGCCATTGCTGATCATGGCGGCGACCTGATTCGGTGTGCCTTGATGCAGTTCCAGTTTTACTTTTGGGAATTCATTATTGAATTGTTCAACAACTTTTGGCAGTGTGTAGCGCGCTTGTGTGTGCGTGGCAGCGATGATCAATTGTCCGGTATCGACGCCTGAATATTGGCTGGCATATCGTCGCAGGTTTTCAGTTTCCAGCAGGATGCGCTTGACGATTTCTACTGCGCCGTCACCTGCGCGCGTGACAGAAGTCAGTCTCTTGCCTGAGCGGACGAAGAGATCTATGCCTAGTTCGTCTTCCAGATCCTTGATCTGTTTGCTCACACCGGATTGCGATGTGTACAGCACCGCCGCAACCTCGGTCAGATTGAGATTGTTCCGTATCGCTTCGCGTACAAATCGTAATTGCTGAAAATTCATGAAGCTGTTTCTCCGTTAATGCTGATTGCTACTGCCTTGCGTATGTGTTGCAGAAGAAGGCAAGGTTTATTCGTTCGATTGTTTGCGTATGCGATGTATCTGTATGACGACACGATGCCAATTTATTTAGGATAACAATCGGAATTTCATATAAGAACCAATTAAAAATTGTTTGCATATTCCGCTAAACGTTAAAGATATTTGATATCTGCATGCGGTTTTATGTGCCTAAAAAATATGCATTTAAAACAGTGATGAGAGCATGGTTAAAATTTATCGTATAGGAGATGCGCAATGTTTCTCTGCAATCGAAGTGCTTGGTTTAGAAATGAGGACTCGATAAATTTCATTCCTTATTTGCAACTATCTATTGCTATGCAGTGATGCTAATCATAGAAATTATTGCCATTGCTTGGCAACGAATTTGTCCGAATATGCATATCTGAAGTTTGATATGCATATCTCGAATTTATAAGCATGAATTGCTTCGTTGGATGTATGGAAAGGACGAGCTAGGATTCAACTTGTCATTGTCCGATATCTCTCAAGATTGGATTTAACCCGCACCGCAAGGTCGCGGGTTTTTTTTATGGTGCGCAGCATTAATCGTGTTTGTAGATGCGTGATGCAGATCAAACGATATATCGAATCTACTGCTATAGATCGCAGTTTTTATTGTTTGTCGCGTTGCGATGAAGACGGTAACTTCACAAAAAAATTATTCGCTTGCACATCGCAAGCCTGAGTGTTGTTGAAGAAGGAATGAACATGGCATTGCCCCCACGCCAAATGAGTATTGGCATGAATATCCTCGGCCTCGGAGGACACGGTTCGGCATGGCGCCTCGCAGAGGTGCCGAGCAGCGCATTGCTTGATGTTGAATACTTTCGCAACATCGCACGCATCTCGGAGCGTGGCACGCTCGATGCTATTTTTTTGGCAGATGGTCCTGCGCTTAACGGTAATGTCGCTACCAATCCTGTCGGTGGATTGGAGCCTACGGTATTGCTGACTGCAGTCGCATTGGCGACTAAACATATAGGCGTGATCGCCACTGCATCGACGACGTATAACGACCCCTACAATCTGGCGCGTCGTCTTGCATCGATAGATCACATCAGCGGCGGACGTATCGCATGGAACGTGGTGACGACAGCTGGCGATATCGCTGCGAAAAATTTTGGTTTAAATGGTGCGCCTCTGCATGAGGACCGTTACGGTCGTGCTGCAGAGTTTATCGATATCGCACTCAAGTTGTGGGATAGCTGGGAAGACGAAGCGATTATCAATGACTGGAAAAAAGGCGTGTTCGCTGATGCGAACAAGGTGCATGCGATTGATCACGTCGGTCAGCATTTTTCAGTCCAAGGACCGTTGAATGTACCGAGATCTCCGCAAGGTCGGCCGGTATTGGTACAAGCGGGTTCATCGGAAGGTGGCAAGTCGGTGGGGTCACGCTATGCCGATGCGATCTTCACGACACAAACCACATTGCCAGATGGTCAAGCCTTCTACCGCGAGATGAAAAATCGCGCACGTACATGGGGCCGTGACCCTAACTCCTTGAAGATCATGCCTGGCCTGTCTACCGTCATCGGTAGCACTGAGGCGGAAGCGCATGCGCGTTGCGATGAGCTGGATAGCTATCAGGGCGAACTCGGTTTGGCCGGACAGATTGCGGCACGTATCGGTATTGCAGTCAGCGATCTGGATTTGGATGCGCCATTGCCATGGCATCGTATGCAAGATGTCCGCGAGATGGCGAGAAATCCGGCAGCGCGCGCACTCGGTGCAGGATCGCATGGTTTCTTCGATGCGCAAATCAATCTGGCCAAACGTGAAAATCTGACCGTACGCCAATTATCAAAACGCATACGCAGCGGCCATCGTCTGGTGGTTGGTGCGCCGGAACAAATTGCCGACACGCTGGAAGAATGGTTCAAATCCGGCGCAGCTGACGGCTTCAACATCATGCCGGACATGTTCCCGTCTGGTGCTGAAATTTTTGTCGATCAGGTTGTGCCTATCCTGCGCCGACGCGGCATCTTCCGTACGGAATATACCGGCACTACCTTGCGTCACCACCTCGGCTTGTCACGGCCAAAAAGCCAGTACGAAGAGGAAGAAGCGTGTGAAAGCCTGCTCGCCGTCTGACCATCTTCACCGCACGCATCATCGTGTCATTAACTCTCCATTAAAACGATCACCGAGGTTTACCAGCAATGAGTACTTTACCCGCAATGAGCACGGGATCAGCAGTGCAACTGGAAGCGCCTGATTTTGGCGCGACGCTCGATCAGTCGATTGCGCGTGGTGGACGCTTGTCCAGTCGCCTGAATGATTGGCGCAACTTGCGTCCTGGTTTGGTTTTGGCTGCCATCTTTGTTCTCTTTTTAATCGTCGCTGCTCTGCAGCCGAGCTGGATTACATCGGGTGATCCTTTGGCAGCATCTGCGCGTGACGCATTCCGCCTGCCTAGCGCAGTGCATTGGCTGGGTACGGATGAGAACGGACGTGATGTCTGGACGCGTTTGATTTATGGCGTACGTCCATCATTGTTGATGGGTTTGGCAGCAACAGTGATCGGTTTGATCTTTGGCGTGACGATCGGTTTGTTCGCCGGTCTGGGTAATCGCATTGTCGATAATCTCTTGATGCGCGTGATTGATGTACTGCTGTCATTCCCCGATTTGTTGCTGGCACTAGTCATCATTACCTTCTGGGGACAAGGCATGTTCAACACGATCGTTGCTGTTGGTGTTGCCAGCGTGCCGCGTTATGCCCGCATGGTGCGTGCACAAACATATAGCGTGCGTCATGCGCAATATGTGGAAGCGGCGACTACTCTTGGTTTGCGTCGCTCGACGATTATCCTGCGTCATGTATTGCCGAATACGATCAAGCCGGTTTTGATACTGGCGACGATAGGCATAGGCGGCAAGATTGCTGCCGGTGCGGCATTGAGCTTTCTTGGCTTTGGCGCACCGCCACCTTCGCCAGAGTGGGGATCGATGTTGTCAGTCGGCCGTAATTTTTTGTCGAACGCATGGTGGCTGGTCACGGCTCCTGGTGTGGCAGTGACTTTGACGGTGATTTCCATCACGGCATTGGGACGCGAATTGTTGTTGCGTAGTGAAGGCAAGCGCACATGACAACGCAGGCAAGCAAGACACGACCTTTGGTGGAAGTGGAAAATCTGCATGTTCGCTTTGGGCATGACGGCCCTGCTGTCATTAAAGGCATCTCGTTCAACTTGCATCGTGGCGAATGCCTGGCATTGGTTGGTGAGTCAGGTTCCGGCAAGAGCGTTACTTCACGTACCTTGGTTGGCTTGACCGGACATCGCAGCACACTGCAGGCAGATCGCTTGCAATTTGACGGTGATGACCTGCGTCATTTTAATGAACGTACGTGGCGCGATATTCGCGGTCGTCGCATCGGCTTTGTGATGCAGGATGCGCTGGGTTCGCTGGATCCTTTGCGCACGGTAGGCGCTGAAGTTGCCGAGCCGCTCAAGTTGCATGGCAACTTCACCAAGCAGCAGCGCGAAGAAAAAGTCATCGCCTTGCTGCGTTCGGTCGGCATGCCCGATCCTGAATCGCGTCTGCGTCAGTATCCGCATCAATTGTCTGGTGGCTTGCGTCAACGTGCATTGATTGCTTCTGCAATTGCCTGCAATCCTGAACTGCTGATTGCTGATGAGCCGACTACCGCACTCGATGCGGCCGTGCAGGCGCAAGTATTGGATTTGCTCGAATCCTTGCGCACGCCAGATAGCGCAATGCTGATCGTCAGCCATGACTTCGCAGTGGTGTCGCGCCTGGCCGATCGGGTGGCGGTGATGTGGCATGGCGAGATCGTTGAGCAAGGACCGCTGGATGCCATCCTGCACGATCCGCAACATCCTTATACAAAATCATTATTGGCTGCTGTGTCTTCCGTACAGAAGCGTGGTCCGGCTCGTCAGAAAATTGCAGTCGCAGAAGATGGTCATTTAATCAGCGTACCGACCGATCTGCCTGCCAGCGTCATCAACAAGCATCCTATCGTTGTGGAATGCAACAACCTGACCAAGATTTTCTTCGGTGCAGATGGCGTAAAGCGCATTGCAGTCTCCGAAGTGTCCTTCGCTTTGCGCAAAGGCGAGACCGTCGGCATCGTCGGTGAATCCGGCTCCGGCAAGACAACCTTGACGCGCATGGTGCTTGGGCTGGAAACGCCCAATATCGGTAACGTGCGTTTGCGCGATCGGATCTGGAGTGAGCTCACTGTCGACGAACAACGCGCAGAACGTAAACGCATACAAGTCGTCTTTCAAGATCCACTCGCTTCTTTCGATCCGCGTTACACGGTGGAGCGTGTGCTGGCTGAAGCATTAGGAGTGGCCGGCTATACCGATGTCGAGAAAACACGCGCACGCGCTATCGAGTTATTGCATCTGGTGCGACTTGATCAAAGTTATTTGCATCGACGTCCTATCGAATTGTCCGGCGGTCAACGCCAACGCATTGCCATCGCACGCGCACTCGCGCCGGAGCCGGAAGTGCTGGTCTGCGACGAACCGGTTTCTGCACTCGACGTATCGGTGCAAGCACAAATTCTCGACTTGCTGATCGACCTGAAGGATCGCCTGGGTTTGTCCTGTCTGTTCATCTCGCACGATCTGGGCGTCATTCATAGGATCAGTGACCGGATTCTGGTGATGAAGGATGGTGTGGTCGTCGAGTCCGGTGGCGTGCACGAAGTATTCGAGAATCCTCAGCATCTTTATACGCAAACGCTACTGAGTGCCGTCCCGCAACTGGGAACAAGAAAACGTGTAGCTCAATCAATTGATATCGGGAGTAGGAAAAGTGAAAAAGAAAGTGAATTGGACGCCGCATAAAGGGCGCATTGCCCAGCCATCGACACATCGTGTTTTACGCGCATTGAGTGCAAGCGCAGTGTTGTGCATGGCGAGTGGTGCTATCTACGCGCAGCAAGCTACACCGCAAGTGGAGGACACAGTTGTCGTCAAGGGTAAGGCCTTGAAGTCATCCGAAAAAGCAAAAGCAAAACTGGATGAAGTGCCGGGTGGCACCAGCCTGGTCGGTAGCGATACAGTTGAAAAGGGCCGTGCATCTACCAATGAAGATGTGCTGGCTTATCAGCCTGGTGTATTCGCACAAGCTGCCGGTGGCGCCGATGGTCTCAAGATTTCGATCCGTGGTTCAGGGATCAATCGCGGTACCAACTTCTTCCGTTCTGGCGTTTTGTTCATGTTCGATGGTTTGCCGGTGACTGGACCAGGTGGTACGCCGTATGAATTGTTCGAGCCATTGGGTTTGAGCTATACAGAAATTTTGCGTGGTGCGAATGCCTTCGATTACGGTGCGTTGACATTGGGTGGCGCAATTAATTACGTGACTAAAACAGGTTACGATGCGGCGCCATTTGAAGTACGGCTTGAAGGTGGCAGCTTTGGCTATCGTAAAGAGCAAGTGAGTTTTGGCAAGGTGATCGGAGCGCTTGATTACTACGTCAGCCTGACCGACTCATCGCGCGATGGTTATCAAGCGCAATCTAAAAGCAGTAGCCGAGGGATAGTTGCGAATATCGGTTACAAGATCAATCCTGATCTGGATACGCGCTTCTACTTCCGCTATCGTGAAACGAAGAATCAGCAACCGGGTTTGTTGACGCGTGAGCAAATTGCACAAGATCCATCACAGGCAAATGCGACCAACGTTGCTTTGGATTCCGCACGCAATCAGCCAGGATCAACCTGGATCGGTAACAAGACCACATTGCGTATCGATGATGTATCCAAGCTCGAAGTTGGCTTCAACTATCACGATTATCCGATCGATCAGCAAATAGGTATCAGTAGCGGCACATGGGGTTTTACCGACGTATCCTTGCTGGCGAACTACAGCCGCTCTGACACTTTATGGGGTAAGGCCAGCAATACCAAGGTCGGCGTACTTTTCACCAAACATCTGGATGCTTACCTCGACTCCGCAGTGCGTCGTTCAACAGGTATTAACGCAGGCGTTCCAGTCGGTACGCTTTACCGACACGCCGATTATGGTGGTTCAGACACGGTTCTCCATGCCAGCAATGATCTGGAAATCGCACCTAGCCTTTGGTTGACCAGTGGGCTTTCTGCCATCCATACCGAACGCTCGACCCAAGTCACTTTCCCTTCGAATGAGCCATATAGCCGTTCAACCAATGACCTGGCTCCGCGTATCGGTTTGCGTTACAACATCACGCCGGATGTCCAGATTTACGGTAATGCCAGCCGCTCGGTAGAACCACCTAACTCGTGGGCTTTCTTGACGCCGCCACCTTCTTATCCAACTGGTAGTGGGCCATTGTCAGGTGCAGCGCGCAGAGGCTTGGATCTGAAGGATCAAAAAGCCAATACTCTTGAGCTGGGCGCGCGTGGGAAAGCGGGTAAATCTGAATGGAGCTTGAGCGCGTATCGCTCACTGGTTAAGAATGAATTGCTGTCGGTGGAAATCATTCCAGCCTCGCTCGGCGTTAGTCAGGTCACGGCAGAATCAAATGCCAGTGCAACTATTCATCAAGGTGTGGAAGCTAGTCTCGCGAATGTTTTGTGGGAAGCCGGTGGGCAGAGAATTTCATTGCGCCAAGCCTATACGTTCAACGATTTCAAGTTCAAGAACGATAGCAAGTTTGGCAAAAATGAATTGCCAGGTATTCCGCGTCACTTCTATCAGGCTGAGTTGCAATACGCACATACAAGTGGGTTCTATGTGGGTGTGAATACACAAGCGGCAGCGGGAAATTATGCTGATTACGCAAATAAATACAGAGCTAATGGCTATACGCTCTTCGGCGCCTCTGCCGGCTTTGAACATCCGACTGACGGCTGGAAGGTATTTTTGGATTTACGTAATCTTGGTGACAAGCATTACGCCTCCAGCACTACTCCGCTTTACTCAGTAAATACCGTAGCTGATCAGGCTCGCTTTGCAGCGGGTGATGGCTTCGGTGCATTTGCTGGCGTCTCGTATGCATTCAAATAATCGGTAGTGAATTCATTCCACATTAAAAAAACAAATAGCTGACGCGTCCGTTAATGACAGCGTCAGCACTTCGTCCTGACTTTTATCAGGCATTACTTAAGGGGTTATTTTGAAACAAGTATTTCCTCCATCAAAGATTATTTCTCGTGTAGTGGCTTCTATTTTCCCGCAGACGCATCGTTCAAAATTACTGCAAGTTGGCGTCGTGCTTTGCATGGCCAATGGAATGGCTTATGCACAAGAAGCCACTACGCAAGTAGAAGATACGGTTGTCATCAAGGGTAAGGCGCTCTCGACAACAGACAAAGCTAAAGTGCGACTCGAGAACGTCGCCGGCAGTGTCAGTGTGGTGAAAAATGCCGATGTAGAAAAAGGCCGTTCATCGACGCTGGAGGATGTGCTGGCTTTTGAACCTGGCGTTTTCGCGCAGTCCACTGGTGGTAACGATGCCATCAAAATTTCCATACGCGGTTCAGGGATTGCTACCGCTGCCGGCGTATTCCGGGAAGGCACTGCATTTCTTTTGGATGGATTGGCGCTGACAGGTTCCGGCGGTACACCTTATGAACTACTTGAGATGTCCGGGATTGATTACACGGAAGTGCTGCGTGGTGCCAATGCTTTTCAATATGGTGCATTGGCACTAGGCGGCGCGATTAATCTGGCAACACATACCGGGCGGACATCACCTGGCGTGTATGGGCGCTTTGAGGCTGGTAGTTTCGGCTGGCGTAAACAACAGTTGAGCGTCGGTGGCGTATCAGAATCAGGAGACAACGACTATTACGTCAGTGTGAGCAACTCGGAGCGGCGCGGTTATCAGCAAAATACTAACGTCGAGACGAAAGGCATCGTCGGTAACTTTGGTTTCCGCCTGACGCCACAGTTGGAGACACGTCTTTTTGTTCGTTATCGTGAGGAGTATCACCAAAATCCTGGCCTACTCACGGTCGCACAATTGAAGGCGGATAGCAGGCAGACCGACCCTGTCGTGGTTAATGGGCGTCAAGATGGCACCAAACCTGGTTCGACTTTTATTGGTAGTAAAACGACTTATACGATCGATGATGTTTCCAAACTCGAATTTGGTTTGGTTTATCACGATTACCCGCAGATTCTTAATGTTAATGCTCCGGGGGCGACGGGGACACCGAACTATTGGACGTGGAGAGATATCAATGCATCGCTGCGCTATCTGCGTAGTGAGCAACTATTCGGTTTGCAAAGTGAAACCGCAATCAGCTTTACACGGACGCAAGCCATTAACTCCAGCGTTAAAACGTACAACGGAGCCACAGGGGCTTTACGTAAGTATGCGACGTATGACAGCTCATCCGATACCGTTCTGGCTGCCAGCAATGAACTGCAACTTAATCCACGTACCTGGTTATCGACAGGATTGTCTGTCGTGAATATACGTCGTGATGTCAACACGCTTTACTCTGATCTTCCTCTTTCAAACGCTGGAACAACATACAGCCATCTTTATGCGGCCCCACGTTTGGGCCTGCGCTATGAGCTGGCGGCGAAACTTGTCGCGTTTGCCAACGTCAGCCGTTCTATTGATCCGCCAGTTACCTGGGGCTTTACCGGCTCCGGTGTTCCCATTACTCAAAATTATGTAAAGAACCTGACCGAACAAAAGGCGAATACGGTTGAAATCGGTTTGCGTGGAAGTAACGACACCTTCACTGGCAGTGTGGCGCTTTATCGCTCTGCAGTACGCAATGAACTGTTGACGGCGCAAATCCCGGGCGGATTACCTACCGATATCGAAAAGCGTAATGCCTCACCGACAGTACACCAAGGGTTAGAAGCTGGGCTGGATGCACGTGTGTGGAAAGGCAAGGGCGGCGACAACATCGTTTTGCGTCAGGCGTATACCTATAACGACTTCCATTACAAGAACGATCCTATCTACGGCGCTAACGAATTGCCTGGTCTGCCCAAGCATGTCTACAGCGCAGAAGTGCAATACCAGCATCCAAAAGGTTTTTACGCAGGCTTCAATGTGCGTGCCACTTCGAAAACGTGGATTGATTACGCCAACTCATTGGCCGCACCTAATTACACAATCTTTGGTGCCAAGGTTGGCTACGAAGAACCAGGTGGTAAATGGAGCGTCTTCCTCGATCTGAAAAACCTGACTGACAAGGCCTATGCATCGGCTATCAGTCCGCAATACAACGTGCGCGGCTTAGACACCACGCGCGCGATCTATGCTGGCGATGGTTTCGGTGCTTTTGCTGGTGCGTCGTTCCGTTTTTAATCGATCTTTAACTGATCTTTAAATGAAATAACTGAAGGGCTGTAAATATGATGCGGATTGCCAAAGGCAGTGGATCGATCTCTTTGCTGAATGCGCTATTACGCATCAGCTTGCTGGCGGGCGCTTGTGTGTTGAGCGCCTGCTCGTCGGGTGATGCAGACAAACCTGTCGAACAGAAGCAAGCGAATGTAGCCGGGAGTGGAACTGTGCGCGATGGTTTGCTCAGCTATGCACCTGAAGATTATTACCAGCAGAGTGAAGGCAAACCTGGCGGCACTTTGCGCGCAACCGTGGCACTAGATACTGGGACCTTCGATGTCCATGCTATCTCGCACGGTAATGTGCAGTGGTTGGGTCGCATCCTGTACGACGGTCTGGTTTATCAGGATGAGCAAGGGAATATCTCGCCTTGGTTGGCCAAGTCATGGGACATCTCACCAGATGGGAAAACGTATACCTTCCATTTGCGCGATGACGTGACGTTCAGCGACGGTGTTCGTTTCAATGCGGAAGCCGTGCAGGTGAATCTGGAACACATGCGCGACCCGGCGACCAAATCGCCGTTGGCTGCTGCCTATATTCGTCCTTATCTACGTGGTCGCATCGTTGATGAGTACACGTTTGAAGCGACGCTGAGCGAGCCGTATACACCTTTCCTTGATGTGCTGGCGCAATCCTGGTTGAGCATGATTTCGCCCAAACAGATTAAAGAAAATCCAAAATCGATCGCGGAACATCCGATCGGCTCCGGGCCTTTCGTGCTGGAAAGTTATGTACGTGCGCAAGGTGCGAACTTCGTCAAACGCGCGGACTATAACTGGGCGCCACCAGTGGTCAGACATAAAGGTCCGGCTTATCTGGATCGCATCGAACTGACTTTCGTACCGGAAGCCATGATTCGCTATTCTGCACTGCAGAACGGACAATCCGATTTCACGCTGGATGCACCGGCACAGAATGCGAAAGCGATACGTGCCGATCCATCTCTACGTTTCCATAGTCGGGTCCGCAAGGGCAATCCATTCCGCAGCCTGACACTGAATGTAGAGAAGGCTCCGTTTAATGATGTGCAAGTGCGCAAGGCGCTGGCGTTTGCGATCGATCGTGATGGCATAGCGTGGATCACGGGCTTTGGCGAGTACCAATCGAAAGGCGATTTCCTCGCGGCCAATTCGCGTTACTACGATCCTTCTTTTAAAGATGTGCTGACGTATAACGTGGCGGAGTCTAATCGTCTGCTCGATCAGGCTGGCTGGACGGCAAGGGATGATAAAGGTTATCGGATCAAGGATGGCAAGCGTCTGTCCGCCACTGTGTTGATTACTGAGAATCCAGCCTTCCCGAATAGTGTTGCGGTCGCAATCCAGGCCGATGCACGCAAGGTCGGCTTTGAATTGAAGATAGAACTGGTGCCGATAGTCGTGGCGACCGATAGGCGTTATGCCGGCGATTATGAAGCGCTGGGCGGCGGTTACTGGCATACGAATACACCGGATGGTTTGTACATCCTGTATCACAGCAATTCGATAGCCAGCGAAAAACTGATAGGACAAAACAGTTCGCGTCTGCGTGATCCTGAATTGGATGATGTATTAGAACGTGCACGCAAGTCGAATGATCCGGTCGAGTTGAAAGCGTTATATAGCCAGGCGCAACGACGCTTGACGGAGTTGGTGCCGGCCATTCCTGCCTACGAGAGCATTCACATGATTGCCTATCGCAGCAATGTGAAGGGTGTGATTTTTGATACCTCACATAACACGCCATTGTTTATCGGTGTCTGGCTGGACAAGGAGACGCCATGAGTTTGCTGAAGCGAATATTGTGGCGCTTGCTGGCTGGTGTGGGGGTGCTGTGGGCTGCGGCGACCTTGACCTTCATCGCCATCAATGTCACGGCAGGTGATACCGCATTGGCCATCGTCGGTGGACCGGATGCGATGCCGACTGCCGAAGTGCTGGCACAGGTACGTCTTGAGTACGGCCTGAATGATCCGTTGCTGACGCAATACGGACACTATATAAGCAAGCTGGCCAAGGGTGACCTCGGTGAGTCCTATCGCCTGCGTATGCCGGTTGCCAAGGTAATCAGCCAGCAAATCGGCGCGACTATTCAGCTGGCTTTCTGGGCGGCAGTGATTGCACTGGTGTTGTCGATTGCGCTATCTCTTCTGACGGCCAAGCGCGCACGCTGGATACGTTCATTCTCATCTGGCTCCGAGCTTGTGTTGTCATCGATGCCGGCGTTTGTGCTGGGGATATTGTTGTTGCTGGCATTCGCTTTCCGTTTGCCTTGGTTCCCCGCTTCCGGTACGCAAGGCTGGAAGTCTACGGTATTGCCGGCTCTGACATTGGCATTGCCTATCGTTGCGGTATTGACGCAAGTATTGCGGCAAGAACTGGAAGACATACTGGAACAACCCTTCATCATGACAGCGCGTGCGCGTGGCATGAGTGATGCCGGCGTGCGATTGCGTCATGCCTTGCGTCACGCATTGATTCCTATCGTGACCTTGTCTGGTTTCCTCTTCGCCAGTTTGTTTGGCAGCGCAGTCATTGTTGAAACATTGTTTGCGCGACAAGGAATAGGCAGTTTGATCGTGCAGGCAGCGAGCGGCAAAGATTTGCCTGTCGTGGTCGGCATTACCTTGCTGATCGCCTTCATCTACGTGATTGTCAATATTGCAGTCGACGTTCTCTACAGCTTCATCGATCCACGCGTGAGGGCAGCATGACGCATAAAAAAATCATGTGTCGCTGCACAGCATTATTCATCGGTTATTAGATATTGCTTACTAGGCACGATTCATTTTCATCCTGTGTGCATCAGGACATTCATTTTTATAGAAACAAAGCATCATGACAAATACTGCTACTGCAACTATTCATCATCTCGAACAAAAAACTGCGCCTGCACTGCCGACTTATGAGGAGTTGGCGCAACATTTTCGCCCTATCTTTGCGCGCATTGCAGACGGTGCCGTACAGCGCGAACAAGAACGAGCATTGCCGTATGAACCGGTAAGCTGGTTGCGTGAAGCTGGCTTTGGCCGTGTGCGTATTCCACAGTTGTATGGCGGCTTTGGTGCGACGATTTCGCAATTCTTCCGTTTGTTGGTGGAGTTGGCGGAGGCAGACTCCAATGTGTCGCATCTCTTGCGTGGGCATTTCGCTTTTCTGGAGAGCCGTCTTAATCACACTGATGAAGCGGTGCGTGCATTCTGGTTTCCGAAAATTGTTGAAGGCGCATTGATCGGTTATGCAATGGCTGAATTGACGGAAGTTACCGGCACCAGTGCGACCGTCACGCAAGAGGATGGAAAGTGGCTCCTGAATGGCAAAAAATATTACAGCACAGGCACCATCTACGCCGACTGGATCGTTGCATCCGTAGTCGAGGGCGTAGAGCGCGTGAGCGTGGCATTGCCGGCGACTGCGTCGGGCGTGACGCGCGTGGATGATTGGGATGGTTTTGGTCAGCGCATGACGGGCAGCGGCACGACGATATTTGAAAACGTCGAGATCGCAGCGGATCACATTACGCGCCGTACCACCGGCAAAGATAGTTATGCGCAGTCATATCAGAAGGCATTTTTACAATTGATTTTGCTGGCCTCGATTGCCGGCGTTGGTCGCGCCGTTAAACGTGATGGCATCGCCTTCGTGCAACGCAAGACACGCGCCTTCGGTGTGCTGGGAGAATCCAGCCCGCGTCACGATCCGCTAGTGCAACGTGTGGTGGGTCGTTTGGCAAGTTTGTCGTTTGCCGCGGACACGATAGTGGAAGGCATCGCGCGTACGTTGGATGAAGTACATCAGGCACGTTTGACCGATACTGCCGATGAAGCCTTGTATGTAGAAACCGAGGTCAAGGCATTCCAGGCGCAGCAAATCGTCATTGATCTGGTATTGCAAGCTAGTACCTTGTTGTTTGAAGTTGGTGGTGCATCAGCTACCAGCGAAACACGTCGTCTTGATCGTCATTGGCGCAACGCACGCACGGCTGCTTCGCATAACCCTGCGATTTTCCGTGAGCGTGCGATAGGCGATTACTACCTGAACGGTACGGTGCCGGATGCCGCGTGGATCGCAGCGGAAAAAGAGCAGGAAGAGGCGAGGGCGAAAGCGGCAACTCAGGAGTAATTTCTGGGGAATTTTTGTGATCAGTGTCTGTCTATTGCCTGGCTCTAACAAAAAAGGAGTAAAAATTGGTACAGCATACAGACGCATCTTTGCAACCTTATTACGCAGCGCGTGCGTCAGAGTATGACGCGGTTTATCTCAAGCCTGAGCGGCAAGCTGATCTGCGTGAAATAGAGCAATGGTTGCCATCACATTTTGTTGATAAACATGTACTGGAAGTGGCGTGTGGCACTGGATACTGGACGCAGTTTATCGCGCCAGTTGCATCTGGCATCACAGCTATCGATGCTACTGTCGAAACACTGGAAATCGCGACGAAACGCCTGCGTGATGACAAGGTTGCGTTTCTTGTTGGTGACGCCTATGCCTTGCCGCAAAGAGAGGAAAAATTCGATGCCGCATTTGCTGGGTTTTGGTTCTCACATGTACCGAAGGCAAGGCAGCGGGAATTCCTGTCTGGCTTGAGTTCCAGATTGAAGTCCGGTGCCAAGGTGGTGTTGCTGGACAATCGCTATGTTGAAGGTAGTAGTTCAGCTATCGTTGAACAAGATGGCGAGGGCAATACTTTCCAGACTCGAACGCTTGGAAATGGCACGACACATCATGTCCTCAAGAATTTTCCATCCGGTGTAGAGCTGCAAGCACTGATAGGCGGTTTTGGCGAGAAAGCTGTGTTCAAAACATGGCCGTTCTTTTGGTCTTTTGAGTATGTCGTTACATAAACTCATTAAACGATGATTCGTAAAGCAACTGTTGATGATGCAGAAATCATTGCGACTATTCATGTGCGTACATGGCAGATCGCCTACGCAGAAATATTCCCAGCAGAATTTCTTGCAAACCTTTCTGTAGAAAATCGCATCACTGCGTGGCGACAGCAGCTTGCCGAAAATGCTGGCGCTACCTTCATTGCAGAAGACCATGGGTTGGTAACAGGTTGGGTATCAGGTGGTGCCAGCGTCGATGCAGATGCGCGAGGCGCATCTGAAGTGCAGGCTATCTATGTCTTGCCAGAGTATTGGGAGGCGGGCATAGGTGCTCAATTGATGCAGGCAATAGAAGCAGCATTGCCGCCTTCACCCAGTACGACCTTATGGGTGTTACGCGACAACTCTCGTGCGATTCGTTTCTATGAAAAGCTCGGTTATCTTGCCGATGGTGCGCAGGATGAATTAGAACGCGGTGGTGTGAAGCGCTGGAAGATACGCTTGCGCAAGACCTTGCCAGTCAAGGTTGAAAACGCAGCTTAACTTTCCCAAGCCTGTGATCGTTCTACTGCACGATGCCATGTGTGCAAGCGTTGTGCACGCTCATCGGCAGTCATGTCCGGATCAAAACGTTTTTCCATTTTCCACTGCGCTGCAATTTCTTCTTTCGATTCCCAGAACGACACGCCAAGTCCGGCAAGATAGGCGGCACCCAATGCGGTGGTTTCCGTGATGACGGGGCGAATGACAGGCACATTGAGAATATCTGCCTGAAACTGCATCAACAAGTCATTACTTGCTGCACCACCATCTACACGTAATTCCTGTAGCGTAAGCTGCGCATCTTTTTTCATTGCATCCAGCAGATCGACGCTTTGATACGCGATGCTTTCCAGCGCGGCGCGTGCAATGTGCGCCTTGTTGCTACCGCGTGTCATGCCGATGATGGTGCCGCGTGCGTAGGAATCCCAATACGGTGCGCCGAGGCCGCTGAAGGCAGGTACGAATACCACGCCGCCGTTATCCGGTACGCTTCTCGCCAGCGCTTCCACGTCTGAGGATTTTTGGATGATGCCTAAACCATCACGCAGCCATTGCACAATGGCACCACCCATGAAGACGCCACCTTCCAGCATGTAATCGGTGCGAGCAGCCGCACCTGCACCTAAAGTCCAGCCTATGGTCGTTAATAAATTGTTGTGCGATGTAATGGCTTGCTCACCGGTGTTGAGCAGCATGAAGCAGCCGGTGCCATAAGTATTCTTGGCCATGCCGGGTTTGTGACAGGCTTGACCAAAGGTGGCGGCTTGCTGATCGCCTGCGATGCCGGCAATCGGAATCGGGCTGCCGAATAGCTCCGCGTGTGTATGACTGGTAACGCCGCTGCTGGCGACTACGGTCGGCAATAGCGAACGTGGAATATCCAGTATGGCGAGCAGTTCGTCATCCCATTGCTTGGTGTGGATGTTGAATAGCAGGGTGCGTGAAGCATTGCTGCTGTCTGTCATGTGTTCGCCGGACAGTTTGAAGATCAGCCAGCTATCGATAGTGCCGAATGCGAGTTCGCCGCGTTCTGCTTTTGCACGTGCTCCCGGCGTGTGATCGAGCAACCATTTGACCTTGGTGCCAGAGAAGTATGAGTCGAGCAGAAGTCCGGTTTTTTGCTGAAATAATTCGGTTTTTCCTTCTGCGCGCAATTGATCGCAGAAAGCTGCGGTGCGTCTGTCTTGCCACACGATGGCATTGGCGATCGGTACACCTGTTTTGCGATCCCAGATGACGGTGGTTTCGCGCTGATTGGTGATGCCGATGGCTGCAACATCGGATGCGCTGACTTGATGCTTTTTCAATACTTGCTGTGCGACAGTGAGCTGGGTTTCCCAGATCGCATTCGCATCGTGTTCTATCCAGCCGGGTTCAGGATATATCTGCGGATATTCTTGCTGCGCGACGCCGTGTATTTGTCCGTCATGATTAAACAGAATTGCACGTGAACTGGTTGTGCCTTGATCGATCGCGAGTATGAATTTGCTCATCGTGGCCTGGAGTAGATTTAAACGAGATATGCGTGTTCAAGCAGGCCGGGTACATCGACACGTATGCTCAATACACAACCTGACAAAGGATATTGTTCCAATTCGGCCGCAGGGCGATTCTTGCTGACTGTCGTGATATAGAGCGTGCGTAAATCATCACCGCCGAAAGCCATCATGGTCGGGCAGCGTACCGGTAAAGTAATTTCATTCAGTACTTCACCTGTAGGCGACAGCCGCAGAATTCTTCCGCCTTCATACATCGCGCACCAGTAAGCGCCTTCGCTATCGACGGTAGCACCGTCCGGGCGGCCGCCGTAATTATTCAATTTGTCTGTCGAGAATTGTTTCAACAAGCGGCTGCCTGCAATGTTGCCGGTAGCAAGGTCGTATTCGTAGGTGAAGATCCGATGTGTGGTGGTATCGGCGTGATACAGGGTTTTGTTGTCGGGGCTGAAGGCAACGCCATTCGATACGGTTGCGCGCTTGCCACTATCGCGTATGGTGCCGTGCTCAATGCAGTACAACGCAGCATTCGGATGATCGCGTGGTTCATATATTGAACCTACCCACAGGCGACCGGCGGCATCGCAGCGACCATCGTTGAAGCGGGTGGTTTTTGGATCGTAAGGCGCAGCAGCGGTCGCTGTCAGTTTCCCGCTAACGGTATCCAGTAATGCGAGGCCAGAGCGCAAGGCAACGAGCAGACCACCGGCAGCGTTAATCGCAATACAACCTGGCTCGGATGGCATCGCCCACTGCTGATGCGTACCACTGGCTGGAATGTGGCGATGCACGGCGCATCCATCGATATCTATCCAGTACAAAGCCGCTTCCTGCGCATGCCACAACGGGCACTCGCCCAATTGCATGCGTGTAGTCAGAAGTGGCTGGATTTCGTGCATCGACATGGCAGTTGCTTTTTGTGGGGGGAATGCGCCATTATGCAGTGAAAATCTTGCGCATAAAGGAGTTTGAATTGAATCAGTCTGCATCCAAACCGATCATGAAACCTGTCATCGCTTTTTTGGGCATAGGCCTGATGGGCAAGCCTATGGCAACCCGCTTGTTGCAGGCAGGCTATGAGATCACCGCATGGAACCGTACACGCAGCAAGGCGGATGAGCTCGCGCCGCTGGGTGCAAAAGTAGCGGAGCAGGTGGCGGATGCCGTGCGTGAAGCCGATATCGTGATCACGATGCTGGAAGCTGGCCCGATTGTGGCGCAGGTGATAGACGCTGCTTTGCCGGGTTTGCGTCGTGGTGCACTGGTCGTGGATATGAGCTCGACCCGTCAATCCGAAGCGCAGGAAGTGCATGCCAAATTGGCTGCGGCTGGCGTGCGCTTTATCGACGCGCCGGTCTCCGGTGGTGTGGTTGGTGCGCAAGCAGGTTCGCTGGCGATTATGGCTGGTGGCAGCGCTGAAGACTTTGCCGATGCAGAAGCGATGTTGACCGTGATGGGGCGTCCGACGCTGGTTGGTCCTGCCGGTTGTGGTCAGATCGCCAAGCTGTGTAATCAATTGATCGTTGGCGGTACCTTGAATATCGTGGCGGAAGCCTTGTTGCTGGCGCAGGCCGGCGGTGCCGATCCGACTGCAGTGCGTGCGGCGATACGCGGCGGTTTTGCAGAAAGCCGGATACTGGAAGTGCATGGTCAGCGCATGCTGGACCGTAACTTCCTGCCGGGTGGTCAGGTCAAGAGTCAGTTCAAGGATTTGGAAAACGTCTTGATCGCGGCATCCAACGCCGGTTTGCGTTTGCCAGTGACAGAGCTGGTGACAGAAAACTATCAAAGCGTGTTGCAGCGTGCGCCACAAGCCGATCAATCGGCCGTGTTGCTGGCGCTGGAACAAAGCAATCCCGGTCAGCGTTTAGGCAAAGCAGCAGATCAATTGCCTGGCTAAGCACGCGGCAATATTGCGTACCGATATGAACATTTGTCCGTTTTATCGGTCTACTTGCTTCAACTCCGAACAATGTTCTTCCTGATAATACTCAGACTGTCTTACTCCATGGTTCATCATGCCTAAAGAACGTATCGATTGGCGCGCCGTCTGGCGTTTGATTCAACCTTATTGGGTATCGGAAGAAAAATGGCGTGCGCGCGGATTGCTGTTCACTATCGTTGCGCTTGCCTTGGGCATGGTCTACCTCGAGGTATTGTTCAATACCTGGAATCGCGAGTTCTATAACGCGCTGGAGACGAAGAATTACAAGATATTTACCGAGCAGTTGTGGCGTTTCACTTATCTTGCCTTCATCTTCATCGCCGTTGCCATTTATCGCATCTACCTGACGCAAGCGCTGCAAATGCGCTGGCGTATGTGGATGACCAAGCAGTACATGGCGCGCTGGCTGAATCATCAGGCTTACTATCGGATCGAACAAACACACACCGCAGATAATCCGGATCAACGTATCGCAGAAGATTTAAACCTTCTTACCGCCGGAACCTTATCACTGTCGCTAGGTTTTCTATCTAGCGTCGTCACGCTGATTTCCTTCATTGGTATCTTGTGGGCAGTCAGTGGGCCGATTTCATTCATGCTTGCTTCGCAGGAAATAACGATACCTGGTTACATGGTGTGGTTTGCGATTGCCTATGCCGGTATCGGATCAGTGGTCGTTGGTTTGGTTGGCTGGCCTTTGGTCAGCAAGAATTATTTGCGTCAACGCTTCGAAGCAGATTTTCGTTTCGGCCTGATACGGGTACGTGAGAATGCCGAAGCGGTAGCGCTATATCGCGGCGAAGGCGAAGAGGGTGTGCAACTGAATGATCGCTTTCAACGCATACGCGATAACTGGTGGGGCATCATGCGCACTACCAAGAGCTTGAATCTGGTTTCCACTTTCTATTCGCAATTCGCCAATATCTTCCCCTTCCTGATGGCTGCGCCGCGCTATTTTTCCGGCGCAATCACGCTGGGTGGCTTGATGCAAATCAGCTCGGCTTTTGGGCAAGTGCAGGGAGCCTTATCATGGTTCATTTCTGCCTTTACCGACTTGGCTGAATGGAAGGCCAGCGTCAATCGTCTGGCTGGATTTCATACGGCTGTCGATGTTGCACAAGTGGATATAGATGGCGTGAAGGTAGAGACGAATAATGTAGGCGCGATTTTGATTGATCGCCTCACATTGAATTTGCCGGATGGACAGCCATTGACGACTGCGCTGACTGTCGATATCCAGGCCGGTCAGCACATTTTGATTGCAGGACCGTCCGGTTGCGGCAAGTCAACGCTGGTGCGCGCGATTGCCGGAATTTGGCCTTACGGTAGTGGCAATATCGAAATTCCGAAAAGCTGGAAGCTGCTATTTCTACCGCAAAAAAGTTATCTTCCTATCGGCACCTTACGCGCTGCGGTCGCTTATCCGGCTGGTGAAAAAACGTATACAGATCTGGCGATTCAACATTATTTTGACCTGTGCAAATTACCGCATCTGAAACAGCAACTCGATCATGTCGATAACTGGAGTCAGCGTTTGTCTCCTGGTGAACAGCAACGTGTCGCTTTTGTACGCGCCTTGCTGACGCGGCCGGATGTACTCTTCATGGATGAGGCAAGTAGTGCGCTGGATACGGAAACGGAAGATCTGGTCTATCAATTAATCGTGCAAGAATTGCCGGAAGCAGCGATAGTCAGCGTCGCACATCGCGAGAGCGTGGCGAAGTATCATAAAATGCGTTGGCAGTTCATCGCAGATACGAGCGCGCCGCTAGTCGATAGCGATGAATGGCAGCGCGGACAATATACGATTCAATGCACGAAGCAGAGTAAGGCATAGCAACAATCATCTTGCCATCTAGTGCGAATCACCGAAACAAGTACGCTTTGCATGTGGCAAGCGTAACCATGATGACAAGAACATGAAATTAATTTCCACAATTGCATTGCTATCCATTCTTGCCGGTTGCGCGCAAGTGCCAGTCGATACTGATTCTGCATCTGCTTCGGTCAATACGCGTATCGTTCATTTCTCTGAAGGTGCGCCAGGCAGCATGCCATCAGCTTGGGAGTCGATGGTCATTCATCGCAACAAGAAGCTGACTGAATATTCTCTGGTTGACGATAATGGAACAACGGTATTGCATGCGCGTGCGGCCAAGGCTGCATCGGGTTTGATGCAAAAAGTGGATATCGATCCCATGCCGGATTTGATGATCAACTGGAAGTGGCGCATCAACGGTCTGGTCGAATCGGCGAATAATTACGATCGCGGTTTGGAGGATGCACCTGCGCGCATCATTCTGGGCTTCGATGGCGACAAGGATAGTTTGCCTTTCTCCGACCAGATCATGTTTGAAACGGCACGCTTGCTCACGGGGCGAGAAGTTCCTTATGCGACGCTGATGTATATCTGGGGACGTAAAGCACCGATAGGCACAGTGATTCCGAATGCGCGCAGCAATCGCGTCAAGATGGTGGTGGCAGAAAGCGGCCGTGAAGGCATAGGCGAATGGCACAGTTTTACACGCGATATCGTTGCCGATTATGAAAAAGCCTTTGGCGAAAAACCAGGCAAGTTGATAGGCGTCGGTGTACTGACCGATACCGACAACACGGGTGAAACAGTAGAGGCCTGGTACGGCGATATCAATTTGTTACGCTAGCAGACTACCTTCAATTTACGTTAAAATGGCGGCAGGCATGACAGGGTGCCTGTTCTCGCAAAAGCCGATGCACCTGTTTCTTGTGATTTTTCAGTTCGGAGCAGCTGCAACTAAGCAGCAAAAAACCGCACGTTAAACCTTGATGTCGTAGCGAGAAACGACAATATGAAAGGAACGTCATGTGGTCCACATCTCTCCCCGTCGGCAACGACTCCCATAACAATCTCGGCAGCAATCTTTCCAATAGCGATTTTTTACGCAGATATGCGCGTCGTTTGTTGCGTAGTGCGCAAGCCAGTGAACCCAGCAAAGCATTGCCCGTTTTGAGGCGCATCATCGCGATGAAGATCATGCCGGAATTGCGTGTCACCGATCTGTATGCCGTGCGTGAGACGGTACAACTCAAACATATCTTGCATACGCTGGCGAAGGAACTTGGCTTTGTTGCGTGGGAAGTGTGCAAGAACCAGATCGATGCGATGCCAACGGCAATATTGGATCGCTATCGATTGGAACTGGGTATGTTTGGCGACTACCAGCAGAACTGGTTTGCCGATGCAGCAACTGCGCGTGATTGGCAGCAGCAGAATGGTGGTTATCTGATTAGTTACGGTCAACAGGCCGTTGCTATTCTTGCTTAATCAGTAGTGGTTTTTTCTGCGCCGGGTTTATTCGGCGCAGAAAATTGCTTTATGCCTGCTTCAAGAAAGTCTCTGCCAAGCGCACCCAATAGGTCGCGCCGATAGGCAATAAATCATCGTTGAAGTCATAGCTAGGATTATGCAAATTGCATGGACCCAGGCCGTGTCCAGCCGAGCGATGATCGCCTTCGCCATTGCCGATGAATACATAGCAGCCGGGTTTGTCTTGCAGCATGAAGGCAAAGTCTTCTGCGCCCATGGTCGGCTCAACTTTTGGGTCTACCTTGTCGACACCGACGATGGACTGCATGACTTCGACTGCGAATGCAGTTTCTTTTTCGTGATTGATTAGCGGTGGATAGTTGCGTCGGAAGTTGAATTTGACCGTTGCATCAAACGCTTGTGCGGTGTGCTCTGCGATTGCGCGCATGCGTGTTTCTATCAAATCCAATACTTTCAGATCGAAGGTGCGCACCGTGCCGACCAATGTTGCATCGTCCGGAATCACATTCGTAGTACTGCCGGCGTGGATTTGCGTGATCGATAATGCTGCGGCATCGATAGGACTCTTGTTGCGTGTGATGATGGTTTGCCAGCTCTGTGCAATCTGCACTGCCACCATGATGGGGTCGATGCCTTTATGCGGTTGTGCTGCGTGCGCACCTTTGCCGCTGACGATGACTTCGAATTCATTGCTCGACGCCATCATTGGGCCGGGCGTCACGCTGAATTGACCAACTGCAATGCCGGGCCAGTTATGCATGCCGAATACAGCTTCCATTGGGCATTGCTCAAACAAACCGTCGTCTATCATGCGCTTCGCACCGCCACCGCCTTCTTCCGCCGGTTGAAAAATCAGATAGATGGTGCCGTCGAAATTTTTGTGTTGCGACAAATAATGCGCAGCACCCAAAAGCATCGCAGTATGGCCGTCGTGACCGCAAGCGTGCATCTTTCCCTGATTCTTGGAGGCGTGAGCAAAGGTGTTGAGTTCCTGTATCGGCAAGGCATCCATGTCGGCACGCAAGCCGACTGCACGCTTGCTGTTGCCATTCTTGATGATGCCGACGACGCCGGTAACGCCCATGCCGCGCACAATGGGTATGCCCCATTCTGTCAATTTTTTTGCGACCAGCTCAGCAGTGTCGCGTTCTTCAAAGCACAGCTCAGGATGTGCGTGAATTTCATGACGAATTGCTTGCAATTCGTTGTGAAACTGGATGATGGGATCAATCAACTTCATGGTGTCTCCACATTTTTGAGGCGTATTGCTTGCTGCCAGCTCGTCGTTTTGTTTTACGACAACTGTTGCTTGATTTGTACTGCGAGAATTGTCTATCTTACGCCAACTGTGCAGAGTGCGTAACGATGGCTACGTCGTAATAGAATAGATTTTCGAAAAATATGACAGAGCGTGCCATGTTCTGGTGCAAGATGGTTTTGCTCATAGCAATACGTATTCCCTTATTACATTATTAAATTGGAATAATGAATAGTTCGCCGCCATTGCCTGTCCGTAAAACAATATATCGATGGCAGACATGGATGCTGATTTGCAGCGCCTTGTTGATCAGTGGTTGTGCGCAAATAAGTTACTACGCGCAAGCCACGCATGGGCAGTCCTCCTTGCTTGCTGCGGCTAGACCGATAGACGATTTATTGCTTGATCCAGAGGTGGATGGCAAGCTTAAACAGCGGCTTGCCAAGGTCAAGGAGATGCGCCAATTTGCCGTGGAAGATCTCGGCCTACCGGATAACGCCAGTTATAAAAACTATGCTGATTTGCATCGACCATTTGCCGTATGGAATGTGGTGGCGACACCAGAATTGTCTATGCAGCCATTGCAATGGTGTTTCCCGGTTGCTGGTTGCGTTAATTATCGCGGGTATTACAGCAAGGGCGATGCGCAGGATTTTGCTGCAAGTCTGCGCGCTGATGGTTATGACGTGCAAATCATAGGCGTACCTACTTACTCGACTTTGGGTTGGTTCAAGGATCCGGTCTTGTCCACGTTTATACGCTTCCCTGATGGCGAGGTGGCGCGACTGATTTTTCATGAGCTGGCGCATCAGATCGTGTATGTCAAAGACGATAGTCAATTCAATGAGTCGTTTGCCACGACGGTAGAAGAGATCGGTGTCGAGCGTTGGCTGGCAACGCATAGCGATGAAAAAACGCGACTGCTGTATGCTGATTTGGCGCAGCGTAAAAAACAATTTGTCGCCTTGTTGCTGACGTATCGTCAGAAGCTGGTCGACAACTATGCCGATGATGTGAGCGATGCAGAGAAGCGGACGCGCAAGAAAGAAATTTTCGCTGCACTGCAAAATGAATATCAGACCTTAAAAGTCTCGTGGGATGGATACTCAGGTTACGACCGCTGGTTTGCCGAGCCTTTGTCAAATGCGCATCTGGCCTCGATTGCGACGTATCATGATTTCGTCCCTGGCTTCCGTGCCTTGTTGCGTGAGCAAAAGGATTTTGCCGATTTTTACCGCTCGGTGATAGCACTGGCGGCGTTGAGCAAACAAGAGCGAGATCAGAAATTAACAAAGTTGGCGGCACCTGCTTCTACGATCACGCATGCGGGGCGGTGAAAGGCGAGCGTGATCATTGATGTATGTCAAAGAGGGCATGGGATCTTCAATCAAAATGCTTGCACATAGACGCGCTGCCCGATAGCATCGACTTACCTGAGTAACATTGACGGCAATCACTCTCACAACAAAAAAGACTAGAGGTGAAAATGGACAAGTTTTGGCTAAAGTCGTATCCAGAAGGCGTACCGGCAGAAATCGATCCCAATCAATATGGTTCTTTGGTTGAATTGCTGGATGAGTCATTCAAGAAATTCGCTGACCGTAAAGCCTGCATTTGCATGGACAAATCCCTCACGTATGGTGAGGTGGATGTTTTTTCCAGAGAGCTGGGTGCGTGGTTACAAAGCATAGGTTTGGCAAAAGGCGCACGCGTAGCCTTGATGATGCCGAATATATTGCAGTATCCGATTGCCATTGCCGCAGTCCTGCGTGCCGGTTACGTCGTCGTCAACGTCAATCCTCTATACAAACCGCGTGAGTTAGAGCATCAACTAACCGACTCCGGCGCGGAAGCTATCATCATCCTGGAGAACTTTGCTTCCACACTGGAAAAAGTCATCGCCAGTACACAGGTCAAGCATGTCATCGTGGCATCGATGGGCGATATGTTTAGCGGCGTGAAGGGCGCGATCGTTAATTTTGTCGTGCGCCATGTGAAGAAAATGGTGCCTGCTTACACCTTGCCGTATGCCGTTACCTTCAAGGATGTGTTGAAGCAGGCAGAAGGGATGACCTTGCAAAAGCAGACGCTGGGCCATCAAGACCTCGCCTTCTTGCAATACACCGGCGGCACGACAGGCACCGCCAAAGGCGCGATGCTGACACATCGCAATATCATCGCCAATGTGCTGCAAAACGAAGCGTGGATTTCGCCTGCCTTGAACAAGCTACCCAAGGACAAGGTATTGATCTTCGTCTGTGCGTTGCCGCTGTACCATATCTTTGCATTGACGACGTGCGGCATGCTGGGTGCACATCTGGGCGTCACGAATCTCTTGATTCCGAATCCGCGCGACATTCCCGGCTTCATCAAGGAGTTGATGAAGTACAAGGTGAACTTCCTGCCGGCGGTAAATACCTTGTACAACGGTTTGTTAAATAATCCTGATTTTGCCAAGGTCGATTTTTCCGAACTGATGCTGTGTAACGGTGGCGGCATGGCAGTGCAACAGATCGTCAATGACAAATGGAAGGCGTTGACAGGCTGCGCTATTTGCGAAGGATACGGTTTGTCGGAAACCTCGCCAGTTGCGACGGCCAATCTTGTTACTTCAAACGAGTTTTCCGGCACGATAGGTTTGCCGGTTTCGTCAACCGAGCTGAAGATCATCGATAGCAATGACAATGAAGTGCCGCACGGCGGTGCCGGTGAAATCGCTATCCGAGGTCCGCAAGTGATGGCTGGTTACTGGAACAATCCTATCGAGACGGCACAGTCGATGACGGAAGATGGTTTCTTCAAGACTGGTGATATTGGCGTGATGGATGAGCGTGGCTATACAAAGATTGTCGATCGCAAGAAAGACATGATTCTAGTCTCCGGCTTCAATGTCTATCCAAGCGAGATAGAAGGCGTGGTCGCCGCACATCCTGGCGTGCTGGAATGCGCTTGCATAGGAGTACCGGATGAACACACGGGCGAGGCTGTCAAGTTATACGTAGTGCGTAGAGATCCAGCTTTGACTGAAGAAACCTTGATGGCTTATTGCAAGGAACAATTCACCGGTTACAAGAAACCGAAATGGATAGAGTTCCGTACCGAATTGCCGAAATCGAATGTAGGCAAAATCTTGCGACGTGAACTGCGAGATGAGAAGGTTACAGCTTGATAGACAGTTGCGTTATTCCTGCATAGGCAGGAATGGCGCAACTATCAAAAGAAGAATTTATTTATGTGGTGCGATAGCCGGTGGTAATGGTCGTGCTTTGCGATTACTGTCTGTCGCAACATAGGTAAGCGTTGCTTCGGTCACTTTTACGATTTCCACATCCAGACGATTGCGTTCTGCATAACATTCCACATTCACTGTTATCGAGGTATTGCCTACTTTGACGATCTCGGCATAGATGGACAGCAGATCGCCGACGAATACCGGATGTTTGAATAAAAACGAATTCACTGCGATGGTAACGACGCGGCCATTGGCGCGGCGTGTTGCACATACTGCACCGGCCAAATCGACCTGTGCCATGATCCAGCCGCCGAATACGTCGCCGTGCATATTGGCATCTTGCGGCATCGGTACGACGCGCATTTGTGGAATCTTCCCTGCGGGCAGGTCTGTGTGGTGTTCACTTGCCATGTTGTCTCCTGTGGATAATTTCTTTAACCGCTACAATCCTGAACCCGAAGCATAAACCATCTGACCAAACCTTGCCCCATGCGCCGTTCTTCCGCTTCATCCGAGCCAGCTCCACCATCCAGCAATCGTAGCGACTGGAGCACGCTCAAGACCCTGTTTCCCTACTTGTGGACATACAAGTGGCGAGTCGCGCTCGCTTTGGTGTTTTTGATAGGAGCCAAGGTCGCCAACGTCGGTGTACCGCTGGTGTTGAAACGTTTGATTGATAGCCTGACAATTAATCCGGGCAGCGCGCAAGCTTTGTTGGTGCTGCCGCTCGGTATATTGGTGGCTTACGGTGCCTTGCGTTTGTCGACTACATTATTTACCGAGTTACGCGAATACACTTTTGCCAAGGTTACGCAGCGCGCAGTCCGCACAATTGCGTTACAGGTATTCCGCCATCTGCATTCCTTGTCTTTGCGTTTCCATTTGAATCGTCAGACTGGCGGCATGACGCGTGATATCGAGCGCGGTACCAAAGGCATTTCCTCGCTGATTTCCTACACGCTGTTCAGCATACTGCCGACCTTGATTGAAATCGCATTGGTGCTTGGCTATCTGGCGCTGCATTACGATATCTGGTTCACAGTGATTACTGGCATGGCGCTGGTCAGCTATATTGCATTCACTGTTGTGGTGACGGAGTGGCGTACGCACTTTCGCCGCACGATGAATGATCTCGATTCCAAGGCAAATACCAAGGCGATTGATTCGTTGATCAATTACGAGACAGTCAAATATTTCGGTAATGAAGATTACGAAGCTAAGCGTTACGACGAAGGCTTGAAGCGTTACGAAACAGCGGCCGTCAAATCGCAAACATCCTTGTCGCTATTGAATACCGGGCAATCGAGCATCATTGCGATAGCCGTCACCTTGATACTGTGGCGCGCAACGCAAGGTGTGATCAATGGCACAATGACTTTGGGCGATCTGGTGTTGGTGAATGCCTTCATGATCCAGTTGTATATTCCATTGAATTTTCTTGGTGTGATTTATCGCGAGATCAAGCAAAGTCTGGCTGATATGGAGCGCCTGTTTGCGTTGCTCGATCAACATCGTGAAATCGCTGACAAGCCCGATACGCAAGCACTCGTGACCGACGGTGCTGAAGTGCGTTTTTCGCATGTCGATTTTAGCTATGAAGAGAAGCGACAGATATTGTTTAATGTCGATTTCACGATAGCGGCCGGTACGACGACAGCGGTGGTTGGACACAGCGGTTCCGGTAAGTCCACCTTGTCGCGTTTGCTGTTCCGTTTCTATGACGTGAACAAGGGTGCGATTCTGATTGATGGGCAGGATGTGCGGGATGTTACGCAAGCCTCTTTGCGCCAGGCGATAGGTATCGTGCCGCAGGATACAGTGCTGTTTAACGATACGATTGAATACAACATCGCTTACGGTAAACCGGGAGCAAGCAAGGAGGCGATTGTTGCTGCCGCCAAGTCTGCCTATATCCATGATTTCATTGAATCCTTGCCTGACGGCTATGCCACGATGGTTGGTGAGCGCGGCTTGAAATTATCTGGTGGTGAAAAGCAGCGCGTGGCGATTGCGCGTACTTTGCTGAAACATCCTGCGATTTTGATTTTTGATGAGGCGACGTCGGCACTGGATTCCAAGTCTGAGCAGGCGATACAGGCGCAGCTCAAGGAAATTGCAAAAGACCGGACCACACTGATCATTGCGCATCGCCTGTCGACAATAGCCGATGCAGAGCAGATATTGGTCCTGGATCGTGGTCGCATCGTCGAGCGTGGCTCGCACATGCAATTGCTGGCAGCCGATGGCGCTTATGCGCAAATGTGGATGCGCCAACAAGTACGACAGGATGACGAGCTGGCATCGCCTTTGCCAGAGGATGGTGAAGTCACCACAGAGAATGCGCCGTCCAAGCTGCCTTTCGATTTGTATTAAGTTAATGGCAGACGTATGGAACTTCGTCTACCCATGATGCTCTACAGGAAGAGATTTAGCCGGCAGACCACATAGAAATTTTTCCCGAAGTCATCAACGATTGGCATAAGATGTTCCGTATGCTTTAAGCATGAATGAGCTTGCATAGAATTACCCGGGTTTTTCTTGATGCCATCGTCGATGGCACTAGTTTGAAAACTTCAGGAGCGTATTCTCGATGTCCAGCCAGCATGAACTGCCTTCCTATCTGACCCCATCCGGTATTGGTGCGTGGGGTGTCTATCTTGAACAAATCGATCGCGTTACGCCGTATCTCGGTTCGCTTGCGCGCTGGGTGGAAACGCTCAAGCGACCCAAGCGTATTTTGATCGTCGACGTGCCGATTGAGCGCGACAATGGCACGGTGGCGCATTTTGAGGGTTATCGCGTACAGCACAATACTTCGCGTGGTCCCGGCAAGGGCGGCGTACGTTTTCATCAAGATGTCACATTGTCGGAAGTGATGGCCTTGTCAGCTTGGATGACCGTCAAGAACGCTGCGGTGAACGTGCCCTATGGTGGTGCCAAAGGCGGCATACGCGTCGACCCTAAAACGCTGTCTAAAGCCGAGCTGGAACGCATGACGCGGCGCTACACCAGCGAGATCAATATCATCATCGGTCCCAACAAGGATATTCCGGCACCAGACGTCAACACCAATGAGCAAATCATGGCGTGGATGATGGATACCTATTCGATGAATCAGGGCAGTACCGCATCGGGTGTGGTGACCGGCAAGCCGATTTCATTGGGGGGTAGTCTGGGACGGCATGATGCAACGGGGCGCGGTGTGTTTGTTGTCGGTTGCGAAGTGGCAGCCAAGCGTGGTTTGGATATTCAGGGTGCTCGGATTGCGGTGCAAGGCCTTGGTAATGTTGGTGGTGTTGCTGCAAGGCTTTTCTTTGAGGCTGGTGCGAAGATCGTGGCAGTACAGGATCATGCATCCACCGTGGTGCGTGCGAGTGGCCTCGATATCGTGGCATTGCAGGCCTATGTTACGAAGAACGGCAGTGTCGCTGGTTTCCCCGATGCGGACGAATTGCAGGATGCGTCCCAATTCTGGGCGCTGGATTGCGACATTCTGGTGCCGGCTGCACTAGAACAGCAAATCAACGAAAGCAATGCGCATCAGATCAAGGCTTCCATCGTGCTGGAAGGTGCAAATGGCCCGACTACGCCGGAAGCCGATGATATTCTGCACGACAGAGGTATATTAGTCGTGCCGGATGTAATTGCTAATGCGGGTGGTGTGACGGTCAGTTACTTTGAATGGGTGCAGGATTTCTCTAGCTTCTTCTGGACTGAAGATGAAATCAATTCACGTCTGACGCGTATCATGCGTGAAGCATTTGCTGCTGTGTGGGCCTTGGCAGAAGAGAAGAAAGTGTCGCTGCGTACGGCGGCATTTATTGTTGGCTGTACGCGCGTATTACAGGCACGCGAAATGCGTGGCTTGTATCCATAGATGAAAATCATTGAAAATACGCATTAGATTTTTGCCTTTGCAGGAATAAAAATGAGCTGGCCTGAAATTTGCCAGATACGTTTAAAAATATTGACGACACGTTTTGAGGAGACACCATGAATTTGAAGACCTTACTTGCAATCACACTCGGTGCAGGAACTTTGGTAGCGGCAGCGCCTGCAGTGCAAGCGCAAGAACTGACCGGGACGTTGAAAAAAATCAAGGAAACGAATTCCATCACGATAGGCTATCGCGAGTCGTCGATTCCATTTTCATTTCTTGATGACAAGCAACAACCGATAGGTTATGCGGTCGATCTGTGCATGAAGATAGTCGATACAGTCAAAGCAGATTTGAAGTTGCCCAATCTCAAGGTTGTGATGCAGCCGGTGACATCGAGCAATCGTATTCCACTGTTGCGCAACGGCACTATTGATCTGGAGTGCGGCTCGACGACCAATTCCAAAGTGCGGCAGGAGCAGGTGTCTTTCGGTCCAAATTACTTCGTGATCAATGTCACGGCAGCGGTGAAAAAGACTTCAAACATCAATACGTTGGCTGACCTCAATGGCAAGACTATCTCTACCACTTCAGGTACTACCTCGGTGCCGCTGTTGAAGGGCTACAAGAAAACCGAGAATGTGCAGGTGAAAGAAATCTACGGCAAGGATCATGCAGAAGCCTTCTTGCTGATGGCGGATGACAGAGCCGTTGCCTTTGTCATGGATAACGTCTTGTTGGCTGGGCAAATTGCCAATTCAAAACGTCCAGGCGACTACAAGATATTGCCGGAGTCCTTGAGCGAAGAACCGTACAGCATGATGTTGCGCAAGGATGATCCGCAATTCAAAACCTTGGTTGATAAGTCGATAGTCGCAGTCATGAAGTCGGGCGAGATCAACAAGATTTACGCTAAATGGTTTACCAGCCCGATTCCACCAAAAGGAATGAATTTGAATTTCCCTATGACGCAGCCGATTCAGGACGCATTCAAAAATCCGAGCGACAAAGGCGTGTAAGCGCATGACGATCTTGCGGTCTGCATTGATCTAGGGGAGCGGCGATGGATTTCAGCATATTTCTGGAGCAGGTTCCTGATGGCGATGGCACATGGGCAGAAAGTTTGCTGTCGGGGCTATGGTGGACCCTGGCGGTGGCTTTCTTTGCGTGGATATTCGCCTTCGTGGTCGGCTCGATCGTCGGCGTGGCGCGTACTAGCGAGAAGAGTTGGCTGGTACGCCTAGGCGGTGCTTACGTTGAATTGTTCCGCAATATTCCCTTGCTGGTGCAATTCTTCGTTTGGTATTTCGTCGTGCCGGGTTTGGTGCCAGCGGTGAAAGCCTGGGTCATCACGCTTGATCCGACTGAGCACCAATTCGTCACGGCGGTTGTCTGTCTCGGCTTCTTTACTTCATCACGGATTGCCGAGCAAGTGCGCTCAGGGATTCAAGCCTTGCCACGTGGTCAGCGCTATGCGGGCTATGCCTTGGGTTTGACGACCATGCAAACCTATCGCTTCGTGCTGTTGCCGATGGCGTATCGCATCATCATTCCGCCGCTTACATCCGAATTGATGAATCTGATCAAAAATACTGCAGTTGCGTATTCGATCGGTTTAGTCGAACTGTTCTTCCGCACACGTGAAATGGGCGAGATGACCTTCCGTTATTTCGAAGCCTTCGGTGCGGCGACGTTGATCTACGTGATCATTGCGATGACAGCCAATCGCGTGATGGCCTTGATCGAGCGACGTGTTGCTATCCCGGGTTATATCGCGGGAGGCAAACATGGGTGATCTCGATTTTGAAATTATCACGCGCACCTGGCCTTATCTATTGACGGGTTTGCAGTACACCTTGCAATTGACGGTGGTGGCGACAATAGGCGGCGTGATATTCGGTACGGTATTAGCGATGGCGCGATTGTCACGTTTCAAGACGCTGTCCCTGATCGCGGCTGCGTATGTGAATTTGATGCGTTCGGTTCCATTGCTGTTGGTGATCTTCTGGTTCTATTTCCTGATGCCTATCATCTTGCAAAAGATCACGGGATCGGAACGGCCAGTCCAACTCGGCGCGGATCGCTCGGCGTACATCACTTTCATTTTGTTTGAGGCTGCGTATTTTTGCGAAATCATGCGCGCCGGGATACAGAGTATTTCCAAAGGGCAGGTGAATGCCGGTTATGCGCTGGGTCTCACTTACGGGCAATCGATGCAACTGGTCGTGTTGCCGCAAGCCTTCCGCAATATGTTGCCGATCTTGCTGACACAAACCATCGTGCTGTTCCAGGATGTGTCACTGGTCTCGCTGCTGAATGTGACCGACTTCGTTGGCGCATCAGTCAAGGTTGCGCAGCGTGACAGTCGCGTAGTTGAGATGTATCTGTTTGTTGCCGTCGTTTATTTTGTGCTGAGCTTTGCACTCTCGATGGGCGTCAAGCAGTTGCAAAAACGGTTTGCCATCATTCGATAAGGATAAGAACATGATTGAATTGGAAAACGTGAGCAAGTGGTACGGGGCTTTCCAAGTACTGACCGACTGCACAACACAAGTCGCCAAGGGCGATGTGGTTGTGGTGTGTGGCCCATCCGGTTCCGGTAAGTCAACGCTGATTAAAACCGTGAACGGGCTGGAGCCTTTTCAGCAGGGGAAAATCACCGTAGATGGTATTTCGGTTGGCGATCAGAAGACCAATTTATCCAGCCTGCGTTCACGCATAGGCATGGTGTTTCAAAACTTTGAATTATTCCCGCACCTATCGATCAGCGAAAACCTGACGCTGGCACAAGTCAAAGTGTTGAAGCGCAGCCTGCCAGATGCCACCGAGCGCGGTTTGAAATATCTGGACCGCGTTGGTCTGATTGCGCAGAAGGATAAATTTCCCGGTCAGTTATCCGGCGGTCAGCAGCAACGTGTGGCGATTGCGCGTGCCTTGTCTATGGACCCGATTGCAATGTTGTTCGATGAGCCGACTTCGGCACTTGATCCAGAGATGATCAATGAAGTGCTGGATGTCATGGTTGGCCTTGCGCAAGAGGGCATGACGATGATGGTGGTGACGCATGAAATGGGCTTTGCCAAGAAAGTGGCAAATCGCGTGATCTTCATGGACAAGGGGTTGATAGTTGAAGATTGTACAAAAGATGAATTTTTTGGCACGACGCGCTCGGATCGTGCACGTGACTTTTTAGCCAAGATCATTCATTGACCTGTCTTTTTGGTATCACTCAGCCGCTTCGCTTAAAAGCCGAGGCGGCTTTTTTATTGGGTGAACGGGTAAAATAGCGGCAATTCTCAGAAAGAGCCGCCATGACTACGAAATCTGTATCGAATCGCCCTTCCAGCATCACTATTACCCGTCCTGACGATTGGCATCTGCATTTGCGCGATGGCGCAACGATCGCTTCCGTCCTGCCTGATACGGCGCGCCAATTCGCGCGCGCCATCGTCATGCCCAACCTCAAGCCGCCGGTGACCACGACCGCGCAAGCAGTCGCCTATCGCGACCGTATTCTGGCCGCCTTGCCGACCAGCATGCAGTTCGAGCCGCTGATGACCTTGTACTTGACCAACAATACGCCGCCGGAAGAAATCCAGCGCGCGAAAGAGAGTGGTGTCGTGCATGCAGTGAAGTTGTATCCGGCTGGTGCAACGACCAATTCAGATGCAGGCGTCAGCGATTTGGCCAAATGCTATAAAACGTTGGAAATGATGCAAAAGGTTGGCATGCCGTTTTTGGTGCATGGCGAAGTAACCGATCCAGAGATTGATATTTTTGATCGTGAAGCCGTGTTTATCGATCGCGTGATGAAGCCATTGCGCCGCGATATGCCGGAGTTGAAGGTGGTGTTCGAGCACATCACCACCAAGGATGCTGCGCAGTACGTGGCAGAAGCAGACGGTCATGTAGCGGCAACAATTACCGCGCATCACTTGCTGTACAACCGTAACGAACTCTTCAAGGGCGGTATCCGCCCACACTATTACTGCCTGCCGGTATTGAAGCGTGAAATACATCGTCAAGCCTTGGTCGCGGCAGCGATCTCCGGCAGCAATAAATTTTTCCTCGGCACCGATTCGGCACCGCATGCTAAAGGCTTGAAAGAACATGCTTGCGGTTGCGCTGGTTGCTATACCGCACTGCACGCAATGGAGTTGTACACGCAAGCCTTCGATCAAGCCGACGCGCTGGACAAACTGGAGCAGTTCGCCAGCTTCAACGGCCCGGACTTCTACAAGCTGCCGCGCAATACCGGCACCATCACTTTGCAACGTGAAGAATGGCAAGTACCGGCTGAACTCCCACTTGGTAATACAACGTTGGTACCGTTGAATGGCGGCGAGACGATAGGTTGGAAGTTCGTCTGACGAATCGTCTGAGTCTCAAGCCGTTTCAAGTATTGCGATTCAATTTTGAATTTCTGCACAGTGATTAATCGATGAGGCCATCATTTCTGGATAGCATCGATTGGTCGCGCCCCTGGCTGGCTTGTGTACGTACTGTCGGTATGTCTATCGCAGAAGCCAGCGATTGGCGTCAGGAGTTGAATCGGCGCGCATTGGGCATGGCTTTGCATAATCATCGCGAGCTGCCAATTCGTTTTGTGTTGCAAGCCGATTTGCCGCCTGATACCGCGTATGAAACCTTTATCAGCAATACCGCCAATGTTCCTACGCGCGACAATCTGCACGATTTTTTCAATGCCTTGGTTTGGCTGACTTTCCCGCAAATAAAAATTCAATTGAATGCCTTGCAAGCGCGAGAAATTGAGCGCTCGACGGCAGAGCAGGCAATTGCACCACGCGGCAAGCTGCGTGATGCCGCGACGATATTCGATGAGAATGCAGCGCTGCTAATTACATCCAATCATGATCTGGTACGCGCCTTGCGCGCGCATGAATGGGAGGATGTGTTCCTCGCGCGGCGCACAGATTTTCTGCAAGAGTGCGCAGTGTTTTTATTTGGTCATGCCTTGATGGAAAAACTGGTGGCACCCTACAAGGCGATCACCGGGCATGCGTGGATAGTGGCGCTGGAGTGTCCTGCATCTGATCTTGCACTGGAAGAGCAATGTCGCTGGGTTGATACGACGGTGGCTTTACAACTGGCCCATGGTTTGAGCACAGCTGATTTTTCACCGCTGCCAGTATTGGGTGTGCCGGGTTGGTGGTCTGAACAGAATGCTGAATTTTATGGCGATAAAACTGTTTTCAGACCGAAGCGCAGAGCGTAAACGCTACTCTTTGCTTCGACCGAAAAACAATTCAAACTCATGCAGTGGCATACGCTACTGAATGAAGTGACTTAGTCACGTGACGTGCTTGCGGCGACTGCTGGTGTTGCTTTTGTCTCTTTATCAGCACGATTCCACCATCCGCCACCCAAGGCCTGGAACAGAGCAACTGAATCTCCCAAACGAGTAGCACGCGCTTGTGCAACGTTCAAAGCCGCTTGCCGGTATCCCTGTTCGGCATTGTTTAATGCAAGACGATCAATGTAGCCACGTGCATGCTGTCTTTGAGTCAGCTCCAATGTTGTTTTGGTTGTATCGGCAACATCGGCTGCGGCCTTGAGCGACTCGGCATCTGCGTGGATCGCATGCAAGGTATCAGCCACATTCTGGAACGAAGTGATGACGGTTTCCTTGTATTGTGCAGCGGCTTGCTTATACGACTCTTCTGCCGCACGTTGACGATGACGCAGTACGCCACCATCGAACAGAGGCATGGAAAGGTTTGCGGCTAGCTCAAAGAAACGTCCAGAGCTCCAGAACATTTGGCTGAACTGACTGGCAGCACCGCCCCAAGTTCCATCGATAGAAAACTGCGGTAAGCGATTGGCGAGTGCAACACCGATCTGGGCGCTGGCTGCACGTAATTGCTCTTCCGCAGCGCGTACATCTGGGCGCTGCTCAATTACTTGCGATGGCAGGCTCAAAGGCAGATTTTCCGGTAATTGCAATGAAGCTAGATCGAAGGATTCGGGCAAATCGCTATCCTGCATGCCACCTGCAAGTGCGCGCAGTAGATTGCGGTTTTGCTCAAACTGTTTCTGCAAAGGTGGTAATTGCTCTTTCGCTTGCTGCAGTGTGGTCTGCTGCATCGAAAGATCGAGTCGCGATGCGTATCCAGCCTTCAATTGTCGCTGTACCAATTCCACCGATTGCGAATTGGATTCGATGATGCGATTGAGGATTGCAATCTGTTCGCGCAGCAAGGCTTCTTGTATGGCAGCAGCAGTGACGTTGGATGCCAAGGTGATGTATGCAGCTTCGAGCTGCAGTTTCTGATACTTAGCTTCTGCTTCCAGACTTTCTACTTGTCTGCGGTTGCCACCAAATACGTCAGGTGTATATCCCACCGTCAGTTGCGTCGTGTGGAAATTGTAGATAGCCGGTCCGACGAACGGAGAAGATGGTTTTTCAGTGGTGCTGATGTTGGTGCCATTACCTTGCAGGCCAGGTGAATTACCACCTAGATTGCCAGCGATCTTGGTGCGTGCCGGCGAGTAACCGGCTTGTACTGTTGGGAAGAAAAAGCCGCGTTGCGCAGAGACATTTTCCTGCGCGACGCGTAATGCAGCCTGGGCCGACTCGATAGTTGGATTGGCTGCGAAGGCTTTCTCAACCAATGCGTTCAATTGTGGTGAGCGAAACAGTGTCCACCAATCTGCCTGAATATCTTGTGACAAAACAAAATGCTGCGAGTTGCCTCCCGGCACAGACGAGGCAGTTGTTGCTGTTGACAGTGGCTTGGGAGAAAAGCCTGTTGATGGCGTCAATTCAGGTCTGCTGTAGTCGGGACCGACAGCGCAGCCCGCCAATAAACTGATGGCTGCTGCGATGACGATACGGCGCTGAACATGGCCTGATTTTTGGCGTGCCGAAATGGATGGCATTGCTAGCTCAAATATTCGATTCTTCATGTCGCTTACTCCTTGCTCGCTGCAGGTGTTGGGCCGGCAGGTGCGTAGTCTTCTTTTCTATCGCCCGTTTCGGAAAAGTTTCCGAACAAACGTATCGCGACAGGCAATATCAGCAGCGTAAAGATCGTACCGGTGATGACGCCACCTACAATAACGCAAGCGAATGGACGTTGGGTTTCACTACCGATACCGCGCGAAAGAGCGGCAGGAAGCAAGCCTAGCCCAGCCATCAGTGCTGTCATCAAAATCGGTCGCAGACGGACCACGGCACCTTGCACAATCGCTTGTGTGATCTCAGCACCTTCGCGTACTCGCAGTATGACTTCTTCGACCATGATGACGCCGTTCTGCACGGAAATACCAGCGACCGCAATGAAGCCGACAGCTGCAGATACTGACAAGTGCAGATTAGACAGGCCCAATGCAGCTAGACCACCGATCAGTGTGAACGGCACCATGCCGAGTACCAGACTTGCCAGGCGCATGGAGCGGAAGGCCCAGAACAACAGAGAGAAAATCAACAGTACGGTCAATGGGATGATCACCATCAGACGCTTGGCCGCACGTTGCGAGTTCTCGAATTGCCCGCCCCAAGTCAGGTCGTAGCCTGGTGGCAGTTTCACTTGCTCTGCTACGGCGCGTTGCGCTTCTTCGACAAAGCTGCCTTGGTCACGCCCCAGCAGATTCATCTTCACGATCACACTACGCGAGCCTGCTTCACGCAAGATGCGCGAAGCACCTTGTTTGACTTCGATAGTGGCGACGTCGCTGAGGGCGATGGTGCCAGGACCATTGCCGACTTGAGAGCCGGGTATCGCGAGTTGCAGATTGCCGATGGCATCAACGCTGTTACGGTTCTTTTCGCCTATACGTACGACGACATCGAAGCGTTTGTCTTCCTGGAAGAAACTGGTGACGGCTACGCCAGACATTGCTTGCGTTACCAATGTGTTGACGTCACCAACCGTGATGCCGTAGCGCGCCAGACGCATGCGATCTGGTGTGACGACGACTTCGGTTTGCCCGCCTATACGCGTGGCTTCAACGTCAGTAGCACCGCGTATACCTTGAACGACGTCGACAACTTGCGATGCTTTATTTTCCAGAATATCGAGATTGTTGCCGCTGATCTTGGCAACAATTTCACCGCGGAATCCTGACAGCGATTCTTCTACGTTGTCTTGAATAACTTGCGAAAAATTGGTCGTGATACCAGGGATAGACGCCAGATTTGCGGACATATTCGCAACGAGAGCATCCTTGTCGGCGAAGCGCCATGTCTTGCGTGGCTTGAGGTCGACCAGGCTTTCCAGATTGTTAGGCCCTTTAGGATCGGAGCCATCGTCAGGGCGACCAGCTTGTGTAATGATGTGCGCAACCTCAGGATAGGCGATGAGCTTGGCGCGTACCAAACGCTCGACATCCTTGGTGGTTTCCAGTGAGGCGGAAGTGGGCAGTGTGATGGTCAGCCAGATATTGCCTTCGTCCAGCTTGGGCATGAATTCACTGCCGAGTCGCGGTGCAAGCAAGAATGCAATGACGACGGGAATGGCGGAAATCCATAGTGTCTTCTTCGCATGCGTCATCGTGTATTCCAGCGCACGCTGATAGCGTTGTTGCAGCCAGTCCAGCCAAGGCTTATGTTTCTCGGCCAGAGTGCGTCGTTGCAGCACATACGACAGCAAGGTCGGCACTAGCGTAAATGTCAGCAATACTGCGCCGAGTAGGGCGAACGTGAGTGTCAGTGCTACTGGAGTGAAAATCTTTCCTTCCACGCGCTGGAAGGTAAAGATAGGAACGAACGCCAGAATGATGATGGCCTTGGCAAACAGCACTGGATGCGACATATCCTTCATCGTGCGATACAAAATGCTCAAACGATGCGAGCGTGCGTCGATGGGATTTGCATCATGCACAGACTTGACTGCCAGTCGTACCATCAAGGCTTCGACGATCACAACTGCGCTATCGATGATGATACCGAAGTCGACTGCGCCAAGAGAAATCAAATTGGCGGATACGCCGCGTGCGTTCATCAGGATGAAGGCGAACAGCAGTGATAATGGAATCACGGTAGCAACGATCAACGCGGCAACCCAACTGGAGAGAAATATGACCAATACGGCGATGACCAGCAAGGCACCGATGATCAGATTTTCTGCCACGGTGGTGACGGTGTGACGCACGAGTTCAGTACGGTCATAGATCGGGATAATCTTCGCACCTGCTGGCAATCTAGGTTGCAGTTGTTCGATGCGCTGCTTTAACTCGGCATTGATCTTGGATGGGTTACCACCCTTGGTCATCGAGACGATGCCTTCGACAATGCTGTCGCGGTGATCTGCTGCGACGATGCCGAAGCGTGGTCGTTCCCCCGCGCGTACCGTTGCAATGTCGCCTACAGTGATTGCTCGTCCTTGACGTGCCGCGACGACTACCTTGCGTATATCTTCGGTACTGTTGAACAAACCCGCGGAACGTACAACCAATGATGCATCACCTTGTCGCAACAAGCCACCACCAGCGCTACCGCTGCCATTGTTGACGGCCTGACTGAGTTGATCCAGCGTGATTTGATACTTGCGCAGTGCTAGTGGATCAACCTCGATTTGATATTCCTTGATGGCACCGCCGAAGCTGACGACGTCGGCAACACCTGGTGTCATGCGCAGAACCGGACGGATGGTCCAATCTTGCAGCGTGCGGATTTCGGTGTCGGATAATCCAGGGGCTTCAATGGTGTAGCGATATACCTCGCCAACGGCGGTGGAGAGTGGTGCAAGTTCCGGCTGAACACCTGTTGGCAACGTCACTGTCGCTAGTTTTTCGGTTACTTGCTGCCGCGCGAAATAATTGTCTGTGTCCTCGGCAAAAGTGAGGGTAACGATAGACAAGCCGGTCATTGTGACCGAGCGCACGTTAGTGAGTCGTGGAATGCCAGCCATCTCGCGCTCGATCGGCAAGGTGACTGAGCGCTCCATATCTTCCGGTGCTTGTCCAGGCAATTGCGAGATGACGCGCACTTGCACGTCTTGTACATCGGGGAAAGCTTCAATCGGCAAGTTTGATAATGCATAACCACCAAAACCGATTAATGCACCAACCAGTACAAAGACAAACATTCGCTGCGTCATCGCGAAGACGATGAGTCGATCAATCATGGCTATCGCTCGCGCTCATTTCTGCATCCAGCAATAACGCGCCTTTGACGACTACACGTTCTGCGCTTTGCAGTCCTTCGCCTACATAGCTGATATCGCTACCTTGCGTCAGTAGTTTGACTTTGCGTCGATGAAATTCACCGGGTGCGGTCTGCACGAAGACAAAAGAGTAGATGCCACGCGTCACGATCGCACTGTTAGGTACCGGTACGCCGGTACCGCTATCTTGCAGCACGGAGGCGCGGACGAACATTTCCGGCAACAGTTTGGCGCCGGGATTGTCCAGACGTGCGCGTACGGTGGCGCGGCGTGTATTTGGATCAACGGCTTGGCTCAGCTGCACGATCTTCGCGCTGAAGTGTTCGTTGGGGTAGGCATCGCTTTCAACAGAAACAGCACTGCCCAGCTTGATACGTCCTAATAATTTTTCCGGTAGATCTATCATCAGCCATAGACGCTTAGGATCCGTGACGACGAATAACGGGGAAGACATTCCAGGGCTGACTTCCAATGCTGGAGTCGCGGTACGTTCTGTGACAACGCCGTTCATCGGACTAACGAGGCTGATGCGTTGGCCGCGTATGGCGAGTCCGTTGGGATTCAGATTTTTCAGACGCAGTTCGGCGCGTGCTGTTTCAGCTTTTGCCTGCGTATAGTCTGCTTGTGCACTTTCCAGATCTTTGAGTGCAATGGCTTCGCCTTGTGCCAAATCCTTGGCGCGTTCGAGCACGGTGTGTTTGTGTTCTTCATCGGCGCGTGCCTTGCTGATATCCGCGTAGACAGTACCGACATCGGGCGAGTCGATTTCTGCAAGTACTTGGCCAGCTTTTACAGCATCGCCCGGCGCTGCTTTCAGCGCGACGATACGTCCGGAAATGCTGACACCGATGCGTGCAGTGACGTCATCGTCGTAAACGAGGTGCGCACTTAATTGGTCGGTTAATGGTACTGGTGAAGCTGGGATGCTTTGCGATTGCAGCATCACCAATTGCGGCGCGGTGCTTGAATAGCGCAAAGTGTCGTTGCCATTCTTGATGGCGGATACAGCGGCTTGTGCTTCTTGTACTTCTGGAGCTGGTACTGGTAGTTCTTTGTCCTTGCTGTCGCAACCCGTCATGCCCACAACTAAACCTGCTCCCAATGCTGCCGCTATAGTTATTTTTCTAAACTGTTGCATGTCTCTTCATCCTTTGATTCGCGTGTGTACACGGTCTTTTGTTCTCTCTGTTTTTTATAGGCAGAAAGACGCAGCGTATATGCAGTGAATCTTACGGGGAGTGTCAGAAAAGCGGCATTACCATTCGGTAACGTGTTGGAGGGCGGAGACATCCGCCATTTCCAGAAAAACGGAGTTTGTTACGCAGGGTGGGGCGCTAGTGTCATACGGACAATGAGTCCTGGTGATGCGTCGGAAAACTCAAGATTACCGCCATGCAGGCGCGCAATTGCAAGAACGCTGGCCAAGCCCAATCCATAGCCAGGACGGCTACGATCCAGACGGTAAAAATGGGTGCCGATACGTGATAGCTCGGCTGCCGGAATACCTATGCCATTGTCGCGTACGGTGATGGAGGTGCCATGCGCGTCTTGCGCTGTTCGTACTTCCACTATGGCGGCTTCTCCAGCATATTTCAGTGCATTGTCGACCAGATTAGCGATCGCGCTGGCAAGCAGATCGCGGTCTCCATTGGTTATCGGTTCAGCCTCGAAAATGGCCGATAGGTGTATGGACTTTTCTTCCGCGACGGGTTCATAAAATTCCAGCACATCAGCTACAACCTCGTTCAATGAAACCGGCGTAAAAATCTGGCGTCGTGTACCCGATTCGACTTCGGCCAGGTTCAGCAACTTGTCGAACATCACACTTAACTCCTCAATTTCCTGCAAGGCGAACTGCAATGCCTCATCGCGCGCCTGTGCGCCCTCACGTTCGCTTTTCCGCAGGCGCAGCAGGATGCGGGTCATCGGAGTGCGCAAATTGTGTGCAATGGTGTTGGAGATATGACGTACGCCATCCATCAAGCGCTGTTGCTGATCCAGCATGCTGTTGATATCGCGGCTGAGGCGAGAAAATTCATCTTCCTGCTGAAAAATGGGAATGCGTTGGCTCAGATCGCCCGCTTCGATGTGCGTCACAATCTGCTGTATCCCGCTCACGCGCCGCCTGAGTTCGCGACGGAATAGCAAGGCACCAACGATGGACATCAGCAAGCCGATCAAGCCTGCGATCAGGCTGGCGCGATCAAATAGCCGTTCGATTTCCAGTTGTTGATTGATATCACTACCAACGACTAGCTTACTGTCGTCGGAGAGGCTTTGTATGTACATGCGGCCGATGGCTTCGTGGCCATTACGCATGATACGTGCCTCTACCATGCCTTCCTTGTTCTTGTATTTATGCGGGATGGCAGGGATGTTGCCGATAACTTTTTCGCCATACGGATTAACCAATAGGTAAATTTCTGTATCGGAATAGACCCCATCCCGCAAAATATCCTTGATTTGCTGCGCCAGGGCCGCTTCACCATGCTCGGAAAAAGTACTCTCCAGACGATGAGAATTGGACGCAATGTGACGGTCGATACGGCTTTGCAGCACATTGACGGTCTGTGTATAGAAAATAGCAAGCAATACCAGCATGGAGAGAACCAGCAGCGCGCTATAGTTGAACGCCATGCGAAAGGCGACGGAGCCCCACAGCTTGAAGCCGTTTCTTTTCATAAGGTCGATTTCGGGGTGTTTTTCTGTACAGCAGTATCGTCGATGTTTTCCACTTGTGGATTGGCCGACATGATGTAACCGAGATTGCGGCGCGTGTGGATCAATGGTACGGAAAATCCTTTATCAATCTTGTTGCGCAGACGGCTGATGTGGGCGTCGATCACATTGGTTTGTGGGTCAAATTGATAATTCCATACGGCTTCCAGCAGCATGGTGCGGGTCATGACCTGACCTTCGTGCGTCATCATGTAAACCAGCAAACGGAATTCCCGCGGTTGCAAGGTGAGCGGCTTCCCGCTGCGCTCTACGCTGCGAGTTAGTAAATTGACTTTCAGATCTGCCATGCGAAGTTCACGTATGACGTCGCCGGGCTGGGTCCATCGAACCAAGGCTTCGACGCGTGCTGCCAGTTCAGAAAAGGCAAAGGGTTTGGTCAGATAGTCGTTACATCCCGCTTGTAAGCCACGTACACGCTCATCGATCGCTGATAAGGCGCTCAAGATAAGCACAGGTGTGCGTTTCCCCTGCTCGCGTATGGTAGCCAGAATGGAAAGGCCATCTACTCCCTGCGGTAAGATGCGATCAAGGATGATGACGTCCCATGGTTCGTTGACCGCGCGTGCGATACCATCGGCACCATCTGAACAGACCGTGGCATCGTAGCCTATCTCTTTCAGGCCTTTGGCGATGTAGCGCGCGTTATGCGTATCGTCTTCAATAATCAGACAGCGGTGCATCGGGTCTCCGGGCAGGGTGCTTTGATTGGATTGCTCTTCGTAGACTGGATTCTACGACGGATAGGCCGAATTGTTGTGTTAGTCGGCATGATGATGCTGTTTGTGGATAGTGTGCAGACAATAAAAAAGGCACCCGAAGGTGCCTTTTTCTTTCGTACAGGTCAAACCAAGCAGGCTAGGCCTGCCGGGAATTAGAACTTGTGACGGATACCGACGTTGAATGCCGATGGATCGCTGCCGTTAGCTGCTGATGTACCCAGTTTTACGTTAGCATCGTTCGATGTTTTCGAGTAACCAGTGTACAGGTTGGTACGTTTCGACAGATCGTACGAGTACGAAATAGCGAATTTCTTCGTGTCAGCATTGGTTGCGCCAGTGGTTCTTGTATCGTTGACTGCATACGATGCAAAAATGGTGCCTGGACCAACTGGTGCGCTTACGCCAACCAAGTAGTTACGGAATTTGCCGTCAACCGCGCCAACCGTTGCCGAATCAACTTTGCTGTCTGCAAATGCACCGTGCAGTTTAACTACGCCGAAGTCGTAGGTTACGCCCAGCAAATTGATTTTAGTTTTGCTGATTGGTTGCAGAGCTGGTGCGCCGTTGCCAGGAGCGGCGATGCCGGTGCCTGTCGCGTCAGCATTGTGGTATGCGTACTGAACGTTCAATGGACCATTTGCGTAGCCCAAGCCCAGGCCGAAAGAGCTGTTAGCGCTGGTGGAGCCAGCATTTTCGCCGAACGAGTATGCTGTGTTTGCTTTGAAGCCAGCGTACGAATTCGATGTGTATTTAACCGAGTTCGAGATACGGCCTTGATCGCCAGACAATGCACCATTGAAGAAAATAGCGCTGATTGGAGCGATACCGCCGCCATCACCGAACGGATCGATTTGGTCGTATGCATCTTTGATTACGGAAGTTTGGCGACCCAACAGAACGGTACCAAACGATGCGCTTTGCAAACCAACAGTTGCGAAACGGTTAAAGCCACCCGAGTTACCTCTGCCAGCTGCAAATGCTGCGCCGGTATCAGCTGCGATTGTGGATTCCAATTGGAACAATGCTTTCAAGCCATTGCCCAGATCTTCTGTACCTTTGAAACCGATACGGCTAGACGATTGACCGCCGGAGCTGATGCCATTTGTACGGGAGTTACCTGTTGCGCCGGTGTCGGTGCTACTGAATCCCAAGTCAACGATACCGTAGACGGTAACGGACGATTGTGCCGATGCAGCACCTGCAAATGCGCCCAAAACGGCTAATGCCAGAAGCGATTTTTTCATTTAAATGTTCCTCAAATGTTGTTGTAAATATACGCACTCGCTAGGCAAGTGGTACATGAAGTCCTGCGGAGCTGCCTGTCTTGCCTAGTTCAGATGGCAAGACGACGATTGATTGAAACAAAATACGCTGGCAGTGACAACCAAAATATCAAAAGCGCATGGGTGAAATGGCTTAAGTGACGTTTTTTCGCAACAAAGCGGTGCGCTTGAATCCCAAAATGAGGCGAGGGTGATTTGTCTTGATGCATGCAAATTATCTATTTTGCAATTTATCTGCTGCGGTGTGATCGAGTGCGATATCTATCTTGTCCGGCTGGCCGTATCCGTGGATGTTATTGTTAAATTGATCTCTTATAGGTGTGCGGCCTAAAACATATGGTTAATGCCGATGGAAATGCCGGTCTGTAGGGTTTTCTTATTTGCTGTTAAAGACGCAATGCCTCTCAACGACGCTTTATCGAATCCGGTGTAAATGTTGGTGTGTTTGGACAAGGCATAGGTTGCACCGATGATCAGCAGATTGCGTCTGGCGATTTCGTTACTTGCTGCTTCCAGTGTGGTTCTGTAATAACCGGCGGTGAGGCTGATGATGGGGGTTAAATCGTAGTTTGCACCTAGCCAGGTGTTTCTAGCGTGATTGGTGACGGCTGCTTTAGTTGTTGTTTCTAAATAACCGCCTGCAATGCGTAGCGCTCCGTCTTTATAGGCAGCGCCGAAGGTGACCTGGTCTTGATCTCGGTAATCAGGTGTGTTGCTGGAGGCAATATTCGGTTTCTGTTGAGTGTAAGCGCCGGCGACAGTGAAAACTCCGGTTGTGTAGGCGAGGCCCATCGCTTTGGCGGCGGCGTTATTACTGCTGCCGGCTACTTCGCCCATTACATATTCTGCGCTGGCCGTAAAACCGCCAAATTTGCCGAAATACTGGATCCCGTTACTAAAGCGAGGGCCATCTACTGTGCCAAATGGTCGGGTGACGTTGCTATCCATATTGCCTGCGACTGCGCCTGCCAGCGGAATAATCTGAACGTAGCGATACTGGAAGGGCTCGTACAAATAAACAACCTTGCAGGCAACCGATGGCTGGCGGCCAAAGTCTATGGAGCCAAACGGTCCGGCTAGTCCCAAGGATGAAATGCGGTTGAAGAATCGATTGTCCTTATTATCAAGCGCGCCGGTGCCGGTGTTGAAGCCCGTTTCGAAGTGATAGTGGACATCCATGCCGCCACCCAGATCTTCTCTGCCTTTAATCCCGATGCGATTATTGTAATACTCGCCATTCGAGCCCATCTTCAAAGTGCCGCCACCGGTTTTTGTGGTGTTGGTAACATTGCGTATGCCCGCGTCTATCGTGCCGTAAATGTTGACCGTTGATTGATATGGGGTGTTGAAAGGCGTTTTGCGCGGCTGTTCGTTGTCGGTCTCGTCAGGAGTTTCCTTGAAAGTGCCGTAAATCGTCATGCTTGGTTCTGCGTAGGCAAGGCTGGCGAAACTGCTGGTAAGAGCAAGTGCAAAATGCAGGGTCTTCATTGATTCAGTGGGTTTCTAGAGTGTTATGTTGCGTGGGTTGGGATCAGGCCGCGCAATCAAATTTTGTTTTGTATAGCTTGCTCGCACTTTGATAAGTGCTTGTTTTTTATTGCGAATAATGGAAATTGACGTCCCATTAAGCATGATTGATCCAAGGCTAAGCTAATTCCGGGTTATATCTTTTTGATATACGTTAATATTTCACAAATGACACATTTGCTTCGTTCTGGCGTGTCGTTCGTACGCAACAATTTTGAGTTTTGGATAGGTTACAAACGATATGGTTTTTTCTGATCGCTTGATTCAGCATTTTGATAGCGCTTTACGCGTGATGAGTGGTGTGTCGGTCGCTGAGCGACCAAATCCTGCAGCGAAGATTGTAGAAGGTGAGTTGGATAGTACGAAGCGGCGACATAGTGCCGGCTTGATGCGGGTCAATCATGTGGGCGAGGTGTGCGCGCAAGCTTTGTATCAGGCGCAGGCGCAATTCGCGCGTAGCGAAGCCATCAAGCAGCAATTCTTGCTGGCGGGCCGTGAAGAGGAAGATCATCTGGCGTGGACGGCGGAGAGATTGCGGGAGCTGGGATCTCGCCCTAGTTTATTAAATCCTCTGTGGTATGCCGGTGCTTATGCCTTGGGCGCAGTTGCTGCGACGCTGGGTGACGCGCGCAGCCTTGGGTTTGTCGTGGAAACCGAGCGCCAGGTCGAAGCGCATCTTAATCAGCATCTGGATAGCTTGCCGCCACAGGATGCCAAATCGTTGGCTATCGTCGCGCAGATGAGCGCAGATGAAGCGGCGCATGGCGCAGCAGCGCAAGCCTTGGGTGCGCAAACAGTGTCGCCTTGGGCGCAGAAGGGCATGCAAGCCATGTCGAAAGTCATGACGAGCACGGCTTACTATCTGTAATGTCTTATATATAGTTGGATTTGATGTTGGCCATGATCGTGCGGCCATGCAGGAAGAGGATGACTCTCTTCCTGTCGTTTTATCGAAGCGATATCAAAAAGTTAGGCCGCTGCAGGTGCTGCGTCGTCCACGATCTCGAAAGAGTGTGTAATTTCCGCAGTCTTTTCCATCATGATGGACGCTGAGCAGTATTTGTCGTGTGACAACTTGATGGCACGTTCCACCACGTTGGCCTTCAGATTGCGGCCCGTAACGGTGAAGTGGAAATGCACTTTGGTAAACACTTTAGGATCGGTTTCGGCGCGTTCCGATTTGAGTGTGACTTCGCATCCACGCACATCCTGGCCGCTCTTGCGCAGAATGACGACGACGTCATAAGCGGTGCAGCCGCCGGTGCCCAGCAAGACAACTTCCATCGGGCGCGGCGCCAGATTGCGGCCGCCACCCTCAGGCGCGCCATCCATCGCGACGACATGGCCGGAGCCGGTTTCAGCTAAAAAGGTCATGCCGGACAAGCCGGTCCAGCGTACTGTGCATTCCATGGTGTTCTCGTAAAGTTGCAGGTTGATTTTGCAACATTGTAACTGCTCGCGACTGATTGAATAAGCACGAAAATTGTCGGATGCGCTTCGATTAGATGACGTTTCGCTATCAATTGGACTGGATCACAACGGTTTTGCGCCGAAATCACCGCTTCGAACTGATTAAATTTGACGCTAAGTCCTTGAAAAGACTATAATCTGCGGTTCTTTCGTTTGCTCAGGAAGAGATAACAAGGCCGAGTACGCGGGCAATTAGTAGCAAGAAGGCGCGCGTAACCACCATTTGAGCGATTTATTTAATTAGGAAGTCATCATGAAAACCTTCTCCGCTAAAGGACACGAAGTCCAGCGCGATTGGTTCGTGATTGACGCGACGGACAAAGTCCTCGGACGTGTTGCCAGCGAAGTGGCACTCCGACTGCGCGGCAAACACAAACCGGAATTTACCCCTCACGTCGATACAGGCGACTTCATTGTCGTCGTCAACGCAGGCAAACTGCGCGTGACCGGTACCAAAGCAACAGAAAAAACATACTATCGCCACACTGGTTATCCAGGCGGTATCTATGAAACGAACTTCAAGAAAATGCAAGAGCGTTTTCCAGGTCGTGCGCTTGAGAAAGCGGTCAAGGGCATGTTGCCTAAAGGCCCACTCGGCTACGCGATGATCAAGAAGCTCAAAGTGTACGCTGAGGCAACTCATCCGCACGCTGCGCAGCAACCTAAAGCACTTGAACTCTAAGGAATAGACATGATCGGTAACTACAATTACGGAACCGGCCGTCGCAAGAGTGCAGTGGCTCGCGTCTTCATCAAATCCGGCTCCGGCCAAATCGTCGTCAACGGCAAGCCAGCGAATGAATACTTTTCGCGCGAAACCGGTTTGATGGTGATTCGTCAGCCTTTGGAATTGACCAACAATGTTGAAACATTCGACATCATGGTTAACGTCAACGGTGGCGGTGAATCCGGCCAAGCGGGCGCTGTGCGTCACGGCATCACCCGTGCTCTGATCGACTACGATGCAACCTTGAAACCAGAACTGTCGAAAGCCGGTTTTGTTACTCGCGATGCACGTGAAGTTGAACGTAAAAAAGTCGGCCTGCGTAAAGCACGTCGCGCGAAACAGTTCTCCAAGCGTTAATCAGCGTTTTCAGAGCATCGAAAAGCCGCCCGGTTTACGCCTGGCGGCTTTTTTTATCTGGAGCGCCTGTTTGTAAAGTACGCGTGAGTGCAAACGTTTGTGCTCCATCGCCTGTTAAAATAAAACGAAGTACATTTTGCTAGGAAGAAACATGATTAAGGTTGGCATCGTCGGCGGCACCGGTTATACAGGCGTGGAATTATTGCGCTTGTTGGCAACGCACCCGGAGGTTGAACTCACCGCTATTACTTCGCGTAAGGAAGATGGTTTGCCAGTGGCAGATATGTTCCCGTCATTGCGTGGGCGCGTGAATCTGGCTTTTTCGTCTCCAGAAAAAGCCAAGCTGACTGAATGTGATGTCGTCTTTTTTGCTACGCCGCACGGTGTGGCGATGGCCCAAGCGCCAGAATTGCTGGCGGCTGGTGTCAAGGTCATTGATCTGGCAGCCGACTTCCGTTTGCAGGATATCGCTGCATTCGAGAAATGGTACAAAATTCCGCATACCTGCCCTGAGTTGCTGAAAGAAGCGGCTTACGGTTTGGTTGAATTGAATCGTGATGCGATCCGCAAGGCGCGCATCGTCGGCAATCCAGGCTGCTATCCAACCACGATGCAACTTGGCCTCGCGCCATTGTTGCAGGCGGGTGTTATTGATGCTTCGCATCTGATTGCTGATTGCAAGTCTGGTGTCTCTGGTGCTGGTCGCAAAGCAGAAGTGGCGACGCTGTTCTCGGAAGCTGGTGACAACTTCAAAGCCTACGGTGTATCCGGTCATCGTCATTCGCCAGAAACGCTGGAGCGTTTGCGTTTGCTGACCAAGGAAAAAGTTGGCTTGTTGTTCACGCCACATCTGGTGCCTATGATCCGCGGTATGCATTCAACCTTGTATGCGCGTTTGACTAAAGATATCGATAACGCAGCGCTGCAGGCTCTGTTTGAAAAAGCTTATGGCAATGAGCCATTCATCGATGTGATGCCGTTTGGCTCACATCCTGAAACACGCTCTACACGTGCATCGAATATGTTGCGTATCGCGCTGCATCGTCCGGATGACGGCGATACCGTGGTCGTGCTGGTGGTGCAGGACAATCTGGTTAAGGGTGCATCCGGCCAGGCAGTGCAATGTATGAACCTCATGTTCGGTTTGGATGAGACCGCAGGTTTGATGCACATTCCGGTTCTGCCGTAATGATGCGTATCTGATTCATGAGCAAGCCCAAACCGGTTTTTAAATCACTGCAGCGCAAGCTATGGCTGCGTCGCTGGTCGATCTCGGCGCCACGGATGACGATCAAGAATCATCTGCCGTGGCCGTTGCGCGCCGTATTCATTGCGATCGTGGTGGGTTTGGGTGGTGCAATGGCCATGTGGGCCTACGATTTGGGACGTAGCTTTACCGGTTTCAAGCCTGCTGTAACGTCGGCTCAATTAGTCGAAGTGCAGGAACAACTCAAGCAGGTTAGTGCCGAGCGGGACAAGTTTCAAACGACGGTGAATGCGGCAGAAAGCCAACTGAATATAGAGCAATCTCTTCAGGCGCAATTGTCGCGTCAGATTAAAACGCTGGAAGCCGAGAATACCAAGCTGAAGGAAGATCTTTCTTTCTTTGAAAGCTTGTTGCCTACCGATACCGGTGCGCAAGGTATTACCATTCGACGCTTGAAGATCGAAATGGTGGAGCCAACGCAACTGCGTTACCGTTTGTTAATCATGCAAGGTGGCAAAGTCGCGCATGATTTCATAGGCAATTATCAGCTCGTTGTGACACTAATGCAGGGTGGCAAAAGTGCTATCATGACTTTACCTAAATCGGACGAGTTGGAGAAATTCAAGCTTTCGTTCAAGCATTATCAGCGTATTGAAGGCATGTTTACCGTACCGGAAGGCGCTATCGTCAAATCCGTCCAGATCAAGATTCTGGAAAAAGGTGCCTTGCGCGCGCAACAGTCTGCAAATTTGTAAAGGAGCGTCATCATGTTTGGCCGTAAAACCAAAAGTACGATAGATAGCCTGATTGGCGCCTCAACGATTATTACCGGCAATGTGCACTTCAAAGGTGGCTTGCGCATAGATGGCTGTGTGAAGGGCGATGTGATCGCCGAGGCGGATGAAATCAGCATGTTGGTGATTTCCGAGCACGCCCGGGTCGAAGGCGAAGTACGTGTCGCGCATTTACTTGTCAATGGTGAAATTGTCGGCCCGGTATTTTCGTCAGAATTGCTTGAATTGCAGCCGCGCGCCCGCATAACTGGGGATGTGAACTACAAAGCACTTGAAATGCACGGCGGTGCTGTCGTGTCCGGTAAGCTGACACATGAGGTCGATGAACCGATTTTGAAGCTGGCTGTACCTATACTTGCCGCGAATAATACGTAAAGCGCGGCTAAGGTCTATAATGAACTACCGTTTTCCAGCAGGAGCCTGAAATGAATGCAGTTGCCGAAATGCCATCCCCTATCTTATTCAGTGACAGCGCTGCGATGAAAGTCGCGGAATTGATCGAAGAAGAAGGTAATCCAGATTTGAAATTGCGCGTGTTTGTGCAGGGCGGCGGTTGCTCCGGCTTCCAGTACGGTTTCACGTTTGATGAAATCGTCAATGAAGACGACACCACCATGACCAAGAACGGCGTGCAGTTGTTGATCGATTCGATGAGCTACCAGTATCTGGTCGGCGCTGAGATCGATTACAAGGACGACCTCGAAGGTGCGCAATTCGTCATCAAGAATCCGAATGCAACGACCACTTGCGGTTGCGGTTCTTCGTTCTCGGCTTAATATTACTGACGACGTAGTTCGATTCCAGATGTAAAAAAGCGCAGAAGATTCTGCGCTTTTTTTATGTCCTCAAACTTTGCGTGTTCAGGCTGGATACAGTGCGCCTAAAATCCGCAAGCCGCGTGCGCCAGTCACTGATGGCAGATTGCCCGGCTCGCGCACATGAAAGCGTTGTGCCAGCCATGCAAATGCCAGAGCCTCAACCTGATTGGGTGCAACCCCCAAGGCTTCCGTCGACTCTACTCTGATAGCTGGATTATGCAGCTTTAACGCATAGTGAATCAGCGTCAATAAATAGCTGTTGTAAGCGCCGCCACCGCAGATATAAACCGCCTGGGTTTGTGGTGCATGCCGCACGATCGCATCACTCAATGTCGTGGCAGTAAAGATCGCCAGAGTTGCCTGTACATCGGCACTAGCCAGGCCCGGGAAATTTTCCAGCTTTTGCGCCAACCAGGCAGGATGAAATAAGTCGCGCCCGGTACTCTTGGGCGGCGGTGCGTCGAAGAAGGGCTCATCGCGCAATTCTTTTAGCAGCTCAGCATTTACCTTGCCGGTCTTCGCCCATGCGCCATCAGCGTCGTATGCCTGCCCGTTATGCTGCGCTATCCACGCATCCATCAATACATTGCCAGGACCGGTATCAAAGCCGTTTACAGGCGCATTGCTATCGGATGGCAGCACGCTGATATTGGCGATGCCACCGATATTCACGACGACGCGGTTTTCATTTGATGCGCTGAAGAGTGCGCGATGGAAGGCTGGCACCAAAGGTGCACCCTGACCGCCGGCGGCAATGTCGCGGCTGCGCAAGTCGGCGATAACGTCGATGCTCGTCAGTTCTGCCAGCAAGGCAGGGTTATTGATTTGTCGGGTATAACCGGCTTCGGGTCTGTGGCGGATGGTTTGTCCGTGTACGCCTATGGCTGTAATGCGATCAGCTGCGATATGCGCTTCTTGCAGAAGAGCGGCAACACACTCCGCATAATATTTAACCAGTGCATTGGCAGAGATTGCCTCACGATGAATTTCATCGGCTCCCGCAGTTTGCAGTGCCATCAAATCGGCACGCAATGCATCGGGAAAAGGCACATAGGCCGCTGCCAAGGTTTGACGTAATACACCGTCATCGGAAAACGACGCCAGGATGCCATCGACGCCGTCGAGACTGGTGCCGGACATCAAGCCGATGAAAAGGGATGCGTTTGAATTGGGAGTAGACATAAAAAAACCGTTTGTCAGAGTAGAGATGATTTTAAGTCACTCTACCCTAGACAAACGGTTTTTTGCTAGCGAGTCAGCTAATGATGAGCTGACTCGAATATTCGAATTACTTTAATGCCAATCTGGAATTGCTGTTTTCAGGTGTCAGCAAGGCAAAACGATGCGACATGTCAGCAGCGACAGCGCGGAATTTCTGCATCTGTGCGGCAGCCAAAGGTTGTGCATTTGGAATATCAACCGACAGAGGATCGCGTGCTTCGTTGTTCACACGGAACTCGTAATGCAAATGTGGCCCGGTCGACCAGCCAGTCATGCCGACGTAACCAATCACCTGGCCTTGGCTGACTTTCGTGCCCTTGCGTAGATTTGTGGCAAAGCGGCTCATGTGCGCGTAAGCGGTGGAATATTTTGACCAATGTTTGATGACGACCACGTTGCCATAACCGCGTTGCACGCCGGCAAAATCGATCACGCCATCACCGGATGCGCGGATCGGTGTGCCGATTGCAGCTGCGAAGTCGACGCCTTTATGTGCTTTCCACAGACCGGAAATCGGATGCTTGCGTACCGAGAAGCCGGATGAAATACGCGAGAACTCAAGTGGCGATTTCAGGAAGGCCTTCTTTAACGATTTACCGTCGAAGCCGTAGTAGCCACCGCTTTGTGCAACGCTAGGATCTTCAAACCAGACCGATTGATAAGTCGCCGGGCCGTTCATGAATTCTCCTGCAAGTACGCGACCGGCGTAGACGTATTCACCGTTTTGCCAGAATGTTTCGTACACCACATTGAAGCGGTCGCCACGACGCAGGTCGGAACCGAAGTCGATGTTGGTGGAAAACATATCGACGATTTGCGAAGCAACGTTGTCTGGAATTTGTGCGGCATCGGTTGCGGCGAACAACGATGATTTGATTTCGCCGGAACGCATTTCTATGCGTCGCTCCATTGCGATTGGTGTTTCTGTTGCCTTGAAGCCGTTGCCTTCGCGTTTGATGACGAGATTCTTCAGATTGCCGGCACCGCTGCCGACTGTGCTGCTGAGCCAGTTCAAATCACCTTCTTCGGTGGTTTGTGCCTGTACGCGCTTGCCGGCTTTCAGTTGCATCACGTTGCGTGCAATCGCATCGGATTTGATGAAGGCGGTAGCGTCGGCATCTTCCACGCCAAGGCGGTCGAGCAGAGTGGCGAGTGTATCGCCGGAACGTACGCGTTCTTCGCTGATGTAGTTTTGCTGGAGGTCGTCGAGTGCGGCGATCTGGTCGGCCAGATGCGGCAGCTTCAATTCCTGCGTGATGGATTTAACCGGGATATCATCCGCATCGGGGGCCATAGGCGCCACACCTGCGGCACCAAACGCACACACCGCCAATAACAGCGCGGAGGCTGAAACGATACGAGTTTTGCGAGAAGATCCGAGTAGTAGTTTTTTGCTAGCTGAGCTTGCGTTAAGTAATTTATTTAATGTGAACATGCAATAAGTTAAAATCTGCCGCTTGTTCGGTTTCTATTTCTTATGCTTTTATTAGTTGATTGAACGGCAAGGTTAGAGTGGCTGAAATTTAAATTAAAAAGCATTGTACCGAGTTCTGTTTTTCTTACCCCCTTTTATTACAATTTATTTCCCGATATGGACGTTTCTTCTAGCAGCAAAGCGGTGCAATTGCCTCTCTCCGACGCAGTTCAAGAGGCTATGACGGTCGCTAAGCGCGGCGTTGAAGAATTGTTAATCGAATCAGAGTTCGCGCAGAAGCTGGCGCGGTCTGAACAAACTGGCAAGCCTTTGCGCATCAAGCTCGGCTTGGACCCAACTGCACCAGATTTGCACTTGGGCCACACAGTCGTACTCAACAAGATGCGTCAGTTGCAAGATCTAGGCCATCAAGTCATTTTCCTGATCGGCGACTTCACGTCGATGATCGGCGATCCGTCGGGCCGCAACATCACGCGCCCGCCATTGACGAAAGAGCAAATCGCGGAGAACGCGAAGACTTACTTTGCGCAAGCCAGTCTGGTGCTGGATCCGGTCAAGACCGAGATCCGCTATAACTCGGAATGGTGCGATCCGCTGGGTGCGCGCGGCATGATCGAGCTGTCGGCCAAGTACACGGTGGCGCGGATTCTGGAGCGTGAAGATTTCACCAAACGTTTCCATTCGAATACGCCTATCTCCTTGCATGAATTCCTGTACCCATTGATGCAGGGTTACGACTCGGTCGCGCTGAAGTCGGATTTGGAATTGGGCGGTACCGATCAAAAATTCAACTTGCTGGTTGGGCGTGAGTTGCAAAAGAGTTATGGTCAGGAACAGCAATGTATCTTGACCATGCCTTTGCTCGAAGGTTTGGACGGCGTTGAAAAGATGTCGAAATCGAAAGGCAATTACATCGGCATTACCGAGCCGGGCAACACCATGTTCGCCAAGCTGATGAGTATTTCCGATGTGATGATGTGGCGTTACTATGAATTGTTGTCTTTCCGCTCACTCGCCGAAATCGCCCAGTTCAAGCAAGAAGTCGAAGGCGGCCGCAATCCGCGCGACATCAAAGTCTTGCTGGCGCAGGAAATCGTTGCACGCTTCCATTCAGTACAAGCTGCAGAAGATGCGTTGACTGACTTCGTCAATCGCTCCAAAGGCGGTATCCCTGACGATATCCCGGAAGTCGCTTTGAGCGGCGCACCTTTGGGCATCGGACAATTGCTGAAACAAGCCAATCTGTGTGCATCCACTTCGGAAGCGCTGCGCATGGTTGAGCAAGGTGGCGTGCGTATTGATGGCACCGTCATCAGCGACAAGGGCTTGAAGGTTGAGGCTGGAACGCTGGTAGTGCAAGTCGGCAAGCGCAAGTTCGCGCGTGTGACTTTGGCTTGAGCGGATCTTCGTGCGTAGTTCGTTTACTGCTGAATTGCTAATGCGCGGGATTACAACATGATTGCCTTGTTGCAACGTGTGACGCATGCCAGCGTAGTCGTGAACGGTGAAACGGTGGGCGCGATCAATGCCGGTTTGATGGTGTTGTTGTGTGCTGAACGTGGCGATACAGAAAAAGAAGCCGATGCCTTGTTGGGTAAGCTCTTGTCGTATCGCGTTTTCTCCGATGATGCCGGCAAGATGAATCGGAGCGTGACTGATACGGCGGGCGGTGTGTTGCTGGTGCCGCAATTTACGCTGGCGGCAGATACACGTTCTGGTACGCGGCCATCTTTTACGCCGGCAGCGGCACCGGATGTGGCACGTGCATTGTTTGATTATTTTGTTGTGCAAGCGTGTGCCAAACATGCGGATATCGCTACCGGACAATTCGGTGCTGACATGCAGGTTTCCTTAACGAATGATGGGCCGGTGACATTCTGGTTACAGGTAAAGCCGACAGTTTGAATATCGATGCGGCACGATTTGCGTAGCGCCGTTAAAATGTTTTCACTTATTGGAAAGTCGAGTACACGATGAAACTATGGAGTGATTCCTTCAAGGATGGCGCGGTCATCCCGGGCGAGTTCGCATTTTGCGTAATTGATCCAGCTACGCATGTCGCATTATCGAGCAACAGAAATCCACATCTGGCCTGGAGCGATGTGCCGGTCGGTACCAAATCGCTGGCCTTGATCGTGCAGGATCCGGATGTGCCTTCGCGTGGCGACGATGTGAATCAGGAAGGCAAGACAGTGCCTGCGGATTTGCCGCGTGTAGATTTTTTCCACTGGACACTGGTCGATATTCCGTCGGATACACAACAGATTGCTGCTGCATCTTTTTCAGATGGTGTGACGCCACGTGGCAAGTCCGGCCCGGCGATAGCCAATTCCGCTATCAAAGGTGCGCGTCACGGCATTAATGATTACACCGGCTGGTTTGCGCAGGATGCCGATATGGGCGGTGATTATTTTGGTTATGACGGTCCGTGCCCACCGTGGAATGATGCGATTGTGCATCACTATGTATTTACTTTGTACGCGCTGGATATCGCCCATGTGCCTGTTGATGGTAAATTTACCGGGCAGCAAGTGCGTGCTGCAATTGCCGGGCATGTTTTGGCCGAGGCGAGTGTGACTGGCTGCTATACCTTGAATGCGGCATTGGCGATTACGAAGTAACGAGGATGATGTGACAGAAATATTATTGATTCGCCACGGCGAGACAGAGTGGAATGTTGGCAAACGCTTGCAAGGGCATACTGATATTGGTCTGAATAGCGAAGGTGTGCGTCAGGCTGCAGCGCTTGGTCGTGCCTTGCTGGATGAGCCGCTGGATGCGATTTTTTCCAGCGACTTGCGGCGCGCATACGATACTGCACAAGCCGTCGCGATACCGCGTGGCATGAAGGTGCAAACCGAGCAGGGTTTGCGTGAACGTTGTTTTGGCGCGTTCGAAGGTTTGAACCATCCGGAAATCAAAGAGCGTTATCCGGAAGACTATCTCTCATGGCAGCACCGCGAGATCGATGCGCGCTATCCAGATGGCGAGCGTCGTGCGGAAACATTGCGTGAATTTTCCACACGTGCCGTTGCCTGCATCAGCCGTTTGGCTAGCACACCAGGTTATCGCAAGATCGCTGTCGCAACACATGGCGGCGTGCTCTATTCGATTTATCGTTGTGTGAAGAATATGGGTTACGAGCATCCGCGTGACTTTGATGTTTTGAATGCCAGCATCAATCGCGTGACCTGGGATGGGCAAAACTTCCAGATTCTGCAATGGGGTGACGTTGCACATCTGGAGCATGCATCGCTGGATGAGGGTGATAACCCGAAATAAGCAAACTGGCAACTAGTTGCGATTAAATACAACGTTTGCCGTATTTAATCGTGAAGCTGCATGAGCAATAGGCGGATGGGGATAAAATAGCGGTTTTCCTCAGCACATCTCCTCCGTGAACATCGGCCCTTATTCCCTCCCGAACAATGTGTTTGTCGCCCCTATGGCCGGGGTGACGGATAGACCGTTCCGCCAATTGTGCAAGCAGTTGGGCGCAGGATATGCCGTGTCGGAGATGGCAGCGTCCAATCCTCGCTTGTGGGCGACCGATAAATCCACACGCCGCACCAATCACGATGGTGAAGTAGAGCCGAAAGCGGTACAGATTGCCGGTGCCGATCCGGCCATGCTGGCAGAGTGCGCAAAATTCAATGTTGATCGCGGTGCGCAAATCATCGATATCAATATGGGTTGCCCGGTCAAAAAAGTTTGCAATAGCTGGTGCGGTTCCGCCTTGTTGCAACACGAGACCTTGGTCGCAGAGATACTCGAAACCGTAGTCGCCGCAGTGAACGTACCTGTCACGCTGAAATTCCGTACCGGCTGGGATAGAGCACACAAGAATGCATTGAACATTGCGCGCATCGCCGAGCAGAGCGGTATTGCTATGCTGACCTTGCACGGACGCACGCGTGCCGATGGTTACAGTGGTGAAGCCGAATACGAGATGATCACGGCCGTGAAAGCGGCAGTGTCTATCCCTGTTGTGGCCAATGGCGATATTACGACGCCGGAGAAAGCCCGCTTCGTGCTGGATACGACAGGCGCGGATGCCATCATGATAGGTCGTGCAGCGCAGGGGCGGCCGTGGATATTCCGCGAAATCGAGCATTACCTGCGCACCGGTACGCATTTGCCGGCACCAATGATTGCAGAAGTACGTGCATTGATGGATGAGCATTTACGTGCGCACTATGCGTTTTACGGCGAATACCTGGGTGTGCGTACTGCGCGCAAACATATCGGCTGGTATGTGCGCGAATTGATCGGTGGCGAAGCATTTCGTCAACAAATGAACAAGCTGGAAGACTGCGAACAGCAGTTGGCAGCTGTAAATACATTCTTTGAATTGCAGTTGGTCCACGGCGAACGGTTACAATATCGTCCGACTGAAGAAAAGTTGGCCGCCTGATACAGGGTTGATACATTGTCATCTGGCAATGTGCGGACCCCGACAAATTATAAAAACGCGCAATCAACTAAGCACATGAGCAAAGATAATATCCAAGAAGTCGTCAAGAAAAGCCTGGAAAAATATTTCAAGGATCTGGGCGAGCAAATGCCATCGAATGTCTATGAGATGGTGGTTTTTACTGTAGAAAAACCCATCCTCGAAGCAGTGATGGAACGTGCCGAAGGCAATCAGTCGCATGCGGCAGATATACTGGGCATCAATCGCAATACGTTGCGCAAGAAATTACAGCAGCACGATCTGCTGTAACGGCTTTGTAACACCAAACTTTCTTCCCGCAGTTCTGGCGGGAAGTGAATAAGGTAAGGGCGGCGGTGTAGTCGCGTAAGTTGAACCGTTGTTGCCTCGCGCCTTTATCTTATTTAATTTACTTCCACTATTTTCATCATGATCAAACAAGCTCTTATCTCGGTCTCTGACAAAACTGGCGTTCTGGAATTTGCGCGCGCGCTGTCAGGCATGGGCGTCAATATCCTGTCGACTGGCGGCACAGCAAAATTGCTGGCTGAGAACGGTATCAGCGTCACGGAAGTAGCGGATTACACCGGCTTCCCGGAAATGCTCGATGGCCGTGTTAAAACCTTGCATCCTAAAGTGCACGGCGGCATCTTGGCGCGTCGCGATTTTCCTGAACACGTCAGTGCTCTGGAAAAACACGGTATTCCGAATATCGATATGGTGGTCGTCAATCTGTACCCATTTCAGGAAACCGTTGCACGCGAACACTGTTCACTGGAAGACGCAATCGAGAACATCGATATCGGCGGCCCAGCCATGTTGCGCTCGTCGGCCAAGAATCATAAAGACGTCGTCGTCATCTGCGATCCGACCGATTACAGCCAAGTGTTGAGCGAGTTGAATGCCAACAAAGGCGAAGTAACGTACGAAACCAAATTTACACTGGCGAAAAAAGTATTCGCGCACACTGCGCAATACGATGGTGCGATCACCAACTACTTCACTTCACTCGGTGCAGACAAGCAGCACGCAACACGCAGCGCTTATCCTTCGACCCTGAATCTGCATTTTGAAAAAGTGCAGGAAATGCGTTATGGTGAAAACCCGCATCAATCGGCGGCTTTCTATCGCGAGAGCAATCCGCAAGTAGGCGCATTGGCGAACTACACGCAATTGCAAGGCAAGGAACTGTCGTACAACAATATCGCCGATGCAGATGCAGCGTGGGAATGCGTAAAGACTTTTGATGAGTCCGCATGCGTCATCATCAAGCACGCCAATCCATGTGGTGTGGCAGTCGGCGCAAGCCCATTGGAAGCGTATAGCAAAGCACTGCAAACCGATCCGACTTCAGCTTTCGGCGGCATCATTGCCTTCAATCGTGAAGTCGATGGCAATGCGGCAGAAGCGGTAGCCAAGCAATTTGTCGAAGTCTTGATCGCGCCATCGTTTACCGAGCAAGCGAAGAAAATATTTGCTGCCAAACAAAACGTACGCTTGCTGGAAATTCCACTTGGTAATGCTGTTAATAGCCACGATTTCAAACGCGTAGGCGGCGGCTTGCTGGTGCAATCGCCAGATGCAAAAAACGTTGCCTTGGCCGAACTGAAAATCGTTAGCAAGAAGCAACCAACACCACAACAATTGCAAGACTTGATGTTCGCCTGGCGTGTCGCCAAGTTCGTTAAATCGAATGCAATCGTGTTCTGTGCAAACGGCATGACGATGGGTGTAGGTGCAGGTCAGATGAGCCGTATCGATTCCGCACGTATCGCTTCGATCAAGGCACAAAACGCTGGCCTGTCATTGGTGGGTACTGCGGTTGCGTCTGATGCTTTCTTCCCGTTCCGTGATGGTTTGGATGTCGTTGTTGCAGCAGGTGCGACTTCTGTGATTCATCCGGGCGGTTCGATGCGTGATCAGGAAGTCATCGATGCTGCTGATGAACATGGCATCGTGATGATGCTGACCGGTACACGTCATTTCCGTCATTAAACAAAAAATTAAGCAAAAAGGATAATGCGGCTGATGCCGTGTCGTCTTTAACTATCTGCCCATATATCCAATATGAAAATTCTCGGCATCGATCCCGGTTTGCGTACTACCGGTTTCGGTGTGATCGAGAAGCATGGCAACAAACTTACTTATATCGCATCGGGCACGATCAAGACGCCCGATGCCGATTTGCCGCAGCGGCTGAAAACCATACTCCTTAGCGTTGCAGAAGTCATTGCTACCTACAAGCCGGATTGTGCCGCGATAGAAAAAGTCTTCGTCAACGTTAATCCGCAATCGACACTGTTGCTCGGTCAGGCCCGTGGCGCAGCAATTTGCGCGCTGGTAGGCGCCGACTTGCTAGTGGCGGAATATACCGCTTTGCAAGTCAAGCAGGCCGTGGTCGGGCAAGGCAAGGCGCAGAAAGCACAGGTGCAGGACATGGTGCAGCGTCTGCTGAAATTATCCGGCTTGCCTGGCACCGATGCTGCTGATGCTTTGGGCGTCGCAATCTGTCATGCGCATAGCGGCGACACACTCAGTGTGCTGGGGGCGCTGGCACCTGAGTTGGCGAAAAAAGGTTTGCGCATGCGCGGCGGTCGTTTGGTCGGATAATGCGCAAGCTCGCAATCCGTACTACTCTCGATAGCTAAACAAAAATATTCAATCATTTCTATTCAAGGTCATCACGATGATAGGTCGTCTTTCCGGATTGTTGCTCGAGAAAAATCCACCGCAATTGCTGGTCGATTGCAATGGCGTCGGTTACGAAGTGAATGTGCCTATGAGCACCTTCTACAATCTGCCTGGCCTCGGTGAAAAAGTCGTGTTGCTGACACATCTGACGGTGCGCGAAGATGCGCACATCCTGTTTGGTTTTGGCACGAATGAAGAGCGTAACGTCTTCAAGCAATTGGTCAAAATTACCGGCATAGGCGCACGCACGGCCTTGTCGATTTTGTCCGGCATGTCGGTAGCTGATCTGGCGCAAGCGATCACGATGCAGGAAGCTGGACGCTTGACCAAGATTCCAGGTATCGGCAAGAAGACTGCCGAGCGTTTGCTGCTGGAATTAAAAGGCAAACTGGGTGCTGATCTTGGTGCGATGGGTGCGGTTACATCAGATGCGACTTCCGATATCTTGAATGCGCTGTTGGCTCTCGGTTATTCGGACAAGGAAGCGATGCTGGCCTTGAAACAGGTACCTGCCGGTACGGGCGTTTCCGATGGCATCAAGCTGGCGTTGAAATCGCTGTCAAAAGCGTAAGCGCATCTCCTATTAAATTTAGAAGCCGTCACGCTACAATGCGATCATGAGTATTCAAACCGACGATTTCAGCGAACAACGCATCATTGCAGCGACTCCAGCCTCCGCCAACGAGGAGGCGATCGAACGCGCACTGCGTCCCAAGCAGTTAGATGAATATGTAGGTCAGGAGAAAATCCGTGGCCAGCTTGAGATTTTTATCACGGCGGCACGGCAGCGACGCGAAGCGCTGGATCACACTTTATTGTTTGGCCCTCCGGGTTTGGGCAAGACCACGCTGGCACACATCATTGCGCGCGAAATGGGCGTCAATCTGCGTCAGACTTCGGGCCCGGTGCTGGAACGCGCTGGCGATCTGGCAGCTTTATTGACTAACCTCGAAGCCAACGATGTGCTCTTCATCGATGAGATACATCGTCTGTCGCCTGTGGTTGAAGAAATTCTGTATCCGGCGCTGGAGGATTACCAGATCGACATCATGATCGGTGAAGGTCCTGCTGCGCGCTCTGTGCGCCTGGATCTGCAACCGTTCACGCTGGTCGGTGCGACGACACGTGCCGGCATGTTGACGAATCCTTTGCGCGATCGTTTTGGCATCGTGGCACGCCTTGAATTTTATACGCCGCAGGAATTGACGAAGATCGTTACGCGCAGCTCTTCCTTGTTGAATGCACCTATCGATGAAGAGGGCGCGTTTGAAATAGCCAAGCGCAGTCGTGGTACGCCGCGTATTGCCAACCGCTTGTTGCGTCGTGTGCGTGACTACGCGGAAGTCAAAGGTGACGGCAAGATTACCAAGCCTATGGCTGATGCCGCGCTGGTGATGTTGGATGTCGATCCGGTTGGCTTCGATCTGATGGATAGAAAATTGCTGGAAGCAGTGCTGTTCAAATTCAACGGTGGCCCGGTTGGACTCGACAATCTGGCCGCTGCCATTGGTGAAGAGCGCGACACGATAGAAGACGTGCTCGAGCCGTATCTGATTCAACAAGGCTTCCTGCAACGCACACCACGCGGCCGTATCGCGACGCCAGCGGCGTATACACATTTTGGCGTGACAGCTCCGCAAACTGGGCCAAACGGCGAGTTGTGGGGCGGCCAATAAGCTTGCCTGCCTTGCCGCTTGTTCAAATACGGCGTTTGTGTCTCCGCAATAGATCCTTTCAAAAAGAAAACCATGCAAATCTGGGTTGATGCCGACGCTTGTCCCAACGTGATCAAGGAAGTTTTGTTTCGCGTTGCGGACAGACTGGAAGTGCAAGTCACCTTGGTGGCAAATAAATTACTGCGTACACCGCCTTCGCGCTTTATCAAGGCGATCCAGGTACCAGCCGGCTTCGATGTGGCCGACAATGAAATTGTGCGTCTGGTGCAAGAAGGCGATCTGGTGATCACGGCCGATATTCCACTGGCAGCCGATGTGTTGGAGCAGGGTGGTCATCCGCTAAATCCACGCGGCGAGTTTTATACCAAAGACAATATCCAGCAGCAGTTGACGATGCGTGCCTTCATGGATGATCTGCGTAGCAGCGGCGTCGATACCGGTGGCCCAGCGGCTTTCAGCCAAAGCGATATCAGGGCGTTTGCCAATCAGCTGGATCGCTATATGGCGCGACAAGGCAAGCAGTCCTGAATACCTGCATGCACGCTAGTACAAGAGCTTGTAATGTTGCAGTGAATCATTAATCAAAAGCCATCTCGGCATTAAAAAAATTCATCTGATACATGCTTCCTGGGACAATTTGCTCCTTTGCAGGGCGTCGACCTTGTGTGAGAATGTTGCATCGCAAATAAGGTTGTATTTCTTCCCTTCAACTTCTCTGCGCGAGTCAGCCATGTTGATGTCTACCCAAGCCAATCGATATGCGCACCAGTTAATGGCGGCGCGAGCGAATGCACAACAAATTCCCTGTCTGACCAAAGACGACAATCTGACGATTGCCGATGGTTACGATATTGCCAAGTGCATAGTCGATATTCGTACTGCACAAGGTGAGACGCCGATAGGGCGCAAGATCGGTTTTACCAATCGCAAGATTTGGCCGAATTACGGCGAGCGCGAACCTATCAGCGCGCCTATCTGGGCACACATGTACGACGATACCGTGCGCTATTCAGAGAGCAATCACGGTGTGCAGGATTTGCAGGGCGCAGTGCAACCGCGGATAGAACCAGAGATTGTGTTCAAGCTGGCGAAAGCACCACCAGCGAATGCGACGCTGGAAGATATTGCGAATTGCATAGAGTGGATGGCGCACGGATTTGAACTGGTTGTGTGCCCCTTCCTGAATTGGAAATTTGAAGCCGCCGATGCAGTCGCCGCATTCGGTTTGCATGGCTCACTGATACTGGGTGAGCCGCACATGTTGTCATCGGCGACGCGTCAGCATCTGGGCGATATTCTGACGGCGGCCAGCGTATCGCTGTCGTATAGCGAAGGTGGCGAGTTCAGATTGCATAGTGCTGGTTTCGGCAGCAATGTATTGGATAGTCCGGTGCATGCCTTGCTGAATCTGCATCAGACCTTGCAGAAGCAACCGCAGTTTGCACCTTTGGCTGCGGGTGAAGTCATTGCTACCGGAACACTGACCGATGCTTACCCGGTGAAGCCGGGACAAACCTGGTCGACTGCGTTTTCCGGTGTGGCCTTGCCGGGTTTGACGCTGTCGTTTATTTAGCTTGCAGCCGGTTTCTATTACCTGATTATTTTTAAGCGCTATCTGTAGCGTCTGCAGCAAGGATAAAAAAATCCGCCGAACGTCTTATAGACGTCGGCGGATTTTTTATTGCATCCACTTTCTTTCGATATGTCTAGTTTCGGGATGGGGCGCCATCATATCCGAGCGATGGATGGGACGTATGCGAGAGGAAATGGTTACCGGCGCGCACCGCTTGTTTGCTGTCGAGCTTGAATACGCTGACGATCTGCGCCAGCTTGTCGGCCTGGTCGCGTAGCGATTGCGAGGCGGCAGCAGCTTCTTCGACCAGCGCGGCATTTTGCTGTGTGACCTGATCCATCTGGCCGATCGCCGTGTTGACCTGTTCAATCCCGGAGCTTTGTTCCTGGCTGGCAGCCATGATCTCGTTCATGATATCGGTCACGTGGCGGATGCTACCGACGACATCGTCCATCGTCTTGCCAGCTTCGGCCACCAACTTGCTACCGGCATCGACATTGTTGACTGAGTCGTCGATCAAGCTCTTGATTTCCTTCGCGGCGGCAGCGGACCGTTGCGCAAGGTTGCGGACTTCGGTGGCGACCACGGCAAAGCCGCGTCCCTGTTCGCCAGCGCGTGCTGCCTCGACTGCTGCATTCAGCGCAAGGATATTGGTCTGGAATGCGATGCCATCGATGACGCTGATGATGTCGACTATCTTGCGCGATGAGCCGTTGATAGCACCCATCGTATCTATCATTTCCTTGACGACTGCACCGCCTTTGGCCGCGACGGTGGAGGCGGACACGGCAAGCTGGTTCGCTTGCTGTGCGTTTTCGGCATTTTGTTTGACGGTCGCGGTCAGTTCTTCCATCGAAGATGCGGTTTCTTCCAGTGAGGCGGCTTGCTGCTCGGTACGCGACGACAGATCGAGATTGCCGCTGGCGATTTCAGCCGAAGCAGTGTTGATGAAGTCTGTGCCGGCTTTTACGTCGTTGACGATTTTCTTCAAGCCGTCGTTCATGCCGCCGAGCGCACGCATCAGATCGCCAATTTCATCTTTCGATGGTTTGCCGATATCGCTGGTCAGGTCACCATCCGCCGCACGAGCTGCGACATCGATTGCCGTTCGCAGTGGCCGCGTGATACTGCGTGTGATGACGATAGCGGCGGTCGCGCCTAGCAGAATCAATAGCACGCCCAGTCCTATCATCAGCTTCAGGCTACGTTGATGCGCAGCATCGATATCGAGGGAAATCTGGTCGATGGCTTTGCGCTGTACGGACAGAAATTCAAGCACCTTTTCCTGATAGGCCTTGGCGGATGGCAGGAATATCTGCAGATAAGCGCGTTCTGCTTCCTCTTTGTTGCCGCCTTTCTTCGCATTCATCACATCTTCTTTGCCCTTTTGATAGGCTTTGCGCAGTTCAATGGTTTCCTGATAGAGCTTGCGTTCTGCATCGCTGGTGATCATGCTTTCCAGGCTTTTTAGCAGCGCGCTGCCTTGCTTGGTGCTGTCAGCGATGACGTCGGCAAAAACGTCGGACAGGGTGTCATCCGTGCTGCGGGCGATCATCGATGTGCGGGCGATAGCAGAATAGATAAAGACATACCAATCTGATGTGATGCGTTCCTTGGCCAGCGGTTTTTCCATCATCAGACGGGTTGCTTCGGCATTCTGTCGCGCTTGGATCAATGCAATAGCGGTGGAGGTGACGGAGAGTGCGAGTACCAATATGAAGCCGATTGCAAGACGTGTACCGATTCTGAAATTCGATAGAAAGCTCATGGTATTTTGTCTCTTTGGGATGGTGTTGTTGTGGGCAGCAAAGGTAAATCGCAAACGGCATTGCCGCGCGGTAAGTCTAAGATAGTCTTGTTTCTATCAGGAAATTTTATGAGGCGGTGTGGTGGGAATGCCTCATCCTTTTGCATTTCCTCCTGCTTTCTTGTCGAACGCATATCGCATTAGGGCTGAGCTCATATTGACGGTCAGTGCTTTATCGCAGTCGGCAAATAAAAAAGCGCAGCGTGTTTGCACACGCTGCGCTTTTTTTATGCCGCAGAAGATTACAACTTGGCAAATTGCTCGCGCAGCTTGCTCAGCGTTGCCGAGAAGTTGGCGACACGTTCTTTCTCTTGTGCCACGACTTGTGCTGGTGCGCGGGCGACGAAGCTTTCATTGTCGAGCTTGGAATTCGCCTTGGTGATTTCACCGTCGAGACGCGTGATTTCCTTGCTCAGACGTTCGCGTTCTGCGGCGACATCGATTTCCACTTTCAACATCAGCTTCGCGGTGCCGACGATGGAAACCGGTGCAGGTGATTCCGGCAGTTTGTCGGCAACATTGACTTCCGACAGCTTGGCCAATGCTTGCAGATATGGTGCGAACGATTGCAGCTGTGCTGTTTGTGCTGCGTCTGTTGCTTCCATGATCAATGGCACGCGCAAGGCTGGCGACAATTGCATCTCACCGCGCAAATTGCGGCAAGCATCTGTCATCGATTTCAATTCAGCCATCCAGCTTTCAGCCTGTTCATCGATCTTGCAGGCTTGTGCTTCTGGATACGGCTGCAACATGATCGAATCGCCAGCTGGATTCAGCTTGTAGCCCGTCAACGGTGCCACGGTTTGCCACAGCGCTTCTGTGATGAATGGAATGACAGGATGTGCCAGACGCAAGATGGTTTCCAATACACGCAACAAGGTGCGACGTGTCGCGCGCTGTTGTGCTTCGGTGCCGGTCTGGATCTGTACCTTGGCAACTTCCAGATACCAGTCGCAATATTCATCCCAGATGAATTGATACAGCGACGCCGCGATATTATCGAAGCGATAGTCGGCAAAACCTTTGGCGATATCGGCTTCGGTGCGCTGCAATTTGGACACGATCCAGCGATCAGCTTGTGAGAAGTCGGTATAACCGCCCGGATCACAATCACCGGCTGCGCAAGGCGCATCGCGGAAGCCGCAATCGTGACCTTCGCAATTCATCAAGACAAAGCGCGTCGCATTCCACAGCTTGTTGCAGAAGTTGCGATAGCCTTCACAACGGCTGAGGTCGAAATTGATGTTGCGTCCCAGCGATGCATAACTCGCCATCGTGAAACGCAGCGCATCGGTACCGTAAGCCGAAATGCCGGCAGGGAATTCCTTGCGGGTTGATTTCTCAATGCTGGTCGCTTGCTTAGGATTCATCAAGCCGACGGTGCGCTTGGCAACCAATTCATCAAGGCTGATGCCGTCGATCAGATCGATAGGATCGAGTGTATTGCCTTTCGACTTGGACATTTTTTGTCCGCTGCTGTCGCGTATCAAGCCGTGCACGTATACCGTTTTGAACGGTACTTTGCCGGTGAAGTGCGTGGTCATCATGACCATGCGTGCAACCCAGAAGAAAATAATGTCGAAGCCGGTAACCAATACTGACGATGGCAGGAAGGTTTTGAAGTCAGGCGTTTCTTCCGGCCAGCCGAGAGTCGAAAACGGTACCAATGCTGATGAGAACCACGTATCGAGTACATCTTCATCACGGGTCAGCGTGCCATTGTAACCGGCAGCAGCAGCCTTGGCTTTCGCTTCATCTTCATTGCGCGCAACGTAGACTTTGCCTTCGCTGTCATACCATGCCGGGATTTGATGACCCCACCACAATTGACGTGAGATACACCAGTCCTGGATATTATTGAGCCACTGGTTATAGGTATTGGTCCAGTTCTCCGGCAGCATTTTGATTTCGCCGTTCGCGACTTTTTCCAGCGCGACTTCGGTAATCGATTTGCCTGGGAAGTAAGTGCCTTCCGGTGCGGGTTTGCTCATTGCAACAAACCATTGATCGGTCAGCATCGGTTCGATTACGGTGTTGGTACGATCACCGCGTGGCACCATCAATTTGTGCGGCTTGACCAATTCCAGCAAACCTTGTGCATCGAGGTCGGCGACGATTTGCTTACGTGCAGCAAAGCGGTCCAGACCTTGGTATGCGGCTGGTGCGTTTTCATTGATCTTCGCATCCAGTGTCAGGATGCTGATTTTGTCGAGGTTGTGGCGCTGGCCAACAGCGTAATCGTTGAAATCATGCGCTGGCGTGATCTTCACGCAACCAGTACCGAATTCCTTGTCGACGTAGTCGTCGGCAATCATCGGAATTGCACGGTCGCACAAAGGTAGCGTGAGCAGTTTTCCGACCAAGTGTTGGTAACGTTCATCTGTAGGATCAACTGCAACCGCAACGTCACCCAGCATGGTTTCCGGACGTGTAGTCGCGACCACGATGAAGTTGCGTTCTTCCCATTCGATCGCATTGCCTGCTTCATCAAATGCGATCGGGAATTTGTAGCTTGAACCGTCAGCCAGTGGATAACGGATATTCCACATCTGGCCGTCTTCTTCTTCCGATACTACTTCCAGATCGGAGACCGCGGTGCCTAGCACAGGATCCCAGTTAACCAGGCGTTTGCCGCGGTAGATCAAGCCTTGTTCGACCAGACGCACAAATACTTCCGTCACGGTTTTTGAACGTGGCTCATCCATCGTGAAATATTCGCGGCTCCAGTCCGGCGAAGCGCCGAGGCGGCGGATCTGGCCGGTAATCGTGGAGCCGGATTTTTCTTTCCATTCCCAGACTTTTTCGACGAACTTCTCGCGGCCCAAGTCGTGGCGCGTGATTTTTTGTGCGTCGAGCTGGCGTTCCACCACGATCTGGGTCGCGATACCCGCGTGATCGGTGCCGGGAATCCAGGCGGTGTTGAAGCCGCGCATGCGGTGGTAGCGCGTCAAGCCATCCATGATCGTTTGATTGAATCCATGGCCCAAATGCAGAGTGCCGGTCACGTTCGGTGGTGGCAACTGGATGCTGAATGCGGGTTTGTCTGCGTCGGTGGTGGCGGTGTAGTAACCGCGTTTCTCCCATTCGGTGCCCCAGAATGCTTCAATGTCGGCGGGATCGAAAGACTTGGCTAATTCCATGATTTTTAATGAATTGAATCGAATCAAGCATTATAAGTGACGCTAGCCTAAAAGGGCCTTGTAAGCTTGATTTTGCGCGGCGGTGGGCTTGCTGGAGGTAAAAAGCGCTTGCTGTTATCAGTATTGCAAATGCACAATGGACCTAAGGTGAGGGCCTCTAGCAGGCTGGTAGTCATAATAAATTAACTCGGTTTGCGGATATCTTATGTATAAAAAGTCGCTGAGTCTTCAGCCTTGGGGAAATGCGTCTGTCGGGAGAACTGCCACGCAAGTTTTGCCGACTCTTAAATGAGTACGCATCAAGTAAAAAAAGAATCCAAGCTTCAATCCAAGAATAAATTCAAAAAAGCGCCACCTTGGCGGAGGGTGATTTGGGAAAGCTTGACTGCGCTGATCATTGGCGTGGCGTTCGCATTCCTGCTGCCACAAATCGTCGGCGAAGAGTTCTCGACACGAGGCAAGGCCAAACTGTACGCACCGTTTGCCGGTCAATATGGAGTTACCAGGATTTAGTAGACAGGAGTAGCATTCGACCTGTAACTAAAGGT
>JAZJXV010000022.1:0-60263 GCA_040390795.1 Pseudomonadota bacterium | reverse complement strand
TATCGCTTTCGCTATTATTTCATGACCTTTCCACACAAAAATACTGACAGGCTCGATGACCGAAATGCTGAGTCGTCGATGCTTCTTCGTGCTGACAATAGACAGCCGCTGCCGCCCAGGAGAACTGGAGCGGCAAAGCCAGCAGCATCAGAATTATCAGCAGTCTTTTCACGGGCTGAATCATAGCATCGTTTTATTTCTAACTATCGGATGTCGTTTTTAAACCGCACGCAGCAGGCGCAGGCCGTTAAAGACCACGATGAGACTCGCGCCCATATCGGCAAACACAGCCATCCACAATGTCGCCTCACCCGTCAAAGCCAATACTAGAAAGACCGCTTTGATACCTAGTGCAAGCGCGATGTTTTGCATCAGCACGGTATGCGTCTTCTTGCTCAAACCGATAAAGTCCGCCAGCTTGCCTAGATTATCGTCCATCAAGGCAACGTCGGCAGTTTCCAACGCAGTATCAGTACCAGCCGCACCCATTGCAAAACCGATGTTCGCCTTGGCCAGTGCAGGTGCATCATTGATGCCGTCACCAACCATGCCGACGTGACCGTATTGATTGATCAGCTCATTAATCGCCGTCAATTTATCCTCAGGCAACTGGTTGCCACGCACATCGACTATGCCAACTTTGCTGCCTATCGCTTCTGCCGTGTGTGGGTTGTCACCCGTGAGCATGACAACCTTTACACCCAGGTTTTGCAGCTTGGCGACAGCTGCAGTGCTTGTATCGCGTATGGTGTCGGCAGCAGCAAGTATCAACAAAGGAGATTCATCGGAACCGAGAATAACGGCAGTTTTGCCTGTTTGCTCAAAGGCATCCAGCTTTGCTTCCAACTCAGGACCGCAAATACCCAGCTCATGTATCAAACGATGATTGCCCAGGTAATAGGCTTTGCCGTCTATCGTGCCGCGCACACCGCGACCGGTCAGCGCTTCAAAGCCGCTGACTTCAAACAGTGCATCCGACGATTGCTGCATCTCCCAGTAAGCGACAACGGCGGATGAAACCGGATGATCCGAACGCTGCGCAAGGCTTGCCGCCAGACGCAGCATCGCATTGATATCGCCATCATGTATCTGCAAGGTATCAGTGACGACTGGTTTACCTACTGTGATGGTGCCGGTTTTATCCAGTGCTAGCGCTTTCAACTTGCGTCCCAGCTCCAGATACACGCCACCTTTGATCAAGATACCGTGTCGAGCTGCGGCTGCCAATCCACTCACCACCGTTACCGGCGTTGAAATAACCAACGCACATGGGCAAGCAATCACCAGCAAGACCAGCGCTTTATACAGCCACGGTTGAAATGGTTGTGCCATCAGCAGCGGCGGTAATATCGCCACCAGCACCGCCATCAAGAGCACGATAGGTATGTAATAGCGCGCGAATTGATCGACAAAACGTTGCGTCGGTGCGCGCTCGCCCTGCACTTGCTGCACGCTCTTGATGATGCGCGCCAAAGTGGAGTTCGATTGCAAAGCCGTCACACGATAATCAAAGGTGCCGCGCTCATTGATGGTGCCAGCAAAAACGGTATCGCCGCTTTGCTTGGCAACCGGCATGCTTTCGCCAGTAATCGGCGCCTGATTGATCGTGCTTAGACCATCGACAATGATGCCATCCAACGGCACGCGTTCGCCCGGCTTTACGCGCACGATGGCATCCAGTTGCACTGCTGTTGCTGCGACGGGTAGCCATTCATTGCTGTCGTTACGGACGGTTGCCATCTCCGGTGCCATCGCCATCAAGCCTTTGATCGCATTGCGTGCACGATCCAGTGACAAGGCTTCTATCATTTCTGCCGCTGCGAAGAGGAAGATCACAACAGCAGCTTCAGGCCACTGGCCGATCAAGATCGCGCCGATGAGGGCAAGCGACATCAGGAAGTTCATGTTCAGCGAAAAATGGCGCAAGGCGATCCAGCCCTTTTTAAGCGTATCCAGACCACCAGTCAGAATCGCGATCAATGCCAGTGAGATGACTATCCACGACGTTTCCACACCAGTAGTCCACGCCACAACTTCAGAAGCAATTGCCGTCACGCCGGAAATCGCCATCAAAGTCCATTTCAATGGCGAGATGCGATAGTCACCAGACAATTCACCGTGATCAGCCAAACCTTCGCGCTCCAGATTTTGCGAATCGGACTTCACGACAGGATCGAGATCGAGCTTCTTCAGCGCAGTCACTATGGATGCGACCGACGGCAAATTGTGATGCACGGTTAACTCACGCTGCATCAAATTGAATTGCATGCCGACGATGCCATCCATCTTGTTGAAACGATCACGAATCAATTTCTCTTCTGTTGGGCAATCCATTTTCTGGATCAGCAAAACTGCTTGTGCAGCACCGATCGCCACCATCTCCGGCGCTGCGGATGGCGGATTTTCTGTGTGGCTATGATCGTGGTCACAACAGTGCATAAATATTCTCCTTGCAAATCAATGATTGCGTCACTATTGTCATTAGAGACCCTGTAGTCACTACAGGGTCAAGCGCTTTTTAGATTATCTTGCCTAGAGGCTATCAAATGACGCAACAAGCACTGAAAATCGGCGAATTGGCGACCCAAACCGGTTCCTCGGTAGAAACCATACGTTATTACGAGCAGCAGAATCTGCTGCCGCAGGCATCTCGTTCGGCCAGCAATTACCGCTTGTATGGCGAAGAGCATGTCAAAAGATTGCAATTCATACGTCATTGCCGCTCATTGGATATGACGCTGGATGAGATACGTACCCTGCTTGCGTTTCAAGATACGCCTGAAGGCAACTGCGCCGGCGTAAACACCTTGCTAGATAGACACATAGAGCACGTCGCCAATCGCATCAAGGAATTGAAGGCATTGCAGATCGAATTAAAGGAATTGCGTAACAGTTGCCTGACCATACAGTCGGTCGAGGCTTGCGGCATTTTGCAAAATCTGGCGAGTGCGGAAGATGCTGATCCCAAGAATCTTGGCTCGCATAGTGGTGGCTGTCACTGAACATGACAGTTGAAGAAATTGAGTAGACAAGCTTCCCAAATCAACTTGGCTAATCCATCTGTATCGAAGTTTACCGTTGCTTGTGTGATTTCACTGCCTCGCTCTTTAATCAAGCTCGAAGCTTGAACGTGTATTTATCGAGAGAAGTTGGAGAATATCGATCAAAAATGACATAAGCCCGGTAACCGCAGATGGATTGCAAGCCTTCAACGGAATACTGGAATTGTCCCTGACTCTGTACGACGGTCCCCAGCAGCCTTCAACTTTTTACCTAACTCGGCTATGCGAAGCTCGCCCGCCTCAAGCGCCTGCGCACTTGTATGTACAGAGTAGTATCCAAGGTGTAGCGGATGCGGATGAGGTATAGCCGAACCCAAGACGAATACGGCGCCCTCTTGAGCTGATGCCCGCAAAGTAATAGGTGCCTCACTGGAGTCAAAACTAACCATTTCACCAGCTTGAACAACACCTCCGGCATTCAATGCCCCTTTGGCTAGCGCGAGCCATCCGACACTATGTCCAGTGGGTGGCTGATATACCCAACTCTCGCCCGGTTTTAAAGTGACCAGCAAATAATTAACGCCTTTGGGCGCAGGCACAGGGCTTTGCACATCTTGATAATTGCCAAGTATGAGATGAAAAGGTTGCCCGTCATTTGTGCCTACCGACTCGAGGTAGCGACTTTCAGGCTCACCGTTTTCGAGCTCAGGAGGCAAGGTGATCCATAGTTGGAATCCCTGAATGCGAGGAACTTCCTCTGCGGTCAATTCCTTGCCATGCCAGATACCTCCACCGGCTCGCATCCATTCAACACCACCATAACCGATAGTCCCTTGACCATTGTCTGGATCGTTATAGCGCACTCGGCCTTCGGTAAACACAGTCACTGTTGCTATACCCGAATGAGGATGTAAAGGCATGCTCGACATTGCATGGATGGCATCTCCACTCACTTCAAAAATGTCGAGGAATACAAAGGGTTTGAGAATCTGTCCGAGATCAGAAGGACTCATAAGACGGGTAATAGGTCCGTGTCCCGTTGCTCCTCGCGTAGACTTCACAATACGCCGAGACAAATTCGCATCAAGGTTGGTTGAGGATGTAGTCATGATTTCGATTCCCGTTCAGTCAGATTTGTGTTGGCGGATGAGGTTAAATATGCTGACACGATGGGGTCAGTCAATGCTCGCCGTGATCAGTAGTAGTACTTCCCTATGTCGATTAGCTATATGGCAAACGAGGACAGATTTATATCGATGCGATGCACTAGCAAAAAATAAATCCGTCCTCTTGTGCTAGCTGTTTAAACCGGAGCAATAGTTTCGCGGACGAAGTCTTCGTAGGTGCGCAGCGGATGTCCGATGATGGTCTCCAGCCGCTCTACCGTTCCTTCGGCCGCGTGCATGCCGAACTGCTGGATACCCGCCATCATTAAACTCATGTCATAAGCCAACCAGGCGGGACCGTAGGAGGCCAGATTTTTCTCGAAGGCTGCCACATCGTCACCACCGTAGGCGATCTCACGGCCCAAGGCAGAACTCCAAATCTTCGCCACGGCGGCACCGGTAAGTGCTTGTGGACCGACCAATTCCAGCGTTACTCGATCCAAGGCAGAAGGTGCCCGGTCGCGGCGCAATAACTCTGCAACGGCAACATCTGCGATGTCGCGAGCATCGATCATCGCGATACCTGTCGAGCCGATCGGCATTGGGTAAACCGAGTAATTTTGAATCGTCTGCAGGACCATGAGTTCGTTTTGCATGAAGTAAGCCGGACGCAGAATGGTCGCTGGAATATCGAGACTTTCAATCATGCGTTCAACCGTATGCTTGCCAGTAAAGTGCGGAACATTGGTGAACTTGTCGGCATGAATCACCGACAGGTAGACGATGCGCTCGATGCCAGCCTCGCGAGCAAGGTTCAGTGTGATGATGGCTTGTGTCACTTCATCGGGTGTGACCGCGTTGAGCAGGAACAACGTGCGCACCGACGACAGCGCAACGCGCATCGATGGTACGTCAGTCAGATCTCCAACAACTTCGGTGACGCCTGCAGGGAAGTCCCGCTTGCCAGGCTGGCGTACGAGGGCTTTGACTTCGGCACCCGCGTCGGCAAGACGTTGAGTGATGAGTGAACCTATGGTGCCTGTGGCACCGATGACGAGAATGCTCATTTGAATCTCCTTCAGGGGGTTAAAAAAGTTGAGTAAAAAAGTGTGATCAGCGAGAGAAGTCAGCAACGACTTTTCCTGCGCGGGAGGTAGTGCGATTGCGTTCGATCGCTTCAGGGATATCGGCGAAACCGATTACCTCACCGATCCTTGATTGAAGATCGCCGCTGGCGATTTCATTGGCCAGCTTCTCTAAAAGCTCAGGGTCCGGCTTGTTCATGAACCAGAGCCCTCGGCGATTAGCAGGTGTGCGAGCCAGAATGTCGGGTGAGACTGTGCTGACAATGACGCCGTTCTGCGCCAGTACCTGCCACGAGCGATCCAGTACTTCACCACCGACGTAGTCGAGCACCAGGTCTATGTCTCGAACAACTTCCTCGAAACGCTGAGATTGATAGTCGATCACATGGTCAGCGCCGAGACTGCGCACGTAGTCGAGGTCAGCAGTTGCCGCGATGGCGAAGACCTCGGCACCCGCCCGCTTGGCGTACTGCACCGCATATCCGCCCAGCCCACCTGCCGCGCCGTGAATAAGGATGCGCTGGCCGGGGTGTATCGATCCCGCATGGTGCAAGCTCTTCCAGGCAGCCACGGCTGCTACCGGCATAGCGGCAGCGCGGACATCGTCCAGACCTCCCGGGGTACGCGAGAGAGTGGCGGCATTGACGGTGACGAATTCGGCGTACGCGCCAAGTCCGCCCATAGCGCCCATGACCCGATCGCCGACTTGGAAGCGAGAAACACCGGGACCGACTGCGTCTACGACACCTGATATTTCAGCTCCCAAAACGATGGGCAATGGAAGCGGGAAGGCGTTGCGCACATTGCCTTCTCTTACCTTCCAATCGATACCGTTCACGCCGGCGGCGCGAACTCGAACCAGAACCTGGCCTTGTTCTGGTACTGGCTTCTGGATCTCGGCTACTTCCACGGCGGCGGCACCGCCATAGGCCCGGACTAGTACAGCGCGTTGAATAGTGTTCATTGCATTTCCTCTTATCGATTGCGATGAAGAGAAGATAGGCTGTTGCACTAATTATCGTAAGATGCCAAAATTTAGATACTACGTTTCAAAAATGGAACACTATGAATCTGAATGCTCTGATCGACTTCACGCTCGTTGCCTCCAACGAGGGACTCGGAAAGGCAAGCCGAGCAAGCGGTATATCCAAAGCAACCTTGTCGCGCCGCATTTCCGAACTTGAGGAACAAATGGGTGTGAGACTGGTTGAGCGCAGCGCACGCGGTCTGAAACTTACCGAAGCTGGACAGATGCTGATGGCTCGAACTGAAGGTCCGTTGATCGAAGTGGTCGAGGCAATGGCAGCAGCACGCGACGGAGTCTCGACGCCTCGCGGACGCTTGCGCATTGCTTCCCCAGTGCTGTTCTCGCAACTTGCGATGGGCCGCATTGGAGCAGAATTCTGTGCGGCCTACCCTGAGGTGGAAATCGAGGTTGTGGCGGAGGATCGCATGGTCGACCTCGTTGAGGAACAATTTGACGTTGCCATTCGAACCAACCCAAAACCAGACAGCAGTCTGGTCGGCCGGTGCTTTGCAAAGGATAGACTGGTTGTAGTGGCGGCACCTGAAGTGCCTATGCCTATGCCCGGCGCGATCAGGCAAGTTCCTAGCATTGTGGCTTCGAGTTTCCAGCCCACTACCTGGAATCTCGATGACGGGCAATTACTTCTAGAACCCATCCCAAAACTGCGGTTCTCTTCATTCCTGATGATTCGCGATGCGGCTATTGCAGGTGCTGGTGCGGCCCTCATTCCGCAGTCCATCGCGTGGAACCAACTTGCCAACGGAGAGTTGGTTCAGTGGGGCACTGTATCAGGTGCAGAAGCTGAACTCTGGGTCTTGCACACCTCAAGGCGGCTTGCAGCTCCGAAGGTTCGCGCATTCGTCGATTTCATGTGCGCTAGATATCCAGACATGTCTCTGGTGTTAAAGGGATAGAAGAACGCTCACTAGTTTCGGGTATTGATACGGACGTCCTGTTTGGGTCGATCATGGACCGTCATCCAAAACTGCTGCAACTTGGACGAAAAAAATTAAAAACTGCGAGATAGCCGCAATATCTACACACATACTTAATTCATTTTATTTAAAGTTAAACATGCAAATGAATCGCAACCAATTGATAAATAACAAATTTTATTAACAAAACCTTGCATCACATCTTCTGCGCACGCGATCAATTTATACGCACCGTTTACGCGCCCATCCTTTCTTTTTAGAAAATTTTTATACCCCTCCTGTTAACCTGCATCTCGCCATACGAACTGATGCAGGCTCCTCATTCTTGAGTTTTCTTTTCCGCAATTGCCATCTCTTGCATGGCGATTGCGTGGAGCCTGTATAGCCAGGCATTTTCTGTAGACCACATCCAAAGAGGACAAACGCAGCATGAAAAAATTGATACTTGCCGTCGCCGTGACGGCTGCATTTACCGGCAGCATCGCGCACGCAGAAGACAGCAAACCGGATAACGAAGTCAGCTTCAACGCAGCCATTACATCCGATTACCGTTACCGCGGCATTTCACAAACACGTCTGCAACCTGCCCTGCAAGGTGGTGCTGATTACGTACACAATCCGAGCGGTTTCTATGCGGGCACCTGGCTTTCCACGATCAAGTTCATCAATGACGCAGGTGGTAGCGGTGATGTGGATGTGGATCTTTACGGCGGCAAGCGCGGCGCGATCACCAAGGATGTTTCATACGATGTAGGTGTGCTGACTTATGTCTACCCATCCAACAACTTGAAGCCTAGCGTCAATACAACTGAAGTCTACGGACAACTGGGCTATGGCCCTGCTTACATCAAGTACTCGCATGCGGTAACGAATCTATTCGGTTTCGTTGATAGCAAAAACAGTGGCTATCTGGATATCGGTGCGAATCTGGATATGGTCGATGGCTACATCCTCAACCTGCATGCCGGTCATCAAAAAGTATCTGGAACAAATGCTGGCGTCAGCAATAGCCGCTTTAGTTACACCGACTGGAAAGTAGGCGTCACCAAAGACTTTGGCATCGTTACCGGCGCGCTGGCTGTCATAGGAACGGATGCAGACAAATCTGCTTATGCTTCGCCGGTCAACGGCAAGTTCATGGGAAAAAGTACCGTCGTCGTTTCCATCAGCAAAACGTTCTAAGCTTCCATTCTGCAAAAGAAAACGCCTGCTTACGCAGGCGCTTTTTTATCCAAGAACTAAACCATACAACTTGATGGTTCTAAAACCTGACGTTCGAGGTTTTCATACGATGACTTGCCAGCCACGACCGGCGTAGGTGCCGGCCGGTGTATCCCATTCTTCACTGCCACGATCTCAGCCATGATGGATAAGGCGATCTCTGCTGGCGTCTTGCTACCGATGTACAAGCCCGCCGGTCCATGCAAATCCTGCAGCACGTGTTCGGCGATATCGAAGTAGGTATGCAAGCGTTCGCGACGTTGTGCACTATTACGACGCGAACCGATGGCGCCGACATAGAAAGCCTTGGTCTGCAGTGCATCGATCAATGCCAGGTCATCCAGCTTGGGATCGTGCGTCAGAGCGACGACTGCAGTCCTTGCATCAGGTTTCAATCGCAGAATCAGATCATCGGGCATTTCATGACTGAGCACTACGCCATCCACCTGCCAACTGGCGCGATGCTCTTCTCGCGGATCGCAGACGATGACTTCGAAGCCCAGACTCAATGCCATCTGGCACAGGAAGCGCGACATATCTCCTGCACCGATCACGATGAGGCGAGCTTGCGGCCCCAGATAGGTAGTCAATTTCTTCTCATCTAATCTAGGCACACCGTCACGACGGCCTTCGTGCAGCTCCACTTGAGCAGTATCGAGGTTTAATACGCGTTGCGTGCTACGTCTTTGCTGGCAAGCCAGCAGCAGTTCATCCAAGCGACTGTGCGCAGACACTGGTTCCAGCACCAGTTCCACTGTACCGCCGCAAGGCAGACCGAAACGATGCGCTTCGTCGGCCGAGATGCCATAGCGCAGCACAACAGGTCGCTCGTTTGAACAAAGGGCTTGCGTCCCTTCTTCCTGTATACGACGTATCAAATCATCTTCTATGCAACCGCCCGACACCGAGCCTACGGTTTCGCCACGACCATTGATGGCCATGAGCGATCCCGGTGGTCGCGGTGAAGAGCCCCAGGTGCGTGCAACGGTGACGAGTACTACCGGCAGACTCGCCATCTGCCACTTCAACGCTGTACGCAAGACGATGGTATCGAGATCTTCCATGATGTTCGCCTATGTCAGATTGAACGGTAACTGGCGCAGCGGCTTGCCGGTCAGGCTTGCGATGGCATTAGCGAACGCTGGTGCCAACGGAGGCAGACCTGGCTCGCCCATACCTGTCGGTGGTTCGGCGCTAGGCACAATGTGGATAGCGAAGGTCGGCACGTCGGTAATACGCGCTACCGTGAAGTCGCCGAAATTGCTCTGTTCAACCACGCCATCCTTGAGTGTGATGGCCGAACCCGGCAAGCACATCGACATACCCATGATCGCTGCACCTTGTGCTTGTGCTTCTATGGTGCGGGGATTAACCGCGAGATTGCAATGTATACCGCCGGTGACATGATGCAGTACCGGCCTGCCGTCCTGTACCGAAGCTTCCACCACATAGGCCACGACGGTGCTGAAGGACTCATGCACCGCTACGCCCCAGGCACGTCCGGCTGCCAGCTTCCGCTTGCCATAACCACTCTTGTCTACTGCCAATTGCAGGGCAGCACGATGGCGCGCATTTTTGTCGCCGAAGAGTTGCATGCGGTAAGCCACTGGATCCTGCTTCGTACTGCGAGCGATCTCATCGATCAAGGTTTCCATCACGAAGGCCGTGTGCGTGGAACCTACGCTGCGCCACCACAATACCGGCACATTCAGTTTGGGATGATGAACGGTCAAACGCATAGGCACGTCATAAGGATCGCGCATGCCTTCCGTGGCTGTACCATCGATGCCATTCTTGACCTGGAATTGCTCGAATACCGAGCCTGCAGTGATGGACTGACCAACGAGGACATGATCCCAGGCCAGCACTTTGCCGCGTTCATCGAAACCTATGCGTGCGTGGTGCAAGTGCATAGGACGATAGTAGCCGCCGTGCATATCATCTTCGCGACTCCACAGCGTGCGCACCGGTACATTCAAACCGGCAGCGCGTGCGGCTTTGGCGATCTCGCATGCCTCGACTACAAAGTCGCTGCTGCTGGCGAAACGCCGGCCGAAACCGCCACCCGCCATTTGCACATGTACCTCAACTTGCTCTGGTTTGAGCCCCAGCACGCGTGCGACTGCTGCGCCATCCAAGCCTGGGCATTGCGAGCCTGTCCATATTTCAGCATGTCCATCAGCAAGCTTGACGGTGCAGTTAAGCGGCTCCATCGCTGCATGTGCCAGATAGGGAAATATATACTCGGCCTCTATCTGTTTAGGGGCGCTTGCCAGCGGCGCCATGTCGGCGTCGAACTTGCGTGGGCCGGGCTGAGCGACTAACGCGCGGTACTGAGCGAGTTGTTTTTCGCTATCCACTTTTTCGACGGCGGCAGTGTTCCACTCCAGTTTCAGTGCATCGCGTGCCTGCTTGGCCGGCCAGTAACCATCGGCGATCACAGCTACACCTTCACCGCCACGATCTACTGGTATGCGGAATACAGCCTTCACACCTTTTACGGCGCGTGCAGCGCTATCGTCTACGGAGCTCAAGCGAGCACCGAATACTGGCGGACGTGCCACCACGGCTGTTAGCTGATTAGGCAAATGGACATCGATGCCGAACGCTTGTTTGCCACTACTCTTGGCTTTTGCATCAAGACGTGTCGTTGGACGGCCGATAATGCGGAAATTCTTTGAGTCCTTCAACGTGACTTTTTCAGGTACGGGAACGCTCATTGCAGCTTCCGCCAATTGGCCGTAACTCAGCTTGCGACCATCCGGTGCGATCACGAAACCAGACTGCGTACGCAGTTTGGATACGTCGACATTCCAGCGCGCTGCTGCAGCACTCAGCAACATGGCGCGTGCACGTGCGCCCAGCTCGCGATATTGCGTGAAGCTGTTCTTGACCGAATTGGAGCCACCGGTAATGTGTATGCCGAACTGCGGATCAATGTAAGCAGGATCGTTGGAGCCGTGCTTGCTACGCACCAGACTCCAGTCCGCATCCAGTTCTTCAGCCAGTATCATCGGCAACGCTGTCTGCACGCCTTGGCCAAATTCCAGTCGATTGATCGCTACCGTGACTTCACCATTGGGAGCGATGTGCACGAAGGCTGAAGGTTGTTGCGTTGGTTTCAGAGCGTTGCTAGCGGCTTGTCCCATAGCCAGATGCGGAAAAGCACCCAGCGCCAAACCGGCAGCACCGGTCACTTTGAGAAATTGGCGGCGTGAAAATGTGCCGGTTTCTTTGGTTTGTCCGCGCTCCATCAAGTGCTGCAAAGCACGAGGCATTTCACTGTAATCGATATTAGGCAACATGGCAGCTCCTTAAGCGAGGGCTTTGGCGGCATCGGCCACCGCAGCACGGATACGGACGTAGGTACCGCAGCGGCAGATGTTGCCGGCCATGGCTGAGTCGATTTCTGCGACTGTTGGTTGCTTGCCGCGTGGTAATGACTTGAGGAAGCCGGTGGCGCTCATGATCTGACCACTCTGACAATAGCCGCATTGCGCTACGTCGTGCTTGACCCATGCAGCGTGCACGGCAGCACCGACCTTGTCGCTACCGTCGGTTGCGGCTTCGATGGTGGTGATTTTCTTGCCTTCGATGGAGGAGACTGGCGTGATGCACGAACGGATGGCTGCGCCGTCCATGTGCACGGTACAGGCACCGCACAAGGCAGCGCCGCAACCGAATTTGGTTCCTGTCATTTGCAGGTTATCGCGCAGTACCCACAGTAATGGCGTGTCAGCTGCAACGTCCACCTGGACGTTCTTGCCGTTAAGATTGAGTGTAACCATGAGAGCCTCCGATGATAGAGAGAAAGATGTTCAATGTTGATATGCTTTGCGGGATGTCCCCACGTACTTCCAACGTCAAGTTCAAGCAACTAACTCACAAGCAAGCTCCCTGGTACTCAGGGACTTGTCTGCCGATTCGTATCCGACAACAGTTGCCAGATGCTCACGCAGCCTCCGAATATCGTTGTCAATATTAGGCGCTTTCATGACGTCGTGGCTGGAAAATGATGGCAAGATCTCAGCGCCGCAAAATTTGTAATTGGCGGTATTGCTGATGAAGACATCATCAACAGTTTTACCTGCGAATAAGACTTGTTCCTTGTTGCCAAATGCTTCTTGTGGCGCATTCCATGTCAGGGACAGCATGTACTTCTTGCCTTGCATCTTGCCGCCGGTACCGTACTGTTTGCTCGGATCGTCGCGCGTCCGTCCGTCACCCGTCAGAAAGCTTTTCAGAAACATGCCGGCAGTAAATACCTCGTCGACGTATTTTTTGTATATCCATGGCATGCCGAACCAGTAAACCGGTGATTGCAAAATGATGAGATCGGCCCAGACATGCTTTTGCACTTCAGTATCGAGGTCATAACCTTGCTCGATCTCTGTGTGCCTGACTTGGTAACCTTGCTTCTCCATTTCATTCTGAATGACTTCGGTCATGGTCTCGTTCAGACTACCCGTGGATATGCCTTCATAGAACTGGTGTGCGTTAATAATCAGTACATTTTTCATCATTGGCCCTCTTTGATTTACCGGAATACATACGGTTTTTCAGCTGCTGCTTGCTTGAGATGCATTGTGCCTTCAGAGTTGAGATAGTCGATTGCCTGATTCGATGTGCTTATTGCCCAATTTGATGAATTGACGGCGGAACTGAATAACAGGAGCGTTGCTAGTGCTAGGCTACGCCTTGAGAATTATTTCTTTCACAGTGCTATGAAAACGGACGACAAAATGCAAACAGCGAGTAGCCATGTACTTGCCAAACTGGTCGGTGATATTGCCCGAACCGATGGCGAGCACACCTTACAAATTCCCTCGTTAATGCTGTACCGACGCAGTGCCGCTACCGACCCAATACCTTGCATCTATGGACTGGGGCTGGGGATCACTGTGCAAGGCGACAAGCGTGTCACGCTGGGCGATGAAATTTTTGGATATGGACCTGGGCAATCACTCGTCACATCGGTTGATCTGCCTGTAGTGTCGTATGTCACACGCGCCACTGTGGCCGAACCTTATTTAGGTTTGCGTCTGGAGCTGGATGCACGTGTCATTGCCCAGTTGGCGGCAGAAATGGATTTTGCGGCGCCGCTTAAGGTTGCGACTTCGCGTGCGCTGTCCATCGTGACTTTGGACGACAGCCTGCTGGATGCATTGATACGGTTGATTCAACTTTTAGATGAACCTCAGCTCATTCCGCTCGTTGCCCCACTCATTCAACAGGAAATTGTTGTGCGACTGTTGAAAGGGGAACATGGTCCCTCATTGCGGCATATGGTGGCAGTTGGCTCTCCAAGCCATCAAGTTGCCAAAGTGCTCTCATGGCTGAAACAAAACTATAAAGAAGAGGTCACGATGGATGATCTGGCGACCAAAGCGCACATGAGTCCTTCGACCTTCCGCCAGCATTTTCGTGTGGTAACAGGCATGAGCCCGCTGCAATATTTAAAAAATTTGCGTTTGCAGGATGCACGGCAATTGATGCTTAACGAAGACATTGATGCGAGCAGCGCAGCGGTGCGTGTGGGATATGAAAGTGCATCTCAGTTCAGTCGCGAATACACGCGCTTGTTTGGTGAGCCACCATTACGAGACATTAAACGGATGCGATTAGCTTCCTGACTAATTAAATATCTAACCTCGAAAAAACTATTCGTCACAATATTTTTGCAAAGATTGTGATCGAAAAACGTTAAGAAAATAGTAGGAAATTTCCTCACAAAAAAATCACATCTCCGCAGGGAAAACATTACCAAAATTTAATTTGCATTCAAGCAAAGCGGAATGGAATTCGGCCTATTATTTACTGTCGAATCCATACACGTTACCTCTCTGCAAGTCCTCATCGCACCGGCGTAACCATAAAGAAGATGCTCGGGTTTAACCACCAAAGGAGATCAACATGTGGGCCCTGCTTTTACTGCCGTTCATCGGCTTGTTGTGGTTGCCGTTCTATAACCACGAATTCCCTACTCTCTTCGGCTTTCCATTTTTTTACTGGTACCAACTTGCATGGGTACCGATCACTTCGCTGCTGATCTGGATCGTGTATCGCCACGGCAAAAGCAGAGGAGATGAATAATGGACAGCAAAATTAACTGGACGGCATTGGCCGTCTTTGTCTTTTTCTTCATATTAGTCACTGCGATGGGCTTTGCCGCTTCGCGCTGGCAAAGCGGTAAAGCGAATAAGGGCGCGCATCTGGATGAATGGGGTCTGGGTGGTCGTAACTTCGGCACCTGGATCACGTGGTTTTTGGTCGGCGGTGACTTCTATACTGCATATACCGTCATCGCCGTACCCGCCTTGGTTTATGCAGTCGGTGCTTATGGTTTCTTCGCTCTCCCCTATACGATCATTGTCTACCCTATCGTGTTCGCCATCATGCCGAAGCTATGGAATGCGGCGCATCGTGCCGGGCATGTCACTGCTGCCGATGTCGTGTACGGACGCTATAGTTCACGTACGCTGGAATTTGCCGTTGCAATCACTGGCGTCATCGCGACCATGCCGTACATCGCCTTGCAACTGGTCGGTATGGAGGTGGTCATCAAGGCGCTAGGCCTGACGGGTGAATTACCGTTGGCCGCAGCATTCATCATTCTCGCGCTCTACACTTATTCAGCGGGCTTGCGCGCGCCAGCCTTGATTGCGTTCGTGAAGGATTTGATGATTTACATCGTGGTGCTGGTTGCCATCGTGTTGGTACCGATGAGACTTGGCGGCTATGCTGCAGTGTTCTCTTCCGCCGGTGCAGCCTTCGCCGCCAAAGGTGGTGCCACCGGACTTTTCCTGCAACCACAACAGATCTTGCCGTTTGCCACTCTGGCACTCGGTTCTGCGATGGCGGCGTTCATGTATCCACATACGCTGACTGGTATTTTTGCAGCGAAAAGTGCTGACACGATCAGGAAAAATGCCGTCTTCCTGCCAGCCTATACCGTGCTGCTTGGTCTGATCGCATTACTCGGCTTCATGGGACATGCTGCCGGCATCAAGATCACAAGCAACAATGATGTGGTGCCAGCGTTGTTCAACGCATTGTTCCCAAGCTGGTTCACTGGTTTCGCCTTCGCAGCAATTGCGATCGGTGCCTTGGTACCGGCAGCGGTGATGTCGATCGGTGCCTCCAACTTGTTCACGCGTAACTTCTGGAAACCTTATGTGAATCCAGCCATCACGCCAGCTGGCGAACAACAAGTGGCAAAAATCGTATCGCTGGTGGTCAAAGTTGGCGCCCTGGTTTTCATCCTGTTCCTGCCTACCCAGTTCGCTCTCGATCTGCAATTGCTGGGCGGTGTATGGATATTGCAAACTTTCCCTGCCGTCGTATTCGGCCTGTTCTTCTGCTGGTTCCGCGCTCCTGCATTACTCGCTGGCTGGGCAGTCGGTATGGCCGGTGGTAGCTGGCTGGCATTCTCCGATGGCATCAAACCTGTGCATACGTTGATGCTAGGTGGTTCCGGCTATACGATCTATACAGGCTTGCTGGCATTGGCACTGAACATTGCGGTGGCGGTAGTAGTGCAACTGGCGTTGGGCGAACGCGGTGCAAACAAACCTGCACTGGATACGCTGACACGCTGAGTCACTATCATTGCGCATCATTAGATAAACTGGCTTGAGTCCTCACGACTCAAGCCAGTTTCATAATTAGCTAGAGAATCAGGCTACGAGCATGCGTTTATATATTTCGTTTACACATTAGCCCTGATCTTTTAGAAAATTTTTATATTCGTGCTGCTAATCTGCTTGTCATCATAACGACGAAGCAGGTTCTCATGAATCGCTTGACCTTGATGCACACGCAATCAGCAATACGACATTTCAGCTCGCTAGCAAATCAGTCGACAGTAAGCTCTTTAAGCGCCACCCACGCTGAAACTGTCAGCCCCAAGTCTTCCCTTACGCAGTCCGTCCTGCCTCCCAACTCCAAAAAAAGCAATGAATGCATGATGCTGCTTACGATCAGTGCTGATTGCGTAGCAGAACTCCGGCATCTGATCATGCGTACTTGTGGCGAATGGATAGTATTCATACGCACACAACCTATCGCACACGCTACGAAGATGAAGGTATGGCTTTGTTTAAGCAACCCCGCAAGCGATATGGTCATGGATGCCGTGATGCGCGCCTTACCCAGCGCAGAGTTTGGTCAAATCACGCACGATTAATACGCAAATCTATTTTCAGAATCAGAAAGAAAAGTAATGACAGCTTTTGAAGGTATTTGGGTTCCTATCGTTACGCCATTCCATAACGGAGAAGTCGCGCTCGATGCAGCACAGCGTCTCGCGATTGATCTGGTTGATAAAGGCATTCATGGGATAGTCGTCTGCGGTACAACAGGCGAAGCCGCAGCATTAAGCGAACGCGAACAGGCAACACTGCTATGCGCAATTATTGAAGCAGTAGGTGCGCGTTGCCCTGTCGCGATGGGCGTCAGTGGCAGCAATACACGCGTAGTCGCTGAAAAAGTAAAAAGCTACAACCACTATGCGCCCGCAGCTTATTTACTCTCTGCGCCGTCGTATGTACGTCCATCGCAAGAAGGCATACTGTGGCACTTTCAGGCAGTCGCATCCCAGACTGATCGGCCCATCGTTATCTACAACATCCCTGCGCGTACTGGCGTCAATATCGATGCAGCGACTGTCGCCACATTGGCGATGGATCCGCATTTTGTCGCGATCAAGGAAAGTAGCGGCGATGTTTTGCAGTTAATGAAAATTATCAACACCACTTCATTGAAAGTACTGTCAGGTGATGATGCCCTGCTCCTGACTACACTTGATCTAGGTGGGCATGGCGCGATCTCGGCAGGCGCACATATACGTCCCGATCTTTTTGTTCGCATCGTTGATTTGATGCGTGCAGGACAAACCGAACAGGCATCCATCATCTTCCATGCGCTGCTGCCGCTCATACGCCAATTGTTTTCGGAACCGAATCCAGGTCCGATCAAAGCTGCATTGGCGATACAAGGAAAAATGAACGACAACTTGCGCCTGCCTATGACGCCTATGTCATCCGCCGGCAAGGACAAACTGGTGGAAATACTTCAGGAAGTTGCAGATTTGCAGATATAGCCCTTAAGGCAAGGTAATCAGCCTTCATTACCTATTCGTAATCTGCGTTTAGGAACTGTCTTGTCAACGATGGAGTCTTAATGAGGACTCATCAACATTTGTACTTGATTGCAAGGTAGAAACCTCTTCATCACTGTTACAGTCCGTAACAAGATCAGGGTCAACTCTGCAGTAATTCCAGGCGTTGAACATACATCAGGACAGGACCGCATGTGCGGCCCGCCATCATACAAGCTGACAGGTGCACAACATGAAAGCGAATAACAACAACTTTTCCACTTTGGTGGCCTCATCATTGGTCATTAGTCTGCTTACTCTTGCAGGCTGCAACAAAACAGATACTCCGGCGACACCACCCACTGCCACCGCATCGACACCAACTCCCGCAACACCGCCTTACACCCCACCAACTGCAGATCAGTTATCGCAGATGGTCGCACCGATTGCATTGTTTCCTGACAAACTGGTTGCGCAAGTTTTGGCTGGTGCAACCTACCCTGATCAAATTACCGCAGCCAATCAATGGCTGGGACAAAACCCGACCTTGAAAGGTGACGCATTGCAAAATGCGGCTAACCAGCAACCTTGGGACGTCAGCGTCAAATCATTGACCGCCTTCCCTGCAGTGCTCGCTCAGATGGCAAATAACATCCAATGGACGACAGCGCTCGGCGAAGCCTATGCCAACGATCCCAATGATGTGATGAACGCCATACAAGCTATGCGTTTGCGTGCGCAACAAGCCGGCAATCTTAAAAATTCTCAGCAAATGCGCGTGACGTCCAGCTCACGTCCTGCACCACCACCTGGTTATGCTGATGAATCAGGCTATTCCGTCATAGCGCCACCATCGCAAACCATCGTGATTGAATCAGCACAACCGGATATGGTCTATGTGCCTCATTACAATCCTGCAGTTGTCTACGGCGCGCCAATTCCTGTTTATCCAAGCTATGCGTACAACCCTGGCTACAGCTCCGGCAACTTGATCACGACTGGCATTATCTCGTTCGGTATTGGCATCCTGGTTGGCAACGCAATCAGCCATCATGATGGCTGGGGCTGGCATTCCTGGGGCATGAACTGGGGTGGTCGCGGCCCTGGCTCTGGGCCTGATTATGGCGGCGGCAATGGCTGGCATCGTCCAGCTGTGACCTATAACAATTCGACCTATATAACGCGATCGACCACCATCATTAACCGCAACAATAATTCTTCGCATATCACCAACAACTTTGGTGGGCCGAACAACAATGCTCCTGCAGTCAACAATAATGCAAGCCGCCCTAATTTCAGCGGCGGTGCACAGAATGTTCATCCGCAAAACTTTGGTACGCATACGCAACCGCAAAACGGTCCTATGACTATGCCGCACTTCAATGCTGCTGATACACATCAAGGCGCGCGTCCAGCACCGATCGGAGCTGGACCGCAACACAATACAAATACGCTGAATTCAGCGCAAACACGAGAAGTGCCACCGCATGTCAATAATCGCGGCGCTGAACGCCCTCAGTCCGAAACCGGTCAGCGCTTGAATTCCACCGGCTTCCAGCATTCAAACGGACAGCAACATACTTTGAGCATGGAGAACAGACAGCAAAATCCTGTCCATACGACGCCTTCACCAAATACGCTGCGCTCAACTGGAGGACAGCAAAACGAAATGCACCAACAACAACAACAACAACAACAACAACAACAACAACAACAACAACAACAACAACGCATGGAGCGAGAAAATAGACCCGTACGCTCCAACCCTGAACCACAGGTCAGACCACAAATGCAACCGCAAATGCAGCAACAACAGCAACAGCAACAGCAGTTTCATCCACAGGTACAGCAACACCCTGCCCAACAACAGCAACAACCACGTCCAGAACAATCACGCCCACAACCACAACCGCAGCATATGCAGACACCGCATCCACAAGCTCAACAGCCCCACCCACAGGCTCAACAGCATGCGCAAGAACGTCCACATCCAGCTAAACAAGAAGAGCGGAAAGAACGATAAAGTAATTGCACTAAATCAGGCGGCACTAGCCGTCTAATTTTTTAGTCCATTTCCGCTCAATCTCGTACCGTATAAGCCTGTTTTCTCACTAGAGAACGTAGCCGATACTTGCACACCGCAAGCTGGACAACGCTCTCCAATACATCGTGATGCTGCTGGTATCATGCGCAGTCATAATCTTCATCAGCTCTCAGAGTCGAATACAAAAGCAACTCCTCGTATCCGCACTCACCCATCACGACAATTACACAATATGAATCTCGCATCCCATACATGGCAGCAGCGTTTTATTACGCTGGCCACAGAAGCCGCCGGCGATGACGGTGCGCATGACATCAATCATTTGCACAGAGTCTGGCAAACTGCACAAACGCTGCTGGCCGATCATCCGGAAGCAGATGCGCTCGTCGTACAAGCGGCGTGCTATCTGCATGATTTAGTCAATCTGGCCAAGAATGATCCTGATCGCCATCTAGCATCACGACAAGCTGCGCAACTCGCCTGCCGTCAATTGGAGACTATGGATTTTCCGCAGGATAAATTGGCACCTCTTGCCCACGCTATTGAAGCGCACAGCTTTTCTGCCAACATCACACCGCTCACGATAGAAGCCCGCATCGTGCAGGATGCCGACAGGCTCGATGCCTTGGGTACAGTTGGATTGGCGCGACTGTTTTACATCGCGGGTCGCATGGGGAGCGAGCTTGCACATTCTGACGATCCGATAGGAGTGAGACGCGAACTGGACGACAAGCGTTACGCGCTGGATCACATCGAAGTCAAGCTAGCCAAACTTCCAGCCAGCATGCAAACCGATGCCGGTCGCAAATTAGGGGAACAGCGATTGAAATGGATATATGACTTCCGCGACACCTTCATTGCCGAATGGGGCGCGAAGAATACGTGATTCAGCATCGATATGGCAGATAAATAAAGGCTGCATTACACGCACCACTTTGACGCCTGATGCGTTGCTGGCATTGATTATGCGCTTGCTGCAGCTATCTGCAACGGTGCAAATTCCGCGTCCATGTTTTCACAAAAAGTTAACGCGCATCAATTTTCCGCTCTAAAAAGTACCCCTACACACGCACGCCCAAATATGCGCCCCATTTAAGGGCGCATTTATTTTGTCCGCACCATCGCCACATTACCAATCACCTAAACGGTGCGTGCAATGCATGTCGCTTACTTCAAATCTTGTAAATCAGGGCTAACCGGGATCTTTGCTGCTCCCGGCAATTGGCATGCAATCTGCTAAAGCAACAAGGCGGTTCGTTACTCTCATTGATTCTTCCTTTCACTGTAGGAGCACTTCATGTCACGTCGCACTATCCTAAAAGCAACAGCACTTGGCGCGTTCACACTAGCAGCTTCTTCCTGGCTTCCCACCGCTTTTGCCGCTGACACTATCAAGGTCGGCATCTTGCATTCGCTCTCCGGCACCATGGCCATCTCCGAAACCTCGTTGAAAGACGTGGCGTTGATGACGATCGATGAAATTAATGCCAATGGCGGCGTCATGGGCAAGAAGCTGGAAGCGGTCATCGTTGATCCTGCATCCAACTGGCCTTTGTTTGCGGAGAAAGCACGACAGTTGATCTCGCAAGACAAGGTATCCGTCGTCTTCGGTTGCTGGACTTCGGTTTCGCGTAAATCTGTACTGCCAGTCTTCAAGGAGCTCAACAGCCTGCTGTTCTACCCAGTTCAATACGAAGGTGAAGAACTCGAGAAAAACGTTTTCTACACCGGCGCAGCACCTAATCAACAAGCGATCCCTGCCACTGAATACCTGATGTCGAAAGAAGGCGGCGGTGCCAAGCGCTTCGTCCTGCTCGGTACCGACTATGTCTACCCACGCACCACCAACAAGATTCTGCGTTCCTTCCTCCATAGCAAAGGCGTGAAGGATTCCGATATTGATGAGGTCTACACACCGTTCGGCCATTCCGATTACCAAACCATCGTCGCCAACATCAAGAAGTTCGCAGCGGGCGGCAAGACAGCGGTCATCTCCACCATCAATGGCGACTCCAACGTGCCCTTCTACAAGGAATTGGGTAATGCAGGTTTGAAAGCGACCGACGTTCCTGTCGTTGCATTCTCGGTCGGTGAAGAAGAATTGCGCGGCGTCGATACCAAACCACTGGTCGGCCATCTGGCAGCATGGAACTACTTTGAATCGGTGAAGAACCCAGTCAATGCAGCCTTCATCAAAAAATGGAAAGCCTACGCAGTAGCGAAAAAACTCCCTAACGCCAACACGGTAGTGACCAACGATCCGATGGAAGCAACCTACGTTGGTCTCTATATGTGGAAGCAAGCAGTAGAAAAAGCCAAGTCCACTGATACCGACAAAGTGATCGCAGCAATGGCTGGTCAAACCTTCAAGGCACCATCCGGCTACACACTGGAAATGGACAAAACCAATCACCACTTGCACAAGCCAGTGATGATCGGCGAGATCAAGGCTGACGGTCAGTTCAACGTGGTCAACAAGACCAAAACTACCATCCGCGCGCAACCTTGGAGCCCATACATTCCGGGTAACGAGTCCAAGCAAAAGTTGTAATCGACGCCAACGGTTGCAGAGCAACCGTGTCTAGCAAGTAGGTATTGCGCCGGATGATTGTTATCCATCTGGCGCAATACATCTCATACCTGACGCATTCCGCACTGATCTCACGATCCGCGGCCAGGACATTCCATCTTGCTACACCATGAAGAAACCATGAGACTGTTCTCCAGAATTCTCGCTACCGGCTTGCTCAGTGTCTGGCTATGTACGCAGGCGATCAGCGCGTATGCCGCCATCGATCCAGCCTTGCTCAAACCGCTGGCCGGTGACGATCCCGACGCGCGTATTGCAGCTGTCACGCAAATCGCCGCACTCGCGAATGAAGATGCGCAAAAGATACTGAACGCGATCAATAACGACGCGCTATATGCGACGCCTGCTGGCGACGTATACATCATCGAAGATACCGAAGCCTTCAACCCCGCCACGGATAAAACTGGCCCTGCACCCGATGATGCAGAAGGCATCACCGTCAACAACCGTCTGCGCGGCGTGGTCGAGGGCGCACTCTCCGGTCTGCAATTGTTTTCTCAGGATAGAAAAGCGCGTCTGACTGCCGCTACCGACTTACTGAAAACAGCCGATCCCGAGCAAATCCCTCTGATCAATAAAGCGTTGGAAAAAGAAAGCGATCCAGCCATCAAGGAGCTGCTGCAGCAAGTTGTCGCAACCGCCAATCTGCATGCGCCTGATGCCACCACGCGCCAAGCAGCAGTCAAGACACTCGCCAGCACGACCAACGCCAGCCTGAAGCCACTCTTGGAACAAATGCTGACGAAGAATCCAGACGGCAGTTACGTCGAACCCGACGCAGCCGTACGCAGCGAAGCGACGAGCACACTCGCTGCATTGAATCGCCATCTGACCATTACCGAATTCGTCGGCAAACTGTTTTATGGCGTCTCGTTAGGCAGCGTCTTATTGCTGGCAGCGTTGGGACTCGCGATCACCTTCGGCTTGATGGGCATCATCAACATGGCGCATGGTGAACTGCTGATGATAGGTGCGTACACCACTTACGTTTGCCAACTGGTATTCCGCAAATACTTCCCTGAAGCCATCGATGCCTATCTGCTGGTCGCCCTGCCCGCCGCCTTCATCGTGGCCGGCGCAGTCGGTATCGCATTGGAACGTCTGGTCATACGCTGGCTATATGGCCGTCCTTTGGAAACGCTGCTCTGCACCTGGGGCATCAGCCTGATCTTGATGCAAACTGTGCGCTCCATCTTCGGCGCACAAAACGTAGAAGTAGCGAATCCAAGCTGGATGTCCGGCGGCATCACAGTGCTCGGTTCGCTGGTGCTTTCCTATAACCGCATCGTGATCATCTTCTTCGCACTGTTCGTGGTGATGGCAGTGTGGCTGATCCTGAACAAGACCCGCCTCGGCCTGTTCGTACGTGCCGTGATGCAGAACCGTCGCATGGCAGCTTGCGTCGGCGTCTCCACCGGCAAGATAGACATGATGACCTTCGGCCTCGGTTGCGGCATCGCCGGACTCGGTGGCGTCGCGCTGTCGCAGCTCGGCAATGTCGGCCCTGATCTGGGTCAAGGTTATATCGTCGATTCCTTCATGGTCGTCGTACTCGGCGGCGTCGGTCAGTTGGCCGGTACCGTAATCGCTGCCTTCGGTCTGGGTGAGGTCAACAAATTTCTCGAACCAGTCGCCGGCGCAGTGCTGGCGAAGATCGCGATTCTGGTCTTCATCATCGTCTTTATCCAAAAACGCCCGCAAGGCCTGTTTGCACTCAAAGGCAGGAGCGTGGAATGAGTCCCATCTTGAAACCTTCCCTCTTTTCGCGTCCGGCCTGGATAGGCATCGCCTTCTGCGCCATCGTGCTGGCTTTGCTGCCTATTCTGAATCTGTGCTTTCCGGCTGGTCATGTGCTGCATATTTCCAGTTACACCATCGCGCTGGTCGGCAAGTTCATGTGCTACGCGATGGCGGCTTTGGCACTGGATCTGGTGTGGGGTTACACCGGCATCCTGTCGCTCGGTCACGGCGTCTTCTTCGCGCTCGGCGGCTATGCACACGGCATGTATCTGATGCGTTCCATCGGTCGTGACGGCGTGTATCAAAGCAATCTGCCGGACTTCATGGTCTTCCTGAACTGGAAGGAATATCCGTGGTACTGGTGGATGACGGAACACTTCTGGTTCGCGATGTTGCTGGTGGTATTGGTGCCGGGCTTGCTGGCGTTCATCTTCGGTTACTTCGCCTTCCGTTCGCGCATCAAGGGCGTGTACTTTTCCATCATCACGCAAGCGATGACCTTCGCCTTCATGTTGCTGTTCTTCCGCAACGATACCGGCTTCGGCGGCAACAATGGCTTCACCGACTTCAAACGCATACTTGGCTTTACGATCACAGCGCCATCAACCAAGGCCGTACTGTATCTGGTCACGCTAGCCTTCCTGCTCGGCGCTCTGCTGCTGTGCCGCGCCATCGTCACTTCCAAGCTGGGGCGCGTGCTGCAAGGCGTGCGTGATTCCGAATCGCGCTTGATGTTTATCGGCTACAACCCGCTGTGGTTCAAGCTGTTCGTCTGGACCTTGTCCGCAGTGTTGTGCGGCATTGCCGGTGCCTTGTACGTACCGCAAGTCGGCATCATCAATCCGTCTGAAATGTCGCCGGCCAATTCGATTGAAATGGTGATCTGGGCTGCAGTCGGCGGACGCGGTTCCTTGCTCGGCCCTATCATCGGCGCATTCACCGTCAATGGTTTGAAGAGCTGGTTCACCGCAGCCTTCCCTGATCTGTGGCTGTACGCGTTAGGCTTGATCTTTATCCTGGTCACCTTGTTCATGCCACAAGGTATTTTGGGATTGGTTAAAAAACTCAAGAAACAAAAGAATGAAGAGGCCGCAGTATGAGCGAACTCTATAACCCGGCAGAACCATCCGACCGCGTCGACAACAATGAGCACGCCGATCATGGCGTCACCTACTCGCGCCTGAAACCGGAAGGTCTGGATACTGCACACGGCGTCATCCTGTACCTGGAAAATATCACCGTCTCTTTCGACGGCTTCAAGGCCATTAACAATCTGAATCTGGATATCTCGGTCGGTGAACTGCGCTGCATCATCGGCCCCAATGGCGCGGGCAAGACCACGATGATGGATGTGATTACCGGCAAAACGCGACCAACGGCTGGCACTGCCTTCTTCGGCCAAAGCATAGACTTGACCAAGATGACCGAATACGAAATCGCGCACGCCGGCATAGGTCGTAAATTCCAGCGACCAACAGTGTTCGAGCAACATACCGTCTTCGAGAATCTGGAACTGGCGATGAAGATGGACAAGCGCGTGAAAACGACCTTGTTCGCCCGTCTGAATTCGGAACAGATAGGCAAGATAGAAGAAATTCTCACACTAATACGCCTGAACGGTCAGGAACATCGCATCGCCGGCCTGCTCTCGCACGGCCAAAAGCAATGGCTGGAAATCGGTATGTTGCTGATGCAGGAACCTCAATTACTCTTACTTGATGAGCCGGTAGCCGGCATGTCCGATGCAGAAACTGCACGCACGGCCGAGTTACTGAACGAGCTGCGCGGCAAGCATTCGATCATGGTAGTTGAGCATGACATGGGCTTTGTCGAAGAAATTGCGCAAGGCGGCAAAGTCACCGTGCTGCATGAAGGCTCGGTGTTGGCTGAAGGCACGATGCAGCAGGTGCAATCAGATGAACGCGTCATCGAAGTGTATTTGGGAAGATAAGAACATGCTGCAAGTCAATCAACTCAATCAGTATTACGGCGCCGCCCATACCTTGCGCGGCGTGTCGCTCAATGTCGAAAAAGGCAAATGCCTGTCCCTGCTCGGTCGCAACGGCGTAGGCAAAACCACGCTACTGAAATGTCTGATGGGCGTGCTGCCAGTCGCTGCCGGCAATGTCAGCCTTGAAGGTCGTGACATCACCAAAATGAAGCCGCATCAACGCGCCGCACTCGGCATCGCCTACGTACCACAAGGCCGTGAGATTTTTGCCCGCCTGACCGTAGAAGAAAACCTGCTGATGGGCATGGCGACCAAATCCGGCAAGAAAGCCTCGGTGATCAAGGGTGAAGTCTACGAACTGTTTCCAGTATTGAAAGAGATGCTGCACCGACGCGGTGGCGATCTATCCGGCGGGCAACAACAGCAACTGGCAATCGCGCGAGCCTTGCTGGCTGAACCCAAGCTCATCATTCTGGATGAACCGACCGAAGGCATACAACCATCCATCATCAAGGACATAGGCCGCGTCATCAAGCTGCTGCGTGAACGCGGCGACATCGGCATCTTGCTCTGCGAGCAATATTTCGATTTTGCACGTGAGCTCGCCGATACTTTTATCGTCATGTCACGCGGTGAAGTGGTTGCCTCTGGCACCCAGGATCAAATGGATGATGAAGGCGTCAAAAAACACCTGGCTGTATAAAAATTACATCAACCGGTTCCCGTGATGGTGCGTACCTTTTTATAATAAGTTTGCTATAAAAGTACTTCATTCGGCCGACTATGCACTTCACTAGACATCAACATTTTTCATGAAACGCATCAATGATCCAGTCACTCCCGCCGATACGAGCAACGCACATCCTGCGTCCGCCCGTCACGATCAGGCGCGGCTGTCACTCGGATTTACCAACGATGCAGGCACCACACGCATGACCGAACGCAGTCACTACGGCCCTTTGCGGGTACAAAAACCGCTGTACCCGGAACACCCTGCCGTTTGTCACGCCATCATCGTGCATCCACCCGGCGGCATCGTCGGTGGCGATCAATTAACGATCAACGCACGCGTCGGTGACCACGCGCATGCGCTGCTGACTACACCCGGTGCTGGCAAGTGGTATCGCGCCAACGGTCATCTGTCACAACAGCAAGTCACACTGGAAGTGGGAGCGCAGGCAAAGTTGGAATGGTTGCCGCAAGAAACCATTTTCTTCAACGATGCCGACGTCAGGTTGGAACACAATGTATCGCTAGCTGCCGACGCACTGTACATAGGCGGTGAGATTCTCTGCTTTGGCCGCACGGCCTCGGGCGAATCCTTCGACAACGGCCGCATCGCACAACGCACCAGCATACGGCGCGATGGCAAATTGCTGTGGTTTGAACAAGGTGCTCTGCATGCAAAGAGCACATCGATGACGAGCCCTTTATCACTCGCCGGTTATACCGTCTGTGCCACCTTGATTGCAGTCGGTAAAACCATGAATGGCGCTTTCATCAATGCGCTGCGAGAAGAATCAGCCGAGATTGCACGAGACGGCCGCAGCGGCGCAACACAAATCAAGCAAGTACTGGTAGCGCGCTACCTCGGTCACTCCAGTGAAACTGCCCGACTGTGGATGACACGTGCATGGCAACGCATACGTCCCGAATTAATGCAACGCGATGCGGTAGTGCCGCGCATCTGGAACACCTAAGAAAGTTTTGGAGAATTTATGCAACTGACACCAAGAGAAAAAGACAAATTGCTGATCTTTACCGCCGCACTACTGGCGGAACGACGCATGGCACGCGGCCTGAAATTGAATTATCCAGAAGCGATTGCGCTGATTACGGCTGCCATCATGGAAGGTGCACGCGATGGCAAGACCGTGGCGGAATTGATGTCTGACGGTGCCAAAATCCTGACGCGTGCCGATGTGATGGAAGGCATAGCTGAAATGATTCCCGATATTCAGGTAGAAGCCACCTTCCCTGACGGCACCAAGCTGGTGACTGTTCATCACCCTATACCTTAAGGAGTCAGACATGATCCCAGGAGAAATGCTGGTTGAACCCGGCGATATTGAACTCAATGTCGGGCGTGCTACCGCCACCGTTCGAGTTGCCAACAGCGGCGACCGTCCGATTCAGGTTGGTTCGCATTTTCATTTTTACGAAACCAATCCGGCACTGCAATTCGAGCGCGAAATCGCTTACGGCATGCGTCTGAATATCACCGCCGGCACTGCAGTACGTTTCGAACCAGGCCAGCAACGCACAGTCGAACTGGTTGCACTTGCCGGTGACCGCAAGGTCTACGGCTTCAATGCCAAAGTCATGGGCGCGCTGGACAAGAAGGAAAGCAAATAATGAGCAAGATATCGCGTCAGGCTTACGCTGAAATATTCGGACCGACTACAGGCGATCGTCTGCGTCTGGCAGATACCGAGCTGTTCATCGAAGTCGAGAAAGATTTCACCACCTACGGCGAAGAAGTGAAATTCGGCGGCGGCAAAGTGATCCGCGACGGCATGGGCCAGTCGCAGCGCAACTATAAAGACGTGATGGATACCGTGATCACCAACGCCTTGATCGTCGACCATTGGGGCATCGTCAAGGCAGACATCGGCCTCAAGGGCGGCAAGATCGCTGGCATAGGCAAAGCCGGCAACCCCGATATTCAGCCTGACGTCACGATGGCCATCGGCGGTGCAACCGAGATCATTGCTGGTGAAGGCATGATCGTTACCGCTGGCGGCATCGATTCGCATATTCATTTCATCTGTCCGCAACAAATCGAAGAGGCGCTGATGAGTGGCGTGACCACCATGTTGGGTGGCGGCACCGGCCCTGCAGTCGGTACCGCAGCAACGACTTGTACGCCGGGTCCGTGGCACATTCATTCGATGCTCTCGGCGGCAGATGCCTTCCCGATGAATCTGGGTTTTCTCGGCAAAGGTAATGTCAGTCTGCCGACGCCATTGGAAGAACAAGTACATGCCGGCGCCATCGGTCTCAAGCTGCATGAAGATTGGGGTTCAACGCCAGCCGCCATCGACAATTGCCTGTCAGTGGCCGATCGTCTCGACGTACAGGTTGCCATCCATAGCGACACCTTGAACGAAGGCGGCTTCCTCGAACACACACTGGCCGCATTCAAGGACCGCACCATCCACACCTTCCATACCGAAGGTGCAGGTGGCGGGCATGCACCAGACATCATCGCTGCCGTTGGTCAGGACAATGTCTTGCCTTCTTCGACCAATCCAACCCGCCCTTTCACCATCAACACGCTGGACGAGCATCTGGACATGCTGATGGTCTGCCACCATCTCGATTCAGCGATTGCAGAAGACGTCGCCTTTGCCGAATCACGCATACGACGCGAAACAATAGCTGCCGAAGATATCCTGCATGACATAGGTGCGATCTCAATGATGTCGTCTGATTCGCAGGCGATGGGACGAGTAGGAGAAGTCATCATGCGCACCTGGCAAACCGCGCACAAGATGAAGGTGCAGCGTGGCTCGCTGTCGGAAGATCCATCGCGCAACGACAATTTCCGCGTCAAACGCTATATCGCCAAATACACGATCAATCCGGCAATCACGCACGGTATCTCACATGTGGTTGGCTCGCTGGAAGTGGGTAAAGTCGCTGACATCGTGTTGTGGAAGCCTGCCTTCTTCGGCGTGAAACCATCGATGATTTTAAAAAGTGGCATGATCGCAGCAGCGCAGATGGGTGATCCAAATGCATCCATCCCGACACCACAGCCGGTGCATTACCGCATGATGTTCGGCGCTTACGGCGGCGGCTTGAAAACATCAATGACCTTTGTCTCGCAATCAGCTTTTGATGCAGGCATCGGCGACATGCTGAAGCTGAACAAACCTGTAGTCGCAGTCAAGAATATGCGCAATCTGCGCAAGCGCGACATGATCCACAACGGTGCCACACCGAAGATGGAAGTCGATCCAGAAACCTATGAAGTGCGTGCCGATGGCGAGTTGCTGATATGTGAGCCGGCCAAGATTTTGCCGCTGGCACAACGTTACTTTTTATTTTAAGAACAACCATGCTGACCCTCAACACCAAAATAGATCAAGCCGATTGCATTGATGGCGAGCTGATTCTGCCCTACGACCAGCGCGAAAAAAGCCGCTTGCGTGCCACCATGAGCTCCGGCGAAGAAGTCGCTGTTTTCACCGTCCGCGGCACCATCCTGCGCGACGGCGATATCTTGCGTGGTGACGATGGCCGTGTCGTGAAAATCACAGCCGCCAAGGAACCGACATATCGCGTCGAAGGCCAGACGCCACACCATCTATTGCGTTGCGCCTTCCATCTGGGCAATCGCCATACGCAAGCACAAATTGGCAATGAAAACGGCAATGGCTTTCTGCGCATACGTAAAGACGCTGTCTTGAAGGAGATGCTGGAAGGCTTGGGTGCGAGGGTGCAAGAAGAACTTGCAGCCTTTGAGCCAGAGTCCGGTGCCTATGGTGGCGGCCATCACCATCACGGCGACGATGGCCATCATCCACTGGCACCGATCCCTTTGCGCCAAAAGATACATCGTCCCAGCGACAAATCGGAATAAGACAAATGCAAGCGCAAGCCCTGCTCCATCTATTGCAATTGAGTAGCCCATCGCTGCCGATAGGCGCGTACAGCTATTCGCAAGGGCTGGAAGCGGCAATTGAAAATGGCACCGTCAAGGACGAAGCCAGTGCCAAACGCTGGATTATCGATGTGTTGCATGAAGTGGTTGCGCGTTTTGAAGCGCCTGTGCTGTGGCGTTTGCTGCAGGCGTTTTCAGATCGTGATGCAGTTGCTGTGAATTTATGGACAGAACGTTTTATTGCTGCACGCGACACCGCAGAATTTCGCGCCGAGACCATACAAATGGGCTATTCACTTGGCAAACTGTGCAGCGATCTGCAACTAGGCGATGCCGAATTGCTCGCGCTGTTACAGGCACAAACGGAAGTGCCATTGCCGACCGCATTGGCTTATGCGGCGGTTACCTTGAATGTGCCGTCTGAAGCAGCCTTGCTCGGCATGCTGTTTTCCTGGGCCGAGAATCAAGTGCTGGTATGCGTCAAATCTGTACCGCTAGGGCAAGTTGCAGGACAACGCTTGCTCTTGTCACTGCAAACAGAACTGGAAGTAGCTGCGCAACTGGCGCAGCAATTACCAGATGAAGAATTATCGAATTGGTCACCCGGATTATCGCTGCTGTCTATGCAACATGAAGTGCAATACAGTCGTCTATATCGTTCCTGACATCGCTCCTGATTTAAATTTTTGATTGATAAAACTATGAGCAACTCCTCCACATCCAATCCATTACGCGTCGGTATCGGCGGCCCAGTCGGCTCCGGCAAGACCGCACTGTGCGAAATGCTGTGCAAGCGCATGCGTGACCGTTACGACATGGCCGTCATCACCAATGACATCTATACCAAGGAAGACATGGAAATCCTGCTGCGTGCCGATGCGCTGCCAGCAGAACGTCTGATGGGTGTGGAAACCGGCGGCTGCCCGCACACTGCGATCCGTGAAGATGCCTCGATCAATCTGGAGGCGATTGCACGCATGAGTGCCGACTTCCCTGATCTTGATTTGATACTGGTTGAATCCGGTGGCGATAATCTGGCAGCAACCTTCAGCCCTGAATTATCCGATTTGACGATCTACGTGATCGACGTTGCCGGTGGCGAAAAGATCCCGCGCAAAGGCGGCCCTGGCATCACACGTTCCGATTTACTGATCATCAACAAGACCGATCTCGCGCCTTACGTCGGCGCCAATCTGGACATCATGGCGCAGGATGCAAAACGAATGCGCGGCGACCGTCCTTTCGTCTTCACTAATCTGCGCAGCGGCGACGGTGTGGAAACAGTCATCGAATACATCCGCAAGCAAGGCTTGCTGGATGAGAAACAAAAAGTTTGATTTTTTATATTCCGTGCTTGCATCTCTATAGCAACTAGACCGATTTATCTGAAGGAGAAACATATGTTCCGCATCTCTAGCAAAAGCGCTGCACGCGCAGCCACGTTTGCAATTACCTTGCTCGCCGTCGGCAGCGCGCTTGCCCATCCAGATCATCCTGAAGCCATGATGAGCAGCACCATGAGCTTCGGTTCTGGCTTCTCGCATCCGTTTTCCGGCATCGATCATTTGTTGGCGATGTTGGCTGTCGGTTTATGGGCTGCACAAAACAAGCGTTCCGCCTTGTGGGTATTGCCGTTGGCATTTCCCTTGATGATGGTGGCTGGCGCTTTGCTGGCAATCGGCGGCGTGCAGATTCCTGCGATTGAAACAGGCATTGCCGCTTCCGTTGCCGTACTCGGTCTGTTGATTGCATTTGCGATCAAGATGCCACTGTGGGCCAGTACTGTGATCGTTTCCGTGTTCGCACTATTTCACGGCTATGCACATGGCACGGAGTTGCCGCATGGTTCGTCGGCGGCACTGTACGGCGCCGGCTTTATACTCGCCACCGCAATCCTGCACGCAACTGGTTTGCTGATCGGTTTGTTTGCCGGCAAACAAATGGCTGACAAGGTTGTGCGCATTGGTGGTGTCGGTATTGCTGCGGTCGGAACTTATCTACTGACAGCAGCTTAAACACGAGATGATTGTCCAAGCATGAAGTGTTTCAATGCAGATCAGAACGACTGCATTGAAACGATGCCACCTTAGATAGGTAGCAGCAAGCGATAACCAACCGCAGTTTCCGTTAATAAATAGCGTGGCTGTGCGGGATCATCTTCCAGCTTCTGCCGTAAATGTCCCATATAGATGCGCAAATAATGACCGCTTTCTGAATGCGATGGCCCCCACACTTCGCGCAGCAATTGCGGATTCGTCACAACGCGTCCTGCGTTCGCTACCAGTACAGTGAGCAGACGATACTCAGTTGGTGTCAGGTGCACCATCTGATTGGCCTTGGTGACCAGCCGTGCATTGAGATCCACCTTGACATCGCCAAATTGAATAGTTCCTTGCACGTCGGTATCCAAACGACGATGCCGACGAACCGTAGAACGTACGCGCGCCAGTAATTCACCTACTCCAAAAGGCTTGACCAGATAATCGTCAGCGCCTGCATCGAGCGCCTTGATCTTGTCGGTTTCACTTGTGCGCGCCGAGAGTACGATAATCGGTACCGACGACCATTTGCGGATATCGAGAATGAAATCGATGCCATCACCATCCGGCAGACCCAGATCGAGAATGATCAGATTCGGCTTGCGCGTACCGGCATCGATCAAGCCACGCTTGATCGTCTCGGTCTCAAAAACTTGCCAGCCTTCTTCCTCCATCGCGGCGCGTACGAAACGCCGGATCTGTGGCTCATCTTCAACCAGCAATGCTATTGGTGCGGATTCGCTCATGGTGTTGGATGTTGAATATTCATTTCGCTTTCATCCATGTCCGGCATGGCTGGAGGCGTGCCTAAAGGCAAAGTAAAGATGATGGATGCGCCGCCTTCCGGCGAACGCCCTGCCCGAATAGCTCCATGATGCGCCTCAATAATGGCGCGGCAAATTGCCAATCCTAAGCCGACTCCCGGCGTCGCTGATTCACGCTCACCACGAGTAAATTTTTCAAAGATACTTTCTTCCTGGCCAGCAGGCAATCCTGGCCCATTATCGTAGACTGCGACATCAAGATACTGACCGCCGACTTCTGCTGCAATCACGATGCGTGAACCGGGCGGCGTGTACTTGCTCGCATTTTCTAGCAGATTACACAGCACGCGCTCTATCAATACCGCATCGAACAACACCAGCGGCAAGTCACGCGCCAGTTTGGTTTGCACTTCATGTTTGGTCAGGACAGACTGGCTGGCACGCAATGCGCTGCCAACCACTTCTTCAAACTGCAACCATTGCAGATTGAGTTTGACTTCACCACTCTGGATGCGCGCCATATCCAGCAAGTTGGAAACCAGATTGCCCATACGCAAAGCTTCTTCGTGCAAGGCGTCTGCCAGCTCTTTCTGCGTCGTAGCCAATGGCGGCTTGGACATAGTGAGCGACTCGGACAAACCAACCAGTGCCGTCAATGGTGTGCGTAAATCATGCGAGATCGCCGCCAACAAGGAGTTGCGCAAGCGTTCCGACTCCATCTTCAGCAAGGCATCTTGTGCCACTTCAATGTAATGCACGCGTTCCAGCGCAATGGCAGCCAACGCTGCAAAAGTGTCGAGTTGCTGTCTTTGTTCCGGTATCAGTATCCAGCGTCGATTTTCCGGCTTGATCGCCAGTACGCCACGTGTACGCATAGGCGCAACCAAAGGCAGATAGAAATAGCTGCTACCCGGCAACGTATCCGTGTCCATCCCGGCTGGTGTCGCACGATCAAATGCCCATTGCGCAATGCCTATATCCAACTCATCTGTCTGGTCGACATCACCATGCCTAGGTGATTGCAAGCGTGCGACATCGTCCGGCAGCAACAATATTGCCTGGGCGCGGAATGTGCGCTGGATAAACGATTGCGTCGTTTCAAACACTTGTTCGGCTTGCAAGGCACCGGATAGCTCGCGTGCGAATTCATACAAGGCACGTGCGCGTCCTTCACGATGCGAGGCAATTTTCGCCTGGAAGCGTAAACCTGAAGTCAGTTGACCGACGATCAAGCCAACCACCAGCAACACGGAAAAAGTCACCAGATACTGCACATCGCTGATCGCGAAGGAAAAGCGTGGCGTGACAAAGAAGAAGTCGAATACTGCAACGCTGAGGAAAGCAGCCAGAACCGCAGGACCACGTCCAAAGCGTATCGCGATCAACACTTCCATCAACAGAAACAACATTACGATATTCGCCAGATCGAAATGCGGCATCATCGGCGTAGTCACTACCGCCGTAAAAATACAGGCTGCGACCGTCCAGACGTAAGGCAAATATTTCGACTTCCCTGGCGGTACAACTTCGTCTTCTTGTATAGCTCTATCCCCATCGCGCGACGTTTGCGTTACAGATGCTTCTTTGCCATTACGTTCGCCGGTTTCGATCAGGTCGATATCAGGCGCATAAGCAGCTATCCGTTTGGAATGCGGCGCACGCCACGGCAAGTTGGAATGATTACGTCCGAGGATGATGCGAGAGAAATTATGACTGCGCGCGTAATTGACGATTTCTTGCGCGATATCGTTACCGGGCAAGACGGCCGTGGTCGCACCCAAGTCTTGCGCCAGCTTCAGCGTTTTCAAGATGCCTTCGCGTCGTGCTGGCGACAGACGTTGCAACTGTGGCGTTTCCACATAGACTGCATGCCATTTTGCATTCAACTGGCTCGCCAATTGCGCGGTGCTGCGTATGACATGTTCGGCACCACGCGGCCCGATGCAGGCCAGCAGATCGGAATCAGTCTTCCATATCGCGTTGATGGATTTTTCTATTCGGTACGCCTGCACATCGTCTTCAACACGGTCAGCAGTACGACGCAATGCCAGCTCGCGCAACGCAATCAAATTGCCTTTGCGGAAGAAGTTGCGCGATGCACGCTCAGCTTGCTGCGCTTGATAGACTTTGCCTTCTCTCAGGCGTGTCAGTAAATCATCTGCAGGAATATCGACCAGCACGATCTCGTCGGCTTGATCGAATACGGTATCTGGCAAAGTTTCTGCAACGCGGATACCGGTGATGCCGCCTATAACATCGTTCAAGCTCTCCAGATGCTGCACATTGACTGCAGTGAATACATCGATGCCAGCGCTCAGCAATTCATCTACATCTTGCCAGCGCTTGGGATGACGTGAACCGGGTGCATTGGAATGCGCCAGTTCATCAACCAGTATCAATGCAGGTTTGCGTGCCAGGGCTGCATCGATATCAAATTCTGTAATGGTTTTATCGCGGTAATCGACCGACTTGCGCGGCAGGATTTCCAGCCCGTCCAGCAAGGCCGCGGTTTCCTTGCGACCGTGCGTTTCTATCAGGCCGACAACGACATCGTGATGTTCCGCCTGCATCTTGCGGGCGGCATTCAACATCGCGTAGGTTTTGCCAACACCGGCCGAGGCGCCAAAGTAGATGCGAAGCTTGCCCCGGGACGCGCGCCGCTCCTGCGCCTGCATGTGTGCCAGCAAGGCATCGGGATCGGGACGTTGGTATTCGCTTGATGGCATGTAAAAGAGTCCGATTAACGGAGATCGATTGTGACACATTCAGGCACGCCCATCGACGTACCTGAACATACATATTGCCTTAGTTTGACACTAAGGAGCTAGGCTTAGTGCCGCTGATCCAGCGCCAGATTCAGAGCGAGCACATTCACACGCGGTTCGCCAAAGAAACCGAAGTACGGCGTTTGGCTATTCTTGTCGATCAAGGCTTTTACTTCTTCCGTTGCCATCTTGCGCTCACGTGCAATACGGCCGATCTGATAATAAGCGGCGGCGATACTGATGTCTGGGTCCAGTCCGCTGGACGATGCTGTGACCAGATCAACTGGAATCGCTGCCGTATTAGTCGGGTCAGCTGCTTTCAAGGCATCGACACGGCTTTTAACTGCATCAGCCAAAGCTGGATTGGTTGGGCCAAGATTCGAGCCACCCGATGCACTTGCATTATTTGGCATAGGACCAGTTGCCGAAGGACGGCTCCAGAAATATTGCGGTGAAGTAAATGCCTGACCGATCAGCGAAGAGCCAACAGTCTGGCCATCGCGTGTTACCAAGCTGCCATCAGCCTGGCTGGAAAAAGCGACTTTGCCGATGCCGGTGACTGCATACGGATACAGCACGCCGCAGATAAGTGTCAGCATGGCGAATAAAACCAATGCGGGACGAAAAGTGGATTTCATATCAATTGCTTCCTAAGTAATGTGAAGCAGAGCATGAGAAATCCGTGCTCTGCTTCCTACTGTTTTTAAACCAGGTTGAGGATGCTTAAAATCATATCGATTAGCTTGATCCCGACAAACGGGACCAGAATCCCACCCAGGCCATAAATAAGCATATTGCGACGTAACAGTGTGGCTGCACCAACTGCGCGATATTTCACACCTTTCAATGCCAACGGAATCAGCACGACGATAATCAAGGCATTGAAGATGACCGCAGACATGATGGCCGACGATGGGCTGCTCAACTGCATTACATCCAGTGCTTTCAGTTGTGGATACGTCGTCACGAACGCCGCCGGGATGATGGCGAAATACTTGGCCACGTCATTGGCAATCGAGAACGTCGTCAAAGAACCGCGTGTCATCAACATCTGCTTACCGATTTCGACGATCTCCAGCAACTTGGTTGGATTGGAATCCAGATCAACCATATTGCCGGCCTCTTTCGCCGCTTGTGTGCCGGAATTCATTGCCACCGCAACGTCAGCCTGTGCCAATGCTGGTGCATCGTTGGTACCGTCGCCGGTCATCGCAACCAACCTGCCCTGAGCCTGATAATCGCGTATCAGTTTGAGCTTGTCTTCCGGCGTTGCTTCCGCCAGAAAATCGTCCACGCCAGCTTCTGCCGCAATGGCAGCTGCGGTCAGCTTGTTATCGCCAGTGATCATCACGGTTTTAATGCCCATGCGACGCAGTTCGGCAAAACGTTCCTTGATGCCGCCCTTGACGATATCCTTCAGCTCGATCGCACCCATCACACGACCGTCATCGATCACCACCAAAGGCGTACTACCACGACGCGAGATGTCATCTACCAGATGCGACACTTCTTCAGGGAAGCTGCGACCCAAGGCTTCTACGTGTTTTTTCACCGCATCGACCGAACCCTTACGGATAGCCCGATTTCCCAGATCAACACCGCTCATGCGTGTCTGTGCACTGAAGTGAACAAAGCTGGCATGCAAGGCGGCAATATCGCGTTCGCGAATATTGAATTTATGTTTGGCCAGAATCACGATGCTGCGGCCTTCCGGCGTTTCATCTGCCAGCGATGCCAGTTGTGCGACATCAGCCAGTTGTATCTGTGTCACTCCTGGCGCTGGATAGAACTCGGATGCCTGGCGATTACCCAATGTGATGGTGCCGGTTTTATCCAGCAACAACACATCAACGTCGCCTGCCGCTTCTACCGCACGACCAGATGTTGCAATCACATTCGCCTGCATCATGCGGCTCATGCCGGCCACACCGATGGCTGATAACAGGCCGCCGATAGTGGTAGGAATCAGGCAGACCAGCAATGCGATCAGAACTGTAATGGTGATAGGCGTGCCAACCTTGGCAGCTTCAACCGAGAACAAGGACATGGGCAACAAGGTGACCGTCACGATCAGGAATACGATGCTCAAGGCCACCAATAAAATGGTCAACGCGATTTCATTCGGTGTTTTTTGACGTTTGGCACCTTCGACCATAGCAATCATGCGATCAATAAAAGCTTCGCCAGGATTAACGGAGATACGCACCACTAGCCAATCGGACAGCACACGTGTACCGCCAGTAACCGCCGAAAAGTCGCCGCCCGATTCGCGAATGACGGGAGCCGATTCGCCAGTAATAGCGCTCTCGTCTACCGATGCCACGCCTTCGATGACTTCGCCATCTACCGGGATCACATCGCCAGCTTCTACCAAGACGGTATCGCCTTTACGCAAATCGGAAGGTGAAGCTGGCAACCAGGAAGTACCGTGCTTAGGTATCGCCAGTTTTTTCGCCAAGACTGTTTGCTTCAAGGCGCGCAGTGATGCCGCTTGTGCCTTGCTGCGTCCTTCAGCCAGCGATTCAGCAAAGTTCGCAAACAAGACGGTGAACCACAACCACACCGACGTCGCCAGAATGAAGCCTGGGCTAGCTTCTCCCTGACCGGTAATGGATTGGATAAACAGCAGCGTCGTGAAGATGCTACCGACATAAACAACAAACATGACAGGGCTACGCCACTGCGCGCGCGGATTCAGTTTCTTGAACGAATCGATGATGGCTGGGCCTATCAATTTCGAATCGAACAGCGACAGGTTCTTGCGCGTCATGTTGGCTGTCTTTGGTTCTGACATACGCATAATGGATTCTCTTTAATTTGTCGGGGACAGCGCCGTATTCAGCGCTATCCCGTAATAGTTATTTGAAAAGTTGCAGATGTTCGACGACCGGGCCAAGAGCGAGCGCAGGAACATAGTTCAGCACACCGACCAGCACCACCGTGCCGACCAGCAATGCAATGAACAAAGGACCATGTGTAGGCATCGTGCCGGCATTGACTTCGAGACGTTTCTTCGCTGCCAGTGAACCGGCAATCGCCAGCACAGGCACGATGACCGCAAAGCGTCCAAACCACATCGCAATGGCGAGCATCACGTTATAGAAAGGCGTATTGGCAGAAAGTCCGGCAAACGCGCTACCGTTGTTATTGGCAGCTGAAGTGAAGGCGTACAGAATTTCCGAGAAGCCATGCGCACCAGGATTCAAGATGCCTGCCTTGCCGGGATCGACCATCACTGCAATCGCCGTACCGACCAATACCAGAATAGGCGTGACCAAAATCACCAGCGATGCCATCTTCATTTCATACGCCTGGATTTTCTTGCCCAGATATTCCGGCGTGCGGCCTATCATCAAGCCAGCAATAAACACGGCCAGAATCGCGAAAATCAGCATGCCGTACAAACCGGTACCGACGCCGCCGAATACGACTTCACCCAGTTGCATCAATACAGTAGGCACCATGCCGCCCAATGGCGTGAACGAGTCATGCATAGAGTTGACCGCACCGCATGAAGCCGCTGTCGTCACTGCTGCAAACAAGGTTGACGCACTAATGCCGAAGCGCGCTTCCTTGCCTTCCATATTGCCGCCCGATTGCAATGGGCTAGCCGTCTGATCGATGTTCATCGCCGCAAAACTTGGATAGGCCTGCTGCTCGGCACTCATCACGACTGATGTCAGCACGACGAACATCAGAGTCATTGCGCCCAATATTGCCCAGCCTTGTCGCATATCACCGACCATGCGACCAAAGGCAAAGCACAGAGCAGCCGGAATCAGGAAGATCGCCAGCATTTCAATCAAGTTGCTGAACGCAGTCGGATTCTCGTAAGGATGTGCCGAGTTGGCATTGAAGAAGCCGCCACCATTGGTGCCGAGCATCTTGATCGCTTCTTGCGAAGCAACCGGGCCCATAGCCAAGGTTTGTGTTTTAGCAGTCAAGGTTTCCAGTATCGGCGCACCTTTTTCATCCTGCATAGCCTGACCATCAACGCCAACTTTAGGCTGCTGATACGTAATCGGATCAATCAGCGAAACATCTTTGTATGCAGAAAAATTCTGAATCACGCCTTGCCCCATCAACACCACGGCGACGATGACGGACAAAGGCAAAAGCACATACAAGGTCGAACGCGTCAGATCAACCCAGAAGTTGCCTATCGATTTGGCTGAGCGATTGGTAAAACCGCGAATGAGCGCATAAATGACGGCGATACCGGTTGCGGCCGAGAAAAAATTCTGTCCGGTCAAGGCCAGCATCTGCGTCAGGTAGCTCATCGTCGATTCGCCGCCGTAACCTTGCCAGTTGGTATTGGCGACAAAACTGACTGCCGTATTGAATGAAGAATCGGGACTGACGTTGCCGAAAGCCTGCGGATTGAGCGGCAACCATGCTTGCAAACGCTGTACGCCATAGACGAAGAGCGTGCCCACAGCATTGAATACCAGCAAAGCGATCGCATAGCCCTTCCAGCCCATTTCGGCTTGCTTGCTGGTGCCAGCCAGGCGATAAAGGAAGTTTTCTATTTTTGCCAGCCAGCCCAAGCCGCGTATATCTTCATTGCCGCCAATCTTGGCCAGATAAATGCCGAGCGGATAAGACAGCGCCAACAAGACCACCAGAAAAACGGCAAGCAACATGATTGATTGCGTAGTCATTTACAAATCCTCCGCATTCAATAATGCTGCCACCAAATAAATCAGCAGGCCGATAGCAACGACCGCGCCGACGACATAAAACATGTTCATTGACGTTCTCCCAACTTGCTGCAGCCAATCGCGAAGGCGAAAGTCACCAGAAAAAACACCACGATTGCAGCCAAATACACTATGTCCATCCATCTTCCCCATACAGGTTTGTGATGATTAGAAGCGTAGTCAAAACCGTCTAAAAATTTAGTAAAGACTTGAATGCGGGGTGTAAACAAAGTGTAAAAATCGAGGTGTATAGCCAGCAAAGAAGGGATAAAGCGCGCTTGAACACATGAAAAACGATGCAGAAAACGTTTTCCTAACAGAGGCTGTACACACTGCCCGTGTGCAAGATAAGATCGACTATCCGGCAGAACTTTAAAACAGGATGCAATATGCAAAAACATAAACAATTCTTGCGCGAAGCAGTCCACCTAGCCTCGCAGAATCGCATACGTGGCGCTCGCCCATTTGGCGCAGTGCTGGTAATGGATGGAGAAATCATCTCCACTGGCGTGAATGACATTGTGCATAGCCACGATCCAACCACACATGCCGAAATGGAAGCGATACGTGTCGCCAGTCGTGTTCTGGCACGTCCTAGTATGAAGGGGGCTGTCGTATATGCCAGCGGCCACCCTTGCCCGATGTGTCTCGCGGCCATGGTATTGACCGGCGTCGATGCGGTTTACTACGCATTTGATAACAACGATGCTGCACCTTATGGCTTGTCTAGCGAAGCGGTTTATCAAAAACTGCAATTACCCTTAACTCCACCACCCTTGCCTTTGGTCTGTCCCGGTCTAGGTGGACACTAACTTAAGGTGGATAATGCCCACCCAGGAGTTATGTTTATGACCAAGACCAGACGTACTTATCCCGAATCATTCAAGCGAGATGCTGTTGAGCAGGTGCTTGCCGGCACGCCATTGCGTCATGTTGCGCATGCGCTTGATATCACCGAAGCACTGTTGGGCAAATGGAAACGGCAGTTTCAAGATGTTGGACCCGATGCCTTTCCGGGGCGTGGTAAGCAGAGCGGCGAAGCGGCTCAACTTAAGCGCCTTCGCGATGACCTAGCCCGCGTTACCATGGAGCGCGACATCTTAAAAAAAGCGCTCGCCATCTTCTCGCAACCCACGAAGTGAAGTTTCGGGCCATTGAGGCCCTGACTGAACGTTATCCGGTCGCTCCGATGTGTGTGCTGTTCCGGGTTTCCCGTAGCGGCTATTACGCATGGCTGCGTCGGAAGCCTTCGATGCGAGAGATGGCTAACCGCAAGTTGCTTCGCGAAATACGGCTGGTGCATGCCGAAGTCAATGGGATATACGGACACCGCCGAATCCATGCAGAGTTGATGGCACAAGGCCTGCCATGTGGCCGTCACCGGGTTGCGCGTCTGATGCAACAAGGCGGCATCAGAGTGCGTTCACGCAAGCGTTGGACGCCTGCCACTGGCGGTAAGCATGTTCTGCCAGTGGCCCCCAATCTGCTGGAAAGACAATTCGGTGCGGCATGCATCAACCAACGCTGGGTGTCGGATATGACATATATCCGTACTGGTGAAGGATGGCTTTACTTGGCAGTGGTGCTGGACCTGTACTCACGCTCAGTGGTGGGCTGGGCGATGCATCATCGCATGCAACAGGAACTCGTTCATGCTGCATTGACGATGGCGGTAGCACGACGCAAACCAACGGGTGAAGTTCTATTACATTCTGACCGTGGCAGCCAGTACTGTGCATTTGATTACCAGAACCTACTCAAGCGTCATGGCATCGTCCCCAGTCACTCCAGAGCAGGTAATTGTTGGGACAATGCAGCTATGGAAAGCTTCTTCCGTTCACTCAAGGCAGAGCGGGTGTACTTGACCCGATACGGGAGCTATGACGAAGCGCGTTCAGACGTGTTTGACTACATTCGGTTTTACAATCATCATCGCCGCCATTCGACATTAGGATATTTGACCCCAACGGAATTCGAGCAACGCCAATCAGCACTCAGTGCTTAACCTTGTGTCCATTGCGACCGGGACAGACCACTTTGACGCGACTTGATCTTGGACTGACTGCAGCGCAGTTGTACGACAACGCATCAGACGCTTTATAAGCGATCAAAAGAAACGGGCTTTGTCACTGATCGGTGACAAAGCCCGTAAAGATGTAAAGCTATCTAATCATGTCATCACAAATATCTGAATAGAGCGTGATGTGATGTCCTTACCAGATCATTGCGTTAGCTCGATCTTGGTCACGGTAAATACACCATTTATCTTGTTAGCAACAAAGCGAATTTTGTCGCCTTCCTTGACCTGATCGAGCATCGCTGGATCTTGTGCACGGAACAGCATGGTCATACCCGGCATATCCAGGTTGGCGAGTGGACCGTGCTTGATCGTGATTTTTCCAGTTTCCTTGTTGATTTTCCTTACTTCGCCTTCGCTCATCGCGCTATCGGATGTGCTGCTTGCCTCTGCCATCGCGGCATGATCTGCATGCGCGTGTTCATTTTCAGCATAGGCCGACGACAAACCAGTCCATGCGAAGGCCATGGCAACGACTATTCCAGTCAAATTTTTCATGATTTCATTCCCGAAAATTAAATAAATAGCCGCTGTCAGTTGAAGAAGTTACGTCTGTTTTTTTCACCAACATGGATCTTGCCAACCATGCCCGCTTCAAAATGACCTGCGATCAGACAGGCGAAATCGAACTCGCCCGGCCGATTAAAGGTCCATACGATTTCCGCATAAGTCCCCGGTTTTACATGCGCCATATAAGGCGCTTCATGCTCCATCGTCGGGAATTTACGCATCATGGCAGCGTGTTCTTTCAACTGTTCCATCGTGCCGATGACCACTTCATGCATGAGCTTGCCTTTGTTCTTCACAACAAACTTGATGGTCTCGCCTTCCTTGACCTTGATCTTGTTTGGCGTGAAGCGCATATCGTCGCTCATCACAAGCTTGATGGTTCTATGCGTTTTCTCTGGATCACCGGCAATGCCAAATTCTTTTTGTTCAACCTTGGATAGATCAAAAGCCTTTTTCTCATGCGTTTCATCACCATGCGCCAACGCCAATGACGAGACCAACAACAATGCGGTCAAAATAAATTTTTTCATTTTTTCTCCAAATCTTTATTTCAATGATTCATTTCAATTCGTAAGCAACGCTACCCTTGGGATGCTTGTACCAACCGGGATCTTTATAATCACCGTGCTTTTGATCCTTGCGTATCTTGACCATAGAGAACATGCCGCCCATCTCGATCGGGCCAAACGGTCCAGTGCCGGTCATCATCGGTAGCGTGTTATCCGGGATAGGCATTTCCATCTCCGCCATATCGGCCATGCCACGCTCGCCCATCACCATGTAATCGGGGATGATGCGGATAATTTTGTTGGCAATATTGCGCTGATCCACGCCTATCATCGTCGGCACGCTGTGCCCCATCGCATTCATCGTGTGATGCCCTTTGTGGCAATGGAAAGCCCAGTCGCCGAGATCAGTGGCATCGAACTCGATTGCACGCATCTGCCCAACGGCCACATCGGTTGTGACTTCCGGCCAGCGCGCCGATTGCGGCACCCATCCACCATCCGTTCCGGTCACTTCAAATTCATGACCGTGGATGTGGATAGGATGATTCGTCATCGTCAAATTGCCAAAGCGAATACGCACGCGATCACCCTGTCGACACACCAAAGGATCGATGCCAGGGAATACACGACTGTTCCAGGTCCACAGATTGAAGTCCAACATGGTGTTAATCCGTGGCGTACTACTACCAGGTTCGATGTCATACGAATTCAGCAAAAAGACAAAGTCGCGATCTACTTTGTACATTTCAGGGTTCTTTGGATGCGTGACCCAGAAGCCCATCATGCCCATCGCCATTTGCGTCACTTCGTCGGCGTGAGGATGATACATGAAGGTACCGGGACGTTTGGCCTCGAACTCGTACACATAAGTTTTACCCACTGGAATGTGTGGTTGCGTCATGCCGCCCACACCGTCCATCCCGTTCGGCAAACGTTGGCCATGCCAATGTATCGTTGTGTGCTCAGGCAGTTTGTTAGTTACGAAAATACGAACCTTATCGCCCTCCACTACTTCTATCGTCGGCCCTGGACTGGAGCCGTTATAACCCCACAAAGTTGCTTTCATGCCGGGTGCCAGTTCACGTATCACAGGTTCTGCAATCAGATGAAATTCCTTCCAGCCATTCTTCATACGCCACGGTGCGCTCCAGCCATTTAAAGTCACGACCGGATTGTAAGGACGTCCACTGGTCGGTGCTGGCGGCGGCATAGTCTTGGCATGTTGAATAATTTGCGCTTCAGGAATCGATGCTGCTCCTGCCTTGCTGACAAAACCGGCACCGAGCATCGTCGTTGCGCCCGCCAGAAAATTTCTACGAGTAACCATATTTATTCCTTATCAGTGTTCTGCTTGTGCAGATGGAGCTGCCGCGGCACTGCTTGCCTGCGCGCTGCGATTACCACCGCTGCCGTTAATCGCCATTTGCAAATCGGTATCAGCCAGCCAATAGTTGCGTTGTGCTTCGATGGCTGCATTAACCGCGCCGATTTGCAGACGCGCATCGACTAACAACTCGAATACGCTCGCCAGCATGCCGTTGTAGCGCAGCAGCATTTCGTCTGAAATCTTTTTGCGTAGCGGTACGATCTCGTCGCGGTAATGCCTGGAGAGATCGTAAGCAGTGCGATAAGACGTATATGCTTCACGCACTTCCGAACGTGCACGGATGGCGGTATCTGCAGTGCGATTGACTGCCTGCATGTAGAAGGCTTCCGCTTTGGTAGATCTGGCAGTGCCCCAGTCGAACAAAGGCAATTCCAGACTGATCTCATAGCCGTTACTGCGCGACTTGCCGGTTTCACTCTTGTTCATGTAGCCGACATCCAGCACATTGATGAAGCGTGTTGCCTTGGTCAGGCCGAGTGCAGTTGCAGTGGCTTCGGTATTGCGCTTGGCTATTTGTACATCCAGCCGCTGCTCCATAGCCTGCGCTTCAAGATTGCCTACCTCTTGCGGTGCTTTTGGCAATGCCGGCAATTGTTCCGGCAAAACAAAGGTAGCTCCGGCCTGCCACAAACCAAGCATGCGAGTGAGTTGCTCGCGCGTACTGTTCACCTCTTGTCGGCTACGAGCAAGCTGTGCTGTGGTATCGGCATAGAACATTTGCTCGCGTGCGGCATCGAGTTTGTTCCAGTTACCCACCTTTTGCATACGTTGTCCGAGTTCTGCTCCGGCTTCCGCCGCATCTTTCGCTTGCTCCATGAAGCGTGCCGTTTGCTGCGCAGCGACTGCATAGAAATAGGCACGACGCGTGTCGGCGGCCAGCTTGACTGCATCGTTTGCCACTTGCAGTTTTACCTGTTCAAAGCGTTGCCCTTCTATCTTGCTGCGCATAGGCATGGTCAACAAACCGACCAGATCGAACATGATGCTGCGCTCGACTTCAAGCTCATTGGCTCCGTCGTTGTTCAAGCGTCCAAATGAAAAGCCGGGATTGCGCATACGGCCAGCCTGCACCAGATCCGATTCAGCCACACCTAGTTCAGCCAACGAAGCCTGCAAACCTTTGTTGTTGAGCAGCGCAATTCTGACTGCGCTCTCAGCTGTCAGAGGTTTTGCGAGCAGATCACGTACGGCTTGCTCTGACTCTGCACGTTCACTCTCAGTTTTGATGCGTTGTGGAACCTGACCAGTACGTTCCTTGGTCATGGCTGCAACGCTATCCATGCCGCCATCTTTTGAAAAGCTGGCGCAACCAGTCAGCACAACAGCGGAAACGACAATCGCCATGGTGCGCATAGGTAGAAATAGTGTGCTCATGGCTTATCTCCAGCGGAGTGATGCATGCCATGTCCACCATGCGACATTGATGCTGATGGTTGGGCTGGCGCGTTGCTAGGCGCGTCTTTGATGTGATCGACATGCCCTTTCAGGCCGCCAAGTTCATCGTTGACTGCGCGCCAGACCTTGTCGGGAGACTGTTTTTGTTCCGGTGTAAATCGGTATTGCTCAAAAGCGGATTGATATGCCAGCTGCGCTCCGCTCAAGGACGGAGCAGCCGGATTCATCTCTGGCGCCAATGACTGAGCATGGCTGACAGCGGTAAAGGATGCGAGCACGATCAAGGGCACGCAATATGGAAAGTTCATAACATTCTCGTTTTAATGAAATGGATGCGAACAGAGCGCGCGTAATCATTACGCGTGCGCATCGGCAGGCAAAACCTGTCAAACAGGCTCAGCGCAGCAAATTAAACGAGAATGGATTTGGGCGGCCGCTTGATCCCGTCAGGGATATGGCCAAGGAAGAATGTAGCTGGAGATGAAAAGATAACTGCAGAACCGCTGGCTGCGACAGGCAAATCCAGTGTAGCCGGAAGTGCCGCAATGCCCATGCAACATGCAGCACAAGCACTGCACTTCACTTCATATTCGACTGTTTATCGAATGGCGTTTTGGAATCACTTTGCGCTGTGTGGGAAGACGTCATATCCATATTGGCATGAACATCCATGTTGCCATGATGAGCGTGCTCATCAGGTGCTGGAGTCACAACACTATGATGCATCTCCGGTGCGCAAGACATTTGCATGGTCGCAGCAAAGCCCTGCACTGGCAGTGCCAGTACGAGCAGCCACAACACAAATGTTTTGAAAATGCGATTCATCGCGGCAGTTTAGCACGACATTTTCACGCCGCGTTATGTGTTTCTTGCACAATTTTTCGGCAAGTGTTTATTTCAAATAAGAACGTAAAACACTGACAACTTGTTCCAGATCGTCTTGCCGTTCCTGCGCCGATGCGGCGTTTTCTCCAAGGTGTTCCCGGATGTGGCTTTCCAGCACTTCGCCCATTAATCCATTTGCTGCGCCACGAATCGCGGCAATTTGCTGCAACACCGCGCCACAATCACTATCGCCTTCCAACACTTTTTCCAAAGCCTCGACCTGCCCTTTCATACGACGGATGCGAGCTAAGAGTTTTTTGTTTCCTTTAGTGTGCGACATCGAGTATCCCTTCAACAGACTGACTTAATATATACTGGGGTATAGTATATTAAATTTTCGGGATATCCGTTCATGAGTGCATTAAATACATCCGACGATCTGGCGCACGACCATATCTTCGACCGCGGTAATCCAATCGCGGAAAAGAAAACTGCGTGGGCATTGGTACTCACAACTATCATGATGGTTGCGGAAATCATCAGCGGCTACGCCTTCAATTCCATGGCTCTGTTGGCGGATGGCTGGCACATGAGCTCGCATTCGCTTGCGCTAGGCTTGTCTGTTCTTGCTTACGTACTCGCGCGGCGCTACGCACACGACTCACGGTTTGCCTTCGGCACCTGGAAGATTGAAATACTCGGTGGCTATACCAGCGCGATATTGCTGCTCCTGGTTGCCGCTTTGATGCTCTATCAATCGATAGAACGTCTAATGTACCCATCCGTCGTCCATTACGATCAAGCCATCGCGATTGCCATGATCGGTTTGCTGGTGAATCTTGCCTGCGCCTATTTACTGAAAGATGATCATCACCATCATGATCACGGCCACGAACACTCACATGCCCATGACGGACATCACCATCACGACTTGAACCTGCGCTCAGCTTATATGCACGTGATTGCGGATGCAGCGACTTCTGTATTGGCAATCATCGCCTTGTTTGGCGGTAAGCTATGGGGCGCAAGTTGGCTCGATCCGGCAATGGGAATATTTGGTGCGGCACTCGTTTCAATCTGGGCTTACGGCTTGATTAAAGATAGCAGCCGCGTTCTTCTCGACGCAGAAATGAATGCGCCGGTTGTTGAAGAAATCAGGGAAGTCATCGCTGCCAGCCCGATTCCTGCTTGCATCAGCGACTTGCATGTATGGCGTGTGGGCAAACAAAAATATGCCTGCATACTCGCCCTTGCTGTTACTGAAGATGTCAGCCCTGAGTATTTCCGCAAGCAACTCGCCATTCACGAAGAACTGGCCCACATCACTGTCGAAATCACGCGAATCTGATTTGTTCAGACAAAAAAATACCTCCGTGAACGGAGGTATTTTGAGATCGTTGCGACTAACCAAACAAATTAGTGCCCGGTCGAATCAGCACTACGGCCTGCTTCGAACAAGAACCATGTACGTTGTTCAGTTTCATCGATCCAGACTTCGATCAGGCTAGTGGTACCGATATCGTGATGTTCATCACACACTCCATGCGCTTCACGCAAAAGTGAAGTCAGCAATTTGTTATCTTCACGCAATTCAGCCAGCATATCGTTAGGCTCGACGTAATCCGCATCGTTATCCTTGATGCGTTGGGTACGAGCAATATGACCGATCGAGCGCAAAGTCATGCCGCCTACTTTACGGATACGTTCTGCAATCAGATCCGTCATCGCGTAAATCTGTACAGCCTGTTCGTCCAGCAGCAGATGGTAATCACGGAAATGCGGGCCGCTCATATGCCAATGGAAGTTTTTCGTTTTCAGATAGAGCGCGAACACATCGGCCAGTACGCCATTCATCGCAGCGGAAATATCCTTGGTCGCTTTGACGCCCATATCGCTAGGTGTGATCAGTGGTGCACGCTGTCTACGCTTGATGTCGGCTACTGAACTTGCTTTAGTAGCTTTCGTCGCTTTAGCAGCCTTAACAGCTTTAACAGGTTTCTTCATAAATCACTCCTCGGTTATTGCTCAGTTATTGACGGACCACATCCGAATTATTTCGGCATGCTTGAAAGTACGCTCTTGCATTCTGAACCAAGCCTCGGTAAGCGGCAAGTTCAATAAATTGATTATTCAGATAGCGAAAAATGATTGGATGGCGCATCGCATCATCAGTTCCATTTTTAATGCGATTAGTCAGTCTTACTTCAAAAAGAAATGAACGGCCAGTGCAACGATAGGCGGTTGAATTGAGTGATTGCCGTTAAATTCGACGAGCTCGACTTCATAACCGGCTGCTTTCAGTTTAGCCGCATGCGGCCGCGCACTGGTTTCAATCGGCAATTGTTCATCGACCAGTCCATGCGAGATAAATACCTTGGGCGCGCCCTCTTGCATGAAGACAGACATGAAACCACCTGAGAACACGATGACATGGCTCACAATATCGCCATTCGTAATACCAGTCGACAGCGAATAACTGCCGCCATCCGAGAAACCGGCAAAACCAAAATGCTCTGGATCGATCAGATAACGTGATGCGACTTCGGCCAATGCGAGCCCCAAACGTTGAATGTCCGGCCCATTACCGCCGATCACAATATCCCATGTCGGATACAAGGATTGCGGCGTCAGCAAAAGGAATTTATTGCGCTCCGCATGCTCTTCAAGAAAAGGCAAAACCTTTTCCGCACTGCCACCTGCGCCATGAAACATGACCAGCAAGGGAACAGCGACATTTGGCTCCAGGCCAGTTGGAACATACAACACAGCATCGCGCTCCTCGGCGATACCGAGAACATTGCGACCAGGTTGCAACGGGGATTTAGTAGGCGTCGTATGCGTAAATGCAAGACGCCCCATCAGAGAGAGATCGATCATGGCGTAATCTTACCTCGTACATAGCCAATTGAAAACCTGCCGCGTCAGTGCTTGCTAAGCTGCGACCGCAACACTTTCATCCATAGATTGTTCATCCACGAGTACGCGGTTGCGTCCGGAATTCTTAGCGCGGTACAAGGCTCTGTCTGCACGCGCACTCAAACGATCAAAATTTTCACCATCTTGCCAAGTCGCGATACCGACACTCACGCTGTAATGGCATTCGCCAAACGTGCCGGTGACAAGATGCACCTCCGACTGTTCGCGCAGGCGCTTGGCAATGGCAAGTGCACCTGCTGTATCAGTATTCGGCAGCAACACGCCAAACTCCTCTCCGCCCAGACGACCCAAAGCGTCGCCATCGCGTAAAGATGCGCGCGTAATGCGAGTGAATTCACGCAATACTTCATCGCCACCAGCATGGCCGTAGGTATCGTTAATGCGTTTGAAATGGTCGAGATCGATAATCAATAGTGACAATGGTCGAGCAAAATTAGTCGCTCGCATGATGTGCTCTCGCGCCACCTGCTCCAACCGCTTGCGCGACAAAGCATCGGTCAGATGGTCATGATTGGCCGCATCTTCCAGATTAGCCAGCATCGCATCATGCGTCAGCATCACCGCCGCCATCGTCATGGTCGGCAAAGTCACCGCACCGATGACCATCAACACGATATTCCAAAAATTATCGAACATCATCGTGGTCGATGGTCCGTTCAACGTGATGAAATAGATGCCACGCATCAGTTGGCACACCGCGAAGACCAGAGCAAGGATGGCGGCGAACCAATAATTGTAAGGATTACGATGTGGAGGCCTGTAACGCAGCAGTAACACGCTGGCAGAAATACAGACCATGGTGAAGAAGATCGTCATGATCAACACCCTCACCGGAATACTGTTAATAGCGTAGCGCCAGATGATCAAACTCAGTGCAATCAAGCCTATGCTGCCTAACAGCAGACCCCAGCGCGTCGGCTGCCCGACAAACCGCGCGCAGCCCACGTAATAATAGGATGCAGCCAGGGCAAGTATGGAATTGGCAATGACGATGGAGATGAAATCCGGGATCAGGTCGCGTAACGCCAGCAAAGGCAGCGAAATGACCACCATCAAATTGGATGCAAACCACTCCTGCACGCCCGGTACGTTGGAGCGCAGCAGCGACCCTAATACTATTGCCATTACGAGACTGAGCAACGCAGTGGTAATCAGGATCGAAGTAAGAGTCAGCATAGGCTGGTGACCAGATTAGGAGGCGGAATGCCTATTGTAATCTGCGCCACCAGCTAAAACTTGATTCATTGCAACATTTGCCTGATCGAATAGGCAAATGTTGTGTCAAGTCAGGAGCCTGGATCAGAAGCTGCGATGCTCTGGTGGCGTCCACTGATACAGCCATGTTTCGGATAAAGGCTGACCGTCCGCAGCAAGATAAAGCCGCAGATCGATAGGACCTTTGAAATCATCAGGCACTTTCAAATCAAACATGGCGCGATAGCCTTTGATTTCGTGCAGCGGACGTGCCGATGTGACTTCAATCGTGCCCTGCGTGGTGGAAATGACAGGCATAACCTTGACGTCTTTGCCGAGCAGAGCAAGATCGCCGCCGGCAAAATCAATCGCGAAACGCCATGAGAAGTAAGTACGTTTTTTGCCGACGACACCGCCTATGCCTGTGCGCGTCGCCACGACGGTAGCCGCTTTTGGCGCGACCGGTATTTTTGCACCCCAATGTAATTTGTAGCCGAACAGCAGTTCCTGCCCTGGCTGCGGCTTGGCTGCCGGATTCCAGAAGGCGACGATATTATCGAAGGTTTCATCGACGGTTGGAATCTCGACCAACTGAATCGAACCTTTGCCCCACCCTGACTTCGGCTCCACCCACAAGCTCGGGCGTCTTTCGTAAAACACGCCATCATCCTGATAATGATCGAAGTTGCGATCACGCTGTACCAAACCAAAGCCACGTGGGTTTTCGTCGGCGTAGGCATTGAAGCGCAAATGTTCAGGATTGAGTAAAGGCCGCCAAATCCATTCACCACTGCCGGTCCACATTTCCAAACCGTCGGAATCATGTATCTCAGGTCGCCAGTCATTGCTGATACGTCTATCGTTCTCACCCATCAAGAACATGCTGGTCAGCGGTGCGATGCCCATGCGTTCTATCGTTTTGCGTGGATACAAGGCGACATCGACATCCATCAATGTCGTCGCGCCCGGCGCGATCTCGAAACGATAAGCACCGGAAATACTAGGAGAGTCGAGCAATGCGTAGACCACCAGCGAATTCGATTGCTTGGCCGGACGCTCCAACCAAAACTCGCTAAAGCGCGGAAATTCTTCCGGCCGCTCCATGCCGCAATCAATCGCCAAACCACGCGCCGACAAACCGTATTGCCAGTCGCTGCCAACGGCTCTGAAATAACTCGCACCTAAGAATGCCGTGATATCACGTACCAGATCGGTATGGAAATTGACGCGGAAGCCGGCAAAGCCGAGATCCTTGGGCATGTCTTTGCCCTTCAGACCGCTCTTGCCGTAATTGAACATCTCAGGATCGTAAGCCAGCTCAACCGCCTTGCCGTCATTTACCTCATGGATTTTGACCGACTGATTGGCATACATGCCGAGGTGAAAAAACTTGGCCTGAAAACGTAATTTATCTCCAGCCCACAATGCATGATCGTCGCGATAACTGATGGCCTGATACTGATCCCAATCGAGCGACGTCACCGCTGCAGGTACAGGATTCGGCGGCAAGTGATAAGGCTTGCTAGCCAGATCGCGGGCCTGGCCTTTCAACCATGCGTAATCGAATGCGACTGGCTTGCCTAAGGTTTTCAGTTTGGAAGATGTATTTGCTGCCGCATACAGCGATGGCGCATAAAATCCGGCCAGTGTGAGTGCGGCGGAAGCTTTGAGTAAATCACGACGTTGCATTAGGCCCCTTTTTCTATATATAAATACTTGTCCAGCACGGTTGGGCACAACTGAGACAAGAACGTTCACTTTCTTGTCATTACAAACAGATTTTTCGCGTCATTTCTTTCATGGCGTAGCGCTCTTTTTTACTAATCGTAGCGATTTTTCTAGCCATGATGGATAGATACAAAGCAATTCATGCACCAACATCATTTTTCACTTAGGCAATATTCAAAGCCTGGAACATGGAAAGTTTAATTACATAAATTACTAATAAATCAAATAGTTACAATATGTATTAAATGTTAAACATTAATTTAAAACAAATATAAGAATCAAATCGAGAAATGAATATTTGCCTCATATAGAGACAAACCCCGTCTTGATTCGATACTATTTGCCTCTTACCTATATTCAATCAACAGGAGTATCCATGAGCGATCAGCAGACAGAAACTGCACCGACCGAAGAAACCTATAGCAGAAGTGAAATTCTGTCTTTTTGCCGTCACCTGGGACGCACTTTGAAGGGATCATCGGATGAAAGTAATACGGCACTCGCCATGCATTTAATGCGTGAAGCCGAGTACCTTGGAAAAAACAAGTTCGAAACCGTTGCCGATATGTTTGCAGCAGTGGCGCACACAGTTGATCCTAATCTGCCTAAAAAATAAGTTCTATTACGCTATAAATGATCGCCTGCGCTGCATCGTGTTCACTAAAAATCTGCAGCTATGGCGATCAACCATTTGAAGAAGCTTATTCACCCTCTGAATAAAGTCTGAGCAAATTGATATCCGTTACAAAAAATAGTCTTGCCAGTGCAAGATAACCACAACCTTCCACACACAAACGACGCTATTATTCTCGCTCAAAGAAATTCACTCGAGCGTATATGATCAAGTCTCTGCTTCTCGCTATCACCATCACCGCAGCAGCATCTGCATCCGCAATGTCAGTTGGTTCCAAACATGCCATCGTGATAGACGAAAGTTCCGGCAAAGTCCTGTTCGAGAAGAATGCAACAGACATCGTACCGATCGCCTCCCTGACCAAATTGATGACCGCAATGGTGATCCTCGATGCACGCCTCGATATGCATGAGCGCATCGTGGTCAGCGAAGAAGATGTCGATACACTCAAGTTCAGCTCATCACGCGTCCCGGTTGGCGCAGTCTTGTCGCGTCATGCTTTGCTGGAACTGGCACTGATGTCCTCCGACAATCGTGCTGCCCACGCATTGGCTCGTACTTATCCAGGGGGCCTGGAACATTTCAAGCTGGCAGTACGCAACAAAGCACACCTGCTTAATTTACGTCGTACGAATATAGAAGAACCAACCGGCCTGTCGCCGTACAACACATCAACAGCAAGCGATCTGGCCAAATTGGCTCTGGCCGCATCCAAATATCCAGACATAGAAAGAATCACGACCGTCAGTAATGACTTGATCGACGTGAACGGCTCCATGCGCCACTATCACAACACCAACAAACTAGTAGGCGACAAGAACTGGACTATCTACTTGTCTAAAACCGGTTACACGCAAGAAGCTGGTCGCTGCATCATCATGCGCGTACGTACCGCTGGACGCGATGCGATCATGGTCTTATTGAATGCAAGTGGAAGCGCAAATCGAACGGCTGATGCAAATAACCTGCATCGTTTTCTGACGAAAGAACATCGTCAGGAAGTAATGGCAAAACTAACCATCAAGTAAGTTTTGCCCAAGATCAAACAGAAACGTCTTTGTTAGATCAAATTTCTTAAATATGCCGCTGGAATTCCAGCGGTTTTACTTCCGGCTCTGCTTCAGGGTTGGAAGCGCAAGTTGAGCAAGTACTGCATCCACTGCCGCAACCACCGCCAGCGCTTTCGCCCGGCATCAAAAAACCACCCAAACTACGCAGCAAAAAAGAACGCGACGGCTTGCTCAACATCGTCGCCAGCGCCAATTGACGCGCGCGCATCCACTTCGGCATCAGCTTACGCAAAACGTAGAGCGCGCTGAACAGTACGATCGCGCCGATAATCATTTCTTGCACAAAGCCATAAATGTTCATGTCAGTGCCTTTGCAATTTGGTAAGTCAAGAATGAAGCCAGATAGGCCAAACCAAACATATAGCCAGCGGAAACCGCCACTGTACGCCAGGAATTTGTTTCGCGTCGGATCACAGCCAGTGTAGACATGCACTGTGGTGCGAACACATACCAGGCCAGCAAGGCCAGCGCTGTTGCCAGCGACCATTGCGCAGCAATCACCGGACCCAATTGTGCGGCAACAGCGTCCTCGCTACCCGACATCGCATACACAGTACCCAAAGCAGCCACAGCAACTTCACGCGCTGCCAGACCTGGGATCAGAGCAATACAGATTTGCCAGTTGAAACCGATAGGTGCAAACACCGGCTCCATCAAACGTCCGATCTGACCTGCCAAGCTGTAATCAATAGCCGGCAGGGTTGCGCCTTCCGGTGGCCCAGGGAAAGTCGACAGGAACCACAGCAATACCGTCAGCGACAGGATGATAGTCGTCACACGGCGCAGGAAGATAAGCGCGCGTTCCCACAAACCGATAGCAACGTTGCGTACGCCAGGCATGCGATAAGACGGCAATTCCATCAGCAATGCATGTTCGCTCTTGTCTTTGCGCATGCGCTTGATGAACCATGCCACCGCCATTGCGCTGACTATGCCCGCGATATACAGAACGAATAAAACTATGCCCTGTAAATTAAAGACATTCCAAACCGTCGTGCTTGGGATAAATGCAGCGATCAACAAGGTATACACCGGCAAGCGCGCCGAACAAGTCATCAAAGGCGCGACCAGTATTGTCGTCAGGCGATCACGCGGATCTTGAATACTGCGTGTCGCCATAATGCCGGGAATCGCACAGGCAAAACTGGACAGCAAAGGAATGAAAGAACGCCCGGTCAAACCAGCCTTGAACATCAAACGATCTAGCAAGAAGGCTGCGCGCGGTAGATAACCGGATTCTTCCAGCACCAGAATAAAGAGGAAGAGAATCAGAATTTGCGGCAAGAACACCAGCACTGCACCCAATCCCGCGAACAGGCCATCGACAACCAGACTGCGCAACAAACCATCCGGTAAAGTCGTGGCAAACCACTGCCCGACAAAAGTCACGCCTTCGGTAATGCCATCCATCAAAGGCTCAGCCCAGGAGAACACAGCCTGGAAAATAAAGAACATCACAACAGCCAAAATCGCCAGACCAAAGACTGGATGCAAGACCCAACGATCAATTACATCATCAATTTTTGAAGTTGCAGTTGGCATCGTCACCGCAGCAGCAAGGATGGTACGCACTTGTGCATGCAACTCGGCGGGAGTACCTTCCGTTGGAGGAACGGCATCCGACACGACTATCGTGTCCAGATGCGCGACCAGATCTTTCGCACCGCCGTTATGAATGGCAACTGTTTCAATCACATCCATGCCGAGCTGACGTTGCAGCTCTTCACGATCAATGCTGACACCGCGCTTGCGTGCTGCATCCATCATGTTCAATGCCAACACCATCGGGCGTCCGAGGCGCTTCACCTCAAGCACGAAGCGCAAATGCAAACGCAGATTGGTGGCATCCACCACGCAGACGATCAGTTCAGGCACGGATTCTCCTGCCCTGCGTCCTAGACAGATATCACGCGTGATGACTTCATCCGGGCTGGTTGCGTCCAGGCTATAAGCGCCGGGCAAATCCAGCAAGGTGAAGACACGACCGGATGGCGCAGTAAAGCGCCCTTCTTTGCGTTCTACCGTTACACCGGCATAGTTCGCAACCTTCTGGCGACTGCCAGTCAGTTGATTGAATAAGGCAGTCTTGCCACAGTTCGGATTACCGACAAGCGCGATACGGGAAATAGGCATGAGATTTAAAAATTAACTGGCGAGATGAATGTGCACGCGTTGTGCTTCGGAGCGACGCAGGGCAAAACGTGTAAAACCGATTTGCACTAATAAAGGATCAGCGCCTATCGGACCACGCGCCACGATGCGTACAGGTTCGCCTGAGACAAAACCGAGTTCGCGCAAACGCTTGGCAATTGGGTCATCGCCCGCGACATTCACGACGTCATCGACCACTGCGGAAGTAAAGGGAAGGAGTTCTGAAAGGTTCACACTAAGCCAATACAAATAACAATGATTCTCATTATATTCCAATTTCTCAGAGAGGATTCGCTATGGCGAAATTTTCAAATGCGTGTTTGCCATTCTGCTTGCCTGTTCGACAACGAGAAATCTCATATACATTTCAAGAAGGCATCAAGCGATCATTTATTAGCGAGGGAATAAATTCGCTGCAGCAAAAAACGCGCATGCCGTCTATCATGCGCGATCAATATCTCAACGAATCTTGAACATAGTCGATGCAAGCAGAACACTTACAGCTCTTAGTCACTCGCACCATGCCTTACGGTAAATACAAGGATCGCTTGCTGGCTGATTTACCCGGGCATTATCTCGGCTGGTTTGCACGTGAAGGATTTCCATCCGGCGAGTTGGGTAGTTTGATCGCGTTGATGTATGAACTTGATCACAACGCACTCAGACATTTACTCGATCCTTTACGCACACCTAAATTTTAGAATTCACTCTTCTATCTGTACGCACCTATCTTTACTTAGCCCCATCCACGCGCCAGCGGCATCCCGTGTTCCACCATATCGATCAGGCGCTGCCCTACCGCTTCCGCCTGCTCGTTGTTCAAGCTGCGTAAAGGTCCGTCTATCGATAACATCGCAAGGCCATGGACTGCGGACCACGCAAGAAATTCTGCCCCTGCTCGTCGCTCAGACGCCATCGCACCGGCCGCCACCAATTCATCCAGCGCCAAACTCAGTAATTGAAACGGTGTAAGTCCACTTTCACCCGCCATCGCCGGCGTCTTCGCCTGCTGCAAATCTTCATGCACCGAGAAGGCGGTACGGAACAGGCCCGGCTCTGCCCGTGCAAAACGCAGGTAGCCGGTACCAACGGCACGTACGTGTGCCCGGGCCATATCAGCGGCATTACCCGTCTCCACACAAGCCTTCATTTCCGTCTCTATTGCCTGCGCAAGTTGTGACTGCGCGACAAAGCACACCGCCTGCAAAAGGGCATTGCGATCGGCGAAGTGTCGGTACGCAGCATTCGGCGCTACCCCAACCTGTCGCGTGGCTTCACGCAACACTACTGCGGTCGGCCCTCCGACCCGCGCCAACTGCGTCCCCGCTTCCAGCAAAGCCCGGTACAAATCTCCGTGGCGGTAAGTCTTGCGTTGCGGAACTGCTATTTTTTTCGTCATTTTGAATAAATGTGTACACCGTACACTAGTTGTACTATTATTTATGGACACTGTACACAAGAACTCACTTTCATAGGAGAAACAGTATGAGCCAGGAGACTAAAAACACCTCTGCAGAAGCAGAAATCCGCGCAGTCCTCGATAGTTGGTTGAAAGCCACCACTACCGGCAATCTGGACGCAACCATGGCGCACTACGCCCCGGATGTTGTCGCCTACGATGCCGTCCTTGCCTTGCAATTCAAGGGGGCTGATGTATACAGAAAGCATTGGCAGATGTGTATGACCATGTGTTCCGAGATGAGCTTCAAATTTCACGACGTGCATATCGCGGCTGGCGACGATGTGGCATTCAGCCATTGCCTGAATCGCTGCGGCGGCAAAGACAAGGACGGCAAGGAAAACACTTCATGGATGCGTATGACGACCGGCTATCGCAAGATCAACGGCAAGTGGAAAATCGTGCATGAACATTTTTCCGCACCGTTCGATATGGAAAGCGGCAAGGCGCTCTTCGATCTGCAACCATAAGACTGTTCCTGCTAATGCGGCTACAAGCACTGTCATGACACTTTCATCTGACGCCAAGACAATGACTGAAATAAATGCTACTAGCGCGCAAGCAGAACAGATGCGCGAAATCGAGTATTTACAGATGATCGAGCGCTTCGATCAGTTATGGGCATCCGCCACATCCGAACACGATCAGCAGGAAATGCAAAGATTGATCATCTTGATCGAGCAACACGAAAAGAAACGAGAGATTCCGGCAGAGCCAGCCAACAAGCTGCCTGAACCGAGAATCCAGACTGTATGAACAAGGGATCATTCGCTTGATATACGAGGAGAACAACCATGAACAAACCATTAGTCAAACCAATTCCGGAAGGAATGCATAGCATCACTCCGCATCTGGTTTGCGCCAATGCCGCTGATGCCATCGAGTTTTACAAAAAAGCCTTTCATGCGACAGATGCAGCCATTCTGCCCGGCCCAGGCGGCAAGATCATGCATGCGCATCTACGCATAGGCGACTCATCAATCATGTTAATGGATGAGTACCCTGAGTTCGGCGCGCTCGGACCAACGTCACTTAAAGGCAGTCCAGTCACTATTCATTTGTATGTAGAGAATGCCGATGCCGTTTTCACGCGCGCCATTGCAGCAGGAGCAAAAGCCAAACATGCTATGGAAGATACTTTCTGGGGCGACCGTTATGGAGTATTGGAAGATCCATTCGGTCATTCATGGTCTATCGCCACGCACATCCGCGATGTGACACCGGAAGAAATGCAGCAGGCGGCCAAGAAAATGTGTCCGCAAGAATAAGAAAAAAACACTAACTAAACAGGAGATCAGCATGCGATTCATGATCATTATTAAAGCAGACAAGAACTCGGAAAACGGCGCCATGCCGGATGAAAAACTTTTAAGCGAGATGGGCAAGTTCAATGAAGAACTAGTGAACGCCGGCATCATGCTGTCCGGTGATGGCTTGCACCCGAGTTCAAAAGGAGCGCGCGTCAAATTTTCCGGCGACAAACGCACCGTCGTGAACGGCCCCTTCCCTGAAACCAAAGAACTGGTAGCAGGCTTCTGGATCTGGAAAGTGAAATCGAAAGAAGAAGCGATCGAGTGGGTCAAGCGTTGCCCGAACCCAACTGGAGAGGAATCGGAAATTGAAATCCGCCAGATATTTGAAATGGAGGACTTCGGTGCTGTGGCCTGTCCCTGACTTGAAAGACACCAAGATAAGGTGTTTTAATCAATCAG
>JAZJXV010000021.1:0-8379 GCA_040390795.1 Pseudomonadota bacterium | reverse complement strand
TTTGAAAATCTACAATGTGCTTAGCGGATGTGTCCGTGTAATCGGGGGAATCCCACAAATCGCTTGAACGCATACGATGATGCACGCTACTCAACTGTCACCAAAAGAAGTTCTTTTTATAGTTTTTACGACGACCACACTTATGGCGGTAGCGTTGAATTCGGAACAAAAATCTCTGACATCAATACCTTAAAGGTCGCCTTACATTTAAAAGAGGACATTCATAAAGAACATAATCTTGGCGAACCGACTCAACATTCTCAAGACAGAACAACGTCAATCAGTATTGAAGATACTCACAAATTGACAAGCAAATTAGACTTGGTTACTGGCGCAAGCTATGACACGCGCAAAGGAAAGCAAGCTCAAAAATATGATTCGACTCTGGGCATTATCAACTACGCACCTACCGACACGTCTGCGTTCAATCCACAAGCTGGCTTGATTTACCACACGTCAGAAACAGGTAATGCCTACTTTACGATCGCTCGAAAATCTCGTTTCCCGACAATCAAAAATCGTTATTCGGGTGGCCTAGGTTCAAACATTCCAAATCCTAGTTTGGATGTAGAACGTGCCACCAACTATCAGTTAGGGTTCTCCGAAAAACTGAATCCTAAACTGCGTGTAGAGGCTGCCATCTTCTACAGCGAGATTACTGACATGATGCAATCGGTCCCTGTTCCAGGAACCGTATGCGGTACAAGTACGTGTAATCAGGTACAGAACGTCGGCGACGTCAGAACTAAAGGTATTGAATTAGGAATAACCAATTTCATTACTGACAATCTTGAAATCGGTGGAAACTACACTTACACACACAGAGAAAACAAATCAAATCCTAGTGTCAAATTGACCGAAGTTCCATTGAGTAAGTTCTTTGCCTATGCAAAATGGGCAGCAACACCAAAACTTAATGTTATCGGTAACGCCGTATATCGTACTCATCAATACACGGGCCTCAATGGTGTTTTTAGAGACACTCCTGCTTTCACAGTTGCGAACGCAAAAATTAGTTATGCCATCCAGAAAGATGTGACGATCGAAGCAGGTGTAAACAATCTGTTCGATCGTAACTATGCATACACTGAGGGCTTCTACGAAGAAGGCCGTAACCTCTTTGCTAATCTGAACTACCGTTTCTAAGAGTTTCAATATGCTACGCACATCACTTTCTCTCCGTAAGCTGTTCGCTGCTGCAATCTTCAGCTTTACATCTGTCATCGCTTTGGCGGCAGATAAACCCGCTGGCAAGGTCGTGGTTATGACCAGTTATCCGGAAGAAGTGGTGGCGCGTTTCGAAGCTGCTTTTGAAAAAGCGCATCCCGGCACCCGCGTCGAGATCCTCTGGCGTCGTTCCGGTGATGCGCTGTCCTATTTACGCAAACCGAATCAAGGTAATGTCGATGTCTATTGGACACCGGCACAACGAAATTTTCAAATCCTCGCCAAAGAGGATGCATTCCGCCGTCCTGATCTAGATATGAAGGGCCTGCCTGCCAAAGTCGGCGGCTTCCCGATCTCCGATCCTGCCGGTTTCTATCTCGCAAGTGAAATTGCAGGTTATGGCTTTGCGATCAATCCGCAGCGCCTGCAAGACAAAAAATTAACAGCACCAAAACAATGGACAGACCTGACCAGTCCTGAGTGGAAAGACGAAATCGTTTTCCCGGTGCCAGGCAAAGTCGGCTTCGCGCCAATACTGATCGATATCATCCTGCAGGGATATGGCTGGGATAAAGGCTGGGCCTTGCTGCAATCCATAGGCAGCAACGCACGCTTATTGGGTCAGGGCGGAGCAAATATTTCCGATGATGTCCGTAACGGTCAGGCCAGTGTCGGCGTGTCTATCGACTTCTTCATCAAATCGGCGATTGCCAACGGCGCGCCTATCCAATTTGTTTATCCAGGCATCACCGGTTACTCGCCAGCGCATGTCGGCATCATGAAAGGCGCGCCGAATCTGGCAGCTGCACGTGCCTTCGCTACTTTTGTATTGTCAGATGAAGGGCAGAAAATCCTGTTCCATCATGACATCCGTAAATTGCCGGTACGTCCTGCGGTTTATGCAGACAAACCGCCCGGCTATTACGATCCCTTCGAAGCGGCTAAGGCTATGCCTTTTGTATTTGATACCGAACGCGCATTGGCACGTCAGGGCTTCAACAATACCTTGTTTGATGTCTTGATCAGCAATGAACATTCACGCCTGCGCGACGCGAATGACAAGGTCATCCAGGCGGAGCGTGCGGCAAACACTGCTGCATTAAAAACAAAAGCGGCACAAGCGCGCAGCTTGCTCGATACGGTACCGGTGAGCGAAGCAGAAGCCAACGCGCTCGCACCACAGTTTGTGTTCGCCTTTGATGAAACAACAGACGTCAATCGCAATGATGCGATTACTGCGCAATGGACCAAGCGCATCCGGGAAAACCGCGCACGTGCAGAACAGCTGGCGCAGGAAGTATTGACCGCAACGAGTAAGCAAGCGAGAGCTCAGTGAAATTCAAGCGTTTCATCGGCTATCTGAACGTGTTGCCGGTAGCCTTTCTATTAAGCGGTGCGGCCAGTGTTGATACCAAAGCACTGAGCGGTGGCAGCGCTACGGTCTTTGATAACAGTCGCGAAGCATTTTCGCAAGCCAGCCCGGTCATGGATCCGGACAATATGCCCGCGTTCATACAAGGGCGCGGCCTGTTCCGCCAATCATGGGTAGTCGCTCCGGCAAATGACAGAGCGGCCGGCCTCGGCCCCTTATACAACCGCATTTCCTGCATTGCCTGTCATGCAAAGAATGGCCGTGGTGGCGCACCTGATGGTCCTGATGGCACCATGCAGGCAATGCTCTTGCGCCTCAGCATACCCGGCAGCAATCCGCACGGCGGCCCGAAACCGCATCCCGCATATGGCGATCAATTGAATGAACGCGGCGTACCTGGAGTACCGGGCGAAGGCATAGGCTTCCTGATCTATGACGAACATGTGGAAACACTGGCCGACGGCACTAAAGTCACGCTGCGCAAACCGAATGTCCATTTCAAGGAAATGGCATACGGTGCACTTGGTGCAGATGTCATGGTGTCACCACGCGTAGGCCCGGTCGTCTATGGTCTCGGCTTGCTGGAAGCAGTGAGCGACGAAACCATACTGGCGATGGCAAAACAAGCCAAGCCGGATGGCATCGCCGGACGCGTGAATATGGTCTGGGATGCGATGGCGCAAAAGGAAGCGATAGGGCGCTTCGGCATGAAGGCGAATGTCGCAACGCTGACCGAGCAAATCGCGAATGCCTTCTCCGGCGACCTCGGCATTACTTCACCTCTGGTTCCGAAAGAAAATTGCACCAAGGTACAAGCCGCCTGCCAACGCGCACCATCCGGTGGTGAACCTGAACTAACACGCGCTGAACTGTATGCGACCGTGTTCTACACGCGCATGTTGGCAGTACCGGCACGGCGCGATGTGAATGACAAACAAGTAATCCATGGCAATCGTTTATTCGCACAAGCGCGTTGCATTGCCTGTCATGCGTCGCCACTACGTACCCGTCCTGATGCTGCGTTGCCGGCCTTGTCCAACCAGTTAATACGACCATATACGGATTTGTTGCTGCACGATATGGGGCCAGGTTTGGCCGATGGCCGTAGCGATTATCTAGCGACCGGCAAAGAATGGCGCACGCCACCTTTGTGGGGCATAGGGCTGGCACACAAGGTCAATCCGGATGCCGGTTATCTGCATGATGGTCGTGCCCGCACCTTGCTGGAAGCCATCATGTGGCATGGCGGCGAAGGCAACTACTCGAAGGAAGCGGTGCGTACGATGTCGACCGAAGATCGCACTGCTTTGCTGCGTTTTCTAGAATCGCTCTAAATACAATCAGTTGCCAAATTTACAGGAAAAAATATCCTGCTTCCCCTATCTCGTCTCTCATGTAAAACTGTCGTCATCGACGTATAAATGGAAGACAAGATCATGGCAAAGAATGAAGAGCTGGACCCGGAAACACTAGCAGTCCTTAACTGGTGCATAGAAGTAGAAGGCTTCCTTGTTGCCGGCGGCGCCACCATGGCAGAAGCGCAAGATCATATTGAAGAGCAAATCGAATGGTTCACCGATTTGTTCTATGACGGCCTGACACCGGAAGAAGCCGCGAAAGAAGCATTAGCCTGAATACCGACACTGAAAACTCAAAAGCGCGCCTGCATCATCAAGGCGCGCTTTTTTATTGCATCCAGCCAGTATCAATCTTCAGCTGGCACCGTCACTGGTGTAAATCCGTATTGCGCCATCAGCTTCTGCGCTTGCGGACTTAACAGAAAAAGTGCAAATTTGTACGCCGCGTCATGCGATTTTTTCTCACGTGTAATCACCGACAAACCATAACTAGGTGTGATCGCCAACGCTGCCGGTAATGGCACACTGGCGAACTTTGGATCAGGTGTGGTCTGACGTCCGCTGCAATATCCCAACGATATCTGCACCTTCTTTTCCGCGAAAAAATATTCCATTGCATTACGTCCAGCCGGTACGGGTGGATTGTTTTTTCCTCCTACCAGTTGCTGCGCTTTTGCTTCCAGAATTGCTTGCGCACCAGGACGAATTTTTTCAGCCTTGGCAAACATCTGCCACGCATAGTCGCCACCCGGATCAGCTTTCGGTGTTGAGGTACCAAGACCGACTTGCGGATCAAGCAAACGGTCCAACAAGTTTTCTGTCGTCAACTTGTAGTCCGGTAAAGCTTTCGCGCACAGACGATTACGCACCATCACGACTGCTGATGTTGCGATACCTTGATCGGCCAAGGCTTGTGGATGTTCCATATTCGCCGATGCAAAAATATCGGCTTGTTCACCGTTCTCTATGCGCTCACGCAATAAACCGGCCGGACCGAATTGCGCATCGATATTTTGCCCGGTCTGTTGCGTGTAGAGCTGCGCGACAGCTGTCATCGCGCCGGTCAAGCTACCTGCAGCCAACACCTTGATGGGTGCTGATGGCAAGGGCGTGGCGGCAAAGGCACTGACGCTAATCAGCATCAGCGGTAAAGCCATATAAGAAAAAATTATTTTCTTCACAATGATTTCGCTTTCAGGAAAAATTAGAAATCCATTTGCATGGATGCGCGGATAGTGCGCGGCGCGCCCAGTGTGCCGGTACCATTATCAGTACCGGTATAACCATTCTGTCCACTTGGCACGATGTTGGCCCAGTAACGCTTATCCATGACGTTATTGATGGCAAGACGCCATGTGGTCGGACGTCCCATTAATTGGGTCGTGTAACGCGCGCCCAGATCCGTCACCGTATAACCATCCACTTTGTAGCTATTGATGTTGTCACCTTGTCGACTGCCTGCATGACTGACGTTCAGGCTAAGCCCTAAGCCAGGTACCATCGCGACGCGATAGTCCAGCAAGATATTGCTGACTATGCGCGACAGGCCCATGATTTGTTTATTCGAAGTCGCAGGACTGCTCGTATTCAACAAACGTGGGTCTAGATAAGTCAGACCACCATACAAGGTGAGGTTGCGTGTCAGCGTACCGTTTGCCATCAACTCAAGACCTTGATTACGCTGCTCGCCTTGCACAGCAAATACGCCATTGGCAGCAAATGCAAATGGCCGCTCGATACGGAACAGGGCGGCACTGAAGCCCATTTTTTCAAATGCAAGTTTGTAGCCCAGTTCCCACTGCTTGCTGCGGTAAGGTGCCAGCGTTGTCGTACCTGATGTATCGCCTTGCTGCAGACTGTCTGCATACGATGCGTAGACCGTCATGTTTTTTTGCGGTTTGTATGAAACCGTCGCATTGGTGCTGAGACCACTATCGTTGTAAGCCGATGTCGCTACCGTTGTACCGTTGGGATTGTAGCCACGCTGATCAATCCAACTCTGACTCGCAAACAAACCGATCGACCACTGTTCATTTAAGCCAAGCGTGTCTCCAACAGTGACGGATTGCTGTCGAACCGTTTGTGCCTTGTAACGATTCTTGAAATCCGAAAAAACAGGTTGATTGAAAATAGTCGGATTACTCAAATTTGAATTGCCAAGTGTGATCGCACCTGTCTGAAATGGTCTGTAACGATCCCATTCAAATCCTGTTGCTGATACCACGATGTCATGTGTCATGCTTCCTGTGTTGACGCGTCCATTTAGCGCAACTGTATGACTGAGAATTTCATCCAAACTGAAACTAGTCGTTGCTACTTTTACGTTGTAGGCACCTGCATTATTCGTCAGCGTATTAGTCGGCACTGTAGACGCACGATCACTACTTTGCTTCAGCACACCAGCTGTCAAACTCCAGTTCTGATTAAGCCTATGTTTGATGCGCGCACTGTATGTTTCCGTCACGTTATCGTCACCAGCAAAAGGTTGGCCATAACCAACGCGCTTTGGATCTGGTGCTGCAGGAAACACTATCGTCGCGTTATTCAATGCGAACGTGCCTGGCAAACCTTTGCTCGTGTAGTGATAACGGCTGATATTTGTTTCCAGCTTGGTGTCGCTAGTCAATTGCACATCAAAGGATAGGCTCGCCAGCTTGCGATCCAGCTTGCTGCGATCGACATAACTCTCGCCACCTTCGTCTAGTAAATTAACGCGGAAACCGTAACGCTTATCTTCACCAAAACGATCACTGATATCGGCGCTAACCGATGCAGAACCCTGGCTGGCGTAACCAAGCGTAAAGCGACGCAGCGGCGTTTCCGTCGGACGCTTCAAGACATAATTGAAAGTACCAGCAGGACTGGCTGGGCCATACAATGCGCCCGCCAAGCCATTCAATACTTCAATGCGATCAAACTGTTCGATCGGATAATCGGTAGTGGCCGCGATGTTCATGCCGTCGATGCGTGTGTTCTGTACTACGCCGGCTTGTAAGCCACGCGTTTGCGGACGAATGTTCTCGCCCTGCACCGATGGCATGTAACGGAAGGCTTCGCGCACGCTTTTCAATTGCTGGTTCTCCAGCAATTCAGCCGGAACGACATTGATTGCGTACGGCGTATCCAGCACGCTCTTTTCGCCTAATGGTCCGATATTCGCTGCTTCTGTTTTGTAGGCAGGTGCGCCAGTGCCGACAACATCTACGGTTTCCAGCACGGCGGCTTTATCTGCTGCGTGTGTAGTGGCAGGCAGAACACCACTCATAGTAGCGATGGCGAACACCGTCAGTCCCGATGCGCGACGGGCAATATGTGATTTATTTATGTGGTTCTTCATGAGTAATAGAGGAGTGACGAACAGGGTCCAAATCTTTGGACTACGCGATGCAGGCAGCATCCGTATGAAGTCGCCATGTAAAGGAAGTCTTGCTTATGCCACTGGTATATCAGACATTGCGGCCGAAGTTTAATCGACATTACTTGAAACTACATAACGATATTTGTGCGACTGCGGCAAAGTAGCAACAGCATCATCATGTTGATTTCAGGAAAGCTGCGTTGAAAGACTTGCGTGTTCTGCAGCAATTTGAGCGAAAATACGTCCGTCCAAAAGAAAGCCCTAGCCATGCCTAAAAGCCAGCCAAAAAAATCTACCTCCCCGCAGCCTCGCGTTCGCGTTTTGATGGGTGAGCTCACTGCGATGGGACCGGGCCGCGCAGATCTGATTGATGCAATTGAACGCACAGGTTCCATCTCTGCTGCCGGACGCGAAATGAATATGTCCTACCGCCGAGCATGGTCGCTGGTCGAAACAACCAACGCCTCTTTTATAGAACCACTAGTCATCGCCAGCACAGGCGGTAGCGGCGGCGGCGGGGCATTAGTCACTGACTTTGGTCGTGGCGTGGTTGAGCGTTACCGTGCGATGGAACGCAAAGCGGCGAAAGCCATCACCAGCGATTTTGCGATCTTCAGCAAACTACTCGCAGCACCAAAAATCGCCACGCCAGCAGCAAAAGCAAAACCTGCCAAGAGCACGAAGAAGTAATTTCTACGGCAAGTACATCAACGACTCATCGTTTGATGTGCTACATCGCTCTTCCTGCGTTTTCTACAAATAGAAAACCGCAGCTCTCTACTCCCATCTGACCAATCCTTATTTGTAGTTTACTAAGCCGATACCTGCTCAAAGCTTGCATCTACAGGGTTTACGCTATATCCTCACGAACATAACGAAATCGGTTTTGCTAGCAAGCTGCAGAATAAATACCCATTCAGGCACAATTTTTCACGCATAGATACCGACCCCGTTATTACATTGAGTCTCCGACCTGTACGCGTCAGACAGCGCAAATCACATGGTCGGTAACCTTATACGTTCCGTTGGAATTTTGGCAGGGAAAACATCGTGGCTTTGATTGAATACAAAGTGGAGTTACCAGGATTTAGTAGACAGGAGTAGCATTCGACCTGTAACTAAAG
>JAZJXV010000020.1:0-239273 GCA_040390795.1 Pseudomonadota bacterium | reverse complement strand
CTGATTGATTAAAACACCTTATCTTGGTGTCTTTCAAGTCAGGGACAGGCCACAGGCCCATGCCCAACGCACCTTTGATGTCCAGTTGGAACAAGGTTGGTGAAATCGAAGGAGGAGTATCGAACACGCCGGTGAAATGATTGCCGCCGAAGAAGAAACTCATGATGGTCACGGCCAAAATGCCGATCAGCATTGCGCCTCTCACTTTGAGACGATCAAGTGCGACGATCACGATGAAGCCGATGACCGCCATAACAGCCGGAGCTTTATGCAGATCGCCAAGGGTAACCAGCGTGTTTGGATTAGCGACGACGATGCCGGCATTTTTCAGTGCAATCAAACCGAGAAACAGTCCGACACCGGCGGGGATCGCCGTTCGTAAAGAGTTCGGGATGCTGTTGATAATCAGCTCGCGGACCTTGAACAGACTGACCAGCATGAACAGGCAGCCGGAAATAAATACCGCGCCCAGCGCTGCTTGCCACGAATATCCCATGCCAAGCACGACGGCATACGAGAAATAGGCATTGAGGCCCATGCCTGGCGCCAAGCCGATAGGGTAGTTGGCGTACAGACCCATGATCAATGTACCTATCGCGGCTGCCACGCAAGTGGCGACGAAGACCGAGTCCTTGGGCATACCTGCGTCACCCAAAATCGATGGGTTGACGAAAATGATGTAGGCCATCGTGAGGAAGGTGGTTAGCCCCGCCAGTAACTCGGTACGTACGTTCGTACCGTGGTCGCTTAACTTGAAATACTTGTCCAAAAATGTCATCTGCTTGTCTCCTGATTATTATGCTTTGTATGCTTGGACGTTTGCCATCTGATGTGGATTACGTTCAGCGTATCTAATGTCGTCGAAAATTGCCTGAGCAATGTAATGCAGATGGAATATCCATTATAGGATTGCCGCTATATGGCACAGGGCATTTCCACAGCTTTGAACGCCGGCTGCGGCGGTATTGCCTGACAGGTTGCAGATAAACAACTCCTGTCGGCTGATACATGCCATTGCTATGTCCTGTCCGGTGTTGTTTTCTGGCTTATTTTGCAGGTTTTTCAATATCGATTGTTGCAGATAGCAGATGTGACCGTTGGATTTTCATCTCAAATGAAAATCTAGGTCATTTTGCGTTGCTCGGCGATGTTTTCCATGCCGTAAATGATGGGTGGTTCGGCTGAATTGGAAGCGATTTGTACTTGCGCGTGACTAGGGCAGAGCGGCTTGTCCTGCGATAGGCAAGGGAGTGCCTTTTTCTGCAACAGGGTTGTTGTTTCCGCTGAGCTGGATCACTACCACGCCCGCGATCAAGAGGAGGGCGCCGAGTACGCGTCCGCTGCTTAGCTGCTTGGTCGCGAGGCCGAGCATCCCGAAATGATCGAGTGCCAGCGAAGCGATGATTTGTCCTGTCATGGCGGCACCGACAAAGCCCATAGCTCCCATTCGTGGAATCAGCATCAGCGCCAATGAAATGAAAATCACACCGTAGAGGCCGCCCGACCAGATCCAGAGCGGTGCTTTGGATGCGAAGTCCATGGATGGCATAGGTAGGCGCAACAGCAAGATGAGCGGCAGCAATACGCAGATGCTGACCAACAGTGAAACCAGCGTCGCCCACAGCGGATGTCCAAGGCCTTTTCCAAGTATCGCGTTGACGCCGCCTTGCAATGGCACCATCGCACCGACGCCGGCAGCGATCAACATCATTACGAGTGATTGAATCAAATTCATCATGTATCCTTTTCCTGGAAGATGTGTTGAAACTTTATTTCATCCACTCGGCAAAGTGAAATTCCATTTACCTATCCAGGACATGCATGAAATGAATACATTGCGTCGCATCGATCTCAATCTGCTGGTGATACTGGATGCGTTGTTGGCAGAGCGGCATGTCACGCGAGCAGCCGAGCGTTTGCATTTGAGCCAACCAGCGGTAAGTCATGCACTCGCTCGTTTGCGCGAATTGCTGGATGACCCTTTGCTTGAGCGTGTCGGTAGCGTGTTGGTGCCTACGCCGCGCGCGCTGGATCTGGTAGAGCCGCTGGCCGAAGCGTTGGCGAAGGTAGAGGCATTGTTGACGCCGGACGTGTTTGAGCCAGCCGTGGCCAGAAGAAGTTTTCGTCTGGCGATGTCGGATTATGGTGCGGCCTTGTTGTTACCAAATCTGATAAGAGATCTTCGCCGTGAGGCGCCTGGCATAGACCTGGTGATTACGCAAGGCAGTCGCGATGCAGTGCAGGATCAATTATTGAATGGTGAAATCGATCTCGCTGCCGGTGTGTTCCCCAACATGCCGCAAGAGTTACGTTCTGCCAGTCTGTTTGAAGAAAGCTTTGCCTGTCTGCTGGATAAAAGCACCTTATCGTCCGGCGGTAAATTGACTCTCGCGAATTATCTTGCACGTCCGCATGTCGGTGTCGGGCGTGGTGGCGGTGCAGTGGAGGTCGGACAGGCACTGACTGCGATACGTGAACACAGGCGTGTGGCCGTTGCTCTGCCGCATTGGAGTGTGGCACCGCAATTGATAGCCGGCACCGATCTGATATTGACGGTTGCTTCCAGAGTTTTGCGTCAGATACGACATCCGGAACTGGCAGTGGTTCCGGTGCCATTTAAAGTACCTGCGTTTTCGTTTGTGCTGGTCTGGCACAAACGACGCGATGACGAGCAGGCATTGAGTTGGCTACGCAATCGGATTGCGGAAAATGCCTGCGCAGATTGAAGTGAGTCTGGCAGTTATTTACGACGCAGCTTAGCTACCGCTAAGCGCGTATCAGTGCGACATCAAGCAGCGTTGCTGGCTATAGCTGTACGCTGCGGCATCGTTGGTGTGCTAACTAGACGCAGTTTTTCTGGAGCCACGCGAGCAGCAGATATATCTACAGCTTGCCGTTCGAGTTTGAAAATGCTGACTACCTGCATCAGTTGATCGGCCTGATCCTGCAACGATTGCGCAGCGGCGGCAGACTGTTCTACCAGTGCAGCGTTTTGTTGTGTGCCTTCATCAATCTGCGTGATGGCTTGTCCGACTTGTTCTATACCCGCACTCTGTTCCTGGCTGGCACTACTGATCTCGGCGACGATCTCGGTGACGCGTCCCACGCTGGCAACGACTTCATTCATGGTAAGACCGGCTTGCTGTACTAGCTTGCTACCGTTGTCGACTTTTTCGACTGAGTCATCAATGAGTGCTTTGATTTCTTTGGCTGCCGCCGCGCTGCGCTGCGCCAGACTGCGAACTTCTGACGCTACCACCGCAAAACCGCGTCCTTGCTCGCCAGCACGTGCAGCTTCGACCGCGGCGTTGAGTGCCAGAATATTGGTCTGGAAGGCAATACTGTCGATGACGCCGGTAATGTCGACGATCTTTTTCGATGAAGCGTTGATTGCGGCCATCGTATCGACGACCTGACCGACCACCATGCCGCCTTGTCGCGCTACATCCGAGGCAGAGACCGCAAGCTGATTGGCTTGTTGTGCATTATCTGCATTCTGTTTCACGGTAGAGGTCAGCTCTTCCATTGCAGATGCGGTTTCTTCCAGTGAACTGGCTTGTTGTTCTGTACGAGACGATAGGTCGATATTGCCACTGGCGATTTCGCTGGAGGCGTTGGCGATAGTTCCGGTGCCGCTGCGAACCTGAGTGACGATGCGGTGCAGATTGTCGTTCATGGTTTTCAATGCGGCCATCAACTGGCCTACCTCGTTGGTCGTCTTGACGAGAACCGTACCGCTCAGATCGCCTTCAGCCACGCGTCGAGCAACACCGACTGCTGTGTTGAGTGGTCGTGTGATGCTGCGCGTCACCCACCAGCCCACTGCAATCGATAGCAGCAGAGTAATGCCGGCCAATATATTAATGATGGTGCGTGCCTGTCCGGAATCACCGCTGGCCGCGTTGCCAGCTGCATTCATCAAACCACCTTGATAGTCGAACATCGCATCCAGCGCGATAAAGTATTTGATCTGTACTGGCATGAATACATTATCCAGATAGGCTTGGGCTTCTGCTGTCTTGCCGTCTTGCGCCAGTTGTAGCAGGGCATCGCGTGCCGGGACATATTGATCGCGGGCGCTAATTGCAGCGTTGATGTAACGCTGGTCTTCTTCGGTTTGTGCAATGGCCTTTATCTGATTCAGACCTTCATTCATTTTCTTGTCTGCTTGCCGTGTGTCATCCAGCAGATTGTTGATTTTGGCCGGATCACTGCTCAGCATGATGTCGCGCAGGTTCAGGGCTATCTTGTTGACTTGAATTTGTATGGTGTTGGCCAGCACCGTTTTTGGGTAACGGTCTTTGGTGATCAGATTGATGCTGTTATTGAGTTGCAGCAATTGGGTATTGCTGAGTACGGTAATGACGATCAGTAATGCAATCACGATGCCGAAACTGAGAGTCAACTTCTGACCTATTTTCATGTTGGCAAGCATCTTCATGGGTTTACCTTTAATAAAGGGTGATCGCAAGTCACAGTCGCGAATGGACTGCGACTAGATAGGATGTTTTTGATTCGCCGTGGTGTTGTGTTCTTGTATTACTTTGCTTTGAAGCTGCGCAAAAAATCGAGCAGGATTTGGCCTGATACTTCGGCGTCATCGGCTGTCATTGTTTCCAGCGGATTGTGGCTAATACCACCGTTGCCGCAACGGGTGAACAGCATGGCGACATCAGTCATTTTGGAAATCGCCATGGCATCGTGACCGGCACCAGAAGCAAGCGTGTATGGACGTACGCCAGCGCGCTCGGTTGCTTCTGATAATTGCTGCATCAGCCACGGTGCGCATGGTGCTGCCGGAGCGGAAACTGTTTGTTCGGCCTTGTATTCGATATTGCGTCGTGCGCAAATGTCAGCGATTTGTTGCAATACATCGGAGACGGCGGCTTCGCGTACTGCATCAACCGCAGCGCGTATATCCAGCGACAGTACACAGCGGCCGGGGATGACGTTGGTTGATCCGTTCGGTACTTGCAATTGACCGACTGTACCGACCAGTGATGCGCTTTGATGTTGAGCACAACGTTGTTCAACGTAGAGAATGATTTCAGCAGCGGCAGCGGCAGCATCTTTGCGCATAGTCATCGGCGTGGTGCCGGCATGGCTGGCGACACCTTGCAACTCAATCAGATAACGTGAACTACCTGCGATAGAGGTGACGATGCCGACCGGTAAACCATGTTGCAACAGCACTGGCCCCTGTTCGATATGCACCTCGACGTAGCCGAGTACGTCGCTCGCATCGCGAGCAATCGATGGAATCGTGTTGACGTCGTGTCCGGCCTGGGTGATCACGTCGCGCATGCTGATACCGTCACGGTCAGTAATGTCGAGCAGTGACAGATCGAACTGGCCAATCACGGCATTGCTGCCGAGGAAAGTGCTTTTGAAGCGTACGCCTTCCTCTTCTGCAAATCCGATGACTTCAAAATGAAATGGCAGTGTCTCGCCGCGCTCATGCAAGTGCTTGACGACGGCTATGGGTAACAAGATTCCTTCGCGGCCATCATATTTGCCGCCGTTGCGCACGGTATCGTAATGCGAGCCGGTGATCAAAGTCTTGGCCGCCGGATCGTCGGACAGATAGCGGCCGACTACGTTACCGACGGCATCGATGTGCGCATACATGCCGGCTTCACGCATCCAGTTCGCCAGTTGTTCGGCAGTACGACGATGAGTCGGTGTCATGTAGGTACAAGTGAGGCCATTTTCGTCTTCGCTCCAGTCGCCGATTTCTTCGGCCCATGCCATCACGGCATTGCCCAATGTCGGAACATGGCCGAGCAAATCGTTGATGCGCATTTCTGCGATGCGTCCGATTTGTCGCAGCGCTTCTTGTAACTCATCTTCAGGATGGCTTCTGAGGCGACGCGTAAATGTGGTGATGATCGCTTTGCGCGTCAGTCCTTTACCTGTTGCGCCTTTGACCGCGAGGATGAAAGGGAAGCCAAATCTGGCGTTGTATTTGGCATTGAGTTGTTGCAGCGCTGTAAATTCTTCCTGGCTACATAAATGCAAACCAGCCTGAGCTTGTTCACCGGTTGATTCTGCTGTCAGCTCGCCTGCGATCGCTGCCTTGCCTGCCAATTCCGGGTGAGCCAGGATCAGACCGAGCTGCTCTTCGCGGCTGGCATTGGCAACGACTTCCTGCAGAGCTTGTTTGAGTGCGGTGATGTTGCGTAGCGGACGTTGTGCTGCGGTTCTTTCCGGTATCCAGGGAGAGTGCTCATAGATGCCGTGCAGAGTGTCCACGAAGGTTTTCGTGTCGCAGTTATTCAGATGTTCCAGAGTCGTCATATTCTTATCGGCAGCTTGGGTCTACCGATCCTTGTCTTGAATGCTGGGCGAGTGCATCCCGCCGTTGGCTGCTGTGAAAAATGAGAGACAGGCAGGGCGGCATTTTTCGAAAAAAGTGCCGGTGATCATCGGAGTGATGACTATGCTTGGGTCGCGAATTTTGCTATCGCGGCTCTTTCATCCATCGGATGGTTATTGCTTTCCATGGCTGTCTCCTGAATGTTTTAATTTACTCTGCTTAGGTTTTTAAGCTGCAGGTTTGTGAGCCGATACTAAAGTAAATTGCACAACACGATATATGGAATAGCGAATAGTCGACTTCTAGATTCAGATATAAAAGAAAGGCCGGGAAGCCTTACTTAGTCATGCTCTTGGCGGCAGCGCTGACTTGCGCTCTGAGCCATTTATGTTCGGTGGCCTGATGTACACGCTCATGCCACAACAGGTAAAAACGTAATGGCGGGAACTTGATCGGTACCGTATAACTTTTAAGCCCTAGCGTTTTTTCGTAAAAGCGTGCGAATTGCTGACCTGCAGTCAGTACCAGATCTGTTTGCGCGACCATATAAGGCAGCATGCGGAAATGCGCTGATTCCACTACAACATTGCGATGCAGATTCTGTTTCTCCAGAAACGAATCGATGGTGCCGTGATAGCCGGGCAGAATTTGTGAGGGTGCTGCATGCGGCAGACTGAGATAGTCTTCAATCGTCATATCTTCAGTGCCGGTGCGTCGTGCATAGGCACAATCGGAGCGCATCAAACAGACGATAGGGTCGTCGAATAGTTTGGATAGGTGCAGGTGCTCGGGCATTTCATCCCAGTTGGCGATCACCAGATCAAGTTCACCATCTGACAGCAGTCGCACGTAGTCTGTTTCTGGTCCTAGCGCATGGATGACGATGTGGCTTTTTGGCGATTCGCGGCGCAGACGGGCAATGACTTCCGTAAAGAACTGCGTATTCATGTAATCGGGCGCGGCGATATGAAAGGTGCGCGCTTCTTCTTGCGGCACGAAGGCCGTCTTTGGAATGAACAGGTGTTCTGCTTCATCGAGTATGCGTTTGGCCGACTTCATCAGGCTTTCGCCATGCTGGGTCGGCACCATGCCGCGCGCTCCGCGTACCAATAAAGGATCGCCAGTTAGCTCACGCAATTTACGCAGGGACGCTGAAATGGATGGCTGCGGACGATTCAATTTCAATGCCACGCGCGAGACATTCTTTTCGCACAGCAGCATATAAAGAATACGAATCAGATGGATATCGAGATGATCGGGCAGCCTGGACATTCGTTGTCTCCGGTAGGTGATTGCACGCAGGCAAACATTCGGGATAAATCAAATACCGAATGTCCCACATTTCGAACTCATTGTTGTATATCAAATTCTATATGTCAAATATAAGAGATCAGCAATGTATTAAATGACTGGGGCGTTTATCGTTCCAATAGTCTGGTTGCAAGCAGGTACATAAATCTGTGTGGTCGGATGTTGTGAAGATCATAAGGTCGCAGCGGCATGTTCGGTAGCGGGAAGGTTGTGGCGCAATGCGCTGATGCCAGTCTCGTTACTGACAGATACGACCAATTCGGGACGCATAGTCCTGCTCATTTGCAGAGCGCGCAGTGGCGGATGAGAATCAAACGTGGGGAAGACATGGAAGCATTATTCGTATCGTACGGCGTCGAGTGGCTCAATCTGCTGGTGCGCTGGTTTCATTTGATTACCGGCATCGCCTGGATCGGCGCGTCGTTTTATTTTGTCTGGCTCGATAACTCTATCCGTCCTCCCAAGCCTGGCAGTGAATTGGCCAAGAAAGGTGTCTCCGGCGAACTGTGGGCAGTGCATGGTGGCGGTTTTTATAATCCACAAAAATATTTGGTGGCGCCAGAAGAGTTGCCGGAAGAATTGCACTGGTTTAAATGGGAAGCGTATGCAACCTGGCTGAGTGGTTTTGCCATGTTGTTTATCGTCTACTACTTCAATGCGTCGGCAATGATGATAGACAAATCAGTAGCCGATTTGTCTTCATTACAGGCTATCGGCATCGGTCTTGGTACCTTGCTGGTTGGCTGGATAGTCTATGACCTGCTATGTCGTTCGCCATTGGGTAAACGCGAGGGTTTGCTCGGCATCGTCATGTTCGTCTTTATCGTCGGTGCAACTTACATGCTGACCCATTTGCTGAGTGGTCGTGCTGCTTACATCCATGTTGGCGCGATGATCGGTACGATCATGGTCGGTAATGTGCTGATGGTGATTATTCCTGGGCAGCGCAAATTGGTCGAGGCGATGAAGGTCGGAAAATCGCCAGATCCCATCTATGGCAAACGTGCCAAGCAACGCAGCGTGCACAATAACTATTTCACGCTGCCGGTGCTGTTCATCATGATCAGCAATCACTACGCGATGACATACACGCATGCGTATAGCTGGCTGGTGTTGGCAGCGATCATGGCTGCTGGCGTACTGATTCGTCACTTCTTCAATCTGCGTCATGCTGGCAAAGTATCGTTGGCTTATCCGATTGCAGGTGTGTTGCTATTGGTGGCAGTCGCGATTGCGATTGCACCGCGTCCGATGCCGAAACCTGCAGTAGCTGCTGTGACAGTTCCAGCAGTCGCGGCTACAGAAACGACCGCGACAGTAGCAAGCACTGCAGCAGTGGCAACGACGACTGCAAGTGATTTTGAGCACGTGCAAAACGTCATCATGCAGCGTTGTGCCAGTTGTCACTCAGCTCAGCCGACGCAAGCTGGATTTGCAACAGCACCTGCCGGCATGATGTTGCAAACACCAGAATTGATCCGCCAGCATGCGACCAAGGTTTATCAACGTGTTGTGCAAACCAAGGACATGCCATTAGGTAATATGACTCACATGACAGATGAAGAGCGGGCTTTGATCGGAACTTGGTTCGAATCCGGCGCAAAATAAGAAATCACAAAAAGTGGTGTGGCTAAGCAGATACTGAAGACATCACAAAAAATATAACGAGGAAACAACATGACCACAATCACGATAGATGGTTTCACCCTGACAGCAGAGCAGGTTATTCAAGTTGCGCGAGCGCAGAATGGTAGTTACGCACAAGTTGCGCTGGCAGCCACTTCCCGCGCCGCTCTGAAAGAAAGCCGCGACTATATCGAAGCAACTTGGATGCATGACGAGGCACCAATGATGTACAGCTTTAATACCGGTGTAGGTTTGTTGAAAGACACCCGTATCAAGGTTGAGCATATCGAGCTGTTCCAGACGCAATTAATCAAAGCGCATTGCGCCGGTATCGGTGAACCGTTCTCGGAAGAAGTCAGCCGAGCCACGATGCTGTTGCGTGCCAATGCCTTCGCCAGCAATTACTCGGCACCACGCGTAGAAGTGGTCGATCGTTTGCTTGCCTTCATCAATGCTGGCATCCATCCAATCATGCCGCAAAAGGGTTCAGTCGGTGCCTCTGGCGATCTCGCACCTCTGTCGTATCTGGCAGCCGCCATTGCAGGTTTCGATGAAGCGGAAGTGATGTACCAAGGCCAGCGCATGAGCGCACCTGCAGCGATTACCAAATCCGGTATTGGTCCGGTCAAATTCGATCTGAAAGCCAAGGATGCATCAGCCCTGATCAACGGTTGTACCGTGTCATTAGCCGTTGCCGTTCTGGTGGGGAATGATGCACGTAACCTGCTGAGTGACGCCTGCCTGTCACTCGGTCTGACGCTGGAAGCCATGCGTGCAGAAATGGCCGCCTTCGATCACCGTATTCAGCAAGCACGTCCACACGCAGGTCAAATCAAGACCGCTGCCATCATTCGCAAGTTATTGTCCGGTTCCACCCGCACCACACATGAAGCCCGCGCCGTACAATTCCCGGAAGAATCGCGCCGTACCGATATTCCATACAGCGCCCGTATTCAAGACGTGTACTCACTGCGCTGCTCACCACAAGTCTACGGCCCGGTCTTTGATGCGCTGGACTACATCGACAACATCATCGACAAGGAAATCAACTCCGCTACCGACAATCCACTGATCTTTGGCAAAGAAGGCGGCGGCTTTGAAATCATTTCCGGCGGCAACTTCCACGGTCAGTACCTCGCACAGGCAATGGACTTACTGGCGATGGCCATTACCGATCTGGGCAGTATCTGCGAGCGTCGTGTGGCGCGTCTGATTGATCCGACGCTGTCGTGGGGCTTGCCACGCAATCTGATGAGCGGTGTCCGTGGCGTCAACACTGGCTATCCAGTAGTGCAATGTTCACTCAGTTCACTGGTGATGGAAAATCGCACCCTGTGCATGCCAGGCAGTGTCGATAGCATCCCGGCCAAAGGCAACAGCGAAGATCACGTCTCGAACTCGACCTGGTGTGCACGCAAGGCCGCAACGGTAGTGAGCAATACGCAATACATCATTGGTGTGGAGATGCTGCTGGCGGCGCAGGCCTTAACGATGACGGAAGATTTACTGCCGGGCTTTGTGCTGGGTCAGGGTACACAGGCTGCGTATGACGAGATCCGCCAGCAGATTCCGGCTTGTCTGGACGGTGACCGCTGGTTCCACAACGATATCCAGATGGCACACTCCTTTGTCACCAGTGGATCGGTGCGTGAGGCGGTGGTCAAGCAGATCGGTGAATTTGTATGATTATCACTAGACAGAGAGGTGGCGATCAAAGCGATCGTTTTCCTTGCCGCTGAATATAAAAAAGAGCCACGTTATCGTGGCTCTTTTTTATTGTGATCGATATTGGTTAGCAGTTGACAAAAGTATCGCCACCACGATCAGTCATAATTTATGTATTCTTGCGTGCTATGCCAAAAAATGGGCATAAGCAACTAAACCAAGTAGCTTATGAAAATAAAAGGGAGACGTTGAAATGAAAAATAATGCTTTTACCAAATGTACTTTAGCGACTGCACTTGTGCTGCTCGTTAGCGGATGCATGGAAGAAAAAATAGATGCCACGGGATGCTGGTCTGCAGACACAAAAACTAGTTTCCTTGCTTTGGCCAGGAACGGTGTGTTGCAGGCTTTAACGACTCAAAGCATGGGCGTAAATCTTCGTGGGTTGAGTGCTGCAGAGTTCAAGGCTATCTTGGATAAAGGTCTCACAGTTACTGCAGACGCCTATCACGTCGCCAACGCTGATCCTAAGGTTGGCTCATTAACGTGCGGGGCTAACCTTTCTATGCAGTTCGAACGCCCTGATGGGAAACACTTTTCCGCTAATAACGCACCAACGACGTTCCAAGTATTTAAAGGAGAAACCGGCCATGTCTACAGCATCGAAAATGGCCTTTCTTTTGCTCGTTTAATAAATGATTTAACTTCTGATTAAAACAAAAAATCGTTTTTCCCCGTAAAAAGCCAAATAAAAAACGCGCAGATTGTATAAAAAATCTGCGCGTTTGAAATGGGATTAGCTTGCTTGTATCAAGCTATTGAACCATCAGAAGCGATGGCGCATACCCAAGGCCAAACTGTTACCTACGGATTGCTCGGTAATCTTGTCGTACATATAGATTGCGTACAGATCAGTGCGTTTCGACAGGTTGTAGTCGTAACCAACTGATGCGGTATTGCGCTTGAGTGCAGAACCGATTGCGAGGCCATCACGCTTGGTATTGGCCCAAGAAGCGAGAATCGCACCTTGGCCCAGCGGGATACTGGTACCGAGTTGCAGAGTCTTGTCCTTGAAGTCTATGTCATGCGCAGTCTGGTTGTAGGTGGCAAACAGCTTGGCCACGGCAAAGTCGTAGCTACCACCGACAAACCATGCTGTTTGGCGTGCTGCTGTCATGCCGCTTAGAAGTGGAACATTGGTCGCGGGCTGAACATTGTTCTGCGATTGCTCCAGAGGATTGTTGACTTTTACTTTTTGGTAGAACGCAGTCAGTGCCAATGGGCCATTGAAGTACAAGACGTTGGCACCGACGTTGTTTTTACCGGACTGGCCAGCTACTTCGCCGAACTGATAGTGGAAGTTGGCTTTCAGGCCGCCGATATCTGGCGTGGTGTAGATGATTTCATTACTCCAGCCAGTGTCACCGGCTATCGTGTTGGTCCAGCCGGAGGCATTGAACCAAGGCACATCCATGTGTAGGATCAACGGCGACAGTTGGAATGAATCGCCAAATGGGTTGAACAAAATCGATGGCAAGAAGTTAGGTGCCAAATCGCGACCCAGCGAAATTGCACCAAAGCTTCCAACCAGGCCGACGTTGGCGTCGCGTGAGAAGAATGTTTCATTGCCGTTGAAGCGGCCGGAAGCGCCAGTATCAGCACGGAAGAAGGAGGTCAGATTGAATTTGGCTTTGAGTCCGCCACCGAGATCTTCGGTGCCTTTGAAGCCGAACCATGATGTGGTCAAGCCGCCGCTGTTGACGCTATTGGTACGTCCTGTGTCTCCGCTGTATTTCATCGAGCCGACATAGTTATCGACCAGACCTGTTACTTCGACTGATGATTGTGCCATTGCCGGCAGCGCGACCGCTGCGCTGATAGCAATGACGAGTTGTAGCTTTTTGAACTTGTTTTTAGCTGGGTACATCCCTGTCTCCTGATTTTTTATATTTAGAAAAATATACTTCTGGTCACCTTCATCTGAAGAAACACACGTCTGTGTCTGAACAGCTATCCGTGGAACCGCCACGGCGGTACAAAAAACTTGAGAAATTAGATAGAAAACGGATGGGTAGCGCGCCAATGGTTGGCAATATCAATACGACGCGTTATCCAAACCTGATCATGTGCTTGCACGTAATCCAGGAAGCGCGCCAGAGCTGCCGCACGTCCAGGTCGACCGACTAGACGGCAATGCAGCCCGACCGACAGCATCTTCGGTTGGTTCAATCCTTGCGGATCACCTTCGCGGTACAAGACGTCGAATGCATCTTTCAAATAGTCGAAAAATTGCGCGCCAGAGTTGAAGCCTTGCAATGCGGCGAAGCGCATGTCGTTGGTATCAAGTGTGTAAGGAACGATCAGCTGTGGCGCGGTGACTGGCTTGCCATTTGCATCGTGATGGGCAACTTGTTCCCAGTACGGCAGGTCATCGGCATAGCTGTCGGCATCATAGGTAAAACCACCTTGTTCCATCACCAGCCTGCGCGTGTTGGGAGAATCTCGTCCGGTGTACCAACCCAGCGGTGCGCTACCAGTCAACTCACGAATGATGGAAACGGCTTCGGCTATATGTTTGCGTTCGGTTTCTTCATCGACGTTTTGATAGCAGATCCAGCGCAGGCCATGCGCAGCGATTTCATGACCTAGTTCGCGGAAGGCTGCGACGGCTTCAGGATTGCGTTGCAAGGCGCGAGCTACGCCGAAGATCGTCAGCGGTATCTTGCGTTCTTCGAACATGCGTAGCAGGCGCCACAGACCGGCACGGGAGCCGTATTCATAGAGCGATTCCATACTCATGTGACGCGCCGGGAAGCTTTGTGCGCCTATGATTTCGGAAAGAAAAGTCTCGGAGCCAGCATCGCCGTCGAGCACAGAGCTTTCTGCGCCTTCCTCGTAATTCAGGACAAATTGCAAAGCGATGCGAGAGTGTCCTGGCCATAGTGCATGCGGCGGCTTGCGGCCGTAACCGGTTAGATCGCGGGGGTAAGATTGCTTGCTCATGTCTCCAGCCTTTGTCGTGATGACGCGTGATGCGGCTTTATGTGTATTTGCACTGAATTATGTCTTCTGAAGTGATGATTGATATAAGGTGAATCGTATATAGATCAAAGGCCAGCGGTATATGATTTGCGCCAGAGATAAGAGTAATGCGGCATTGAACTATAGGGGGAAATGATGGGTAAGCTGAGTACACATGTGTTGGATATTACGCAGGGAAAACCAGGCGCAGGCGTCAAAGTATCGTTGTATGCAGTCAACGATACTGGCAAGAAATTGCTCAAGAACACGATTACCAATCAGGATGGTCGCTGCGATACGCCCTTGTTGCAAGGCGATGAAATGCAGGCTGGACGCTATGAGTTGGTATTTGCCGCAGGCGATTATTTTGCCGGGCAGGGTGTGGATTTACCATCGCCGAGATTTGTTGATGAAGTTGTGCTGGCCTTCGGCATTGCAGATGCAACGCAGAATTATCACGTACCTTTGGTGGTATCGCCTTGGTCATATTCGACTTACCGAGGCAGCTGAATATCTTTCTTAGCCACGGTCATAACAACAACGCCCCTACTTACGAAAGTAAATAGGGGCGTGTTTCTAAGTGCAACTCTTCATTCAAAGTCGGTTGGAAGCGGCTCTACGATTACTCCACCAGACGACTGTTGCAGTGACAAGCAACAGCAATGTGGCTGTCGCCATGACGGCTACGAATGCACTATCGAATGAAGTGCGGGCAGCAGCATTGACCATCTGCGTCATATCCGGCGTCAGATCTTTGCTCACGATGAGTGCTTCATCCAGACTGTCCCAGGCGATGTCTGGCAAGGCCATGCTATTGGGTAAGACAAGTCTGCTTGCATACACCAGGGACAAGATGCTGCCCATGAGAGTGACGCCGACGACGCTACCCAGCTCGTAGGAAACTTCCTCGATCGATGCGGCCATACCGGCACGATCAGCAGGAGCGCTTTGCATGATTGTGCTGGATGCAGCGGTCATGGCCGCACCGATGCCAGCTCCGAGCACGATCAAACATGCGACCTGTATGCCAGTCGCTGCATCATGCAGAAACAAATATGCACCCATGCCCAGTCCAGCTATCAACAATGAGAGCGACAAGACAAAAGCACTACCCAGGCGCGGCAATATACGTCCCGTCAGTGGGCCGGCCGCGAAGGCAGCAAGCGATAGCGGGAGTATGAAAATACCCGCTTCCAACGGCGACATGTCGAGTACTAATTGCAAACGCTGGGTAAATACCAGTTCCATACCGAGGAGCGCCGCACCGGCGATGATCGCTGCGCCTACAGAGGATGAAAACATCGTATTTCTGAAAAGAGAAAAGTCTATGAGTGGATGCAGACTACGTTGCTGACGTCTCACGAAAATAGCGAGAAATACGATACCTAGCAGCAGCGCAACAAGGGCGATTCCCCAGGACGGTTCACGCTTGCCGATTTCCTTGAGCGCATACGTTACGCCGACCAGGCCAGCCATGATCTGCAATGAGCCGACAAAATCCCAAGGACGCGTCTTGTTCGCTTGTCCTTTCGGTATGTACATCCATGCCAACGGTATTGCTACCAGCACGATAGGCACGTTGATGAGGAAGACAGAACCCCACCAGAAATACTCAAGCAAAAGTCCACCGACGACAGGTCCCAGCGCGGCACCGCCGAATGCGACCGCCGCCCAGATGCCAATCGCGACAGAGCGTTCGTTCTCATCGGTAAAGGTTAAGCGAATGATGGATAACGTTGCCGGCATCATCATTGCAGCACCAACTGCGAGTAGCGCGCGTGATGTAATCAATGCGCCGGATGTTGGCGAATATGCAGCGCTCAAGGAGGCGATGCAGAAGATCACAAGCCCGGCAATAAACAGAGACTTGTGTCCCAGCCTGTCACCCAGCGTACCCATTCCCAACAACAATCCGGAAACGATCAAGGCATAAATGTTGACGATCCATAGCTTGGCAGAAGCCGATGCCGACAGATCTGCTGTCAGGCGTGGCAGTGCTGTATACAGCACCGTCATATCTACGACGATCAGCAGTAGAGCGATGGAAACGATGGCCAATACCAGCCACCGACTGGAAGAAACTATGGCAGGAGAATGTGCCAGTGCATGCTTATTCATGACCGAGCTCCTTCATCATCACGACGGATACGGCTTGAAAGCCGTGCGTCTTGAAAAAACGATGGGCAGCATGATTCTCTACGCCGCTTTCAAGGAACAGGCGTTTGATACCACGCGCCAGCATTTGCTGTTCTACCCATACGATCAATTGATGGCCTAAACCTGCGCCACGATAGTCAGGGTGCACGATCAGATCATCCAGCGATGCATAAGGAGTAGACGCATCTGGGCTACCGATAGAGATAAGCGCCATGCCGGCGATGACACCGTCGATGTTCGCAACTGCGATCAAGTTGTCTGCGCTCGATGGGTCTTGTGCGAGGGTCGCTTGGAACTCTTCACGTAGCGTTGCAGCAAGATCGCCACGCCAGCGGGTAGGCGTTTCTGCACGCGGGCCTTGCAGCTCCGAGTGTGAGATGTATTCTGCGCGCGCATTCATCACGAAGAGCTGGGTAAGCGCTTCGGTCTTTGCGGCGTCTGTACACCAGCTTATGGTGACAGTTTTTGGAGAAATGGATTTTTGATTCATGACTAATTTGGCTCTAAAAAGAGCTGATTTGTTGTGTAACGATGACTATCATCTATCAATATTGGATTTGGACAAAGTTAAATACTATCTATAAAATAGATGGATGGAATGGACAATAGATCGCATGAAGCAATTTGTCGCGACTGCAGAGGCAGGATCTATCTCTGCGGCTGCGCGTCGCTTGGGTAAAGCGCAATCTGCTGTCAGTACAGCGATAGGCTTGTTGGAAGCGGATCTTGGCTTTGAGCTGTTTGATCGCTCCCGACGCAATGTGCAACTGACACCAGCCGGCGAAGTGATGCTGCTGGAAGCGCGGGAGTTATTACGCCAAGCCGAAGGATTGGACCAGCGTGCGTTATCACTCGCGGGAGGTCAGCAGGCCAAGCTGTCATTGGCATTGGATGAGGCATTGCCTTATCTGGCTGTAGGTGCTTTGGTGAAAGAAATATCCGAACATTTCCCCTCACTAGAATTAACCCTGCTTAACGGAACCGCAACCGAGGTTGCCGAGTATGTCGAGAAGCAGCGTGCAAGCGTGGCCTTTCATTTCGACCGAGGGCCAAGTTCGCTGTCGTTTGCGCAAAAACATATTGGCAGCGTGCCGCAGGGAATCTTTGTTGGGCGCGGGCATCCACTCACAAAAATCAAAAAAATCACACAAAGAGATCTTGCCAAGCATCGTCAACTTCTGATGCACATGGACGATTTTTCCGATCCGGCACTCAGTCCTTCTGTTTGGCGTTCAGATAGTTTTTACAGTATTGCCGCGATGGCGGCGGATAGGATCGGTTGGGCCATACTGCCCCTGAATATTGCCGAGTACGAAGAATATCGATTGCAGTTACAGGAGCTTCCTTGTGAGGAATTTACGCTGCCGGTACTGTCGGTCCGTATGCTTTGGTTGCAAGGACATCAACCTGACGCCACAACACAGTGGGTGCAAAAACGTTTGGCAGAATTGCTGCATACTGTGCTTTGAATTTATATCGCCAGCATGTGTCTATGCCTTGCGTATCAAATTTCTTAACACGTAATAAGTGAGGCTATGAGGCATCAATTTATCGATAGTTGATGTTTTATTGAATAGTCGTCATGTTCGCTCCGGTAAGCAGTGAGCCGGTCAAAACAAATCGCTGAATTTTTTGAATGAATCAATTTCAGGAGAATAACGATGTCGATCGATAAAGTCCTTTACCGTGCTCATGCAACTGCAACTGGCGGTCGTGATGGCCGTGCCGTCTCATCCGATGGCGTGCTGGATGTCAAGCTGGGTACACCGAAAGAACTCGGTGGTGCAGGCGGTGCAGTCACCAATCCGGAGCAACTATTTGCCGCTGGTTATTCCGCTTGTTTTCTCGGAGCAATGAAATTTGTCTCTGCCCGCGAAAAAATCGCATTCCCGCAAGATGCAACCGTGCAAGGTAATGTCGGCATCGGTCAAATTCCAACCGGCTTTGGTATAGAAGTTGAACTGGAGATATCACTTCCCGGCCTGGACCGAAAAGTAGCAGAAGCATTGGTTGAGAAAGCTCACGTCGTTTGCCCATACTCGAACGCGACGCGTGGCAATATCGACGTCACCTTGACCTTGGTCTGATCAAGAGCAGGCATGCCAACATCCTACTTACATGAGTAAGTAGGATCGTGCTCCAAGCGTGAATTCTTTTGGGATGTAAATCAATTGTATTAATGCGATGCGATCTTTGAGGCAGACATTGCATGAACATCATGCATGAATTGCTGAGGCGATACAGGTCTTCCCATCAAATAACCTTGCAGAGTGTCGCAACCCAAAGATGTCAAAAACTCTTGTTGCATATCGGTTTCAATTCCCTCAGCGACTATACGTAAGTTCAGCGCATGTCCCAAGGCGATGATCGCAGCAACAATAGCCGCATCGTTGGTTCCATGAGAAAGCTCGCGTATAAAACCGCGATCAATTTTCAGCTCACTGGCTGGCATGCGTTTTAGGTAGAGCAGGCTGGAGTAACCAGAGCCAAAATCATCGATGGAAATTTCCACGCCTAATTGAGCCAGGCTTTTTAATACCAGCAAACTAGTCTCTACGTTATACATTGCAGTTGATTCCGTTACTTCCAGTATCAGACAGTTCGCAGGCAGACGATTTCTCGTGAGCGTTGCCGCGACTAATTCGATCAGGCTATCTTGACGGAACTGGATCGCTGATACATTGACCGCAATCTTCCATGTCGAGTAACCGGCGTCATGCCATACACGCATTTGTCTGCATGCTTCATTCAGCACCCATTCTCCGATAGGGACTATCAATCCTGTTTTTTCCGCAATGGGGATGAAGTCATCAGGCTCAATGATTCCGCGCGTTGGATGCTTCCAGCGCAACAAGGCTTCAGCTCCCGCAACCGCGCCACCAACTGCGTGAAACTTCGCTTGGTAATCCAAATAGAATTCGCCACGCTTCAATGCATTACGTAGATCTTGAATGAATTGAAGTTGATTGTGCGCGTTGGTATTCATCGACGTTTCGAAGAAGCGGTAGCTCGCACGGCCGGTATTTTTGGCGTGATACATCGCTGCATCGGCATTCACTAACAAGTCATGATCCGTGACGCCATCCTCAGGAAATACGGCAATGCCGATACTGCTTGAGATACAAAAATCATAGCCGTTTATTTGAAACGGTTGATTGATGATGTTGACCAGTTTATTGGCAACTGGCGCTGCATCTTCCGGATCAATGATGTCGATCAAAACCACAAACTCGTCACCGCCCAAACGGGCCACCGTATCCTGCTCGCGCAGACTATTGCGGATACGTGCTGCGACTTCGATCAGTAATAAATCCCCAGTGTGGTGGCCGAGCGAATCATTGATGGTTTTAAAGTCGTCCAGATCAATGAACATGATTGCGAACCGGCTTTTTTCACGAGTGGCGTCAGCCAGCATTTGCTTCAGCCTATCTTCCAGAAAACCACGATTTGCCAGCTTCGTTAAATTGTCATGTAGCGTCTGTTGCGTTAATTTTGAGTTCGCATCTGCTAGTGAGCGCGCGAGTTTGGCGGTTTGCGACTCTAATCTTGCATCCAGAACGGACGTTAATAATGCCAGTATCAGAATGGCCAGCGTAGCGGCAGTGACATAGATAGTTAGCCGACTCGGTTCGATGCCATCGGCCGCTGCCGTACAAATACTACCAATTGGGAAATTGGCTGCAGCCATCCCCGTGTAATGCATACCAACAATGGCACCGCCCAGCACGATGGAAGCCAGTGCTCTGAATATCTTCGTATGACGCGTGTCTTTGCGTAGTTTGAATGCGATCCAAAGTGCTACACCAGATGCAAGAATTGCGATCGCAATAGAAGCGGTAAATAGAAAGATGTCATATTCAATAGCGGGACTCATGCGTAATGCAGCCATGCCTGTGTAGTGCATGGCTGCGATAGCGAAGCCCATAATCACGGCGCTAACAACCAGATGCGTGATCGGAAGCTGAGGTCGATTAATTTGCCAGAGTGCAAATCCAGATGCGAGCACGGCGATGATTAAAGACAAGGCTGAAATCTGAAAATCGTAGCTCAGTGGTATAGGCAGTTGAAATGCCAGCATGCCTATGAAATGCATGGACCAGATCCCGACTCCCATCGCGATCGCCCCGACGGTCAGCCAGCCAAAGATGTTTTTGCCGCGGAGAGAGTTGATCCTGCCGGCCAGATTCAGTGCCGTGTAAGACGCCAGAATGGCGACCAGGAAAGAGAGAAATACCAATGACGAGTTATAACTTGCACTTAGCATGACGTACCTCATTCAATAAGGCAGAACATTGCGCAATTACACGGTGGCAGTATTTCTCCAGTCATACGGCTAGCAATTAGCCGAAACGTGAATTTGTTAAAACACCTTATATTTACTGTTGATTCTCGTCAATAAAATTAACAAATTTCTGACATGCTCTTTAGTGTCAGAGGGCATTTGTGTATGTATTTTTCAGTGAAAAAATTTGATACACCTCCCATAAATATGAGAGGCTCCGCGCAAGAAACTATCTGCAAGCGCTATGAATTAGTCGCAAACAAACTGGCACTGTGGACCACTACGACCAACCGATTTCCCGCTAGGACATTGCTTGATGTCCATCGTGCACATTGTTGTATTTTGAGTTGGGGATGGTTCTGATGTGCCTTGTTTGGCGGGAGTGTTACTACATGCTGTGATTACCAACAATGCCGATAGAGAGGCGATATTTTTTAGAAAATTCATGATCTTTATCTCCAGGTTAAATGCATTAAAGAAAAACAATTTTTCTCGTTAGAGAAGACAGCAGGTAAAACCGAACAGACATCATCATTTTTTGGACAACTCGGCAGCACATGTTTTTGATGAGCTGCCGTGATTGTTTTCTGAATATTTATTTTGCTTGTTTGCGTGCATGTAGCCAGCTAAACACAGCAGGCATGATGGACAGTATGACGATGCCGATCACGATCAAGGTCAGATTCTGGTTGACCCATGGAATCGTGCCAAAGATATGCCCTGCTGCAACCAGCAGACCAACCCATACAATCGCACCGACCACGTTGTACAGGAAGAATGTGCGAGGTGGCATTGCACCCAAGGCGGCAACGAAAGGTGCCAGCGTGCGCACGATAGGGACGAAGCGCGCCAGTATGATGGTCTTGCCACCGTGCTTCTCAAAAAAGGCGTGCGTACGTGCGATGTGTTCTTCCTTGACGAAGGGAATGCGATGCGTATCGATCGCCTTTTCCCTGACGATGGTGCCTATCGTAAAGTTGAGTGCATCGCCAATGATGGCGGCACTGCTCAACAGTACAAACAAAAGCCACGGATCGAATAAACCTTTTGCTGCCAGTGCACCGGCGACAAACAGCAGGGAATCTCCCGGTAGGAAAGGCATGACAATCACGCCGGTTTCTACAAAGATGACCAGGAACAAAATTAGGTAGATCCATGCGCCGTGCAGTGTCACCAGTTCGGCAAGATGAGCATCCAGGTGAAGAAACCAGTTGAGTGCCAGATCGATGATTGTTTGCATATCTATTTTCTATAAACTTTAATTAAGCTCGAAGCGAGCCATGTTCTTTACGGCGCAAGCGGATGAAGTGCTGGCGTCAATGAAATGATGCCGCCATCGTTGTTGCCGAAGATCACTATAAATAGCCGACGTCAGTCAAAAGGGATGACGTATTGTTATCTCAGGCGTGATTATGCCTTGATGCTGGCAATAGTCGCTTTGCCTCGGCATTAAATATTTTTCATATATGACAATTGCCCATTGTCATCAAGTTGAAATGTTTCTCCAATACCATTCGATCGTGGCATTTCTGCGCCCAGCACGCCTTTCATTTACATATCGCCACTTTGCAATCCGCACTCCAATTCCTGAAAAAATGTGGCAAAAATCTCATCCTTGATGAAAGAGGGCTGATCGGAGGCACCTTTTTGCTGGCACTCGCGATGTTGTCCATCATCTGGTGGGGGACTTTGTCGCGCATGGCGCATGAAAAAACGCTGGTGATAGAAAGCTCAATTGCCGATGAAAAAAACATTGCTTCCATCGTCGCCTCCAATTTGAATGAAGTATTGGATAGAGCGTCGCAATACGCAAAAATCGGCCGCTCGATGATGGAAGGCGATCAATCCGCCATGCTGTATCTGAATCCTATGCTCAGCGGCGATCCAGCCTATTTGCGTGCTGCTGTATTTGATGGCAAAGGGAATCTGCTGCAATCTTCCGCAAACCGTAAATCGGAGCCGGAGCTGATGCAATTGGTGTTGACAGCACAAGGGAATGCGCATGCCGCACCTGCCGACGATCAATTGATAGTTGATCGTCCATCGACGACAGATAGCTCTGCATGGCGTGTGCCGATTCTGATTCCTTTTTCTTCTTCCAATCAAGGACGCGGATTTTTTACTGCTGTTATTGATATGGGCTACTTTCTTCGTCTGTACAAGGATGTGCAGCTGGGAAATGGTGGACGGATCGAGATACTCACGCGTGATGGCTATCAATTGGCAGAACTGAGTGATGCCAGTCTGTCTGCTGGTGTTGATTATGGCGGCTCCGACTATGCCAAGTTTTTGAGCGAACCAGATGCTGATGGCGTACTTGCTACTACGCGTCCTGGTACGTCAGGACAGGATATTGGTGTATTCAGTGTGCTGGAACGTTACCCGTTTGCCGTCATTGTGACGCGTGATCAAAGCTATTTGATGGGCCGGTTGACTGTGCGTCACAGTGATTATCTGCAACGTGCCATTTTGGTTTCGATTGCAGTGGTCTTGCTGATGTTTGGTTTGTTCGTTATCGCATACAGACAGCGACGTTTGTATAACGTGCTGGCGATGTCCGAGCAGGAAAAGCGTAATTTGATCGGGCAGCTGGAGCAGGAAAAAGGGCGTGCCTTGCTGCAAGCCTCGCATGATTATCTGACCGGCATTCCCAACCGCATGTTGTTCTACGAGATGGCAACCGCGGAATTGGCGCGTGCCAAGCGTAGTCGGAAGTTATATGCGTTGTTTTTCCTCGATCTCGATAAATTCAAGTTGATCAATGACACGCTAGGTCATGCGGTTGGTGATCTGTTGTTGCAAGGTGTGGCTGCACGTTTGCGTGAGTCGCTGCGTGAATATGATTTGCTGGCGCGTTTGGGAGGCGACGAGTTTGTGATGTTGATTTCCGAGATGACATCGGAGAGCGATATTGCCAAAATTGCAGACAAGCTCGTTGAGGTAATACGTACACCTTTTCTCGATCTGGATGGCAACGATATCGAGGTCAGTCCCAGCATCGGCATCGCACTCTATCCACGCGATGGTCAGAACGTAGAAACACTGCTGACGCATGCCGACTTTGCGATGTATAGCGCGAAAGCTGCCGGCGCGGCTACCTATCGATTCTTTGATACTTCATTGAATGCTTCCTCAGTGCGCGATGTGGAGTTGCTCACGCGATTCAAACGTGCGATTAGGGACGATGAGTTTTGTCTGCACTATCAGCCACGCGTCGAGTTACAGCAATTCAAACTGGTTGGTTTGGAAGCACTGGTGCGTTGGCGGCATCCGGAGCATGGTTTGATTTACCCCAACGATTTCATCTCACTGGCAGAAGAGAATGAATTGATCGTGCCACTGGGTCGTTGGGTGATCAATGCAGCGTGCCGACAGATTGCGGAGTGGCGAGCAGAAGGTTTGCCGCTGGTGCCGATTGCCATCAACGTTTCTCCTAAGCAGTTGAAAGACGAGTCTTTGCTGGAAACGGTCATGAGCACGCTTGCGCACTATCAACTCCCACCAGAGTTGCTTGAGATTGAAGTGACAGAGAGCTGTTTCATCGAAGACTTCGATACTGCCAATCATGTGTTGGAACAGTTGACGAAAAATGGGCTGAAGATCGCGCTGGATGATTACGGTACTGGTTTTTCCGGTTTGAAGAATTTGAAGAAGCTGCCTATCTATGCGATCAAGATAGATCGTTCTTTCATCCGCGACATTCGTAATGACAATAGTGATGCAGTCATTGTTTCTTCGACGATTTCACTGGCGCATAACCTTGGGCTGCAGGTAGTGGCCGAAGGTGTAGAGAGCAAAGAACAGTTGGTTCATTTGAAAACTGCAGGTTGCGATCAGGTGCAGGGTTTCTATTTCCAACGTCCGACGGTTGCTGTTGATATTCCTGCTCTATTAAAACGAGGAAGGTTTACGCCATCATGAAAAAACTGTTTATGCAGACCGCAAGCTATTCTTTTTCCTTGTTGATGGTGTTGTTGCTTGCGACCGCATCGTCGGAAGCAGCTGAATGCGAAAAATTGACCCGATTGCGGTTTTCATTGGTACCGCAAAATGACGTGCAAAAAGACCTAGCCTTGTTGCAGCCCTTGTTTGATAGCTTGCAAACTTCGCTCGGTATGCCGGTGGAAGTCGTGATGCCATCTTCTTACGGTGCTGTGGTGGAGGGCTTGCTGGCTGGTTCGGTAGATCTGGCGCGTCTTGGTCCCGCTGCTTATGTCTCGGCGAAGAAGCAGGATGCGGGTATCACTGCTTTTGCAACTGTGGCGCGCAAGCTGCCAGGACAGGGCGGAGAAGATACTTCCTATCGTTCGATTCTGCTGGTACGCAACGATAGTTCTTACAAAACGCTCCTGTCCTTGCGTGGCAAAAAAGTGGCATTGGTCGATCCGGACAGTACTTCCGGTGCATTGATACCGCGCCACGTTTTTTCACGTGTGATCAAGGTGCCACTGGATAAGTATTTCGGGCAAGTGGTGTATAGCGGAGCGCATGATCTATCCATGTCGAATCTGTCTAAGGGACGGGTAGATGCAATATTTATATCGAGTGTGAGTCTTGCCGTGGCTGTCGAGAATGGCAGTTTCAAACACGAGGATTTCCGCACGTTGTGGCAATCTCAGGCGATACCGCGCAATCCATTTGTCTTGCGCAGTCGGTTGTGCGCCGATACCAGGAAAAAAATCATAGGCGTATTTTTAGATCATGGCGGTAATGCCAATACCAGCTTGATGCAAGGCCTGAGCGTAACGCGCTTTGTGCCAGTTAGCGATCAGGATTATCAAATCGTGCGTGATTTACCTTGAAGCCAAGCTGGTCTGTACTTGCTTTACCGTGAATGTGCAGCCGGCATGACTTTCGCCCATGGTGCCGCAACATCATGACGCTTCTCGAACTGCTCTATCTCCGGTAACAACTGCATGGTCGCACCAACCATATCCAAACCTTCGATAATCATCTTCTTGTGACGCGCGGCCAGCGTGAACGGGAAGATGTGCGTGGCGCTGCTCAGCGTCATCGCATGCAGATCGATCTTCAGATGAGTTTTGCCTTGTTCGATATCCGATAAAAGCGCTGCGATTTTTTCCTGTTCCAGTACGATCAACAACAGACGATTGTTGAGCGCATTGCCGAAGAAAATTTCACCGTAACTTGGCGCCACGATGGCTTCTATGCCCAGTTGTTGTAAGCCCCATACCGCATGTTCACGGCTGGAGCCGCAGCCAAAGTTAGGGCCGCCGATCAGGAATGTGCTTGCGCTGAAGGCTGCTTGATTCAGGATGAAATCTTCTTTTGGACTGCCGTCAGGATGAAAGCGCAAATCGTATAAAACACCTTTACTCAAGCCCGCCTTGTCGATGATGCGCAGGAATTGCTTGGGCATGATTTGATCGGTATCGAGATTGTCGATCAACAGGGGGGCGGCAACGCCTTCAATCAAAGTTTTATCAGACATTGTTATTCTCCAGCGCATTTTTCAACGTATTTCCCAATTCGCGTACGTCCGAGATGCAACCTGTAATGGCAGCAGCAGCAGCCATCGCCGGGCTCATCAGATGGGTTCTGCCATCGCGTCCCTGACGTCCTTCAAAATTACGGTTGGTCGTTGATGCACAACGTTCACCTGGACTGAGTACATCATCGTTCATCGCCAGACACATCGAGCAGCCTGGTTGTCGCCATTCAAAACCGGCATTGATGAAGATATCCGCCAAGCCTTCCTGTTCTGCCTGACGACGCACCGCGCCGGAGCCTGGCACGATCATCGCGCGTACGCTGGATGCAACATGCTTGCCTTTGACGATTGTTGCAGCGACACGCAAATCTTCGATACGTCCGTTGGTGCATGATCCGATGAAGACGCGGTCTATCGGCAGGCCGATGAGCGATGCACCTGCGGATAGCGCCATGTATTGCAGCGCGTTGCGTGTGGATTGATCTTCCAGCGTATTCGGAATGGCACCGTTAATTGGAATCGCTTGGTCAGGGCTGGTACCCCAGGTGACATAAGGTGCGACTTCTTCAGCAAAGAAATGGTGTCCCGCTTCAAACGATGCCGCAGCGTCCGAATAAAGTTCGGCCCAATCTGTCATCGCTTTGGAGAAGTCAGCTTCGCTAAGTTCAGGCGCATGCGCCTTGATGTAAGCGAAGGTTGTCGCATCTGGTTGTATCAGCGCGGCGCGTGCGCCAGCTTCAACTGCCATATTGCATAGAGTCATGCGTGCTTCTGCCGACAGCGCTTCTATCGTCGTACCGCAGAATTCAACCGCGTAGCCACGCGCACCTTGCGCACCTATGCGACTGATGATGAGCAAGACCAAATCCTTGACTGAAGTACCAACGGGCAACTGACCATCAACGCGGATGCGCATATTGTCGGCGAGTCGATACACCAGTGTTTGTGTCGCGAGGATATGTTCGACTTCGGAAGTGCCAATGCCGAAACCCAATGCGCCCAAAGCGCCGTAGGTTGTCGTATGACTGTCGCCGCACAACACCACCATGCCAGGACGTACCCAGCCGTGTTCTGGCGCGATGATGTGTTCGATGCCTTGTTCTGCATCATTCGTGTCCAGCAAGGTGATGCCGAATTCGGTGCAATTCTTTTTGAGGTTGGTCGCTTGCAATGCAGAAGGAGGATCGAAGATCACACGTTGTCCCACATTCACTGGATGCGTAGGAATGATGTGCGAGACGACGGCCAGTTGCTGATGCGGCCGCAACACGGTGCGACCTTTTTCACGCAGCCCGGCGAAAGCTTGCGGGCTGGTGTATTCATTCATGATGTGCAGGTCGACATATAGCAGGACGTGTTGTTCATCCAGTTTGCTGACTGTATGCGAGTCCACCAGTTTTTGATAAAGCGTGCGCGATGACATGAGGATTTCCAGTGGTAATCAGTTGGCGAGGAAGGGCAGAACTTCGTCCAGCAAGAGCTGTGGTTCGTCTTCCGGAATGTAGTGACCGCAATCGAGTGCATGACCGCGCACGTCGCTTGCAAGGAGCTGCCATTCTTCCAGCGGTTTGAAACATTGTTCGATCACGCCATGTGCGCCCCACAAGGCGAGCATAGGACATTGAATCTTGTTGCCATCAGCCAGATCCTTGCGTTCATGATCCAGATCGATGGTGGCGCTGGCGCGATAGTCTTCACAAATGCCATGTATGGTCGCCGGATCGCGCAGACAGCGCAGGTATTCGGCATAGGCTTCAGGTGTAAACGGTTTCATCCCGGCGCTGCGACCGGCGATCGTGTGCTGCAGGTAAACATCAGGATGCGAGTTGATCAGTGTTTCGGGGAACGGTGCCGGACGCGTCAGGAAAAACCAGTGATAGTAAGCGGTGGCAAAGGCGCGATTCGCTTTTTCATACATCGCCAGTGTTGGTGCGACGTCAAGCACGACCAGTTTGCTGATGACTTCAGGATGATCGAGTGCCATGCGGTATGCAACGCGGCCGCCGCGATCATGCGCCATCAGCAGAAACTGGTCGAAACCTAGCTTTGCCATCAGCGCAATTTGATCTTCGCCCATCACGCGTTTGGAGTAATTGCTGTGATCTGGCAAGCCGACCGGTTTGTCGCTATCGCCGTAACCGCGCAGGTCGCTCGCAATAACGGTGAAATGCTGGGCCAATGTTTCCGCAACCTTGTGCCAGATGACGTGCGTTTGCGGGTGGCCGTGCAGCAAAAGCAGTGCAGGGCCGCTGCCGCCTTTTACATAGGCGATCTTGACGCCGTTCACTTCTACGCTTTGTCGTTCAAATCCTGGAAACATGTCTTGCTCCTTTATTGACCCACTTCTATCTTGGTCTGAATTGTATAACTGTTAAACGAGCATATAATTCATCTTTATTGAGTCTATTGTTTCTTTAAATTGAATAATGAATGATCTTTCCGATTTGGCATTTTTCTCGATCCTGGTTAAGCAGGGCAGTCTGGCTGCAGTGGCGCGAGAGCTGGGCGTGACGCCGCCGGCAGTCACCAAGCGCTTGGCCAATCTGGAGCAGAGGCTGGGCGTGCGTTTGCTGAATCGCACCACGCGCACCATGAGTGTGACCCATGAAGGCGAGATTTATCTGGCGGAAGGCGCGCGGATACTGTCCGAGATTGAGGAATTGGAACGAACAGTCAGTCGCAGCCGCGCGGTGCCCAAGGGTTTGTTGCGCATCAACGCGACGCTAGGCTTTGGCCGCAAGCACATCGCGCCGGCGGTTTCTGACTTCATTGAGAAATATCCCGAAATCGAAGTCCAGTTGCAGTTGTCCGACAGACCCTTGAATTTGGCCGATCAAGCCTTCGATGTCGGTATCCGTATCGGCGAGATGCCAGATGCACGCATTATTGCGCGCAAGATTGCGTCCAATCGCCGTATGTTATGCGCGGCACCTGCCTATCTAAAGCGTAATGGCGTGCCTTCCGCCCCCAAAGATTTGCAAAAGCATCAATGCATAGTCTTGCGCGAGAACGATGCAGCTTATGGCACGTGGCATCTGCACCGCGGTAAACGGCAGGAAACGGTCAAAGTGCGTGGCGTCGTTAGCAGCAATGATGGTGAAACAACTTTGGCCTGGGCGCTGGCCGGCCACGGCATTCTGATGCGTTCACAATGGGATGTGGCGGCTTATCTGCGATCCGGGCGTCTGGTCGAAGTGCTGGACGATTGGTTGTTGCCGCCATCGGATATTTACGCGGTTTATCCAGAACGCCTCAATCTCTCAGCCAAGGTGACGGCTTTTGTCAACTTCATCAGTGAGCGCTTTCAATCCCGTATCGGCGAACAGGGCGATCCTTGGTAGGGCTTTTTGCCATGATGGCGCAAACGTAGGGCTAGTTTGCCGCTAATCGCACAATTTGCCGGTCTGAAGAGCCTCAAATCCTTTAAAATAGCGGCCTACTCCGAGATTACCTATGTCCATTTCAACTACCCAAGAAATCGTTACAGAATTGCGTGCCGGTCGCATGGTGATTCTGGTCGATGAAGAAGACCGCGAAAACGAAGGCGACCTGGTGCTTGCTGCCGAGTTCGTCACGCCGGAAGCGATCAATTTCATGGCCAAATTTGGCCGCGGCCTGGTTTGTCTGACATTGACAGAAGAGCGTTGTGATCAGCTTGAGCTGACGATGATGACGACACGCAACGGTACTTCCTACGGTACCAATTTCACCGTATCGATCGAAGCGGCTGAAGGCGTGACGACGGGTATTTCTGCCGCCGACCGCGCCAAGACTATCCAGGTTGCCGTTGCCAAAAATGCCAAACCGTCCGATATCGTGCAGCCGGGTCATATCTTCCCGTTGAAAGCGCAAAAGGGCGGCGTATTGATGCGTGCCGGCCATACCGAAGCCGGTTGCGACTTTGCCGAATTGGCTGGCCTGACGCCAGCTGCGGTGATTTGCGAAATCATGAAGGACGACGGCACGATGGCGCGTCTGCCGGATTTGATCGAGTTTGCAAAAGAGCATGATTTGAAGATAGGCACGATTGCCGATCTGATTCACTATCGCAGCCAGAACGAATGCATCGTTGATCGCGTCGGTGAACGCACGATGGAGACGGTCTATGGCAGCTTCCGTACCGTTTTGTATCGCGACACACCTAGCGGCGGCGCGCACTTGGCGCTGGTACATGGCGATATTGCAACAGATAAAGAAACCTTGGTACGTGTGCATCAGCCGGTTTCCATCCTGGATTGGTTGGAAACCAAGGCCACGACGCATTCGTGGAACTTGGCTTCGGCGATGGCTGCCATCAAGCAATCCGAGCGCGGCGTGATGGTCTTACTCAATTGCGAAGAATCCGCCGATGAATTGTTTGCGCAATTTGAGGCGCTGGCGAATCCTGATGTGCGTCCGCAGCAACGCGCGGCGCATATGGACTTGCGTACCTACGGTATTGGCGCGCAGATCTTGAAGGATTTGTCGGTCGGCAAGATGAAGCTGCTGGCTAATCCGCGCAAGATGCCATCGATGGCAGGTTTCGATCTGGAAGTAACCGGTTATCAGGCAACGCCAGAGAATTGAGCGTTCGCTCAGTTTTATTGAATTACACGTATTTGAATGAGTAATCAGTTCAGTATGTTGTTGGTAGTTGCAGTAAAGTCAAAAAGAATCATTTGAATTAAACGCGCAGTCGCGCAAGAAGGGGAACACCATGACAGTTGGCGCCTACGATATGAATTTGGCAGGACAAGGTTTGCGCATCGGTATTGTGCAAGCACGTTTCAATCAAGATGTTTGTCACGGCTTGCTGGCATCGTGCCTGGCCGAGTTGAAACATCTGGGCGTTGAAGACGAAGACGTCTTGCATGTCACGGTGCCTGGCGCATTGGAAATTCCACTGGCCTTGCGCAAAATGGCAGAAACGCTGCAGTTCGACGCGTTGATCGCCATCGGTGCTGTTATCCGCGGCGAGACTTATCACTTTGAACTGGTATCGAACGAATCCGGCGCAGGCATCACGCGCGTGGGTCTCGATTTCGGTTTACCGATTGCCAATGCAGTATTGACCACCGATACCGATGAGCAGGCTGAAGCGCGCATGGAAGAAAAAGGCGCTGATGCAGCACGCGTAGCGGTCGAGATGGCGAATCTGACGATCGCACTGGAAGACTTGGCTGACGCAGCTGATAACCAGGAATAATTTTTAGCTGCTGTGTAATTGCAGCGTATGTATTGTTATTAACCCTTTATGCGCGTTTTGCTTCTATATAGAAGGCGCGCTGTTTGTGAGCCATGACCCAAAAAACCGACCACGCTAATCCGAGCAAAAATCGCACGCCGCGCCACCGCGCACGTGAATTTGCCTTGCAAGGCCTGTATCAATGGCTGTTGAATAATGAAGATGTACGCGTGATTGAAACGCATATCCGCCAAGCGCATGGTTTCGACAAGGCTGATGCCGAGCACTTCGATGCTTTGCTGTACGGCACCGTTAAGCAAGTGACCGAATTGCGTGCTGGCTTGGCACCGCTGATCGATCGTGAAATCTCGCAATTGTCACCAGTGGAACATGCAGCTTTGCTGATCGGTGCTTTTGAATTGAAGAACCATATCGAGATTCCATACAAAGTTGTCATTAACGAAGCGGTAGAACTGACCAAATCGTTTGGTGGTATTGACGGACACAAATATGTAAACGGCGTGCTGGATAAATTTGCCATCGGTGTACGTGAAGTTGAAATCAACGCCGGACGCAGATCCTGATTCGATAATCTGTTCTTACGCAGTCTGAAAGACCTGCCGCCACCTGATCTCCGGTTTCATCAAGCCCAGCTTGATGGCGGATGCAGGTGGCGGTTTTCATTGAGGAATACGCTTGTCTTCGCATTTCACACAACTCGCTTCTCGTCTCGATAACATCGCGCCTTTCCATGTCATGGAGCTGGCGAAGATGGCCGCCGACCTGGAGCGGCAAGGGCGCCACATCATACACATGGGCATAGGTGAGCCAGACTTTACTGCCGCGCAACCGGTAATAGAGGCGGCGACGCGCGCGATGGCGGAGGGTAAGTTGCAATATACGTCGGCGACTGGTTTGCCGGAATTGCGCGCGGCTATCGCTGAACATTACCGTGCGGTCTACGGCGTGGAAGTCGCGCCATCGCGCATCATCGTGACGGCTGGCGCATCGGCGGCTTTGTTGCTGGCCTGTGCTGCTTTGGTGGAAAAAGGCGCGCAAGTGCTGATGTCCGATCCGTCTTATCCGTGCAATCGTCACTTTGTTGCTGCTTTTGATGGTCAGGCGAAGATGATTGCCAGCGGTCCTGAATGCCGTTTTCAGCTATCGGCCGAGATGGTGGCGCAACACTGGTGTGAGCAGACGCGCGGTGTCTTGCTGGCATCGCCATCGAATCCGACTGGTACTTCAATCACTGAAGATGAATTGCGCAAGATCGTTGTGACCGTGCGGGAAAAGCAGGGCTTCACTATCGTCGACGAGATTTACAACGGCTTGCGCTACGATGCCGCGCCGTTCTCTGCCTTGTCTTTAGGTGAAGACGTGATCGTGATCAACAGCTTTTCCAAGTACTTCAATATGACGGGCTGGCGGCTCGGTTGGCTAGTGGTGCCGGAATCCTTAGTGCAGCCTATCGAGAAGCTGGCGCAAAACCTGTTCATTTGCGCATCCAGCCTGGCGCAGCATGCAGGACTGGCTTGTTTCGAGCCGGCAGCGCTGGCAATTTACGAAGAGCGCAAGGCAGAATTCCAACGTCGGCGTGACTATATAGTGCCGGCGCTGGAAGGCTTGGGCTTCAAGGTGCCGGTGATGCCGGATGGCGCTTTCTATGTTTACGCGGATTGCAGCGCCTTGTCGGATGATGCGGATCGAATGACGGTAGATATATTGAATGAGGTCGGCGTGGTGATCGTGCCGGGGCTGGATTTCGGGCCGTCTACGGCGCATCAGTATGTGCGCGTGTCGTATGCGACTTCGATGGAAAACCTGCAGGAGGCGGTGGCGAGGTTGCGGACGTTCTTTGAAGGGCGCGCGAAGTTAAAGGCGCAGGCATAAAAAAAGGAGCCGTAAGGCTCCTTTTTTACGAAGGTGGTTTGCTTCACAGTGAAGTGAATTTCTCGCCATCTTGTCCGCTGCGGACTTCCAATGCAGCAGATTTTTCTTGCGCTACTGTTGCTGGCTGAGCTTTTGGCGTAGCGCGGCTTGCCATAGTGGCAAAGGCCGATACACGTTTGCCGGCAGCAACAGCTTTCAGACGATCGTACTCGCCCAGGACTTTGGCGCCGTAACCAGCATCGTTATCCATGGCAGCTGCGCCTACATAGCGTTTCAAGCCTGCTTCAACCGAGCCGCCGCGAGCGACGTACTCTTTCAGGATCAGGGAGCCGACACGGATGTTGGCAACCGGATTCAAGGCAGCTTGTGTGCCGCCCATTTCAGCAAACTTGTCATGGTGCACTTTAGACATGACTTGCATCAAGCCTTGTGCGCCGACCGGGCTTTCCGCAAACGGGTTAAAGCGCGATTCGATTGCCATTACAGCCAGGATCAACAGCGGATCGAGGTTGATGTCCTTGGCGGTCAAATACGCAGCTGAAACCAGCATATTGGTCGCATCGTTGGCTACGCGGTAACGCTTGGAGATCCATTGCGTCACACGTTGCTGTTGGATATCGGTGCCCAGCGTTGCGATATTGGCGACCGGAGCCTCTGGCTCGGCTGCTGCAGAAGCAGAGTCGTTCATCAGATTAGCCATAGGTGGCATGTCTTCATCCGACGGTGTGGCAGCTACGGCGTCCGAGAACGGAGACAGCGCTTGTATCTTGTCAGCCATTTCTGGCTTAAAAAACATCAAGGCTAGCGTTGCAATTGCTGTCAGGCCCATAGCCATCAATGCATGGCGTGCGGTGGCGATGACTTTATTGTTTGTGGTGCGCATCGTACTCGAATGCGCAATCACCTGTCGTGCAGATTGCTTGGCGGCTTTACGCATCGCCGTGTTGATTCGATTTAACATTAAAAACTCCAGGATTGACGCGGCAGATAGAAGGCTCCACTACAAAACAAAAAAATTATTCTGTAGAACCCTGCACATGCCGTGAATCAGAGAAATCGTTTGCAGTCGCTTGGCGTACGGCAAACGTCGGAGTTGATTACTTTCAGGGTCGCGCACTATGCAGCGGTGCCCTTGGCAAACAACTTTTTCGGGGAGAAGGCGCGTGGCCTTTTGAAAACACTCCTAAAATGTCATGTGGGACCCCGATCCCGTGAAATGAAGAGTGTTTCTTTTCTGCCCGGTTTGGTGTTCCAATACGGGGCCTGCTCTTCAAGTTGTGCGGATTGTAGGAGGCGGTTTATATCAAGTCAATACTATAAAAATAGATTTCTATAACTTATAAGTATAATGTTTTTGCCTCTGAACAAGTAAAAGCCAACAGAATCAAGTACTTGGGTGTTTTCTTTGAATAATCAAGTCCAATGTGCAAAAAGACGAAAAAAATATGAAATATTCTGATTTACGCGACTTCATTTCTCAATTGCAACAAATGGGCGAACTTAAGCGCATAAACGTGCCGGTTTCGCCTTATTTAGAGATGACGGAGATCTGCGATCGCACTTTGCGTGCAGAGGGACCAGCGCTGCTATTCGAGAAACCGACCGGGCATAACATCCCTGTACTCGGTAATCTCTTTGGAACACCGCATCGCGTTGCGCTCGGTATGGGGGCGACGGATGTCAGTGAGTTGCGCAAGATCGGCCATGTATTGGCGATGCTGAAGGAACCGGAACCGCCTAAGGGTTTCAAGGACATGATGGGTTTGGGTTCGTTAGTGAAGTCCTTGTGGGACATGGCGCCTAAGGAGCAGCGCAGCGCCCCTTGTCAGGATGTCGTGTGGGAGGGCAATGACGTGGATCTGGCGCGCCTGCCGATACAGCATTGCTGGCCGGGCGATATTGCCCCTCTTATTACATGGGGTTTGGTCATTACTAAAGGGCCGCACAAGAAGCGGCAGAATCTGGGTATATATAGACAGCAGGTAATTGGCCGCAATAAAGTCATCATGCGCTGGCTGGCACAACGCGGCGGCGCATTGGACTTCCGCGAGCACAGTATTGTTAACAAGGGCAAGCCATATCCGATCGCGGTCGCACTCGGCGCCGATCCCGCTACTATATTAGGAGCAGTGACGCCGGTACCGGATAGCTTGTCCGAATATCAGTTCGCCGGCCTGTTGCGCGGCAGTCGGACTGAATTGGTCAAGGCGCTGGGTAGTGAGTTGCGGGTGCCGGCTTCCGCCGAAATTGTGCTGGAAGGGCATATCTACCCAGATGAATCCCATCCGTCTGGTTACGAGCACGCACTGGAAGGCCCTTATGGCGACCATACTGGTTACTACAATGAGCAGGATTCCTTCCCGGTCTTTACGATAGATCGCATCACGATGCGGCGCGATCCTATTTATCACTCTACGTATACAGGCAAGCCGCCGGATGAGCCGGCTGTGCTCGGCGTGGCGTTGAATGAAGTCTTCATTCCTTTGCTGCAAAAACAGTTCTCTGAAATCCTGGACTTCTATCTACCACCGGAAGGTTGTAGCTACCGGATGGCAGTGGTGCAGATGAAGAAGGCTTATCCGGGTCATGCCAAGCGCGTGATGTTTGGCGTCTGGAGCTTTTTGCGTCAGTTTATGTATACCAAGTTCATTGTGGTGGTGGATGAAGACGTCAATATTCGCGACTGGAAGGAAGTGATTTGGGCGATTACGACACGTGTCGATCCGACAAGGGATACGACGCTGGTCGATAACACGCCTATCGATTATCTGGACTTCGCATCACCGGTGAGTGGTCTGGGCAGCAAGATGGGGATAGATGCGACAAACAAGTGGCCGGGTGAAACCGACCGCGAATGGGGTCGCACGATCACGATGAGCGATGACGTGAAGAAACGCGTCGATCAAATCTGGCAAGAGTTGGGTATCTGATAGCAAAGATCGCAGCTTGCGTTGGGCAGTGAATAATGGCGCTTCTATATTTATATAGAAGCGCCATTATTTTTTGAGTTGTGGAGCTGATCTTGCCCGGCGTGTCGCATGGAAAATTTATAAATCCATGCATTCTCAGAGCACAGACATCGCCTTTGCTGTTAAAATTCGTGTCGGCGGGCCCCTGCGCATTGTGGCATGGCCAACCTGGTCAGGTCGGGAACGAAGCAGCCACAGCCATTTCCTGCAAGTGCCGTAGACAAGGCTCGCCTCTTTCTGTCTCTATATATAACAGCTGATGCTGTTAAGTATTTCCCCGCCGGCACTGCAATCCATCTAGTTTCAAAACTGCGCTTTAATCAGCAAGCAGATTGCTTTTCATCTGACGCATCACTTGCGTACTGCTTTTAATATCCTCAATCGACAATCCCTGCATCATCTCTGCGCGCAATTGCCTCGATAATTTTTCTATAATCTGAAGCTGTTCGTTGGCTTTTGGTGTCAAGACGGCATATTTGTGTCGCTTATCGCTTGTAGAGGTAATGCGCTGTATCCATTCTTTCTGCTCCAGTAGATCAAGCAGGCGTACCAGGGTAGGGCTTTCAATCCCGAGTTTGCGTGCTAGTTCGCGTTGAATCAGGCCGTCGGGATGTCTTTGTAATTGAAGAAGAACCTGCCGGGTCGACAGATTCAGGCCGAATGGTTTCAGCCGTTTATTCATCTGGTAGCGCCATGCGCGCGAGATGTCGCCTATGGTCTGTCCCAGTTCGAGCTGATAATCGGATAAATCGTAAGGCTGGTCGGGATTCATTTGTGGGGCGGCATGTTAAGCTTACTGGTTAGTATAGCTAACGAATTGATGCTTGGTAACGTTAAACTCCCGCATACCCTTTTATAACTTGTCACCGGAAACGGCTGGCTCAGGATAAGCAGTCTCTATGCAAGCAAGAAAAAAATATCTGTGGATAGGTGTCGGCATCGCGGTGGTAGCAGGCGCTGCCTATCTGGGATTGAGCGGTAAGGCGGAAAAAGGCAAGTCCGGTGATGGCACGCAATCGGTGAAAACCGTGATCGCCACGCAAAAGACGATTCCGATTACGGTGACCGCAAATGGTTACGTGACTGCGGTCAGTACCGTCGATGTACGCCCGAAGGTACAAAATATCGTCCGGACCATCCACGTCAAGGAAGGCCAGTTCGTCAAAGCCGGGCAACTCTTGTTTACGCTGGATGAACGCAGTGATCAATCCAATGTGGCCAGGACATCGGCGCAACTAGCAGCCGGGCAGGCCGAACTGGCCGATGCTGAGCAAATATTGAAACGCAATCAGGATTTGCTGGCGAAGAATTTCGTTTCGCAGGCAGTGGTGGATAGTGCACGCAATAAAGTTGAAGCGTTGCGCAATACGACGCGGGCGAATCAGGCTGCAATCCAGTCGAGTGCCGTGGCCTTGAGCGACAATCAGATCAAGGCCGGTATTTCTGGCCGCATCGGCGTCATCAATGTGCATCCAGGCAGCCTGGCGCAACCGACCGGCACCGTGATGGTCACCATCGTGCAGATCGATCCGATCATGATCAGCTTTACTTTGCCAGAACGCGAGTTGATGAATATTCGCGCAACTTATCCGCAAGGCAATGCACCGGTCCATGCGCAATTGCCGGGGCAGGAAGTGCTGACCGGCAAGTTGACCTTTATCGATAACCTAGCCGATACGCAAAGCGGCACCATACGTATGAAGGCGGAATTTGCGAATGCTGACCAAAAGTTGTGGCCGGGCGCTTATATCAATGTGAGCTTGGTGTCGCGCGAAGTGCCCGATGCTGTGCTGGTGCCGGCGCAGGCTGTGGTGACCGGACCGGTAGATAAATTGCTGTACGTGGTGCAGCCGGATGACACCGTGAAGGAACAAAAGATAGAAGTGCTCGCGATTGAAAACGGCCAGGCGGCTGTTTCCGGCGTAAAAGCTGGTAGCCGTGTGGTAGTGGAGGGGACCAAGAACCTCAGACCCGGCACCAAAATCCGCGAAGTAAAGAAAGAAGTGCTGCCAACGCCAGTGGCACCGACTTGAATTCATGCCTGACCTGTGGTCAGGCATTTTATTAAGCACATAGTGCAACCCATTCCTCCCATGACCTTGCCTGGGCAAAATACATAGTGAATATTTCCGAACTTTGCATACGCCGGCCAGTCATGACTGTGTTGCTCTCGATCGCAGTGGTCGTGCTCGGCGCTTTCTGTTATTTCAAATTGCCGATTGCGGCACTCCCTAGTTACGACACGCCAGTCATTAACGTCACCGGTTCCTTGCCCGGAGCCAGTCCCGAAGTGATGGCGGCTTCGGTCGCCACCACACTGGAAAAACAATTCTCCACGATAGCCGGTCTTTCTACGATCAGCTCCAGCAGCACGCTGGGCAATACCTCGATCACGTTGGAGTTCGACCAGAACCGCGATATCGATGCTGCCGCGGTCGATGTACAGGCTGCACTTTTGCGTGCGCAACGTAGCCTGCCGATAGAAATGACTGCCTTGCCTGCGTACCGCAAGGTCAATCCGGCTGATGCTGCGATCTTGTTGCTGGCACTGACTTCGCCTTCGCTGTCATTGTCGGAGTTGAACGACTATGCGGAAAATCTGATCTCGCCTTCGCTGTCGACTATCAACGGCGTGGCGCAAGTACAGGTCTACGGTCAGCGGCGCTATGCGGTACGCGTCAAGGTCAAACCGGATGAATTGGCAGCACGCAATATGACGCTGGATGAAGTCGCATTGTCCTTGCGCGCATCGAATGCGAACTCGCCGGTCGGCGTGCTGGACGGTACGCGCCAGACTTTGACGCTACAAGCCAATAAGCAGTTACGTAACGCAGAAGCATTCAGTAATCTGGTCATCAGCAGTCGTAACGGTCAGACCACGCGCCTGAAGGATGTCGCGGTAGTAGAAGACAGTGTTGAGTCGACCAAGAGCGGCAGTTGGGTCAATGGCGAACCGTCCATCGTACTGGCCGTGCAGCGTCAGCCGAATGCGAATACGGTGGCAGTGGTCGATGCAGTGAAGCAGACTTTGCCGCAGTTCAAGAGTCAAATGCCGGCCTCCATCAATGTGCAGGTTTTGAATGATCGTTCCGTTTCGATCCGCGAAGCGATCCATGATGTGAAGTTGACTTTGTTGTTGACCATCGCCTTGGTGGTGTTGGTGATTTTCCTCTTCCTCAAACGTTTGTCTGCGACCGTGATTCCGGTATTGTCGTTACCGATTTCATTGATCGGCTGCTTCGCTTTAATGTATTGGCTGGGTTACAGCCTGGATAATATTTCGCTGCTTGGCATCACGATTGCAGTGGGTTTGGTAGTCGATGATGCGATCGTCATGCTGGAAAATATTGTGCGGCATATCGAAGATGGGATGGAGCCGCTAGCGGCCGCACTCAAGGGTTCACGCGAAGTCAGCTTTACGATTATTTCGATTTCGATTTCGTTGGTCGCAGTTTTCATTCCTATCTTTTTTATGCCGGGCGTGATTGGTTTGCTGTTCTATGAATTTGCTGCCGTGGTGTCATTGGCGGTGATGGTGTCAGCAGTGATGTCGCTGACATTGGTGCCTATGTTGTGCAGTCGTTTTCTCAAGCATGAAACGCAGGCCGAGCATGAACAGGAAAACTGGCTGAGTCGCTCGTTTGAAAAACTTTTTAATCGTGTTTTGCAGGCTTATACGAATGGTCTGGACTGGTCGCTCGCGCATCGCAAGATCATCTTGACGGTCGCAGTCGGTACCTTCCTCTTGACTGCAGTGCTCTTCATCACGATACCAAAAGGTTTCTTCCCGACTGAAGATATCGGCCAGATCAGCGTGACGATAGAAGGGCCGGAAGATGCGTCTTATCCAACCATGGTGAAACTGGTTTCAGCGGCGGCAGAGATTGTGCAAAACGATCCGAACGTGGCGACCACGACTTCACGTACGCGCGACAGCAATGTCGGCAATATGTTTATCGGCCTCAAGCCGCGTAGCGAACGCGAATCCATGGATAAGGTCTTGCGCGATTTACGGCGCAAGGTGAGTGGCATTCCTGGTTTGTCGGTGTATATGACGCCAGTGCAAAACTTGCGTCTTGGTGGCCGCAGCAGCAAGAGCCAGTATCAATATGTATTGCAAAGTGTGCGCGCCGACGAGTTGAATGACTGGGCAGAAAAAATGCAGGCGCGTATGCGTGCCGATAGAGCTTTCATCGACGTCACCAGTGATTCCCAGCTCAAGGGTTTGCAGGCGGTGGTGAATATCAATCGCGATCGCGCGAATGAAGCCGGTGTCACCATCCAGGATATACGTACTGCTTTATACAGCGCGTATGGCGACCGCCAGATATCGACGATATACACCAGCAACAACAGCTACTTCGTCATCATGCAAGACATGAATGTTGGGCAGCAGGACGAAGCCGATCTGAACAAAATCTACCTGCGTAGCAAGACTGGCGTGCTAGTGCCTTTGCTCAGTCTGGCGACGGTAGAGCGTACCGCTGGCCCGATCTCGGTTAACCATCAAGGTCAATTGCAGGCGGTTACCATTTCCTTCAATCTGGCCCCCGGTGTGCCGCTCGGTGAAGCCACTGGAAAAATCGACCAGATCAGGAGTCAGATTGAACTGCCATCCAGTATCATTACTTCGTATGCCGGTGATGCGGCGGTCTTCCAGTCTTCGCAAGGTAGCCAGGTCGCTTTGCTGTTATTAGCGATAGTCGTGATTTATATCTTGCTCGGTGTGCTGTATGAAAGTTACATCCATCCGATCACGATTCTCGCCGGTTTGCCGTCTGCAGCAGTCGGTGCTTTGCTGACCTTGCGTATCTTCGGTTTTGAACTGACGATGATTGCGACTATCGGCATCTTGCTGTTGGTTGGCTTGGTGAAAAAGAACGCGATCATGATGATCGACTTCGCACTTGAAGCACAACGCAATCAAGGCATGACACCAGCGGAAGCAATACGCTCGGCGTGTATCTTGCGCTTCCGTCCCATCATGATGACGACGATGGCGGCAGCGGTAGGTGCATTGCCGATTGCTTTGGGTTTGGGCGCTGGCGCTGAGTTGCGGCAACCACTGGGTTTGGCTGTGGTTGGTGGTTTGATGGTGTCGCAAGTAATTACACTGTTTATCACGCCGGTGATTTATTTGTTCTTCGATAAATTCAGCGGTGATGGTCCATTGCAGATTACACCGGAGCAGGAACTAGCCAGTCGCTAAAATCAGACTGGCCAGGCACGTGCAAGAATTTCCTGTTGCAACACCGATGGAGCAAGTGCATCGCTGAGTGTGCCAAATACGCGGCCACACTCAGCATCCAGTCGGCTTTCGATAAATGCTTCGGCAATCGCAGGCGGTGCAGTTTGCAACATCAGACAAGCTTGTGCTGTCAGTACCAAGCGTTGCGCAAAACGGCGCGCCAGCATCTCTTGCTGTGATGGTGATGCTTTCAAATCGCTGCGTAGTTCCGCTATCCGCTCACGCAAGCCGGCATGTTCAACGGCTGTATCAAGCAGAGATTCAAGTAGCAGGTTAAAGCTCTCCGGTTCTTTAGCAATCGCTCGTAATACATCCAGACACATCACATTGCCGGAGCCTTCCCAAATCGAATTGACCGGCGCTTCACGGTACATGCGCGCCATAGGTGCGTTTTCGACGTAGCCGTTGCCACCCCAGACTTCCATACATTCACCGGTAAATTCCAGCGCGCGTTTGCAAATCCAGAATTTGGCAGCCGGTGTGACGATGCGACGCCATGCGCGTTCCAGCGGATCGCCCGGTGATTCAACCGCGTGTGCCAGACGCAGCATCAACAAGGTGGCGGCTTCGCTTTCCAGAGATAAATCAGACAAGACGTTTTGCATCAAAGGCTGTTCAGCCAAAGGCAGGCCGAATGCGCTGCGATGTCGTGCATGATGGATCGCTTGTACCAAGGCATTGCGCATCAAACCTGCGCTACCGATTACGCAATCAAGCCGCGTGTGATTCGCCATTTCAATAATCGTGGGAATGCCGCGTCCATCTTCACCAACCATTACGCCATAGGCATCCTGGAATTCCACTTCGCTGCTGGAGTTGGAACGATTGCCCAGTTTGTCTTTCAGGCGCTGTATCAAGATTGCGTTCTTGCTGCCATCAGGACGCCAGCGCGGTACAAAGAAGCAGGACAGGCCTGCATCGGTGCGTGCCAGTACCAGATGCGCATCGCACATGGGTGCAGAGAAAAACCATTTGTGCCCAGTCAACGCGTACTCGGCACCGCGTTCGCTGCCATTCAGTGGCCGGGCGATGGTGGTGTTGCTACGCACATCGGAGCCACCTTGTTTTTCCGTCATGCCCATGCCGATCAGCATGGAATTCTTTTGCGCTAGCGGCAGGTCGCTCGCATCGTGTTCACGGGAAAACAGTTTTGCTTCTAATGTGGCAAACAGCTTGGGTTCTTTTTGCAGCAAGGGAATAGCGGCAAAGGTCATCGTGATCGGGCACAAGGAGCCGGATTCGACTTGTGCCTGCAAGTAATAAGCGGCGGTACGCGCGATGTGCGCGCCGGCACGAGGCTGCGACCACGGCATCGCGTGCAGATTCTCGTGACGTTGCATGGTGAGCAATTGATGCCAGCTGGGATGAAACTCGACGGTGTCTATGCGATTGCCGAAGCGATCGTGAGTCTGCAGTTCTGGCAGATGATGATTGGCAAGTTGGCCGAGCTGCAATATTTCCTGTTTGCCTAGTTCTGCGCCCAGGCGGATCAAATCCTGTTCATACCAAGCGGCTTGTTCGCGTTGCACGCCGGCGACCAAGGCCTTATCGCTCGTGTATAGGTTGTAATCGTGCAAATCAGGTGCTTGATTGCTGACTTCATGGGTAGGCCATTGCATGGAAAACTCCTTTGCCGGCTGACGCTGCATACAGATGCAAGATGGTTCAGTCTATAACCAGGTGCTGTTTGATGCCAATTTTTAATGGTGTAGGGCATAAATAGCCATTTATGACTAGCTTGGGCAGGCATTTTTCGACGGATAGCCTCGCTCTGCCATGAGAAAGAATGAACACTGTAAATCCGGTGCCGGTGTCAGGTAAAATGCGGTTTGCCCTTATTCACGAACGGCCCTATGTCATATCAAGTTCTTGCCCGTAAATATCGTCCGAAAAGCTTCGACACACTAGTCGGGCAAGAGCACGTCGTGCGAGCCTTGACGCATGCGTTGGATAATCAACGCATGCATCATGCCTATCTGTTCACAGGCACGCGCGGCGTTGGCAAGACTACGCTCTCGCGGATTTTGGCTAAATCGTTCAATTGCATAGGCCCGGACGGCAATGGTGGTATTACGTCAACGCCTTGCGGTGTGTGCGACGCATGCGTAGCGATTGATGCTGGTCGCTTTGTCGACTATATAGAGATGGATGCCGCGTCGAATCGTGGCGTCGATGAAATGGCGCAGTTGCTGGAGCAAGCGGTGTACGCACCGTCGAATGCGCGTTTCAAGGTCTATATGATCGATGAGGTGCACATGCTCACTAACCACGCGTTCAACTCGATGTTGAAAACTCTGGAAGAGCCGCCAGAACACGTCAAATTCATACTGGCAACAACCGATCCGCAAAAAATTCCGGTCACGGTGTTGTCACGTTGTCTGCAATTCAATCTGAAACAAATGCCACCTGGCCATATCGTCTCGCATCTGGACAATATCCTCGGCCAGGAAAATATCGAATTCGAAACACCTGCATTGCGTTTGCTGGCGCAAGGTGCGCATGGTTCCATGCGCGATGCCTTGTCCTTGACCGATCAAGCGATTGCCTACGCCGCCGGTAAAGTCACGCTGGATGCAGTGCAGGGCATGTTGGGCGCGCTCGATCAATCCTTCCTGATACGCTTGCTGGATGCATTGGCCGAGAAAGATGGCGCGGGCTTGCTGGCAGTTGCCGATGAAATGGCAACACGCAGCTTGTCATATAACGCAGCCTTGCAGGATCTGGGTTCCTTGTTGCACCGCATTGCCTTGGCCAAAGCGGTGCCGGCTGCAGTGCCTGATGATCTGCCGGAATACGATGACGTGCTGCGACTGGCCGCGTTGTTCGATGCAGAAGAAATACAACTGTTTTACCAAATTGCCGTACATGGCCGTAATGAGTTGGGCTTGGCGCCGGACGAATACGCCGGCTTCTCGATGACCTTGCTGCGCATGCTGGCTTTCCGTCCTGGCTTTGGTCCGGCGGAAGCCAAACCTGCTGTCGCTGCTGCTCCTGCGGCACGTCCGACTGCAGCACCAGCAGCGCCTGCACCAACTGCTGCCGCACCGGTAGCACGCCTGAGTGCAGCACCGCAAGCAGCCAGCACCAGTGCACCGGTCCGTCCGACAGGCGCGATGAGTCCTGCGCGTGCTGCGCTGGAAGCAGCGCGTGCGGGCGTCAAAGGTGCTGCACCATCGGCACCTGCAGCACGACCAGTTGCACCTCCAGTTCCAGCCGCTCCTGCTGCTCCGGTAGCAGCGGCAGTGGTAGATAGATCGCCGTCCATCGATATGGCACCAGCACCGCCGTGGGATGATGAGCCGCCCTTTGCCGGCAGCAATGGTGTTGAAGAGTTTTCCAGCCCTGTGGCTCAAAAAAAAATTGAACCGGAATCTGCAGCAGTAGCAGAACCCGTAGTAATACCAGCACCTGCGGTGGAAGCACCGCGTGTTGCACGTCCATTCGCATTGCATCCGGTAGAGAGCCTGAAATGGGATGGCAACTGGCCTGCATTGGCGGCCATCTTGCCGGTGCGTGGCGTCGCACAACAGTTGGCCTTGCAGAGCGAATTGCTTAAATGCGGACCAACTCCGGAGAGCGCCCAGATTACCTTCGACTTGCTGGTGGCAGTAGATGTCTTGCTGGCTAATGGCAGTGCCGAAAAATTGACGGCTGTCCTGTCTGAACATTTTGGCCAAACCATACGCGTGCAAACCACGATAGGTGCAGTAGAACACACCGCCAGCGCAGCTGCGATGGCAGATCGTGCCGAGCGACAACGTGATGCAGAACAATCGATGCAGGAAGATCCCTTCGTACAAAAACTGATGCGTGAATTTGGTGCGACCATCGTGCCGGGATCGGTCAAGCCGGTTTGATCACGCAGAACTATCCATTTCTTCAATCCGAATTATTTAAAGGAGCAACATCATGATGAAAAACCAATTGGCTGGCCTGATGAAGCAGGCGCAAGCAATGCAAGACAACATGAAAAAGATGCAAGAGCAACTGGCATTGATCGAAGTTGAAGGCCAATCTGGCGCCGGCCTGGTCAAGATCGTCATGTCGTGCAAGAACGATGTGAAACGTGTGTCCATCGATCCATCGCTGCTGACTGATGACAAAGACATGTTGGAAGATTTGGTCGCTGCTGCATTCAACGATGCAGTGCGCAAGGCAGAAGCGACATCGCAAGAAAAAATGTCTGGTGCGACAGCTGGCATGCCTTTGCCTCCTGGCTTCAAAATGCCTTTCTAAGATTCACTTTCCGTAGCTTGTTGAAAGAAACCGCTTTTTGAAAACGCCATCCAGTCTCGATTTTTTGACCGAAGCATTGCGTCGCCTGCCGGGTGTAGGCCCGAAGTCTGCGCAACGTATGGCGTATCACTTGATGCAGCACGACAGGGATGGCGCTGCCATGCTCGGTCGTGCCTTGTCGCAAGCGGTGGAGAAGGTGCAGCACTGCGCGATGTGCAATACCTTCACCGAACATGCGGTATGCGAAACCTGTCTCGATGCAGAACGCAATCCTGCTTTGTTGTGCGTGGTAGAAACGCCGGGCGATCAATTGATGATCGAACAGACCCTGACGTTCAAGGGTTTGTACTTCGTACTGATGGGGCGTTTGTCGCCGCTCGATGGCATAGGTCCAAAAGATATTCATCTGGAAAAATTGATAGGCCGTGCTACTGACGGTGTCGTGCAGGAAGTCGTGCTGGCGACCAATTTCACCAATGAGGGTGAGGCAACTGCGCACTACATCAGTGAGACGCTGAAAGCACGCGGCTTGAAAGTCAGTCGTCTGGCGCGTGGCGTACCTGTTGGTGGTGAGCTGGAATATGTCGATGCTGGCACGATCGCACGTGCGATGCTGGATAGACGTACGACTTAACCTGTAATATCGTCGTCATCAGGCGTCGATAGCATAGCTTGCAAGTGGTACTGCAATTGATGTTTCATCTTTCATAAAGGTGATCAGCGATGTTTACGCACTCTCCAGAAAATCAAAGTTGGCTGCGCGCAAAATGGCAAACGCTGGTGACCTCGGTTTCTGCCGACCGCGCAGCATCCGATGCAGTATGGGATGAATTGATCCGGCATTATTCCGAGTCGCATCGCAGCTATCACAATCTATCGCACATCATGGTGTTGCTGCGCTATGCAGAAACACATCGCCATCAAATCAATCGTCTGGAAATAGTGGAATTCGCCATTTGGTTCCACGACGTGATCTACGATACCCATCTGAAAGACAATGAACGGCGTAGTGCGGAATGGGCGCGTCGGGCAATGATCGCGATGCAGATCGATGAACATCATATTCCGCCAGTCATGGAATGCATCATCGCAACCGAGCGACACGAAATTACCTCGCTACGCATTGTTGATCTCCCCTTGTTTCTCGATATGGATCTCACCATCCTTGGTGCAAGAGAAGTTGTCTACAAGGAATACAGCGAAGTCATACGTGCAGAATACAGTTGGGTACCGATAGAGGAATATCGGATAGCGCGTGGTAAATTCTTGCAGCGCTTTCTGCAACGACCATCGCTATTTTTTACACCGAGTATGGCAGCCACGCTTGAACATCAGGCACGCTTGAATCTCGAATCCGAATTACGCGAACTCGCACATATCTAAAAAACATACATGAAGAAAACAGTATCATCCGGTCCTTTGGCCGGCATCAAGGTTCTGGAGCTGGGTACATTGATCGCAGGTCCATTCTGCTCGCGCATGCTGGCGGAATTCGGTGCGGACGTCATCAAGATCGAAACACCAGACGGCGGAGACCCAATTCGCCAATGGCGCGTATTGAAGGATGGCACTTCGCTGTGGTGGTCAGTACAGTCGCGCAACAAGAAAAGTCTGACCCTGAATCTGAAAGATCCACGCGGGCAGGAAATTGCAAAGAAGCTGGCGTTGGAAGCAGACATCATCATCGAGAACTACAGACCCGGCGTGCTGGAAAAATGGTCGCTAGGCTATGAACAATTGAAGGCGGAAAATCCGGCAACCATCATGGTACGGTTGTCCGGTTTTGGTCAAACTGGGCCGTTGAAGGATCAACCAGGCTTTGGCGCGATAGGTGAATCGATGGGCGGATTGCGTTATGTATCCGGCTTTCCGGATCGGCCGCCACTGCGCGTGGGGATCTCGATAGGCGATTCGGTTGCTGCCTTGCATGGCGTTATAGGCGCGATGATGGCGCTACGTCATCGCGATACAACTGGTGGTCGCTGGAACGGTAAGGCCGGCGATGAATCGCTTGCTGGACAAGGCCAGATGATAGATGTGGCTTTGTATGAAGCAGTCTTCAATATGATGGAATCGCTGGTGCCGGAATATGATTACGCAGGTGTTGTGCGCGAACGTACCGGCGGTGCCTTGCCGGGCATCGTGCCGTCGAATACCTATACGACTGGCGATGGTGAAAACATTGTGATTGCCGGTAACGGCGATGCCATCTTCAAGCGTTTGATGTTGGCGATGGGGCGTGACGATCTGGCCAACGATACTCAGTTATCACGCAACGATGGCCGTGTGCCACGTACGGCAGAGATAGATGCAGCGATACAGGCATGGTGCGCGACGCAGACGATAGCAAGCGCCTTGGAAATTTTGCAGGCGGCCGATGTGCCGGTGGGTAAAATCTATTCGATACGCGACATGATGAGCGATCCACAATTTCTTGCGCGCAAGATGTTTGAGCAACATGCATTTGCAGACGGCACACCTATCAAGCTGCCTGCAATCACGCCTAAATTGTCTGAAACACCGGGTGAAACAAAATGGTTGGGGCCGACTTTGGGCGAGCATACGGATGATGTATTGCGCACACTGGGTTATGATGATGCGGGCATTGCAGAGTTGAGACGCGACGGCGTAGTCTAAAAACGCCGCGAACAGAGGACGACATGAATAAAAATTTCTTGAAGCAGTTTGCCATTGCCTTGGTGCTTTTCCTACTTGGCTACTGGACGTTTAACGGTTTGATTTTTAACTGATTTCTTCAATGGCAGAGCACGCTATGTGTTCCTGTCTTGTTGAAACAGGATGATTTTTGTGGTGTCATCGTAATAGGGATGAATAAGCAAGGGAACTTCGCCGTATTGGTTTTATCGTAGCAAGGCTGTTTGCAGTATAGATTTCCATCGACTTTCCGATTTTTTCAAAGGAGGTACACCATGGGTATTCTCAGTACTATTTTCAGCAAGATATTTCCATCCTCACACGCCGCTCCGGCACCGACCACACCGGCGGCAACGACATCAGCAGCGCCTGCAGCACCATCTGCACCGGCTCAACAAGTCGATGTGGAAGCCATTCTGAATGGCTTGGCACAGAAAAATCCACAGAAGCTGAACTGGAGTACCTCTATCGTCGACTTGATGAAGTTGCTGGATATGGATAGCAGCCTGACGGCTCGCAAAACATTGGCACAAGAGCTGAATTACACCGGCGATACCAATGATTCGGCATCGATGAATATCTGGTTGCACAAGCAAGTGATGATCAAGGTGTCCGAAAACGGTGGCAAGGTGCCGGATGCATTGAAGCACTGATAAGTTAGTTTTTATAAAAAATGCGGATCGCGTTTCACTGATGAAGTGAAACGCGATCCGCATTTTTCATTCAAGGCAGGAAGAGCAGGATTCGTGTCTTCTGCTTAAAGAATTTATTCTGCTCTTTCAAATACCCGCTCTATACGTTTGTCAGGTACCAGCCACAAGATAGCAACCAACACATAGATGCTGATGGAAATCCATTCAAACCAGAAGGCAGCTGGAATGGCGATGGCATACAGAACGGGTGATATCTTGCCTTTCCAGTCCTTGCCAATCGCACGTTGCAAGAGAGAGTTCTTTCCTTGAGCGGAGATGATCAAACGCTCAAGCACCCAGTAGGCAAGGGAAGACATGAGCAATATCACGCCATAAATTGCCGACGGCATGGCACCGAAATGGTTTTCGCCCATCCAGCCAGTGACGAAGGGAATTAGAGATAACCAGAAAAGCAAATGAAGATTGGCCCATAGCATTGCACCGCTGACCTTTTCAGTGGTGTGCAACATGTGGTGGTGGTTGTTCCAGTAAATGCCGAGGTAGATAAAGCTCAATACATAACTCAGAAATACAGGAATGAGCGGTTTGAGCGCTTCGATACTTTCGCCGTGAGGCACTTTCAATTCCAGCACCATGATGGTGATGAGTATGGCGATGACACCATCGCTGAATGCTTCGACCCGACTCTTGCCCATACTTGCCTCACGTTTTTAAGGGAATGACCTTTTGCAAAAACTGCCAGCAAGTAAGACGGAAGAACGTAGCGTCTTCCGTCGCTTGGATTATTTCAAGGCTTCAATCAATTTATCCAGCTTCACTGCATCGACACAGAATGCGCGTATGCCTTCAGCCAGTTTCTCAGTTGCCATTGCGTCGTCGTTCAACATGCTGCGGAAGGTTTTTTCATCCAGAGTGACCTTCTGGATATCTGCATTTTTTGCTTCTGCTGGAACAAGCTTGCGTGTCAGCGGCGCATCGGATTCAGCTAGCTTTTGCAGGAGTTCTGGACTGATAGTCAGAAGATCGCAGCCCGCCAATTCGATGATTTGCGAAGTATTGCGGAAGCTGGCACCCATGACTTCAGTGGCGTAGCCGAACTTGCGATAGTAAGTGTAGATGCGCTTGACCGATTGCACGCCAGGATCATCCGCGCCGGTGTAGTCGGTGCCGGTAGATTTCTTGTACCAATCATAGATGCGACCGACGAAGGGCGAGATCAGTTGTACGCGTGCATCAGCGCAGGCAATGGCTTGTGGCAGCGAAAACAGCAAAGTCAGATTGCAGTGTATGCCTTCTTTTTCCAATATCTGTGCGGCGCGTATGCCTTCCCATGTCGATGCGATTTTGATCAAGATGCGATCACGAGAGATACCAGCTTCTTCGTATAAACGGATCAGCGTGCGGCCTTTTTCAATGGAGCCTTCGGTATCGAAGGACAGGCGCGCATCGGTTTCGGTTGAGACACGTCCAGGGATGACTTTGAGGATTTCTTGTCCAAACGCGACTAGCAGGTGATCAATGATTTCATTGGTGTTTTTATCGGCATGGTCGCGTGCGACCTTTTCCATGATGGGCTTGTACTCATCCTTTTGCACCGCCTTCAGGATCAGCGATGGATTGGTTGTTGCATCTTGCGGTGCAAATGCCTTGATCGATTGAAAGTCGCCCGTGTCGGCAACGATGGTGGTGTATTGCTTCAATTGTTCGAGTTGGTTCATGGCGCAATAGTGAGTTGTCTAGGAATGATCGGTATTGACACTCTTATTGTACGCAATGTTCCTGCATCTTTGCTGACACTGGATAAAGCTAATTTTTCAGTGGCGCTTGCAGGAAGGAATCGAATTGCAGATCGAATTTTTGTAGCGCTTTTTGCGCGTTGACCATTTTCTTGCGACGCTCAGGACTCAATCGTAGTGCCAGCCCGACTGCAAGTATGTCGATCACGACCAGATGGGCGAGGCGTGCGGATATCGGCGTATAAGGATCGGTATGGAAGTGCAGGTCGATAGGAATCAATATCGTCGCCAGTTCCGCCAATGGCGTGCCGCTGGGTGCGAGTACGATGATGGCAGCTCCCGAGCTACGTGCCAGTTGTACGCTGCGTAGCAGGGAGAGGCTGCTGCCACGCTGCGAGATGGCGACCACGACATCGCCTTTTTTCAACAAGGATGCGGCGATGCTGTGTATGTGCGGATCGGAGTAGGCGACCGTCGGTACGCCGGAACGAAAGAATTTATGTTGTGCATCGGCAGCGATGATGCCGGATGTGCCCTGACCATAAAATTCGATCGTGTTGGCATTGCCTAAAACCTGTAGCGCTTTTTCGATGGCGTTGGCATCCAGACTGTTACGCAGATCGAGCAGGGTGTTGATCGAGCGATTGCACACCTTGTCGACGATATCTGCAGCCATGTCTTCCAACATAGGCGATTCGCCAGTGCCGGGCGAGAGTGCGAGACCTTGTGCCAGCTTCAGCTTGAATGCCTGCCAGCCATCAAAGCCTATGGCGCGGCAAAAGCGCACGACAGTTGGTTCTGATACCTCGGCTTTTTTTGCCAGTGCAGTGATGTTTTCTGCAATTGCTAGTTCTGGTTGCTCCAAGACGGCAAGTGCGACTCTTTTTTCCGATTTGGAAAGTGAGTCGTACTGTGTGCGTATTGAATCCAGCAGCATGCAGGTGTGCTCCGCTTATTCCGGCAAGGCTTCTTCGCGCCACTGCAGGCCGTCGCGGCCGATCAGCGCGCTCGATGCGGCTGGTCCCCAGGTGCCGGCTGCATACGGAAGTGGTTCGTTGCCATCTTGTTCCCAATGGCGCAGTACAGGTTCAACCCATTCCCATGCTGCTTCCAGCTCATCACTGCGCATGAACAGTGTCAGTTGTCCGCGCAACACGTCGAGCAGCAAGCGCTCGTAGGCATCCATGCGTGGTGCTTTGAAGGTTTCAGCAAAGTCGAGCTCGAGTTCAACAGGTTTCAGGCGCATGCCGTCGCCCGGTGTTTTTGCCATCAAGTTCAATTGCAGGCCGTCATCTGGTTGCAGACGAATGACCAGACAGTTCGGCTGGAAGCTGTTGGTTGACTGCGCAAAGATGGAGTGTGGGATCGGTTTGAAGCGCACAACGATTTCTGCCAATTGATCGGCCATGCGTTTGCCGGTGCGCAAATAGAAAGGAACGCCGGCCCAACGCCAGGTATCGATCTCGGCTTTGACTGCGACGAAGGTTTCGGTATTCGAATCCGGATCGGAATTTTTTTCCTGTCTGTAACCGGGAACAGCCTTGCCATCAACATGGCCAGAGCGGTATTGGCCGCGGATGATGTTCTTTGCCAGTGCATTTTGCGTAAATGGTTTCAGCGAACGTAATACCTTCAGCTTTTCGTCACGGACTGCGTCGGGTGTAACAGACAGCGGCGGTTCCATGGCGACGATACACAGCAATTGCAGCAAATGATTTTGCAACATGTCCCGCAAGGCACCGGATGTTTCGTAATAACCCATGCGATTGCCGACGCCGATTTCCTCCGCGATCGTGATCTGTACATCGGAAATCCATTCGCGGCGCCACAGTGGTTCGAACAGCACATTACCGAAGCGCAGTGCGAGCAGATTTTGTACCGCTTCTTTGCCGAGGTAGTGATCGATCCGGTAAATCTGCGATTCTTTGAAGACTAGACTGACTTCCTGATTGATCTGTTTGGCACTGGCGAGATCGCGGCCCAGCGGTTTTTCCAGAACGACGCGAGAATTCTCGGTTGCCAATCCGCGTGCGGATAGATTGTGGCAAATTTTGGCGAACAGGGTAGGTGGCGTTGCGAGATAAAAGACGCGTGTGAGCGCAGGGTTATCGCGCAAGGCATCATTCAGCGTTTGATAGGTATCAACATTGCTCGCATCCAGCGAAACGTATTTAATACGTGCGCAGAATTTGTCCCATGCCGCTGGCGTTAACGTTTTCTCGTTGATATGCGGCTTGGCATTTTCATTCAGCGTATTAACAAACTCTTCCTGGCTCCAGCTATGGCGACCAACGCAAATGATCTGTGCCGCAGCAGGCAAATCCCCGGCGCGGTCACGAGCGTACATCGCAGGAATGAGTTTGCGCATCGACAGATCGCCGCCGCCGCCAAACAAGACAAGATCAAAATCGGTGAGAGCCATGGTAGTGAAGAAGGTTGTATGAGTAAGTGTTCGTTAGAACGTTATTGTTTGTTTTGTAGTGCAGTCTTGGCGCGTGCAATCAAACCATTGGTCGAGCTATCGTGCGTCTCTGGTTTTGTTTGGTCGGACAATTCGGCTTGAATGTTTTTTGCCAGTATCTTGCCCAGCTCAACACCCCATTGATCGAAGCTATTGATGCCCCAGATTGCACCTTGGACGAAGACCTTGTGTTCATACAGAGCGATTAAGGAACCGAGCGTGGTCGGGGTTAATGCATCCATCAAAATAGTATTGCTTGGGCGATTGCCGCGGAAGATGCGATGCGGCAGCAGCTTTTCGATTTCTGCTGTCGGTAATCCTTGCGCCTGCATGTCGGCGCGCACTTCATCGGCATTCTTGCCGCGCATGAAGGCTTCGGATTGCGCGAAGCAATTGGCCAATAATAAGACTTGGTGCTCCTTCATCGTATGCGATGGTGTCAGCGCAGCGATGAAGTCGACCGCCATGATGTCTGTACCTTGATGCAGCAATTGGAAATAGGCATGCTGACCATTAGTGCCGACATCGCCCCAGATAACCGGGCAGGTTGCGACTTCTACTTTTGTACCGTCAACTTGAGTGCTCTTGCCATTGCTTTCCATTTCCAGTTGTTGCAGATACCCAGGGAACAGGCGCAAATCCTGATGATAGGGCGCAATTGAAATGGAGGTGCTACCGAGGAAGTTGCGGTTCCAGATGCCGATCAAAGCGAGGATGACAGGCAGATTCTTTTCCAGCGGCGCATCTTGAAAGTGCTGATCCATTGCATGCGCACCAGCAAGAAATTCCTTGAAGTGTTCGATACCTATCGAGAGTGCCAGTGCCAGGCCAATAGCGGACCACACCGAATAGCGGCCGCCTACCCAATCCCAGAATGGAAACATATTCTCCGGTGCAATGCCGAAGGCTTTTACTGCATCCAAATGGGTAGAAACCGCGACGAAGTGTTTGGCGAGATCGGCCTCACTTGCGTGTTTCAAGAACCATGCGCGTGCTGATTGCGCATTCATCATGGTTTCTTCGGTATGGAAACTTTTGGAAGCAATGATGAATAAAGTCGTGGCAGGGTTGACGCGCGACAGAATGGCATCCAGATCATGTCCGTCTACATTGGAGACGAAATGCGTGATCAGGCGAGGGTGAGCGAAGGAACGTAGCGCCTGGCATGTCATCTTAGGGCCAAGGTAGGAGCCACCTATGCCGATGTTGATGATGTCGGTAATTTCGCGTCCATCGAAGCCGCGCCATTTACCAGAACGCACGCGTTCGCTAAATGCACCCATCTGATCCAGTACAGCTTGTATATCAGGGACGATATCCTTGTTGTTGAGTATCAGCTTTTCGTTGCGTGGTTTGCGCAAGGCGGTATGCAGGACTGCGCGATGCTCTGTGCGATTAACTTCCTTGCCGGCAAACATGTCATCGCGTTGCGCTTCTACCTGCATATCGCGGGCGAGTGCGTACAGCAATGTCATAGTCTTGTCATCGACAATATTTTTGGAGTAATCAAGGAATAGACCTGCGCCTTCGGTGGATAATTTGGCGAAGCGAGCAGAGTCCTGTGCAAACAAGTCACGGACTTGTCGGTCTTTGGTCTCGGTGTGATGCTGTTGCAGCGCCTGGAAGGCGTTGGTGGCAGTAAGCGGTATGCGCATGGGCAGTAGATGCGATCTAAGGTTGGTTGAAACTATACATCAATTTATGGTAATTTCACTACAAATAAATTTACTGTGGGCAATGCAAACAACGAATGTGCATGGCCGATTATTTGTAGCACGCCTGTAACGGATACTTGTTCCGATGGAAAGTTCAATCGAATGTCACATTTCGATGGTTTGTAATGAAACGGTCATTGAGTGAATTTCTTGCGCGATAAGGAGTCCTACGTTTTTGCAAGAAAGTAAAAGATGATGGTAGTTCGATACAATTTGTTGTAGTAAAATTTCAAAACTGTTTTTCAAGGAATTTATATGTCGCTCCATCCTGTTGTGACTGCCGTAACCGCAAGGATCGTAGAGCGTAGCCGGCCTTATCGCACTGCCTACCTTCAGCGTTTGGAACATGCGCGTCAAAAGGGTGTGCAGCGTAGTACGCTTTCCTGCACCAATCTTGCCCACGGTTTTGCTGCCTTCCCGCAGAACGACAAATTGGTGCTGAAGCAGCAAACGAATCCGTCTATTGCCATCATCTCTGCCTATAACGATATGTTGTCGGCGCATCAGCCGTTTGAGCGTTTTCCGCAGATCATCAAGGACGTAGTGCGCAAAGCGGGTGGTGTTGCGCAATTTGCCGGTGGTGTGCCTGCGATGTGCGATGGCATTACGCAAGGTCAGCCAGGCATGGAGTTGTCGCTGTTCTCGCGCGATACGATCGCCATGTCTACAGCGATAGCCTTGTCGCACAATATGTTTGATGCAGCCTTGTATCTCGGCGTATGCGACAAGATCGTGCCAGGGCTGATCATCGGCGCATTGCATTTCGGACATTTGCCGGCGATATTTGTTCCAGCTGGGCCGATGACAAGCGGCATGTCGAATCCGGAAAAAGCCAGAATACGCCAACTGTATGCACAAGGGAAAATCGGACGCGATGCCTTGCTGGAAGCGGAAGGACAGTCGTATCACGATGCCGGCACCTGTACTTTCTACGGTACAGCTAACAGTAATCAAATGTTGATGGAAGTGATGGGCCTGCATTTGCCAGGCGCTGCCTTCATCACGCCGAACACACCTTTGCGCGATGCCTTGACTGCAAGCGCAGCACAACGTGCGGTCGAAATCAGCGCACAAGGTAAAACTTACACACCTATCGGCCGTCTGGTCGATGAAAAAACTATCGTCAACGCCGTCGTGGCATTGCTCGCGACTGGTGGTTCTACTAATCACACTTTGCATCTGGTCGCGATGGCGAAGGCGGCTGGGATAGTGATCGATTGGGATGATTTCGATGCCTTGTCGAGTATCGCACCTTTGGTTGCACGTATTTATCCGAATGGCGACGCAGATGTGAATCACTTCCATGCTGCCGGCGGCACCGGTTTCGTGATCCGTGAATTATTGGATGCGGGTTTATTGCATGACGATGTGCTGACTATTCTCGGGCGTGGTTTGCGTGCGCATGCGACCGAGCCATTCTTGCAGGATGACAAAGTTGTCTGGAAAGCGGCGGCAGCGGTCAGTGGCAATACAGATGTATTGCGCACGGCGGCTGAACCATTTTCGACTGATGGTGGCATGAAGCTGATGTCAGGCAATCTTGGACGTGCTGTGGTGAAGGTGTCGGCGGTCAAGGCGGAGCATCGCATCGTGGAAGCACCAGCCATCGTGTTCGATTCGCAAGAAGCGTTCATGCACGCCTATCAGGCAGGTGAATTGAATCGCGACTTCATTGCCGTATTGCGTCATCAAGGTCCACGCGCGAACGGTATGCCGGAATTGCATGCGCTGACGCCAGCGTTGGGTAGCTTGCAGGATGCAGGGCGTCATGTTGCCTTGGTGACAGACGGTCGCATGTCAGGTGCTTCGGGTAAGGTGCCGGCAGCCATTCACGTCTCGCCGGAAGTGCTGGCGGGCGGTCCTTTGGGACGCGTGCGTACCGGTGACATCATTCAATTGAATGCGGAAACCGGCGTGTTGCAAGCGTTGGTGCCTGAAGCCGAGTGGGCTGCGCGCGGCGCAGAACCGGCGGATTTATCGCAAAACGAAATCGGTATGGGGCGCGAGTTGTTTGCGATGTTCCGTCATTCGGTGAGTGAAGCGGAAGAGGGCGCGACCACCTTTGGTTTGCCACCACCTTTGCTGGAAACTGACGAAGACAAAACGAGTAATACGCTTGCAGTACCGGACGATGAACCGTTTGTCGATGAAGATAGTTTGATTGAGCGTCCAATAGGAAACTGACATGAATCTGCTGGAAATAATGCGTGCGTCGCCGGTTATTCCGGTCATTGCTATCGACGATTTGAATCACGCAGTTCCGCTGGCGCGTGCGCTGGTTGCAGGCGGTATACGCGTATTGGAAGTGACTTTGCGTACGCAGCACGGTCTGGCTGCGATTCGTGCAATTGCAGAACAAGTGCCGGAAGCCATTCTTGGCGTGGGGACTTTGACGCGGCGTGAAGATTTTGTGGCAGCACGTGATGCTGGTGCGGTCTTTGGTGTGTCGCCGGGATTGACGATGGAGTTGATCGAAGGTTCGCGTGCTAGTGGTTTACCTTTGTTGCCGGGCGTGATGACGCCGTCGGAAGTGATGTCGGCACGTGAAGTCGGTTTTTATCAATTGAAGTTGTTTCCTGCGGTGCCGGCTGGTGGCGTCGGGATGTTGAATGCGATTGCCGGGCCGTTGCCGGATGTGCTGTTTTGCCCGACGGGCGGGATTTCGCAGGAGACTGCGGCGCAGTTTTTGGCGTGTAAAAATGTGGCTTGTGTGGGCGGGTCTTGGTTGACGCCTAAGGATGCCTTGGCGGCTGGGGATTGGGCGAGGGTTGAGGCCTTGGCGAAGGCGGCTTCTGGGTTGAGGTGAGATTTGGGTTGTTTTGATAAAGAGGCCGCTTTGAGCGGCTTTTTTTATTGGTGTTTGATTTTGATTTGTTTTTGCTGATCTTTTTCTTTCTTCGGTCGAAGTTGGTTTGCCGGGGGTAGCCCGGCGGCTACTCACTTTCTTTGCTTCGCCAAAGAAAGTAAGCAAAGAAAGGCGACCGCGAAGCCGCTGCCCTTCGGGTTCCCGTTTGTGCAAGACAAAAATGGGAAGTGAACGAAACTCGCCTTCGGCTCAAACAACGTTCACTTCTTGATCCATTTTCTGTCTTGCACAAACGGCAGCGTCAGAGCGGACTTACTTCCACAGCCTCTTTGGACAACCTGTCTAGGTTGAATCAACAAGGCTGCGGTCGTTGCTGTTCCGCATGTGACGTTGCAAGACAAGCCATCGTCAGGCGGAGTAAGGGCGCAAACATGTTTGAGCGTAGCGAGTTGGTTTGCGACCCCGGCTGATGATTACTTGGCTTGGGTACCCGCATTAGCGGGCAACGGCTTTGCGTCGCCTTCTTTTGCTCACTTTTCTTGGCGAAGCAAGAAAAGTGAGCGGCTGCCGGGCCGCCCCCGGCATACCAACTCTCTACGGAGAGCGAACAGAATCAATACGCTCCGACCATATAAAAACAAAACCCACCTAAAATCCAGCATAGACACATCTTTCATCTATGTGTAAGGTTTAACCATCAGCAGCACGTTCCACGCCCATCCGTACGTCAATAAAAACAATCCGGGGCCACCCTATGCATGGAGCTGAATTCATTCAGGATCTGGCAGTGATCATGCTGATCGCCGGCATAGTCACGATTTTGTTCCATCATTTCAAACAGCCGGTCGTCCTTGGTTACATTCTTGCCGGCGTGATCATCGGCCCGCATACACCACCTTTTGAACTGATCCACGACGATAGGACAATCAAGATCGTGGCTGAGCTTGGTGTTGTGTTCCTGATGTTTTCTCTTGGCCTCGAATTCAATTTAAAAAAACTGAGTAGCGTCGGTGTGACTGCTTTCATCGCGGCATTTGGGGAAATCGTTTTGATGACCTGGATCGGTTATGAAATCGGACAGTACTTCAAATGGAATACGATGGATTCGCTGTTCCTTGGTGCGATGCTGGCGATTTCTTCGACGACGATTATCGTTAAGGCGCTGGATGAGCTAGGGATGAAGAATGAGCGCTTTGCTCAACTTATTTTCGGCATCTTGATCGTGGAAGATATTTTGGCCATCGGCATGATTGCGCTGTTGTCCGGTATCGCAATGAATGGTTCGGTCGATGCAGGCGACGTGTTCGCTACTGTTGGCAAGCTTTCGCTTTTCATGATCGTAGCATTGGTGCTGGGCTTGCTGATGGTGCCGCGCTTGCTGGCTTATGTGGCGAAGTTCAAGAGTAATGAAGTGTTCCTGATCACGGTGTTGGGCTTGTGTTTCGGTTTCTGTTTGCTGGTTTTACAACTGGAATACAGCATTGCATTAGGTGCCTTCATGATAGGCGCAATCATGGCAGAGGCACGGCAGTTGCATTTGATTGAGCGTTTGATTGCGCCTATCCGCGATATGTTCAGCGCCTTGTTCTTCGTCGGTGTGGGCTTGTTGTTCAATCCGACTGTATTGGTGACGTATGCATTGCCGATTGCCTTGATCACGGTCGCGGTTGTCCTCGGTAAGGTTTTTGCCTGCGGGCTTGGTACCTTTGTTGCGGGCAACGATGGCAAGACTTCGCTGCGTGTTGGTATGGGATTGTCGCAGATAGGAGAGTTCTCTTTCATCATTGCCTCGCTTGGTTTGACTTTGCAGGTCACCAGCGATTTTCTGTATCCGATAGTGGTGGCGGTCTCGGCTGTGACAACTTTGTTGACGCCGTATTTAATCAAGCTGGCTGATCCTTTATCGCAGCGTGCGGCATCGGCCATGCCGAGTAGTATCAGTCGCGTCGCCTATCGCTATACGGCATGGCTGCAAAGCAATCAGCTTGAAGGCGACCGCGCGATGCTGGCGAAGATTGTGATGCGGATAGTGGCGCAGGTGATCGTCAATTGCGCGATGACGGCAGCGGTCTTCCTGGCAGGGATTTATATCTTTGGTGTGATTGAAAAAAGTCTGGCTTCATCGATTGCCGATGAGCATATTCAAAAAGCCATCGTATTCGGTGGAGCGTTAGCTGTTTCCTTGCCGTTCTTGATTGCGACTTATCGTAAATTGAATGCATTGAGCTTGCTGCTGGCAGAGATCATCATTGGCGATGGTGGCAAGTTTGTACATGGCTTGCGTCGCGTGATTGCCGAGGTGATTCCAGCGCTGTCGATAGTCGGGATTCTTCTTCTTATTGGTTTATTGAGCGCGAGCATACTGCCGCCGACCAATGTGCTGATCGTACTGCTGGTTGCCGCGGCGATATTGACGGCCGTGCTGTGGAAGGCCTTTGTACGCTGGCACTCCAGCTTGCAAATCGCACTTTTCGAGACCTTGGAAGAGCATGTGGACGAAAAAGCTTGATATGTAGGCAACGATACGGTCATTTTTACAGTGTAGACGGGATGCTGATGCGGGCATCCGTTAAAATAGCGGACTTCCAAATTCCTTTTTCTGTGTATAGCCATGACCCAAGACGAAATGAAGCAAGCAGTAGCCCGTGCCGCCATCGACTATGTAGTAACAGGCGAAATCATCGGCGTTGGTACTGGTTCCACGGCCAATTTCTTCATTGACGAGTTGGGCAAGATCAAGGATCGCATCAAGGGCGCAGTTGCTTCTTCCGAAGCGACGGCAGAGCGCTTGCGTGTGCACGGCATCACTATTTTTGATTTGAACGATATCGACTCGATGTCGGTATATATCGATGGCGCAGATGAAATTACATCAGATGGAGCGATGATCAAGGGCGGCGGTGCGGCATTGACGCGCGAAAAGATCGTCGCTTCGGTTGCCAAACAATTTGTCTGCATCGCTGATGGCTCCAAGCTGGTGGACAAGCTGGGTAATTTCCCATTGCCGGTAGAAGTGATCCCGATGGCACAAGCAGTGGTTGCGCGTAAATTGGCTGCGCTCGGTGGTGAGCCGCGCCTGCGCGTGAAGGATGGCAAACCAGTGGTGACCGATAACGGTTGCTACATCATCGACGTGCTGGGTTTACAGATTCAGAATCCCGCAGAACTTGAAGCGCAGATCAACGATATCGTCGGCGTAGTGACGGTAGGATTGTTTGCACGACGCGGTGCGAATGTTGGCTTGCTGGGAACTGCAGATGGCGTGAAGCGTTTGACCTTCTAATCGTAGCAACAACAGCTTATTCAAATAGAGCAGCTTATTTCTTCAACAAATCCAAAAAGTTTTTGTTCGGAATAGGCTTGCTCATCAAATATCCCTGACCTTCGTTACAACCATTTTCCAGCAAGAACTGGAATTGGTCTTCGGTTTCTATACCTTCTGCCAGCACGGTCAGATTCAAATTTCTTCCTAGTGAAATGATGGCCTTGACGATGGCTGCACTGTCCTGATCGGTGGCGATATCGCGCACGAAGGATTGATCTATCTTCAAGGTATCGACCGGGAAACGTTTTAGATAACTCAGGCTGGAATATCCAGTGCCGAAATCATCGAGTGAAATTTTCACGCCGAGCGCACGTAGCTGTGTCAGCATGGCAAACGACTTTTCTACATCGGTGGTCATTACGCTTTCTGTAATTTCCAATTCCAGATATTGCGGCTCCAGATCTGTTTCGGTCAGGATGCGTTCCACCATTTCAACGATATCGCCTCGCGCCAGTTGGCGCGGCGAAAGATTGACCGAAATCGGAATCGGAGGATAGCCGGCTTTTTGCCATGCGCGATTTTGTCGGCAGGCCGTACGCAAGACCCATTCACCGAGCGGAATGATCAAGCCGGTTTCTTCCGCTAGTGGAATAAAGCTGGCGGGTGAAATCATGCCGGCGTGCGCGCTGTTCCAGCGTATCAAAGCCTCTACGCCGATGATCTTGTGAGACGCAAGACTGACTTTGGATTGATAGTGCAGTACAAAGTTTTCGTTGGAAATAGCCTGACGCAAGTGGTTCAGTAATTCCAGTCTGTCGGTCACGGAGTTGTTCATCTCCGCAGAGAAGTATTGAAAATTATTACGCCCCAGATCCTTGGCCTTGTACATCGCGGAATCGGCATTCTTCAACAGTGTTTCTACATCGCGACCATCATCAGGGCAGAGCGTGACACCGATGCTGCAAGTAATCTGAAATTCTAGATCATTGGCTTTCCACGGTTGTGCGACTTCGTGCAACACACGTTGCATGGTGTGCGAAATTGCTTCTTCACTCGGTTGGTCCGTCAGCAAGAGGACGAATTCATCGCCGCCCTGACGTGCCACGGTATCGCTTTCGCGCAGGCATGAGGTCAGGCGATGCGCAGTAATTCTCAGTAGTTCATCGCCAACTTGATGGCCGAGGCTGTCATTGATAAATTTGAATTGATCCAGATCGAGAAAGGCAATCGCAGTCAGGTTGCCGTAGCGTGCGGAATGCAAGACCGCTTGCTGCATGCGATCGTAGAGCAGGGTTCTATTCGGTAGACCGGTGAGCGCATCGTGAGTTGCCTGAAACTGGATTTCCGCTTCATGCAGTTTTCGTTCGGTGATGGCTTCTACCGTGCCTTCGAAGAAAAGCAGAGTACCTGTGCTGTTATGAACTGCACGGGCATTTTCTGAAATCCAGATCACGTCGCCGTTGCGTCTATGAACGCGTGATTCAAAATTGGTCACGACGCCATGTTTGGCCATCAAGCGCATGAATTCAATGCGGCGTTGCGGATCAACATAAACCTGATGATCGATGTCGCGCAATGTAGAGATCAACTCCTGTGGCGTATCGTAACCATACATACGGGCGAGCGCAGGGTTGACCGCAAGGTAGCCGTCATTAGGTGTTGATTGATAAATGCCTTCGATCGCATTTTCAAAAATGCTGCGATAGCGTCGTTCTGCTTCGCGCAAGGCTTCATCGGCTTGCTTGCGCTCGGTCACATCCTGAATAAAACCCTCGAGTATGTCGCGCGCCTCATTGTCGTGAGTGATGTTGGTACCGCGTTCCCATACATGGCGAACCGTGCCATCGGCACGCACGATGCGATATTCGATGTCGAAGCGTCGGTTGTTTCGGACTGATTCCAGGATGGTCTCGCGTACATGTTGGCGGTCATCCGGGTGTGTGATCTGGTCGTACGAGATGCGGCTGTTGAACAGAATATCTTCTTCGGTATAGCCGGTCAGTGCCAAGCATCCTTCGCTGACGAACTCCATGGTCCAGTGTTCATCCAAGCGGCATCGATAGACCATGCCTTCTAAATTGGCAAGTAAGGTGCCCAGCAAGCGTGCTTGCAAGGTTGGATCAGCAGGATGGGATGGCATGGAGAGCAACATGATTGGATGCAGTATTTTAAATCACGAACGTCACCCAGTTTTCCCAGCATCTGGGTGGCGCAAGCGTATCGCTCAGGCAAATGCCTACTTTCCATGAAGCAATAACGGTGCCATCTAAATTGCTTATTTTCGCACTTAAATAGTGCGTTTCCCTATGAGGAAAAGGTTGTCAGCTTGGCAGTGTATTGAGGGGTATTTTCAGATATCGCACGCCGTTGTCATCAGCTGGAGGCATATTGCCGGCGCGGATATTGATTTGAATTGCGGGCAATATGAGCGTGGGCATGCCTAGCGTTTTATCGCGCGCGGTGCGCATGGCGACGAAATCGTCTTCGTCTATGTCTTTGCGTATATGGATGTTTGTGGTGCGCTGTTTGGCGACAGTGCTTTCCCATGCGGGAGCGCGACCATTCGGCGGATAGTCATGACACATGAACAAGCGTGTTGTGTCGGGAAAGCTGAGAATTTTTTGTACGGATTGATACATCGTATGTGCATCGCCGCCAGGGAAGTCGCAGCGCGCGGTGCCGGCATCCGGCATGAACAGGGTGTCACCGACAAAAATGGCATCGCCGATGTGATAAGCCATATCGGCAGGGGTATGGCCCGGCACATACAGTGCCTTGGCAGTCAGATTGCCGATGTGGAATTTTTCGTCTTCATGGAACAAATAATCGAATTGCGAACCATCAAATTTGAATGAATCTTCCAGATTGAAGATGTCATCAAAGACGCGCTGTACCTTGGTGATCATCTGGCCGATGGCGATCTTGCCGCCTAGATGATTTTTGATATAAGGCGCGGCGGATAAGTGGTCTGCATGTGCATGCGTCTCCAATATCCATTCGACTATTAATTCTTGCTCTTGAATGAAGTTGATCAGCTTGTCGGCAGAGGTAGTGCTGGTGTGGCCTGACTTGGGGTCGTAGTCGAGTACCGAATCGATGATGGCGCAGGCTGATCCGCGTGTTTCGTACACCACGTAGCTGACGGTTCCTGTTTCTGCATCAAAGAACGGTTGCACGATAGGTGACATGGGCTATTCCTCGATTAAGCTTGGGTATGACGGGATAGATGCCAGGACACGGAGTGCCGTCAGAAGGCAACGTTTGTATGACAAGAGCAAGCTTGCATCATCGATGAAGGTCTCATGTCGTCAACATCAATGCGGAATTGGTAGGGACTGTGGCGCGCATTACATGGCGTGCCACAGTCTGCCTTGTGCATCAGCGTGGTTTGTCGGCGATTTCTCGCGCCATGCGATCTTGTCTGTCGTAGAAATCCAGCGTGCCGATATCGCCGCTATTGCGCTGTCTGGATGGGATCAGATGTTCGATATCGGGCATCAGCTCATCATCGATTTCCATATCCTCTTCGCTACCCCAACTCGTATTCATAAATCCTCCGTAAGGCGATATTTTACGATGCGGATGCGTAAAGGACTAGCCCAATGAGTCCGGTACTTCACCGCTGCCGGGTAATTTGGCGACCAGCACGGTCAGTTTTTCAATGACAGGTGGTTTTGCCAGCAAATCCGCAGCGACTTCGCCTAATGCTTTGGCAATGGCGCCATCGAGATGTGCTTGCTGACCAGATTCGTTGACGAAGGCGTCGAAGATACCGAAGGTATTGGCACTCAATTTGATTGCAAACCAGGCAACTGTTGCCGGTTCACCCAGTGCATAAGGTAGCTGTGCACGAAGAAATTCTTCTAGGTCTTTTTCCTTGCCTGGCTTTGCTTCCAGGCGGACTTGCAATCCGACGTTAACCATGATGTGTCTCCTTTATCGTTGGCGATTGAGTACCCATGTGGTGCAGACAGCGTTGTAGAGAACGACGATTGATTGTAATCCTCATTGTCGATTCATGAACATTTGGTGCCAGAATGCGGTTTTTCACCAGCTTGTCCATCGAGCGCATCGATTCTTTGATGAGGGTATGACAACGCTGCATCCCTGCTGGTAGGCGAGAAAATAAACACATCCCGCGGTCTATGACTTATCATCGTGGCCCATTTCATTTTCAGAGGTTTTTCCATGACAAACGCGTGCGGCGTCGATTTTGGGACGTCGAATTCGACAGTTGGCTGGAGCCGTCCCGGCACCTCGGCATTATTGCAACTGGAAGATGGCAAAGTTACATTGCCGTCTGTTGTTTTCTTCAATGCGGATGAAGAGCAGGTCTATTACGGCCGTGCTGCATTAGCTAATTACCTGCAAGGTTACGAAGGTCGCTTGATGCGCTCGCTGAAGAGCATGCTCGGCACCAGCTTGATCGATGATCAGACCGAGGTGATGGGCAAGGCCTTGCCATTTCGTACCTTGCTGACGCAATTTATCGGCGAGTTGAAGCATAGAGCAGAAAAAGCAGCAGGGCGTGAATTCAGCAGCGTCGTCCTTGGACGTCCGGTGTTCTTTGTCGACGGTAATGAAGAAGCCGATATTCTCGCTGAAGATACCTTGTATGAAATCGCACAATCCGTCGGTTTCAAGGACATCGATTTTCAATTTGAACCGATTGCAGCAGCTTTCGATTATGAATCGCAGATAACAAAAGAAGAGCTGGTATTGATCGCAGATATCGGCGGTGGTACTTCGGATTTCTCGCTAGTACGGCTGTCGCCTGAACGGGCAAAAAAAGTCGATAGACGCGACGACATTCTTGCTACTGGTGGTGTGCATATCGGTGGTACTGATTTCGATAAATATTTAAGCCTGACCAGCATCATGCCTTTGCTCGGCCTAGGCAGCCGCTTGAATAACAATGCTGAAGTGCCATCCAGCTATTACTTTAATCTGGCGACCTGGCACACGATCAATCTGGCTTATACGCAGAAGACCTGGTTGCAGATCAAGGATATCTATCGTGATGCCCGTGAAAAGGACAAGCTCGATAGCCTGTTGGATTTGATTGAAAATCGCTCAGGGCATTGGCTGGCATTGAAAGCAGAAGAGGGCAAAATTGCGCTGTCATCAGAGATGGAAACAGAACTGTTGCTGGATCGTTTGTCACCTCGCCAAACCTTGACCTTGCGTCGTGATGAGTTTGACGATGCGATCAGCAAGATGGTTTCGACTGTTGAAGGCACGGTAGCCACTTTGCTTAACGACGCAGGTATAGAGGCAAGTGATGTAGATACTGTCGTGTTCACTGGTGGTTCCAGCGGCGTGCATCTATTGCGTGAAAAAATCAGCTCCCTATTACCTGAAGCGCGGCGCGTGGAAGGCGATTTATTTGGCAGCATAGGCGCAGGACTTGCGCTCGATGCAGTCAGAAAATTCGGCTGATTATTCCGCTCATGCCGGAGATTTATTCTTCCCTTCAAATCTTTCTTGTCGATCAGTATTTGGAAATGGTATAAACAATTTGCGCATTTATGATGCGCAATTTTTTTATATGCGTTGAAATGCGAATGGCGATGGCAATCTTGCAGGTGAGAATTGTCATGACGCGGTAATAATGCGGGCTTATCGTCACGAGCTTTTCACGCGAAATCGCATGATGCCATTGCACAGTTCAAGCTACGAAACTGGTGCGTGATCGAGAGGATGGAATGTTTGCAGCAGTAGATCTTGGCTCCAATAGTTTTCGCCTGCATATCGGGCGCCATGATGGCGACACCATACGCATCATCAAGAGCGCGCGCGACCCGATACGTCTTGGTGCCGGCCTGGATAGCAAAGGCAATCTCACTGCAGCAGCAATGGAAAGCGCGATCGAATCGCTCGGGCGCTTCAATTCAATTTTAAGTACTTATCCGCTAAACGCCGTGCGCGTGGTGGCGACCAATACGATACGTATTGCGAAGAATGCAGCGGTTTTTCTCCCTGCTGCTGAAGCCGCAATTGGCTATCCGATCGAAATCATTTCCGGTGAAGAAGAAGGCCGCCTGATTTATATGGGCGTGGCCAGTACGCTTTCGCAAAATGAGCGTCGTCTAGTGCTGGATATCGGTGGTGGTTCGACTGAGCTGATTCTGGGCAAGGGACCGAAGATAGAGCAGGTGGAATCCTTCAGCATCGGTACTGTGCCACAAAGCTTGACGTTTTTCCCCAATGGCGTAATTGATGCCGCTGCGTTCGATGCGGCGATTCTTTCTGCTCGTTCACGTTTTGAAGATGCTGTGCCTTTATACAAATCTGATCTGTGGTCGAATGCGTATGGCTCGTCTGGCACTATGCGTGCAATTGCTGATGCAGTTGGCAAGAATGGTTTGGGCGATGGCTTGCTGTCGCTTAAAAGCCTGGAAGCACTTAAACGCCGTTTGATTCAGTTTGGTCACGCCAGCAAGATCGATTTGATCGGAATGAAAAGCGATCGCGCTGCGAGCATTACCAGCGGTCTAGCCATACTGATTGCGCTGATGCAGGAATTTGGTATCAAGGAGGTCAAGCCGATTGAAGCTGGCCTGCGCATGGGCGTGCTGTGGGATTTGCATTTGCGTGCGACCAAGCGTGACCGCCGGGATGAATCGGCACGCGATTTTCTGCAACGTTTTAAAGTGGATGAGGCGCGTGCAGAACGCGCAGCACAAGTAGCGAGCGCAATTTTGACCTTGCTCAAGCCTAGTGATGAGAGTTACGCCAAGTTGCTGTACTGGGCTGCCTTGCTGCATGAAGTCGGTTTGATGGTGTCGCATAGCGGCTATCACAAGCACGCGGCTTACATGATAGAGAACGCTGATTTGCCGGGGTTTACCACACGTGAGCAACGCGTGATGAGCCGTCTGGTGTTGGCGCAAAAAGGCAATTTACGCAAAGTAGCAGACAGTTTGTCTGATGCCAATTTTGCCAAGGCGGTATTGGCTTTACGTTTGGCCGTGATGTTCATGCATGCGCGTCTTAATATCGGTATCGATGAGGTACGCCTGAAAATGAAAAACCGGATAGAGCTGGAAATCCGCAAAGAGTGGGTGACTGACCACCCGACGGTTTCTTACTGGATGGATAAAGAAAAAGAATGCTGGAATGAAGTCGGTATCGATTTTTCTATCAAACTGACTAGCTGAACAAGCTTGCCAAGGCGGCTGTGGTGAGCTGCTCTAGTGCGATGCTCGTGGTGTTTCTTTAAGCGATATTTTTCACTTTCTTACTCGGTTTTAATTTCAAAATAGTATCTGGGAAGTTCTGAGGCGACTGCAAAACTTCTAGTACATGCCTTCCTATCTCCAGATCTGTTATCCAGCTTGGTTCTGCGACGTGCTTGCGACTGAGGCCATTCACCATAGACATAATCATCAATTCTTTGATAATCAGATTCTTATCTTTGCATTCCATATCGAGCGATTGATACATCATTCGTAGCGATGCCTGGCACATTGAAATATGCGCGGAATTCGGCGCTATAAAATCTGCCATACCTCCACCTATTCCGATAAAAATTCCACCAGATACCAGCTCTGGGATGAGACATTTTGCAGCATTAAAGTGAGTAATGACATTGTCTCGCATGAGTTGTAGCAGCGCGACTTCACTCCAACTAAATAGCGGACACTCGCTTGCAGGCGCACTTACAGCAACGACCACGGCATTGATGCTGCCGTCTATCGCAGAGGCATCTTGCCAAAGCCGCCGTGTTCCCTGTTCCGTAGAAATATCCCCTTGGACCAGCGTTAAACGATCTGACGCGAATGTCGCACGCAGTTCCTCCAGCCGGGATGGCGTGCGAGCAGAGGCAATGACGTTCCATCCGGCTTCCAGCAAGACACTGGTAATTCCGCGTCCCACGTCTCCCGATGCTCCAATGACAAGAACATTGCGCATGATGCTGTTACTCCCTTTTTATCTTGTTGTTTTTACTGTCACCCATTTAATAACTGATAATACATCAGTTATTAAATGGCAGCTCTCTTTATAGCAAGACAGTCCTCATGAGGAGCAGTGTTGCTAACTATCCATGTGATGTGCTGTTTTCATCCGTGTAATTAAATTTTGGGTGCATTTATGTTTGGAAGTGTTGAAGAAACTTAAAAACTGATATATAGTCAGTTATAAGAATTCCCGAAGAGATATTTTCAGTTTCGTTTGGGTATATCAGACGTCATCAGGCTTGAGGAGTCCATATGAAAGCGCTTGTAGCAGTGAAACGAGTTGTTGATTACAACGTCAAGGTCCGTGTCAAGTCGGATGGGAGTGGTGTCGATATCGCCAACGTCAAAATGTCGATGAATCCATTTGATGAAATCGCGGTGGAAGAAGCAATCCGTCTGAGGGAGCAAGGATTAGTGCAGGAGGTCGTGGTGGTGTCCGCAGGTCCGGCAGCGTGCCAGGAAACCTTGCGCGTAGCGTTGGCTATGGGTGCTGATCGCGCGATCCTGATTGAGAGCGACGTTGAGTTGCAAGCGCTGGCAGTCGCAAAATTGCTCAAGGCAGTATGCGATAAGGAGCAGCCGCAATTGGCGATCTTGGGAAAACAAGCCATCGACGATGATGCCAACCAAGTTGGTCAAATGCTGGCGTCGTTGACCAAGTGGCCGCAGGCTACGTTTGCGTCAAAACTGGAAATCAGCGGCAATGTTGCATCAGTCGTCTGCGAGATCGATGGCGGTTTGCAAACAGTTTCCTTTGAGTTGCCTGCAGTTGTGACGACAGATCTGCGTTTGAATACGCCGCGCTACGTGACCTTGCCCAACATTATGAAAGCCAAGAAAAAGCAGTTGGACATCGTCACTCCGGAAAGTCTGGGCGTCGATGTAACGCCGCGGTTGAAAACCATCAAGGTGAGTGAACCTGCGACACGTAAGGCGGGGGAGATGGTGAAGGACGTTGCCGAACTCATTCAAAAACTCAAGACAGAAGCGAAGGTAATTTAAACATGGCCGCACTCGTCATTGCCGAACACAACAACGCGCAACTCGGCGGCGCTACGCTCAACACGATTGCAGCAGCGCTGGCTTGCGCTGGAGAGATTCACGTTTTGGTTGCTGGTCACGGTTGCGAGGCCGTGGCAAAACAAGCCGCTGCGATTGTAGGTGTCAACAAAGTACTGTTGGCTGATTCAGTACAGTTGAAAGATGGCTTGCCGGAAAATCTGGCAGCACAGATTCTATCCTTATCATCTGGATATACCCATCTTGTTGCTGCTGCGACTGCTATCGGTAAAAGCGTTATGCCACGTGTGGCAGCACAGTTGGATGCATCGCAAATATCAGAGATTTCGGCAGTCGTTAGTGCAGACACGTTTGAGCGGCCTATCTATGCGGGCAATGCTATTGCAACTGTTCAAAGCAGTGATGCTGTGAAAGTGTTGACTGTTCGAACCGCGGCATTCAACCCAGCGCCAGAAACAGGTGGTAATGCTGAAATAGTCGGCGTTGCTGTCACTGAGGATGCAGGTAAGGCACGCTTTGTATCGCGAGAAGTCACTAAATTGGATCGCCCTGAACTCAGCGCTGCAAAGATTATCGTTTCCGGTGGTCGGGGTCTTGGTAGTGGTGATAATTATCGTGCTGTTCTGGAACCACTGGCCGACAAGCTTGGCGCAGCACTTGGTGCTTCGCGTGCGGCGGTTGATGCAGGCTTCGTGCCGAACGATTATCAGGTCGGCCAAACAGGTAAGATCGTTGCACCACAATTGTATTTTGCAGTCGGCATCTCTGGTGCCATTCAGCATCTGGCCGGTATGAAGGATTCCAAGATCATTGTTGCGATCAATAAGGATCCGGAAGCGCCGATTTTCCAAGTGGCTGACTACGGGCTTGTTGGTGATTTATTCCAGGAAATCCCACAACTGGTGGCGCAGCTATAACAACGGCAGTGCCTGACGTCACGGATGTCGGGTCAATGAAGGTCCAGTGAGTATTCGATCAGTATCCAACGTCGTAACGGTAAACGGGAGAATGTAATGGGACGTGAAGTTGTCATAGTCAGCGGTGTTCGCACCGCTATTGGTGATTTCGGTGGCGGGCTGAAAGATTATTCGCCGAGCGAACTGGGTGCTCTGGTAGTAAGGGAGTCGCTACGTCGTGCCGGCGTTGGTGGTGATGAAGTTGGGCATGTGGTCTTCGGCAATGTCGTTCATACGGAAGCCAAGGACATGTATCTGTCGCGTGTGGCGGCAATTAACGGTGGCGTGTCTGAGCACACACCTGCACTGACGCTCAATCGTCTGTGCGGTTCAGGTTTGCAGGCCGTTGTGTCAGCAGCACAAAGCATTTTGCTGGGAGATGCTGATATAGCGATTGGCGGCGGCGCTGAAAGCATGAGTCGTGCGCCGCATCTTTCACAGGCCTTGCGCTGGGGTACACGCATGGGTGACAGCAAGCTGGTCGACATGTTGCTGGGTGCGCTGCACGATCCGTTCAATGCCATACACATGGGTGTAACGGCGGAAAATGTTGCTGAGCGTTATGGCATCAGTCGTGAAGCGCAAGATATTCTGGCCGCTGAATCGCACCGTCGCGCTGCATTGGCAATCGCCAACGGCTACTTCAAGGATCAAATCCTGCCAATTACATCGGAGTCACGTAAAGGGTCGATAGTCTTCGATACAGACGAACATGTGCGCGGTGAAACAACGGTCGAGGAATTGGCGCATATGCGCACGGCATTCCAGAAAACTGGTGGCACCGTGACGGCAGGTAATGCTTCAGGCATCAATGATGGTGCGGCTGCGCTGGTGTTGATGGAAGCTGGTGTGGCACGGCAGCGTGGTCTCAAGCCGCTGGCGCGTCTGGTCAGTTACGCCCATGCGGGCGTTGATCCAAAGTATATGGGTATCGGTCCGGTGCCGGCTACACGCAAGGCGCTGGAGCGCGCAGGTCTGAAGGTCAGCGATCTGGACGTTATCGAATCCAATGAAGCATTTGCCGCACAAGCTTGTGCTGTCACCAAGGAGTTGGGTCTTGATCCGCTCAAGGTCAATGTCAATGGTTCCGGTATTTCGCTCGGACATCCGATCGGTGCTACCGGTGCCATCATTGCCGTGAAAGCGGCTTATGAATTACAACGCACCGGTGGACGATATGCCTTGGTGACGATGTGTATCGGCGGCGGGCAGGGCATTGCCGCAATTCTGGAACGCGTGTAAGTACAAAAAACCTCGGGTGTAGTCCTAGCGGAGCGGTCATTGACTGCTCCGCTTTTTTACGTCCATGCCATCAGACTCGTTTCGCTCATGTTTCCCGATGCATGTGCAACGTATGAGCATAATGGCAGCGGTGATTGCGGCTTCTAAATTTGTCTGTCGGCAGTCTTGTGCATCGAACAAATTACAACAGCACGCAATAAGCTTTGCGCTATGGGCTAGACATCTCCATCATAAAACTGATACTTTAACAGTTATATATTATTGAGCGTGCTTCAACAAGCAAGCGCCTTGTAATTCAAGTGTTTCATGCACGATATAAACAATTCGAAGAAAGATAAGGCGATGGCGGTAGATCAATCATATTCGTCGCAATATGTCATGGCTGGGGCGCTGCAGCAGCGCTGGGATGGCATCGATCTTAGTACGCTACTCGCATTGGAGCGCATCGATGATGGTCTGAGTCGCAGTCGTTTTTGTGAAGACAATCGCAATGGCCGAGTGTTCGGCGGCCAGATGCTGGGGCAGGCATTGGTGGCAGCGCAAGGCAGCGTTGATGCTCAACGCACACCGACTGCGCTGCGCGTTCTGTTCATGCAAGGAGCGTTGTCGAACTGGGGCATTGATTACCACACAGAGATCCTGCAAGAAGGGAAGCGCTTTTCTAGCCGACGCGTCACTGCACGTCAGGAAGGGCGCTTGCTGATCGATGCCAACGTGACATTCCAGTTGCCTGAAGAAGGCTATGAACACGTTCTACCTGCATTTGATGCCGTTCCAGGGCCGGAAGAATTGCAATCGATGTCGGAACTGAATACCGCGGGGAATCTGCTGGCCGACGGTGTCGCAATTAACTGGACCTCTTTCGAAAAATCCTGTCTGGAACTGAAAGTGGTAGCGCCAGAGCAGCACCTGAATCATTGCTCCAGCGCACCGAAAATGTCGTTCTGGGTCAGGCTACGCCAGCGTTTGAACGACGATCCTGCAGTCCATACTGCGGCGTTGGCTTACTTGAGCGACTACTGGGTCAATAGCGCGGCCGTGACGCAGCATGTGCCGGCTGGTCTCGCGCATGGACAGTTATATATCGCCAGCCTTAATCATGCGCTATGGCTGCATCGCTTTGGTAGGGCCGATGAATGGTTGCTGTTTTCTACCGAAAGCCCAAGTGCGCAAGGCGGTCGTGCGCTGACCAACGGCCGTATCTATAGCCGCGAAGGTGTCTTGTTGGCATCACTGGCGCAAGAATGTTTGATGACGCGTCGTTGAAGTGTCGTCGTACTTGACGCGGAGTCAAAATCGGTTCAAAGTCACAAAAACTGACTGATTAACAGTTTTAACGAATTTCTGTTTTTCGGCTTAGTCGCCGGAATGAGCGAAGCACATGAGAGAACTCGAGGAGATAGCGATGGAAATGAATGACCTGATACTGATCAGCGTGGATGATCACGTGATCGAATCACCAGATATGTTCAAGCAGCATTTGTCGGCAGAAGACTTTTTGCGCGCGCCCAAGATGAGCACAATGCGCAGCGGCTCAGATTCCTGGATCTACGAAGGACGTTCGGTACCTAACTTCGGTCTGAATGCCGTGGTTGGTCGTCCGCCGGAAGAATACGGCATGGAACCAGCCTCCTACAGCCAGATCCGCAAAGGCACCTACCAGGTCATGGACCGCGTCGACGACATGAACGTCAACGGCGTCCTGACCTCGCTCAACTTCCCGACCTTTCCTTCCTTCGCCGGCACCTTCTTCCTGCAAGCCACCGACAAGGAGTTTACTAAAAAGATCATCAGTGCCTACAACGACTGGCACATCGACGAATGGTGTGGCGCCGCTCCCGGCCGTTTCATTCCACTCGCCATCCTGCCACTGTGGGACATCGATGCCTGCGTCGCCGAAGCCAGACGTGTCGCCGCCAAAGGCTGCCGCACCATCAGCTTCCCCGACAACCCAGTTGCCAAAGGTTTGCCTAGCGTCCACAGCAACCACTGGGACCCGCTCTGGCGCGTCATGGAAGACAACAACATCGTCATCAGCATCCACATTGGCTCCGGTGCTCAAGTACCGTATTCCTCACTGGACGCACCGATCGACACCTGGATCGTCAACATGCCGATGTACATCGCCAACGCGACCACAGACTGGTTGTTCTCCCCAGTGTTCAAGAAATTCCCGACCTTGAAGATCGCCCTCTCCGAAGGCGGCATCGGCTGGATCCCGTATTTGCTCGAACGTGCAGACTTCACCTACGGCCACCACAAGGCCTGGACCAACAGCAACTTCGACGGCATGCTCCCAAGCGACTTATTCAAACGCAACTTCATCACCTGCTTCATCGACGACGTATTCGGTTTGCAGAATACCCAATTCATGAACGTCGACAAGATCACCTGGGAAACCGACTACCCACACTCAGACTCCCTGTGGCCGCACGCCCCGGAACGTCTGTGGAAGACGATCCAGCATCTGCCGAAAGAAACGATAGACAAGATCACCTATCACAATGCGATACGTGAGTTTGGCTACGACCCATTCAAGTTTCTGGCCAAGGAAGACTGCACGGTAGGTGCGTTGCGGGCGAAGGCCACCCATATAGATACCCGTCCGGTGGCGAATATGGGTGGGCACAATCCATCCAATCGTGATGGTCAGCCGGTGACGAATGGCGAGGTCATGAAGCTTTTCGCTTAAGCACGATCGCCACTTAGCACCATTTCAGCAACAGCAATCTGAGTCGCCTTCCGTTAGTGGAAGGCGCAGGGATTCTTGCGCCAACGAATTTGTTGTTGCTCTATCTTCACTGCCTTACGGAATAACGATATGAATATCTGTCCCGACGCCGAATTCAAAACGCACCTGCAAGAAGGTCGCTTCATGTTGTTGCGCAGCCGCAGCAGCGGACGTTGTTTTTTTTATCCGCGCGTGCTTGAGCCGGGCAGCGGCAACACCGATCTGGAATGGGTAGCAGCCAGTGGTCGTGGCAAGGTTTATTCGGTCACGATCGTGCGCGCCAAACCGCCGCAGCCGTTTTACAACGTTGCTCTGGTTGATCTGGAAGAGGGGCCGCGCATGATGACACGCATCGATGGCATTGCAGCTGAAGACGTGCGTATCGGGATGGAAGTGCAAGCAAAAATCATTACAGAGGATGACGTTCCCTTTGTCGTGTTTGAACCGCAAACGCAAATTGCCTGACGAATGCCGCATCAGCGCAAGCACTAGTACTTATTAATAGAAAGAGAATTCATGAATCCAATGTCATTAGAAGGCCGGACGATACTCGTCACCGGCGCTGGTCAGGGAATTGGCCTGGCAATCAGCAAGCTGGCGATCGAGTTGGGAGCCAACGTTGCTGGCGTCGATATGAATCCTGAAGGCATGCAACAAGCTGCTGACACTCTGGGGAAAAGTTTTTTGCCGTTGGTTGGCAGCGTTGCTGACGAACAGTTTGCGCATAGCGCGGTAGAGCAAACGGTCGCCAAATTCGGTGCAGTACATGGTTTGGTCAACAATGCCGGGATTGGCCGTCCAGCGATGATAGAAAAAATGACTGCGCAGCAATGGCAGCAAGTAATCGATGTGCATCTGAATGGCTCTTTTTATTTCACGCAGGCAGTCGGACGTCAAATGATCGCCAATGCCAAAGAAGGTGAAAAGCGTCCTGGTGCAATCGTCTTCATCTCCTCCGATGCTGGTCGTCGCGGTAGTTTGGGCCAGATCAATTATTCTGCAGCCAAGTCAGGCATGTTCGGCATGGCGATGACGGCTGCGCGCGAATGGGCCAAGTACAACATACGCTCCAATGCGGTTTGCTTTGGCATGGTCGAGACTGCGATGACGGAGAAGGTGCGCAGCGATGAACGTTTTCTGGAAACGTATATGAACCAGATTCCACTTGCGCGTTTCGCTACACCGGAAGAAGTGTGCGTACCTGTGTGCTTCCTGTTGTCGGAAGGTGCTTCGTACATTACCGGCCAGGTGATGTCGGTCAACGGTGGTTACACAATCGCCGTATGAATATGCCGACCATACCTAAAGGTGCACTCGACGGTATTCGTGTACTCGACATGACCCGTGTCATCGCGGGACCATATGCAGGACAGATACTCGGTGATCTTGGCGCTGAAGTGATCAAGATAGAGCGGCAGGGCGAGGGCGATGATATCCGTCGTCTTGGTCCACCCTGGTTGAAAGACGACAAGGGCGAGGACAGAGAAGATGAATCTACTTATGGTCAGTCGGTTAACCGTAACAAGCTGTCGCTGACCATCGATTATGCGCAAGCCGAAGGCGCGCAATTGATTCGCGATCTGGCCGCGAAGTCAGATGTAATGCTGGAAAATTACCGCACTGGCACGCTATCCAAATACGGTCTGGATTATGAAGAGCTGCGCAAGATCAATCCGCGTCTGATTTATTGTTCGGTGACCGGCTTCGGTCAGACAGGGCCGTATGCCGGACGTTCAGGTTACGACTATCTGGTGCAGGCGATGGCCGGCGTGATGTCGGTGACGGGACCGCGTGACGGCGAGTCGGGCGCTGGTCCTACTCGCGTTGGTGTGCCGATCGCCGATGTATGCGGTGGTCTGTATGCCGCTATCGGTATTTTGGCTGCGCTGAATCATCGCAATGTCAGTGGAGAGGGCCAGCATATCGATATCTCGCTGTTCGATGCGCAAGTGTCCGCGCTGATGAATACTTTTTCATCCTACTTCAACAGTGGTAAAGAACTCGGCCGCACCGGCAACGATCACCCTAGTGCAGCGCCTTATGGCGTGTATCCGGTGGACGATGGTTTTATCCTGATTGCTACCTTCAACGATAGGGAATTCGGCCGCCTGGCACGTCTGGTCGGGCATGCTGAATGGATAGAAGATCCACGCTTTGCCAAGAACGGTGCGCGCGTAGCCAATCGCCAGGCGCTGGCTGACTTACTGACTGCTGCACTCAAAGGCAAGAGCAAAGCCGAGTGGGAGAAATTATTCAACGAAGGTACTGTCTCTTGCGGGCCGATTAACGGCATGCCCGATCTGGAACGCGATCCACATGCGCTGGAACGTGGCACCGTAGTCAATATGCATCATCCGATTAACGGCACCATACGCACCGCAGCCAGTCCTTTGCGTTTGTCGGCCAGTCCTGTCAGTTATCGCAGTGCACCGCCGACTATAGGCGAACACACCGATCAGATTCTGCAAGATTTGATGGGGCTGGATCATGCGGCCATCGCCGGGCTGCGTGAGCGCAATATTATTTAAGGAGACAGCGTGACATCGCCGTTTAATTTTCAACCGCTGGAACTACCAGCGTCGCTGGCACCATTGCGGCGCGAAGTACGCGCCTTTCTGAAAGATGCATCGGCTGCCTGGTCGGGGCGTGACATAGGCCATTCCTGGACTGGATTCAATCGCGACTTCAGTCTGGAAGTTGGACGTCGCGGCTGGATCGGCATGACGTGGCCCAAGCAGTATGGCGGGCATGAACGTTCGGGGCTGGAACGTTATGTGATGGTCGAGGAAATGCTGGCTGCTGGTGCACCGGTCGGTGCGCACTGGTTCGGTGATCGACAAAGTGGTCCTTTGCTGCTGCGTATGGGGACGGATGCACAGCGCGCACGTTTTCTTCCTTTGATCGCGCAAGGCAAGGCGGCATTTTGCATAGGCTTGAGTGAGCCAGATTCCGGTTCTGATCTGGCCTCGTTGCGTTCACGTGCCACACGCGCAGATGGTGGTTGGCGTTTGAATGGACGCAAGGTGTGGACCACCAATGCCCACTTATGCGATTTCATGATAGGTCTGTTCCGCACCGGTGGTCCGGCAGAAACTGAAAAGCACAAAGGCTTGTCGCAATTCTTGATCGATATGCGTTCATCCGGCATCGAAGTGCGACCGATACGCGATCTGACCGGCGAAGCACATTTCAATGAAGTGACTTTCGATAATGTGTTTGTTCCTGACGACATGCTGGTTGGCGGCGAAGGCGAGGGCTGGGCGCAGGCGACTGCTGAACTGGCTTTCGAACGCAGTCAGCCGGATCGTTACATGAGTTGCTTTCCTTTGCTGCCGCTGACTATCGATGCACTGAAAAAAACAGGGCAGGACGACCGTTTGGCTGAGCGTCGCATCGGTGAGGCAATTGCCGAGATGGTGGTGCTACGCGAAATGTCGCTGTCCATACTCGGTCAGCTTGAAGCCGGTCGTTCGCCCGGACAGGAGGCGGCCTTGGTCAAGGATATCGGCAACACCTATGAACAGCGCATGCCAGAGTTGGTGCGTGAATTATTGGATACGCCATCTGCTATCAACGCTGATAACAAGTTGAGTGATTTGATGGGCTTTCTGACTCAGACCGTACCGACCTTTTCCTTGCGCGGCGGCACGCGAGAGATATTGCGCGGGATCATTGCGAAAGGCTTGGGACTGCGATGAGCGAAGACATGAATATCAGCGACATGCTGACCGAACAACTGGAACGCTTGCTGTCCAGAGAGGTCAATCAACAGGTGCTGGCTGCAGCCGAGCAAGGGCAGTTTGCTACATCGCTGTGGCAGGAAATTGCAGATATGGATATTGCTTCGGCATTGGTGCCGGAAGCTGCAGGCGGTGCCGGACTGTCGTGGTCGGAGATTGAATCAGCCTGGCGCACCTGCGGCCGTCATGTTGCGCCTGTCCCTTTGGGAGAGACGATGATCGCGGCCTGGGCGCTGGGGAAGGCTGGATTGGAAATTCCGCAAATACCTTTGGCGATCTCCACGTCTATCTGGGAGCTGGATGGCACAGGCAAGCTGAGCGGAAACGATTCCATGCTGGCTTGGGGCGGGCAGGTCGAAGGTATAGTCGGCATCGCCAAGAAAGATGATCGTCATTACGTATGTCTCTTGCGTAGCGCCGATGTAAATCTCGACGCTGTGCAGACCTATGAACGTACTCCGATGGCACGTCTGAGTTTTTCAGGTGTGACGCCGCAACAGTTAAGCGTAACCGACGCCGTCGGTGAGCTTGGCTTGCAAACGCATCTTGCAGTCTTGCGCGTGGTGCAGATGGCCGGTGCGCTGGATCGCATCCTTGCGCTCTGTATTGAATATGGTAATACCCGCGTCCAGTTCGGCAAGCAGATTGGCAAGTTTCAGGCAATTCAGCACATGATCGCCGAGTTGGCTGGCCATGCTGCTGCAGCACAGGTTGCAGGACTTTATGCATGTCGCCAGATTGACGGTGGCACGGTAGACGAAGCGACCTTCGGTGCCGCAGTCGCCAAGACGCGGCTCGGCAGTGCTGCCACACGCGCGACGGCCATTGCTCATCAGGTGTTTGGCGCTATCGGTGTTACCGACGAACATCAGTTGCACTATTTCACGCGGCGCTTGTGGCAGTGGCGTGCTGATGCAGGTAGTGAACATAGCTGGTCAGAATATCTCGGTCGCCGCGCGCTGAAAGACGGCGGCGATGGCTTATGGGATAAGCTTGCCCGTCACGGGCGATAATACGACTTCGGCATGCAGATCAGACTGGTCTGCATTTCTGACCTTCAATTACGCAGGAGAGCATGATGAGCGAATCACTGTACGACATTCCTTTTCATCGCATCAATGGTGATAAAAGCTCGCTGGCCGAGTATCGTGGAAAAGTTTTGCTACTGGTTAATGTCGCATCGAAATGCGGTTTGACGCCGCAATACGATCGACTCGAAAAATTGTATGAAGACAAGCGCGAAGCAGGGCTGGTAGTAGTGGGCTTTCCCGCCAATAATTTTGGCGAGCAAGAACCGGGTAGCAATAACGAGATACTTGATTTCTGCAGAGGAAATTTTGGTGTCAAGTTTCCACTGACGGAGAAAATTTCAGTGAAGGGACCAGATCAGCATCCCTTGTATAGCTATCTGACTGCAGCACAGCCGACGTTGCAGGAAGAGTCGCCGGCGCTGCGTGAAAAGCTGGCTGGATATGGTTTCACGCAAGAGAGCCCATCCGATGTGTTGTGGAATTTTGAGAAATTTCTGATTAGTCGCGATGGCAAAGTAGTTGCTCGTTTCGCACCAGATGTAGCGCCGAATAGTCCGCTCTTGTTGAGCGCTATTGAAAAAGAACTGACCTGATTATTTGATCGTTCAATAGTCGACAATGCCGTTCTTCAGATGAAGGCAGCATGGTCTATTTTTTATTTTTCGACCGCGTATTCCTGGCGTAGTGCGATCTTGTTGACTTTGCCGGTAACCAGCTTCGGCAAGCTGTCTACGGTGACTACACGCTTAGGTTTCTTGTAGCTGGCGATCTGGCTGCGCGTGTGTTCGATCACTTCTTTTTCTGTAATCACCTGGCCGGTTTTCAGTGTGATAACGGCGCAGACTGACTCGCCCCATTTCACATCTGGAATGCCGATGACGGCGCACTCGGACACGGCTGGGTGACGCAAAATCGCTTCTTCCACTTCGCGCGAATAGATGTTCTCGCCCCCCGAGATGATCATGTCTTTCTTGCGGTCGACTAGGTACAAAAATCCGTCTTCATCGATCTTGCCCATATCGCCAGTGTGGCACCAGCCATCGCGCAACGTGGCAATGGTCGCGGGATGATTGTTCCAGTAACCACGGAACATGGCGCTGCTGCGTGCAACGATTTCTCCCGGGACGTTCGGGCCACATTCGTTGCCATCGTCGTCAATGATCTTGGCACGCAAATTAGGATAAGGATTGCCGACGGAGGTCAGGCGATTGCGCTGACGTTCATCGCCATCCGGTTGATGCTGGGTCGGAGATAAGCAGAACATGCAAATCTCAGTTTGGCCATACAGATTGACGAAGCCGCAGTTGAAGATGTCGATAGCTTGCTTCAGTACCTGCAGTGGCATTGGTGCTGCCGAATACATGATGGTGCGCACGCTGCTGGTATCGACGCTGGCCAGACTAGGTTCATTCAATACCATCTGCACCATGGTCGGTGCTAGAAGCAGGAAAGTTAAGCGGTCGCGTGCGATAGCTTTAACGACTTCTGCCGGTTCGAACTGGCGATGCAAATAAACTGATGCGCCACGGAAATGTAGCGATAGACTGATGACCAGACCGCCGATATGGAACATAGGCATGACGATCAGACCGCGATCATTCTGCTCCATATTGGATAGCCAGTTATCGATCTGTGCCAGTTGGCGCAGTTCGCGGTGGCCCCATATACATCCCTTGGGACGGCCAGTGGTACCACTGGTGTAGATCAGGCAGGCGATGTCTTCTTCGCGTGCGCGTATCGGTGGGCCGTCGCTGTTGCCACCCGAGATGAAGCTGTCGTAGCTTTCTGCCCACTCGGTTTCGCCACCGATACAGACGTATTTTTGCACGCTGTGCAAGATCGGACGCAATTGTGTGATCAAGTCCAAATATTGCGCTTCGAAGATCATGATGCACGGTGCACTGTCGTTGATGATGAACTCCATCTCCGGTGCAGCCAGACGGAAGTTGACCGTCGACATGATGAAGCCTGACCATTGCGTTGCCGCCATGACTACGCCGTATTCGATCGAGTTCATCGACAAGATACCGATGCGATCCTGGCGTCTTGCGCCAGCCTGATAGAGCGCTGAACCGAGTTGCTTGCCGCGTGCCAGCAATTCGGCGTAGGTGATTTGACGATCATCCATCACATACGCAGCAAGCTTGCCGTACCACCGTGCGTTATGTTCCAGATCGTCGGCGAAGGACAAGGGGAGATAAGAATGCATGAAATTTTTCTCGTAGAAATTTAAACGGATGCCGGAACAAGTCCAGCACTGCGGTCGAGATGGAAAGCGGCTTCGCCGAAACGGTAGTCGTACATCAGCATGGCGCGGTAATGATGTCCGACTGCGTACTCTTCTGTGGTGCCGATGCCGCCATGCAGTTGGATGCCTTGAGCAGTGACAAATCGGGCGGCGCGCACTACCAGGGATTTTGCTGATGACACGGCACGGGAACGTTGATCGGCATCACCCGCTTCCATCGCTGCCAATGCGCGGACAATGATGGAACGTGCCTGATCTGTTTCCACGAACATCTCGGCCATGCGGTGCTGCAGTGCCTGAAATTTGGCCAGCGTTTGGCCGAATTGAACGCGTGTCTTAAGGTACTCGGCAGTCATTGCCATCACGGCATCCATGGAGCCAACAGCAGCCGAACTCATCGCCAGAACGGCTCTGTCGAGCGCATCGGTGAGTGCGATCTTGGCTTTCTTGCCGCGCAAAATAAGCGCAGTGTTGTCTAGTGCGGTTGCATGGAAATTGATATCTGCTGCGCGCGTGCCATCCAGCATTTCATAGATAGTCAGCGTTACGTCATCGGCACGGGGATCGACGATGAATACACCAAGCTCCTGTTCGCCGTTTGGATCATCGTCCAATGCAGCAGTGACAAGAAGATGATCCGCGATACCGCCATGTATCACGCGATGTTTGATGCCATCCAGTTGCCAGCCGCTGGCGGTTTTTCTGGCGCGCGCGTGCAGCGGTGTGTCGTATTCGCTGCGACCATCTTGCTCAACATGCGCTAATGCGACGATGCTTAAACCGGTGGCGACGCTTGCTAATAAATCTGCGGCAGTTGACGCGTCTGTTGCATGCGATAAGAGTGTTCCGCACAGTACGGCGCTATCGATTACCGGCTCCACTACCAGGGCACCCCCTAGTTGTTCCATCAGTAGTGCAACATCAACGGCGCTGCCGCCCATGCCGCCATGTTCTTCTGCTACCGGCAAGGCCAGCCAGCCGAGTTCGGCAAAGGTTTTCCAATGTTCGTGCGAGATGCCGTCATCGGTACGTGAAGTAGCACGGCGTGCTTCCAGGCTGTAGCGTTCGCGCATATAGCGTTGTGCGCCGTCGACCAGCATTTTTTGTTCGTCAGAGAGAGCGAAATCCATACTTAAAGTCCGAAGGCGAGTTTAGCGATAATGTTCTTTTGTACTTCCTTTGCACCACCGAAGATGGTGCAGGCGCGCAAGTACAAAAGGTCGGCGTTGACGCCCGGCGTGTAGGCCGGCCATAGAGGATTGTCGGACGGCGGCGCATAGGCTTCGTCGCGGCGATACATGCGCAGGCTGCGTTGACCAAGCGCTTCAACAGCCAGTTCTGTCAAGCGTTGTTGCAGCTCCGAACCACGCACCTTGAGTACCGAGGCACATGCTGCGATGGGATAGTCGCTGGGCGCTTCGAACAGCACGCGCAGTACTGACCAGTTCAACGCTTCTACTTCGACTTCCAGTTCGGCCAGTCGTCGCGCGAAGAGTGGGTCTTCAATGATGGGACGGCCATTCTTTAGTTCGTGCTGTGCGATGTGGCGGATGCGCGCGAGGTCGCTAAAGGCTTTGTAGATATCGGCGCTGGAAGTGCGTTCGTTGGAGAGCAGAAACTTGGCTTGTGTCCAGCCGGCACCGAGTTCACCGATGATGTTTTCGCGCGGTACGCGCACATTGTCGAGGAAAACTTCGCAGGTCGAGCCTTCGCCATTGATCATCGGAATCTGGCGTACTGTCACACCGGGTGTATCCATAGGAAACACGATCATGGAAATGCCACGTTGAGGCTTGACCGTATTGTCTGTGCGCACCAGGAAAAATCCCTGTTCCGAATAATGGCCTTCTGTGGTCCACAGTTTTTGGCCGTTGACGATATAGTGATCGCCGTCCAGCACTGCCGTGGTTTTGAGCGAAGCCAAGTCGGAGCCAGCACCTGGTTCAGAGAAACCCTGCGCCCACATTTCTTCACCTTGGAGGATGCCGGGAAGATAGCGAGCTTTTTGTTCTGGGCTGCCGAAAGTATACATAACCGGCCCCATCAGACGCAGACCCTGCCAGCGCAATTCAGGCGCGCCGGCCATACGACATTCGTATTCGAAGATATGTGCTTGCAGATGCGTCCAGCCGGGGCCGCCGTACTCTTTAGGCCACAAGGGTGCAGACCAGCCTTTGTCGAACAAGACTTTGTTCCACCAGCGACGGTCTTCTTCATTGGGTGGATGCATGCCGGTTTTGGTGCGGCGCGCGACATCGTCAGGCAGCGCGCCGTGCAGGAAGGCTTGGATCTCTTTCCGAAACGCTTCGTCGTCCTTGCCGTAGTTCAGATTCATTACAGTTTCCTTGTGGTGAATTCAGCAAGCCAATTGTTTGACTTTTGCTTGTGTAGCGCAGAGCGCATGCACCGCATCGTAGGCGTGGTGGACGGCATCGCCGATGCGTCCCCCCTTGCGTGCATCGCCGATGGCGGTGACGGGGATGCCAGCATCAAGCAATTGCTGTGTCATGGCGACGTCGGGGCGACGACCTTGTGCGATCAGTACACCGCTGGCCCGAACGGTGGTGAGTGTGGTTTGTTCGCCGATAGTGGTTTGCAGGCTGACATCGCCGTTCTCGGCAATTGCCGTGATCGTGGTGTTGTCGGCGATACGGATATTGGGGTTGTCAGTCAGGCGACGCATCAGCACGCTGCGGTAAATCATTTCGGCCGCGCGCGCCAGATGACGCGCAGGCGAACGCGATACCAGCACGACTTCGTGGCCGCGTTCGGCGAGGTATTCGGCGGTTTCGCAACCGGTCTCGCCGCCGCCGTAGACCACCATAGGCGCACCGCCAACAGGCGGCAGCCAACGGCTATCACCCATCAGGACTTCATATGCGTCGTGAACGATATCGTTAGTTATGCCTTCGACTGGCAGGGCAAGCGCATTGCCACCGACGGCCATGACGACGATGGCTGGTCTTTCACCATTGAGCGTCGTCATGTCGGCTCTAGTGTTGAGATGTACGCTGACATCGCTTTGTTTGAGTTGTTCTTCCAGATAATTCTGATACCAGCCCAGCTTTTCCTTGAAGGGCGGTGCGGCGGAAGCGATCAATCCACCACCTAATGTGGCGCGAGCTTCATACAATTCGGATTTGAAGCCAGCCTGATCCAGCATCAGTGCCGCCGCCATACCGCCGGGACCACCGCCGATCACGACGGCACGCGTGCCGCGTAAAGCACCTGCATCCGGCATGGAGTCCAGCTCATGACCAGTACGTGGATTTTCGGCGCAACCGATGGCTCCGTGTGGACCCGAACTGAGCGTGACGCAATAGTTGCAGGAGGTACAGGGACGGATCGCAGCATCATCGCCGCGTTGTGCCTTGTTGGCCCATTCCGGATCGGCCAGCAAAGTGCGACCCAAGGCGATCAAGTCGGCATCGCCATCGGCGATGGCGCGCTCTGCAGTGGCCGGCCAGCGGATCTGACCGACACCGATCACCGGCACGTCAACCATATTGCGTATGCGGCGTGCATACGGCAAGCGCCAGCCTTCCGGCATAGACATCGGCTCTACCACCTTGTCAAAACTAGTCCAGCCGGTACCGATCGAAACATGCAGCGCATCGGCACCGGCCGCAACCAGCTTGGGCGCAATGCGTTCCATGTCGTCTATGCTCAGTCCTTTAGGACTGAATTCATCGGCGGAGAAACGATAGATCAGTGGTCGATCGCCGATCGCTTGCTTGACGCGTTTAATCACGCGGCGCGAAAAGTTCAGTCTGCGATCTTCATCACCGCCCCAGGCATCGTCGCGTTGATTGGTCATCGGCGAGATGAATGAGGTCAGCAGATAGCCGTGTGCACCATGCAATTCGATGGCGTCGTAACCGGCTTTCACGGCCAGTTCTGCAGTGCGACCGAAACATTCGATCAGGTATTCGATTTCTGCTTCGCTGAGTGCGCGTGCGCTCAGCTTCGATGGATCTTTGCGTGAAGGTACGTCGCTGGGTGCGACTGCGATACCGTCCTTGACCAGTTCGCGTTTAGCACCCTGGCCACCGTGCTGTAGTTGCAGACATGCCGCAGCGCCGGCGCCTTTGATCGCTTCTACCAGACGCTGATGACCGTCCAAATGGGTTGGTGCTTCCAGACTTAGTTGTCTATGTTCGGAGCGGCCGGTAGCGGCGTCGACGCAGCAGAACTCGACAATGATCATGCCGGTGCCGCCTTCGGCGCGGGCGCGATAAAAAGCCACTTGTGCCGGGGTGACGCTACCGTCGTCGGAACTCAGGTTGGTCGACATCGGGGCCATGATGACGCGGTTGCGCAAGGTCAGCGGGCCGATTTGCAGCGGGCTGAACAGGTGAGGGTAGCTTTTAGTTTGCATCGTCTGACTTTGCGCAGTAAGGATGCACCGTATGCCGGATGGCTGGTTTGTTGCTCATCAGAGTCTCCTTGTTATTTTTGGCCTGTTGCCGTCATGCGCTGTACATTTCTGAGGTCGCTTGCTTATATTGCTGTTGACATGGTTAGCAAACCGGATCAAGATTAAATGACGATGTGTCAGTTTTATATAAAACGGTGCAAACGTCAACTAAAAAAGGCGTACCTATACAAAGGAGATAAAGGAATGGCGGATCAACAGAAGCAATATGCCGGCAAGGTAGTGCTGGTTACCGGTGGTGGCCGTGGCATGGGCAAGGCAATTGCAGTGGCGTTCGCTGCACAGGGTGCGACCGTTGTGATCGCCGCCCGTACTTTGACGTATGGTGAACAGGCGGTTGCGGAGATTCGTGCTGCCGGTGGCAAGGCGGAGTTAGTCGGTGGTGATATTTCCGAGCGGGCCGCAGTCAAAAAAATGATCGGGGATGCGGTCAAGATTTGCGGGCAACTCGATGTTATCGTGCATTGCGCGGCAGACAACGCGCATGGCCGTATTGTCGATATGGAAGATGATGCTTTCGATTATCTGATCAAGAGCAATGTGCATTCCTTGTTCTGGATTGCCAAAGATGCTGCACCACATCTTTCCAAGGCGGCAGACAAGGGCAGACTGATTTACATTTCCTCAGGTTCAGCAAATCGCAATTACATCCCGGGTTTGATTCCTTATGCATCGACCAAGGCGTACATGAATGCATTTGCACGCGGACTGGCAGTTGAATTCGGTCCGCTGAACATTCTTGTCAACGTGATCGAACCGGGGATGATTGCTTCCGACCGCATGAAGAGTGCGCTGAATGAGGCGCAGGCAGCAACGATTGCCGCCAACTTCCCAGTACCACGTGCAGGTCTTCCAGAAGAAATCGCGGCGGCAGCAGTGTTTATCGCTTCACCCCAAGCTGCTTATATCACCGGCGCATCCTTGCTGATAGACGGCGGTGCCAGCATGGTTCCATTGGTAGGATTGTCGGCTACGTTGACCAAAGATTGATATGTCTGCAAAAGCAGAATTCGAGACTGCAGACCAGCACCTGATATTGACGGAGCGAGTAGGCACGCATGTGCTGCTCGTTACCATCAATCGTCCCGACAAACGCAATGCCATTAATGTCGCTGCTTCGCGCAGATTGGCAGCCGTGGTGCGTGAAGCTGAGCAAGATGACAGCGTGCGCGCAGTGGTGCTGACTGGTGCTGGAGGTAAATGCTTTTCTGCAGGTGCGGATCTTGAAGATATCGCTAATGGCCGTGGCAACGATATTGCTATTGGTGATGCCGGCATGGGTGGTTTCATTCATGCGCAACGGTGCAAGCCATGGATTGCGGCGGTACGCGGTGCAGCGCTAGGCGGCGGTATGGAGTTCGCATTGGCTTGCGACATGGTCGTCGCAGGGGAGAGCACCTTATTTGGTTTGCCGGAAGTGAGTTACGGTTTGTTGGCTGCCGCTGGTGGTGTTTTCCGGGCGGTGCGTAGCTTGCCACGGGCGTTGGCAATGGAGTTGTTGCTAACTGCCCAACCTATTACGGCAACGCTGGCGCATACACATGGCATGATCAATCACGTAGTTTCCGATACGGAAGTACTGACGCGTGCGATTGCACTAGCTGAAGCGGTCGCTGCCAACGCACCATTGGCTGTGATGGAAAGTCTGACGATTGCACGAAAAGCGGCAGATAACAATGAACATGAGTTGCGCGCCATGATGATGGCGGCAGGCGGGCGATTGATGCAAAGCGCGGACTTGAAAGAAGGCTTGCTGGCTTTTCAGGAAAAGCGTGTGCCGTCCTGGTGTGGGCGGTAATTTATAGCGCCTACTGAAATAGTGCAGCGTGCATCTTCATTCGTGTTGTTTCTTAATGCGATTACATATTGTGACTGTAAAGATCGTGGTATTATAAAAACTGACGATATGACAGTTTTTAAAGAGTGCAGCTTAAACAAGTCTTTTCAGGATATTTCCGATTCAACTTTTTTGAAGAACATACGCGATGACTTCCTTCCGGCCTCTTCCGCAGTTGAATGAACTGAATACCTTTTTCTGGACCAGCGGCGCCGATGGCAAGTTGCGCATGCAACGTTGTCAGGATTGCCGCAAATGGTTGCATCCGGCAGGCGTCAACTGTCCGCATTGCATGAGTCGCAACATTGCCCCGGAAGAACTATCCGGCCTTGGCACCATTGCGGCACTGACGATCAATCATCAGCCATGGTTACCTGGTGTCGAGGTGCCGTACGCTGTAGCGATCGTTAATCTGGATGAACAAAAGGGATTGAACCTGACAACCAACATCGTTGGAGTACCGATAGCTGACATGCATATTGGGCAACGCGTACAGGTGAAATTCGAACATATCGAAGATGTTTTCCTGCCTTTGTTTACACCGATTCCGAGCGACGCAGCAGTCGCTGCGAAATGAGGGGATAGCATGAACGAACATCAAGACGAACTCGACATCATCCGCGATCAGGCACGACGTTTTCTCGATGACGCGGCCCAGCCAGAATATCTGAAGACACTGTTTGAGCAACCAGGCACTCTGGATCGCCAAACCTGGAAAAGCGCAATTGAACTGGGCTGGCCTGCCATCTTGCACGCAGAAGAGCACGGCGGTATCGGGCTTGGATGGAGCGGTCTGTGTGTGTTAGCCGAAGAACTAGGACGTAAGGCGATTTCCTTGCCGTTACTAATGTCAGCCAGTGTTGCACGACTAGTGTTGAACAGTGGCACTGGTGATGTGCAAAAAGAAATCGCTTTATCGCTGGTCAGTGGTGAACAGCAAGCCTGTCTGGTTGTGCAGGAAGAGGGGGATGCCGGACTGGCACTACATCCTGCCGTTTCATACAAAGACGGCAAGCTGGACGGGCAGACGGCAATCACTGCTTTTGCTGCGAGTGCAGATTATGCATTGGTGCCAGCGCAGCAGGATGGAGTGTTGCATCTGGTTCTCGTTGCGCTGAATCAATCTGGCGTTACGCGCACGCTGGAAGCGACGATCGATAACAGTCGTGCTTACGCTGTGTTGAGATTTGACGCTGCCGTAGCGCATAGCTTGGTGAGCGGCGATGCTGCTGTTGCTCAGTTATGGGAAATCGCCAGTGCAGCAGCGCTGGTGACAGCGTTCGAGCAATTGGGGGGCGCTCAGATTTGTCTTGAGATGGCGCGTGACTATGCGTTGGAGCGCAAGGCATTCGGGCAGCCGATCGGTCGCTTCCAATCGATCAAGAGCAAGCTGGCAGACATGTATGTGCGCATAGAAATTGCGCGTGGCTGTGCCTTGGATGCGCTGGCTGCGCTGGAGCACGGCGATGCATCGTGGAAGGCCTTGGCTGCAGCCGCACGAGTCGGTGCAATCGACGCTTACGAAATTGCTGCACGAGAAAATATTCAAACTCACGGCGCCATCGGCGTTACCTGGGAAGCCATGCCGCACCATCACTATCGCCGTTCGCGCGCGTTGGCTGTAGAGCTTGGTTGCGCATTCGTTTGGCGCGAGCGTCTACTGAATGAGTCAGGAATGGGAATCGGAAGTCCTGCGTGATATGCATCAGACAGATCTATGTATGCAAGTAGAAGTAACGAGCAGAAACAATAAATAAAACAACGAGCATAAAAATGGGAGGAGACCAATGAATCCATTGGATGGCACAGATGGTCTGCATCTTCAGCTTTATCGGGAAAACGCGATCACCTGGCTGGCGCAACATGCGCCACGTTATTCCGGTACCGCCCGGGAGGGATTGAGTTTCGATGAAGATGTTGCATTGGCACGGGCCTGGCAAGCATGCAAGGCCGAGCACGGCTATGCAGCGTTGACCTTGCCGAAACAATACGGTGGTGGTGGTCGCAGCGAACTTGAAAAAATAGTCTTCTGTGAAGAAGAGATGCGCTATGACTTGCCTCTGCTCTACTTCAGCATCAGCCTAAGCAATCCTCTACCTATCATGTTGCGCTATGCGTCTGAAGAAGAGCGTCTGCGTTTGGCACCGCCAGCGATACGCGGCGAACAGATCTGGTGTCAGTTGTTCTCCGAACCCGCTGCAGGGTCTGATCTTGCCGCCTTGCGTTTGAAAGCAGAACGCAAAGATGATGGCTGGCTGTTGAATGGCCAAAAAGTATGGACCAGTTGGGCGCAACTCGCCGATTGGGGCGTCATCATCGCGCGTACCGATCCGACGGTTCCCAAACACTCAGGGCTGACCTATTTTTACGTCGATATGAAATCGCCTGGCGTCACTGTGCGCGGTATACGCCGCATGGTAGATGAAGCGGATTTGAATGAAGTGTTTTTCGATAACGTGTTCATCCCGGACAGTCAACGTTTGGGCGCTGTGGGTGGCGGTTTCAAGGTGGCGGTCGAGACCTTGATGATAGAACGTTATGCGGTCACCGATGAGTCCGGTTACGGACCAACGCTGGAAGCATTTGTAGAACTTGCGGCCAAGTCCCGTATCAATGGTGTTCCTGCATTACAAGATGGAGAAGTGCGCGCTGCAATCGCTCAGGCTTTCATAGAACGTCAAGGTTTACGCTCCATCCACCGTCGGGCAATCACTGCGATGGCGCAGGGAAATATGCCCGGGCCGGAAGGCGCGATTCGAAAATTATTGCTAGGACGGACACGGCAGCGTCTCGGCGCATTGGCAGTCGACTTACTCGGTGCCGGTGGTGTTTCTATGCCGGTAGAAGTTTCTTCCACGCGGAATTTTACTCGCGCTTACATGGATCCAATTTTGCGTATTGCCGGTGGCACTGACGAGGTACTGATCAATACCTTGGCTGAACGCATACTTGGATTACCTCAGGATTATCGACCCGATAAGGGTTTGCCTTTCAATCAAAGCTGAGCGCCACAGTATTGGCACGCACACGGAATAGGTAACGGATATGGCTTGCATATCCGCTAGATTAATTTTGTCTTTTGGAGTGTTCCATGAATTTTGACATCGATCCCGCCGATGTTGCCTTTAGAGAAGAAGTGCGAAGTTTCCTGAGTGGAAATTTGCCTGCGGATATGGCTGAGCGCAATTCGCGCGGCTTTCATTTCTTGCGCGACGATATGCGCGCATGGACCAAGGTGCTCAACAAAAAAGGTTGGTCGGGGCCGAACTGGCCGCGCGAATGGGGTGGGCCAGGCTGGTCGCCAGTGCGTCAGTTCATCTTTGACGAAGAATGTTTCATGGCTGGTGCACCGACAGTTGATACCGCCGGTTTCAAAATGATAGGCCCGGTCATCATGACTTTCGGCAGCGAGGAAATGAAACGGGAATTCGGGCCGCGCATACTTAATGGTGATGTGTACTGGGGGCAGGGTTTTTCAGAACCTAACGCTGGTTCAGATTTGGGTTCGTTGTCGACTCGCGCGGTACGTGATGGCGATGACTATGTCATCAATGGTCAGAAGATATGGACATCTTTCGTCGAGTCGGCGGACATGATTTTCATGTTGGTCAAGACAGATCCGGAAGCGCGTCAGCGTGGTATCTCCATGCTGCTAGTTGATAGACATGCGCCAGGCATCACGATCCGTCCCATTATTGACATTGGCGAAGGCTATAGCCTGAATGAAGTCTTCTTCGACGACGTGCGTACTCCTGCGAAATACTTGGTGGGAGAAGAAGGAAAAGGCTGGAGTTACGCCAAGCACTTGCTCGATCTGGAACGTGCCTTCAGCGCCGAATGGCCGCGCAACAAGCGCAATCTGGCGCAACTGCGAGCGATGTCGAACAAGGCCAATGCGCAGGGGCGACGCTTGATCGATACACCGGGTTTCGCGGCACGGCTGGCGCAGTTGGATATAGATCTTCAGGCACTGGAGTGGTTGACGCTGCGCGCACTGTATGAGCGCAAGGGTGGCAGCACCGCATTGCCGGTCGGATCGCTGTTGAAGGTGCGCGGTTCTGAACTGCTGCAAAAAATAGGCGAGATGCAGGTCGAGGCCTTGGGCGATTACGGCGCATATTTTTATGAGCATCCGCATGATGCAGCACTGGAAGTCGCAAGCTGGCCACCAGGGCCGGCGCATGCTCCGGGTGTACTGGCCGACTATATGTATCGTCGCGCTACGACTATCTATGGCGGGGCCAACGAAGTTCAGCGCACCATCATTGCACGTTCATTCCTGGAGCTGTAAGCATGGATTTTCAACTGACGCAAGAACAACAAATGCTGCAAGACAGCGCGCGCCGCTTTTTGGAAGATCATTGCGCGTTCGATAGCCGATCCTCTTTGATTGCACGTGGCAGCTTCGACGTAGCGCACTGGAATACGTTTGCCGAACTCGGTTGGCTGGGCATGTCCTTGCCAGAAGAATGCGGTGGCTTCGGTGGTTCAGCGATTGAGACAGCGATCTTGATGGAAGAGCTTGGTCGTTCTTTGTGTGTGGAACCGTTCTGGGCGATTGCAGTGTTGACCGCACAAACCATCATGGCGAGTGGTGACAATAGAGCCGCAGATATGTTGTCCGAACTGGCAGAAGGTCAGGCACGCCCAGTGTTGGCGCACGGTGAGGCAGGAGCTCTCGGCACGATAGAACATGTCGCCACAACAGCAATATTTACAGACAAAAAATGGCACCTTAATGGCAACAAGTCATTAGTGATAGGTGGGAATGCTGCTGATCGATTTATCGTCTCGGCACGCACGTCTGGTGCAACGTCTGATCGTTCTGGTATTAGTTTGTTTGTAGTCAAACGCGATGCGCTGGGCTTGAACGTGCATGCAACACGTCTTATCGATAATCGCTGGTGTGTGGATATCGATTTGAATGATGTAGAAGTCTCTGGTTTTGATGTATTGGGTGAGATCGGTGCAGCCTTTCCCGCCGTGGAGAACGGTTATGCACACGGCATGCTGGGGCTATGCGCCGAAGCCATAGGTTTGATGGAAAAATCCTTATGGATAACACGCGACTATCTGCGGACACGCAAACAATTTGGCGTCGCACTCAGCACCTTCCAAGCATTGCAACATCGCATGAGTGAGATGCTAACTGAACTGGAATTATCGCGTGGGATGGTACACAGAGCACTGGCATCGATGAACGCTGATCCGGTGTTGCGGGGGCGTGCCTTATCGGCGGCCAAAGTGCATGTCGGTCGTAGTGGAAAGTTTGTTTGCGGTCAAGCCATACAACTGCACGGTGGAATTGGTGTGACCGAAGAGTATGTCATTGGTCACTACTTCAAGAGAATGACGGCGATCGAGTATGCGCTGGGCAGTTCGCATTTTCATCTGGAGCGCCTGGCAGAAGCCGAGCGTCTGCAAGTGTGTTAATCCCCAAAGACGCCAAACTTTTGAAGCGTTTGGCGTCTCTGGGAGTACTGCAAGTTTATTAGCGTGACTTTGCTTTGGCGCGAGTAATTGGTATTGCCTTGACAGGTTCAAGTACTTCGAGCGGGATGCCTGAAGACAGTACGAGCGCCGCGATGCGTGCCAGATTGTTGGTAATGCGTTTGAGGCCGAGGCCTTTCTCCATGACCGATGGTTCGGTTGCTGCGAGGCGCTCCATTGCAGCATGCAAGATGGTTGCCTCTGCATAGATGTCGGCGCGACGGCGGGTGCCTTGCGCTGGGTTGAACGCCATGATGCGTTGGGCAAAGCGTTCGATGAAGGGCACATAAGTATTCATGCGCAGTTCTTCGAAACGTGGGTCGCCGCGGTCTGCTTCCATGTTACGGAACTGTAGTACTTCGCGATGATTCGACCAAACTTCATTGACCGAATTGACGACTTTGATCATTTGTCCTTCGATGTTTTCAGCAGACCAGGGTTCATCGAAAATCGAATGAATTGCAGCCATGTCTTCTCCGGCAATTTCGCTGAGAGCAAACAGGATGTCTTTGGTGTCGTCGAAATACATGTAAAAGCTGGCCGGAGAAGTGCCGGCGGCAGCGGCGATGGAGACAGCTGTTAGTTCGACTGGTGATTGGATGGAGAGCAATTGGCGTGTTGCTTCCATCAGTTTGGTTCGAGTTTCTTGCCCTTTACGTCCTAGTGTTTGGCCTTGTTTGTTTTTTGTTACTTCAGTGTTCATGGGGCTTCCGCTATGTTTTTAGTTGAGGGTTTGACGTTGAGACTGCTCTGAAATGAAGCTGACTATGATTTATTTATAACGTAATGGCGTTGGCAAGGCAAGGATTTGGTGCAAGCGGCTCACTTTTTGCCAGTATCAGACTGAACTTTATATCAGAAAGCATTTTTGGCACAAATACCCTGTGCCAGATTAAAGCTGGAGCGATAGCTGGTCAGGGTAATGCGTGTCAAAAAAGTAGCGAATAAATCAATAAAGCAGCAGGAGAACGGACTGTGAGTACGGAACGAGATAAGCGCCTGTGGAGTGCCTTGAGTAGCACCAGCTTTCGCTGGTTATGGCTGGCGAGCGTAGCGGTCAATCTGACAATCTGGATGCATAGTGTCGCGGCAGCATGGTTGATGGTTTCCTTGCATGCTTCACCGCTGATGGTGGCATTGATTCAAACGGCCAGCGCTCTGCCGTCATTTATCTTTGCATTGCCGTCGGGCGTCATGGCTGATCTGATTGATCGTCGTCGATATCTGATCGCCGTTCTTGGCTTCATGGTTGCGATTGCTGCTGCACTCTGCCTGTTGTTCTGGTCGGGCCAGATGGGGCCTTGGTGGCTATTGTTTTTCACTTTCTGTCTTGGCACCGGCTTTGCTCTGCAAGGACCTGCCTGGTACATCTCGCAAACTGAGGCCGTGCCACGACCGCTGCTGCTATCGGCCATGTCCTTAACGTCGGTGTCTTATAGCTCTGCGCGTGCAGTGGGGCCAGCCTTGGCTGGCGTCGTGGTGGCATCACAGGGTGTGCAACTGGTGTTTGTCAGCAGCGTGCTCTTGTTGTTGGCTGCGCTGGCAGTACTGTTGTGCTGGAAAAATACGCAACGGCGCAGCAATCTCCCACCGGAAAACCTGTGGTCCGGATTGCATAGCGCTGTGCGCTATGTGCGTCATTCGGACGTGGTTAAAACGCAGGTCTTACGCACCGCCGCATTCGTCGGCGTATCGAGTTCTTTATGGGCTTTACTACCATTGATTGCCATTGGTGAGCTTGATAGTGGTGCCAGCGGCTACGGTTTGTTGCTAGGCAGTATGGGTGTTGGTTCGGTGGTTGGTGCCGTGATGTTGCCGCGTTTGCGTTCATTGCTGGAAATGAATCGCATGATGGCCATCGCTGTCGTGCTGTATGCCGTCGCCATGCTGACGGCTGCATTAGTGCCGGACATGATCATAGTCTGCGCTGCGCTGTTCGTGGCTGGTGTTGCCTGGCTGTGTGTGGGTAATACCAACATGATTACCTTGCAATCCTCGGTGCCGATTTGGATACGCGCACGTGTGCTTTCCATTTACATGCTGGCGTTTCAAGGAGCGATGGCGATAGGCAGTGCATTCTGGGGAGGTGTTGCCGATAAATTGGGAGCCTCAAATACGCTGCTGGCCAGTGCAGCGCTGATGGGCTTGGTGTTGTGGATCATGCAGCGTCGACCGGCACGCATCGTCAATGATGCAGAGGCAACGCAGTTAGAGGATGTATCCATGGCGAGCGATATCGTGTTGGCGGATGTGCAGGTGCCGACCGATGCTCCGGTTGCGATTCAAGTGCGGTATCAGATCGCAGCAGCCAGTCGTGTTGATTTCCTGCGTCGTTTGCATGCGTTTGGCAAAGTGCGGCGCCGTGATGGTGCCAGCTTTTGGCGGGTCTATCGCGATCTGGAACAGGAGGACGTATATATCGAACGTTTTTTGGTCGACTCCTGGGATCAGTATTTGCGACAACGCAATCGCGCCACGCTGGCCGATATTGAAACCGAAAAACAATTGTGGGCGATGCATGAGGGAAATGCTGAACCGCTGGTTTCATATTTTGTTGCTGAACCAGAGCCTACATAGAAATATTCCAAACAAGGGGAAACGGTTCGCGCTAGTCCCGCATTTTTCAGCTCATGCATCACTTACCAGCTATTCATAAGACGATAGTAGAACTAAGGAGAGACATAATGATTCATGCAAGTTTGAACATGAAGTTGACTGGTTGGTTTCAGGTTGGCTGGTCAGCCGATTTTGCTGTTGGTACGGTAAAGCCCTTGCGTTATTTTGGTGAAGACTTGGTCGCGTTTCGCTGCAAGCAGGGAAAACTCCGCATCATGGAGGCGCATTGCAAGCATCTGGGCGCGCATCTTGGGCACGGTGGTTGTGTGGTTGATGATGGGATTGCCTGTCCTTTCCATGGCTGGGTATGGCGACCGGATGGCCGCAACGCACGGATTCCTTATCAGGAAGATGCACCCAATCGTACGCGGCAGTTAAAGGTCTGGCATGTCCTTGAAAAAAACGATTCCATCTACCTCTGGCACGATGTGCAAGGGCGAGAGCCGCTCTGGGAAGTACCTGATGCCTTGAATGATTTTGGTGATCACGTACAGCAATTCAAATTTGATCCGCCCGCTGCAGAAGCACGCAGCCACTGGCCAAACCTGCATTTGCATCCGCAGATGTTGCTGGAAAATATCGTTGATCCACATCATTTTAAATTCACGCATCACACCAAAGATTCGCCTACGGTATTGTCGGAAAATATCGGGCAATGGGAGTGGAGTGCCAAGGTTGGTTTCGGTCGTCGTTGGGCAGAAGGGCGAATGCCGGCAGATGCAACGCTCAATACCATCATCATTCACTGGTCCGGCATGGGCGTCAGTATCAATGTCGAGCATACGCCGGTAGGTGTTCGTGTGGTCTGCATTAACTCTACACCGGTCGATGAAGACACCGCAGAGATTTTTGCTACTTACTGGATCAGTCGGATCGAAGATAATCCGGCGGCTTACGAAGAGCGCTTGAATGAGGCAAAAATAGCGTTGCCGCAGGACGTTAATATCTGGCATAACCAGATTTTCAGAGAAGATCCAGCGCTGACGGCAAGTGAATGGCCAGGCTGGCGCAAAGCACGCACCTGGTCCAAACGATTTAATCCTGATGCCACAGTTGAAGAGCAGGAGTGGGTGCCGCCGGCATCGACCTTGCGTCAAGCGACTGCATAAGCGAAGCTGGGGCGTAGCAAATTTCAGTTCAAGTCTTTGTGCGAAATCACAAGCTTGCCGTTGCACACAACAGCAAGCTTGTCGCTTCAAGAAGAAAGCTTATTTGGGTGCGATGAGAATTCTTGCAGAAGAAATTCTGGCCTGATAGTGAAATCACGTATCGAACCCTTAGCGCGTTTGGCCAAAGGTATGCGTTCCGGCTGGAAGGCAAAGCAGGCACCAGTCATGCGTTCTGCAAATATGCTCATGTCTACCAATCTATCAAAGTCGAAACGGCGACCACCGGCAATCATCACAGCGCGACGCAACAGCCCAAATGCCTGTATTTCGTCTATATCTTGCAGTGTCATTGCTGCCATGTTGATCTTGCGTAGATTGAGCCCCGCTTGTGCCGCTGGGGCGACGATGGTGCTGCCGTCTAGCGTCCATTCAATAATTTGTTGGCCATCCACACTGAGCGCTGCTGTACAACGGTCTCCCTGCGCGTCGCTGACTACAGCATCGTACTGACGATGACCACCGCGTACAGCTTGCATGATTGCTGCTACAGCCAGGTCCAGTTGATGCGTGCACTGCGTGTGCGCGTCGAGACCGGCTTGTGTGAGCAAAACTTCATACGACAAGGGTGCACCTATCAATTGCTGGAGCTTAGGGGAGGCAGATGGGCAGGTACTCCATGGGAAACGTTTTGCATCGGATGTAATACCAGTGACATGACTACCATCGTGATGCAGTTGCAAGACAAAGTGATGGTAGTCATCTTCCAATGCAGCAGTGACCACATGTTTATCGGCAATCAGGATCACACGTCGGCGATAGCAGCCGCTGCCGTATGTAGAGGAAAGGAGATTTTCAGAAATAGTCATACTTCCAGTTTTTCCACGGTCACGATGGCTTTTGCCAACTGCGTGGCATCTACCTTGGGAGTGAAGCGCGCAGCGCTAGGACTCAGCATCGAGCTATCGGCGAGTAGTTGAATTTCGTCCGCATCGGGTTCGCCTTTGCAGAAATGCGCGAGTCGATAGGGCAGGCCGATATCGCGATAAAACGTCAGCAACTCTTGCAGCATCGCGGGTTCTCTTTGTTCGAGTACCAGCTGTACCAGCAAGCCATAGGCGACGTGATCGCCGTGCAGCGTACCTGCTGCTCGCGGCAAGTGTGAATAACCCCGTGCGATGGCATGTGCGATCGACAAGCCGCCATTTTCAAAACTCAATGTGCTGAGCAAGACAGTCGCTTCAATGACGGATTCAACTTCTGGTGTAACGCGTTGTTCACGCACGGCTGTCACCGCTACCTGTGCATGCTCGCGTATCAATCGATAGCAGGCATCGGCTACTGCCATGCCGGTATGAGAAACCTGCGCGCCAAATAAAGTTTTTGCTCCTGCTTTGGCGCAAGCTTCGGCTTCGAATTTTTTAGAAATGGCATCACCGATACCGGCCAGAAAAAAACGTAATGGTGCTTGAGCAATGATGGCGCTATCCACCAATACCAGATCCGGATTCTGTTTCAGCTGCAATACATCGACCATCAAATGCTGATCGTCATACACGGCAATCGATGCACTGGCAGGCCCGTCATTAGAGGCTATGGTCGGCACACTGATCATGCGTATGCCGAGTGATAAGGCAACGCCTTTGGCCGCATCGATGGCTTTTCCGCCACCGACACCAATGACGACATCCGTGCCATGAGCACGCGCTTGTTCGGTCAGATCAGTAATGATTGCGTGTGTAATTTCACCAGGAAATTCTGCGATACCAAGCGACATGCCTGCAGAGCTAATGGCGGATTCCATTTGTTTTCCCAGCAGCGTCAGCACGGCGCTATCGGCAATCAGAAACGGTTGTTGACCTAATCGCACAGTGTGTTTGCCTAGATCGGATAGAATCCCTGCGCCTTGAATGTATCTAGGAGTCGCAGCAAAAATTCGCATCAGAATACTTTCTTGGAAGTTGTTAATAACAGACATATTATCAGTTATTGAAACATCGAAAACCATTCTCTGATCGTGTAATTTTTTTTATTGTGATGATTTATGTTGCTTTGCACAAAATAAATTATCTGTTTGGATCGTCAGTGTACAAGCGACTTTTTAATTTTATGAGTAAAAATATAAACAGAAAATGCTGCGATATTTTCTGTTTATTTTTAATTTATTCCCTTTTTTTTGCGTGTAGAAATTGTTGAGAATTTCCTGTTGACGCAAATTTAGATCTGTGGCTTACTACAAAAACTGATGATGTGTCAGTAATTAAAAATGAAAAAAGTAAGCCTGACAAGCGAAGCTGGTCTTGAAATTCCCGATACGTTGATAACCATAAAAAGGAGTCGGAGGAGAATGAAAAAGGACACGAATAAAGGCCTAATGCCAACCAGAATTGCACTATCAATCTGGTCGGTATTTGCGGCAGCAGCAGCGGTAAGTGGGGTTGCTCAGGCTGGTGCCATCAACACGGACAATCCCGATGTCGAAATGCGTTGGGATAATACGATTCGCTATAACGCCGGTTGGCGTGCGGAGAATAGCAATTCTGCTTTCTACAGAAACCCGGGATTCGATGAATCGGAAGGTGGAGGGAAAAGCGGTGACATGATCGCCAATCGCCTCGATATTCTTTCCGAGTTCGATTTTACGTACAAAGGAAAATACGGTTTTCGCGTCAGTGCCGCAGGATGGGCGGATGGTGCTTACGGCAGTCGCTCGTGGCCTAATCCTGCATTGCCGAATCAAAGCAATTATCAAGGCGGACAATACAACGGTTATGCCAAGCGCTATATTGCCGGTCCATCGGGCGAGTTCCTCGATGCATTTGTATTTGGTCGCTTCGATTTGGGATCGACGTCTTTGAACGTCAAAGCCGGTAAGCACAATGTGTACTGGGGTGAATCGTTGTACACGCTCGGTAACAGCATTGCATATTCCCAAGGCCCGGTTGATACCATTAAAGCCGCGACCAGTCCTGGTGTGGAAGCGAAAGAAACCTTCTTGCCGCAGAAGCAGATTTCGGGGCAATGGTCCTTAACCGACGAAGTGTCGGTTGGTGCTTATTACTCATTTGAATGGAATCCGTACCGTCTTGTTCCTGGTGGTACCTACTTCGCCGGCAGCGATGGATCAAGGTCTGACTTTGCCAATGTGGCGCCTGTGATTCCGAATGGGCCTGATCTTCGTCCAAAAAATCGTGGCGATTTCGGTCTGAATACGCGATGGAGCCCAGAGTGGATGAATGGTACGGTGGGTTTGTACTACCGCAAGTTTGACGAGAAACTGCCTTGGAGTTTTAGTCAAATGAAGGCACCTTCACCGCTACCTGCTGCAATACGCTTGGCATTTGCACGTGATACAGAATTGTTTGGTTTGAGTTTTACTAAAAATCTCAATTCTTTGAGTCTGGGTTCGGAAATTTCTTATCGCAAGAATACGGCGTTGAATTCGACCAGTGGGTATCAAGTAACGCCGGCGAATGGTGTTAGCCCGACTTATGAGGAGGCAGAAGGTGCGCGCGGTAATACTATGCATGCCTTGGTCAACGGCGTGTATCTGTTGCCTAAGAGCGCGCTATGGGACGGTGGTACTCTATCCGTCGAATTGAACTATAGTCGCTTGCTGTCGGTGACATCGCATGCTGACCGTTATAACGGCATTGGTTATGCTTGCGCTAAAACGGGTGGTATTTCGACAGGGTGCTCTACTAAAGATGCTTGGGGTACCAATATCAACTTCACACCTCAGTGGCCACAAGCCATGCCAGGTTGGGATCTGTCGATGCCGACTACCGTTGCGTATCAGATCAAGGGTAATGGTGCTGCACTCGGTGGTGGTAATGAGGGCGCTCTTTCCTGGTCGCTGGGTGTTGCAGGTACGCTGTATTCACGTTACGATTTTTCGCTGCGTTATGTGGATTCGTATGCGCAGTATGCAACCAATGCTCTGGGAGTCGCGACGACAACGAATGGCGGCGCGGTTCAAAACAATCACGGTTGGCTGTCTTTCACGTTCAAGACAACCTTCTGATAATAAGAAATTTATAACGACGGGTGGAAATTTCACCCGCACCCCACCTTGCAAAGTAGGAGACAGCTCATGCAGCATGCAAAGCGTTTGATCGTCATTGCCGCGGCTTTGGTAGCCGGCCATGTATTTGCCGCGCCCACCGCGGAAGAAGTGAAGCAGCTTGGTACGACACTGACACCTATCGGTGCAGAGAAGGCTGGTAATAAAGCGGGAACAATTCCAGCATGGGACGGCGGCCTATGCAAACCACCGGCCGGATATAAACCGACCCGGGGTGATGCTGGCGGTGCACCGTATGTCGATCCATATGCGAGCGACAAACCATTGTTCCGCATCACACCAGCCAATCTGAGTCAGTATGCAGACAAGCTGGATGAAGCGACCAAGGAATTGTTCAAGCGTTACCCAACCATGGCGATTGATATCTATCCAACGCGTCGTTCGATCTGCTTTCAGGATTGGGTATATGAAAATACCATCAAGCGCGTCATGAATCCGAAGTTGGTCGGCAATGCTCCTGGGCTTGCTGGCGCACATGCGCAGGTACCGTTTCCAATTCCGAAGAACGGTTACGAGGTGATGTGGAATTCGTTTGTTAAATTCGAGCCGGTCCACATGACGGGCACTATCGATGCTGGCCTGATGGATACCTCAGGAACCTATACCAATACGTCTTTCCAAACCGTCGAGAACTGGAATCCGTACTGGGATAATTCACTGACATCAATACCAGATGGCAAACCGTTCTGGGTGCTAATTTCTTCCATGAAATACCCCGCATCCCAGGTCGGAGGCAAGCAGATGCGCTATCAGTATCTGCGTGCTGATTTGAAAGATGCAGCTGCATGGAGCTATGTGCCGGGACAACGTCGCGTACGTATGGCACCGGAGTTCAAGTACGACACGGTATCGACCACATCAGGCGGCATTCTGATTTTCGATGAAATCAACGGCTTTGACGGCAAGATGGATAAGTTCGATTTCAAACTGATAGGCAAGAAAGAGATGTACGTTCCGTATAACTCTTACAAGTTCATCAGCTCTGCCACTGAAGATACGATGAAAAAGGGCCATGCGAACCCGGATATTTTTCGCTGGGAATTGCATAGAACTTGGGTGGTCGAGGCAACATTGAAAGCTGGTGAGCGTCATGTGCAGAAAAAGAAAGTTTTCTACATTGACGAAGATAGCTGGATCCCAGTTATTTACTACAGCTTGGATCAGTCCGATAAGCCACATCACTTGATGCATTTACCGGTATGGCAGCAATACGACTGGCCGGGACCACGCGGTGGTAATTATGTCCTCTATGACATGAACCGCGGCATTTATGGTAATCAGGCTAAGCCTGCAGGCAATCGTCCTGAGGATACTGGCTGGTACAAAGTGCCACCACGTCCTGAAAATTACTTTACACCCGACGCGATGGCTGGCGGCGGAGTGCGGTAATTTACTGAATCAGGAAGGCGCGCCGGGTTCGGCCGCCTTCTCTGATCGCAGTAGGAGAGCAAGTAAGAACGCAAGTATCAGACTGAGCAGTACTAGATGTTCAGCTTGTTCGTGCTGTACCTGGCAAGGAGTTATGGAATTGCGTAAATTCGTATTAGCAGCCGCGGTTGTTCTTTCAGTAGCACACACTTATTCCATTGCAGACAGTTTCAAGGATCCTCTTGATGTTGCTGCTCCAGCTACCCATCTGATCACGAACACACCACTGTCGGGAATAGCTGCCGCCGGCAATCGTCTGGTCTCGGTTGGTGTACGTGGTCTCATTATTACTTCCGAAGATGCGGGTACGACTTGGGTGCAACGAGGTTCCCCGGTATCTTCTGATTTATTGGCAGTGAATTTTCCTACTACGCAGCAAGGTTGGGCGGTAGGGCATGACGGCGTCGTATTGCATAGCGAAGACGGCGGCAAAAATTGGAACAAACAGTTTGACGGACGTATGGCCGCCACACAGTTGATCGCACGCTTCCAGAAACTTGTCGATGGCGGTGATGAAAGCAGCAAGCATTTGCTGCAGGACATAAAGCTGAATTATGAAAACGGACCGGAACAGGCCTTGCTGGATGTCTGGTTTGAAGATGCGCAGCACGGTTTCATCTGCGGATCCTTCGGTACATTGCTATCGACTGCAGATGGTGGCAAGACCTGGCAGTCACGTATCGAAGATGTCGAATATGGTGAGTTGCTGCATTTCAATGCTATCCGCTCGGATGGTAAAAATATTTATATTGCGTCGGAAAAGGGCATCGTGTTTCGCTTTGATCGCGAGCGCAAACGCTTTGTCCCGGTGCAGACTGGTTATCAAGGTAGCTATTTTACCCTGGCGATCGATGGCGATACTGTCGTTGCAGCTGGCCTGAAAGGCAATGCCTATCGTTCCGTCGATGCAGGTAAATCATGGAGCAAAATCGATACAGGTGTGATGTCCACACTGACCGCTGCAGCTTCTGCTGGACGCGGGCGCATGCTGTTGACCAGTCAGGCCGGTAATCTTTTGATTAGCGACGATGCTGGTCGCAATTTCAAATCCATACGTGTCCCACGTCCTACTTTGTTGTCGGGTGTTGTGCCGACGGGAGCAGATAACGTGGTGGTGGTCGGTCTGTCCGGCGTACAACAAGTCAAGCTGAAATAACGGCCTGTCATCCATACAGTATTAACTTATACGGAGCACCAAATGGCAGTATCGGACCGGTCAATTGACTTGCCAGTGATTACGGACTTGAGCAAGTTCGACCGTAACAGCGGATCGTGGCTTGAGCGATTTATTTTCAATCATCGTGCCATCATGGTTGGCATTTGCGTGCTGATGACAGCCTTTCTCGGCTGGCATGCTTCCAAGTTGCCGGTGAATGCCAGTTTCGACAAGATGATTCCTGGCTCTCATCCGTATATCAAGAATTACATGGAGAACCGCGAATCGTTGCGTGGCATGGGCAACTCGATTCGTATCTCACTGGAAAATACCAGCGGTGATATCTTCGATAAAGATTATCTGGAAACCTTGCGCAGCATTAACGACAAGGTGTATCTGATGCCAGGCGTTGATCGCGCGTTCATGCGTGGACTCTGGACCTCCAGTCTGCGGTGGACCGAGATTACGGAAGAGGGCTATCGCGGCGGTGCCGTCATGCCAGAACGTTGGGACGGTGGCGAAGACTCGACCAAGCAATTACAGATCAATATCGCGCGTGCCGGTATCGTCGGTAGTTTTGTTGCCGACAATCTGAAATCCTCTGTGATCTTTGTGCCCTTGGTCGAGAAAAATCCGGAGACTGGTGCACAACTGGACTACGCAGAATTCTCGCGTCAGTTGGAGCGAGAAGTACGCTCGATGCAGACCGACAAGTTCAAGGTTCACATCGTCGGTTTCGCCAAATTGGCCGGTGATCTGATTGATGGTCTGTATGACGTGATGATGTATTTCGGCTTATCCGCACTGATTGCTGCCGTGTTTGTGCTGCTCTATACGCGCTGCATACGCAGTACGGTGCTGCTGGTGGTGATGGCATTGCTGGGTGTCGTGTGGTTGTTAGGTTTGCTGCAATTGATGGGCTATGTGCTCGATCCGTATTCGATACTTGTGCCGTTCCTGATCTTTGCTATTGGCTTGTCGCACGGTGCGCAAAAGATGAACGGCATCATGCAAGATGTCGGGCGCGGCACACACAAATACGTTGCTGCACGCTATACCTTCCGACGTTTGTTCATGGCCGGACTGGCGGCTTTGTTGACTAACATCGTCGGCTTTGCCGTGCTGATGATTATTGATATCCCGGCGATACGTGAAATGGCGCTGACTACCAGCGTCGGTGTGACGGTGCTGATCTTTACCAAGTTGGTGCTGATTCCGGTGATGTTGTCTTATACCGGCGTGAGTGAAAAGGCGGCAAAACGCAGCGTGATGAATGAGGACAAGGCTGCAACGACGGGTGTTTTCCGTTATGTGCGCGCTGGTCTGATCAGTCTGTGCGAACGGCGCAATGCCATCATCGTTATTCTGGTGGCAATTGGCTTGGCTAGCATGGCGATGGTGGTGCGTAAGGATATTCAGATCGGCGATCTTGATCCCGGCGCACCGGAACTGCGGCCTGACTCAAGATACAACAAGGACGTTGCGTTCATCACTGCCAACTATGGTCTTTCTACTGATCAGTTTGTGGTGATGCTGAAGACAAAACAGGGTGAATGCTATTCCTATCCGACGCTGGTTGAAGCGGACCGTTTGGGCGCTGCGCTGCGTCAGGTGCCGGGTGTACAAACTACGTTCTCGTTAGCTGATGGTATCCGCCGCGGGACTTCGGGCATGTTCGAAGGTAGTCCTAAATGGCAGGCGATTTCTCGCAATGCAAACAATCGCGCTCAGGCTTTCAATATTTTCCAGGGAGATAGGCCTGATCTGGCTGATCGTACTTGTGCGGTCACGCCACTGATTGCGTATCTGAGCGATCACAAGGCCGGGACGCTGACTCGCGTGGTGCAGGAAGTGGAAGCTTTTTCTGCGACACACGGTTCTCCCGATCGTGAATTCCTGCTTGCTGCGGGCAATGCCGGTATCGAAGCGGTAACCAACATCGTGGTCAAGAAGAGTTTTTGGACCATGCACTTTGTACTGTATGGCGCAGTGACTCTGTTGTGCCTGATTACCTTCCGTAGTTGGCGCGCAACCTTGGTGGCGATCATCCCACTGCTGCTGACATCCATTCTGTGTGAAGCGCTGATGGTCTGGCTCAATATCGGTATCAAGGTCGCAGTGCTGCCGGTGATTGCAGTCGGCGTTGGCGTCGGTGTCGACTATGCCTTGTACTTACTGAGTATACAGTTGGCGATGCAACGTCGCGGTGCAACGCTGGCAGAGGCTTATGCGCATTCGCTGGATTTCACCGGCAAGATTGTTGCGTTGGTCGGCATGACGATGGCTGCTGGTGTCATCACCTGGGCTTGGTCACCGATCAAGTTCCAGGCTGATATGGGAATCTTGCTGACCTTTATGTTCATCTGGAATATGGTCGGTGCGTTGCTTTTGATTCCTGCCTTGTCTTATTTCCTGTTACGCACTAGTGCTGATCGCGACAATGCCAAGGCTGCGAAGGGCGTCAAGGCGGAGGATGCCAAGACCGAAGAATCCGTCCGCTCGGCAATGATATCGGGCCTTTCTGTGAATAACTAATAATAACGATCTAGTTCAGGGAATTAACAGCCGCATTTGCGGCTGTTTTTTTGTCTGCGACTTTTGTTGTGTGTCGACGGAAGTAAATGCACTGTTCAATGATTCATGCATTTAATTTTTTAAAAACTGATGAAATGTCAGTTATAATAAATCTGCATCGCGGCACCTTGGAGTAGATGGTTGTGGCGAAGACCTGAGTGCGCCCACCGATCTACCATTTTTAGACATGCAAGCAGCATTTTCGTTGACATACTTTTCGATTAGGAATCACGATGAAATTATCCGAATACAAAACTATTAGCTTTGAGCGACGTGGCAAAGTGCTGTATCTGACATTCAACCAGCCAGATACGTTGAACAGTTTTCATGGCGAGTCACACACTGAGTTGTCGCATATTTTCTACGACGTGGTGGAAGATCCAGAGAGTGAAATCATCGTTGTTACCGGTGCTGGCCGTGCCTTCAGCGCTGGCGGCGATATCGAGTACATGCAGTGGTTGTACGACAATCCGAAAGAGTTCTATCGTTGTGTGCGTGAAGCCAAACGTGTTGTCATGGGCATGCTGGAATGCGACAAACCTATCATCGGCAAGATCAATGGCGATGCTATCGGTTTGGGCTCAACCGTCGCTTTGTTCTGCGACATGATTTTCGCAGCCGACACCGCTCGCTTCGGTGATCCGCACAATAACGTTGGTCTGACTTCAGGTGATGGTGGTCAAATTATCTGGCCGCATCTGATTGGCTATGCACGTGCCAAACATTACCTGCTGACTGGTGAAAAGATTGATGCCAAGGAAGCGGCCAAGATCGGTCTGATCAACGGCGCTATGCCGGCTGCTGAGCTGGATGCTTATGTCGATCAATACGTAGATAAGCTGGCAGCGCTACCGACACAATCTTTGCGCTGGAGTAAGTCGACTATCAATGTGCCGTTGCGCCAGATGGCTGCGAGCATGATGGATGTTGGTATGGCATACGAGAATGTTGCTGCACGTACCGCAGATCACGTAGAAGCGATTTCGGCATTCCGCGAAAAACGCAAACCTGCTTTCACGGGCAAGTAATCTGATTTATTTTCTGTTTGACGGCAATTGCTGCAAATAGAGAGTGATTGGAGGGGGCTTTGCCACAGATCACCATATCTATTTTGATATGGTGATTGTCAATTGACAGTGGCAGGTCCGTGTGCTCTAATAAATGATGAGTTATCATTTATTTTGACTCTGCATAACCATCAATCAGCACACATAAAGAAGTGCGCGATGGTGTGAATACCGGTTCCGCCTGCGTTGTTATGCGCGACGGTGAGATGAATTCAGAAAATAATAATTATTTTTTGCACGGCATCGCGTCATATCGGATGACTGTTGCAGGAGACACAAATGAAAGTACGTTTCCCCAAGCTGGACTTCTCCAAGGTTCGGGCCCATTGGGCCAGTAGCATGGAGTTCTCGCAGCGCTATAACTCAGCATCGACAGTGCCGGCTCATATCGAACCATATTTGGTCAAGGTCATGATACAGGCCAAGAAGGTCCTCGATCCCAAGCATAAAAAGCTGCATGAAGATCTAGATATCTTCATCAAGCAAGAAGTCCAGCATTGCAAACAGCATCTGGCATTCAATAATTCTCTATATGCCCAAGGTTACGAAGGCATGAAAGCCATCGAAGATGTTTATCGTGCTGATTACGATCGCTTCCTGAAAGAGAAATCACTACGTTTTAATTTGGCCTATGCAGAAGGTTTCGAGGCCATGGGTTCTGCATCTGCTCTGGTGTTCTTTGAGGATTTGGGCGATCTGTTAGATGGTGCGGACAAGGAAGCTGTCGATCTGTGGAAATGGCATCTGGCAGAAGAGTTTGAGCATCGGGAAGTTGCATTCCAGGTGTATCAGGCTATCTGCGGTCGAGGCTTCTTCGCTTGGCTGTATCGCTTGTATGGTTTGTTTTATGCGGTCAAGCATATCCGCACGCATACAGCAATATTAGAAGAATATCTGATCAATCAGGATCGCAAGGGTATGACGCCTGAGCAGGTGGCGCAATCCATCGAGCGTCAGAAGGACGTTGCCAAACGCGTCTCCAAAGCATCCTTGCCGCGCATGCTGGGCACCTTGTCACCATTTTACGATCCGGGCAAAAAAGTCGCGCCAGCTGGTATGGATGCGTATTTGCAGCAGTTCTAATAATCTAAGCCAGAGATATCCATGATAAGAGGTTTGAACAAAGGGCAGAAGGCAGCTTTGCTGATCAGTGAATGCCAGCGTGGTGTGATCGAAGCAGACTTGTCATCGTTCCCCGGATTGGTTGAGCAAGTCAATACGCGTGACATCGTCAAGAAAATTTCACGACTTGCAGATGAATTTCGTGCCGCCGGACTGCCTGTTGTGCATCTGCATGTGGTGCATAGGTCAGATTATGCAGACTTGCCGGTGACTAGCGTCATCATGGGTATGTCGGTCAAGAACGGCCGCATGAAAATCGGTAGTGTGGATGTTGAATCGGTGCCAGAACTACCGGTACAGCCCGGTGACATTTTGCATGCCAGGAGCTACAGCCTGGTTGCATTTCACGGCACAGATCTCGATCAAATTTTGCGTAATATGGGCGTACAGACGGTAGTTCTTGCTGGTGTTTCTACCAACGTTGCCATAAATGGTTCGGCGCTTTGCGCATCTGATCTAGGCTATCAGGTAGTCATACCGGAAGATTGTATCGCCGGTGCATCGGCCGAGTCGCATACTTTTTTATCGAAGCAACTCTTGCCGCTATATACGACAGTGACAAATAGCGATACGGTGATAGAGACGATTGGCCAATATCATCCTGCTTGAATCAACCGCAAACATTTCAGATAGAAAAATGGGAACTCGCTGCCGTGAAGCTGACGAAGTTTTGTCCGCCTCAGGCGGTGAGCGATTCCAGTAAAGACTTCAGCGTTAGATTCTCGTCTGCCAATTGCGCCGGATCGACAGCACGGCGTAGCGCCACCAGTTTCTTCGCCAACATGAATTCTTGTGGACGATTAAGGCAATCGGCCGAAATCACGACATCGTTTTGCAGATAGAAAACGGCAAAGGATTTATCCTCTGGAGAGCCACGCATCACGGTGCGATCGTATCCCTGCGACAAACCTGTCATTTGTAGTTTGGTTTCGTACTGGTCGGACCAGAACCAGGGAATCGATGCATAGGCCTGCGGTTTTCCGCAAATTACAGCTGCAGCGACGCGCGCCTGTTCCAGCGCATTTGGGACTGATTCCAGACGTATGCGGCGCGCATAGATAGGATTCGGATGATTGGAACAATCTCCGATGGCAAGAATGTCCGGATCGGAAGTGCGCATGAATTCATCGACCACGATGCCGTTATCGACTTCAAGACCAGCATTGCTGGCCAGTTCACAATTGGGGATGACACCGACGCCTGCAATGACCAGATCGACGGCAATTTCGCTGCCGTCAGCAAGGTTGACCGACTGGATGATGCTGTTCATGTCTAGCTGGATACTTTTAATCTGTGCATCAACACGTATTTCGACGCCTGCATTGCGATGCAATTTTTCGAAGAAGTTCGAGATGGCAGGTGCTGCCACTCGCGCCAGCACGCGTGACTGCGTTTCCAGCACGCTGACTTGCAAACCTGACTTGATTGCGACGGCAGCGACTTCGAGGCCGATATAGCCGGCACCAATGATCAACAGCCGCGCTCCTGCGACAAAATGTGCACGCATGTCTTGTACATCGTTCAGAGTACGCAGATAAAAAAGATTGGATGGCGTGACGTCGGCATTGAGTCCGGTGGCACTCAGCGGGCGCGGGCGGCTGCCGGTGGCGAGTACCAGTTTCGAATAGACGATTTGCGTGCCGTCAGACAGCGTTGCCGTTTTGGTCGTGCGATCTATGCTTTCGACGCGTACGCCAGATAGGACTTCGATTTCGGCTTTTTCGTAAGCGGCAGGGACTTTGAGCAGCAAAGTATCGGCAGTCACAGTTCCTGCCAAATAAGCTTTGGATAGAGGTGGACGATGATAGGGGAGAGAATTTTCTTCCCCTGCCAATACGATGCGACCGACATGGCCGGCCTGGCGTATGGCTGTTGCTGCTTCAGCCCCGGCATGTCCGGCACCGACCACCAATACCGTTGCGTTGTCGATTGTCACGCGACTTCGATCATCGCAAAATCGTTTTTAGTCGCACCACATTCGGGGCAGGCCCAGTCTTCCGGTACATCTTCCCAACGTGTGCCGGGGGCGATGCCTTCTTCAGGCAAGCCGGCCGCTTCGTCGTAAAAAAATCCGCAAAAAAAACATTGCCACTTCTTCACTCTGTTCTCCTTCAAAAATATTATTCGCAATCAATCAAACGACTGCCTTTATTACTGGCTCAAGGGTGCGCGTTGAAGTTTGCCACAGGCACGTGCCGAAAGGATGAAATGTACGGCGGCCCAAGGGCAGCTGATGCAAATCACGGTGGCGATGGCATAACGCAATGATTGATCGCCGCCGTAAAAGTCACTCAGAATGCCAACCAGAAAAGGCCCCATGCCATAGCCGATCAGATTCGTGCAAACCTGCATGGTGGCCGATGTAGTGCCACGCATATTCGGTTTGGTAAAACTCAGCATGCTGCCGAAAGAGGCTGGAAAAATCGCAAATGCTATAAACATTGCGAAGCAGAACATGCCCATCGCCAAGGATGTGTGTTTGATCAGCGCGCCGCCACAACCCAACAGCAAAATACCGAAGCAAATGAAGAAGCAGAGATCGATGCGTCGTCTGGCGCCACTTTTTCCGAGCTTGTCGCTGAGCATGCCGCCAAGTACCGATCCGGCTGCAGCGAAGAATCCCCCAGCGAGTGCGGCCATGATGCCGGCTTCCTTGATCGATAGACCATGGAAGCGCATGCCAAAAGAAGGTAGCCATGCACCAATGGTGGCAATCGCCGCAGTGATAAGGGCGATGCCGGCCAGCAAGTGCAGCATGGCCTTGTTATTGGCGATGAAATGAATCACTTCGCGAGGAGAGGCGGCGGCTTCCTGTGGAATGCCACTGGTGTCGGTAGCTCCGCGTTTGGGATGGCGTACTGTCAGTATCAGGACCGCGGCGAGGATGATGCCAGGTACGCCTGCCAACAACATCGCAGTGCGCCAGCCGTACTGCGCGGTAACAAAGCCACCGATGACGATACTTAAAGTAGCGCCGATTGCATTGCTGAGAAAGAAATAGCCAACCGCGGTGGAGCGTTTGCTCGGCGGGAATAGATCAGAAATAAGCGAGAGGCTGGCAGGTGAGCCACCAGCTTCTGAAGCACCGACGCCCATGCGTGCCAGCAACAACTGGATATAACTGTTCGCGACGCCGGACAAGATTGTCATGCCGCTCCAGATGGTCACCAGAATGGCAAGCAATTTGATGCGATTGGTGCGATCAATCAAGAGCCCGATCGGGATGCCGGCGATGGCGAAAGTCGCACCATAGGCGAGGCCGGTTAGCAGGCCGATCTGACTGTCGTGTAAATGGAATTCTGCTCGTACTGGTTCGACAATGATAGAGATCATTGTGCGATCAAGAAAGTGACAGGAGTAAATCATGGTGAGGATGCTAAGGGCGTACCAGCTTCTAGCAGGTACAGCATCTTCTGTGACTTGTATCTTCGTTTCGTCGGCGACAACTGGATCGTTCAGTTTCATTTGCAAGGTCTCCTGGATGCAATGAATAAACATGGTTTTGCTGGCGCTTGTTTTTTTGTCTTCCGGGTCGATTTGATAATGCCATATAAATTTAAAAAATGATATAGTGTTAGTTATTGATATATGTCATGCGCAAATTCGATGCAGCATGTATATAAAAAATGACGTCAAAAGTTTGCTGGAATGACTTTTACGCATATAGAGGAGAGCATTGAAATGGATGTGGCAGACGATATTTCCAGCATCTTGCGCGATGCAGCAAATACCTATATCGCAGGTCGCTACGACCCTGCAAATTTGCAAAAGGATTCACTGAAGCCGCGGCTGGTCGATCGTCGTTTGTGGCGAGAGATGGCGGAAATGGGATGGTTGGGCATTTGCCTGCCGGAATCGGTTGGTGGTTCTGAGCTGGGGCTGGATGGTGCTGTTGTGCTGTCTGAAGTTTTTGGAAGGACTTTATTTCCAGTTCCTTTTGCAGCTGCTGTCTGTATGCCATCGGAACTGATACGTGTTGCGCTGAACGATGGCGTTTCTGATGCGGCTGCAGCGACTGAATTTTCTCAGTGGATCATCGCTGGGGAACGACTTCTCACCTTGGCATGGCAAGAACGTCCGGGACAGATGTCTGTGGAACCGGCTGCAACAGTATTGAAAGACGGTAAAGTTTCTGGCCGAAAATTTTTTGTTCCTGCGGTGGAAGATGATTCTGTATTGCTGGTACAGGTTATTGCTGACGGAGAGCCCGCTGTCGTCGCCGTAGCTGTCGATGCACCAGGTGTCAGCTACGAGCTGTTCGCGTCCGGCCTTGGCAGTTATGCCACGGTGACTTTCGATGCTGCTCCGGTTTTACATGAACGTCCCTTGTTGCAGGGGCAGTCGGCGGAAGTCGCGCTCAGACGTGCTCTGGCGGCAGGTCGCATCGTGCTGTCTGCACAATTGGCGGGGCTGGCGTCCGGCTGTCTGGAAAAAACGATCAAGTATGTGGGCGAGCGTGTGCAGTTCAATCGTCCTATTGGCAGTTTTCAGACGATACAGCACCGTTGCGTCGATCTACATATCGATACCTTGCTGGCGGCTGCGAGTTGGCGCAATGCCGTGGACTGCTGGCCACAAGATGAATCTATCGACATTTCAAATGCAAGCGACGTCGCAATCAGTGCGGCTAAAGCACGCTGTGGCGATGCCGCAATGAAGGTCACAAAACAAGCGGTGCAGATGCACGGTGCGATGGGATTCGCGGAAGAAGTCGATGTCGGCTTTTATCTGCGTGCGGCCATGCAGTCTGCATCCATTCTTGGTGATGCCCATGCGCATCGTCGACATTTTGCCCAGGCCAGTGCGGCCCTTGCTGCCGGAGTTGCCCATGTCTGAAATTATTGCTGATGATCTTGTTACCAATCTTGTCGCGACACCATTGCAGCGTCAGATGCTAGCGGATCTACCTGATGATGTTTTTCGTAGCACATTCAGAAATTGGCTAGAGCAGCATTATCCGCAAGAGTGGCGACAGAATCATCGTCGGCCATTTTTGCGTTTGCGCGGTGAAGACTTGCGCTACTGGTTGCGCTTGCTCAATGAGCATGGCTGGCGCGCACCGGCATGGCCACACGAATATGGCGGCATGGGTCTGAATTTTCGCAAGCAACTGATCTATTACGAAGAAATCGAAAGACTCGGTGTGGCGCGCATTATCGACAATGGCGAGACCCAACTAGGGCCGACGTTGATTCATTGCGGTACCGATGAACAGCGCCGCTATTATCTGCCACGCATTCTGGCTTGCGAAGATGCCTGGTGCCAGGGTTACTCGGAGCCAGGAGCAGGTTCCGATCTTGCCAGCTTGCGGACACAAGCAGTGCGCGACGGCGACAGCTTTGTCGTTACGGGGCAAAAAATATGGACCACACACGCCACTGAAGGCACGCATATCTTCACGTTGGTGCGCACCGGTCGCTTCGAGAAAAAGCAGCAAGGCATTAGCTTCTTGTTGATCGATCTGAAAGCACCTGGTGTCACCATCCGACCGATTGCAAACATTGCCGGCGAAGATGAATTCTGCGAGGTATTTTTTGACGCAGTGCGCGTGCCAGCGGAGAATCTGGTCGGTGAATTGGATCAGGGTTGGAATGTTGCCAAAGCCTTGCTCGGCCACGAGCGAGTGTGGCTAGGCAGTCCCGCATTGGCGTCAAAAGCACTGGCGCTGGCGGAGTCTCTGGTAGAGCAACGTGGACTTTCTAACGATTTGGGTGTGACCGATAGACTATCGGTGCTGCAGGCTGATCTGCATGACTATCGTTTGCTGTACGCAGAGATATGTAACCGCATCGCAGATACCGAAGGTCAGCCCGGTGCCGAAGTATCGGTGTTGAAGGTATATATATCCGAACTTTTGCAGCGCATTACCGAATTCAACGTTGAGATGGCGGCAGAATATGGCGGCGTCATCGGCGATGTACAGATCGCTGATTTGCACACGGATTTGCACTGGCAATTAATGATGGCGCGGCCGGCGACGATTTATGCGGGTGCCAATGAAGTACAGCGTGACATTCTCGCCAAGGCGGTACTGCACATGCCGGCAGAGGCACGCAAGACGGTTTGACGTAGGAAAAAGTAAGGAAAGGCAGGAAAAAAGTAAGAAATCATAATGACTAAAAGGAGATAGCATGGATCTGGGAATCAAAGGAAAAGTAGCTTTCGTATCGGGTGGTAGCAAAGGCATAGGCCGTCAATGTGCGGAAATGCTCGGCCGTGAAGGATGCAAGGTCGTGGTTGCGGCGCGTGGTCAAGAGGCCATCGACGAAGCTGTTGCCAGCATCAAGAAAGCGGGCGGCGAAGCGATTGGTGTTTCAGTCGATCTGACCAAAGAAAAAGATGTCAAACGCGCCTTGTCCGTTGTAAAAGAAAGCTTTGGCTCGCCTGATATCGTCATCACCAATGTTCACGGACCGGGACCTGGCGACTTCTTCGATCATGACGGCGAAGATTTTGTCGATGCATTTCGCGATCTCACTTTGAGCGTTGTCTTTCTTGCGCGCGAAACCTTGCCGGACATGAAAAAGAAAGGCTGGGGACGACTGGTAACGATAGGTAGCGGTGCGGCCAAGGAACCACCGTCGGAGCTCAAGCACATCCTTGCCAACACTGCGCGTGCATCTGTGGTGTCGCTCAATAAGTCGCTGTCGAACGAATTCGGACAATACGGCATCACCGTCAATACGCTGGGTACTGGCTGGATCGGCAGTGAGCGCATGTATAAATATCTGGAGCATGTGGCGGAAGAAAAAGGCTTGTCGCCAGATGGTGCAATGGATATGTTGAAGGGTCTTATTCCGGTTGGACGTCCGGGCAGGCCAGAAGAAATGGCATCGTTGGCAGTGTTCCTGTGCTCGGCACAGGCGTCTTACATTACCGGCAATCTGATGGCGGTTGATGGTGGCTTGCATCGCTCGGCTTGGTAATAAGAATGCGTCGCGAGTTCAACTCGCGACGCATTGACATTGCTATAGCAATATAGTTGGTCGAAGCAGTTGAAGCGGCCGACTATTTTTTTGCCGACATGTGCCGCGCCAGAAAATCGCGTACTGCCGCATTGAAAGCATCATTGCGATCGCCAGCGATCATGTGGCCTGCACCTTGAATATTGGCCAGTTCAAGCTGCGGTATATGTCTTCGTAATTCGGCCGCACCTTCCGGACTGACTACATCGCTTTCCTTGCCACGCACCAGTGCCACGGGAATCTTGATGCGATCCGATGCGGCCAGCATTTGCATCGAGATATTGGATAGTTTGGCATTGCGGTCACCTCCGATGATCTTCGGATCCCAATGCCAGTACCAACGACCATTGTCGTGCAGGCGCAAGTTTTTGCGCAGGCCATCCAGATTACGCGGTCGTGGCCGGGCCGGATTGTAGGCGGCGACGGCATCTCCAGCTTCTTCGATGGTAGCGAATCCATCCGGATTGCCTGCCATGAATTTATGGATATGTTCTACACCTTTCGGTTCCAGTCTTGGTGTGACATCCACCAGGATGAGGCAACTTGCCAAATCCGGGTGATTGCCACAGGCGATCAGTGAATTCACGCCGCCCATCGATGCGCCGACCAAAGCAGGTTTGCCGCCGACTTCTCGGGCGACGGCGATCACGTCGCCGACTTGTCCTTCCAGTGAGTAATCAGCATTACTCATCCAGTCCGATTCGCCGTGACCGCGCGCATCGAACGAGATCACACGGTAACCTGCGTTGATCAGTTCGTGTTGTGCCTGTCCCCAGGAGTGGCGAGTCTGACCGCCACCATGAAGCAGAATCACAGCGGGTGCGGATGCATCACCACCGACGTCGGCAACAAGACGATTGTTGCCGGCACCGATGAAGATTTGCTGCTGGATTGCCTCATTCATGGTGGCCTTGTCGGTGATCAACGCTTCTGCAGGACGACACCGGCTTTTTCACGATCCCAGGTGGCTGGTGTTATGCCTTGATCGCGCAGTTCATACTTGAGAATGCGGCCAACCGGACTACGTGGGAAGTCAGTACGGAATTCGAAGTAACGCGGCACCGCATAGTAGGGCAGATGATCGACCGACCAGCGGCATAAGGTTTCTTCATCGAGTTGAGCGCCAGCTTTGAGCACGATGGTCACCTTCAGTTCATCCTCGCCGAGTTGATCGGGGACCGCGTGCGCAGCAATATCTTCGATGGCTTCATGTGCACGGAAAGCATTTTCCACTTCGAAGCTGGAGATATTTTCGCCGCGACGACGCAGGTAATCTTTCTTGCGATCGACAAAATAAAAATAGTCATCTTCATCGAACATGCCGATATCGCCAGTGTGGAACCACTGGTTTTTCATTACCCGCAAAGTATCTTCTGGACGTCGCCAGTAACCTTCGAACATGATGTGCGGCATGCGTGGACGGACGATGATTTCACCTGGAGTATTGGGTGGCAGTTCCACGTCATTTTCATCGACGATACGGACATCAAACCATTTATTGCGCAAACCGGAGCTGCCCGGCTTGGCATGCGCACCGAACGGCAGCAATGAAGTCAATGAGCATTCGCTCAAGCCGAAGCCACCGGCAACAGTATGCTTGACACCGAAGCGTTCTTTCCAGATCGCTTGAATGTCGGGCGGGAAGGGTGCGCCCCATGCTGCAAACAATTGGCCTTTGCAGCGCTTCATTGCGTCATTGTCTGGTGCCTTGGCCAACATTGGGAACATTGCTGCCAGCATCGCTACGTCGGTAGCTTTGGTGCGCTCGATTTCAGGCCAGAAATTGGATACCGAGAAACGAGGATAAATCGAGACGCGCGCACCGATCATTAAGTTCAGTAGCACGGTGGAGCAGACTGCATTTTTATGGAACAAGGGCAGTGGGGTCCAAGTGATGGCATCTTTGGTGCGTGCTGTCACCAGCTTCATCTGATGGCAGAACGTGACCGCATAATTGTGGCTGATCATGCAGCCCTTAGATGGGCCGGTAGTGCCGCCTGTGTAAATTAACATGGCGAGGTCGCTAGGCTTGACATCGACAGTTTGATCCGCGGTGTTGTCGCTAAGAATGTCTGACCATGGCAGCGTCGGGTGCTTGAAATTTTTCAATTCCGGCTTTGGGCCACGATAAACCAATGTTTGCAGCTCTGGCAGACGGTCGGCGATAGCAGCCACACGATCAGCGTAATCATGTTCGGCAATGATAACGGCAGCACCAGCATCGCCCACCTGGTGGCGCAGGAATTCACCCTTCAACGCAGTATTGATAGGTACGCTGATCGCACCGAGCTTGTTGATCGCCAGCCAGATCATGACAGTATCGGCAGAATTGTCGAGGACGGTGACTACCGTATCGCCCTGTTTGACACCAAGGCCGCTGAGGCCATTGGCTAGGCGACAAGCCATCCGGTTAACTTCAGCGAAGGAATATTCATCACCGAGAACTTCGAGAAAAATGCGGTCGCGATGTTCTGCAGCTGATTCTCGCAAGACCTGATTGATGGTTCCTTGCGGGCCGGCAGTCCAAGCGTTCAGTGTTTCCGTGCTCATTCCATATCTCCTTAGTTGTTATCGAATTGCTCGGGTAAGCCCGGCGACCGGCTTCTGCGAGCACGTCGTGTACTTCTATCGTTTTACTGCTGTCTTGTCCTTACCGCATTTCAAGTAACTTCAGGTGGCGCTATTAAAGACCTTCACCGATGTTGCTCTTGACGCGATAGTGAAACCGCTTCATAGTTTAGTCTAAAAACTGACACTATGCCAGTTTTTGAATTATGATGTTTTCTTGTTACATCGGCCTCGCATCAACAGGCCTGAAAACAAGTCCGGATGTGAGGCACCAAGAAGTATTGCACAGCTTTTTGTGGTGGCGCGATGGCGTTGCCCTAAACTTTTTTCAACCGAAAGAAAGTCATTTATGCGTGAAGCACTGATTGTATCCACCGCGCGAACACCGATTGCCAAAGCACATCGTGGCGCTCTTAACAATATCAAGTCGCCGACCATGACTGGGCACGCCATTAGTCATGCCGTGCAGCGCGCCGGTATTGATGGTGCTGAAGTAGAAGATGTGGTGATCGGTTGTTGCATGACCGCAGGAACTTCCGGCCGTAATCTGGCGAGAGCTGCTGCCTTGACCGCTGGATTGGGTGTAACGGTGGCGGGCTCGACAGTCGACCGTCAGTGCGCGTCTGGCTTGATGGCAATCGCGACCGCGGCCAAGCAGATCATTGTTGATGGCATGGAGATAGTGATAGGTGGCGGTGCGGAGAATGTCAGCGCATTGGCACCGAGTTACGGGGAGTGGTCCTTGCGTGAAAAAGATCCACGCCTAGTAGAGCAGGTGCCGCATGCGTATATGCAGATGATAGATACCGCCGAGTTCGTCGCTAATAAATACAAGATCAGTCGCGAGGTTCAGGATCAGTTCTCGTTGATTTCGCAGCAACGGATTGCAGCTGCGATGGCGGCCGGTCGCTTTGCAGATGAGATCGCGCCGATCACGACGCAGATGAAAATCTTTGATAAGGACACGAAAGAAGTCAGCTATCGCGACACCACCTTATCCATAGACGAGTGTCCGCGTGCCAGCACCACCTTGGAAGGATTGGCAGCGCTCCGTCCAGTTATTGAAGGCGGTAGCGTCACAGCGGGGAATGCGAGTCAGTTGTCGGATGGTGCTTCGGCGTGTTTGATGATGGAAGCGAAGCTGGTTGAGCAACGTGGTCTGACGCCGCTGGGTGCTTATCGCGGTTTGATGGTATCGGGTCTGGCGCCGGAAGAGATGGGGATCGGGCCTATCTATGCGATTCCAAAACTTCTGTCCAAGCATGGACTCAAGGTCGGCGATATTGGTCTGTGGGAATTGAATGAAGCCTTTGCTTGCCAGGCTTTATTTTGCCGTGATTACCTCGGCATCGATCCGGAGTTATTCAACGTCAACGGCGGCTCGATCCCATTAGGTCATCCTTTTGGTATGACGGGTTCACGTTTGGTCGGACATGCATTGATCGAAGGCAAACGCCGCGGCGTCAAATATGTCGTCGTCAGTATGTGCGTCGGTGGTGGTATGGGCGCGGCAGGTCTGTTCGAAGTTCTGTAATCTGATTGTCGCAGGTTGACAACATGCTGTCATGCTGGCAACCTGCGCAACTATGGAAAAAAAATTAGCGACATCAACCGGTCGTCTGGTTGAACTGTTGGTGGACGAGACGCTGCGCCTGCGTGGACGTATCTTGTCAGCTTCGCGTGAAGCCAATGAGCAGCGCGGTCTGCAAAGCCATTCGCAAGGTTTGATTTTGACTGCTGTCGTACGGGCAAGCGAACCGCCAACGGTGGCCAAGATTGCACGCAGCCTCGGCCTGACGCGTCAATCCGTGCAACGTACCGCTAATGAACTGGCCGCTACTGGCCTGGTCGCCTTTGAAGATAATCCACATCACAAAAGAGCAAAGCAGTTGGTGCCAACCAAGGCTGGCCTGAAGATGCATGCACAAAATGCAGATTCACAAGGCAAGTGGACTGATCGCGTTGGCGCAGCGGTCAGTGCCGCGGATCTAGAGCATGCAGTAAACGTACTGCGTAAAGTACGACGCTATCTTGAACATCCTGAAGTAACACACGAGGAGCTTGATACGCCGACAGAGAAAAGTACTATAACTCGACGCAAAACCAAGCAGACCTGAACGACAAGCGATCAAGTCTGCTTGACGGCTTGTTAAGCGCTTTCCACTCCAAATTTTTGCAACATTCCCTGCAAACGTTCCTCCTCGGTAGTGGCATCGATATGCGGAAGCCCGTTGACCGCATTGGGATCGCAAGCACGTCGTAACGGACCAGGACGGAACATTTCATCGACTACATTACGCGCTGCGATCTCTGGCGCGAGCGCATTGGTGCGTGCCGCTTCAGACATGGCGGCCTGCGACTGCGCCATTGGTCGGTAAAGCTCATATTCGATTGCTTCCGGTGGCCTGTGTGCGATACCGGTGCGCAGCATGTCAGTATCGACGCCGCCAATAGGAATCTCGATCACACGCACACCGAATGGTGCCAGCTCGATACGTAAACCTTCTGACAGTGCGGCCACCGCAACCTTGCTGGTGCGATAAATCGAATAGAAGGGCAAGGGGACATAAGCGCCCAGTGATCCGATATTGCAGATCATTCCGTGCCCATGATTGCGCAATGCCGGTATGGCTCTGCGCGTCAGATCAATCAAGCCAAAAAAATTAGTGTCGAAAGTCTTGCGCCACTCATCCATGCCAGCTTCTTCTATCGGTAGATAAGGGCCGCGGTAACCAGCGTTGTTGACGAGGATGCGTAAGTCGGCTGGAGGTTGATAGTCGCCCAGCGCGGCCATGTCCATGCGTTCCAGGACCAGCGTGCCGGACAGGCTGCGCGCTTGTTCCAACAGATCGCTTGCCGCATCAGGATTACGTACGCCGGCAATCACTTCGAAGCCACGAGATACCAGTTCCAATGCAATTGCCTTGCCTAGACCGCGATTCGCGCCGGTGACTAGGGCCTTGCCTTTCTTGTCCATATTTACCTTTCATGATTGGCCTGCAAGCGGCCGTCAACAGTTGACCCGATGCGGGTAATATTGCATAAAAATAATACATCATCATTTTTAATTATTGACAGCATTCTGTCAACATGACATATTTGTGTCAATTGTTCGGTGGTTATCGTGCCGGCTATTACAGCAATGACATTAACGTGCGGCGTAGCCGCCTCATCAAAATCAAGGAGATGATTCAAATGTGGGATTTTTCGACTGATGCTGAATTTCAAAAGAAGCTCGACTGGATCAAAGTGTTCGTTGAGACAGAGTGTGAACCGCTGGACCGTTTGTTCCCAAGTGCAGGTGATTGCTATGACGTTGGCAACAAGAAAGCGCGTGCCATTGCCAAGCCGCTGATGGAAGAAGTCAAACGTCAGGGTTTGTGGGCTTGCCATCTGGGACCGGAACTGGGCGGTCAAGGTTATGGTCAGGTCAAGCTAGCCTTGATGAATGAAATTCTCGGTCGTTCACTGTGGGCACCAACAATTTTCGGCACTGCAGCTCCCGATACCGGCAATGCGGAAATCATTGCCATGTTCGGTACAGAGGAACAAAAGAAACGCTATCTGCAACCTTTGCTCGATGGCGATATCGTCTCTTGTTATGCGATGACTGAGCCACAGGGCGGCGCCGATCCTGGCGTGTTCGAGTGTAAGGCAGTGCGTGATGGCGATGAATGGGTCATCAGCGGCGAGAAATGGTTTGCATCGAATGCTCGCTATGCCGAATTCCTTATTGTGATGTGCGTTACCGACAAGAAAGCACCGATCTACAAAGGAGCATCGATGTTCCTGATGCCAACGAATACGCCTGGTATCAATATCTTGCGCAATACCGGTATACACGGCGAGCCGGGAGGCATAGGTTCGCACGGTTATATTCGTTTTGAGAATGTGCGTCTGCCGGTCGAAGCCTTGCTGGGTGGCGAAGGCGAAGGCTTTGCTGTGGCGCAAGCGCGTTTGGGCGGTGGGCGCGTGCATCATGCGATGCGTACTGTCGGTCAGTGTCAGATCGCCATCGAGATGATGTGTGAACGTGCAGTCAGTCGTAGTACCAAAGGCAGTATGTTGGGTGACAAGCAAACTGTTCAAGGTTATCTCGCCGATTCATGGATAGAGCTCAAACAATTCCGTTTACAAGTCTTGCAGACAGCTTGGCTGATTGATCAGGGCCACGATTACAAATCCAATCAGATTTCAATTGCGGGCATCAAGGTGATGGCGGCCAAGGTTTTCCACGATATCGTCCAGCGCGCGATTCAGATGCACGGTGCGCTCGGTATTTCGGACGAAATGCCGCTCGCTCATATGTGGTTGTACGCTGTGATGATGGGCATCATGGATGGCCCGACTGAAGTACACAAGGCGACGGTTGCCAAGACGATGCTGAAAAATTACAAACCTGCGGCAGGCCTGTTTCCTAGCGCACATCTGATTCCACGCACACAAGCAGCGCGTCAGAAGTACGAAGGGCGTTATTGAAAATTGAGTTCAGGAAATCGTGAAGCGCCGGCTATTCGTCGGGCTAACTGGAAGAGGTGCGCAGCGCCGCTTCTTCCTTCTTCATTTGAATTGATTGAAGGTGCATGCACATGACAGATTCTCTTTCAGATTTTGACGGCTTGCTCAATTGGGCGTCCTTGCAAGACTGGGTTGCGACGCAATCGTTACCGGGAACCGGACCGATTACTGCTGTGAATAAATTATCGGGCGGCTCGCAGAATAATATTTTCCTGCTTAGCAGAAAAGACGCCAGCTTCGTACTACGTCGTCCACCCAAGCATTTGCGAGCGAACAGTAACGAAACCATGTTGCGTGAAGCACGTGTTCTGGCGGCGCTGAAAGGCAGTGCTGTACCGCATCCAGAATTCCATGCGGTTTGCGCCGACGAGTCCGTGATCGGCTCAGCGTTCTATGTCATGGAGGCCTTGGATGGCTTCATGCCGATAGGTGCTTTACCAGGTAAATACGCCATCGATCCGCAATGGCGTCGAGCGATGGGGCCGGAAATGGTGAAAGCTGCAGCAGCACTGGCGGCGGTTGATTATCAAGCGGTCGGACTAGCTGATTTTGGCAAGCCTGACAATTGGCTGGAACGCCAAGTATCGCGCTGGCGCACGCAACTGGATGGCTACCGCGAGATGCCGAATTATCCCGGTTCCTCTTTGCCGCACATTGATGAAGTCGGCGATTGGCTGGAACGTAATCGTCCGGCAAAAGCGCATATCGGCATCATTCATGGTGACCTGCAGTTCGCCAATGTCATGTTCCGCAAAGATGAGCCACGCATGGCTGGATTGATCGATTGGGAACTATCTACGTTGGGCGATCCCTTGCTTGATCTAGGCTGGATATTGACTAGCTGGGCAGAGCCGGGCGATCCCGATATGGGCCGCAAACCAGCGGTAGAACCGTGGGATGGTTTTGTCTCACGTGCCGATTTGATCAAGCAATACGGCGAGATCAGTGGCCGTGATATGAGCGACATGCCATGGTTCTTCGTGCTGGCTTGTTTCAAGCTGACCTGTTTGCTGGAAGGGACTTATGCGCGCGCCTGTGCGGGTAAGGCCTCGATGGAAATGGGAAATTTCTTGCACAACTACGCACTGTGGTTGATGGCTAAAGCGCGGCAATTGATTGCATGAATATGACTACTCAGTTTCACGGAAAAACCGTACTGGTGACAGGCGGTGCACGCGGCATAGGCCTCGCGTGCGGACGACGTTTTGCCGCTGCCGGTGCAAAAGTGGTGTTGGTCGATGTGCTGAGTGAAGCGCAGGCATGCAGCGAAAATGATCTTGATTTTGTTGCTGCTTACATACAGGCAGACGCGGGCAATGCCGCCGACATGCGCAATCTTGTCGCGACGACGATAGCGCAATGCGACGGCATTGATGTATGCATTTGTGCGGCAGGTATCGGTGGTGCGCCTACGCCATATTGGGAAATGGCCGACGATGATTTCGACCGTGTACTGGGAGTCAATCTGCGAGGCCCATTTGTGCTCGGTAAGTTGGTTGGCAAACATATGCAAGAAAGCGGACGACATGGCTCCATCATTCATGTGTCTTCAGTCGGCGGTCAGTTGGCCGTCGATATGCAGTCGGCATATTGCGTAAGCAAGGCTGGTCTCGACATGCTGACCAAAGTGATGGCGGTGGCTCTGGCACCGTACGGCATACGCGTCAATGCGGTCGGGCCTGGCCCGGTTGATACGCAAATGACGGCGGGTTTGCGTCAGCATCCTGCCGTCATGAAGCAGGTATTGTCACGCACGCCCTTGGGTCGTTTCGGCACGGTTGAGGAAATGGCTGGCACGGTGTTTTTTCTGGCGAGCACAGATGCCGGTTTCATTACCGGCCAGACGGTGTACGCGGACGGTGGTCGTTTGGCGCTGAACTATATGATGCCGGAGTCGCACACACTTGCCGATCCTAGGTAAATGAGATTTTTTAATACTTATAGAAAAGAGTATTGAACATGTCCGAAAAAATTCTGGATGGTCGCCGCATTATCATCACCGGCGGGGCGAGTGGCATGGGAGAAGGATTGGTGCGCGCATTTCCGGATTTGGGAGCTAGAGTTGTTTCCATGGATCTGACGGAAGAGGCCGGCCAAAAGATTGCACTGGAATCCGAGGCTGCTGGTTTCGTCAAGCTCGACGTTACGAATCAAGATTCTGTCATCTCTGGCGTTGCTGCGGCGGTGAAAATTCTTGGTGGACTAGACGTGTTGATACACGCTGCCGGTATTGCGCCTTCGGCCAAGGCCGAGGATATCTCGCTCGATCTTTGGAGTAATGTATTAGCCGTCAACGCAACCGGCACATTTTTGATGAACCAAGCCGTCTTTCCATACTTGAAGGATAAGGGTGGCGCCATCCTCAACTTTGCTTCCGCAGCGGGTATTCAGGGGTATCCGAACAAGGCAGCCTACGCTGCAGCAAAGGGTGCCGTTCTTGCATGGAATCGATCCATCGCTCAGGAGTGGGGGAAATACAATATCTCGGTCAACGCCATCGCTCCGGCTATCTGGACGCCAATGTACGACAAGACCAGATCAGAGATGAGCTCCGAACAACTCATCGCACACGACGAGATGATGAGCAAGGAAATTCCGTTGGGTGGCAAGCTCGGAGACATCCAAAAAGACTTCGTCCCAGTGCTCGCTTTCCTCGCTTCAAAGGGCGCGCACTTCATGACCGGCCAGGTTTTCCCGATCGACGGCGGTGTACTGATGATGCGGTGATAGATATTTATGTCTGTTGCTACTTACGAAAAATGAGGACGTGAAAATGATGCTAAAGGGAATGTTGGACGCGACTAAGGTTGAAAGTTTTTTTGCGGATAAAGAGCTTGGGTACATACTCCAATTGCACGAATCCGCCATCCGCAATCTTTCTGCTTCCTACAGCCATGCGGTCGCGCGGCTGGATTCAGACGCTGCAGCAGCGGTCTATACAGAGGACGGTGTGCTCTCGGCATTCGCTGGACCGGAGATAGTTGGAAGAGACAAGATCACCGAAGCTCTGCGGCAGACGTTTACGACGTTGGATTTCCTCGTTCAGACATGTACGGCTGGCATGGTTGATATTCAGGGTGATCGGGCGAGTGCGAGCTGGTCTGTCACCGAGTGGTTTCGACAGAAGGGAAAAGAAGAGCTCGGATGCTGTTTTGGTCTCTATGAAGATCAGCTTGTCCGTGGCCCCGATGGCTGGCGTTTTGTGCGTCGACGCTTTCATCCTTTTTATCGTGGCACAACTCCTACAAGTGGCAAGTTGTATGCGCGTCCGGATGTGTTCGCCAACGATTACGCGCCGTGGCCCTTCACAGGATCCTCTGATAATCAGATCGGCTGAGGTTCTTGTTTGTGCGCTGCCAGCAGTGCACGCAGGATGCCAATCACGGTAATCGGCTGATCCAGCATTAGATGATGCTGGCCGCCGGGAACAACGATAGGGCCGCGTACATTTTGCAGGGCATCGATAATGCGAGCGGCATGTGCCGGCGTGACCAGCGCGCTGCGCTCGCCACATAAATAATCGACCGGTGTTGTGACGCGTGCCAGCATTTCGCCACCATCGCACAGGTGTGAATCTTGTGCTTGCAAGCGGGTATCGAATTTCCAGCGATAGCCACCTTCGACGGCGCGGATGGAATGATGGGCAATGTAGTCGAGGACGTATTCCTGCGGTGGCGACTGCTCCGGTAGCAGGCGATAGCGCTTTCTTGCAGAGGCAGCGTCCGCATACAAGCGGCCGGTAATCGGCGCAGGGTCAGTCGGCAGGTTCACATTTTCAAAAATCACAAAGGTATCCATAATCACCAATCGGGCGAACAGCTCCGGTCGCTGCGAGGCGGCGCGGAAACTGCACAGGCCGCCGTAACTGTGCGCGACGACCGTTATCGGTGAGATGCCAGGTGCTGTTGATTTCGATAAAACCTCTGCCAAAGCAATGATGTCGTCCGACATGGTGTAGGGCGTATAACTATCACGCCAGCCACTGTCACCCATGCCCGACATATCCATCGCCATGACGCGATGCGTTTGCGTGAAGAAGGGCGCAATGAATCCCCACCAACGTGCATGAGCACGAAAACCATGTACGAACAGCAGCACCGGCTTATGGGTTTCTTCCGGATTCCACGCCAGGTAATGCAGGCGATTGCCATCCGCGTCTATATAAGAGGAGCGGGGTGTCTGCGCGATTGCCGAGCGGAACCAGTCCGGAGCGAAGTCATCAGCCTTGGATGTGAGTGGGGCAGGCGCGAGCGTCATGAAGATCCTTTTCTGGAAATCCCTGTAGTCGGGGAAAGTCTGTTGCGTTTGTTCTGGCTCTGTTTCAGTTTTACGGCTTCCCTTGTCTTGCCTCTTTCCAGGTACTGAGCTAGAGTAGCATAAAACTGAATGTATGTTAGTTATTGACTTGCATGGATTCCCGACTGGCTATATTTTGATGGGCTTCAAATGGAACGATTCCCGCGCGGTCGCAGCGCAATTGTTGGAGCGGCAACTTACGGTATCGGCGAATCGCCGGGGCTGAAATCACTCGATCTGGCATCGCGTGCTGCCTTGCTGGCATTGGATGATGCCGGATTGAAGTTGAGTGATGTCGATGCCTTGTTCGTCTGTACACCTGACGACGCCTTGTCCGGTTTGAGTGCGGCTGAATATCTTGGCATCTCGCCACGTTTTACCGAAAACAATCGCACCGGTGGTTCTGCCTTCCATTCGCATGCCATCGTTGCAGCGATGATGCTGGATGCCGGTTACTGCGACACAGCTTTGATCATGTACGGCAGCAATCAGCGTACGGGAGCTGGCGGTCTGGTATCGATGCGTATCGCATCACCTTATGAAAAGCCTTACAAGCCTCTGACCCCTTTGTCTTCGTATGCGTTGGCGGCAGCGCGTCACATGCATGAATACGGCACCACGCGTGAACAACTGGCGGAAGTCGCTGTGGCAGCGCGCAAATGGGCCAACCTTAATCCGGATGCTTATGCCAAAGGAGAGTTGAGCGTCGAAGATTGCCTCAAGGCGCGATTGGTTTCTGATCCTTTGGGTGTACGTGATTGCTGTCTGGTAACCGATGGTGCTGCGGCCATTGTGATGACACGTGCCGATCGCGCGCGCACTTTGCATGCGCAACCGGTGTATCTGCTTGGTGCGGCGGCTGCGACCTGGTATTCCGGCGTTGATCAGGCGCAGGACCTGACCACGACCGCTGCGGCTGAGTCGGGCAAGCGCGCCTTCCAGATCGCCGGTTTTGAACCCAAGGATATCGACGTCGTGCAGTTGTATGACGCCTTCACCATCAACACTATTTTGTTCCTGGAAGATTTGGGTTTTTGTCCAAAAGGCGAGGGTGGACGTTTCGTGCAGGATGTTGGTATCGGGCCGGACGGCGTGTTACCAGTCAATACGAATGGCGGCGGTTTGTCCTGCTGTCATCCCGGCATGTATGGTTTATTCACCATGGTGGAGTCTTGCGTTCAGTTGCGAGGGCAAGGCGGTGCACGTCAGGTGAACAATGCCAATCTGGCGCTGGCGCACGCTAACGGCGGCACTTTGTCGAGCCAGGCCACGATGATCTTGGGCAGTGCCGCAACACTATAAAAATAGAAGGAGATCAGATGGAATTTCTACAAATTGATATCAGTGAACGCATTGCCACGGTGACGCTCAATCGTCCGCCGGTCAATGCGCTGACAGCCGACATGTTTCGCGAAATTACCGAGACCTTCAATGCCTTGGGTCGTTCCAAAGAGGCCAGCGTGATTGTCTTCACCGCGCCGGGCGACCGCTTGTTCTGCGCCGGCGTTGACTTGAAGGATTCTGCGCGCCGTCATGCACGCGAATTGATGGATAGCGATACGGTAGTAGATCTGCTTGACCCTGGCGCTACGCCGCGCGATTGTTTCAATGCCGTTTTGGATTGTCCGCTGCCCGTGATTGCGGCTGTCAACGGCAAGGCCATCGGTGCTGGGTTGGTATTGATCGCTTGCTGCGACATCGTCATCGCATCGCACAATGCGTCGTTCTCGGTGCCGGAAATCAAAGCTGGCGTATTGGGCGGGGCACGTCATTTGCAACGACTGGTAGGTACGCACAAAACACGCATGATGTATCTCACCGGTGAGCCGGTTCCAGCGGAAGAGTTTTATCGTCTCGGCGCGGTGGAGGCCATCGTCGCGCCGGATCAGTTGCAGCAAGCAGCGCGCACACTGGCTCTGAAGATCGCACAGCACAGTCCGCTCGGTCTGCGCCTGGGTAAGGAAGCCATGAATCGCGTTGAAGATATGGCGCTCAAGGATGGTTATCGTCTGGAGCAGGATTACACCGGCCGTGTCACACGCTATAAAGACTCGCAGGAAGCGCGTACTGCCTATATGGAAAAACGTGAGCCGAACTGGACTTGGTCGTGATGCGCTATCGCTTGCTGGGACGCTCCGGCTTGCGCGTGTCGGAGCTGGCCTACGGTGTGATGAACTTCGGCATGAAAGCCTGGGGAACACCTGATGCGGATGTTTGTGCAGAGCTGTATCGCACCTATCGCGACACTGGTGGAAACTTTCTTGATACCGCCAATGAAGTCTATGCCAACGGTCGCTCGGAAGAATTTTTGGGGCAATTGGTAGCTGGTCACCGGGCAGAAGTGGTGATCGGTAGCAAATACAGTTTGCACGTTCCTGGTACGCAAAACGCCAACCTCGCGGGCAATCATCGCAAAAGCATGATGCATTCGATCGAGCGCAGCTTGAAGCGGCTTGGTACCGACTATTTGGATTTGTTGTGGATGCACGGTTGGGATGGCATTACACCGGTCGATGAAGTCATGCGTGGCTTTGAGGATTTGGTCAGGCAGGGCAAGGTATTGCATGTTGGTGTTTCCAACACACCGGCCTGGGTGATTGCGCAGGCGAACACCTTGGCCGATTTTCGTGGCTGGGCACCGTTTGTTGGTTTGCAGGTTGAATACAACCTGGCCGAACGTGACGTTGAGCATGAATTGCTGCCGATGGCGCGTAGTCTTGGTTTGGGTGTACTAGCCTATTCGCCGCTGGCATCGGGCATCCTCAGCGGCAAGTACAACAAGGATGTCGATGTCGGCCAACGCCGTCTCGATGTCAGCAAGATCATGAAGACAGTCGATCAGCGTTCGCTGGCGGTCACCGACGCTCTCATGCAGGTCGCCGAAGAAATCGGGCGGCCGTCTTCGCAAGTTGCGCTCAACTGGTTACGCCGTCAGCAAGGTGTGATTCCATTAGTGGGCGCACGTACCGTCGCGCAGTTGCAAGATAATCTGGCCTGCTTGGAATTCAGTATCGACGATGCACACATGGCTGTGTTGGATCAAGCCAGCGCGCGTGAGCAACCTTATCCGCAGCGCTTTATTGCTCAGACGCGGGCTATAACTTCTGGCGGTTATCACGATCTGATCGATCATTAATAGTGTGAAGCGGACAGGCATCGTCCGCGATAATAGACAAATAAAATCAGTCGAAAAATTTCAAGCGACAAAGAATAATGATAACAACTAAACCAAGGAGAGCAATGTGATTGATTTCAAGGTCGAATGGTCGGAAGCAGAAGTCGCCCGTGTTTTGCAACGCGTCAAGGATTGTCGCTTGCCATCAGCTTTGCCTGGCATGGGATGGAATCTCGGCTGCGATGCAGACTTCTTGCATAAGGTTCAGAAATATTGGGTCGATTCTTATGACTGGCGCGCTGCTGTTGCGACCCTGAATCGCTATCCACAATTCAAGGCTGAAGTGGATGGGCTTGAAATTCATTTCGTCCATGTCGTCGGTGAAGCGCAAGGACGTCGTCCCTTACTGCTGACACATGGCTGGCCGGGCTCGCATTTCGAATTCTGGGATTCGATTGATGCCTTGGCTTATCCCTCACGTCATGGTGGTCGTGCAGAAGATGCCTTCGATTTGATTATCCCGAGCTTGCCGGGTTTTGGCTTCAGCGGAAAACCGCAAAAGCTCATCAGTCAACGTGCTACCGCCGTACTGTGGAATAAGTTGATGACAGAGGTGCTGGGATATAAGCGCTATCGTGCGCAAGGTGGTGACTGGGGCGCAATCGTTACTTCCTGGCTGGGGCTCGATCATGGCGATGTAGTGGAGGCGATCCACCTCAACATGCTTGGCTTTCGCAGCATGGACCCGCCGCAGAATGAGGCAGAGCAAGCCTGGGCTAAACAATCAGAAATGGCACGCGGCAAGCTGGGTAGCTATGCTGCTTTGCAGATGACTAAGCCGCAGTCACTGGCTTGGGCTGTTGCCGATAATCCTTTAGGACAGGCGGCGTGGATACTGGAACGGTTTCACGATTGGTCGGATCTGCGTCAGCGCAGTTTTGAAGAAGTCTTCAGCATGGATCATTTGCTGACCAATATCATGATCTATGTCATGACCGGCAGCTTTGCTTCCGCTGTATGTTATTACCCCGGCGTTGCCATAGATGGGTTTTCACTATTGCCGCATGGACAGCGTTGCCAGACACCGACGGCGTATGCAGATTTTTCCGGCGATGCATCGCAGCCATCACCACCGCGCAGCAGAGTCGAGCTTACATATGATGTGAAGCGCTGGTCGACTGCGCCGGAGGGTGGGCATTTTGCAGCGATGGAAGCACCGGCCTGGTTTGTCGAGGATGTAAGGGCGTGGGCAAAAAGCTGATCTATCTGTTGGCAAATAAAAAAGGGCGCCGTATTCCGGCGCCTTTTTTACATAAGCGAAGACTAAAGCATCACAATGACCTTGGCCGATTGCTTGGCATTTTGCGCTGTCTTGAATGCCTGATCGAATTCGTTGAACGCAAATACATGGCTGATCATCGGTTCCATATCTATCGATGTATCGTCCAGCATATCCAGCACTTCACGGAATTCGGTCGGATAGGATAGCGAGCCGCACAAGTTCAGTTCCTTGGTCATCAACTGAACGACATCCAGCGGCACGACATCCTTGTGACGCGCCAGTATGACGATGCGTGCACGGTCTTTAGCCATGACGACGGTCTCTTGCAGCAAGGGGCCGTGGCCAGCGCAGTCGACGTACAGTTCGCAATCTACTAATGGCTCACCGGAAACGATGCGCGGTACGGTGCCGTAGAATTTTTCCAGCTCTGCGCGGACGTCGGCTTTGGTCGGATTGATAGTAAATTCTGCGCCTAGCTGGCGAGCGCGTTCCAGGCGTTCATCGACGACATCGATGGCGACGATTTTTTTTGCGCCGCGATATTTCAATGCCGAGATGGCTCCCAGTCCGATCGGACCTGCACCCAGCACAACGGCACGGTCACCTGCTTGAATTTTTCCAAGATTGAGTCCGTGCATGCCGACTGCGATGGGTTCCGTCAACACTGCGCGTTTGAATGAAAGATCTTCGCTGATGGGGAAGATGGAATCGCCCAGCTTGGCTTTACGCACCAGCAGATATTCGGCAAAGCCACCATGCTCGATGTCACCTGTACCGATGCGATTGCCATCCTTCATCGGATGTACAACTACGCGTTGGCCTAGCTTCAAGCCCTGTACTTCGGCACCGATTTCATCGATGGTGCCGGCCAGCTCGTGTCCCAGAGGCATCGCTTGTCCGTTGGGTTTGCCGATGTAGCCTAGATGGGCGAAGTTGAGATCGCTGCCGCAAATGCCGAAGGCAGCCACTTTGATCACGACATCTTGCGGGCCTGCGCTGGGTCTGCTGACATCTGTGATACGTAGATCATTTTGTCCGTAAAGTCTTACTTGTTTCATTGCTATCTCCATTATTGTTAAGTGGGAGCATGCGACACTTCCCGATTATCGTCCAATGATTCCTTCTTTGCGCAGCGGCGATAGCGATAAACTTTTATCGATCCGATGAGCGATACTTCACTGCAATTTATTCGTGATCAATTCATCCGTGATACAGATTCCAGTCTCCCGTTGTCGGTGATCGCGTCCAGCCACTGGATGCAAGTGCGCCGCCATCGACCGGAATCGTCAATCCGTTGAGATAAGAGGCCATGCCGGATGCAAGAAAGACGATGACATTTCCTATTTCATCGGTGGAACCCAAGCGCGCTAGCGGAATGTAACGATCACGTGCTGCGTTCATCTCGGCGCTGGCCAGATCGAAGTAGGGACTCAGCCCCGGAGTTTTGATCATGTCGGGTGCCAGTGCATGCGCATGGATGCCGTGGCTCGCCAGTTCCAGCGCCATTGATTTTGTAAAGCTGACCATGCCTGCCTTGCATGCGGCGTAGACGGCATAGCCGGGCGCGGCGCGTAGTGCTTCGCTACTGGCGATGTTGATGATGGTGCCGCCATTACCTGCAGTGATCATGGCACTGGCGGCTGCCTGTGTTGCGGTCAACATGCTGATGAAGTTAAGGTCGATATGTTTGCGCCAACTACGTTCACTCTGTTCGAGAAAAGAAACTTTGCGGGAGCCTCCAGCATTGTTGACGAGGATGTCGAGACGACCAAAATGGGCGGCAGTTTGTTTAACGGCAGCATCGATTTGATCGATATGCATGACGTCGGCTGGAATATAGAGTGCCTTGCGACCAAGCGCACGCACGGCCGCGGCGACGCGCTCACCGTTTTCTGCATCATTGTCTGCAATGGCAATGTCACCGCCGTAACGGGCGATGTTCATGGCGGCACCTTCGCCTATGCCATTGGCTCCACCTGTGATGAAGGCGACTTTGCCATCGAGACGAATAGCATTCATTACGCTGTTCCGTTGCGCGTGATGGGCGCGCCCAGCGGTAATAAATGAAAGACGGCGGCGCTGGTTGGATCGGCAGCATCGGACGGCGGTAGTTTGCCGGCTTGCATCAGGGCATTCATACGTTGCAGATAAGCAGCCATGTCGTCAGTCTCTATCGTGTACAAGGTGGAAAAACGCCAGGTAGGGATGCCGTCGGGTGCAAAGTATTGCGTGACGCCAAAACGTTGGGCAGCAAGCACTTCCGGCTGATGCTCCATGATGTCAGGAATGTGGCGATGGTCGTAATAGTCGTTGTACTCGGCTTCTCTGCCGGCTTTGCAATCGCTGATGACGAGAATAAATTGCTGGCTCATACACTCTCCTGTTTTGATGTCGCTACGTTAGAAAACTGTTCGCGCAGTTTGAATTTCAATATCTTGTTGAAGGTTTCATTGCGCGGAAGGAGATCCACGATCTCTAACTGCTCAGGGATTTTTTGTCGCATCATCCCGGCTTCTTTGAAGTAGGCGATCATTTCTTCAAAGCTCAGTGCTTGTTTGGGATCGTGTAGTTCAATGACGGCGCATACACGTTCGCCGCGCTCCTGATCAGGCAGGCCGATGACTGCAGCGGCGCGTACCTTGGCATGAGAAAAAAGCAGATCTTCGATTTCGCGCGCCGAGACATTTTCACCCTTGCGGATGATGACGTCCTTGAGTCTTCCCGTAATGGCGAGATGCCCATCGGCACGCAGCATGCCCAGATCACCAGTATGGAAAAATCCATCGGCATCAAAGGCTACCCTCGTCAGCTCAGCATTGGTATAGCCCTGGAATACGGTAGAGCCCTTGACGCAAATTTCTCCTGACTCGCCAGCATCTACCTGCGAACCATCCAGACGGACAATGCGAATCTCAACACCTTCTACCGGCAGACCGTCGCTATAGGCCAGTTGCTCATCACTATGCGAGGGTGAGGCGCCGGCGATCATTGGCGCTTCCGTCATGCCGTAGCTGTGTGCGATTCGGCAATGCAATTCACTTTGCACCTGGAAAAATAATTCTGGTGGTTTCGGTGCACCGCCGCCGGAGAGCAAGGAAAGTCGTGGTGTCACAGGTATATCAGGCTGCTTGCGTTGTTCACCAAGAAAGGCTTGATAGTGCGCGGTGCTGCCTCCGCTGGTAGTCACACCGTAACGGCAAAACAGCGCCATCGCTTCAGCTGCGACAAACTTCGGCACAACCAATGCCGACATGCCGACGCACAACAGCACGATGGCATACATGGAACCACCCACATGCGCATATGGAAAAACGATGGAACCGATATCTTCAGGTTTTACTGCGAGAGCAGAGGCCAAGGCGCGACCGCTGGCGATCAGCGATGCATCGGTATGACAGACGCCTTTGGGATCAGATGTAGTACCCGATGTGTAATAGATCCAGCGCGCTATATTGTCCGCTGATGGCGGAGACGGTAATACGGTGGAAGCTGTATCAGCATCGCCGAGATGAATGTCCACGGTAATGATCTGTGGTGGTGAGTCCAGTTCACTGCAGGCCACTGTCGCAAGTTCCCGGTAGTCACGTTCGCCGGCGCATGCAGCGGGGATCAGATAAAAGGCCGAGCGATTTTGTTTGAGTATGATCGCGACCTCTTTTTTGCCGTAGAGATGGATCACTGGATTCTGTATTGCGCCCAGTCGCGCCAATGCCAGAGAAACGAATATCGTTTCGATGCGTGACGACAATTGCCAGGTGACTTGGGTGCCGGGCTGTATGCCCAGTCGCAGCAACGCGGCAGCAAAGCGTTCAACCTGTACAACTACTTCGCTGAAACTCCACGTTCTGCCATCCGTCGCTTCATCGCCTGCATTGATCAGCATAGGCGCTGCAGGCGTCAAGCGTGCACGCTGCAGCAACAGATCCCATAGCGTAGTTGCATTCAATAGAGATCTGTTCATGGCGATGTCTGCTTATCTTGCGAGCAATGTGATCTTGCCGTTGTTGATCGCAAGAATATTGCGTTCGACGGCGTGCACGGTAAAGCTGAGTACATCGCCGTCGCGCCAGATATCGGTACGGAATGTTTCGCCCGGATAGACCGGCGCGGTGAAGCGGCCGAAGATAGATCCTATGCTTGCCGCATCGTAGCCGCAGGCACTTTTCAGTACTGCATGCACAGCTATGCCCCAGGTGGCGAGGCCATGCAGAATCGGTTTGTCGAAGCCGGCGTTGCGCGCCACTTCCGGATCGGCATGCAAGGGATTCCAGTCGCCGTTGAGTCGATACAGCAGTGCGGCATTTGGCTGGGTATGCAGCACGCAGGAATAATCCGCAGGTCGGTTCGGTATCGCATGCGCTGGTACCGATGGTCGCACCGGACCGCCGAAGCCACCATCGGCGCGCGCCAGCATGGTTTGGCTGATGGTGCAGAGTGCATCGCCGCTATCGCGCTCGTAGATCTTGCGTTCGTAGCTGATCAGCGCGCCTTTTTCAGCGCCTTTGTCTATGATGTCGACTACGCGTGATTTGCCGATGACATGCGCTTCTGGTGGCAAAGGTTTATGCAGGACCAGTCCTTGTTCGGCATGCACGATCTTGACCCAGTTCAGACCGGTGTCTAAGGTGCGTGGCCAATAACCTGGATGCGCCAGCACGACGCCCATGCTAGGCACCGCCTGCAATATCGACTCGAACACATAAGGTAGCTGCGCAGCATCCATAGGATCGGAGCCATAGCCCAGACTGAGCGCATACAGCATTGCATCTTTGCGGCTGTAACTTTGCTCTGTATCTGGGATATGCAGCGCCAGCAGTTTTTCGTAATCGATTGCCATGAATATAGTCCTTGCGATGGCTGGGCGATCAGACGCCCTTGAAGACTGGTGGACGTTTTCCCAGAAAGGCAGCGACTGCTTCCTTGTGGTCGGCAGTCAGGTATAACGCAGCCTGGTTGTCGACCTCGTTGCGCAGAGCATCTTCCAAAGTTTCCACACCTTTGGCATAGGCTGACTTGACCAGTGCTATTGATAATGGCGCGCCGACGCTGAAGCTTTGTGCGACTTCCAAGGCGGAGCTCATCAACGCATCCGGTTCGACTAATTGATCGATCAATCCAAGTTGCTTGGCTTCCGCGGCAGTCACCACACGGGCAGTAGCGAACATGCGTTTTGCTTCGGCGATGCCGATGCGGCGCGGCAACGTCCACATCAGGCCGAGATCCGGAATCAGGCCGACCTTGGCAAATGAGGAAACATATTTGGCACTGTTGGAGGAGACAACATAATCCGCAGCAGCGGCCAACGACAAACCAGCGCCAGCGGCATAACCTTCGACGGCGGCAATGACTGGCTTGGCACCGCCGATAATGGCACGCACCACGCGGTGTCCAATTTCCATACGCGTGCGTCCTATCATCAGTGGACGCTCGGCCGCCATGCCGGAGATATCACCACCGGAGCAGAAATGCCCCTCAGCGCCGGTCAGTACGATGGCACGGCAATCAGGGTTGCGGTCAAGTTCATAAAGTTTTTCGGCCAGCAAGGCGAGCATGTCCCATGAAAGTGCATTACGAGTTTTGATATTGTTGAGCGTGACGATGGCAACCGTGCCGCTCATGGCGACTTGTACTAATGGGTTCATGAAAGCTTCCTTGACTGTTGAGATGAATCAGTTGTGAGGGGATGACTGCCAACATCAGCCAGCAATGCGCGCAGAGTGCTGATCAGTGCCAGTGGCTGGTCCAGCATCAGATGGTGTTGTCCTTGCGGGATCGTGATAGGGCCGCGTACTGTTGCGGCACGCGGTGCGGCGCGCAGTTCTTTTACCGTGCGTGCGGCGCGTTCCGAGCTGACGACAGTGCTGTATTCGCCGCAGATATAGTCGACCGGGGTGCGTATCCAGGAGAGCATGCCTTCGCCATCTTGTTCACGATAGCCGGTAGCTGGCATGTCGGGATCGAATTTCCAACGCCATCCACCGTCCACTTTGCGCAAGGCATGACGGGCAATGTGATCAACCAGAAATGCTAATGCAGCAGGCTGTTCCGGCATCAAGCGGTAACGTGTACAGGCTTCATTGAAGTCGGAAAAGGTCCGTGTGCCCAGCAATTTGTGCGGCATTGATGGCGGTGTATCGCCAGAGAACAGGATGTAGCTATCGATGACGACCGCATGTTGAAAAAGATCTGGACGTTCCGCGCAGGCGCGCAAGAGGCGCGAACCACCGTAGCTGTGGCCGACGCCGATAACAGGTCCGATATCGAGTGCTTCGATCAGGCCGATAATGTCAGAGGCGAATGTATCGAGGTCGTATTGTGTGCGATGCCCGCTATCGCCCATGCCGGAAAAGTCCATTGCCAGCACGCGATAGTTGTCGGTAAAAAATGGCGCGATGAAATCCCACCAGTGCGCATGAGCACGAAATCCATGCAGGAAAAGTAAGACGGGCTTGGCTGCCTCTTCTTTGCTCTCGGCATCATCCGATTGCCATGAAAGGTAATGCAGTGCTATGCCATCGACCTCTACTGTTGCCGAAATGCCGGATTGACGATTGGCCGTTCGATACCACTGCGGCAAAGACGCATCCTCTATTGCTGCAGGAATAACGTCGGAGAGTGCATGTGACATGGTGAGCAGATCCTTTTACGCAGCAGTTTTTTTGTAATCTCTGCCTTTGACCAGACGCAAAGGCGTGTACTCCATCACGACGGTACCGTCTTGCTTGACTACTTTGTTACGTGTACGCACCAGGCCGAGGCCGGGGCGTCCATTACTGGCGCGGCTCTCGATCACTTCACATTCAACGTGCACGGTATCGCCAGCATAGGTCGGGCCTTTGATGTCCAGTTCCATATTGAGGAAGGCGAAACCTACACCTTGTAGTGCAGTCTGGAACAGCAAGCCTTCGGCAAAGCAGAACACCATGCCACCTGGTGTCAGACGATCTTTGAAGCCGGCTTCCTTGGTCAGGAATTCGATATTGGTGAACAACACTTCCAACATTCCTGTGGCGGAGATAAAGTTGACGATATCTGCTTCTGTAATGGTGCGACCCAGCGTCTTGAATTTGCGGCCGACCGGCATGTCTTCCCAAGGAAATCCCAAGCCTATTGTTTCGATTTCTTCCATGTCTGCTCCTGAATGTAGTGGGCGTACCTTGTGCTTAGATTGGATCCCAGGTGGTCAGGGTCGGCGATGGTACGTTGTCGTAAAAGTAGGTGCGCATGGCCGGGATTGCGTGTTCAGCGATGCTCTCCGGCGTCCAGCCTTCGCTGCGATGGACTGAGCGGATGACGCGCGATTGAGAATACAGATAGATTTCGTTGGCGCGCACACCAAACACTTGGCCAGAGACGGCAGCGCCGGCATCGCTGCCGAGGAAGACCGCCAGCGGTGCGATCAAACGCGGTTCCATGCGTTTGAGTTTTTCTATACGTGCTGCAGCTTCCGGCGTATCCGTTGGTATCGATGCGGTCATCGGTGTCCAGGCAAATGGTGCGATGCAGTTGGAGCGAACGTTATAACGCGCCATGTCGAGTGCGATGCTTTTCGACAAACCGACCAGACCAAGTTTTGCTGCTGAATAATTTGCCTGTCCCGGATTGCCGATCAAGCCGCTGGTGGACGTCAGGTGTATATAACTACCCGATGCCTGGCTCTTGAAGTGGGGTGCCGCAGCGCGCGATACATAGAAGGAACCGTTCAGATGAACGTCGATGACGGCCTTCCATTCTTCCTGACTCATGTTGAAAAAGAAGCGATCGCGCAAAATGCCTGCATTGTTGACGACGCAATCGATGCGGCCGAAATTGTCGATCGCCGTTTGCATGATGCTATGTGCAGAATCCCATTCAGACACGCTATCGGTATTGGCGACAGCGACGCCACCGGCCTTGATGATTTCTTGCGCGACTTTGGCTGCAGCAGATACGCCTTCCGCATCACGTGCCAGGTCGTTGACGACGACTTTGGCACCGGCATGGCCGAACGCCAGTGCGAATTCACGGCCTATCCCGCTGCCGGATCCGGTGATGACGACAACCTTGTCTTTGGCAAATCCTGTCATGTAAATCTCCTCGCAATAACTGTTTTATGCGGCTGCTTTCGTACGACGGTTTGCGGTGCCCATGCAACTTCTACCGACTGTCTTGCGAGCCTGGATGCATTTGATTGAACATTAGAATATCATAAAACTAATGAATCATCAGTTATTGAGAGAAAACTTTTGTCAGGAATCTGCACGGTTTGTTTTAAGCATTGAGCTGATTGCAGAGAGATATCAAAAATCCTTTCACGACGAATAAAATGCCGTATAAAATAAAATGATAATGTGTCAGTTATTTGATTTGACACATGTATTGAATGATATGAAACCGACGATTGCAGTCGGATATGGCTATCGGCGGGAATGCTTAAGGGGAATGACATGAAGAAGGTCGGCATATGAAACTTGATCTGACCGAAGAACAGCAAATGCTATGCGACTCTGTCGCAAGGCTGCTGCAAACGGAATCCAGCATGGCGCGAGTACGCGCTGCCGAAGCGACGGGGTTTGATTCAGTTTTATGGAATCAGTTGCGGGAGATGGGCGTACTCTCCATGCGAGTAGCTGAATCTTCCGGTGGTGGCGGTATGGGTTTGCTGGACGCTGCATTGGTAGCGGAATATGCCGGGCGTCATTTGGCTTCGATACCGTTTGCTGAGACCTTGTCGGCAAAAGGTTTGCTGGCACATCTGGAGGGGCAGGTGGCCGCGCGTTATCTGGCAGATGCTCTGGACGGTGAGGTCGTGGTGTTGCATCCGCGAGAGTTGCGCGATGATGAGCCGCTGGTGTTGCCTACTACAGCGAGCGTGGTGATCGCCTTGCGTGGCAATGAGGTATTGGCTATACGCAATCTGGACCAGTGCGACGAAGAAGAAAAACTGTTGTGCTCCAATCTGGGCAATGAGCCCATCGCCTTGTTTGCCCCAGGTTGTGTTGGTGTACGCCACCTTGTGGCACGCGGGCCGTCAGCACGTGCAGCATTCCTTGCTGCGCTGGATGAATGGAAGTTGTTGAAGGCGGCAATGCTGGTTGGCTTGTCGGCGCAGGCTTTGCAGATGGCCGCAGATTATTCTTGCGAACGCACACAATTCGGTCGGGCCATCGGTGCATTTCAGGGTATTGCACATCCACTAGCCGATGCATTGACAGAAATCGACGGTGCACGCTTGCTGATATGGCATGCGATCTGGGCCATTGCACATGGCAAGGAAGATGCCGGTGCACTGATTTCGATGGCATGGTGGTGGAGTACTAAGGCCAGCTCCAATGCAGTCGCCCGCGCGTTGCATACGTTCGGTGGATACGGCGTTTCTCTTGAATACGACATCCAACTTTATTACCGACGTGGCAAGGCTTGGTCCTTGTTGGCTGGAGATCCGCAGCAGGAATTGCATCAGGTTGCCGATAGATTGTGGCCGCGCGGTGGAACTTCTTGTGTAGACGTGCGTTTGCCCGAGGTTGGTGAAGTGGCGATGCAATTCGGCTACGGCAGCGAGGCGGAGCATTTCGCTGAAGAGGTGCGTGCCTTCTTTAGCGAACATTTGAGCGATGCTTATAAAGCGCACGCCCACCATTCTGTGGCTGGTTACCATCCGCAATTCCATCAGCAATTGGCGCAAGCTGGTTTGCTATTCCCACATTGGCCTGAAGAATATGGCGGGCGCGGCAAGACGCCGTTCGACATGGCAGCGCTGGGAGAAGTGTTCGAGGAATTCAACTGGCAACGTATTACCGGGCCGATTACCAATCAGGTCGCGCAGATCGTCATGCGCTTCGGCAACGACGAATTGAAGCAGGAAGTGTTGCCACGTTTTGCCAGCGCAGATGCGCTGGCGTGTATGGGATTTACCGAGCCTTCTTGTGGGTCGGATGTGTTTGCGGCCAAGACACGGGCAGCACGCGCGGATGACGGCAGTGGCGACTGGATTATCGATGGGCAGAAGATATTTACTACGGCGGCCAATCTGGCTGACTATATTTTCCTATTGGTACGTACTGGCGTCGAGCAACCCAAGCATGCTGGGCTGAGTTTGTTTTTGGTGCCTATGAATAGTCCTGGCATTGAAGTACAGGCAGTCCACACGATGCAGGATGAACGTACCAACATTACTTATCTTTTGCAGGTGAGGGTAGCGGACCGCTATCGCATCGGTGAAGTCAATGGTGGTGCTGCAGTGATGGCTGCTACGCTGGAGCTGGAACATGGTGGCGACCAATATCGCATCAGTTTTTCCAATATGTATGAACATGCTTTGACGTGGGCACGCAATACGTATCGTGGCGGCGTTCCGATGATTGATGATGCCGACGTCAGACGCCGTTTGGCCAGCGTTGCAGTGCATGTAACGATCGCCAAGGATCTTTGTTATCGCTCGATCTGGGCAACGGAGAATGTTATTCCCGGTCGTGCTGCGTATGGGCCGATGTCAAAATTGTTTTCTACCGAACGTTATCTGGCAGATGCAGCGGATCTGATGGACCTTGCGGCGCCGTACTCCTTGTTTGCAGACCGGCATGGCCTTGGGCATGTAGAGATCGGCTACCGGCAGGCCATGGGCATGACCATCTATGGCGGTACCAGTGAAGTACATCGCAGTCTGATTGCGGAGCAGGGATTGAAGATGCCGCGTTCGCGCACCTGAAATACGATCAGATCGATTCAAATTCATTGCAAAAACTGAGTATTCATCTATGCAAGATCAAGATTTCAAGCAACAAGATTGGCGCCGTTTCATTAGTAGTCTGGGAGAAAATCCTGATCGACCAGGATTGCGCGAGACACCACATCGAGTAGAGAAAGCGTGGAAGCATTGGACCTCTGGTTATCAACAAAATCCGGCAGAAGTGCTCAAGGTTTTTGAAGATGGTGCAGAGCAGTACAACGAGTTGATAGTGGTGAAAAGAATTCCGGTGTACAGCCATTGTGAACATCACCTTGCACCGTTCTTCGGCACTGCTGCAATCGGCTATCTGCCGAATGGCAAGATCGTTGGCTTGTCCAAGCTGACGCGTTTGGTCGATTGTTTTGCACGCCGCTTGCAAGTGCAGGAAAGACTGACAACGCAGATCGCTGACGCCTTGATGGAATACCTGGAACCCAAAGCGGTCGGTGTCGTGATTAGCTGCCGTCATATGTGTATGGAGAGTCGCGGTATTCAGACTGCCGGCGAGGAAACTATTACCTCCGCCTTGCTGGGCGAGCTGCAGCCGAATCTCGCGCTGCGTACCGAATTCCTGACTCTAGCTCGTGAGAAATGAGGTCGTATGAATACCGCTGATGAAAGTAATGCACCTGTTGCCTTGGTGACTGGTGCAGGAAGTGGGATCGGTCGGCACATTGCATTGGCACTGGATCGTGCCGGTTATATCGTCTATGCCTCCATGCGCGATCCGCAAGGACGTAATGGTGACAAGGCATGGTCCTTGAAGGCGGCTGCATCCGAGCATCTGAGCGTGATAGAACTCGATGTCACCAACGACGATTCCGTGCAACTCTGCATGCAAGCGCTACAGATGCGTAGCGGCCACATCGATGTCCTAGTTAACAACGCCGGCATCATGCATCAAGGCGTGACGGAAGCCTATACGCTGGACGACATTCGACTGCAAATGGAAACCAATTTCTTTGGCGCGGCGCGCATGAATCGCGCGGTCCTGCCCTTGATGCGAGAGCGTGACAGCGGTTTGTTGATGCACATTACGTCAATTGCCGGCAGCATCGTATTCCCGTATGCCGGCTTGTATTCAGCCAGCAAGATGGCGACTGAAGCGATGGCAGAGAGTTATCGCTATGAACTTGAGCCGTTCGGTATTGATTCTGTCGTGGTACAACCTTGTCCTTATCTGAGCGACTTGCTCGATAGTCAAAAAACGCCGGGTGACGAGGAGTGTCTGCGGGCCTATGGCGCCTATGCTCGTATTGCGGAAGAACGCATTGCCTCTACCAAGTCCTGGCATGACAGTGGAAAAGCACACGATGCGTCGGAGGTCGGTGAACTGATCGTGAGCCTGGCCGCGCTACCTTTTGGACAAAGACCGTTCCGCACGGTTGCCGGCGCGATGGATATGGGCAGCAGAAAGCTCAACACGCTCAAGCAGGAAATGCAGGAAAAACTCATGCGCCATTTCGGTGTAGGGCAGCGTAAGGACGCTTGATCTCCCTATCGGTTCAGTATTTTTCATGGACACGATTAATCATAAAAAAACAGGTTTACAGCAGTCGGGAATATTCTGCTATTATAAAAACTGACTGTTTGACAGTTTTTAAGTATTCGGACTGAAAACAGCGCGCACGAAGAAAAGCAGGCGTTAGTAAAGCGTATGCATAACAACGAGACAACGTGAACGGAAGGAAGCTGCAAGTGTCCCTCAACTACGAAACAGTCAAGAACTGGCCTATCCCAGAAGCGGCGCAGAAATATACCGCCAAGGACACCATCCTGTACGCACTCGGTGTAGGTTCCGCGACGCAGAATCCCTTACCGCCGGAAGATTTGAAATTCGTCTATGAGCGCAAATTGCAGGCGCTTCCGACCTATGCCTCGCTGTTGGCTGGCGACAGTTCCTGGATGGCTGATCCCAAGGCTGGCATAGATCTGAACAAGGTGCTGCATGGTGAACAGTTTCTAACGATACACAAGCCGCTACCGCCGGAAGGTTCGGTAATCGGCACAGACACCATCGATGAAATTTACGATAAAGGCGCAGACAAAGGCGCCGTGATGTACATGACGCGCACCTTGCGCGATGCCGTTAGCGGTGAGTTGCTGGCGACTTCCGGATGGTCTGTCTTCATGCGCGGCAATGGTGGATTTGGCGGGACGGCGACTGGTCAGCCTGCACCTTATCCGGTACCGGAAGGACGCGCGCCTGATGCCACCATCGATTTGCTGACACGTCCGGAGCAGGCAACGATTTATCGTTTGTCGGGCGACTTCAATCCTTTGCATATCGATCCAAAAATTGCCGGAATGGTTGGCTTCGACAAACCTATCCTGCATGGCATGTGCAGTTACGGCGTGGCTGGGCGGGCGATCCTCAAGCTGCGTTGCGGTAATGACGCCAGTCGTCTGCGTAAGCTGAATCTGCGTTTCGCCAGCCCTGTATTTCCGGGAGAAACATTGCGTACAGAAGTATGGGACGTGGAGCCGGGCAAGCTGGCTTTCCGTGTGCGTATTGTTGAGCGTGACGTGATTGCGCTTAATAACGGCTATGCCGAATACGTCGACTAAGAAAAACAGGTTTGCATGAGCACTTGTCGTTGTTGCACAAGCAGAAGTTAAAAACACAGGAGAAGCGTTGTGGAATACACAGAAATTACATATGAAGTGCTGGGTCCGGTTTTGCGCGTTTACCATAATCGCCCTAAGCAAGCCAATTCCGAATCGGAAAATCTGCTGGCAGAACTGGACCATGCACTGGAACGCGCCAAGCGCGACGACAATATTCGCGTGCTGATTATCGGTGGTGTCGGCAAGCACTTTTCAGCTGGTCACGATTTGATTGGCGGCATGGAAACACGCGGTGATTTCTCTCCTGAGCAACATTGGTTGTGGGAGTCAGAACATTATCTGGGCAATGCTTTCCGTATCTGGGATTTCCCAAAACCGACTATTGCGCAGGTGCAGGGCGCTTGTATCGCCGGTGGCTTCATGGTCGCAAACATGTGCGATCTGATGGTGGCGTCAGACGACGCCTTCTTCAGTGATCCTGTCGTGCACAGTCTGGCTGCGGCTTCTGTCGAAGCTCTGGTGCACCCTTGGGTCATGGGCATGCGCAAGGCCAAGGAATTCCTCTTCACCGGCCAGAAGCTCACAGCAGCTGAAGCCAAAGAGTGGGGCATGGTCAATCACGTCGTGCCGCGTGCTGATCTGGAAGAATTCACGCTCAAGCTGGCCAATCACATCGCGCTGGCACCACCGGTCGGCATACGTATGATGAAGCGTTCGCTTAATCGCTCTGCCGACATCATGGGCTTCCGCAACTCCATCATGGCGCATTTCGATACACATATTTTGAGCACTTCGACCAACGAGCACTACAGCGTTGCTTCTGCTGGCATGAATGCCTCGATGCAGACCGCGAAGAAAGTTGCGTCCAAAGGCTGATGTTTGTTGCAATCAATTTTTAAGGATGTTGTTTTGTGATGATCGATTACGACAAGTTGATGGCAAGACCGTTTCCAGATGTGAGGCGTCATTATTCTGCGCAAGACGCGATACGTTTTGCTCGTGGTTTTGGGGCAGGACGTACGAGTGGATCGTATATTGATGAACCGTTCTTGCAGCAGGATCAGACTCGTGCTTTGCCTATGATTGCTGTGCCGCTGGCTGATGGCGAGTTCTGGCAAAAGGATCCGGATACCGGCATAGATTGGCAGCAGATCGTTCATGCGGAAGAGGCTTTAACCGTACACAAGCCGATACCGGCACAGGGTACGGTGGTGATCAGTCAGCACATCGACGAGATTTACGATCGTGGTCCCGATAAGGGCGCTGTCATGCAGCAAAAGCAGTTTTTGCATGATGGGCAAGGCGAGTTGTTGGCGACTATAGACGTTACGACGATATTGAAAGGTAACGGCGGCTTCGGTGGCAAAGCGTATGAAGCCATGCGCCTGAAAATGCCGGAAGATCGTGCACCCGATGCAGTCATCGAGATCATGACGCCAAAAGAGGAAGACGCGATTTTCCGTCTGAGTGCGGACATCAAGATTGCATCCGGAACAGGGAAGGGCAAGGCCATGATGCGCGGCGTCGGTTGTTTCGGTACCGCAGGACGCGCTGTGCTTAAGCTGGTTTGTGATAACAAGCCGGAACGTCTCAAGCGTCTCGGCGTGCGCTATGTAGGACCGATGTACACAGACGAAATTATGCGTGTCGAGTTATGGCATGTGGAAAAAGGACGGGCTGTGTTTCGCATGTCTGCGCGTGGTCGCGATGCGCTAGTTTTGAATCATAGTTATGTCGAGTTTGATGAGTGAACGGCATGACTGATAAAAGTCGGATACAGTCGAAAGAATAATAATTCTATATTTATAAAACGGCCCAAAGTGGTCACTCTTTTCGTCCGGCATTGATCATTGATCATTCTGCCGAACGAGGGGGAACAAAGGAGACGAAGATGGAAATGAATGACATGATTTTGATCAGCGTGGATGACCATGTGATCGAACCGCCAGATATGTTTAAGCGCCACCTGTCGGCAACGCAATTCTCACGCGCGCCAAAGATGAGCACCATGCGCAGCGGTTCAGACTCCTGGATCTACGAAGGACGTTCGGTACCTAACTTCGGTCTGAATGCCGTGGTTGGTCGTCCGCCGGAAGAATACGGCATGGAACCAGCCTCCTACAGCCAAATCCGCAAAGGCACTTATCAAGTCAAAGACCGCATCGACGATATGAACGTCAACGGCGTCCTGACCTCACTCAACTTCCCAACCTTTCCTTCTTTCGCCGGTACCTTCTTCCTGCAAGCCACCGACAAGGAATTCACTAAAAAAATCATCAGTGCCTATAACGACTGGCACATCGACGAATGGTGTGGTGCGGCTCCCGGTCGCTTCATCCCGCTCGCCATCCTGCCACTGTGGGATATCGACGCCTGCGTCGCCGAAGCCAGACGTGTCGCCGCCAAAGGCTGCCGCACCATCAGCTTCCCCGACAACCCAGTTGCCAAAGGTTTGCCTAGCGTCCACAGCAACCACTGGGACCCGCTCTGGCGCGTCATGGAAGACAACAACATCGTCATCAGCATCCACATTGGCTCCGGTGCTCAAGTACCGTATTCCTCACTGGACGCACCGATCGACACCTGGATCGTCAACATGCCGATGTACATCGCCAACGCGACCACAGACTGGTTGTTCTCCCCAGTGTTCAAGAAATTCCCGACCTTGAAGATCGCCCTCTCCGAAGGCGGCATCGGCTGGATCCCGTATTTGCTCGAACGTGCAGACTTCACCTACGGCCACCACAAGGCCTGGACCAACAGCAACTTCGACGGCATGCTCCCAAGCGACTTATTCAAACGCAACTTCATCACCTGCTTCATCGACGACGTATTCGGTTTGCAGAATACCCAATTCATGAACGTCGACAAGATCACCTGGGAAACCGACTACCCACACTCAGACTCCCTGTGGCCGCACGCCCCGGAACGTCTGTGGAAGACGATCCAGCATCTGCCGAAAGAAACGATAGACAAGATCACCTATCACAATGCGATACGTGAGTTTGGCTACGACCCATTCAAGTTTCTGGCCAAGGAAGACTGCACGGTAGGTGCGTTGCGGGCGAAGGCCACCCATATAGATACACGTCCGGTGGCGAATATGGGCGGACACAATCCGTCCAATCGCGATGGTCAGCCGGTGACGAATGGCGAGGTCATGAAGCTCTTCGCTTGATAGCTCTGTACAACTCACGGCATCAAGGCAACAAATACTCGCTGCTCTGAGCAGCGGGTGCGCAGGAATTTATTGACACAGGTTTGCGGATAAGGATTGCATATGGTTATGGAAGTGCCGGAGCAGCAAGCGATTATCTCGGGTATCGGCCAGTCGGCCGTCGGACGGCGATTAGGGCGTGGCGGACTGGATCTGACGCTGGAAGCCGTCATGGCGGCGATCGACGATGCCGGTATTGATCGCAAGGAGATAGACGGTATATCCAGTTGGCCTGGTTACAAGGCTGACTCACCTGGATTCTCACCTGTGTCGATAGGTCAGTTGAAAGATGCATTGGGTATAGATCTGAATTGGTATAACGCCGGTAGCGAAGCAACCCAGATGAGCGGTGTGCTCAACGCTTGTATGGCGGTGGCGTCGGGACAAGCCAGGCATGTAGTTTGTTTTCGCACAGTGACTGAAACGTCGGTCGCGCCGGGAACGAAGCCTAGTCTGGTTGGTAGTACTACACAGCGCGTTGCCGGTTTCGGTGAATATCAGGCACCTTTCCTCGCACCATCTGGCGCTAACTGGATGGCTCTGATTGCCAGCCGCTATTTCCATGAGTTCGGCACCAAGCGTGAACAGCTGGCGCAGATTGCTCTTAACGCACGTCACAATGCAGGCCTCAATCCCAAGGCGGTTTATCGCGAGGCCCTGTCGCTGGAAGAGTATATGAACGCGCGCATGATCTCGACGCCGCTTTGTCTTTACGATTGCGACGTGCCTGTCGATGGTTCGATTGCCGTCATTGTTTCGCACAGAGATACAGCGCGGGACCTCAAGTCCAAACCAATACGTGTTGAAGCAATTTCTGCCGGTCTTACTGGTAGAGATTCCTGGGATCAGCTGGATGATTTGACGCGATTTGCTGCGGAAGGTTGCGGCAAACGTTTGTGGAGCCGCACCGATCTGAAACCGTCTGATGTTGATGTCGCTGAGTTATACGATGGCTTCAGCATACTCTCCATGCTATGGCTGGAAGGTCTGGGTTTTTGCGGACGCGGTGAAGCAGGAGATTTCATCGAAGGTGGCAAGCGCATTGCGCTCAATGGCGAATTGCCATTGGCGACAGGCGGCGGACAACTTTCTGGCGGTCGCTTGCACGGCATGATTCATGTGGTCGAAGCAGTCACGCAATTGCGTGGTGATGGCGGTGCGCGCCAGGTGCCGGGTAATCCGAAAGTTGCAGTCGCTTCAAATGGCGGCGGTCCGATTGCAGGTGCGATTTTGCTGGCACGAGATTGATACTGATTAGTTTCCGATGAAGATTATTTGCTCGATAGAAGAGCTGCGAGATCATTTGCGCGGCCAGTTACGTACGGCGTTTGTACCGACCATGGGTAGTTTGCATGAGGGGCATTTGTCGCTGATGCGTCTTGCACGCCAGCATGGTGATCCGGTAGTCGCGTCGATCTTTGTCAATCGCTTGCAGTTCGGGCCGAACGAGGATTTCGATAAATATCCGCGTACATTTCAGAGCGATGTGGAAAAGCTGGAAAAGGAAGGCGTCTATATTCTGTTTGCGCCGACTGAAAAAGATATGTATCCGGAGCCGCAGGAATACCGTGTCCAGCCGCCGGATAGTCTGGGCAATATGCTGGAAGGTGAATTCCGTCCAGGGTTTTTCAGTGGCGTTAGCACTATCGTGACCAAGTTGTTCTCTTGCGTGCAACCACGCGTGGCAGTGTTCGGCAAGAAGGATTATCAGCAACTTATGAGTGTGCGCAATATGGCACGTCAATTCGCGATGCCGACCGAGATCATCGCTGCAGAAACATATCGCGCAGAAGATGGCTTGGCATTGTCCTCGCGTAATGCCTATCTCTCCGATTCAGAACGGGCCGAAGCACCTGAACTCTATCGTGTCTTGAATCAGATTGCGCAGAATATACGCAACGGCAGTGCCGATATAGGCGAGTACGAGCATCAAGCTATGCGTAGCCTCACGGAGCGTAACTGGCAGCCGGATTACGTTGCCGTGCGCCGTCGGATAGATTTGCAGCCGCCGTCGGCAGACGACATCGCACAGAAGACACCATTGGTGGTGTTGGCCGCTGCCAAGCTTGGCAAGACTCGTTTGATCGACAATCTGGAAATTTGATGATGTCGATACGATGAATATCGCGTATCGAGGATTCTGGAAGAGTCCTGCCGCAACGATTGTGGCCAGCTAAAGTCTGGGTGACAGGATATGGGACAAATTTATCTGATTCGCCATGGGCAAGCATCTTTTGGCAGCGATGACTATGATCAACTGTCCTCGATAGGCCACGAGCAGGGCCGCGAATTGGGACTATGGTTTGAAAAAAATGGCTATCAGTTTGACCGTGTAGTGATGGGGAATCTGAAACGCCATCGGCAAACCGTGGAGGCATGCATGTCTTCCATGTCTGGGACGTCTGTAGTGGAATCGGGATGGGAGACTGATCCCGGTTTCAATGAGTTTGATCATCACGAGACTATGCTCCGGCACTGGCCGGATTTCGCTGAACCCGGTGCTATCCGGCGTTTTTTCGAAGATCAGGAAAAAGCAAAATACTTATTCCAGGACATTATCGAAGGTGCGATGCAGCGCTGGATAGGTGGCGACCACGATGCCGATTATCGAGAGCCTTGGCCGGTATTCAGCAGGCGCTGTAACTATGCTTTTCAGCGCTTGCTTGCTGAAGCAAAGCCAACTCAGCGCATTGCAGTATTCACTTCAGGTGGCCCTATCTCCAGCATAGTTCAGCAGATTCTCGGACTAGATGACAAACATATGCTGGAGCTGAGCTGGTCAATCATGAATTGTTCAGTCACAAAAATTCTTTACCGCTCTGGTAAAGCAAGTCTCAGTTACTTCAATAGCTACGCACATCTCGAAGGTTCCCGACAAGCTGGTTTTGTCACGTATCGCTGACATCTGTTTCATTTATCTGGATAGGCTACATTGAATGAAGGTAATCACAGCATGAAAAATATTATTCTGATCACCGGAATGGGCGCGATGGGGCTGGCTTGCGCTCGCACTCTCGGTAGTGGTCATCATTTGCTGCTCGCCGATAACGATGCGAGCCGCATCGATCATGCGATTCAAGATCTGACTGAAGAAGGTTATGACGTCAGCGGCTGCCGTCTGGATCTTGGTCAAGCGGAATCGGCACATGCACTGGCCGATGAAATCAGAAAGCGTGGACAGCTTAAGGCCATGGTGCATACGGCCGCTATTTCACAATCACAAGCACCTATGGCAGAGCGCATCTATGACGTTAATTTGGTTGGTACCGCGACCTTGATCGAGGTGATGCAAAAACTGGCAGGGCCGGGTACGGTCGGTGTCGTGATTGCCAGCATGGGCGCGCAATTTATTTCCATCCCGGCAGAGGTAGAGCGTCGTTTGGCACTGGCACCCTTGAATGAACTCAAGGATGCGATATGTGGTTTGCCAGGTTACGACGACAAGAACATGGCCTATTTGATTGCCAAGCGCGGCAATCAACTGCGTGTAGAAGCAGAGTCGCTGACATGGGCGACGACGGGTGCACGCTTGATATCGATTAGCCCGGGTGTGATTTCTACCGCACAGGGCCGGCAAGAGATGCGCGAACATCCAGAAGTGGCCAAGATAGTTAATAACTGTCCAGCGCAACGCATAGGTACGCCACAAGACATTGCAAATGCAGTTGATTGGCTGATCAGCAGGCATGCAAGTTTTATCACCGGTATCGACTTACGCGTGGATGGCGGCACGATCGCTTCGCAGCGCTGGCAGCAGTAAATATCGTATTTCCATCCCCAGTCTCAATCAGGAGAAAACATGAACAGATTTATCGATCAAGTTGCTATCGTCACAGGTGGTGCTTCAGGTATCGGCGAGGCAACCTGTCGCAGATTGGTAGCTGAAGGTGCGACCGCCATCATTGCAGATCGCAACATGGCGTTGGCGAAGAAACTGGCTGCTGACATTGGCAACAAAGCGCATGCGGTCGAATTCGATGCGGCGGATGTGGTGTCGATACGCGCGTTGGTGGACGGGACTATAGAGAAACATGGACGCCTCGATGTATTGCACAACAATGCGGCTATCGGTTCCCCCGAGGTACATGCACGCGACACCAATGCCATCGATATCGATTTCGAGACCTGGGATCTGGTGATGGCCGTCAATTTAAAGGCTTACCTTGCCGCCAGTAAATATGCTCTGCCGCACATGATCGCGCGCGGCAAAGGCGTGATCATCAATTCGGCATCTGCTGGCGGTTTTTCTGGCGATATCTCACGTATTGCTTACAACGTGTCCAAGACCGCCATCATCGGTTTGACGCGTCAGCTTGCTACGCAACATGGCCATCAGGGTATTCGTTGCAATGCAGTCGCGCCTGGATTAGTGTTGACGCCTGCAGCACGTGCGGTGGCGGCGGATGTGATTGAGGTAATGGCACGACATACCCTGACGCCAGAAATGGGCGAGCCGCATGACATTGCCGGACTGGTTTGCTTTCTTGCTTCGGATGAAGCCCGCTATATCACCGGGCAGGCCTACATCATCGATGGCGGCATGCTTGCACATAATCCGGCTAATCCGGATTTGGCCGATTTTGCCAGAAAACATGCTGCGCATTAAAAGACATGCCGTCTTGGTAGGCTATCACTAGCATTACAATACGCGTATCAGGTAGCCATGATGGCTAGGACTAAACGGATTAGGTGCCGCGCAGTTCGATGAGGTCGACATTTGCTTCGCGTGGTAAATCCAGTGCACGTACTAAATAGTCCGCGACGGTCTGCGGGGATAGGCCGGTGCCGATGGCGGCGGCATGTCCAGAAGCCTGAGCTGCGGCCATGAATTTATCCAACATGCCGGGTGCCCACTTCATCGCGCTTTCATTGCCGGTCATGGAGCCGACACGTAATGCACTGATGCGGATTTTGTCTTGTCGCAGTTCGGTACGCAGGCCTTGGGTCAAACATTCCAGTGCGGCCTTGGAGGATGCATACACGCTTAAATAGGGGAAGGGATTACGTACCGATTCGGACGTGATGTTGACGATGTCGCCGTTGCCACGATGGCGCATCAGGGGAATTGCCTCACGGATGCAGAAAGCGGCGCCTATGATATTGATGGAAAATGTCGATTGCAATTCCTCATCGCTGGCGTCTTCCAGCCGAAACGGCATATAGATGGCGGCATTGTTGATCAGAATATCGACGCCACCGAAGACTTGCATCACCTTGGTAAACGCAGCACGTACCTGATCCGATTGTGAGATGTCGCAGACTATGGGGAGCGCTTGCTTGCCGATATCTGCTGCTGTTTTTTCCAGTGTGGACAGGGTACGGCCAAGGATTGCTACCTGCGCTCCTTCCTGTGCAAATCGCAGCGCGATTTCACGCCCCAATCCAGTTCCCGCACCTGTGATTACTGCAATTTTCCCTGACAATGTTCCGATCATGTTTGTCTCCTTTTTTGTTGGTACGCCTTGTCGTGTAATTTCCAAAGCCATTTTTATATTGTTATATGCAGCACTACTTAGTTCCTTGAGATTAGTAATCAAACCACGACGCCGCGCGCGAACAGATCATCGATTTCCTCGGTACTTAAACCAAATTCTTCCAGTAGTTCGCGGCTGTGCTGACCTAGCGTCGGCGCGGCACGCTCAATGCATGTCTGCATGTCGCTGAAATTCCAGATCGAACCTGATTGTCTGAGCTTGCCGTAGTGCAGATGATCGGTATCGGCGAGCAGTCTCGTTTCCAGATTGAGCGGATCGTCGAGGAAGGCTTCGCGATTATCGAACGCGAGCTTGACCGCTTCCGCACCGGCATCGTGTGCTTGGACAATGGCATGCTGAACTGACATAGATCCAAACCATGCGTCCAGTTCCTTGCCTTCAGCTTGCCGGTGTAGATGATCGAGCATGCCAGGACCTTCTGCTACCAGCGAGATCCAGCCATCGCTGCATTGATAGATACGCCGTCCCGGACTTACGCCCAGTTGCATTTCGTCGATGCGAGGATAGGGTGTCAGTGTGCCATCCGGTTTCATCATCGTTTCACCAGTGGTCAGTATGGCGGCGCCATAGAGCGATACATCAACGAACTGGCCGTCTCCGGTTTTATCACGATGCCTGAGTGCTGCTAGTGTTGCCAACAATGAACCCATCGCGCATAGATGGTCGAACATGCCATAGCGGAACCAGATCGGCGGATTGTTTTCGCTGCTGCCTTCGATTTCCCAGCCACTGGCGGATTGAACTGTTGGGTCCAGACCGGGCCAGGTTTGCCATGGTCCTTCGAGGCCGTATGCGCTGACGTGGGAATAAATGATGTCGGGCTTGATCGCCTTCAGACTGTCATAGCCAAGGCCGAGTTTTTCGGCGGCCGGCATGCGCAGATTATGGTGAACCACATCAGCCCATGCGACCAATTTTTCGACGATGGGACGCGCCGCCGGGTCTTTGATATTCAGTGCTAGTACACGCTTGTCGCGCTGCGCGGACATGAAGGCCCAACTGCCCATGCGCAAGGTGTCGCCGTTCACGGGTTCTACCTTGATGACTTCTGCGCCCAGATGCGCGAGCATCATCGGTGCCAAGGGGCCTGCGACGAACATGCCGAAGTCGACGACCTTCAGTCCTTGCAATGGATATTGCGGCGGCACGTCGGCAGAGCTTGGCAAGCTTCTTGGTCGCGGCCGCCATTGCGCCAATACTTCTTCTTGATGCTGACCTGCTCGCGGTGCCGGACCTGATACGCACGGCGCTGGTGAAATGCGCAGCGGTGGTCCGGGTTGTCGCACCGGACCATGCTCTGGATCATTCACTTCCACTACATAAGCGTTGGCTATAGCTTGCGCTTCTGTATAAGCGCTGCCGAAAGGTTCCACCGGCATGACCGGGAGATCGGCGGCGCGCATTTCTGCCACCCAGAAATCGCGCGGCCGCGTTTTGAAGATGAGGGCATTGGCACCGCAGTTGGGCGCACTGATGATCTTGGGTCGGGTGGCATTGGCCGCGGCCAGCTCTTCTGGCGACATCGCTGCCAGCGCCGCCTTCATCGTGGGCGAGGAATCGGGCGGCGGGGTATGTGCCTGTAACCATAAGCCATCGGCGCATTGATGAATTGTCGATCCCGATTCCTTGTGTATCCAGGACTCAGAAGAACGGTCTGGATGTTCTGTGCGAAACCAGTATTGCATCATCGGTACTAGCGCGCCCTGAATCAGACTGGTACTGACGGCACCTGCGATGCCGTTGTGATCGCGTACCCGTAAGCGTGTCACCAGTCCGTTGGCGGCAAGATAGGCTGCGGTCCAACTACCTAGCGGAAATCGGTAGTACATCGGTCCGCTGCGCCGTGCGGGCATATGTTCGTCGAACACACCCATTTGCGCGAGCACTAATGCATCGTCAACCGATGTTTCTGCTAGCGGATGACCTGGTGGGTAACTGCCGATGGCGCTGACGATTAACTGTGGTGAGGATTTTCTCAGTGTTGCATCGTCTAGCCCCGCTGCGATAGCGCGTTCCGGCGTGTAATCGTGTATTAGCGCATCGGCGCTGGCTAGAAGTTGATTGAAGCTTAGACGTTGTTCGGCATCGTGGATATCCAGCACTACGCTGCGTTTGCTACGGTTCCATACCGGTGCGCCGGGTATCTGTCGTTTGGTTGATGCCCCAGGTGGTTCGACCATGACAACATCGGCACCGAGTTCGGCAAGCAGCAGCGCGGCAATGCTGCCAGCCATGCCTTGCGAGAGGTCAATGATGCGTACATCTGAAAAAATGCCGTCCATGTTTTGTCTCCATTATGTTTCTCGATCGATTCTTGTTTTTCTCGACTTTTCTGTTGCGAAATTCTGAAAAAAATAAAAAAACCCCCATGCAAACGGTGAAGCTCGCATGGGGAAATCACATCACATCTGAAGAGAGGAACGGTGCTACCTAATTAATTCAACGTACGCCTGCGAGTAATTCCTTGAGGTTGGTGCTCATTACGTGTTGCGTTTGTACAGCATTGAGGTTGGAAATATCTTTGAAGAAATCCAGCGGATGCGCCAGACCTTCCGGATGCGGCCAATCGCTACCGAACAGAACGCGTTCAACGCCGATCAGATCGATGACCTTGTCGACCTTGTCTTCATAAAACGGCGCGACATAGACATGCTGACGGAAAGTGTCGATCGGATTGCGTTTGAAGGCGTGCGGCATCTTGTGATAGGTCGACTCCATACGTTGCATGAGCGGTTCCAGCCAGGATGCACCGTTTTCCAGCGACGCGACGCGGATATTCGGGAAACGATCGAATACGCCGTGGCAGACGAAGGCAGCCAATGTGTCGGCGATAGGACGGCCCATCCAGTCGAGGATTTCACCGAAAGGATCTTTTTCAAATGGACGGAATTCGCCTTTGCCCCCAGCGGTCCACCATTGATTGATCTTGTCGTAACCGGAGTCGGATACGTGCAGGACGACAAAAATCTTTGCTTCATTGACGCGCGCCCAGAACGGATCGAATTCTGGAAAACCCATCGAACGTCCACCCTTGAGGCCGGGGATAGGGGCAGGGCGAATACCGATTACGCGCGCACCTTGTTCCAGCAAGTAGTCGAGTTCCTTGCAAGCTTCATCGACATCGGCGAGGTGAATCATTGGCACCGGATACAGGCGTTGATCTTTGGCGAAGCCAGTTTCCTCTGCTGTCCACATATTGATCGAGTGGAATAGTGCCTGAATGGCATCCGGTTTTTGCGCCAAGCGTTCTTCAATCACGGATGCCAGCGTTGGCAGGAACAGACCAGCATGAATCTTCTGCTCATCCATGACCTTGATGTGCGCGGCGCCGTTGTTGAAGGCTGCTTGCGATGCGATCGGCTTACCGGTGATTTCGCGCAGGGACAGGCCTTCCGGATTTTGCCCGCGATACCACTTTTCGTGTGAACCAGGAGCGGCTACGATTTCGAAGGTCGGATTTGGAATGTAGTCGGACAGTACGCCGCCAACGGCCAGTTTGGTGCGGCCGTTAACTTCTACGTACTGAAATTCTTTTTGATACTTTTTAGGAAGATGGCGGAGGAAGGCTTCTGGTGGTTCGTAGAAATGCCGATCTGCGTCATAGATTGGGTAAGTCACAGCAGTCATTGTGATCCTCATGTAGAAAAGGTCGGGTACTTGCTTTATTAAAACTAACTATATGTCAGTTATTTGAGAAGGTCAAGAATCTGTAGTGAATAATTAATGTTGAGCTATAACTGACGATATGTTAGTTTATTGAAATTCATTCATGGCCATTCGTGGAAAGGAAGTAATCATGTCTTCAGTCGTTGTAATCACCGGCGCGGCCGGCGCTCTTGGAAAGTCGATCGCAACGTTTTTTCTTGATCGAGGTGCGACCGTCGTGGCCGTAGATGTGAATGCCAATGTGCTGCAGGCCGCGTATGGCAATAACTCAAAAGTGAAGACGGTCGCTGTTGATTTGACCAATGCGGACAAAACAGAGGCGGCCTTGAAAGACGGTTTGTCCAGCATCGGCCCTGCCGATGTCTTGTGCAACATCGCGGGTGGTTTCGATATGGGGCCTGCTGTGCACGAAACCGATGACGCCATGTGGCGGCGTTTGATGGATATGAATGTCGCAACTATGATCAATACTTCCCGCGCAGTCGTGCCAGGTATGAAAACCGCAGGACGCGGCAAGATCGTCAACGTCGCGGCCGCATCTGCAGTCAGTGGCATCGGCGCAATGGGCGCTTACTGTGCATCCAAGAGTGCAGTGGCACGTCTGACCGAATCGATGGCACAGGAGCTGCGTGGTTTCGGTATTAACGTCAATGCTGTCGCACCAAGCATACTCAATACGCCGACCAATCGCGCTGCCATGCCGGATGCAGATCCTGATAAATGGGTGGCGTTGGAGGATCTGAGTGCAGTGGTGGGATTCCTTACATCTGATTATGCGAAGGCAGTCCATGGCGCGGTGCTGCCGGTAGTCGGCTTGAGTTGATGCCCAGATTTGAAACGTGTTCGTAATGTAAATAATTCAAACGGAGAAGATGGTCATGGATAAAACAAAAATGCTGGAAGGGAAGTGCGCAGTCATTACTGGCGGCACCAGCGGTATCGGTCGTTCCGCAGCATTGGCACTGAAGGCAGCGGGTGCCAAAGTGATTGCAACCGGCGTCTCCGAAAAAGAAGTTAAGGCCGCTTTGGCTGATCCTGCATTCGCAGGCATAGATGCGGCAGTTCTGAACGTTGCTTACGATAAAGACGTCAACGACTTCTTTGCAGGTCTCACACGCATAGATATTTTGGTCAATGCTGCCGGTATCGGTGGTCAGGGACCAGGTGAGTTTCAGGCTGAATCGTTCGCTAATACCTTGAATATCAATCTGACCGGCACCTTGCGCGCCTGCACTGCAGCGAAGCCGTTGTTGCAAAAGCAGGGCGGTGCGATTGTCAATATCGCTTCCATGATGAGCTTCTTCGGTAGCGCCACTGCGCCGGGATATTCGGCCAGCAAAGGTGGTGTTGTGCAATTGACCAAGAGCTTGGCGGTTGCCTGGGCCGAGTTGGGTATTCGTGTCAATGCTGTGGCGCCAGGCTGGATCGATACACCGATGACTAAGCCGTTGCAGGACGATCCGGAACGTAATGCGCGCGTATTGGATCGTTCACCTATGAAGCGTTGGGGACGTTCGGAAGAAATTGCTGATGGCATTTTCTTCCTGTGCTCACCGCTGTCTACATTCGTCAATGGTGTGGTGCTTCCTATTGATGGTGGTTATCTCGCGGTAGGTATGTAAGCAGAAAGCATAAAAGCGATCGCTTGTTGTTTGACGGGACGAGCGGGCAAGAAAAACTCAAGATCAGGTAAAAACGACAATGAACACGAGCAGCATCATTGAGCAATACGGTCCGCGCGAAGCAATGGAATACGACGTTGTCGTTGTTGGCGGTGGTCCCGCTGGTTTATCGGCGGCCATCCGCATCAAGCAACTGGCTGCTGCCGCGGGCAAGGAAGTCTCGGTCTGCGTGCTGGAAAAAGGCAGTGAAGTCGGCGCGCATATTCTTTCCGGCGCGGTTATGGATCCACAGGCGATTACCGAACTCTTCCCTAATTGGAAAGAGCTAGGCGCACCGCTGAATACAGAAGTGAGCGAAGACCGCTTCCTTTTTCTGAGTGCCAACAAAGCATACAAGACGCCGTCATGGATGCTGCCAGCTTGTTTTCAAAATCATGGCAACTACATTGTCTCGCTGGCCAACGTCGTGCGTTGGCTGGGCCAGCAAGCCGAAGCCTTGGGCGTGGAAGTTTTTCCTGGCTTTGCGGCAGCAGAGATTTTGTACAACGATGACGGCTCAGTCAAAGGTGTTGCCACTGGCAATATGGGTGTGGATCGTCATGGTGAACCTACTGCCACTTTTCAACTGGGCATGGAGCTGCATGCCAAATACACCTTCTTTGCCGAAGGCGCACGCGGTCATCTTGGCAAGCAGTTGATCAGCAAATACAAACTCGATGCAGGCAAAGATCCGCAGACCTATGCCATCGGTATCAAGGAAATTTGGGAAATCGATTCGAAGATGCACCGGCCTGGTCTGGTAGTGCATACCGCGGGCTGGCCTTTGGATAGCAAAACTTACGGTGGTTCTTTCTTGTATCACCTGGAAAAAAATCAGGTCGCGGTAGGTTATGTGGTCGGTCTGGCTTATGAGAATCCTTATCTGTCGCCGTACGAAGAATTTCAACGCTATAAAACTCATCCAGAAATCCGCAAATTCTTCGAAGGCGGTAAACGTCTTGCTTATGGCGCGCGCGCGATCACGGCTGGCGGTTTGCAATCGCTGCCCAAGTTGACCTTCCCAGGTGGTGCATTGATCGGTTGCGATGCTGGCTTCTTGAATGCATCGCGTATCAAGGGCAGTCATGCCGCGATCAAGACCGGCATGCTGGCAGCAGAAGCCGTGTTCGATGCATTGAATAGTGATCGCCAGTTCGATGAACTGACTGCTTACAGCGCTGCTTTTGAAAAATCATGGCTGCACGAAGAACTGCATAAGGCACGTAACTTTAAGCCATCGATGAGCAAGGGCTTGGTCACAGGCACGCTTTTGGTCGGTATTGATCAAGTGCTTTGTGGCGGCAAGGCACCATGGACCTTGCGTCATAAACATGCTGATCATGAATGTCTGAAACCGGCAGCAGATTACACACCGATCACTTATCCGAAGCCGGACGGCAAGCTGACTTTTGATCGTTTGTCATCGGTATTCATATCCAACACCAATCACGCCGAAGATCAGCCGATTCACTTGACGCTAAAAGACGCATCGGTACCGGTTGGCATCAATCTGGCGAAGTACGCCGGACCCGAGGCGCGTTACTGTCCTGCTGGCGTGTATGAGTTTGTGAAGAATGACGACGATAGCGACCGTCTGCAGATCAATGCACAGAACTGCGTGCATTGCAAAACCTGCGATATCAAGGACCCAACACAGAACATCGCATGGGTGACGCCTGAAGGTGGCGACGGACCGAATTATTCGAACATGTAATGGAGCGGAAAAGAGTCTCATGAATATGAAAACGATAGGCATCATCGGCGCTGGTCAGATGGGTAACGGTATCGCGCAGGTTTGTGCTGCTGCCGAACTGGATGTGGTGTTGCGCGATCTGAGTGATGAAGCACTGGAAAAAGCGCTGGCGACGATCAGCACCAATCTGGATCGCAGTATTAAAAGTGGAAAACTGGAGGCAAAGAAAAAGCAGGAAATTCTTGCCCGTATCTATACCAGTACTGACATTGGGGCACTCGTCGGCTGCGATTTCATCATCGAAGCAGCAACGGAAAATATCGATATCAAGCAAAGCATCCTTGCTGAACTGGAAGCTGTGATCGCTCATGACGCGATTGTTGCGACCAACACTTCGTCTGTATCGATCACGCGTCTGGGCGCAACACTCAAGAATCCCGATCGCATGGTCGGCATGCATTTTTTCAATCCGGTTCCTGTCATGCCTTTGGTCGAGATTATTCGCGGGGTTCGCACGACAGACAGTGTTTTCCGGGCTGCCACAACACTCGCTGTAAAGATAGGCAAGACGCCGATTGCCGTAAAAAATTCTCCCGGCTTTGTGGTCAATCGCATTCTGGTGCCGATGATCAATGAAGCTGTATTCGTTTTGCAGGATGGCCTGGCTGATGCTGAAGAAATCGACGCAGGGATGAAGCTAGGCGCGAACCATCCTATTGGTCCGCTGGCATTGGCAGATTTGATCGGTATCGACGTCTGTCTCGCCGTGATGGAAGTGTTGTACCGCGATTTTCATGATTCAAAATATCGGCCTGCCCGCTTGCTGCGCGAGATGGTGGATGCAGGGCAGTTAGGACGCAAGAGCGGTAAAGGATTTTACGAATATGGTCAGATGCCCGTCGTTTAATAAACGCTAAGGATAGACATGAACGTTTTCCGTTACGAAAAAGATGACGCTGGCATAGTCACCGTCATCATGGACATGGCGGGACCGGTCAATGCAATGAACGCTGAATATCTGGAAGCGATGGAGCAGACGCTGCTGCGGCTGGAACAAGAATCCAGATTGCGTGGTGTGGTGCTGGCATCGGGCAAGAAGACATTTTTTGCCGGCGGTGACATCAAAGACATGATGAATATCCGACCGGAAGAGTACGCGTCATTTTATGAACGTCTGTTGACGACGAAGGCGCAATTACGGCGGCTTGAATTACTACCAGTACCTATAGTCGCAGCTATCAACGGTGCAGCTTTGGGTGGCGGGTTTGAGATATGCCTTGTCTGTAATCATCGCATCGTGCTGGATGTACCCAAGGCAGTTGTTGGTTTGCCGGAGATAACGCTGGGACTGCTGCCGGGTGGTGGTGGTACGGTAAGGCTGGTGAGATTGTTGGGCTTGCAGAAGGCGCTTCCTTTGCTGCTGGAGGGGAAGCCTCATCTTCCACAACAAGCCTTGAAACTTGGTTTGGTCGATCAATGCGTAGACAAGGCAGAGGACCTGATACCGCAAGCGAAGGCATGGATATTATCTAATCATGCCTTCGCTCAGCAGCCATGGCAGCAAGACGGCTATAGCGTTCCTGGTGGCGATGCGACAACGCCAGCCGTGGCTGAGTTTCTTGCGCTATGCATGCAGCAAGCGCGCGCAGCAACACGTGGCTTGTTACCCGCACCCGAATGCTTGATCGATTTGGCAGGGCGCTCCACGAAATTGCCGCTGCATGCAGCATTGGAGCTGGAAGGTAAGGTTGCGGCAGAATTGACGCTGTCGGCTCAGGCAAAAAACATTATGACTACCAAGTTTTATCAAATGAACTTGGTGCGTCGTGCGATGCAGCAACTCGGCGACACGGCTCGAGCACAGACTAAACGTATCGGTATCGTCGGCTTGATCGGAGAAAACAGCGCGGCAGCACAGGCGCTAGCTGTAGCTGCATGGGCAAAAGGCATACATGTCGCTTGCGGCAGCGTCGATGAAAAGACACGTCTGTTGGAGACGGCTGCGCATCATGCCCAGGCCGTGCCTGAATCCGCCTTGAGCGACATGATTGAAGTTGTTGAGTCGGAAGAGCAAGCAAAGCAGAAATCCGCGTGTGATTTGATTTTTGATTTCTCTGTGGACTCGGATAGCGCGCAGAGATCGCAGCATCACATCCTTGCCGGACATGGTGTCTATGTTTGCGTCAATGGCGCAAGAGTAGTGAGTGAAGATACAGGCTTTAGAGTATTAAGAGCTTCTTTGCACATGGCAGGATCGAGCATTACCTTGGTCGAGCTCGTTCTGATGCAGGACGATACGAGAACAAGGCTGTCCATGTTGATGGCTTTCTTGCATCGCATTGGCGTGATAACCATCGTTACCAAAGGTTACGACCGAGGTTTTGTTGCTGGCGTCATTGCAGCGTATGACGATGAGCGGCAGCGGCTTCTTCAAGAGAACATTGCTGCTGATGTGATTGAGCGACAAGCATGGAGGTTGGGGATGGCAGTGGCTGACCCTGTGCTGGCATCAGGCAATGCGCAGTCTTTGAGTAGCTCACAAATCGAAGACGATATCCGGGACCGATTGCTATTCCGCCAAGTCATTGAGTCTGTGCGTTACCTGGAGCAGGGCCGATTGGAATCTGTTGCCGATGTTAACGTCGCGACAGTGCTGGCGGCCGGGGCGCCATCCTGGACCGGCGGTTATCTTCAAGTCATCAATACCTACGACATACATGCATTCGCCGCGCGTGCCGCCGAGCTGATGCAATGCTACGGCGATCGTTTCGCACTTCCGCGTTTGTTTCTCCATAAATTGGAAACGCGAACGAGCTTTCTCTGACGCCTATTTTGTCAATAATCTCTCCTGTGGCGAGAGTCATTCCTGCTTACGAATCACCTGATAAATTTTCGATTTATATTAAAAACTGTTGATTTATCAGTTTGTTTGCTATCATTCAAATTGCAATAACTGACTATTAGTTAGTTATTATGAAATCCCGGATTCATGGATCACATTTCATTTCGACATTGCGCCTACGGGTACGCACATTCAGGGAGGAACACATGGCTTTACTCGAAGGAAAAGTAGCAGTTATTACCGGTGCCGGCCGCGGTTTGGGAGAGGCTTACGCACGATTACTGGCCAAGGAAGGGGCTGCGATCGTCGTCAACGACATAGGCAAGAATGAGGATGGCAGCTTTACCGCAGAGGCAGTTGCTGCATCGATACGCAAGGACGGTGGACGAGCAGTCGCCAATACGCAAGACATTGCCACGATCGAAGGCGGTAACAGCCTGCTGAAAGCAGCGCAGGACAACTTCGGCGGCGTGGATATTCTGATCAATAACGCGGGCATTCTGCGAGACAAGACCTTGTTGAAGCAGGAAGAGCAAGACTGGGATCTGGTTCTCACGGTCAATCTTCGCAGTATGTATACCGTCACCAAACCGATTTTTGCAGCAATGAAGGATGCAGGACGTGGCGGTGTGATTGTCAATACCACTTCGGTTTCCGGCATCGTAGGCAATTTCGGGCAAAGCAATTACGCTGCATCCAAAGGCGGTGTCTGGGGTTTTTCTAACGTGCTGGCACTTGAAGGTGCTAAATCCGGCATCCGTGTCTGGACGCTGGCGCCGGCCGCTGCGTCGGCGTTGACCGCACCGGTCATGTCCGAAGAATTGCGCGAGCAATTGGCACCAGAACATGTTGCCGAAGTAGTGCTGTACATGGTCAGTGAATTGTCTGGCAAACGCACCGGTCAATGTCTGTTTGCTTCCGGTCAAAGCGTCAAGGAAGTGAAGCTAGTCGCAGCCGAAGGGTTGCGAGGCGTGGCTTACGGTAAGCCTCTGGATGCCCGAGCACTTGCCGCTGGTGAAGCGCAGTTGTTCCATAAGGAGCCGTCGCTGACGGTCATGGATTTTGCCAAGTAAGTGCGTGATGTCGGGGCAGTATTGGCCTTGTCCGTCGCCCCGGTTTTTTTGAGAGAGAACAGACATGAGTAATAAGGTATTGATTGCCGGCGTCGGCATGGTGAAATTCACCAAACCAGGGAAGAGCGAACAGTACGATGTCATGGGCGCAAAGGCTGCACGTAGTGCGCTGGAAGATGCCGGTATTCCGTATGAGAAAGTTCAGCAGGCGTATGTTGGTTTCGTCGGTGGCGATACCTGCTCTGGTCAGAATGCACTGTATGGGGTAGGTCTGACACAAATCCCGATCATCAACGTCAATAACGCTTGTGCAACTGGTTCTTCCGCGCTGTTTCTGGCGCGTCAGGCGGTGATGAGCGGAGTGGTAGACGTGGCGCTGGCGCTGGGTTTCGAACAGATGAATCCAGGTGCGTTGGTTGCCGATAACTCAGGCCGTACGCCGATCACGGCACGTATTGATCAGGCCACACGCAATATTCGCGGATGGGATGACAATGCTCCACAAGGTCCGCAATATTTTGGCGGTGCTGGTGCCGAGTACATGGAAAAATACAATGTCGGTGCAGATCTGTTTGGCCGTGTATCGGTCAAGGCGCGTAGCCATGCATTGCGTAATCCTTATGCGCTTTTCACAGAGCCGCTGACGCTGGATCAAGTCATGGAGTCGCCGAAGATTTTTGGCCCTTTGACGCGTTTGATGTGCTGCCCACCAACATGTGGCGCGGCTGCAGTGGTGGTGGTGTCGGAGAAGTTTGCGCGCGAAAATGGCATCAAGGATACCGTCCAGATCGCTGGGATGGCATTGACCACCGACAGCCCGGCCAGTTTTGAATCCAGTATGCTGAAGGTCGTCGGCATAGACCTAACCCGTCTGGCGGCACACAAGGCTTACACGGAAGCTGGCATCGACACCTCGGACATTGATGTGGTCGAATTGCATGATTGCTTCTCGCCGAACGAAGTGGTCTGCTACGAAGGCTTGGGTTTGTGTCCAGAAGGCGGCTCCGAAAAATTCGTCATGGATGGTGATAACACCTACGGCGGAAAGATTGTCACCAACCCTTCTGGCGGCTTGTTGTCCAAGGGACATCCGCTAGGCGCGACGGGCTTGGCGCAGATTTCGGAAATTGTCTGGCATTTGCGTGGCACGGCTGGAGAGCGACAGGTGCAGGATGCCAAGGTTGGGGTGCAGCATAACCTTGGGCTTGGTGGCGCTTGCGTCGTGACTGTATTGACGCGCTAAGCTAGGGATCGCTCTGCACCTGATTTTGGTGCAGAGCATTTCAAGTGAGTATGTTTAATTCTTTATTTCACTAAAGCCGCGACGGCTGTATCTAGAAGACCAGACCGCTCTTTTTGAAGAGTGCAATATCGAGGTAGTTCGACAAATGATTGCTGCTCGGCGATGCATTGATCGATAAACCGCCCAGATCGATATTGGTATCCTGGCTCATCAATTCCTGCAAGGCAGTGCGCGAAGAGCGCTTGGACCGTTGTATTGCCTTTGCCAAGGCCTTGGCGACGGTAAATCCCTCTAGAGTCAACGATGAAGGCGGCTCATCGCGATATTTCTTCATCATGTTCAAATGTTCCAATTGAATTGATGACTTGCCCGTATTTGGATTGGGGACGACTTGCGAGAAAACAGTCCATTCCACTGCACGTGGACCTGCCAATTCACGCAATGTCTCCAGATTAATCAGGGACGTGCCAGCGACAAAAGTCTGTGCCGCATATTTGCGGAATTCCTTCAAAAACAATGCTGTGCTGATTGTGTCTGCAATCACAATAACGAAGCCTGGCTTGGTCGCGGCGAGCTGGCTGGCTTCCTGTGCGTTCTGCTTCTCGTTATTTCCTATTTTTACGGAACCGGTCAATTTCAATCCACGTCCGCGTAACTCTGCCGACAGGTTGCGAAATGCCTGCTGAGCTGATGGCACATCCTGGTAAACGATGCCGACATCCGTCATGCCGAGTTGGCTGAAGTGCGAAAAGATGTGACGTACTTCTTGCAGATAACTTGGTCGCCAGAACAGCACGCGGTTGCTATTCAACTCAATGGCATCGATCAATGGCGCAAATAAAACCAGATTGCTACGCTTGAAGGACGGCGCATTCAGCACGGCTTGTGCAACGTTGTCGCCTACGCCGCCCAGCAAATAATCGATTTGGTCGCGTTCTATCAATTCGTTGACCACCTTGACTGCGATCGCAGGCACGGCTTGATCGTCGCGCACGATGTAACGAATTCGCTTGCCATTGATGCCGCCAGCCGCATTCAACGCATCAAAATAGGTTTTGATGCCGGCGACGTAGTCGCGACCGATAGAGGCATTCGGACTGGATAAATCTATCGCCTGTCCGATCACGATCGTGTTGGCATCATCTGCTGCGTAGACCGAAGTTGACATCAGAAAAGCAGTGGAGGCGATCGAGAAGAACCGGAGGAGGGTCATGAGTGGAATGTAGTTATCGTATTTGACCGTAATTTTGTTATCGGATTGTGACCTCTTGATGAATTTTTATCGCGGCGGTGCAACATATTGAAAGTTCTGTTTGCGGGCATTACATTGAGGTTTTGCCATTTTTCTTGCAAAAAATAGATAAACTATATATATTATTTATACGATTTATTATTAAGGAGAAGCCTGTGTCGAACGAAGCAGAAGTAAAGGTGGACGTGAAGCCAGCCGCCACCGTCGCTGCGCCAGCAAAAAAAGCAGCAGCTAAAAAAACACCAGTTAAAACATCGGCTAAAAAAACAACAAGTGTTGCCAAGCCTAAAGCTGCAGTTACTAAAGCCGTGAAGAAGCCGCTTGCAGCAGCCAAGAAGCCGGCAGCTAAAAAAACTGTAGCTACTAAACCAGCAGTCAAGTCCAAAGCGCCAGCAAAAAAAGTTGTAGCGAAACCAGTAGTAACCAAACCGGCAGCAACTAAGCCTGTCGCCAAGGCAGTCAAGCCAGCGGCAAAGCCAGTTGTGCAAGCAGTAGCGAAACCTGCGCCAGAGCTAAAAGGCAAAAAAGCCAAGCTGGTACGTGACAGCTTCACGATGCCGGAAATCGAATATCAGGTCTTGAGCGATGTGAAGAAAGCTTTCCTGAAAGCCGGTGTGGCGGTCAAGAAAAGCGAATTGCTGCGTGCTGGCGTCGCCTTGATCAAAGACATGGATATGAAGAAACTCAATGCAGTGATCACTGCATTGTCGCCGCTCAAAGCAGGCCGCCCGAAGAAATCCAAGTAAGACTTTCTGCGTCTTGCAGAAATCTGATTGCCTGTTGTTTCAAGGCAAGTCCAAACCGGCGCAATGCGCCGGTTTTTCATAGTGTTGTCGTGTCATGAAAATGACATGCTCCTGTCATTTTGCTGAAGTAATCAACAGTTACGCTTTGTCCGTCACAATACAAAGGACGACACATGCGATTACTGAATGCTTCTGCCGATACCAATCTTGCTTCTCCCAAGCTCACGCTGAGCCTTGCCAGCACGCAGAAAGAAGTACGTGAAGTACAGCGTTTGCGTTACAAGGTTTTTATCGAGTCTATGGGACTGTCTTCTCTGAAGAACGAAGAGAGACTCGATAAGGACGAATTTGACGCGTACTGCGATCACCTGATCGTGCGCGATGCAGAAACCCTGAAAGTGGTAGGCACCTACCGCGTCATGAGCCCGCAGGCTGCACGCAAAATGGGCCAGTTCTATTCCGAGCAAGAATTCGACCTGAGCCGCCTGAACAATCTGCGTAACAGCATCGCTGAAGCCGGACGTGCATGCATCCATCCGGATTACCGCAGCGGCGGCGTCATCATGATGCTGTGGGCGGGCCTGGCCGCCTTCATGAAAAAAGAGAAGTGCGAATACCTGATCGGTTGCGCTAGCGTCAGCCTGGCTGATGGTGGTCACAATGCAGCGGCGCTGTACCACTCGCTGGCTGAAAACAATCTGGCACCGGCGGAATACCGTGTTACGCCACATCTGCCTTTCCCTATCGCCGAACGCGAACCGGGCCATGTCGCCGTGGTGCCACCGCTGATCAAGGGGTACCTGCGCAGCGGCGCATGGGTTTGCGGCAACCCGGCTTGGGATCCTGATTTCCATAGTGCCGATTTATTCATGTTGTTGCCCTTGTCCAAGCTCGATAGCCGTTATGCACGTCACTACCTGAAAGAGGGAAAGACAGCATGAAACCACGCGACCAATTTTTGACGACTGATTTTATCGGCTCGGGAGTTGGTACGAAGCGCGAGCCTGTTCGTGAATCGAACAAGTTTCGTGCTATCTGGATTTCAGATGTTCATCTGGGAACAACCGGTTGCCAGGCGCAGAGACTGCTGGAGTTTCTGCGTAAAACGGAATCGGAAACTTTGTACCTGGTCGGTGACATCATTGACGGCTGGCAACTCAAACGTCGCTGGTATTGGGAGCAATCACATAACGACGTGGTACAAACCGTTCTGAAAAAAGCCAAGAAGGGAACGGAAGTCATCTTCGTTCCTGGTAATCATGACGAGGCAGTGCGTCAATTCATTGACCTTGATTTTGGTGGCATACGCATACGCGATGAGCTGGTGCATACGACCGCACAAGGCAAGCGCATGCTGGTATTGCACGGCGATCGCTTTGACGGCGTGATTGCTTGTGCCAAATGGCTCGCCTATGTGGGCGACAACCTCTACACGGTCATCCTCAAATTCAATCAATGGTTCAACACTTGGCGCGCTCGTGCCGGTTTGCCGTATTGGTCACTGTCGCAATACTTGAAGCTAAAAGTGAAGAACGCCGTTAGTTACATCTCTTCATTTGAAAATGCCTTGGCAGCAGAAGCCAAACGGCGCGGTCTGGATGGTGTGATCTGCGGTCACATTCATAAGCCGGAAATCCGCGAAATTGACGGCATCACCTATTGCAACGATGGTGACTGGGTAGAAAGTCTGTCCGCATTGGTAGAGGACATGTCCGGTGCATTACGTCTGGTGACTTGGCAAGAGATCGTCATGCCACAGCAATCAGCGCAACATGAAAAGGTAGACGAATTATGCGTATCGCCATCGTAACGGATGCTTGGGAGCCGCAAGTCAATGGTGTCGTCAACACTTTAAAGGCAACGCGCAAACAGTTGCGTGCGAATGGTCATGCAGTACTGATGATCACGCCAGAGAACATGCGCAGTTATTCCTGCCCGACCTATCCAGAAATCCGTTTGGCTTACAAGCCATATGCGAAGGTGGCAGCGGCCCTGGAAGATTTCGATCCGGATTGCATCCATATTGCGACTGAAGGCCCGATGGGACTGGCGGCACGCCGTTTTTGCATTAATCGCGGGCTGGATTTTACGACTGCTTACCACACCCGTTTCCCTGAATATCTGCGGACCCGTTTCCACTTGCCACTGGCGCTTACCTACCGCTGGCTGAAGTGGTTCCATCGGCCGGCCAAGGCAGTCATGGTGCCGACACCGCGCATGCAGGACGCGCTGGAAAAAAGTGGTTTCAAGAATGTCGTGCAGTGGAGCCGTGGCGTGGATACCGATTATTTCCGCCCGGGGCAGCATGAAGAGGTGACGCATGAGCGTCCGCTTTATTTATACGTCGGGCGCGTTGCGGTTGAAAAGAATATTGAAGCCTTCCTGCAGATGGAATTGCCTGGCGCGAAGTGGGTGATAGGTGACGGTCCGATGCGTGAAGAGCTGGAAAAGAAATACCCGGATGTGCATTTCCTCGGAGCCAAGCCGCATGAAGCTTTGCCAGCTTATTACAATTGCGCCGATGTATTCGTCTTCCCGAGCCGTACCGATACCTTCGGCCTGGTGCTGGTTGAAGCGATGGCTTGCGGTGTACCGGTGGCGGCTTATCCGGTAGAAGGCCCGATTGATGTCGTGGCGCAGGGCAAGTCAGGCGTGCTGCATGAGGATTTGATGCGCGCCTGCTTCGAAGCATTGAACCTGAAGCGTTCGGTGGTGCGTGAACATGCGCTGCACTATTCATGGAGTGCAGCGACTCAGCAATTCCTTACGCACTTGCATCCGGTACGCAAGACCGACCACATTCCTATGGTGCGTCGCCCTGCGCCCAAAGCAACTACCTGAGTTTCTGATTCGCAGGGATCAGGTTTTTCCCCTGCCGGTCAGGATCGCGGTTCCTATGCCCAGGGTGGCGGCAATGCCACCGATCAGGAACACTGCCGCATAGCCATAGTGATCGGCAAACAAGCCCGCTACCGGGCCGGTCAAGCCATAGGCGATATCCTGGTAGGCCGCAAAGCCGCCGACTGCGGTACCACGTAGTTGCGGCGGTACGCGTCTGACCACTTCCATACCCATCGACGGGAAAATCATTGAACAGCCGATACCGGTCAACAATGCTCCCAGCAGTGCCCAGGCTGGTTCAGTTGCACTCCACAGCAGGAATTGGCCGACGGCTTCAATCGCCAGCGATACGATAGCAACGCGACTGCCGCCGATTTTGTCCGGCAAATGGCCGCAGAGTAAACGCATGCTGACAAAGCCGGTACCGAAGAGGGTCAGGCCGAGGCTGCCGTAAGCCCAACCCTGGCTAATGAAGTGCAGCGTAATAAACGCCCCCAGTCCGGCGAAGCCGACGCCTTGCAGACCTACCGTCAAACCGGGGCGCCAGATGCGACCCAGGATGCGCCAGAAGGATACACGCACGCCGCTCTGTAATGCGCCTTCCGGCATGTGTCTGATCATTGCCAGCCCGAGCAAGGGCAGGACGGCACAGACCAGCATCAGACCGGTGAAGCCAAAGTGCTGGAAGATTGCCAGACCGAGCGGGCTGCCGACGGCAAAGGCGCCATAAATAGCCATGCCGGATAAGGCAATGACGCGACCGGCACGGGTTGGCCCCATTTGTTCAATGCTCCAGCCCAGCATGCCGACCAAAGCCAGGCTTTCGCCCCAGCCGAGCAAGAGGCGGCCGATGATGAGCAGGGTATAGCTGAGCGGGATAGGGAAGACGGGCCAGGCCGAGACCCAGCACACCAGGCTGGCCAGCATGTAAATAATCAGGCCGCGCCGCATACTGTGTTTGCCGCCGGCGCGATCCGTCAGGGTGCCGGCTTGGCCGCGGGTCAGGATGGTCGCGAGGAAAGTAATGCTGACGGCAAGGCCGGCCAGTACATTGCCATAATGCAGTTGTTGGGTGACATATACCGGTAGCACCGGCAATGACATGGCCACGGCCAGGTAGGATAAAAACAGCGCAAGCGTCTTCCAGATCAGATGACGATAGGCAGTATCAAAACGAGGGGATGCTTCAGACATGTAACAGACTCCGTATAAACCATGATAACGGGAGCCCGCTGCAGCACATACGTCAGCGCACTCCCGCCATTGGATCAATGGTTGGTTGCGCGTTGATTGACGTAAACGCTTACGGCGTGCGCAGCTACGTGCGACAGCGCAAGCAGAATAGCATATTGCAAAAAAATACGCTGAACGACAGGAGTGATGTTGAAAGCGTCAGGTAGAGCAGGTGGAGGCGGTATACTGGCTGTTTTCCAGTCATGCTTTATCAGTAAGGACAACACTATGAGCAATTTGCCTGCATGCCCTCAATGCAATTCCGAATTCACTTACGAGGACGGCAGTCTGTATATTTGCCCTGAGTGTGCGCATGAATGGTCCGGCCAAGCGGCAGCAGACGTTGTGGAACAGGCGAAGGTCTATCGTGATGCCGCAGGGAATGTGTTGCAGGATGGCGATACCGTCACTGTGATCAAGGATTTGAAATTGAAGGGTTCCGCTGGAGTTGTTAAAGTGGGAACCAAGGTCAAGAATATCCGTCTAGTGGATAGCGATCATGACATAGACTGCAAAATCGATGGTTTCGGCGCGATGAGCTTGAAGTCGGAATTCGTCAAAAAAGTTTGATCTTGCAGTAGCGATACTTGATTGTGCCGCCGTACGATAATTTACTTATAGCGTGATCCCTGAAATGCAATCACCTTCATTTGTTATTCGAGAAGAATGTCCGCCCGGCGCTTGCAGCTGTGCGCGGGATGACTTGTTGAATGATCCTGCCGGCGATCTGCGCATACTGCAACTGACGAAGTTGCAAGAGAAGAAGCTTATCGAGCGGATTGAAGCTATTTCCAGCTATGCGGATTTGAAGCATATGGAAGAGCGTATGTACGCGCAGCTAGGCATCGTACTGAACATTACGCCGGGCTTGAATGAAGTAAAGACGGTGCGCGGTTTGCAGATCGAGCTGGTAGAACGTCCGGGACTTTGTCGCAAGACTAAACAATCGATTCCGGCTGCGATTCGTAAGTGTCTTGAGAAGAATCCGGAAATTACCTACGCCATCCTGGATACCTACGGTCTGTTTGGACAAGACTAAACGCTGCATCGTCGATGTGAGCAGCAACGCAATCAGATCTCAACGTTGTGTCCCGTCTTGCGAAGCAAGATCAATTACTTAGCCAATAAATCAGGTGCCATCACCGCGCGGACATAATTGCCGGCGATTTCGCTACGCTCGCGTTGCACTATCCACCAGACATTCCCTTTGCGTATCGTCCAGTCTTGCGCGGTGCCAGTAAGCAAAGTGGAGGCAACTTGCCCCAGTGTTGGTTGATGGCCGATGATCAAAACGGGTTCACGGCTATCTGGCCAGTGTGCTGCGGCCAGAATTCTTTCTACGTTTGATTCAGGCGCCAAGTCTTCGACGATCTTGAATTTCCGCCCCAATGCTTCGGCCGTTTGTACCGTGCGTGTAGCAGGGCTGACGAGAATTTTGCAGCTGTTAGGCAGATTGTGATCCAGCCATTCGGCCATCTTCCAGGCTTGCTTATGGCCTTTTGCTGTCAATGCGCGGCCCTCATCGGGTTCGCCCATCTCCGCTTCTGCATGACGCCACAAGATCAATTCCATTTTTTTACTCCACAGGACTACCCAGAACTTGCATCAAATGTTGCTGCGCGCTGAATGCGCCAGATTTTCCGCGGGGCTTACGTTTTTGATAGACGCCGTTGGAATCTAGTTCCCAGGAGTTGAGATTATCTTTGAGGTAAGGATTCAAGCCTTCTTCGATCACACGTTTTTTCAATGCTGGATCGATTATCGGAAAGGCAACTTCTATGCGTCGGAACAAATTACGGTTCATCCAGTCTGCGCTCGATAGATAAACATCGTGCGCCAAGTCGTTACGGAAGTAATAGATGCGACTGTGCTCCAGAAAGCGGCCAACGATGGAGCGTACGCGTATGTTGTCTGACAAACCGGGAACGCCAGGGCGCAATGCGCAGGCACCGCGTACGATCAGATCGATTTTCACACCGTCTGCAGAGGCTGCGTACAAAGCACGTATGACTGATTCATCCAGCAGAGCATTCATCTTCGCGATAATGCGGCCGGGACGGCCGGCTTTGGCAATCTTTGCTTCGTTGCGTATGGCGCGTATGAATTCCTTTTGCAAGGCGAAAGGCGCCAGCCACAGATGGTTCAGCGTTTTTGGTTTGGTCAGGCTGGTCAGATGTATGAAGACTTCGTTGACTTCAGTAGCGATGGCCGGATTAGCTGTCAGCAAGCCGAAGTCGGTATAGAACTTGGTCGTGCTCGGATGGTAATTGCCAGTGCCCAGATGCGCGTAATAGCGCAATGCGCCACCTTCGCGACGAATCACGAGCGCCAGTTTGGCATGCGTCTTCAAGCCGACAACGCCATAGACGACTTGTGCACCAGCGCGTTCCAGTCTGTCTGCCCAGTTGATATTGGCTTCTTCATCAAAGCGCGCCATGAGTTCCACGATGACGGTCACTTCCTTGCCGCGTTGTGCCGCGGTGATCAGCGATTCCATCAAGTCGGAATTCATGCCAGTGCGATAAATCGTTTGTTTGATCGCGACTACATCCGGATCCTGTGCCGCGCTGCGTATGAAGTCGAGCACAGGCTGGAAGGATTGAAAGGGATGATGCAACAAGACGTCGTGCTTGCTGATGACGGCAAACAGATCTGCATTTGATAGCTTGGCCGGATACATCGGCGAGTAAGGTGGAAAGCGCAGTTCCGGCTTAGTCACGAGATCGATCAACTCAGACAGGCGCACCATGTTGACTGGACCGTCTACCGCATACAGACGGTTTTTATCGATGGAAAACTGTTCAAGCAGGAATTGCGACAGATGCTGCGGGCAATTCTTCGCCACTTCCAGGCGGACGGCGACACCGAAGTTGCGGCTTTGCAATTCGCCTTGCAATGCTTGTCGCAGATTTTTGACCTCTTCTTCATCAACCCACAGGTCACTATTACGTGTCACACGGAATTGTGAGTAGGCCAGGACTTCGCGTCCGGTGAATAGATCGCTGATATGCGCATGGATGATGGACGACAGGAGGCAGAAGGAAACGCCGTTCTTCGATAATTCTGGCGGTAATTGAATCACGCGCGGTAATACACGCGGCGCTTTCAATATGGCAATTGCAGTGCCGCGGCCAAACGCATCCTTGCCGGACAGTTCGACAATGAAGTTCAAACTCTTGTTAACTACTTGCGGGAAGGGATGCGCCGGATCCAGTCCGATAGGTGTCAGAAGAGGGCGTACTTCACGGTCAAAATAGGCTTTGACCCAGGCGCGTTGTGCTTCATTACGATCCTGGTCACGTAATAAATGGATACCTTGCTCTGCCAATTGCGGCAAAACGCTCTCATTTAATACCCGATACTGACGTTCGACGATTTGATGACATTCTGCGCCGGCGATGGCCAAGGCGGCAGAAAGTGCAGGCGGTTCGATGAATTCGCCATCTAAATGGTTGTTGGCAAGCAAGCTGGCGATGCGTACTTCAAACAATTCATCCAGATTGTTACTGACTATACATAAGTATTTAAGACGTTCCAGCAACGGCACGGCAGGGTTCTCTGCTTGTGCCAGTACACGGCGATTAAAGGCCAACTGTGACAATTCACGATTCAGGTATATGGCACTTTGTGACGGAATAGGTGCTGTGATGATGTCTGGCGCGACTCTCTTATGCATTTTCTTTACTTTGGCCATTGGTAACCTCGCCGAGTGTAGTGGCCCATTATGACAACTTAATGACAGGGATTTTTGTCCAAAATCAAGTTTATGACATGATTTTTCAGAAGTCATAAAGCTGTCATAATTGTTCGCTAGAGTTCGCACTGTCTTATTTAGTTAACCCTAAGGAGCAGATATGCGATTGAATCAATTTGTAAAAACCGCTGTAGTAGCTGCAAGTGCAGTCATGGCGTTTTCCGCAGTAGCAGCTGATATTACAGGTGCTGGTGCAACCTTCCCTTACCCAATTTATTCTAAATGGGCTGAGTCCTATAAAGCAGCAACCGGCAATGGCTTGAACTATCAATCCATCGGCTCCGGCGGCGGCATCAAGCAAATCAAGGCAAAAACTGTTGATTTCGGCGCATCCGACATGCCGCTGAAAGAAGAAGAGTTGGAAGCTGAAGGCTTGATCCAGTTTCCAGCGATCATGGGCGGCGTCGTGCCTATCGTGAATCTGGACGGCATCACACCAGGTCAATTGAAAATGACGTCAGAAGTATTGGCGAACATCTACCTCGGCAAAATCACCAAATGGAACGATGCACGTATTGTTGCGTTGAACCCAGGTGCAAAACTGACAGATGCAGACATCACTGTTGTTCACCGTTCAGACGGATCGGGCACCACTTTCTTGTGGACCGACTTCCTGTCGAAAACCAATGCTGACTTCCAAAAAGAAGTGGGCGCAGGTACAGCAGTTAAATGGCCAGCAGGCGTAGGCGGCAAAGGTAACGAAGGCGTTGCAGCTAACGTACAACGTATCAAAGGTTCGATCGGCTATGTTGAATATGCATACGCTAAAAAGAACAAAATGTCGCACACCCAACTTAAAAACCGTGATGGCCAATTCGTGCAACCTGACGATGAAACCTTCAAGGCAGCAGCAGCTGGCGCTGACTGGGCAAAAACCCCAGGCATGGCTGTCATTCTGACCAACCAAGCTGGTAAAGCTAGCTGGCCTATCACTGGCGCATCGTTCATCCTCTTGCACAAATCGCAAGCATCGGCTGAGCGCGCTAAAGAAGTCTTGAAATTCTTTGACTGGTCCTACAAAAACGGCGGCGCAATGGCTGCTGACCTGGACTACGTTGCAATGCCTGCACCAGTTGTGAAATTGGTTCAGGACGCTTGGAAAGCAAATGTTAAAGATGCTTCCGGCAAGGCTATTTGGTAAGAGCTGATTTAATCGTAGATTCAGTCGCTATTTAACTAAGGACTGTCTCAGTCACACATCGCGAGATGCGCTGAGGCAGTCCTGCTTAAAACCAAATAATTATGAGCGCAAGTTTTAACACTATCCCTGCCCACGCAATGAATCTTGATAAAGACAATAGTGACGGCGGTATATTCAGCAAAGCGCTGATGGCCACGATGCGCAAGCAGCGGCTACAGGACTTTCTATTTCATAAAATTACGTTCATCTTCGCGTTGAGCGTTTTGTTCGTTTTGCTTGGCATCATTGCATCACTGATGATCGGTGCCTGGCCTGCATTTAAAGAATTTGGTTTGCCCTTTATCACCAGCGTTGAGTGGGATCCAGTCAACGATAAATACGGTGCGGCAATTGCCATCGTCGGTACTTTGGTTACCTCTTTTATCGCCTTGTTGATCGCTTTCCCGATCAGTTTCGGCATCGCATTATTCCTCACTGAAATTTGCCCGGCATGGCTGAAGCGGCCACTTGGTACGGCAGTTGAATTGCTGGCCGGTGTGCCTAGCATCATCTACGGTATGTGGGGCTTGTTCGTATTTGCACCGTTGTTCTCGGATTACATACAGCCTGCATTGGCTAATACCTTGGGCCATATTCCAGTCATAGGCCAATTGTTCAAAGGCCCGATGATGGGCATTGGTATTTTGGCTGCCGGCATCATCCTGGCGATCATGATCATCCCGTTCATCGCTTCTGTGATGCGTGATGTGTTTGAAATCGTACCGCCGGTTCTGAAGGAATCAGCGTATGCGCTTGGTTGCACTAAATGGGAAGTCGTACGCAAGGTGGTCTTGCCTTACACCCGCATCGGCGTGGTTGGCGGCGTGATGCTTGGGCTTGGTCGTGCACTGGGTGAGACGATGGCAATTACCTTCGTGATTGGTAATGCACACAAACTCTCATGGTCCTTGTTCTCTGCTGGTAACAGTATTGCATCGACGCTGGCAAATGAATTCGCCGAAGCCGAAACGACCTTGCATGTATCGTCACTGTTTGCTCTGGGCTTGATTTTGTTCGCGATCACTTTCCTCGTTCTGTCGGCTGCGAAGATCATGTTGATGGGTATGTCTCGCAAGGAAGGTTCTAAATGAAAACCGAAGCAATGAACCCTGTTTATAGAAAACGCCTGTTTATCCATCGCGTCGGTATTGCGTTGTCTTTTCTGGCGATGATGCTGGGCCTCTTCTTCTTGATGTGGATTTTGTTCACATTGGTGACCAAGGGCATAGGCGCAATCAATCTGGCAATCTTTACGCAAACCACACCTGCGCCTGGTAGCGAAGGCGGTGGTTTGATGAATGCGATTGTTGGTAGTTTATTGATGGTTGGTGCTGCGGTCTTCATCAGCACACCTATCGGTATTCTGGCCGGCATCTATCTGGCTGAATACGGCGAAGTCAGCTGGTTCGCCAAGATCACGCGCTTTGTGACTGACATCATGTTGTCGGCACCATCGATCGTGATCGGTTTGTTCATCTACGCAATTTATGTGGCGAACGTTAAACACTTTTCCGGTTGGGCAGGTAGCTTTGCGATTTCATTGATTGCGATTCCTGTTGTGGTACGTACGACTGACAATATGCTTAATCTGGTGCCAACCAGCTTGCGCGAAGCAGCCTTTGCACTTGGTGCACCGCGCTGGCGTGTTGCGACCTTCGTGCGTTTGCGCGCAGTCAAGGCTGGTGTGATTACCGGTGTCTTGCTGGCGGTGGCGCGTATCTCCGGTGAAACGGCACCATTGCTGTTCACTGCGTTGAACAATCAGTTCTACAGCTCCAACATGAACGCGCCTATGGCGAACTTGCCGGTGGTGATTTATCAGTTCGCGATGAGCCCGTATGACAACTGGCGCTCGTTGGCATGGGGCGGTGCATTGCTGATTACCTTCAGCGTACTGGCACTGAACATCCTGTCGCGCTCGATGTTCAACCAAAAAATCCATAATTGAATTTATCCAAGCGAACGCTATGACTACTCAAACGTCTGTGGACATGACAAATAAAAAAACACTCGAAATCGCCAATCTGAATTTCTTCTACGGCTCCTTTCAAGGTCTGAAGAATATCAATCTGGATATTCACGATAAAAAGGTAACGGCATTTATCGGCCCATCCGGCTGCGGTAAATCTACCTTGTTGCGTACCTTCAACCGTATGTATGACCTGTACCCAGGTCAACGTGCGGAAGGCACGATCATGTACCACGGCAAAAATATCCTGGAACCTGGACAAGACGTGAACATGCTGCGCGCCAAGGTAGGCATGGTGTTTCAGAAGCCGACGCCGTTCCCGATGTCGGTCTATGACAACATCGCCTTCGGCGTGCGTCTGTACGAAAACCTGCCTAAAGGCGAGATGGATGAGCGCGTTGAATGGGCTTTGAACAAGGCAGCGCTGTGGACTGAAGTCAAAGACAAGCTCAACAAGAGCGGCCTGAGTCTGTCAGGTGGTCAGCAACAGCGTTTGTGTATCGCTCGCGGTGTTGCGGTCAAACCTGATGTGCTGCTGCTGGATGAACCAACCTCGGCGCTGGATCCAATTTCGACGGCCAAGATTGAAGAGTTGATCAGCGAATTGAAAGGCGATTACACCATCGCCATCGTGACGCACAACATGCAACAAGCGGCACGTTGCTCTGATTACACCGCTTATATGTATCTGGGTGAGTTGGTCGAATTCGGCGAAACCGATCAGATCTTCATGAACCCGAACAAAAAAGATACACAAGATTACATCACTGGTCGTTTCGGTTGATTTGATAAGAATAATTATTGCGCAAGCACCGTACACAACCCGCTGCATACAAACATCTAACAGAATTCATTTAGGAGAAACCTGATGCCAGGCGAACACTCTTCCAAGCAATACGATATGGACTTGGAGACCATCCGTTCCAAAGTTTTGCTCATGGGCGGTCTTGTTGAAAGCCAGTTTCAAGACGCTATCTCGTGTTTTAGAACCGGCAACATTGCGCAAGCTGAGCAAGTTATCAAGGGGGATGAAAACGTCAACAGTCTGGAAGTGTCCTTGGACGATACTTGCAGTCATTTGATCGTCAAGCGCCAACCTGCTGCAAATGACTTGCGTACAGTGATGGCAACGATCAAGGTGATCACCGATCTGGAACGTGTCGGTGACGAAGCGACCAAAATTGCACGTGCAGCGAAGAACATTACTGAGCGCGGTGTGACGACCATCAATCACTACGAAACCATCCGCGTCATGGCGGTCAGTGCAGGTAATATGCTGCACGATGCCTTGGATGCATTTGCCCGTCTCGACGGTAAGCAAGCGATCAAATTGATTGCGCAGGACGAAATAGTTGATCACGAATTCCGTTCTATCATGCGTACCCTGATTACCTTCATGATGGAAGATCCACGCACCATTTCCGGCGCACTGGATACATTGTGGGTAGCCAAGGCGATTGAACGCATCGGTGACCATGCAAAAAACATTGCTGAATACGTGATCTACATTGTCGAAGGCAAGGATATTCGCCATACTGATTACGCTGCTACGCAATTAGACGAACGCACCACTAACTGAAGACCATGGCTGCTGAAAAACCTACCATTTTGATTGTTGAAGATGAACCGCCGATTATCGAACTGGTGACATTTACTCTGAAAGGTGCCGGCTGGAATGTCGCCGCCGTTCAGACTGCCGGCGAAGCGTGGGACTACATTCAGCATCGCTTGCCACAATTGATTTTGCTCGACTGGATGTTGCCGGACCAAAGTGGTCTGCGTTTGTTGTCGAGGATTCGTGCGGATAGACAGTTCAATGAGCTGCCTATCATCATGCTGACCGCAAAAAGTATGGAAGAGGACAAGATTGCTGGCCTCGATAATGGTGCGGATGACTACGTTACCAAACCATTCTCACCGCGTGAATTGACGGCACGCATCAATGCTTTGCTGCGTCGGAAGACGCCAGAGCATTCGCAAACTTTGATGACAGCCGGGAGTATTAGCCTAGATCCGGTTAATTTCAGTGTCAGCATGAACGATGAAAAAATCGACATTGGCCATGCAGAATTCAAATTGCTGAAGTTTTTCCTCGCGCATCCTGATCGCGTGTTCTCACGTAGTCAATTGCTCGACAAGGTCTGGGGCGATCATGTCGTGATCGAAGAGCGTACCGTCGATGTGCATGTGCTGCGTTTGCGTAAAGCACTGAAAGATGCAGAGCACTTGATCAAAACGGTACGTAGTGTAGGCTATATGCTCTCAGAAAAATAAGCCTAGCCAACCCGTCTATGAATCCTCAGTTGTTGTTCTGGGTACCCGCAACCCTGCGTTTATCCATCATCTTGATATTCTCCGCCGTGGTCGGGTATTTTTTCGGCCCGATCATCGGCCTTGTAACGGCGCTGATCTTAGTGATCGCGCTGATCGTTATTCAACTCAATTATTTATATCTTCTGAGCGGTTGGCTCGATCATCCTGATAGCGAAAAGCTGCCGGATGGTTGGGGTGCATGGACGGATATCTTCTCGCGTCTGTATCGCTTGCGCCGCGACGATGAACGTAATCGTGCCGAATTGACTGAATGGCTGGCACGCTTCCGGCAGGCAATGAGCCTATTGCCGGACGGCGTCGTCATCATGGACGACGTGCTATTTCTAGAGTGGTGCAATCCGGCGGCAGAAAAACATCTTGGCCTGAATAATGGCCGCGACAAGGGTATGCGCGTCACCAACCTGATCCGTAACCCTGATTTTATCGATTACATTATTCTTGGCCGCTACGAACAACCGCTTACGCTCAGCGTCAAGGATCGCAAGCTGATCGTACAAATTATCCCGTTTGAGAATCGCCGCCAGATTCTGGTCACGCACGATGCAACGGAATCAGATCGTATCGAAATGATGCGCCGCGACTTTATCGCCAATGCTTCGCATGAATTGCGCACACCGCTGACAGTAATCAACGGTTTCCTGGAAATCGCGCAAGGTCAACCTGACCTCGATCCCGGTGTCCGCATGTCGCATTTGAACCTGATGATAGAGCAGGGCAAGCGCATGCAAAATCTGGTCGAGGATATGCTGACGTTGACTCGTCTGGAGTCGATCGATTACCCGCTGCGGCCTGAGCACGTCAATATCCCCAATTTATTGCGCCAAATCTTGCAGGAAGCAGAAGCCCTATCTGGCGGGCGTCATGTTATTTCACTAACAGTAGATGGCCCAGATATTCAAGGCAGCACCGACGAATTGCGTAGCGCATTTGGTAATCTTGTCTCGAATGCGGTGCGTTATACGCCAGAAGGTGGTCGTATTGACATCAAATGGCAGGATACGGGTAGCGGACTGCAGTTTTCAGTCAAAGACAGCGGTATAGGCATACGCGCCGAGCATATTGTCCGCCTGACTGAACGTTTCTATCGTGTGGACAAGAGCCGTTCACGCGAGACTCAAGGCACAGGTTTGGGTCTGGCCATCGTTAAACACGTGCTATTACGGCATGGTGCGGTGTTGGCGATTGAGTCGCAACCTGACATGGGTAGTACGTTTATTGTCAAATTCGATAAGAACGTGATTGATAGCGGAACGACCAAGGCGTTAGCGAGCTAGGGTAATTGTTCAAAAAACTTAATCTCGCCCTCTGAACTTCACATTTCCCTCTAGATTGCATTTGATTAATTCTTTTGCAATGCGGTAAAAATGGCTTATCAATCGACTAAAATACGGCAAGCGTATTTTTAGTCTGACTGAAAGTTATTTAGATGCTCCTTCCTATTATCCTTTCCGGCGGAGCCGGTTCACGGCTGTGGCCGGTTTCGCGCGAAGCCTTGCCCAAGCCGTTCATTGCCTTGCCGGATGGCGAAACCTTGTTACAGAAGACACTTAAGCGTGCAATTGCACTGCCGGGGGTAGAGCACGTCTTGACTGTCACTAATCGGGATTATTACTTTCTCACGCGCGATGAATATGAATCCAATGCGTCTCAGCTAGATAGCGGCGGTGTCGTGCACGATTATCTATTGGAGCCCCTAGGACGTAATACCGCGCCTGCAATCGCTGCTGCTGCGGTGCATGCAGCGCGTAAGCATGGTGAGAGCGTCATTTTACTGGTGTTGCCCGCAGATCACTTGATCAAAGAGCATGCATTGTTTGCGCAAGCCGTGACGCATGCCCAAGAGCTTGCGAGTCAAGGATACTTAGTGACTTTCGGTATAAAGCCGACGGCACCTGAGACTGGTTATGGCTATATAGAGAGTGGAGACGCGTTGGCAGGATCGCAGGCTTGCAAGGTGGCTCGCTTTGTTGAAAAGCCGGACTTGGCAACCGCCAAGGATTATCTCGCTTCCGGGCGTTTCACCTGGAACTCTGGCATGTTCTGTTTTACGGCTGGAACCATGTTGAGCGCATTGCGCGATTGCGCTCCTGAAGTGCTGGCTGCAGTGGAGAAAACCTTTGCGGCTACCGCGCTTGACAAGGATCCTGTGGTGCTGGATGCAGCCGCATTTGCCAGCGTACCCGATATTTCAATTGATTATGCGGTGATGGAAAAGGCCGAGAAAGTGGCTGTGATCCCGGTTAGCTTTGATTGGAGCGATATCGGTTCTTGGTCCGCGCTGGCTGAGTTGGTTGCCCCGGATGAACGTGGTAATCGCGCCAGTTGTGAAACGGTCCTTGTTGATGCCGACAATTGCTTTATTCAAAGTGATTCGCGGATGATTGCAGCTGTTGGTGTGGATGACCTATTTATCGTTGACACGCCAGATGCTCTCCTGATAGCTCATAACTCGCGCGCGCAAGATGTTAAGTCAGTAGTTGCACAATTAAAGTTGCTGTCTCATGCAACCGTGCAACATCATCGCACCACGCATCGCCCTTGGGGGACGTATACCGTCCTGGAAGAGGGGGATGGCTTCAAACTCAAGCGCATCGTGGTGAAACCGGGTGCCAGTCTGTCCTTGCAGATGCATCATCATCGTAGCGAGCATTGGGTGGTGGTTTCTGGTACCGCCAAGGTTATCAACGGTGAGCAAGACATCCTTGTCCAGCGCAACGAATCCACGTATATTCCTGCCGGTACTGCGCACCGGCTTACCAATCCTGGTGTTGTGGATTGCGTCATGATTGAAGTCCAAACTGGCGATTATCTGGGGGAGGACGATATCGTTCGCCTAGAAGATCGTTACGGTCGTGTTTAATTAGAGAATAGAAAATAACCATGCGTAAAATTGCATTGATTACAGGTGTAACTGGTCAGGATGGGGCTTATCTCGCTGAATTATTGCTTGATAAGGGCTATGAGGTGCATGGCATCAAACGTCGTAGCTCACTATTTAATACGGCACGTATTGATCACTTGTTTCACGATATCCATGAGACGGGGAAGCCGTTTTTTCTGCATCACGGGGATATGACTGATTCGTCTAGTTTGACGCGCATCATTCAGAAGGTGCAGCCGGATGAAATTTACAATCTCGCCGCACAGAGTCATGTCGCCGTGTCGTTCGAGGAGCCGGAATATACGGCGAACTCCGACGCCCTTGGTGCTCTGCGTATTTTGGAGGCGATTCGTATCCTCGGTCTGGAGAAGAAGACAAAGTTTTATCAAGCGTCCACCTCTGAGTTGTATGGTCTGGTGCAAGAGACCCCGCAGAAGGAAACCACGCCTTTCTACCCGCGCAGTCCATATGCCGTGGCCAAACTCTATGCATATTGGATCACTGTCAACTACCGCGAAGCATATGGCATTTATGCTTGTAACGGCATATTGTTCAATCATGAAAGTCCGATCCGCGGTGAGACATTCGTTACGCGTAAGATCACTCGTGCACTGGCTCGCATTAAGCTCGGCCTGCAGGAATGTTTGTATCTCGGTAACATGGATTCGCTGCGTGATTGGGGGCATGCGAAAGATTACGTCGAAATGCAATGGTTGATGTTGCAACAGAAAAATCCAGAAGACTTTGTTATCGCCACCGGTGTTCAATATAGTGTACGCGACTTTGTCAATGCTGCTGCCAAAGAGCTTGGCATCACAATTACATGGCAAGGTACAGGCGAAGAAGAGAAAGGATATGACGGCGGAGGTAAATGCATAGTGGCTGTGGATCCGCGCTATTTCCGTCCGACTGAAGTGGAAACTCTTCTCGGCGATGCCTCTAAGGCCAGAATCAAACTCGGCTGGACACCGAAAATCACCTTCGATGAACTCGTCAGCGAAATGGTGAGAGAAGACTTGAAGGCGGCTGAAAGAGATGAGTTGGTGAAAAAACATGGCTACCAAACCATGAATTATCGCGAGTGATCAGGCATTAACATGAACTTTGATAGCAAAATCTACGTCGCTGGCCATCGCGGTTTGGTTGGCTCTGCGTTGATGCGCCAGTTGAATGCGCGTGGATACACGAATCTGATCACGCGTACCCATGCTGAGCTGGACTTGGTCGATCAACTTGCGGTCAAAGCGTTCTTTGAGGAGAAAAAGCCGGAATATGTTTTGCTTGCTGCTGCAAAAGTAGGCGGTATTCACGCAAATAATACGTATCCAGCCGAATTCATTCATCAGAACTTGGCAATTCAAACGAATGTCATTCATGAGTCCTGGCGTAACAACGTCAAGCGCTTATTGTTTTTAGGTTCCTCGTGTATTTATCCAAAAGACTGTCCGCAGCCAATTAAAGAAGAATATTTGCTTACCGGTGAGCTTGAACCAACAAATCGCCCCTATGCATTGGCAAAAATAGCAGGTTTGGAAATGTGCTGGTCCTATAACCGCCAATACGGTTCTCGTTATATCACCGTCATGCCTACCAATCTGTATGGGCCTAACGATAATTTCGATTTGAGTACTTCGCATGTGTTGCCCGCTCTTATACGCAAGATGCATGAGGCCAAGGTGGCGAATGCTGATGAAGTAGTTGTGTGGGGTACAGGAACGCCTATGCGTGAGTTTTTGTATAGCGACGACATGGCTAACGCCTGTTTGCATCTTTTGGAGCAACCTGAAGAGCAACTGGAAAATCTGTTCAGCGATGTGCGACCTCCCTTGGTGAACGTAGGTTGTGGTGTTGACCTAACAATCAGGGCATTGGCTGAGCTGATTCAACAGATAGTCGGCTTTCCCGGAAAACTGGTCTTCGATACATCAAAGCCGGATGGAACGATGCGCAAGCTTTTGGATGTTAACAAAATGACGCAGCTAGGCTGGCAAGCCAGGACCAGCATGCGAGATGGAATAACAATGGCGTATCAAACGTATTTGAAGGGTGGTGTATGAACATCACTGTGATTGGTTCAGGCTATGTGGGCTTGGTATCCGGCGCTTGCCTGGCCGACTTGGGGAACAATGTAGTTTGCCTTGATGTAGATCCCCAAAAAATCGAGATGCTCCAATCCGGTCATGTACCTATCTATGAGCCAGGCCTTGATGAAGTGATTGCGCGTAATGTCGCAGCGGGACGTCTGATATTTACTACCGATGTCGCCGAGAGCGTGGCGCATGGCTTGATCCAAATGATTGCGGTGGGCACGCCTTCAGGCGAAGATGGTTCCGCAGATTTGCAATATGTAGTCGCTGCCGCACGTGCGATCGGGCGCGTCATGACTGAATACAAGGTCATCGTCGACAAGTCTACGGTGCCGGTCGGTACGGCCGCCAAGGTGCGCCAGGCGGTGCAGAATGAACTGGATAAACGCGGCGTACAAGTCGATTTCAGTGTCGTATCTAACCCGGAATTTTTGAAGGAAGGGGCGGCGATTGACGATTTCAATCGTCCTGACCGCATTGTGATTGGCGCTGACGACCCGCAAGCGATCGAACAGATGCGCAAGATGTATGCGCCTTTCCAACGTAATCACGATCGCTTGATTGTAATGGACGTGAAGTCGGCTGAACTGACCAAATATGCCGCTAATGCGATGCTGGCGACGCGTATCTCATTCATGAATGAGCTGGCGAATCTGGCGGAAAAGGTAGGGGCGGATATTGAGCATGTGCGTAAAGGCATAGGTTCGGATCAGCGCATTGGTTATCACTTCCTGTATTCGGGCTGCGGCTATGGCGGTTCCTGCTTTCCGAAAGACATCAGCGCCTTGCAACGTACGGGCGAAGAATATGGCATGCCATTGAAAATTTTGCGCGCTGTTGAGGAAGTAAATGATGCGCAAAAAAATGTGCTGTTGCAAAAAATTCTGACTCGATTCGACAATAATTTGAAGGGGAAACATTTTGCATTGTGGGGTCTGGCATTTAAGCCTGGCACCGATGATATGCGTGCTGCTCCTAGTCGTGTAGTGCTAGAGGGGTTATGGGAAAATGGTGCGACTGTGACTGCCTATGATCCGGTAGCAATGAAGGAAACGCAGAAAATATACGGACAACGAGCTGACTTGCAATATGCTGAAACTCCGCTGGATGCGTTACAGGATGCCGATGCCTTGATTATCGTGACAGAGTGGAAAACGTTCAAAAGTCCGGATTTCGATGCAGTTAAGTCAGGGCTCAAGCAACATGTAATTTTTGATGGCCGCAATCTATTTGACCCAATGGAAATTAGATCGCATGGTCTGGAGTATCACGGAATAGGCCGCGATAATTCGAAGGCTGTACAGGAAGTGAAATGACGCAGCAACATATTTTGGTTATCGAGGCTGGCCGTTCGGAGCGTCATTACTGGCGTGATCTGTGGCGTTATCGCGAACTGTTCTTTTTTCTCGCGTGGCGCGATATTCTTGTGCGTTATAAGCAGACGGTGATAGGTTTTGCATGGGCTTTGCTTCGTCCGTTTTTGACCATGCTGGTGTTCACTCTGGTTTTCAGCAAACTGGCAAAACTGCCTTCAGAGGGCGTGCCCTATCCGATTCTGGTGTTTGCCGCGCTTCTTCCCTGGCAGTTTTTCTCCAATGCCTTTACCGAAGCCGGCAATAGCCTGATCAGTAATGCCAACATGATTTCCAAAGTTTACTTCCCACGCCTAGTAATACCCGCCAGTGCAGTGATCGTGAGCTTCGTGGATTTTTTGATTTCTGGCGTCATTCTGGCTGGACTCATGCTTTGGTACGGCTTTATGCCTGAGTGGCGCATGCTTACATTGCCTTTGTTTATTTTTGTGGCCTTTGCCGCAGCAATGGGCGCAGGCTTGTGGATGGCTGCGCTTAACGTCAAATATCGCGACTTCCGCTACATCATTCCCTTTGTCGTTCAGTTTGGATTGTACGTATCTCCTGTTGGGTTCAGCAGTACGATCGTGCCGGAAAAATGGCGTCTACTTTATTCGCTCAATCCGATGGTAGGCGTGATAGACGGTTTTCGTTGGGCAATTCTAGGTGGAAATACTCAATTGTATTTGCCAGGTTTCCTGCTCTCAATGGCATTGGTAGTGGTGCTTTTGATTACGGGTATTGTTTATTTCCGTAAAACGGAACGCGGCTTCGCGGACCTTATTTGAGCTGACTATGTCGTCTATTATTTCCGTAGAAAATTTGGGTAAGAAATATATCCTTGGTCATCAAACACAAGAGCGTTATACCGCCTTGCGTGATGTAATGTCCAACGGTGCGAAACGACTTGTTCACAAGTTGTGGCATCCTCTCACTCATTCGATAAATGATCCTTCGCGCGAAGAATTTTGGGCCCTCAAGGATATTAATTTTGATATTCAACAAGGTGATCGGGTCGGCATTATTGGGCGTAATGGTGCAGGTAAATCCACTCTCTTAAAAGTCCTGTCGCGCATCACCGAGCCGACTGTGGGGCAGGTGAAGATTAAAGGGCGAGTAGCGAGTTTGTTGGAGGTAGGGACAGGTTTTCACCCAGAGCTTACCGGACGAGAGAACATTTACTTGAATGGTGCAATTCTTGGTATGAGCAAAGTTGAGATCAAGAAGAAATTCGATGAAATCGTCGCCTTTGCAGAGGTGGAAAAGTTCCTCGATACGCCAGTCAAGCGCTATTCATCGGGAATGTATGTGCGTCTTGCCTTTGCTGTGGCGGCGCATTTGGAGCCGGAAATACTAATCGTGGACGAAGTGTTGGCGGTGGGTGATGCTCAATTCCAAAAAAAGTGTCTAGGCAAGATGGAAGAAGTCGGCAAGCAAGGGCGTACTGTGCTTTTCGTCAGCCATAACATGGCGATGATTTCCAATCTCTGTCAGAAAGGAATCGTTCTTGACGGAGGACGTCTTGCCTTTCAGGGGCACATATCTGAGGCCGTATTGAAATACTATCAAGGGGCAAATGCCACTGTTAAGGCGAGTCGAGGATTTGAAAGTAACACGGCGGTACTGCTGGGAGCTGAATTAATTGGCATTGGAGATGCGCTGGACGTAACGATTCATGATGAATTTGTCGTGCGAATGAAATACAGAATCAAACTGCCGGTTGAAGGAAAATGTGTTCCGAATTTCCACTTCTTCTCTGCCGAAGGAAATTACATATTTGTATCCAACGCAGAAGGAGTAACGACCATGCCTCCGGGTGAGTATTTTGCAGACTGCACCATTCCCGGAAAATTGCTGAATGAAGGCGCGTATTTTGTAGGATTGGCGCTTACCACCTATTACGCTGCGGGACACTACGAAGTGGAATTTTATGATCAGAATGCGTTGACATTCAATGTAATTGATCCAATGGATGAACGTTCAAATCGTTATGGTTATGCTGGTCCGATGCCTGGTGTCGTCCGGCCCGATTTGGCTTGGAATATTAGCAGGAGTCTTTAATGAAAGCGGTTATTCTTGCAGGTGGATTAGGTACGCGTATTAGCGAAGAAACTTCGACTCGTCCGAAGCCAATGATTGAGGTAGGTGGCCGCCCGATTCTATGGCATATTATGAAAATATACTCGGCCCACGGCATTAATGATTTCATTGTGTGCTGCGGCTACAAGGGTTATGTCATCAAGGAATATTTCGCCAACTATTTTCTGCACATGTCTGACGTGACATTCGATATGCAGAATAACAAGATGGAAGTGCACCAGCGTAATGCTGAACCGTGGAAGGTCACACTGGTCGATACCGGTGACGACACCATGACGGGCGGCCGCCTCAAGCGTGTGGAAAAGTATGTAAAGGACGAATCCGAATTCTGTTTTACCTATGGTGACGGGGTTGCAGATATTGATGTCGGTGCACAGCTTGCTTTCCACAAACAACATGGTCGACTCGCGACTGTCACCGCTGTACAGCCCCCAGGGCGTTATGGCGCATTGAGCATGGATGGAATATCGGTACGCGGATTCATTGAGAAACCGCAAGGCGATGGAGGTTGGATCAATGGCGGTTTTTTTGTCCTTTCACCAAAGTGCATAGACTTGATTGCTGATGATGCTTCTATCTGGGAAGGTGGTCCCCTTAGTCAACTCGCTGCGCAGGGTGAGCTCATGGCATATGAGCACGGAGGATTCTGGCAACCTATGGATACATTGCGGGATAAGACACATTTGGAAAATATGTGGCAGAGCGATCGGGCACCGTGGAAGACATGGGTATAACCAATAATTTCTGGCAGGGCAAGCGCGTTTTCTTGACCGGACACACCGGTTTCAAGGGCGGCTGGTTGTCGCTATGGTTACAAGCTATGGGCGCGGACGTGCACGGTTATGCACTCACCCCGCCGACCGATCCGAACTTTTTTACAGTCGCAGAAGTTGGTGAAGGTATGGCAAGCAGCACTATAGCTGATATCCGTAATGCCGATCTGTTAAGAGCAGCTATGCAAAGCGCGCAACCTGAAGTGGTCCTTCACTTAGCGGCTCAACCATTGGTGCGATATTCCTATGCTGAACCGGTGGAAACCTATGCGGTAAATGTGATGGGCACCGTGCATCTGCTTGAAGCAATACGTGCCACGCCTTCAGTGAAGGCCGTCGTGAATGTCACCACCGACAAGTGTTACGAGAATCAGGAATGGGATTGGGGCTATCGTGAGAACGAGGCCATGGGTGGCTTCGATCCATATTCAAGCAGCAAAGGCTGTGCCGAGCTGGTGACTTCAGCTTACAGGCGATCGTTTCTTGAGGCTGCTGGAGTATCGATAGCCAGTGCAAGAGCCGGGAATGTGATTGGTGGTGGCGATTGGGCTGCAGATCGATTGATCCCCGACTTCCTGCGTGCCATGGATAGAGGGGAGATGCTCACTATTCGCTCTCCTCATTCGACACGTCCGTGGCAGCATGTTCTGGAGCCCTTATCCGGTTATATTGCGCTGGCCGAGCGACTCCATGCCGGCGGTGAAAAATTTGCTGAGGCATGGAATTTCGGACCTGTAGATGACGATGCCCGCCCGGTGCAATGGATCGTCGAGCGATTGGCGGAAATGCGCGGCGATGTGAAATGGCAACTGGATAAAGCCTTGCAACCGCATGAAGCAAATTATTTAAAACTGGATAGTAGCAAGGCGCGCAATCAATTGCATTGGCAACCGCGCTGGCGATTACAAACAGCACTGCAAAAAACAATTGAATGGCATGATGCCTGGAAACAAGCGTCAAATATGCGCTCCATGTCCCTGTCGCAAATCGCCGAATACAGCATCGCCGAGTGTGGGCAATGAGGGTGGCGCGTTTTGATTTCATTACTACGCCATTGAAAGATTTGGTTGTGGTGCAACGCAAGGCGATCGAAGATGATCGTGGTTTTTTGTCGCGTTTTTACTGCATGGATGAATTCGCGGCAATCGGCATCAATCAGCCAATCGCCCAAATCAACCACACATTCACATGCAAAAAAGGTGCCGTGCGCGGTTTGCATTTTCAGCATCTACCACATGCCGAAACAAAGCTCGTGAGTTGCTTGAAAGGCGAGATATGGGATGTGGCGGTCGATCTTAGGAGCGATTCGCTGACATTCTTGCAATGGCACGGAGAGATTCTGTCTGCGGCCAATCGCAAGAGCTTGTTGATTCCAGAAGGTTTTGCCCACGGATTTCAGGCGCTGACTGACGACTGCGAATTGATTTACCTGCACACGGCAGCGTATCATCCTGAATCCGAGGGCGCGTTGAATGCAACTGATCCAAAGCTCGGCATTGCATGGCCTCTCGCCATCACCGAGATTTCGGATAGAGATCGTCATCACAAATTGATTGAAGAGAGTTTTCAGGGAATTCACGTATGAAGTGCCGTCATTGCCAGTCTGAGTTGACTTTACCTTTGGTGGATCTGGGATCAGCGCCGCCGTCCAATGCCTATCTGAGTGGCGAAACGCTACACGTACCAGAAAAATACTATCCATTGCGTGTGCTGGTATGTACCGAGTGCTGGCTGGCGCAAACAGAAGATTACACGCAAGCCGATGAGCTGTTTAGCGCGGACTACGCGTACTTTTCCAGCACGTCAAGCGGCTGGCTTGCGCATGCAGCAAGATATGCAGAAAAAATGACGCAGCAATTATCGCTTACGTCCGAGAGTCTGGTGATTGAAGTGGCGTCGAATGACGGCTACCTGCTCAAGAATTTTGTCGCGTCGGGAATCCCTTGTCTCGGTATTGAGCCGACGGTAAGTACGGCAGCCGCCGCAGAAAAACTGGGCATCCCGGTATTGCGAGAATTCTTTGGAGAATCTCTGGGTAAAGAGCTTGCATCAACAGGCAGGCAGGCCGATCTCATCGCAGGCAATAATGTCTATGCGCATGTCCCTGACATCAATGATTTCACAAGGGGACTCAAGGCAGCATTAAAGCCTGCCGGGACCATTACGCTGGAGTTTCCGCATTTGATGCGCTTGCTGGAGTACACCCAATTCGATACCGTCTATCACGAACATTTTTCTTACCTGTCTTTGTATGCAGTGGACAGAATTTTCAAAGCAGCAGGTCTGAAGGTATGTGATATCGAAGAGTTACCGACGCATGGCGGTAGCTTGCGCGTTTATGGTTGCCATAGTGAAGATGCACGTCCGATCTCTACCGCTGTAGCTGCAATGCTGGCAGAAGAAACACGTAGAGGCATGCAATCTTCCGTGACCTACGAAGCATTTCAAATCAAGGCAGATAAAGTCAAAGATGATCTGCTGATGTTTTTGATCGAGCAGAAACGTAAAGGTAAATCCGTCGCGGCATACGGTGCTGCAGCCAAGGGTAATACGTTGCTTAACTACGCGGGTGTCAAACCTGATTTACTGCCATTTGTTTGTGATGCTGCTGTAGCAAAACAAAATAAATACATGCCAGGCAGCCACATCCCTATTCTGCCGCCAGTCGTGTTGCTCGAACAACGTCCTGACTATCTGGTGATTCTGCCCTGGAATATTGCATCAGAAGTCAAGCAGCAGAATGCTCGGCTGGCTGAGCTCGGGACCAAATTCGTTACGGCAGTGCCGAAGCTGGAGATTGCATGAAACCTCGTATCTATTACACGAAACCTTCTATTACCGAGCTGGAGGTTCGTTACGCGACCGATGCTGCGGCCAATGGCTGGGGAGATAAATGTTACGAATACATAAATCGTTTTGAAGAGGCTTTCAAAAGCCATCTCGGCGTCAAATACGCGATCGCCACTTCCAGTTGCACGGGTGCTCTTCATATGGGTATGGCGGCGTTGGGAATCGGACCGGGTGATGAAGTCATCATGGCCGATACGAACTGGATTGCTACAGCCTCGCCGATCGTTAACTTAGGTGCAAAACCGATTTTTGTCGATATTCTTTCCGATTCCTGGTGTCTTGATCCAGCGCTGGTGGAGCAAGCGATTACATCTCGTACCAAGGCAATTGTCGCCGTTCACTTATATGGCAATCTTTGTGAGATGGACAAGCTGCTTGCCATCGGTGACAAACACGGCATTCCGGTTATTGAAGATGCTGCCGAGGCGATAGGTTCCGTATACCAAGGCAAACGCGCCGGCTCGATGGGTAAATTCGGCGCATTTTCATTCCATGGCACTAAAACGATCACAACCGGCGAAGGCGGGATATTTGTCACAAATGATCGCGAGTTATATGAACATGTGCTTACGCTGAGTAACCACGGACGGGCACGAGGTCAAACAAAGCAGTTTTGGCCGGATATGGTTGGGTTTAAGTACAAAATGTCGAATATTCAGGCCGCGATAGGCTGTGCCCAGATCGAGCGTGTTGATGAGCTGATCGACCGCAAGCGCGAGATTTTTTCTTACTATCGTGAACATTTATCTCGATTTGAAGAGATTGCGATGAATCCTGAACCTGGCAATACGATCAATGGTGCATGGATGCCTACCGTGGTCTTCTCGCCATTAATGAATATTTCGCGCGAAGCTCTTATGATTGCATTTGCAAAGGAAAATATAGATGCGAGGGTTTTTTTTCATGCACTGTCAAGTCTTCCTATGTTTTTAGAGCAAAAGAATAATAATGCTTTGGCTATTGCGCAAAGGGCAATTAATTTGCCGAGCTTTCATGATATTTCAAGAAATGAGCTAGACCGAGTAATTGAAGTGATCGTGAGCGTGTTACATGTCTAGGCCTTTTGTAATCTGGGGATGTTCTGGTCTAGCTAAGGTATTAACAAGTGCGATCACGAATCAAGGAGATTATGTTTGTGCATTCTTTGATAAAAATAATGTGCCATCGATAGTGCCGGAAATTCCAATATACATAGGTGAAGATGGCTTTTATAAATGGGTTAAAGAGATTGAAGATACTTCTAGTATCAATGCGTTAGTGGCAATTGGAGGTCATCGAGGTTCCGATCGAATCAAGCTGCAGAAAATATTCAAAGATGCAGGATTTATGCTTGATCCTTTAATTCACTCTACTGCTTACGTCTGTACCACTGCTCGAATTGGTCAAGGCAGTCAAGTACTGGCACAAGCGGGAGTGTCTGCTGATAGTGTCATAGGAGACGCATGTATCATCAATCATAAAGCGTCAATAGATCATGAATGTGTTTTGGGTAATGGAGTTCATCTGGCACCTGGAGCTACGCTTTGTGGCTGTGTCACAGTTGGCGACAACGTCATGATTGGGGCGGGTTCTGTTGTTTTACCCAGACTAAAAATTGGCCCTGACTCAATAATCGGAGCGGGCGCAGTTGTAACGAAAGACGTTCCAGCAGGATCAGTTATGGTGGGAAACCCTGCAAGATTAATCAACGCAAGCAGGTGATTTTGGGTTGACTAAGATATTTCGGTAGTGTCATTGGTAGATTTTTGAAAAACTACAGAGCCGGAATATTAAATTTTTTGTACATGTTGAGTTTACTTAATGCGATGAAATTTATTGAAAAATCAGTCAGTAATACCGACTCAAGTTTTTTGAAGGAAGAAAATGAGTGTTGATAGTAGCTTAGCAATTGACACTGAGAACATGGGCGAAAAGCAGCTCCAGCTTTTAGCTGAGTACGTCGCTAAACAGCTTGGTGCGTTCTTCCCAGTCGGAAATATAGAATCGGATAAGCAGAGAATTTTTGAATTGCTTCCTGATGTAATACAGCGTTTAAAACCAATACTAAAAGCAGTTCGATGCTTTGATTCAAAAATATTTAATTATATTCACTCCCTTCAATACACCACGTTTCTATATTTACTAGCAAATGAGCATTGGAGGAAAGATCCTAAGAGCCCCATTTTTGCGGATCGATTGTTCTATTTAAATCGCGCATTAAATTCTATAGATCTTTTTTATTCAATTGAGCTACCTAGTGTGTTTTGCATCGGGCACGGAGGTCTTGGTACAGTGCTTGGTAACGTAGTTTATGGGGAGCGGCTGGTTGTTTTCCATAACGTAACTATAGGACGCGTAGGAGATATGCGCCCAAAAATAGGCAAAAATGTGGTGATTTATACTGGGGCCGTTGTGACTGGAAACACGATGATCGGCGATGGTAGCGTTGTTTCTGCAGGAACAATATTACATAACGTGGAAGTGCCAGCGGACGTAATCGCTGCTTCAGTTAACGGCCAGATCATATTCAAACCCCGAAATCGGGATTACACCGACCTGTATTTTGAGCACGAAGCGTAGGGTAGTGAGTGTAGATTTCGGTCGTTTTTAATTTAGCACAATGATTAAAATATAAAGTGAGTATTTCAACGAGAAATTCGCTCGAAACTTTAGCTGCGGCTCTTTGCAACTGCTTGAGACCAAGGTATGAGAACTTTGGAATTCTTGTACGTGGTAACTATAGTTATGAAAATACAAAAGAAGTTGTTAAGTAGTTTCGCAATCCCAGTGTGCGCTATATGATTCAGGGCTGCGCTTGAGAATGGCTGACAAGCTGCGAATCACTACCTACTGTTACAAACCATTGCTCCAAACCGAAAAAATCACCGGGTATTTGTATGATGTAAGTTCCCCTGCACTGGCAGCACTGATTGTTGCCATTGGCTTGGGGCTGGTGTGTCTTAAATCCATAACAAAACTCAAGAAGGTTATTTTCCTGCTGGTGTGCGGGCTGTATCTATTCGCTGCATCGGTGATCTCTATTCCAAATAATCGTGGGATATTAATTAAAGTTAGGCGACAAGCATGGAAAAGATAATTTCCAATGATAATGAGGTGATGGTACCCGTCATAAGTATTGGCATGCCTGTTTACAATGGTGAGAAGACTCTAAGAGCTGCCTTGGATTCCATTTTAGGTCAGACATTTTCTAATTTTGAATTGATTATTTCTGATAACGCTTCTAGTGATGGTACGGAAGAGATATGTAGGGAATATATAGTTAGTGATTCGCGTATTCGCTACATTCGTCAAGCACAGAATATAGGTGCACCGAAGAACTTCAGATTTGTTTTAGATGCAGCTCGCTGTGACTACTTCATGTGGGCAACAGCAGATGACGTAAAATCGCCGAATTTTTTGGAGTGCAATTATTCGTTTTTAGAAAACAATGCGGAATACGTTGCTTCAACCAGTCCGGTTCGATTTGAAGGGGCAGATTTCAATGCCATATCTATGGGGGATGCATCGTTGACCGGCGATCGTCCGGATCGCATCATAGACTTTTTTAACACATGGCATGCTAACGGTAGATTTTGTTCATTAATGAAAACGAACGTTCTTAAAACTTCCCCATATGTGCATGCTGATTTTTTCGGGTCAGATTGGGCGGCCATGCTCGATGTAATCGCATTTGGAAAAACCAATCGCCACAGTCAAGGCTACGTGGTCTTGGGGAGAGATGGCTTTAGTAATTCGGGGAACATATTTGACTACTACAGAAAAAGCTGGATTCATTGGATATTGCCTTTTTTTGAGTTGAATAAGGCCGTGTTGAGTCTGTGTTCCGATTTTCCATTGCGATGTAGGTTTATTGTTCTGCGGCGGTTGGCAAAGCTGAACCTGCAGGCAATACGCGCTTCTGCATACATCAAGATAAACAAGCTGCGAGGACGGTGAATTTCATGAAAATAGTATTTGATTCGCTGATCTTCGCCATGCAGGAATATGGAGTTATTTTTTGCTTTGCAAAGGCGTTTTTGTTCAGTGTGAGGGCGATCAATATTGCCCTAGAGATGCATTTAAATCGCTTGGAAAGCGATTGCCGAGCAGGTGATGCATGAATATATTATTCGACCACCATGTGTTCAGTGAGCAGCGCTATGGAGGTATTTCCAGATATTTTTATGAGATAGGAAATCGAATTGCCGATCTTCCTGGAAACCGCGTGGAGATATTCGCCCCGATCTATGTAAACGAATATTTCAATCAACGCTGCAAGGTTCGTCCTTGGGGTATCAAGACCAAACCTTTGCCAAGATTACGGCGCATTGTTGATTTGATTAATCGGGATTTGCCGCGTTTATTGGTAAAGCCGCGCCGGGATGTTGATATTTTTCATGAAACATCATATTCCATGATGGATTACTGTCCTGCTTCTGCAAAGAGGGTAGTTACCGTCTACGATATGATTCACGAGAAATTTCCTCAATACTTTCATAACGCAGATGAAGCCCGAAAAATTAAAGAATATGTCGTGCAGCGGGCTGATCACATCATTTGTATTTCTGAAAGTACAAAACGGGATCTCATTGATCTATTCGCTGTTCCAGAGGAAAAAATCTCGGTCGTTTATTTGGGCGGTACGCTGGCATCTGATTCCATAAAGGAGGCTGTTTGCCTTTCCGGGATTCAGAAACCATATCTTCTTTATGTAGGCGCAAGGCAAGGCTATAAGAATTTTGAAGCACTTTTGCATGTCTATGCCGACTCGCCGTTATTAAGGCACGAATTCAATCTTGTTTGTTTTGGCGGAGGAAGTTTATCTGTTGCTGAATTGGAATTGATTAAAATACTGGGTATATCCAGTGAATGTATTACACAGTTATCCGACACGGATGAAATGTTGGCTGGATTATATGCGTCGGCTGCGGCGCTCATTTATCCGTCTCTATATGAAGGCTTCGGAATCCCCCCCCTGGAAGCGATGTTATTAGGCTGCCCCGTCATTTGCGCAAATACCAGTTCGATACCGGAAGTTGTTGGGGATGCCGCTGAATTATTTAACCCATATGATGAGACGGAAATGCGCGCGGCAATTGAACGTGTAGTTTCGTCGCCTCAATATGCGGCGACATTAATTGAAAAGGGACGGCAGCGCGTTAATTTCTTTTCGTGGAAGAAATGTGCGACCGAAACGTTAAATGTCTATCACAATATTTTGGGGGCTGAATGACAATGCGACGCGCGTTGATTTGCGGGGTGAGTGGCCAGGATGGGGCATATCTGGCGAAACTCTTGCTTGATAAGGGGTACGAAGTATTCGGCACTTCGCGCGATGCACAGGTTTCTTCATTTTCTAATTTACACGTGCTCAAAATTCGGGATCGTGTTCAAACACTTTCTATGGCGATTAATGATTTCCGTAGTGTTTTACATGCTCTGTCCAAAGTGTTGCCAGATGAGATATATAACCTCTCCGGTCAAAGTTCTGTGGGGTTGTCTTTTGAGCAACCAGTGGAGACAATGGAAAGCATTAGTCTTGGTACCTTAAATTTATTGGAGGCGATCCGTTTCCTCGCGAGAGATATTCGTTTATATAGCGCGGGTTCGAGCGAGTGCTTTGGAAACACGGATGGGCATCCGGCGAACGAACAAACTTCGTTTCGACCTTGTAGCCCCTATGCCGTTGCGAAATCTGCCGCCTATTGGCAAGTCGCGAATTACAGGGCAGCATATAAGCTTTATGCATGTACCGGCATATTGTTTAATCACGAGTCGTCACTGCGTCCGGAGCGTTTTGTCACCAGAAAAATTGTGAGGGCGGCACATAGAATATCAATCGGTGCTGAAAGTAAACTTTCCCTTGGAAATTTGGACATAAAAAGAGACTGGGGTTGGGCGCCAGAATATGTCGAGGCCATGTGGAAGATGTTGCAAATGGAAAGTCCAGATGATTATGTCATTGCTACCGGACATAGCTGCAGCTTGAGGGATTTTGTGAGCACTGCATTTTCCGCGTTTGATCTAGATTGGAAACAGTATGTCGAGGTCGATTTAACTTTATTGCGACCAGCTGATTTGGCCGAAGGAAACGCAAATCCTCAAAAGGCAGCCGAGCGACTTGGATGGGCTGCACAATACCGAATGCCCGATGTTGTAAAGAAAATGATTGCTGCAGAAGTCCATGGTTTGTCTTAGGAGGCGGCGTCCATTCTTGAAATCTCCGATTTCTCTGATAATTTGTAACATTGCTTAAAAAATGATGATTCCCAAGCTGTATATTTTGTTGCCTGTCCATAATAGACGAGGAATAACAGAGAGATTTGTTAGGTGCCTTAATACTCAATCATTTACTGACTACCATTTAGTATTGATTGATGATGGCTCTAGCGATGGCACTGCAGAAATGGTGTTGGAACATATACCGTCGGCAACCGTGTTGCGCGGTAATGGTGATTGGTGGTGGGGAGGAAGTCTTCAACAGGGAATTGATTGGTTAAAAGAGCAGAAAAATATAGGCGAGGATCTTATCCTCATCATAAATGACGATGTATTTATCGAGGATGATTTCCTGGAAAATGGATGGAAGCTGATGCAGGGTATGGACGGCACGATGCTGCAGGCAACGATATATTCCGAAAAATCAAAAGATATTCTGGATCGCGGAATGTTTTTTGATGCAAAAAACATGACGTTTTTACCCGCTGAGTCAAGCGAAAAAATAAATTGTTTAACGACAAATGGCTTGTTCATGGTTGGGAAAAATTTAATTGCCGTTGGTGACTTTTATCCCAGACTTTTGCCGCATTATTTATCTGATTATGAATTTACGATAAGGGCTCACAGAAAAGGCATTCATCTGTTGGTATCACCAGATATAAAGCTTTGGTGGAATCAGGAGACGACTGGGTTCCGCGCCTTCAGCAAGCAAAGTTTCCTTCATTTTATGAAGGAATATTTTTCAAAAAAATCCGCATTGAATCCATTTTATTGGAGTTCATTCGTTATCCTTGCATGCCCGGCGAGGTACCTTCCTCGTCATCTGTTTAGAATTTGGAAAAATGCGTTGAAAACAATCTTCAAACATGCTCGGGGCATTATTTTTAAAGGCGCGCAATAATGTGCGGCATCTTTGGCTTTTTAGGCGGTATATCTCGTGAGCAGGCGTTTCATTGCCTAGATACATTGGCTCATCGAGGCCCGGATGGTTCCGGATTGTGGCATCAACCTGAAATAACGCTGGGCCATCGTCGACTTTCCATTCTTGATCTATCGGATAACGGCAAGCAGCCAATGAGCTATGCCAATGGACGTTATCAAATTACGTTCAATGGCGAAATTTATAACTTCCTTGAAATCCGTTCAGAGCTTGAATTGCTGGGGTATAAATTCCATAGCGAGTCTGATACGGAAGTTGTCCTTGCTGCCTTTGCACAATGGGGCGAACAATGCTTATCGCGGTTTAATGGCATGTGGGCTTTTGCTTTGTGGGATGTCCAAGAACAGTCGTTGTTTTTGTCCCGAGACCGATTTGGTAAGAAGCCCCTTTATTACGCAGATTTGCCGGGGGGGAAATTCGCATTTGCCTCAGAGATGAAAGCACTCTTTCCTTTGCTGGGGAAAGTAACGCCAAACGTTGGCCTTGTTAGGGACACGTCACGAATTTTTCTTTATGAAAGTACGGATGAATGCCTGATTGAAGGGATTAAGCGTTTGCCGCCAGGTCATAACGGTTGGCTCAAAAACGGCAAATTGATAGTGAAGCGCTGGTGGTGTACGTTAGATCATTTACCCGTAGTGCCCGTAAAGTATGAGGATCAGGTAGAGCAATTTCGGGAATTGTTTTTAGATGCATGTCGTTTAAGGATGCGCAGTGACGTGCCCTTGGGAACAGCATTAAGTGGGGGATTGGATTCAAGTGCGACTATTTCCTGCATGTCGCATATAGCCACGCATGGCAAGACGGCTCGTATGGGTGAGAGTTGGCAGCATGCATTTGTCGCATCATTTCCAGGTACGCCTTTGGATGAGTTGAAGTATGCGCGCATGGTTACAGATCATATTGGTATTGATCCAGTCGTGGTTGATGTGGACCCGATCAAGGATATCGCCAACTTGGGTAATTCTCTTTATTTGTTTGAGGATTTATACATTACGAGTCCTATTCCTTTCATGCAGACGTATAAGTCCGTTAAGTTACACGGAGTTTCTGTCACATTGGACGGGCATGGTGCAGACGAGTTGTTCGGCGGATACTCATTTGACTATATCCGCGCGTTGGACGATGCAGGTTGGAATATGTCACAGGCTACGGATATTTTGCGGACCTATTATTCATCCTTTGGAGATAGTGCCCAGTTGAAGAATGGCTCTTTCCCAAAATTATTTTTGGCCAAATGGCATGGGAAAAAATTGATCAAGAAAATGCTGGGGAAAGATCAAAGTATTAAATCGCAAGATTCGGGGCATCGTTCCTGGCCGTCTTTGGATAGACTGACTCAGCAACTTTATGTCTCAACACATGAAACGATATTGCCTACTTTGTTGCGAAATTATGATCGATACAGCATGGCAAACGGCGTAGAAATTCGCATGCCGTTCATGGATCATCGCATCGTAAGTTTCGCATTTGCTCTTCCCTGGACATCTAAAGTTCGAAATGGCTTCTCAAAGGCGATCGTTCGAGATGCTGTCGCTCCCTTTATGCCTAAGGAAATTGCTTATCGCAAGACAAAAATTGGATTTAATTCACCGATATTGGATTGGATGAAAGGGCCATTGAAAAATTTCATGTTGGACACTATTGCAAATCAATCCTTTAAAAATTGTCAGCTTATTGACCATGTAAAAGTGACGAAGCACATTCAATATGCGATTAACAATCCTAAGGCAAAATTTTCTGATGGTGAGCTTGCATGGACGATGTTGACTCCTTATTTGTGGGAGCGTGCCGTCATAAAGCGAGAAAGTCTCACATGACCAAATTGGCACCTATTGCCTTATTCGTTTATGGTCGTCTGTCGCACACACAGCAAACGATTGAGGCTTTACAGAATAATGAGTTGGCGATTGAAAGCGATTTGATTATTTTTTCTGATGCACCTAAAACAGATGCGCAAAAAGATGCGGTCAAAGCGGTGCGTGCTTATCTCCGAAAAATCTCAGGATTTAGATCTATCACTATTATTGAGCGGGAAGAAAATTTCGGTCTCGCTCGCTCTATTATTGAAGGTGTGACATTTGTAACGAACAAATATGGTCGGGTCATTGTTCTTGAAGACGATTTGATCACATCACCTTATTTTCTGATATTTATGAATGAGGCATTAAACTCTTACCAAGAGAATGAAAATGTGATGCATATATCAGGCTATATGTTTCCGATAGATGGTTCGGGGTTGCCTGAAACATTTTTTCTTCGGACGGCCTCGTGTTGGGGGTGGGGAACTTGGCAGAGATCTTGGAGACATTTTGATAAAAATCCGGAAAAACTCGTTAATGATTTTTCAAAAAAAGAAATAAACCGTTTCAACATGGATGGAAATTACAACTTTTGGTCTCAAGTGGAGAAGAATAAGCAAAAAGTATTAAATACTTGGGCGATATTTTGGTATGCATCCATTTTTCAAATAGACGGTTTATGTTTGCATCCTACTGTTTCGATGGTAAACAATATTGGGCATGATTCGACCGGGGAGAACTGTGCTGAAAATAGTGATTTCTCGTCTATTTTGGCAACTAGGCCAGTAAGTTACTTCGAAAAAGATATTAAAGAGCACAAACTTGCACTTGAAAGAACTAACAAGTTTTTTCAAGCGCTTAAGCCTTCTCTGGTGTCTCGCATTGCTCGACGTTTGAGAATAGCTTGATTTTGCGGCTCATTGCTGCGTATAGAAAGATGATGGATATAACGAATGTATTTGACAAAATTAATTAAAAAAATAGTTCGGTTATTTGGGTTTGAGATTGTGCGGTACCGTGTTGATGCGCCTAACTTACCTGACGTACCTGAGTCAGTAATTGACACTTATAAAAAGGTGCGTCCTTATACAATGACATCCCCTGAGCGCATTGTTTCCCTTTGCGAGGCGGTAAAGTATATTCAAGATAAAAATATTGACGGTGATGTTGTCGAATGCGGTGTCTGGAAAGGCGGAAGTATGATGGCAGTCGCCGACACACTATTAAGAATGGGGGATACAAATAGAGATTTGTATCTGTTTGATACATTTGAGGGAATGCCTCCTCCAACAGATAGTGACGTAGATATTGCTGGAACTTCCGCGGAAAATTTATTGAATAGTTCTAATAAAGACGCAGATGAGTCAGTATGGTGCCGAGCTACATTGGATGTTGTAAAGAATGCGCTGGGTAGCATTGGTTATCCTGGTGAAAAAATACATTACATTAAAGGTTTGGTTGAGGACACTATTCCTCAGTTTGTACCTAGCAAAATTGCTTTGTTGCGATTGGATACGGATTGGTATGAGTCCACAAAACATGAAATGGAACATCTGTTCCCGCTCTTGTCTAAAGGCGGTGTATTAATAATTGATGATTATGGGCATTGGCAAGGTGCAAGAAAAGCGGTCGACGAATATCTTGAAAAAAATGATGTGACAATTTTGCTTAACAGAATTGATTACACGGGTCGTATAGCAGTAAAGGTTAATTAAGATGCCTCCATCAAAAATGCTCAACATTGGTTGTGGGGGAACTTATCACCTGGACTGGGTTAATTTGGACGTTGCAACTGCGGATCCAAATGTGCTGACAGTCAATATCAATGATGGCTTGCCATTTCCAAAGGAGTCTGTGACTGTCTGTTACAGTTCACATGTGTTGGAACACCTTGATAAGGCTGGCGCGCGTAATTTGATTGCTGAGTGTTTTCGAGTACTGCAAAGTGGCGGGGTGGTCAGGCTGGCTGTGCCAGATTTGGAGGCCTTGGCGCGAGAATACCTGCGTGTTCTGGATGCGGTCTCTTCGGGTGATATATCGCGTGAAAATGACTACGACTGGTTGATGCTTGAACTGTATGACCAGACCGTCAGAACTTCGCCTGGGGGCGATATGAAAAATTTTCTGTTTAACTTACCCGAAAGTAAGCGGGATTTCGTGCGCTTCCGAATTGGTAACGAGGCAGAGCAGATTTGGTCGACAAAGGAACGCGCCAAAAGGAATAGTCGAAGTAAGCTATCCTTTTCAAAATTGTTCAAACGCATACGCGAAAAATTTGCAGGCTTTTTTGTTTATCTTATTGCTGGTAAAGATGCTGCGCAAAGTTTTCGTATGGGTCTTTTCAGAAATGGCGGAGAAGTGCATCAGTGGATGTATGACCGTTATTCCCTTGCGAGATTATTGGAGCAGGCTGGTTTCGTCAATGTTAAAGTTTGCGGCGCTAGTGAGAGTAGTATTACCGACTATGAGAAATACTCCCTCGATATTTTGCATGGTAAATCCAGAAAGCCTGACTCTTTGTATGTTGAGGCATTCAAGCCGTGAATTTGCTCATACTTAATACATTTGATAGTCAAGGTGGTGCCGCAATTGCCACGTACCGCCTTCATTCAGGCCTGCGCTCTCTAGGTATAAATTCACATTTGCTGGTGCAGAATAAGAAGACTGACGACTATAGTGTGACCGGGTCTCGTACGAAGTGGCAAAAAGCAATTGCCATGCTTCGTCCTTACATAGATAAATTTCCATCCGATTTTTATCGACGTCGCGAAAAAATATTGTTCTCCTCTGCTTGGTTTCCGGAAAAATTGGCTTTGGCAGTTTCTAAGGCGAGTCCGGATATTGTGCATTTGTTTTGGGTGAATGGCGGGTTTCTCAGGATTGAAACTTTGAGAAAATTCAAACAGCCAATTGTCTGGACTCTGCATGATATGTGGCCGTTTACCGGTGGATGTCACTATGACGACGAGTGTGGGAAATTTCGGCAATCCTGTGGCGATTGCCCGCTTTTACATTCGGATAAGGATGGTGATTTATCTCGGCGTATCTGGACGCGCAAACAGACTGCCTGGAGTGATGTACCGATGGTTATCGTCGCGACCAGCCACTGGTTGGCCGATATGGCGCGGTCAAGCTCCTTGTTCAAGGATCAGCGAATTGAAGTGATACCGAATGGCATTGATACAGAGAGATATAAGCCAATCGATAAAAGGACTGCACGATCAGCTTACAATCTGCCGCAAGACAAGCATCTCATATTGTTCTCTGCCTTTGGTGCGACTTCTGATAAACGCAAAGGTAGTCAGTTTCTAGTGCCGGCACTGGAGAAAATCGCTCAGAAAGGGTGGGGAACGAAAACTGAATTAATCATCATTGGTGCTTCTGAACCAGAAAATCCTCCAGATTTGGGGATGAAGGTGCACTATATGGGGCAGTTACATGATGAGATAAGTCAGGTACTTCTATATTCTGCCGCTGATGTGGTTGTCGCTCCTTCGATGCAAGAAAATCTCTCTAATACTGTTATGGAAGCGCTGACTTGCGGAACTCCCGTCGTAGCATTCGATATTGGCGGCATGCCCGATATGATTGATCATAAAACAAGCGGATATCTGGCCGCTCCGTTTGAATCTACTGATTTGGCTGATGGAATAATGTGGGTGCTGGAGGACGAAGGCCGCCGCAACATGCTTTCACAACGCGCTCGTCAGGCTGCTGTGGAACGCTATGCTCTGCAGACAGTTGCTCATCGTTATTCGACTCTCTATCAAAGCATACTCAAATGACCTGTTGTACTCCTAATCGGTTTTCGCAAACGTGATCATTGGCTCTGGTTTGTTGGCTCGCGCTTTCTCTGATACGTTTCTTGCACGTGAAGATGTATGCATCTATGCGGCTGGTGTTTCCAATTCCGGCTGTACGAATCCGATTGAATTCATGCGTGAGCGTCAGCGTCTGGCGGATACATTGCAACAGACAATGGGTGTTGATGCCTTTGTATATTTTGGGACATGCAGCGTTGCGGATCCTGATGCACAAAATATGCCTTATGTTCAACATAAACTGGCAATGGAGCAGATGGTTGTTGCGCATCCGAGAAGTTTGATCTTGCGGTTGCCCCAAGTCGCAGGGAAAACACCTAATCCCCACACATTGTTGAATTTTTTGTATGCGCGTATATCGCGCAGCGAGACATTCGATTTATGGAGTAAAGCAAAACGCAATATTATTGATGTTGTAGATGTTGCGTTGATTACGCAGCAAATAGTGGCAAATAATTCCATTCGGAATCGCACATTTAATATAGCCAATGTCGTTAGTTATTCGATGGCTGACATCGTGAGTACGATGGAAAGCGTAGTCGGCAAATCTGCACTTTATAACCTTGTAGCGCGAGGTTCAGAATATCCGATCGACATCAGTGCCATTATTCCAATACTGGAAAACACTGATGTCGATTTTGGTCATGATTATTTAGATAAAGTGATTGGCAAATATTACGAAGGACCTGCCTGATCTTGGACTCATTCGCACCTAAAAGCTAGAAATTTACAAATACTTGTTTTCGTTTTGAATTGATGTTTGTCTGCGCTGACTTGATAGCGCGGATGTGAATGATACTTATATGACTCCGACAGAATCAAAACCTTTGTTGACAATAATTGTGGCCGTTTTTAACGGCGCCAAGACGCTGCAGCAATGTATAGACAGCGTTGCTAAGCAAACGTACGAAAACAAAGAGTTGATTATTATTGATGGCGGATCCCAAGACGGTACAGTCGATTTACTGAAGGTTAATAATAGCCGGATTGATTATTGGATTTCTGAGTCCGATAACGGTATATACAGTGCCTGGAACAAGGGTGTCTTGCGGGCGAAGGGGGAATGGATATGTTTTCTCGGTGCGGATGATTATTTCTGGGGAGATGATCGGATGCTGGAGAATCTGGCGAACTGCTTGATGGGTATTCCTATCGATATCCGGGTGGCCTATAGCCAGATTATGCTTCTTAATATGAAAGGCGAAGAGCTTTATCCCACCGGAGTGCCTTGGCCCCAGATAAAAGATAGTTTCAAACAGCTTATGTCTATTTCACATCAGGGAGTGATGCATCGTCGTGATTTATTTGAGCAAAGGGGGTTCTTCGATGAATCGTTCCGAATCGCGGGGGATTATGAATTGTTATTGCGGGAATTGAAAATCAATGACGCATTATTCATTCCTGATTTGATTATGACCGGAATGCGCCAGGGGGGTATCAGTAGCAATCCTGCAAATACATTAAAGGCATTGCAGGAAATCCGTCGCGCACAGCGAATGCACGGTCAGAAAATTCCGGGCCGGCTATGGCTCATGGCAATAGTACGGATGTACATAAGATTCTTTTTATGGCGTCTGCTGGGGGAAGAGTTGACGAAGAAGGCGTTGGATATGTACAGGCGCATGAGAGGGTTATCTCCCTATTGGACCAAAATTTAATCTGTCGAAAGCAAGTCTGCTTATAGTGATTGATTTGTATTAAATGAATGGCGCGAGTAAAAATTATTAAACGTAATCAAGGGTGCGAGATGCAAAATCAACTTCACGTAGTGGCAAATGCGGCAGTCACATCAGGTGGTGAAGGGTTGGCAGCATTGCGCTATGCGGAATCAATTGCACAATCTGGGTGCATGGTGACATTTCTATCTAAACACCTCCCCAGCGCACATATAAGCGAGCCTGTAGGTGACGGGATCTTGCATAAAGAAGTCGTGCCAACGCATGATAATTTATTGCATGAATTATGGGGCCAGTATCGCCATATACAGAGCCTTTGCGAGCGGAAAAAGTTTGACCTGATTCATCTTCACGGCATGTGGTCGCCATTTTTGGCTGTTATTGCGCTAGTTGCCGGCAGGAAAAAGATCCCTTTCGTTATTTCACCGCATGGTTGTTTGGAGCCTTGGGCTCTTGGGTATAAGCGCCAAAAAAAATGGTTGGCCTTGAAGTGTTACCAAGGGAAGATATTGCGTTCGGCGTCTTTATTTGTTGCGACCGCAAATCAAGAGTTGGAAAGTATCCGGTTATTGGGTTTGCGCCAACCTGTTGCGGTAATTCCAAATGGTGTTGATTTCGTATTTTCTCCATCCCGTGACGAGAATAAATCGGTTAAAACAATTCTTTTTCTTTCTCGCGTTCATCCTAAAAAAGGATTGCTCGATTTGGTTGAGGCTTGGGCGAAAGTACGGCAGCCTGGGTGGCGGATTGTAATTGCTGGCGGGGATGAGGATGATTATCGTGCAAAAGTAGAAGCGTTAATCCGGGCCAGAGAACTGCAGTCCGACTTTGAATTTATCGGCTTTGTTGAGGGAGCTAGTAAACAAGTTTGTTTTGATAAAGCAGATATTTTTATCTTACCAACGTATTCTGAGAATTTCGGTTTGGTCGTTGCGGAAGCTTTGTCTAACGAGATACCTGTCGTCACTACGACTGGTGCACCGTGGCACGATTTAGTGGAATATCGTTGTGGCTGGTGGGTGCAGCCTGGTGTCGACGGCGTAGCTGCGGCACTGGCCGAAGCAATGGATCTTGATCCGGCTGAGTTGAGGGCTATGGGGCAGCGAGGCAGAAAGTTGGTGGAAAATAAGTATGCATGGAGTTCGATCGGAGCTTCGGCCCTAGCTGTAAGTACCTGGCTGCTTGATCGCTCAGTGCCAAGGCCAATCGAGGTAATGGAGTAACAATGATTTCGATTGCCTGATGAAAATATTAATTGTTAGTCAGTACTTCTGGCCAGAGAGTTTCAGCATCAACGATGTCGCCCGCTCATTAGTTGAGAAAGGCGTGGAAGTGGATGTATTGACCGGTAAACCAAATTATCCTGCCGGCCAAAAGTTTGCGGGTTATCGCGGCTGGGGCTGTATGCGCGAGATGTGGAACGGCATTTCTTTGTTTCGCGTGCCGCTTGCTGCCAGAGGTGTTGGAGGGGGGCGTCGACTAGCAGCAAATTACCTTTCTTTCGTTGTTTCAGGACTGTTGTTTGGTGCTTTGATACTACGCAAACGGCGTTATGATGCCATTCTGGTTTACGCGCCTTCGCCCATATTGCAGGCGATTCCAGCGATTTTCCTGGCTTGGTTAAAACGCTGTGGTGTAATTGTCTGGGTTCAGGATTTGTGGCCAGAAAGCCTTTCTGCTACGGGGCATGTACGTAATAAAACAGCCCTGAAAATGGTCGAATCACTGGTGCGCTTCATATATCGCCGCGCCGACCTCTTACTGGCACAATCCAGGGCATTTGTGCCCTTGGTTCAAACCTTGGCTTCGGGTACGCCGGTTGTGTATTATCCGAACTCGGTAGACCCGTCATTTGCACACCCCACGAAGCAGGATTTGCCGGAGGTGGCAGGGCTGGATGGTGGTTTTTCCGTCCTGTTCGCCGGGAATATCGGCACGGTGCAGGCAGTTGAGACTATCGTTGAGGCGGCCGTTTTACTCAAGCCGTATCCGGATGTGCGGCTCGTAGTCATGGGCGATGGCAGTCGACGCGAGTGGATGCTGCAGGAGCAAGTCGAGCGCGGATTGAGCAATCTGTATCTTCCTGGTCGGTTGCCTGTTGAAACGATGCCTGCTTTCATGCAGAAAGCATCAGTCTTATTGGTGACGCTGACGGATCAAGAGATATTCAAGGCAACAATACCGAATAAAATACAGGCTTATTTGGCTGCAGGCAGGCCAATAGTCGCTTCTCTCAATGGGGAAGGGGCAAGTATAGTTCTAGAGGCAGGGGCCGGTCTGGCTACTCCGGCCGAGGATGGTAAAGCGTTGGCAGATACGATTTTGCGGTTTTGCCATATGGACGAGCAGGAGCGAGAGGCAATGGGCGTTCGTGGACGTGCCTATTATAAGAAGCATTTTGAGCATGATATGTTGATCACGCAGTTAATCCAACATTTACGGTCGGTTAGTGACCTTAAAGAGAAATAAGAATGAAAATATTGGTTTTGGGAGCCAGTGGCATGCTCGGTAATGCCATGATGCAGATATTGAGTGAGCAAAGCGATTGGGAAATCTACGGCACGATCCGTTCTGAAGGCGCTAAGAAGTTCTTCTCTGCTGATATCGCTAAAAATCTGCTGTCAGGAGTCGATGTTGAACAATCTGATTCCTTATTGCAGACTTTCTCGCAGGTTCGCCCTGATGTGGTGATTAATTGTATTGGTTTGATCAAGAAATTCATGAATGAGGAAGACCCATTGCATGCAATTTCAGTTAACGCTGCCTTGCCTCACCGACTTGCCAAATTATGTGCAGTATCCGGCGCGCGCCTGATACATATGAGTACTGACTGTGTATTTTCCGGGGGAAAAGGAAATTATTTGGAGTCCGATACTTCGGACGCCAAGGATTTGTATGGAAGATCCAAATTCCTTGGAGAAGTCGATTATCCCCATGCATTGACCTTGCGGACCTCAATTATCGGACGTGAACTGCAAAGTGTAAACGGATTGATAGGCTGGTTTCTGTCACAAGAGGGGAGTTGCCCGGGATTCAGGCGTGCTATTTTCTCCGGCTTCCCGACTGTCGTACTGGCAGAAATCATTCGGAAATATATTATTCCCAACCCAGAGTTACGTGGCCTTTACCATGTCGCCACCCAAGCCATATCGAAGTATGAATTGCTTCGTTTGGTAGCGGATGTGTATGGCAAAACCATTGAAATCATTGTCGATGATTCCCTGGTGATTGATCGCTCTTTAAACGCAGATCGTTTCGCCCAAGCTACCGGTTACCATGCGCCTGAGTGGCGGGAATTAGTTGAGAGCATGCACAAATATAGTTAATTTGTTGCGCAATTGTGTTGAGTTAGATAACAAAATAATCCCTTAATATGAAAATTAACGAGATCGGAAAAGAGCGGTTTTCCCAGACTGATTTAAAAGAAATGGCCCTTTCTTGTGCTGACAAAATACTCAATGCGCAATCAGGCATTGAGTATTTTGACGAGCCTTTCCGGCACCTAGTGATCGATAATTTTCTTGATGAGCGTATGGCTAATGCTTGTTATGACAATTTCCCGGTGCCAGAGAGCAATCAATGGGAAGAGACCAGTGATACTGACATTGAAATAAAAATGCGTACCAAATGGTCGTCCGAATTTGATGTGCCGGACGGCATTGTAGATACTATTCGCTTATTAAATTCGTCGCTTTTCCTTAATGCCATGGCTGAGCGTATTGGCATTCAAAAGCTGATGCCGGATCCATATTTCAGTGGAGGTGGGCTGAATGTAACCGTTCCTGGCGGTTTGCTGGATGTACACGTCGATGGCAATTATCACGATGCTTCAGGATTGAATCGGCGAGTCAATGCGATTCTCTATTTAAATCCTGACTACAAACCGGAATGGGGCGGCCAATTTGGCATTTATGATGAGAAGGGTGACAAATGCTTGAAAACGGTAGACCCTGTTTTTAATCGCTTGGTGATCTTTGATACCCATGATTTCAGTTTCCATGGCTTGCCTAACCCTTTGCAATTTCCGGAAGGCACATCGAGAAAGTCGATTATTCTGTATTACTACACAAAGGAGCCGCGTCCGGCAGAGCATTCCGCTGTACACGAGCCGCATAGTGCGCTCTGGGTGAAACGGAATTTATTGGATAAGCGCGGCAATAAGACACGTGATTTTCAATAGTTGAAGTGCTATTGCAACGCAATTTGTGCCCGGTGGAGTGCGCAGATTCCGCTAGTCTGCAAGTGCAGATGTCAGAAATAATAAGGGAGTCGCATGTTTGACAATAAAGTGTTGATGATTACCGGGGGGACAGGCTCCTTCGGTAATACCGTCCTCAAACGATTTCTGGATACTGCAGTCAGGGAAATACGTATCTTTAGTCGTGATGAAAAAAAACAGGAAGATATGCGTATCGCCTTGGGCAACGACAAGGTTAAGTTTTATATCGGTGATGTACGTGATTACGACAGCCTGACGCAGGCGATGACGGGTGTCGATTTTGTATTTCATGCAGCGGCCCTCAAGCAGGTGCCATCCTGTGAGTTTTACCCAATGGAAGCAGTGCGAACCAATGTACTCGGTACTGAAAATGTCTTGAATGCAGCTATTGCATCCAAAGTGAAGAGAGTAGTTGTATTAAGTACCGACAAAGCAGTCTATCCAATTAATGCGATGGGAATTTCCAAGGCGATGGCGGAAAAACTGGTGATTGCAAAATCACGCACAATTGCCGAAGGTGGTCCGGTTGTCTGTTCTACCCGTTATGGCAATGTGATGGCATCCCGTGGTTCAGTTATTCCGCTTTTTATTAATCAATTGAAGTCCGGCCAGCCGATCACGGTAACCGATCCGAATATGACGCGATTCCTGATGTCTTTGGAGGATTCGGTTGATTTGGTATTGCATGCTTTTGAGTATGCAGAGCAGGGCGATTTATTCGTTCAGAAAGCACCGGCTTCTACGGTTGCTGACCTGGCTCAGGCTTTAAGAGAATTGTTCAAGCTGGATAATGAAGTCAAGGTTATCGGAACCCGCCACGGCGAAAAACTTTATGAATCATTGATTTCCCGGGAAGAAATGGCGAAGGCAGACGATATGGGGCGTTACTACCGTATTCCCGCTGACAATCGTGATTTAAATTACAGCAAATATTTTGTTGAGGGCGAATCTCACATTTCAGAATTGGATGATTACACCTCGCACAATACTGAACGTTTGAATGTCGAGGCGATCAAGAAACTTTTATTGAATCTGGTTGAAGTGCGTGAGGCCTTGAATGCGTAAAGTCATGACGATCGTCGGGACGCGTCCCGAATTGATCAAGATGAGTCGTGTCATTGCGGAGCTGGAGAAGCATACGCAACATATTCTGGTACACACAGGGCAGAATTACGATTATGAATTAAACCAGGTTTTTTTCGATGATCTGGAAATCTGCAAGCCGGATTACTTTCTCGATGCCGCCGGCACCAACGCCGCGCAAACAATTGCGCAAGTAATCATGAAGGCGGATGAAGTTTTTGAAATTGAAAAGCCTGATGCCTTGCTGCTTTACGGCGATACCAACTCCTGCCTTGCTATTATCCCCGCCAAGCGCAGGAAGATACCGGTCTTCCATATGGAAGCCGGCAATCGTTGCTTTGATCAGCGGGTACCGGAAGAGTTGAATCGCAAGGTGCTGGATCACCTGGCTGATATCAATATGGTGTTGACCGAGCATGCGCGACGCTATTTATTGGCAGAGGGCATCAAGCCCGAAACCATTATCAAGACCGGCTCGCATATGCGTGAGGTGCTTGACTTTTACCGGCCCAAGATAGACCGGTCGGATGTGGTTGATCGTCTGTCGCTGGAGAAACGTAAATATTTCCTGGTCAGTGCGCACCGCGAGGAGAACGTTGATTCACCCGAAGCCTTGCGGGATTTGCTGGAAACGCTCGATGCTTTGGTGAAGCGTTATGGTTATCCGGTATTGGTTTCAACCCATCCTCGTACCTTCAAGCGTCTGGAGGCGTTAGGTCATGGGCCACTGGATGAGAGGATCATTCTCTCCAAACCGTTTGGCTTTATTGATTACATTAAATTGCAGATGGAGGCTTTTTGCGTATTGTCCGATAGCGGGACAATTACCGAAGAGACTTCCTTGCTGAATTTGTGCTCGATTACGCTGCGTAATGCCCATGAACGTCCGGAAGGGATGGACGTTGGAACGCTGATCATGTCTGGCTTGAAGGCGGAACGGGTAATGGAAGCGATCGATATCGTGACTTCGCAATATACCTCCGATCTGGCGCCGGTCTTGCCCGTTGCCGACTATGAAAATCCTTATGTGTCGAAACAGGTGTTAAGAGTCGTTGCCAGTTATATCGATTACATCAATCGCGTGGTCTGGTCCAAGTAGTTGCGCCGGGCGCCAGCCTTGCATCTCACTCTTTTTCATTTGCGCGATAAAGCCATGAATCAAATCCTTGTTACAGGCGCCAATGGCTTTGTCGGTCGCAGTCTTTGTGCAGCATTGCGTGCGCGTGGTATTCCTTTTGTCCCGGCAGTACGGAAGAAAAGTCGTGACGATGAAGTCGCTATTGGTGATTTGAATGCTGATATCGACTGGGGAATGGCGTTGCACGGCTGCGGCGCGGTGATTCATTTAGCCGCGCGGGTGCATGTAATGAATGACACCTCAAGCGATCCGCTGGCGTCATTTCGCGCAGTGAATGTTGAAGCAACGCTGAACCTGGCGCAGCAGGCGATTGCGGCGGGTGTCAAACGCTTTGTATTCGTTAGCAGCGTCAAGGTAAACGGCGAGCAAACCACAGACCATCCTTTTACCGCTTTTGATATGCCCGCGCCTATGGATCCCTATGGCCAGTCGAAGTGGGAAGCAGAAATCGCATTAAAAAAATTGGCTCAGGCTACAGGCCTGGAAGTGGTAATCGTACGTCCACCTTTAGTCTACGGCCCTGGCGTGCGTGCGAACTTCGAGCGTTTGATGCAACTGGTCAAAATCGGATTGCCATTGCCATTGGGGGCTATCAACAATCGCCGGAGCATGGTTGCGGTAGACAACTTGCATGACTTGCTGATCCTTTGTGTCCGGCATCCGGCAGCAACTGGTCAGACTTTCATGGTTTCGGATGATCATGATGTCAGTGTGTCGGAGTTGCTGCGTATGCTGGCGCAGGCCATGCAGAAAAGAAGCATGCTTCTTCCGGTATCGGCGGCATTGCTTGGTGGTATGGCTACCCTAATGGGGAAGTCCGAAGTGGCAAATCGTTTGTTGGGTTCATTGCAAGTTGATATAAAACATACGAAAACAACCTTACAATGGCATCCGCCCCTTAGTATGGATCTGGCACTCAAAAATACCGTTGCCGCCTATCTTGCGCACTCCTAGCCATTAGTATGAAAAGAATATTTGATTTGGTATTAGCCTTGCTGGCAACTTGCATCTTGCTATTGCCTATTATGTTGGTTGCCTTTTTTGTTAAAATGACATCAAAAGGACCTGCAGTTTATTGGTCGGATAGGGTTGGCATGCATAATAAAATCTTTAAAATGCCGAAATTCAGAACCATGCAGGTGGATACACCAGCAGTTGCGACACATTTATTAATTAATCCACAACGGTTTTTGACGCCGATAGGATCATTCCTGCGCAAGTCCAGCCTGGATGAACTCCCGCAGTTATGGAGTATTCTAAAAGGCGATATGAGTTTTGTCGGGCCGCGTCCGGCCTTGTTCAATCAGGATGATTTGGTGGCTTTGCGTACCCGCTTCGGTGTAGACAATATCAAGCCGGGATTGACTGGTTGGGCGCAGATCAATGGTCGTGACGAACTACCTATACCTGAAAAGGTGGCGCTTGATGCTGAATATCTGAGGCGCCAGTCATTCTGGTTTGATATAAAAATCCTGGCTCTGACATTCCAAAAAGTATTAAAAAAAGACGGTGTTACCCACTGAACTCAGATGAAATCATTTCTTGAATTACCGCGGTTTCAGAAACAGCTGATAGCAGCCACAGCTGACCTGATCTTATTGCCGCTGACTTTTTATCTGGCAGTCTTGTTGCGCTACGACAGCAGCACGCCGCAATTGTTCGAGATGTATTTCTGGATGATTGTCGCAGCACCGTTGATTTCCATTCCTATTTTCTTGCGGCTCGGTTTGTACCGGGCAGTGATTCGATTTATCGATCAGAAAATTGTATATGTCGTCGTATTGGGCGTGTCCTTATCTGTTGTTTGCATGGCTGCGCTTGCGACCTTCGTTCATTCTTCACCTTTGTCGCGCGGTGTCTTTGGGATCTATTGGGTGAGTGCCATTTTGTATGTGGTTGCGAGTCGCTTCCTTGCGCGCGGTTATTTGTTGAGGGCTGATGACCGAGGTGGTAGTGCAGTGCGGGTTGCGATCTACGGCGCAGGACATTCCGGTATGCAATTGGCGAGCGCGTTGCGTGCAGGACATGAATATCTGCCGGTCGCATTAATAGATGATAAAAAAGAATTACATGGGGCGACCATCGCGGGTGTAAAGGTGTGGCCTTCCAGCGAATTGCCGCGCTTGGTAACAGAAAAGCAGATCAAGGAAGTATTGCTGGCGATGCCTTCTTTACGCAAAGCACAGCAAAAGGTGATTCTGGAGCAACTGGAACCTCTCAAGGTCAAGATCAAGGTGACTCCTCCTATTGCCAGTCTGGTCAATGGCGAGCTACGTGTTCAAGATATACGCGATATTGAGATTGAGGATTTACTTGGACGGGATGCTGTGGAACCCGATTCACGTTTGATTTCAAGCTGCATCACAGGAAAAACAGTGATGGTGACGGGGGCAGGCGGATCAATCGGTTCTGAGTTGTGCCGGCAGATTATTCGCTTGGCACCGAAACGCTTGTTGTTATTGGATATGTCAGAATTTGCACTTTATTCGATTGAGCAAGAGTTGCAGGAAATAAAAAGAACACAGGATGTAGACGTTAATGTATTGCCTTTCCTCGGCTCAGTACTAGAGTCGGAAAAATGTGAGCGGATTCTCCGGACTTTTTCTGTAGATACTATCTATCATGCAGCTGCCTATAAACACGTCCCTTTGGTTGAGCACAATCCGATCCAGGGGATACGCAATAATGCGCTGGGAACCTTGTGTCTGGCACGGGCGGCAATTGCTGCAGAGGTGAGTTGTTTTGTATTGATTTCTACCGACAAGGCAGTGCGTCCAACCAATGTCATGGGCGCGACCAAGCGACTGGCAGAGCTAATCCTGCAGGCATTCTCGCGTAAACAAAATGGAACGCGTTTTTGCATGGTGCGATTTGGCAATGTGCTCGGCTCTTCCGGTTCCGTCGTGCCCTTATTCCGTAAGCAGATTATGGCGGGTGGCCCGATCACCCTGACGCATCCTGAAATTACACGTTACTTCATGACTATTCCTGAAGCGGCACAATTGGTGCTACAGGCTGGTGCAATGGGTGAAGGTGGCGACGTTTTCGTGTTGGACATGGGCGAACCGGTAAAGATACTGGATCTTGCAACGCGCATGGTTCACTTAAGCGGTCTTGAAGTTCAAGGAGATAGTGATTCGAGCGATGCCATCGAGATTCAGCATGTAGGACTACGTCCTGGTGAAAAACTGTACGAAGAATTACTAATCGGTTCGAATGTCGAGGGTACTCAACATCCTTTGATCATGCGCGCGCAGGAGACGGAAATTCCTTGGACGGATTTGCAAGAACTATTGCTGGCGCTTGAGAGTGCATGCGAGCAATTTGAATACGAAAAAGTCCGAGCCTTGTTGCTGCAAGTTGTGGTTGAATATGTGCCGCAGTGTGGAATAGAAGATTTTCTTTGGCGGGAAAAAGGAAAGGCCGATATTTCTATTAATTTATCTGCGGCGAGTATTGATGGAAAATCAGCGAAGCCTGATTTAAAACAGGTTATTAAATAGTTTTTCTCAACTTCAAAGTTGATCAGTATTCCTTCCTAGTATTTACTGCATATGGGTAATTGAATGATTTTAGTAACAGGTGGTGCTGGTTTTATCGGTTCAAATTTTGTGTTGGACTGGTTGGCTCATGGCCACGAAGAAGTTATTAATGTCGATCAGCTGACATACGCGGGCAATTTGAATAATTTAGTGTCATTGCGTAATGACACGCGTCATATTTTTGTGCGTGCAGATATTTGCGATACTGAGCAGATGCTGTCATTGTTAATGACACACAAGCCATCTGCCATAGTCCATTTTGCAGCGGAGAGTCATGTAGATCGTTCTATCTACGGTCCCGCTGAATTTGTGCGAACGAACATTAATGGTACGTTCAGTTTACTTGAGGCCGCACGTAGCTATTGGTCGAATTTGCTTGGTGCAGATAAAGAAAATTTTCGTTTCTTGCATATTTCCACTGATGAGGTATATGGCTCACTTGGTCCGAACGATGCGCCGTTTTCTGAAGTAACTTCGTACGCACCGAATAGTCCGTATTCGGCTTCGAAGGCAGCATCGGATCATTTAGTACGCTCGTATCATCACACTTACGGTTTGCCAACCCTGACGACCAATTGTTCGAACAATTATGGTCCTTATCATTTTCCCGAAAAATTGATTCCACTGGTCATTGCCAATGCGCTTGCAGGCAAAGCCTTGCCTATTTACGGCGATGGGCAGCAAATACGTGACTGGTTGTATGTCGGTGATCATTGCGCTGCGATTCGTCGCGTGTTGGCAGATGGCCGACCAGGAGAGACGTACAACATTGGTGGCTGGAATGAAAAAGCCAATCTCGATGTGGTTCATACATTATGCGATATATTGGACGAACTGAGGCCGCTTGCTGCTGGTAACAGTTATCGACAGCAGATTGCATATGTGACAGATCGTCCTGGACATGATCGTCGTTATGCAATTGACGCACGTAAAATTGAACGTGAGCTAGGTTGGAAACCAGCTGAAACATTTGATACCGGCATTAAAAAAACTGTCCAATGGTATCTGGACAATCAGGAGTGGGTGCGTGATGTACAGTCTGGTGATTACACTAAATGGCTGGAAAAGAATTACAGTCAGCGAGAAATATCGGCAGATGAAAAACAGCAGGGAATAGCATGACCGCACTTCTCAACCCAACAAACCGCAAAGGCATTATCCTCGCTGGAGGATCTGGCACGCGTTTGTATCCGGTCACGATTTCAGTCTCCAAGCAATTGCTGCCAGTGTACGATAAGCCGATGATTTATTACCCGCTGACGACGTTAATGTTGGCGGGGATACGCGATATCTTGTTAATTTCTACGCCGCAGGATACGCCGCGTTTTCAAGAGTTATTGGGGGATGGTAGTCAGTGGGGTATCAATTTAACTTATGCAGTACAGCCTTCGCCGGATGGTTTGGCACAAGCTTTCATCATTGGTCGCCAGTTTGTTGGTAATGGCCCATCTGCGTTGATTTTGGGCGATAACATTTACTATGGTCATGCTTTTGATCAACAGTTAAAACAGGCGTCAGATCGTACAAGTGGTTCGACGGTCTTTGCCTATCATGTTCAGGATCCGGAGCGATATGGTGTTGTAGAGTTTGATGCGTCACGTCGTGCAGTCAGTATTGAAGAAAAGCCACTTGTGCCGAAATCAAACTATGCCGTAACGGGTTTGTATTTTTACGACAATCAAGTGTGCGATATTGCGGCATCAATCAAACCATCGAAGCGTGGTGAGCTTGAGATTACTGATGTGAATAAATATTACCTGGAACGCAACGAACTCAATGTCGAGTTGATGGGGCGTGGCATGGCGTGGCTGGATACGGGGACGCACGAATCGTTGCTGGAGGCGGGGCAATTCATTGCTACGATTGAAAATCGTCAAGGTTTGAAAGTTGCCTGCCCTGAAGAAATCGCCTTCCGTAAGGGATATATCGAGGCAGCACAGTTGGAGAAACTGGCTGAACCATTGAAGAAAAATGGTTACGGTCGTTATTTATTGCGAATTCTCGACGATAAAGTGTTTTGAATATGAATATCGTCAATACGAAAATTCCAGAAGTGTTGTTGATTGAACCGACAGTGTTTGGTGATGATCGAGGATTTTTCTTCGAAAGCTTTAACGAAAAGCGCTTTGCAGAGGCCATTGGCAAAACAGTCCAATTTGTACAAGATAATCATTCCAAATCAGCGCGTGGTGTATTGCGCGGTTTGCACTACCAGATACAGCAAGCGCAAGGAAAATTGGTTCGTGTAGTGTCGGGCGAAGTATTCGATGTCGCTGTCGATATCCGTAAAAGCTCTCCAACTTTCGGTAAATGGGTGGGCGCAGTCTTATCCGCAGAGAATAAACGGCAGATGTGGGTCCCAGAGGGATTTGCGCACGGCTTTGTTGTGACCAGCGAGTCAGCAGAGTTTTTGTATAAGACGACAGATTACTGGGCGCCGGAATACGAGCGTTGTATTGTCTGGAATGATCCCGCTATCGGTATTCAATGGCCGATTGATGCGTTGCCAGTTTTGTCGGGTAAAGATCAACAAGGACTACGACTAGTTGAGGCCGAGGTGTTTGCTTGAAGATATTGCTTACCGGTGGAACGGGGCAGGTTGGCTATGAACTGGAGCGTACGCTACAGGGATTGGGCGAGATTGTTACGCTTGATCGTAGTCAAATGGATTTGAGTAATCTAGATCAGGTACGTGATGTCATACGTACGATCAGGCCGCAACTAATCGTCAATCCCGCAGCTTATACCGCAGTGGATTTGGCCGAGCGCGAAGTCGAGCTTGCGATGCGCATCAATGCAGAGGCGCCAGAAGTTATGGCAATTGAGGCGAAGAAGTTGGGTGCCGCAATGATCCATTATTCGACGGATTATGTCTTTGACGGCGACAAAGTGGAAAGCTATACGGAAGAGGATGTGCCGAATCCGCAAAGCGTTTATGGCCGCAGCAAGCTGGTGGGTGAGCTGGCAATTCAGGCTTCAGGTATTCCTCATTTGATTTTGCGTACCAGTTGGGTTTACGGTGCCAGAGGTAAGAATTTCCTGCTAACAGTGCGTCGTCTGGCGCAAGAACGGGATGAACTACGTATCGTCGCAGATCAGTTTGGCGCGCCGACATGGTGTCGTACGATAGCAGAAGCGACCGCTCATGCTTTGATACAAATGCAGAGGTATTCCGGTACGCAGAAAGATGCAGATATGGATTCTGATGTTTGGTTAAGTCGCGGAGGACTCTATCATTTGACGGCGCAGGGCAGGACAAGTTGGCATGGTTTTACGCAGGCGATTGTTGCACACACTTCCATGCTCAAGAAGCCGCTAATCACACCAATTACAACGCAAGATTATCCGCTGCCAGCCAAGCGTCCACATAATTCCTTATTGTCTTGCGAACGCTTTATGCAAACATTTTGCGGTTTGCCGACTTGGGATGGTGCGCTGAAACTTTGCCAGGACGGAATGTAGTTCTTAGATAGCGATTTGATGTACATAAAAAAGCTGCCCGGCAGTCGCTAAGAATGGCGATTCCCGGGCAGCTTTTTCTTGATCGCAAGAGATACAAGATGCGATCAATTCATTCGCATTTATTTGTAGCCGACTCGATCCAATATACGTTGTGCGGCAATTTGATTCTTGCCTATGGACGCGACAGATACATTCTCCATCTTGAATTTTCCTAACGATTTCAGCGCTTCATTTTTCACGTGTACTTTGGCGACCGCAGGCCATTCATTATTGCCGTCTGCAAAATAAGTTTGCGCTTCATCGCTAGCCAAATATTCCAGAAATTTCACAGCGGCTTCACGATGTAGTGCATTCTTTGCGACACCGCCACCCGCGATATTGAAGTGAGTGCCACTTGTTTTGGCATTCGGCCAGACGAAACCTACGTTTTTCATAGCCGCGACATCTTCAGGCTTAGTTGAGCGCAGCATGCGAACGTAATAGTACGAGTTGGCAATCGCCACGCCGCATTCGCCGGAAGCTACTCCCTTGATTTGATCTGTATCGCCGCCGCGTGGTGGGCGCGCGAAGTTGGCAACCATGCCTTTGGCCCATTGTTCAGTTGCTTTCTCGCCATCGCGTTCGATCATGGAGCCGATCAGCGATAGATTGTAAGGATGCGAACCTGAGCGTGTGCATACCTTGCCTTTGTTTTTAGGATCGGCCAAGGATTCATATGTGGCAACATCGGCAGGATTGACCGTGGCTTTGTTGTAGACAATCAGGCGTGCACGGGTAGAGAAGCCAAACCACTCAGGGCCTTGGCCATCATCCTTGCCGCGCAGATTGGCAGGGATGCGGGCGTTCAGGGCGGCGGACTTAACTGGCTGGAAGAAACCTTCAATCTCGGCGCGCCAGATGCGTGCTGCATCGACCATGACGATAACGTCGGCTGGACTATTCTTGCCTTCATTCTTCAGGCGCTCAAACAAGGCATTGTCATCCGCTTCGATGCGATTGATCTTGATGCCGGTTTGTTTGGTGAAATTGGAGTACAGCAATTCATCCGTCTGATAATGGCGTGCCGAGTACAGGTTCAACACTTTTTCCTGTGCTTGTGCGATTGAAACGGTGCCTATCAGGGAAATTGCGGCGAGTAGGGTACTTGCTAGTCTCATATGCATCCTTGTTTGTCAGTAGTGGGATTTTTGCTGCAGGAAGTATAGTAGGATTTCGTTAAGAATGAAAATGATTCTCAATTGCTGGTTTTTCCTTGCTTACTTTGCGTAACAACTAGGCGGGCGGAAAAAGGGTAATCTTCGTTCTTTGTAAAAAAATGGTCCAGGATGTTGAAAAGCTATTTCAGTAAATTTCTGTTGGCTGGCCTGCTAGCACTGCAGGCGGCATGTACATTCTTGCCTACCAAATCCGAGCCGGTGACGCCGGTAGTGGTGACACTCAAATCCGCTGCGCCAGTCAAAATTGCGCTCGTGCTCGGTGGTGGTGCTGCGCGCGGGTTTGCGCACATCGGCGTTATCAAGGCGCTGGAGTCGCAAGGCATAGTGCCGGACATGGTGGTCGGCACCAGCGCTGGTAGTGTGGTCGGCGCTCTCTATGCTGCTGGTAACAATGGTTTCGCTTTGCAGCAGATGGCTTTGACGATGGATGAAGCCGCGATTTCAGACTGGTCAGTACCGTTTTTTGCAAAGTCCAGCGGCGTCTTGAAAGGTGATGCGCTGCAGAACTATGTGAACAAGGCCGTCCGAAATGTACCTATAGAAAAGATGAAAATCCCGTTTGCCGCAGTGGCAACGGATCTGAACAGCGGTCAGCCCGTTTTGTTTCAACGTGGCAATACGGGACTGGCGGTACGTGCCTCTTCTGCCGTACCTGGTCTGTTCCAGCCTGTGAAAATAGGTGAGCACATGTATGTGGACGGTGGCTTGGTTGCCCCGGTGCCTGTGCATTTTGCGAAGGAGATGGGTGCCGACTTCATTATTGCAGTCAATATCTCGGTACAACCGGAAGGGCAACTGGCGTCTAGCTCACTGGATATCTTGCTGCAAACCTTCGCCATCATGGGACAAAGCCTGAACCGCTTTGAATTGAAGGATGCCGATATCGTGATACGTCCCAGCCTGGGCGATATGAAGGGCAATGATTTCAATGGACGTAATCGTGCTGTGCTGGCCGGTGAGCAAGCCGCGATGGCGGCTATGCCAGAAATCAAACGAAAGCTCGGCAGCAAACGGGTGCAATAGACGAAAAAAAACCGCACTGGCATGTGCGGTTTTTTTTTGAATTATTGTGGTGTATCTATCTCTGGCTCGCTGATGCGGCGACCGCCATTAAAGCGTTTTTTCCAGTAACCGATATCCATGCTCTCTATCCGTACTTCACCGCCAGCTGATGGTGAGTGAATAAATTTGCGGTCACCTAGGTAAATGCCAACGTGAGAGAAACCTCTTCTCAGCGTATTAAAGAAAACCAGATCACCGGGTTGCAACTTGTCTTTATCGATATGTTGGCCAACCTTGCTGATTTCTTTTGACGTGCGAGGAAGAATCAGTCCCCAGGTTTCCTTGAAAATAAGGCGGACTAAACCGCTGCAATCAAGGCCACTTTCTGGAGTGTCGCCACCGTATTTATATTGAATACCGAGCATTCCCATCGCTTCCATCGCCAAATCCGATGCGCGGTGCGATAAGGTTTGCAACTTGCTCATAGGCGCATTGGGTTCTGGTGGAGGCGCATCTGCGCTCCACGCAGACGTCGCCATCAGGCTGAACGCTAATACGGCTGAGCGTGCCAGTTGGCCAGTGCGAAAGTGAGGTTGCAAAAATGTCATCGGATGCGATTTCCTTCAATGTAACTGACGGAATGTATGTCAATCTGTAAGTGCTGTCAAAATTTATTCGCTGGCGTTATGCTGTTACCAACATTGAAAAGGTTTGATTTGCATGCTGACTGATTCACCTAACGCCCTCTCCCTAAAGCCTCGTATTTTGATCGCCGATGATTCGCGCATCGTGCGAGCTACCCTGATCAAGCACATCGAAGGCATGTTTGAATTCCGCGAAGCGCTCGATGGCGAGCAGGCGTGGGAAGCTTTGCTGATCGATCCGAGCATACGCGTCGTGATTTCCGATTTGACGATGCCCAAGCTGGATGGCTACGGTTTGTTGCAGCGCATACGCTCCTCAAAGATCAGTCGTATCCGTAATATGCCGGTGGTGGTGGTGTCTGGTAGCGACGAACAAGCCGAACGTGACCGTGCCAAGGCCGCAGGCGCGACTGATTTGATTACCAAAGGTATAGCCACAGGGCAATTATTGTCGCGGCTGGATATTCTTTCAAAATTGGTCAGTACGCAAAACGAATTCGAACGCGGCCTGGAAGCATTGGTACATCGAGGCGATGCGGACGATCAGGCTGAATTGTTATCGCAGGAAGAGTGGGAAGAGCGTGCAGAAGGGATGCGCATCAGTGCGGTGCGCCAGAATAGAAACTTTGTTGTCTTGAACGCATGCATAGGACTCAAGCATATTGCGCTTGAGGGTTATCCTGCTTCGCCGCCGGCGACTGTGATTAATGCGATCGGCCAACTTCTACATCGTACGGTACGACAAACCGACTGCGTAGCACGTACTGGCGAGATCGAATTCACGATTGCGACCGGTAGTATCCATTTCGATTCCGCACGTAACTTTGCCGAGCGTGTCTGCCGTGCCATTGCGAACGCCAATTTGGTCAAAGATGGTCAGATGGTGCTGATCGCTAGTTGCGGTGTGGTGTCCGTTGCAGAGTGTGGGGATGTTGGTGTCAACGCTCTGGACGACATGCGTAAAGTAGCAAGGAGTCGTGCCTTGCTCGGTTTGCAAAATGGGATTACAGGTGTGATTGGCGCGGAAGAGGCAACGCTGTTGCAGCAGGGCGAGCGTTTGCCTAGTATAGCTGTCAGCGATGCGGTAGCGCAGGAAAAGACAAGCGATTTATCGATTGATCTGGCTACTTTGCTGCGCTGGATTAAAGAAGGCAAGGAAGATCAAGTACTTGCGCATATCGGCAAGTTGTCGATAGAGCTGCAACCTTTGGTTGATTTGCTGCTGAAACAACAAAGGGCATAAACGCGGAACAAAATAGCTGGGCAATTTAAACAGAATAAGAAGCTTGCATTGATTTCAACACGACTGTGATGTCGTACAATTCATTCTTCTTTTGACAGGAGGCACCATGCAAACAAAACAAGTACTGACGCTGGAAGACGTAAAAAAAATCGCTGCAGCGGCTGAAACCGAAGCAATTCTGAACAAGTGGTGCGTCACGATCGCAATCGTGGATGATGGCGGTCATTTGCTGTGGTTGCAGCGTTTGGATGGCGCGGCACCTATTTCTTCGCACATTGCACCAGCGAAAGCTAAAACCGCTGCGCTCGGCCGTCGCGAGTCCAAAGTCTACGAAGACATCATCAACAATGGCCGTTTCTCGTTCATCACAGCGCCGACGCTGGAAGGCATGCTGGAAGGCGGCGTACCTATCGTCATCAACGGTCAATGCTTGGGTGCGGTAGGCGTGTCCGGCGTGAAATCGACCGAAGATGTACAAATTGCCAAGGCTGGTATCACTGCCATCGGTGGTTAAGCTGCGCTGCATCAATTTAACAGACTGACATCTATTAAACACCTTCGACGCACCGGATTCGGTTGCCAGTCGGGGGTGCTTCGCGCTATAATTCGGCGGTTTAGCTAATTTTACTCCGCCGTAGCGCATACCCATTTTCCCATCGTCTAAATAAGACCTGTACGACGCCTTGTTCGAGCGAGAACTCCAACAAGAAGCGCGCAAAGTTGCGCGCGGGTTTCGACGGTCATTCTGGCGCAGCGCAGCGGCGGTAACACACATCAGGAGTTACCCCTTGCCGCCATTCTTTTCTGGCCCTACAGTTCCGGCCATCCTAGCGCTAGCGGACGGGTCGATTTTCAAAGGTTTTTCGATTGGTGCACCGGGTCAGACGATCGGTGAAGTTGTATTCAACACCTCGATGACCGGTTATCAGGAAATCCTCACCGACCCAAGCTATAGCAATCAAATTGTTACGCTGACCTATCCACATATCGGCAATACCGGCGTCAACGCCGAAGATGTCGAGTCGACCAAGATTCATGCGGCCGGCTTGATCATCAAAGATTTGCCGATCATGGTCTCCAATTTCCGCTCGACGCAATCGCTGTCCGACTATCTGAAGTCCGAGAATGTTGTCGGCATCGCGGGTATCGATACACGCAAACTGACACGCATACTGCGTGAAAAAGGTGCGCAAAGCGGTGCGATTCTGGCTGGTGAAGATGCAACAGCTGAAAAAGCGCTGGAACTTGCCAAATCGTTTGGCGGCCTCGCCGGGCTGGATCTGGCTAAAGTCGTATCCACCAAGCAATCGTATCCATGGACAGAAACCGAATGGAAGCTGGGTGAAGGTTACGGCCAGCAGACTGCGCCGCAATACCATGTCGTTGCTTTCGATTACGGCGTCAAATTCAACATCCTGCGCATGCTCGCACAACGCGGCTGCAAAGTGACTGTGTTGCCAGCACAAGCTTCCGCTGCTGAAGCGCTGGCGCTGAATCCAGACGGGATTTTCCTGTCGAACGGTCCTGGCGATCCAGAACCTTGCGATTATGCAATTGCCGCATCCAAAGAATTGATCGACCGTGGCATTCCGACTTTCGGTATTTGTCTGGGTCACCAAATCATGGCGCTGGCATCTGGCGCAAAAACACTCAAGATGAAATTCGGCCATCACGGCGCCAACCATCCGGTACAAGATCTGGACAGCAAAAAAGTGCTGATCACGTCGCAGAACCATGGTTTCGCAGTGGATGCAGCAACCTTGCCGGCCAACTGCCGTGTGACGCACGTCTCATTGTTCGACGGCTCGCTGCAAGGTTTTGAACGCACTGACAAGCCGGCATTCTGCTTCCAGGGCCACCCGGAAGCATCGCCAGGCCCGCATGACATCGCCCCCTTGTTTGATCGCTTTGTGGCGATGATGGAGAAGAATAAAAATGCCTAAACGCAGCGACATTAAAAGCATCCTGATTATTGGTGCTGGCCCGATCGTCATCGGTCAAGCCTGTGAATTCGATTATTCCGGCGCGCAAGCTTGTAAAGCTTTGCGTGAAGAAGGTTATCGCGTCATTTTGGTTAACAGCAATCCTGCGACCATCATGACTGATCCGGAAATGGCCGATGTAACTTACATCGAGCCGATTACCTGGCAAGCCGTCGAACGCATTATCGACAAAGAACGTCCAGATGCAATTCTGCCGACTATGGGTGGCCAGACCGCGCTGAACTGCGCGCTGGATTTGCATCATCACGGTATTCTCACCAAATACAAGTGCGAACTGATTGGCGCATCGCCAGAAGCGATCGACAAGGCTGAAGATCGCTCCAAGTTTAAAGATGCAATGACCAAGATTGGTCTCGGCTCTGCGCGTTCCGGTGTATCGCACACTCTGGAAGAGTCGTGGGCCGTACAGAAAGAACTCGGTTTCCCAGTCATCATTCGCCCATCGTTCACGATGGGTGGTAGTGGTGGTGGTATCGCTTACAACGCAGAAGAATTCGAAGCTATCTGCAAGCGCGGTCTGGAAGCATCGCCAACCAGCGAATTGCTGATTGAAGAATCGCTGATCGGTTGGAAAGAATTCGAGATGGAAGTTGTGCGCGATAAAGCCGACAACTGCATTATCGTCTGCTCGATCGAAAATCTGGACCCGATGGGCGTGCATACTGGTGACTCGATCACCGTGGCACCAGCACAAACGTTGACCGACAAGGAATACCAGATCATGCGTAATGCATCGATCGCGGTTCTGCGTGAAATCGGTGTTGATACCGGCGGTTCCAATGTTCAGTTTTCGATCAATCCAGAAGATGGCCGCATGATCGTCATCGAGATGAACCCGCGTGTATCGCGTTCATCCGCATTGGCTTCGAAAGCAACTGGTTTCCCGATCGCGAAGATCGCTGCCAAGCTGGCAGTCGGCTTCACACTTGACGAACTGCGTAACGAAATTACCGGCGGTGCAACTCCGGCATCGTTCGAACCATCGATCGATTACGTTGTTACCAAGATTCCACGTTTTGCATTCGAAAAATTCCCGCAAGCTGACAGCCATCTGACAACTCAGATGAAATCGGTCGGTGAAGTGATGGCAATTGGCCGTACCTTCCAGGAATCCTTCCAGAAAGCCTTGCGCGGTTTGGAAGTTGGCGTTGATGGCATGAACGAAAAAACCACCGACCGTGAAACCATCGAAGAAGAACTCGGCGAGCCAGGTCCGGAACGTATCTGGTACGTCGGCGATGCATTCGCTCAAGGTTTCTCGCTGGAAGAAGTGCACGGTCTGACACACATCGATCCATGGTTCCTTGCGCAAATCAAGGAAATCGTCGATATCGAACTGTGGCTGGAAACGCAATCTTTGACCTCCATCGATAAAGACACGCTGTTCAAACTGAAGCAAAAAGGTTTTGCGGATCGTCGTTTGGCCAAGTTGTTGAAAACGACAGACAAGGCAGTGCGCGAACAGCGTCATGCGATGAATATTCGTCCTGTCTACAAGCGCGTCGATACTTGCGCTGGTGAGTTCGCAACCAACACTGCATACATGTATTCAACGTATGAAGAAGAGTGCGAATCGAAGCCGACCAACAAGAAAAAAATCATGGTGCTTGGCGGCGGTCCTAACCGTATCGGCCAAGGTATCGAATTCGATTATTGCTGCGTGCATGCGGCGATTGCGATGCGCGAAGATGGTTACGAAACCATCATGGTTAACTGTAATCCGGAAACTGTTTCCACCGATTACGACACATCAGATCGTTTGTACTTTGAACCGCTGACGCTGGAAGACGTACTGGAAATCGTCGCGCTGGAAAAACCACATGGTGTGATCGTGCAATACGGCGGTCAAACACCTTTGAAGTTGGCGCTTGATCTGGAAGCTAACGGCGTACCTATTATTGGTACTTCGCCAGACATGATCGATGCTGCAGAAGATCGCGAACGTTTCCAAAAAATGTTGCACGACTTGAAGTTACGTCAGCCGCCAAATCGTACTGCACGTACTGAAGAAGATGCATTGCGTCTGGCGCAGGAAATCGGTTACCCGCTGGTGGTTCGCCCGTCGTATGTGCTGGGTGGCCGCGCGATGGAAATCGTGCATGAACAACGTGACCTCGAGCGCTATATGCGTGAAGCGGTCAAGGTATCGCACGATTCTCCGGTTCTGCTGGATCGCTTCTTGAACGATGCGATTGAAGTCGACGTGGATTGCTTGTCTGATGGCGAGCGTACGTTTATCGGTGGCGTGATGGAGCATATTGAACAAGCAGGTGTGCACTCAGGTGACTCGGCATGTTCATTGCCACCATATTCTTTGTCGCAAGAAACGATAGCTGAATTGAAGCGCCAAACTTCGTTGATGGCTAAAGGCCTGAACGTGGTCGGCTTGATGAACGTGCAGTTTGCGATTCAGCAACAAGAAATCGATGGCAAATTGCAAGACGTTGTGTTCGTGCTGGAAGTTAATCCACGTGCGTCACGCACTGTGCCTTATGTTTCCAAGGCAACTGGTTTGCAACTGGCAAAAATCGCAGCGCGTTGCATGGTCGGTCAAACGCTCGATAGCCAAGGCATCTTCCACGAAGTCGTGCCGGAATATTTCAGCGTCAAGGAAGCAGTTTTCCCATTCGTTAAATTCCCTGGCGTCGATACGATACTCGGACCAGAAATGAAATCGACTGGTGAAGTGATGGGCGTGGGTAAAACCTTCGGTGAAGCCTTCGTCAAATCGCAACTCGGTGCCAGCATCAAATTGCCACGTTCGGGCAAGGTTTTCCTGAGCGTAAAAGCCAGCGACAAGCCGCGCGCTGTTCAAGTGGCAAAAGATTTGGTCGAGATCGGTTTCTCTGTGGTGGCAACCAAAGGTACGGCCGCGGCAATCAGCGCAGCCGGTATCGAAGTTCAATCAGTCAACAAGGTGGCAGAAGGTCGTCCGCATATCGTTGACATGATCAAGAACAACGAGATCGCCCTAGTCATCAATACGGTGGAAGAGAAACGCAGTGCTATCGTTGATTCCCGTACGATTCGTACGTCAGCCTTGGCTGCACGTGTCACGACGTACACAACGATTGCCGGTGCGGAAGCTGCAGTGGAGGGCATGGCTCATCTGGACGAGTTACACGTCTATGATTTACAAGGTCTGCATAAAACCTTACACTAAGCCCACACAGAGTTAAAAATTTAACCACAGAGGTCACAGGCGGTGCCGGATTCCGGTGCCATTTGCGGCCTCTGTGGTTTTCCACTTTTACAGATAGAAGCTATGACTACACCAATTACCCCACATGGCGCAAACCTCATGAAAGAGGAATTGCATCGCCTGAAAACAAAAGATCGCCCATGGGTTATTAATGCCATTGCTGAAGCACGCGCGCAAGGCGATCTGTCCGAGAACGCGGATTACGATGCTGCCAAGGAAAGACAGAGTTTTATCGAAGGCCGTATTGCCGATCTGGAAGGTAAGCTAGGCACATCGCAAATCATCGATCCAACAACCGTGGATGCTGATGGTCGCATTGTTTTCGCTGCGACCGTTGATCTGGAAGATCTGGAATCAGGTGAAAAAGTGACCTATCAAATCGTTGGTATCGACGAAGCGGATTTGAAAGAAAAGAAAGTATCGATCACTTCGCCGATTGCACGCGCGATGATCGGTAAGTCGGAAGGCGATGTGGTTGCAGTAGAAGCGCCAGCCGGGATCCGTGAATACGAAGTCTTGCAAGTACGTTACATCTAATATGCTGACGCGCGCACGATTGCTGATTGCAACTTTCTGGGTAGGGACCTTGTGGGCGGTGGGCTTTGTTGTCGCACCGACTTTGTTCTCGACATTAAGTGATCGTGCGCTGGCAGGAACAATTGCCGGTAGCTTGTTCAATATCGTCGCGTGGTTATCGATTTTTTGCGCGGCAGCGTTACTCGCTTTGCTGTTCCAGGCAGGGCGTAGCGAGCAGAGCAAACCGTCAAAAACGAACTATTACCTGATAGCAGGTATGGTGGCGTGTACGGTCTTAGGTTATTTTGTTTTGCAGCCGTATATGGCCGAGCTGCGCCTTGCTTTGCACAGCGTGGCCGACACAGCAGTAATGGCCGACGTGCGTAAGCAGTTCGGCATCTTGCATGCTGTTTCAACTGGATTTTATGTAGTGCAGAGCCTGCTAGGCGCTGCACTGATACTCAAGCTGCGTTGAGCGGGAAGGACTTATCGTCCGAGTGACGATTTCTTCTTGCTGGTTTGACGCGGTTTGGCACGTTTGATCGAGCCGCCTTGAGTAACGCGCTCATTTCCCTTGACCATCACTTTAGTCACCGACGGACGTTTGGTGCCGCTTGGACTTGGTTTGACGATAGTGACTTCGCGCATGCCGCGGCCGCGTGTTTCGCTAGGTGCTTTGGCTGCTTCTTTTTTCTCGCGATAAACGACGAGCAATTTGCCGATGTGCTGAATCGGTGCAGCATCGAGTTTTTCGCAGATGGTGTCGTAAATAGTAACGCGTGCTTCGCGGTCGTCGCCGAAGACACGTACTTTGATCAAGCCATGGGAATCGAGGCTGCCGTCGATTTCCTTGAGTACGCCTGGCGTCAAGCCGGCTTCTCCGATAATGACGACAGGGCTGAGAGCATGCGCTTCAGCGCGTAAGGAGCTGCGCTCGGCCGGTGTAAGTTTCAACATAAATTGTGATGGTATTGGAGGCAATATTGCTTCGGTGCGCAGCGCGAACCTGACAAACTTTGTCCCACAGTATTTAAAACTAGTATTCTACGCGAATGGCAAAGAAGAAATTAAACAAAAACTGGCTGCATGACCATATTAACGATCCATATGTGAAGCTGGCGCAGAAAGAAGGCTATCGCGCACGCGCGGTCTACAAGCTGAAAGAAATCGACGAAACTGAAAAATTGATCAAACCTGGTCAGATCATTGTCGATTTGGGCTCGACGCCGGGGAGTTGGTCGCAATATGTGCGTAACAAGTTGTCAGGAAGTATAGGCGGCGGGATTAGTGGAACCATCATTGGCTTGGATATGTTGCCGATGGAGCCGATTGCTGACGTACATTTCATACAAGGCGATTTTCGCGAGCAGGAAGTGCTGGATCAGCTTGAGTTGGTAGTAGGCGGGCGGAAAGTTGATCTTGTGTTATCGGATATGGCGCCCAATCTGTCCGGTATTGCGGTGGCTGATGCTGCGCGCATGATGGATATTATTGATTTGGCTATCGATTTCTCCAAGCATCACATGAAGCCTAGCGGCTCCTTGCTGGTAAAGTGCTTCAACGGCACTGGTTTCAATGAAATTGTCCAAAAATTCAGACTGGAATTCAAAACAGTGACGCAAAAAAAGCCAAAAGCCAGCCGTGATAAATCATCTGAAATATTTTTGCTTGGAAAAGGCCTGAAAAATCCACTTTAAATACAGATTTACCCTTGTTTATACCTGTATTAACCCGATATCAGATACTGCAAGCCTTGATGATTACGAGTAGAATCGATCTACATTTTAGAAAAAAGGCGCTTTACGCGTCCAAGGAGTCTTAGTGAACAATATGTTTTCCAAGGCCGCCATATGGGTGGTCATCGGGATGGTTCTTTTCACCGTGTTCAAACAGTTCGATGGACGTACTACGTCCGGTTCTGCAACGGCGATTGCCTATTCAGATTTCCTAGACGAAGTAAGAAGCAAACGCATTAAAGAAGCGACGATCGAAGATCGCACCATTGTTGCGACAACGACGGACGGCAAAAAAATCAAATCCGCGATTACCTATCTGGATCGCGGTCTGGTGGGCGATCTGGTGAATAACGGCGTGAAATTCGACGTTAAACAGCCAGAAGAGCAATCTTTCCTTTCCCAAGTATTCATTTCCTGGTTCCCGATGCTGTTGTTGATCGGTGTCTGGATATTCTTCATGCGTCAAATGCAGGGTGGCGGCAAGGGCGGGGCATTCTCGTTCGGAAAGTCCAAAGCGCGCATGCTGGATGACACTACCAATCCAATCACTTTCGCCGACGTCGCTGGTTGCGATGAAGCTAAAGAAGAAGTGACCGAACTGGTTGAATTCCTGCGCGATCCGACTCGCTTCCAAAAACTGGGTGGCCGTATTCCACGTGGTGTCTTGATGGTAGGCCCTCCAGGTACAGGTAAAACCTTGTTGGCGCGTGCGATTGCAGGTGAAGCGAAGGTACCGTTCTTTACCATTTCAGGTTCTGATTTCGTTGAAATGTTTGTCGGCGTTGGTGCATCCCGCGTACGCGACATGTTTGAGAACGCGAAAAAACACGCTCCTTGTATTATTTTCATCGATGAAATTGATGCGGTTGGTCGTCATCGTGGCGCCGGTATGGGCGGCGGTAATGATGAACGCGAACAAACCTTGAATCAAATGCTAGTTGAGATGGATGGCTTTGAGCCAAACGCCGGCGTGATCGTGATTGCCGCAACCAACCGCGCTGACGTATTGGATAAAGCGTTGCTGCGTCCAGGTCGTTTCGATCGTCAAGTGATTGTTGGCTTGCCAGACATTCGTGGTCGCGAGCAAATCTTGCTGGTGCACATGCGCAAGGTACCTATCAGCAGCGATGTTAAAGCTGACATCCTGGCACGTGGTACGCCTGGTTTCTCCGGTGCTGATCTGGCCAATCTAGTCAATGAAGCCGCGTTGTTTGCTGCACGTCGTAACAAGCGTCTGGTGGAAATGCAGGATTTCGAAGATGCAAAAGACAAGATCGTCATGGGACCGGAACGCAAGTCCGCTGTCATGCGGGAAGAAGAACGTCGCAATACTGCTTACCATGAGTCCGGTCATGCAGTAGTTGCCAAACTCTTGCCTAAAGCAGATCCAGTGCACAAGGTCACCATCATGCCGCGTGGTTTTGCACTCGGTTTGACGTGGCAGTTGCCTGAGCATGATCGTGTCAATATGTACAAAGACAAGATGCTGGAAGAAATTTCGATCCTGTTTGGTGGACGTATTGCGGAAGAGGTCTTCATGCACCAGATGTCGACCGGCGCTTCGAACGACTTTGAGCGCGCCACCAAACTGGCACGTGCCATGGTGACGCGTTACGGTATGTCGGAAAGCCTTGGCACCATGGTGTACGAAGATACCGAGCAAGATGCCTACTTTGGTCGTTCGTCGGCGAAAACGGTTTCTGAAGCGACACAGCAAAAAGTCGACAATGAAATCCGTACGATTTTGGATACGCAATATGCGTTGTCGCGTAAATTGATTGAAGATAATCGCGACAAGGTTGAGCTAATGGCAAAAACCTTGCTCGAATGGGAAACCATTGATTCGGATCAAATCAACGACATCATGGAAGGGCGCGAACCACGTCAGCCGAAATATGGCATTCCAGTCAGACGTGCAACGTCTGACACTCCTTCGAGTGACGTTCCGCCAAGTGCAACTGCACCGGATGCGCCAGCAGCACCAGCGCAATAAATATTCGGCGTATTTGTTTGAAGTCGTAATGGTCTAAAGTTAGGGTGAGGAGCAATCCTCACCCTTTTTATTTTCAGTGAAATTTATGCAGACTCATTTGCAATGCGGTCGTTACCGCCTCTCCGTAGATCCCGCATCGCGTCCCTTGGTCATGGGAGTGTTGAACATCACGCCTGACTCTTTCTCGGATGGCGGCAAATACCATATGCTGGATACAGCCTTGTCGCATGCGGAAGAGATGATTGCTGCGGGTGTTGATATTATCGATATAGGTGGCGAATCCAGCCGTCCAGGCTCATTGGCTGTGTCCTTGAAGGATGAGCTCGATCGCGTGATGCCGCTGGTATATGCCTTGCGTGATTGCGGCAAGCCGCTTTCTATTGATACTTACAAGCCGGAAGTGATGCGTGAAACGATAGCCGCCGGTGCCGACATGATCAATGACATCAACGGTTTTCGTGCGCCAGGCGCACTGCAGGCAGTGGCAGACTCGGATTGCGGATTGTGTGTCATGCACATGCAAAACGATCCGCAAAGCATGCAGCTGCAACCAGAATATGATGATGTCGTTGCCGAAGTACGGGAATTTTTACGTGAACGTATCAGTCAGATGGAGCAGGCGGGTATTGCTCATGACCGTATATGTGTAGACCCAGGTTTGGGTTTCGGAAAAAACCTTGCGCACAATATTGCCTTATTGAAAAATACGAATCAATTGCAAACAGCGCTGAATTCGCCCATGTTAATTGGATTGTCGCGTAAGACGATGATAGGTGCATTGACAGACAGGCCGGTGGAGCAACGTATGGCCGGTAGCCTTGCGGGTGCACTGGCAGCTGTGGCACATGGTGCGCGTATTGTTCGCGTACATGATGTTGCGGAAACGGTGGACGCGTTACGGGTTTGGCAGGCTGTATCCTGATTACAAAACAAAAACTTAAAATAAAAAATGACACGTAAATATTTTGGCACTGATGGTGTGCGCGGCAAAGTCGGCACTTCCCCAATTACACCTGATTTCGTGATGCGACTTGGCTATGCAGCCGGTACTGTACTGACCAAATCAAAATCATCGAGCAGCAGACCGGTGGTATTGATCGGTAAGGACACGCGTATTTCCGGCTATATGTTGGAAGCTGCGCTTGAAGCAGGCTTCTCCGCTGCAGGCGTGGATGTGATGTTGGCAGGGCCGATGCCGACGCCAGCGATTGCTTACCTGACGCGTGCATTGCGTCTTTCTGCAGGCGTTGTTATCTCTGCTTCGCATAATCCGTACGACGATAATGGCATCAAGTTTTTTTCAGCATCAGGTAATAAATTACCGGATGTGATTGAGTTGGAAATTGAAGCCGCGCTGGATGAACCGATGACATGTGTTTCATCAGAAAAATTGGGAAGAGCAAAACGCTTGGACGATGCGCGTGGGCGCTATATTGAATTTTGCAAAAGCACCTTCCCGAATGAGCTTGATTTGCATGGGACGAAACTGGTCGTCGATTGCGCGCACGGTGCTGCTTACCATATCGCCCCGGATGTCTTCCATGAGTTGGGCGCAGAGGTGATTGCAATCGGTAATCAGCCGAACGGTTTCAATATCAATGACAAGGTCGGTGCGACTGCACCTACCGCATTGGTCGATGCCGTACGCGCAAATAAGGCCGATTTAGGTATTGCACTGGATGGTGATGCGGATCGTTTGATTGTGGTCGATGCTTCCGGGCGGATTTATAACGGAGATGAGCTGTTGTACATCATGGTCAAGGATCGCATGAGTGTTCGTCCTATTGACGGCGCTGTCGGCACCTTGATGACGAATATGGCGCTGGAAGTCGCATTCAAGGAAATGGGCATCGGTTTCGCACGTGCGAATGTAGGTGATCGCTATGTGCTTGAGGCTTTGAAGGAACGCGGCTGGATTGTTGGCGGAGAAGGTTCTGGCCACATGTTGTGTCTGGATAAACATACGACAGGCGATGGCATTGTTTCCGCTTTACAAATTCTATCGGCATTGAAACGCAGCGGTAAAACCTTGGCGCAATTGATGGAAGATATTGCGATGTTTCCACAAACATTGATTAATGTGAAAGTCGCACCGGGTTTCGATTGGACAAAAAATAAAGATTTACTGGCTGAAAAAGATAAGGTGGAAGCCGAGCTTGGAGATACCGGTCGCGTCTTGATTCGTGCCTCAGGTACTGAGCCTTTAGTCCGCGTAATGGTCGAGGCGAGTAGTGCAGAAACTGCTGATAAAATGGCTAAACGGATCGCAGCAAAATTGACTGCTTAAATTTATATAAATTATTACAGTTAGTGCGTTTTACCTATTGACCGATGTTTGAATTAACAGTATTATCTTTGTCTTCGGAGTGTAGCGCAGCCCGGTAGCGCACCTGGTTTGGGACCAGGGGGTCCAAGGTTCGAATCCTTGTACTCCGACCAGAATTTAAAGGACTAGCCTAATCGCTAGTCCTTTTTTTCGTCTATTATCTTTTCACTGTTCAGTGAATTTTCCTTCTGCTTTTTCTTCAGTAACTTCATTGGTTTGCTTCAATTTTAGCGTTGCAACTTTGGTCTTTTAAGCTAGTCTCTTAGAGTGTTCTGACAAACGGATGCAATTGTTCGATTGTTCTTCTTGTATGCGATTCAAGAATGGGGTCGCATCGGTTTTGATTTTCTGGAGCAGAAATCATGCATGGAATGTTATCCGTTATCGCTACACAAAAATGCTCACGATTGTTTTTAACGCGAGAACAGCCTTCGTTTGTTCATGCGCATAAAGCACCAGTACCAGAACCCACGGAAGATCCTTTACCTGGGGAGCATCCTGTTCCGCAAGATGAGCCTGTTCCATCTCCTAACCCTGAAGTGGATGATTTCAAGCCATCGAACAGACTGCTTGCTCCCTCGGCCCTACAATATGCTTTGTCTAAATGAAAAGTGCTGGAAGGTCTTCCATGAATAAACAGCAGAACTGGAGTACCGAGCTGTATCACGGCATGGAAGTACACGTTACTGCTTTGCGAAAAGACGATGCAAAGCACCAGTGGGACTATACGGTGCGTGTATGTGAACCGGGCGTCGATGCAACAGCAGAGAGCGAACTGGCAGCAGGGTCGGGTGATGATGGTGATTATGTCTCGCAGAGTGAAGCCTTGGCCGCAGGATTTGCCAAAGGCTACGCCTTGGTGGATCAAATCAGGCAGCAATAAACTCCTACTAGTAAGCGTTAATTTCTGTCATGCGAGAGCATTGCTTTCATCCCGCCTCAATATTACGGACTATGTGGGGTGTTATTCGTGGCTCTGACATTGAAAGAGCAGCGTAAAAAAGGCATAATGCAGCACCTTTGCGACACACATCAAAGCGATTTACATGTGTGATCCCGCACTACGGTTTAATCCCGCCATATTCTGCCCATAGCTCAGTTGGATAGAGCATCAGCCTTCTAAGCTGAGGGTCGCAGGTTCGATTCCTGCTGGGCAGACCATCTTATGCAAGTTCTCTCATTTCAAAAAATCTTATCGGGGTTATTTAACACCTACGAGAGTTATTGTTTTTGAGTAAGTCGGTTTCATTTTGCTGCATATCAAGGTGTGATTGCTTCGATGGAACGACTTGAGGCAAGGGAATCTATCTGCAAGTTGGGCATCTAATAGTCGTGGATTTTGCTTTCTAGCAGCGGTGATATAGAGAGCTGCTAAGTGCGATAACGCACAGAAGCCACCTGTTTAAAATGATAACTTATTAATAACTCTGGACTGTCAGGAGTTACACCATGAATCGCATCGATCAGGCAATCAGTGAGTTGGCTAGTGCGTTTTGTTTGCTTAAGCAACATGACGAGCAGCTGTATACCAAGGCCTTGCAGTCCTTGGTTGCGTTGGCACTTTCAGAAGAGAGAGTGGATCGAGCGACTAGTATCGAGAAGGATATGCAATACGTCGGGCAGATTCTTTCCAACACACGCAGAGTGCGATCGGAAGGTGGTGCAAGCGTATTGGAGTTTCCTTGTCGCAGAAAGAGTGATCGACGCATCGCGTCACGATAATTACTTCAGTACACGCTGATAGATGCATGACGTTGTTGAAGATATCTAAAGCCTCGGATTCGTAAGAAGTCGGGGCTTTTTTATTTGGATGTGCTGTAGCTATTTAGCAGCGAATGAAGAGTGGTCGATATAAAGTGAGGTCGATTCACACAGCCTTATGAGACTTCCTCTATGAGGATAAATATTTTTGTACTGCCCGGATATCTTTCGGGCAGTAACTTGTATATATTTGATATATGGAGAGCTGGGATGATTGGCTTTGCTGATCATCTATTACTTGCCATATCGCGATATAACCCGAGTAGATTGAGGAGACAGCATGACTAAAATAAATAGACGTGGAATGCTTCAAGCAGCAGGTTTGATGACGATCGGTGCAGTGACAGGTTGTGCCGCACCAGGTAATACAAGTAGTAAAGCAGGTAGCACCACTTTTACCGTTGCACAGCCAACGATTCCTATTGTCGGTAGCAGCGAACAGTTTCCAGTGCGGCGTATTTATTGCATAGGTCGTAACTACGCTGCGCATGCGCGTGAAATGGGCTCAGATCCAACACGTGAACCACCTTTCTTTTTTCAGAAGCCTAGCGATGCGATTCAGTACGTTGCACCGGGCCAAGTGGTAGACCATCCGTATCCATCACTGACGAAAAATTATCACTACGAAATCGAGTTGGTCGCAGCAATCAACAAGGGTGGCAAGAACATCTCGGTTGAAAATGCACTACAACACGTCTTTGGTTACGCAGTCGGTCTGGATATGACACGTCGCGATTTACAAGCGGCGATGAAGAAGGAAGAGAAGCCATGGGAAATCGGTAAGAGCTTCGATAAGTCTGCGCCTATTGGACCTCTGCATCCAGTTGCGAGCATAGGTAACTTCACCGAAGGAAAAATCTGGCTGAAGGTCAATGGACAGGTGAAGCAGAGTGCAGATCTGAAGCAAATGATTTGGTCAGTTGCAGAGCAGATCAGTAATCTGTCGAAAGCGTTTGAACGTAAGCGTCAGCCCAGCACCGTATTGAACTGAGCGCCGGTTTGCTAGATGATG
>JAZJXV010000019.1:0-4154 GCA_040390795.1 Pseudomonadota bacterium | reverse complement strand
CGAAAATTTACAAAGTGGAACCTGAAAATCGTCTAGTAAAGCGGGTTAAGTCCACGTTTAGTCTGCGATTGGAACAATTAAAGAAAATTGAACTTCTGATATTAGATGACTGGGGAATCGAGACTTTTTCCAAGCGAGCTCAAAATGATTTGCTTGAACTGGTCGATAGCCGTCTAGGGATAAGATCTATGATCATCACCAGTCAATTCCCAATGAGTCACTGGCATGACGCGCTGGATAATAAAACTGTCGCAGATGCAATCATGGATCGTATCGCACACAGTTCTTACACGCTGCAGTTGAGTGGGGAGTCGTTAAGAAAAATTAAGGGTGCAACAAGGAAATCAAATAAGACAATTAGCCCTTGATTTCACCCATACGCAAGAGAACTTTGCATCGAAATGATTAGTTATTCAATCTAGAGGAGCCGCAGATACACTTCGACGGCTCCTCACTTTCATTTAGGACTATTATCGAAGCAGTAAAACCGGTATGGACGATGTTCTGAGCATCGTCGTGGCGGTGCTGCCTACCAGCAATTGCCGAATGCGTGAGTGACCGTAGGCACCCATGATAAGAACATCAATCTGCTGATCTTTCACATAGTCAGATAAAACGGTCTCCGCATCTCCGTCCACCATTGCTGTCACTACCTCAAATCCGCGACCTTGAAGCGTATTCTGCGCCCATTGGAGATGTTCTTCTGTGGCAGTTGTACGTGCGGCAGCCATCACCACGTGACACGGCATGTCTCGAAACAAAGGACTTGATGCAATCATATCGACCCCTTTCCTTGTTGTAGCGCTGCCGTCGAATGCGATCATGAATTTTTCGGGCACTTGAAACGCTTCCGTGACGACAAGGATAGGCCGGTGCAAGCCGCGCGCAACGCGCTCTAGATTGCTTCCAAGATGCTGTACTGCTTGACCTGCAGTTTCGCCGCGCTTACCCAGAACAAACAAGCGCGCGGTTTCCTCCATCTCAACTAACGTTTCCACCAGTTCGCCACTTCGTTGTCTTCCTTCTGCATCAGTCACACCGCTGGTAATAACACGTTTTTTTGCGGCTTCAATTAACTGGCGACCAGCTTCTTGTGCAACCTTGCTACGCTGCTCGTCAAGGTTAGAAAGATCCTCCAAAAGGCTTTCCTGCGCCCCGAGACCGATACTTCCACTGAAGTCGATACGCTGTGCTTTTTCGGGGTGTCGATTCAGAACATGGATAAATTCCAAAGGCGAGCCCAGGCGAATTGCGGCCCAGGCTGCGTAATCACATACGCTTGTGGAGTATGGTGAATGATCGATACATGCCAAAATTTTGTTATTCATGTTGTTCTCCAATTAGTGTCCGCTAAGCTTATCCATCGCACCAGGTTTGTCGTGAATGGCAAACCGATCAACAATCGTGGCACTAGCCTCATTCAACCCGACGATTTCAACATCAGTGCCTTCTCGACGGAATTTGAGTACAACTCTGTCGAGAGCGCTTACAGCCGTGATGTCCCAAAAGTGCGCATGACTGACATCGATGACAACTTTCCCAACCACCTCTTTGAAATCAAAAGCTTTATTAAACTGATCTGTGGAAGCAAAAAATACATTGCCGTGCACGGAATACGTTCTCGTATTTCCGTTGTTGGAAGTTGCTGACTCAATCTTCAGCAGACGTCCCACTTTCCCGGCAAAAAAGATTCCGCTCAACAGCACACCAACGAAAACGCCTTTCGCCAAGTCATGAGTAGCAACGACAACGACTACCGTTGCTAGCATCACGACGCTGGAACTCTTGGGATGCGTAGTCAAGTTGCGTAAAGATTCCCAGCTGAATGTACCGATCGCGACCATGATCATGACAGCCACTAATGCTGCCATAGGTATTTGCTTGACCCAGTCGCCAATGAACACAATCATGATCAGCAAAATAACGCCCGCAGCCAACGTGGAGAGACGTCCACGCCCACCAGACTTAATATTGATAACTGACTGGCCGATCATTGCGCAACCAGCCATACCACCCAAAAATCCTGAAGCGATATTGGCAACACCTTGACCTGCGCATTCACGATTCTTGTTGCTTGTTGTATCGGTCAGATCGTCAACAATCGTCGCCGTCATCATCGATTCGAGAAGACCAACAATAGCGAGCGTGAGCGAATACGGAAAAATAATCGCCAGCGTCTCAAAATTAAGCGGAATCTGCGGAATCAAAAATACCGGAAGGCTGTCTGGCAACTGGCCCATGTCTCCAACTGTACGAATGTCCAATCCCATCAGCAAGGAGACGACAGTTAAAACCACGATGCAAACAAGCGGTGAAGGGATAGCCTTGGTGAGATATGGAAAGAGATAAATGATCGCTAGACCAGCGACCACCATTGGATAGACTATCCATGTCACGTTCGTGAGCTCTGGTAACTGCGCAAGGAAAATCAGGATGGCAAGTGCATTCACAAAGCCTGTCACGACCGATCTTGAAACAAATCGCATCAAAGACCCAAGTTTCAGTGAACCGGCAATGATTTGCAGAACGCCAGTTAATACCGTAGCGGCTAGCAAGTACTGAAGACCGTGGTCTTTAACCAACGTCACCATGAGTAATGCCATCGCTCCGGTAGCTGCAGAAATCATTCCTGGCCGACCACCTGCGAATGCAGTAACTACCGCGATACAAAACGAGGCATAGAGCCCTACCTTTGGATCAACACCTGCGATGATCGAAAAAGCGATTGCTTCGGGAATCAGGGCGAGCGCCACGACGATACCGGCTAGCATGTCTCCGCGTATATTGGAGAGCCAGTCTTGGCGAATTTTTTGAATAAACATGTAATCTCAATAGGTAAGCGCGCTCACAAGCAAAATGCGACGTAGGAGTACGCATTGCGGCAAACGCTTAGATATAAAAATGTTTGGGATTCAATGCAAAGCATCAAATCCAACAACGACAGAGATGCCAAAAGAATTGGCTTGAAATTAATATTTGCCCCAAACGCATGCAGAACACCATACGGTGATTACATGTCAAGGCTGTGACGGGAAGGAGAGCAACCCGCTAGAAGGGAAAACTACATTGGTATTATTTGAGTTAGATGTGCAGATCAACATTTTATCAAAAATGGATGCGCGGGTCAAAGCTCGTCAGACCAGTGGAGCCACGCGGCTTATATAAGCTCGTGCGCAATCTGCTTCAACATCAGCGTCTCTCTTTGAATAGAGGCACCCATGCTTACGTGCTGGTCGGAAATTACACGTTCATTATGGACAATAGCATGATGAATATTGATCCATTTAGCTGTCATGCCATTTTTCTTTTCGTAAGATTCAAGGCTAGTCGAGCCTAAGACTCGATCTGCATTGCACAGATAAAAATGCGACCGCATATACATCAGGTCGTACTCTGGTTTAGGTGACGGACGGTATTCATCGATGTAACCGTAATAGCGAAGGATTTGAATGTTCTGCGCTCCCGTTTCTTCCTGAAGTTCACGTAGCATACCCACGGACACATCTTCGCCATCATTTAGTCCTCCGCCCGGAAGGCTGTAATCGTTGTAGCGCTGCGTATAGAGTAAAAGGATATCTTCCTGCTGAAGCACAATAGCTCTGGCGGCAGGTCGTGTAAGTACCTTTCCTTCGAGTGAACAAATTTTAGGATGAATCAATGTATGAAGTAGCATGGGTAGTAAGGGAGTAATAATGCTGCTCACTCCAATCATAGCGAAACAGAAATTATATTTGGAGAAAGTGAACAAATGAAAAGCAGAAACTATAAACAACGACTATATGCAAGATTGCTTGGAAAAACAAACAGACGAAGCGCTGAAGAACAAGCATGGCTCGATATCGTGCCCGTAGGTCGTGAGTTCGGTAGTAAGGACTATGAGCGATTAGTTCATTTAGATGCTCAAACTACTAATCGGTAGCTGAATACTGATTGACCTCGATATTTGAAAAGCTTTGGTTGGCAGCTTTGAAATACGAATAAGTGGCAGGTTTGAAATGCGGATGCATGGCAACTTTGCAATGCGAATGAGTGGCAACATTAATGCGGATACTCACACCGGTCTAAATTCGGCACATTCGTGCCATTAATCCATTCATTTAGGGGGTGTACTGGATTCTGTGTAAACGGGTTTTCGTTTAAGCCTGCGGCACCCG
>JAZJXV010000018.1:8322-79279 GCA_040390795.1 Pseudomonadota bacterium | reverse complement strand
TTTGTGCAGAATGAAGATATCATAAACGGTACGTTAGTAATTACCAAGTCCCTAAGAGCTGAAATCGCACTATTCAGAAAATGCTGTTGATTCACATTTAAAGCTAACCCCGTTTTAGAACACAAACCAAGTCACCGGATCGTTGTTTCAACTGAAAACAAAGGGAGTGGATAAATGAAAAGAACTCTATTCGCATTTTCACTATTGACGTCGATGGCAGGAGCGACGTATGGCCAGAGCAGCGTCACTGTCTATGGTGTCGTCGATCTTGGTTTGAAGATTGAGAACGCTGGTGCTGGCAGAACCGTTGGCATCGATAGCGGCAATCAAAGTGTCAGCCGCGTCGGCTTCAAAGGCACGGAAGATCTCGGCAACGGATTGAAGGCCAATTTTGTGCTGGAGGCCGGCTTCAGCGCAGACAATGGCTCGCAAAGTGACGCCAGCCGTTTTTTCAACCGGCAATCCTATGTCAGCCTGTCTGGTGACTTTGGCGAAGTAAAGCTGGGCCGCGTCCAGACCATGGTCTTCACCAACTCTGCCGTATTCGATCCTTTTGCCGATACTCTCGCCGGTGATTCCGTACGCATCTTCAATTACGGCGGCAACCGCATAGACAATACTGTTAACTACAGTTTTGCCGCTAAAAACGGTATCAATGGCCAGGTAGCCTATAGCTTCGGCGAAGTTGCCGGCAACACCAGCGCCAGTCGCACGGTAGCCGGTGCCATAGGTTATGCATCCGGTCCCCTGGCTACGGTATTGACCTATCAGGACACCAAGGACGTGACAGGTACCGACAGCGCCAAGACGACGCTGATCGGCGGCAACTACAACTTCGGCTTGCTACAACCCTTTGTCGCCTACGCCATTAACAAAGGCATCGGTACGCTCGACACGCGTGATGCCTTGCTTGGTTTGAAGATCAACCTGACTACAGCCGACACTATCATGGCATCCGTGATGCACAAGCAGGACAAAGTGCTCGCCAATGCTAATGCCCGCCAGATTGCCATAGGCTATACCCACAATCTATCCGCACGCACCAATTTGTATACTAGCTTGGCACGCCTGAGTAACGATGACAATGCATCGTATAAAGTGCTCTCACCTGGCAAAGCCGATAGGCTGTTCAATATCGGTATCCGGCACAAGTTTTAAATCAAAAATTGTTCAAATAAAAAAGGGCGACCTCAAGTCGCCCTTTTTACGTATATCTTTTTATGCACATCAATCGTCGTCGTTCGGATCAATATCCGGGAACAGAACATCGACGTAACCGAATTGCGATAAGTCAGTAATCCGCATTGGGTACAGGATGCCATCCAGATGATCGCATTCATGTTGTACCACACGCGCATGAAAGCCATCCGCGTCGCGGCTAATCACATTGCCATACTGATCGAAACCATCGTAATGCAAGGCAGTAAAACGCGGCACCACACCACGCAAACCAGGCACCGATAAACACCCTTCCCAAGCCTCATCCATTTCTGCCGACAAGGGACGCAGTTTGGGATTGATCAAGACGGTTTCCGGCACTGGGGGCGCATCAGGATAACGCGTATTTTGCTTGAAGCCGTAAATCACCAGACGCAGATTCACACCAATTTGTGGTGCAGCCAAGCCCGCACCATTTGCCGCATGCATGGTGTCAAACATGTCGGCTATCAGCGCATCCAGTTCGGGCGTGCCGAATTCCTTGACCGGCTCAGCTACACGCAACAAACGCGGGTCGCCCATCTTCAAAATTTCTCTTACTGTCATTTCAGTGTTTTCAAGTAATCAGTAAAGGCTGCGCCGGTTTCCGGATGCTTGAGTCCCATCGCTACCATGGCCTTCAAGTAACCTAGTTTGGAACCGCAGTCATAACGCTGACCATCATAACGATACGCCAGCACCTTCTCGGCTTGCATCAAGGCAGCGATGCCGTCCGTCAATTGTATTTCACCACCAGCACCTTTGCCGAGAGTCTCAAGATAGTTAAAAATCTTGTTAGTCAATACATAGCGACCAACTACCGCCAATGTCGATGGCGCCACATCAGGCTGAGGTTTCTCTACAATCGCATTCACCAGTTCCAGTTGCGGCTGGTATGCAGTCGCACTGACGATACCGTATTGCTTGGTTTCGGCGCGTGGTACATCCTGTACCGCCAGTATGCTGTGGCCTTCGTGCTGAAATACATCCGTCATCTGCGCCAAAACTGGTTTGGTACCGACTTCTGTATCCATGAAGTCATCCGCCAGCAATACCGCGAACGGCTCATTACCAACCACCGGACGGGCACACAAGACTGCATGACCAAGACCCAGCGGTGCGGACTGACGTATATAAATGCAATTGATATTCTTGGGAATCACATTGCGTACGAGACCCAGCAACACTTCTTTATTCGCAGCTTCCAGTTCGGCTTCCAGCTCATAAGCTGTATCGAAGTGATCTTCAATCGCGCGCTTGTTACGACCGGTAATAAACACCATTTCCGTGATGCCCGCAGCCACAGCTTCTTCAACCGCATATTGAATCAAAGGCTTGTCGACTATCGGCAGCATCTCTTTCGGCTGCGCCTTGGTAGCCGGAAGAAAACGGCTGCCCAAACCAGCCACGGGGAAAACGGCTTTTCTAATTATGTTCATTTGTATCCAGTAATTGAAGCAATGCTGATTCATCCAGTATAGCGATACCGAGCTCTTCTGCTTTGGCCAGCTTGCTGCCGGCTTCGGCGCCAGCTACAACATAGCTGGTTTTCTTAGAGACGGAACCGGCAACCTTGCCACCTGCTGCTTCAATTTTTTCAGCAGCGGCATCGCGACTCAACGTCGGCAAGGTACCAGTCAGAACAAACGTTTTGCCTGCGAAGGGCTTAGGTTTGTTCTCCACTACATGTTCCGGCCATCGGACACCAGCTGCCCGCAATTGTTCAATCAACTCTGTATTTAATGGATCGCTCAAGAACGCCATGATCGATTGTGCAACGACCGGGCCGATATCTGCAACCTCCAGCAATTGCTCTTCAGACGCTTGCAACAATGCATCCAGATTACCGAAATGACGTGCCAGCTCTTTCGCCGTCGCTTCGCCTACGTGGCGTATGCCCAGCGCATAGATGAAACGAGCAAAAGTCGTCGATTTGGATTTCTCCAGCGCAGCCAATACATTCTGCGCTGACTTGTCCGCCATTCTGTCCAGTTCGGCCAGCGCGCGAAAACCCAGCTTGTATAAATCTGCTGCCGTCGTAATGATGTGCTTATCAACCAGTTGCTCAACCAGTTGATCGCCCAAACCTTCCACATCCATCGCCCGACGCGAGACAAAGTGCAACAAACCACCCTTGCGTTGCGCTGCACATTTGACCCAACCGCCGGAACAGCGTGCAATCGCTTCATCTTCCAGTTTGACTATCTGTGAATTGCATACCGGGCAAGTGGTCGGCATGACAAAAGGCTGCGCATCCGCCGGACGTTTCTCAGGCACATAAGCCACTACCTCGGGAATCACATCACCAGCGCGACGCACGATGACGGTATCGCCGATTTGGATATCCTTGCGTCGCACTTCATCTTCGTTATGCAGTGTCGCGTTTGTCACCGTAACGCCACCCACCAATACCGGTGCTAAACGTGCGACAGGCGTAATCGCACCAGTACGGCCGACTTGAACTTCAATGTCCAGCACCGTCGTTAATGCTTCTTCTGCCGGGAATTTATGTGCGATGGCAAAACGAGGGGCACGCGAAACAAAACCGAGTTGCTGCTGCAAATCGACACGATTCACTTTATAAACAACGCCATCAATTTCATAAGGAAGTGAAGCGCGTTTTTCGCCAACAGCTTTGTAGAAAGCCAGCAAGCCCGCAGCACCCTTCACCACAGCACGTTCATCACAAACCGGTATGCCAAGCTCCGCATACCAATCCAGCAATGCCGAATGCGATGCCGGCATCTCCGCACCTTCCAGCATGCCTATGCCGTAAGCAAAGAAACGCAAAGTGCGTTGCGCCGTAATGCGTGAATCCAACTGGCGCAAACTGCCTGCTGCTGCGTTACGTGGATTGGCAAACTCCTTTGCGCCGGCATCACGCTGGCGCGCATTCAATTTTGCCAAATCCGCCTTGTACATCATGACTTCGCCGCGCACATCCAGCACTTTCGGTGGCGTGGCAGTATGCAGACGCAAGGGAATCGCACGCACCGTGCGTATATTCGTCGTGACATTTTCACCGGTCGCACCATCACCGCGCGTCGCTGCTTCCACCAGCACGCCATCTTCATAGCGCAGATTGATCGCCAAGCCATCGAACTTCAGCTCAGTCGCATACTCAACTTCCAGCGTACTGTTCAAGCCGTCACAGACTCTACGATCAAAGGCAACAATGTCTTCACCCTCAAAACCGTTACCCAGCGACAGCATAGGTACTGAATGCGTCACTTGTGGAAAGGCAGACAAAGCCAATGCACCCACACGTTGTGTAGGTGAATCAAAAACAAGTAATTCAGGATAGGCTACTTCCAGTGCTTGTAGCTCGCGGAACAGCTTGTCGTATTCCGCATCGGGAATAGAGGAATTATCGAGGACGTGATACGCGTAGTTATGACGGTTCAGTTCATCGCGCAACCATGCCGCGCGCGCGGGAGGATTACTGGCATCCGGCTCCTCCTGTTTCGCGCTTGAGCCAACTTGTGATGCCGTAGAAAACAAATCCGGCTGCATAATCAGTTAAATAAACGTAAGGCCCGGTTGGAACCAGCAGGAATATCCGCCGCTTCCATGTCGGCGTAGAACACTTCGAGTTGTCCGGCGATTTCGTTCAAGGAAGCATCTGATAACGGTTGGCTGCCATCGTCCACGACGGTGCCATCCAGACGTGCCGCCAAGGAACGTGCGCACGCTGTCATTGCACCAAAACCATCGCGTGCAGGCGACACGGCAGGAACATCGAGCAGCAACGTCAGACGACTAGTCGTTTCTTCGGCCAGCGTTACATTGGTAGACAACGAGAACAACACGCCACCATCACCATCAGGCATTACCAGGCGACCTTCTGGACGCACGTCAAAACCTTGGCGCTCCAACGCCGCCAGCAAGGTCGTGACTGACCATGGCGCGCCATTGGTTTGTACATTCACACTCAACTTCGCATCGTATTCAGTCACGAAATGGTGCAAGGAACGCGCAGTGACCATCACTTCAGCCATATCCGGCACATCCGGATCTGCATCAAAATCATCAGCAATCTGACGCAAACGCATCACGAATTCGGAATATTCCAGCTCGTTCAAGGCGTTGCTGCGATTGGCCAGCTGCACACCTGCCATCAAGGATTTATAGATGCCACCATGTGTCACGGCTTCCCAACCGCCATCAATGTGTTGTCCGGCGAAATGCACGGGCTTGCTGCCGACATGACGCAAGGATTGCAAGGCAGGGAGAATTTTTTCGCCACGTAACTGCGTAGACAATGCCAACGGGATCGTGCAGTCAATCAGATAATCAACCGGCAATTCCTTTTCTTCCGCGGCTTGTATTAGATCAACCGGTGCATCACTTTCCGCTTCTATATGCACCTCTTGCTCTACCTGATTGACTGGAGCAGCATCGTCGTAATCAGTCGCAGTAAATGTCGGCTCATGGCGCTCAAGATCAGATGCTGGCGCGCGATCTTCTGTCGCCATCAGCACATCATCGTGTGACGAAGAAAAAGCGCGCTCAACGCTTTTCTTGGCCTTGTGTTCTTGCCATTTATTGTAGGAAATAACGCCGACGACAATCGCGCCGCCAATAACAATCAAACTTGTCTGAAGATCAGTCATGCTGCACCTGCCATCTGAAACGATGCGAGGGAAAATCTGCTCAGCACCACACTACGCGCAACGCGAGAAAGGTAAGAGAAAACGGTTTGGGTCATAAAAATCCAAAGGTTCGACGGCCGTACCGGCATCCAATAAAACACGCGCCTGAAATCAGTGGCGACCAGCGTTCTTGAAACCGCGACGACCCATGTGCCAAGGCACTCAGGTTAAATTTAGCAAATCAGCTTGTCAAGCCAACCTGCTCTCTGAAAAACACCATTGAAAGCGCATCATTTTACGGATTTCAATTCCGCCAAATTGTTCCGCTTTCACGGTTAAAACCATTACATTTATTTACTGCCTACAAACAATCAAGCCGTCTGCGCTTCCGATGCAAAACTGGCTGCCGATTCCATATCAACTGCCACAATCCGTGACACACCCTGCTCTTGCATCGTGACGCCAATCAATTGCTGCGCCATTTCCATCGCAATCTTGTTATGCGAAATGAACAGGAACTGGGTATGCGCCGACATGCGTTTAACCATATTGCAGAAACGTTCGGTATTGGCATCATCCAGTGGTGCATCGACCTCATCCAGCAGACAGAACGGTGCAGGATTCAACTGGAACATCGAGAACACCAATGCCGTTGCCGTCAGCGCTTTTTCACCGCCGGACAGCAAGTGAATCGTTGCATTTTTCTTGCCTGGAGGTTGCGCCATCACTTGCACGCCGGAATCCAGAATTTCTTCGCCACTCATCGTCAGTTTTGCCTGACCACCACCAAACAGGATAGGGAACAATTCACCGAAGTGATGATTGACCTTGTCGAAGGTATCTTGCAGCAGATCGCGCGTTTCCTTGTCGATCTTGCTGATAGCATCCTGCAAGGTATTGATCGCTTCAGTCAGATCGGCGTTTTGTGCATCAAGGAAGTTTTTACGTTCCGATGCCGTCGCCAATTCATCCAGTGCCGCCAGATTGACTGCACCCAACGCAGCAATCGCATTCGTCAAACGTGTGACTTCGCCTTGCAGATATGAAGGACGCAGATCACCGTTGAGCTTCTCTGCCAACGCAGCTTCGTCAGCCTGCGCTTCTATCAATTGCTGCGCATACTGCTCTTGATTCAGACGCGCAGCTTGTTCTTTCAATTGCAATTCGGTAATGCGATCGCGCTGCGGTTGCAGACTGCGTTCTGCTTGCATGCGCGCTTCATCATGACCGCGCAATTGCTGCGTCAGTTGATCCAGTTCGTGACGTGCATCGGCCAATGCGCGTTCCTGATCAGTACGCGTATCGAGCAAGGTTTGCAGACCGGCTTGTGCAGCTTGATCATCCAGGCTTTCCAGTTCCAGACTGCCTTGCTGCATATTGGCAAACAGTTGTGCAGCTTGCTCCAGTGCGGTCGCAATACTGCGCTTCAATTCTTCAATCTTGTTGCGTTGCGACTTCTCGGCAAACGCCGTTTCCTGTGCTGCACGTTCCAGCTCACGCACGCGTTGACGCGCATCGTTGAGTTGCTGCTCTTTGCTCAGATAATCGGTTTGACCTTCTTCATGCGTCTCTTGCAACTCACCCAACTCGGCATCGAGTTGTTCGAACTTCGCTTCCGATTCCGCCTTGACTTGCTGCTGCTCGGCTTCCTGCATCGCGATCTCTTCCAGATCGGTGGCGATCTGTGTGCTGCGTTGATTGAAGCGTTCCTGCACTTCAGACAACTTCATCACATCGATCTGCAAACCATGCACTGCTTGCGTCAACGAATTTACGCGCTGACGGATTTCCTGCAGACGTTGTGTGGCTTGCGTCAATGCAGATTCAGAACGTACTGAACGCGATTTTGCTTCGTCGGCCAGCATGTGTTGCGCACGCAATTGCTTGGTGATGTTTTCGATTTCCTGCTGGCGCGCCAGCATGCCATCTTGTTCGGAATCGGATGCATAAAAACGCACGCTCGATTTGCTGATGACATGGCCTTGGCGTGTCACGAAATACGCACCTGTCGGCAGCTTGTTACGATCAACAAATGCGGCCGCGGTGTCTTCTGCGATATACACGTTGTACAACCAATCCTGCATCAATGCACGCAGACCAGGATCGTTCAGTTGCAACAGGTTCAGGAAAGGTTTCAAGCCGGCTGGTGTTTCGATTACTTCCGACGATGTGCTATTCGGCGTGAACAGTGCCAGCTTGGCTGGCGGCGCATCGTTGAAGAAGGACTTGGCCCAATCAAGATTGGACATTTCCAATGCAGAAGTACGTTCGCGCAATACCGATTCCAGCGCAGTTTCCCAGCCTTGATCGATCTGCAGCTTCTGCCACAAGCGCGGCAATTCGCCGAGTTCATGTTTTTGCAACCAAGGCTGTACCTTGCCTTGTGTCTGTACGCTTTCCTGCAACTGCTTCAAGGCAGCGAGGCGCGCTTCCAGTTGTGCGTTATTCGCAGTTTCTGTATTGACTTGTTGTTGCGCGGCGCGGCGTTCTTCTTCCAGCTTAGGCAACTGTTCTTGCGCGACTTCAAGCTGCTCAGTCGCTTCTTCCAAAGTTGCCTGCTTTTCTTCCAACTGCATTTTCAAATTGGAAAGATGCGTGGTGTCTGGCAAGTTCAAGCCCTGCTTTTCTTGCGACAAACGCTCGCGACGTACCGTCAGGCCCGACAGAATATTGGATGCATTGCGTTGATGTGCGGATTCCAGTTCGATCTGCTGCTGCGCTTGCATGATCTTGCTGCGCGACTCTGTCGTTTTCAGTTGCGACTCACGCCATGCTTGTTCCAGCGCAGGCACTCTATCGTTCTCGCGTTGTGCAGCTTCTTGCGATTGCTCGACACGCATCGCTTGCTCTTCCAGATGCATCTCAGCTTCGACCAAATCATCCTGGAATTGCGTACCTTGACGTTGCCATTGATCGCGTTGTGCAGTCAGCGAATTCAGTTGCGATTGCAAACGCGTGCGCGATTCGATGACGAACTTGATCTGCGCTTCCAGGCTACCAATTTCTGAATTGGTTTTGTACAGATGGCCTTGCGCTTGATGCATGCGATCGCCGGCGGCGTAATGCGATTGACGCATGTGCTCCAGCTCGGTTTCTACATGGCGCAACTTGGCTGTTTGTTCTTCCAGATCGACTTGCGCTTTTTCGATATCGCGGAAAAATTTATCCTGCTCGGCTTTGGCTTCATTCTTGCGCAACAGCCACAGCAGTTTTTGTTTTTCGTCCTGATCGGCTTGCAGTTCGTGGAATTTTTGCGCGACGGCAGCCTGGCTTTGCAGCTTTTCCAGATTCGCATTCAGTTCGCGCAAGATATCCTCGACGCGCAACAAATTCTCACGCGTGTCTTGCAGACGATTCTCGGTTTCGCGACGGCGTTCCTTGTACTTCGATACGCCAGCAGCTTCTTCCAGGAAAATCCGCAGTTCTTCCGGGCGCGCTTCGATGATGCGCGAAATCATGCCCTGCCCGATGATCGCGTAAGCACGCGGACCGAGGCCAGTACCGAGGAAGATGTCTTGAATATCGCGACGGCGTACCGCCTGATTATTGATGTAGTAAGTCGAAGTACCGTCGCGCGTCAGTGTGCGTTTGACCGCGATTTCCGCGTACTGACTCCACTGACCGGCAGCTTTACCCTCGCCGTTATCAAACACCAGTTCGACCGATGATCGACCAGCCGGCTTGCGGTGCGTAGTACCGTTAAAAATAACGTCCTGCATCGATTCGCCGCGCAACTCGGAAGCCTTGGATTCACCCAAAACCCAGCGCACAGCATCAATGATATTGGATTTACCGCAACCGTTAGGCCCTACGACACCAACCAATTGACCCGGCACTTGAAAATTCGTCGGATCAACGAAAGACTTGAATCCAGATAATTTAATGGAAGTTAAACGCACGTTATCGACCGTTCCTAGAATATGCAGCTCAAATTAAGTATCCAGCCAAGTTGGCGGATGCGGCAAAATAGGCCGAAATAAGACCGTTAAAGGGGCTAATCATAGCATTTGGAACAACGATTCCAAGCATTTGAAGTAACACTTTCCACATGCAGCGGTTCTGCCGCCATGGGCGGTATAATGTTGCCACTTTGAACCTCGTGCGAATTAACACTTTCCACACATTTTTAGCTCTCCGCCGTGAATCCACTTCTGAATCAGCTACAACCGTACCCATTCGAAAAACTGAAGCAATTGTTCGCGAGTGTCACGCCGAACGCTGCTTATCGCCCTATCAGCCTGGGTATCGGCGAACCCAAGCATCCGACGCCGGCTTTCATCCAGAAAGCACTGGCAGATAATCTGGATGGCTTGGCAGTTTATCCGACCACCGCTGGCACAGAAGCCTTGCGCGCCACGATCGCCGACTGGCTGGAACGTCGCTACAACTTGCCCAAGCTGAATCCAGCCACGCAAGTGCTGCCGGTCAACGGTTCACGCGAAGCCTTGTTTGCCTTGGCGCAAACCGTGATCGATCCAAGCAAGCAAGCATTGGTCATTTGCCCTAATCCGCTGTATCAGATTTACGAAGGCGCGGCTTATCTTGCTGGCGCGGAACCGTATTTCGTCAACTGCGACCCTGCACGCAATTTTGCGCCGGACTTTGCCAGCGTCACGCCGGACGTCTGGTCGCGCGTGCAATTGGTTTATATCTGTTCGCCCGGCAATCCTGCGGGCGCGGTCCTGACGCTGGAAGACTGGGCTGAATTGTTCGAATTGTCTGATCGCTACGGTTTTGTGATTGCCGCAGATGAATGCTATTCCGAGATTTACTTCAAGGCAGAAGCGCCGTTGGGTGGCTTGGAAGCGGCACACAAGCTAGGACGCACGGGCTATCCACGCCTGATCGGCTTCTCCAGCTTATCCAAGCGTTCGAATGTGCCGGGCATGCGCTCTGGCTTCGTCGCTGGCGATGCAGAAATTCTGAAGCAATTCCTGCTGTACCGTACCTATCACGGCAGCGCGATGAGTCCATCGGTGCAAAGCGCTTCCATTGCCGCATGGAACGATGAGCAACACGTCATTGAAAATCGTGAAAAATACGTCACCAAATTCAAGCAAGTCACTCCATTGCTGCAAGAAGTAATGGATGTTGCCTTGCCGGACGCCGGCTTCTACCTATGGGCCAAGGTCGACAAGCTCGTCGCCATCAGCGATGTTGAATTCGCGAAGCGCCTCTATGCCGAATATAATGTCACGGTATTGCCGGGCAGTTATCTGGGCCGCGAAGCGCATGGCATCAATCCAGGACAGAATCGCATCCGCATGGCGCTGGTCGCCGAAGTGGATGAATGCCTGGAAGCAGCACAACGCATCGTCGAATTCGCGAAAAAGTTATCAAGTCCTTCCGCGTAATTTTCTTAGCAATCATTTCTTTCAACTGACAAGACCATCACATGACACAACAACTCGAACAGATCATCGACCAAGCGTGGGAAAACCGTACCGATTTCTCCCCTAAAAATGCACCTGCAGACATACGCAATGCGGTCGCTCAAGTCATCGCTCAATTGAACGAAGGCACATTGCGCGTCGCGCAAAAAGACAGCGGCGCATGGGTTGTCAATCAATGGGTCAAGAAAGCAGTTTTGCTGTCCTTCCGCCTGGAAGACAACATCACCATGCCATCCGGCGACCACATGCAGTTCTACGACAAGGTCCCAACCAAGTTCGCTAACTACACAGCTGAAGATTTCGCTAAAGGCGGCTTCCGCGTGGTTCCTCCAGCAGTTGCACGTCACGGCAGCTTCATCGGCAAAAACGTCGTCATGATGCCTTCCTTCGTCAACATCGGCGCTTACGTCGATGAAGGCTCGATGGTTGATGCATGGGCGACAGTCGGCTCCTGCGCACAAATCGGCAAGAACGTGCACTTGTCCGGCGGCGTTGGTATCGGCGGCGTGTTGGAACCTATGCAAGCCAACCCAACCATCATCGAAGACAACTGCTTCATCGGCGCCCGTTCGGAAATCGTCGAAGGCGTGATCGTTGAAGAAAACTCGGTTATCTCGATGGGCGTGTATATCGGTCAATCGACCAAGATTTATGATCGCGCAACCGGCGAAGTAACGTATGGTCGCATCCCTGCCGGCTCCGTCGTGGTATCGGGCAACTTGCCGTCCGCTGATGGCAAGTACAGCTTGTACTGCGCAGTGATCGTCAAACGCGTCGATGCAAAAACACGTGCAAAAACCGGCATCAATGAATTGCTGCGCGACTAAATCGAGATCGCCACAACACGCGTTTTCATTTATCTGACCTGGGACAGCTATGGCAATGGATCGGTTATTCCTTCTAATGAAGGAAAAAGCAGCATCTGACTTGTTTATCGCAGTCAACTCGCCGATCCATATCAAGATCAACGGCAATCTGGTACCCGTCAATCAGCAAAAGCTGGACCAGAATGCCGTAATGTCCTTGTTGGCCGAAGTTGTCCCTGCTGCCAAGCTGGCAGAACTGGAACGAGAGAACGAACTGAACATCGGCATCCCTGTCGCTGGTGTTGGCAGTTTCCGTTTATCGGCGTTCCGTCAGCGCGGCAGCATCTCTGCCGTGTTGCGCTATGTTCCTGGCGAAATTCCGGCATTGAACAGTTTGGCACTGCCGCCGATTTTGGCGGACATGATTATGGAAAAGCGTGGCTTGCTGCTGGTAGTCGGCTCGACCGGTTCCGGTAAGTCGACCACGATTGCAGCGATGCTTGATCATCGCAATGCACTGAGTACCGGTCATATTCTGACCTTGGAAGATCCGATCGAATTTTTGTTCAAGAACAAAAAATCCATCGTCAACCAACGCGAGATAGGCAGCGATGCCGCAGACCTGTCTATCGCGTTGAAGAATGCATTACGTCAGGCACCCGATTGCATTTTGATCGGTGAGATACGCGACAAGGAAACCATGTCGGCCGCGCTCGCTTACGCGCAGTCCGGTCATTTGGTAGTTGCAACACTGCATGCGAACAATAGCTATCAAGCATTAACACGCATCATTAATTTTTACCCGATAGAACATCGGCAATCATTGCTGGCAGATTTATCGTCAACCTTGCGCGCGGTTGTTTCTCAGCGTTTGATCGGCGCAATTGATGGCAAGCGTCGCGCCGCAGTAGAAATCATGCTGAACACACGCCACATTGCCGAGCTAATCGAGCAAGGCGAGATTACGCAGATCAAGGAAGCGATAGAAAAAAGTTTGTCACCAGGTTCGCAAACTTTCGAGCAGGCCTTGATGCAGTTGATCAAGGATGACATCGTTACGCAAGATGAAGCCTTGGCCCATGCAGACTCTGCCAGTAATTTATTCTGGTTATTGAACAACTCGGCACAAAAAATCGAGATCGATGAACCAAAAGAAGAACAAGGCGCAAGCTTTACCGAATTCACGTTGAAGATGTAACCATGACGATTACCCTATACGGCATACCTAACTGCGACACTGTTAAAAAAGCCCGCACCTGGCTCACCAACAATGGCACCGATTTCGTCTTCCATGATTTCAAGAAAGACGGCATCAACACTGACCTGATCAAAACCTGGTTACGCGACGTCCCTTGGGATGTATTGGTCAATCGCAAAGGCACCACCTGGCGCAAGTTGCCGGATGAACGCAAGGCGGCGATTACCGATAACGCCAGCGCGACTGCCCTGATGCTGGAATCGCCATCAGTCATCAAGCGTCCGGTTTTATTCAAGGACAAGAAATCCAGCGTCGGTTTTTCCGATGAACTTTATCAACAAATTTTTCAAGACTAAAGTACGAGAAAAAATATGAGCAAAACGCTCGCACTGACCGAAGAACTGATCGCGCTCTCCTCCGTTACACCGGAAGATAAAGGCTGCCAATCGCGCCTGATCGAATTACTGGAACCATTAGGCTTCGTTTGCGAAACCATAGAATCCGATGGCGTCACCAACCTGTGGGCGCGCAAAGGAACGGCGCAACCACTGCTGGTGTTTGCCGGTCATACCGACGTCGTGCCTACCGGCCCGCTCGACCAGTGGACCTCACCGCCATTCGTGCCTACGCAACGCGACGGCAAGCTGTATGGTCGCGGTGCAGCCGACATGAAGACATCGATTGCAGCCATGGTCGTTGCAGCGGAAGAATTCGTACAAGCGCATCCGAACCACAAAGGTTCGATCGGCTTCCTGATCACCAGCGATGAAGAAGGCCCTGCGACTGATGGCACCGTCATCGTCTGCAATGCCCTGAAGGCACGCGGCGAACAACTCGATTACTGCGTGGTCGGTGAACCGACCTCTTCCGATGTGCTAGGCGATACCATCAAGAACGGCCGTCGTGGCAGCATGTCCGGCAAGCTCACCGTCAAAGGCATACAAGGCCACATCGCGTATCCGCAATTAGCACGCAATCCGATTCATCAATGCGCACCTGCACTGGCAGAACTGGTTGCAGAGAAATGGGATGACGGTAACGAATATTATTTGCCGACTTCATGGCAGGTATCCAATATGCACGGCGGTGCAGGCGCATCGAATGTCATTCCGGGCAATGTTGTCATCGATTTTAACTTCCGTTTCTGCACTGCCAGTACGGTAGAAGGTTTACAACAACGTGTGCATGCCATCCTCGACAAGCATGGTCTTGAATACGATTTGAAATGGTCTATCAGCGGTTATCCATTTCTGACGCCTAAAGGTAGCTTGAGCGATGCGATGAGTGATGCGATCAAATCAGAGACTGGCGTGACCACGGAATTGTCTACTACTGGCGGCACTTCAGACGGTCGCTTTATCGCACAGATTTGCCCACAAGTCGTCGAGTTCGGCCCACCGAATGGCAGTATTCACAAAATTGATGAGCACATCGAGGTACGCTTCATCGATCCACTGAAAAACATCTATCGTCGTACGATGGAAAACCTGCTGCTGTAAAGCGGCTATATGACTGAACAAGCGATTTGCCACACTCGGTAAATCGCCTGAATACCTTCCTGATCGCATAGTTGTCGCATCAGGCATCATCCTTTTACTTTGTTGCACAGAACCATGCCTATCAAGCCTAACGATCTCTCTACCATTCGCGACCTGCTGCGCTACGCAGTCACCCGCTTTAATACCGCGAAGCTATTCTTCGGCCATGGCAGCACCAATGCACTGGATGAAGCCGCTTACCTGATCCTGCACACGCTGAAACTGCCACTCGACAAACTCGATCCATTCTTCGATGCGCATTTGTTGCAGGAAGAAGTTGATGCCGTGTTGCGCGTGATCGAACAACGTGCCGATGAACGTTTGCCTGCTGCCTACATCACCAATGAAGGTTGGCTCGGTGGTTACCGCTTCTTCGTGGATGAGCGCGTGATCGTGCCACGTTCCTTCATCGCTGAATTGATCCCGGAGCAATTTTCCCCATGGGTCAGTAATCCAGACAAGGTCACCAACATACTTGAACTGTGTACCGGTTCCGGCTGCCTACCTATCATGCTGGCTGATGCCTTCCCGAATGCGCAAGTCGATGCCGTTGATATCTCCACCGATGCGCTGGCCGTTGCACAGCGCAATGTGGATGAATACGAATTGCAAGATCGTATCAAACTGATCGAGTCTGATCTGTACACCAATGTGCCGGAATACAAATACGACCTCATCATTACCAATCCGCCTTACGTCAATTCAGGCTCCATGGGCAAACTGCCACCGGAATATTTGCGTGAACCGCAAATCGCGCTGGCCGGCGGCGAAGATGGCATGGATTTGGTACGCAAGATCGTCGCAGGTGCAGGCAAACGTCTGGCACCAAACGGCTTACTGATGGTCGAAATCGGTAATGAACGCGCCTTCGCAGAAGCCGCGTTCCCTGAATTGAATCTGACCTGGTTGACCACCAGCGCCGGTGACGACATGGTATTCCTGGTCACTGCAGATCAATTGCAATAAGGCTTGGAGCGATGGCATCGATATGATGCCTTGATCGTTTTCGATAGTAGCCAAGTATGTTTGGATCGACCGTATGCAATTTTTGTCGATCCCTCGCCGCTCCCGCGCATTCAATTGAAATGCCGTGGGTTGCGATTTCGGTTAGCAGTAGCATTTTTCGCTAACCATTTTTAAATCATTCACTAAAGAAGCAAAGCCAATAGCGTCTAGCGCTGTCGGCTTACAAACCACATGATCCGTTTTCAACAAGTTTCTCTCATGCGTGGCATCAAGCCACTTCTCGACAAAGTCGACGTTACGCTCAATCCGGGCGACAAAATCGGCTTGATCGGTGCCAACGGCGCGGGCAAATCCAGTCTGTTCGGCTTGCTGCGCGGTGAGTTGCATGCTGATTTAGGCACCATCGACTTCCCATCTAAATGGCGCGTCGCTTATGTAGCGCAAGAGACACCACCACTGGAACGTTCCGCCATCGATTACGCAATCGACGGTGACGTCACCCTCCGCCGTCTGGAAGAAGAACTGGCTTTCCTCGAAAGCGAACCCGACACGACGGACAATGGTGTATTGATCGGCGAGTTGTACAGCGCACTGGCCGATGCCGATGCCTACACCGTACGCTCGCGCGGCGAACAATTGCTGCTCGGTCTGGGCTTCACCATGGCACAAATGGAACAACCGGTTGCCAGCTTCTCCGGCGGCTGGCGTATGCGTTTGAATCTGGCGCAAGCTTTGATGTGCCCTTCCGATTTGCTGTTGCTCGATGAACCAACCAACCATTTGGATCTGGACGCCATCATCTGGCTGGAAGACTGGCTCAAACGCTATCCAGGCACATTGCTCGTCATCTCACATGATCGCGACTTCCTCGACGGCGTCGTCAACGTTATCGTCCATATCGACGAACGCAAACTGAAACGCTACTCGGGCAATTACTCTGGCTTCGAACGTCAACGTGCAGCGCAAATGATCCTGGCGCAAAGCGCGCTGGAAAAACAAACGCGTCAACGCGCCCATCTGGAATCCTTCATCAACCGCTTCAAAGCGCAAGCCAGTAAAGCGCGTCAGGCACAAAGCCGAATGAAAGCTTTGTCGAAGATGGAAGAGCTTGCACCTTTGCGTGCTGCTGCTGAATTTTCATTTGAATTCCGCGAACCGGCTGCTGCACCGAATCCATTGCTGGTCATGGAAAATGTCGATGCCGGTTACCGCATCGAAAATGAAGATTACTCGATCACGGAAAAGAAGATTGTTTCCAACATCAACTTCTCCTTGCAGATCGGCCAACGCATCGGCCTGCTCGGCGTCAACGGTGCTGGTAAATCGACACTGATCAAAACCATCGCAGCAGAACTGGAGCCGTTAAGCGGCATATCTGAGTTCGGCAAAGGCCTCGCGATCGGTTACTTCGCTCAGCATCAGGTAGAAATGCTGCGTCACGAAGAATCACCGCTCTGGCATTTGGCACACATCGCACCAACCGTACGTGAACAAGAGTTGCGCAACTTCCTGGGCAGTTTCAACTTCAACGGCGCCATGGTCACCAGCAAGATCGCGCCATTCTCCGGTGGTGAAAAAGCACGCCTAGCACTCGCACTGATCGTTTGGCAGCGCCCTAACCTCTTGCTGCTCGATGAACCGACCAACCATCTGGATTTGGAAACACGCGAAGCGCTGACTATGGCACTGGCGCAATTCGAAGGTACGCTGGTCGTCGTTTCGCATGATAGACATCTACTGCGCGCCACCACGGACGAATTCATCATCGTCGCAGATGGCAAGTTACAACCATTTGACGGCGATCTGGACGATTACAAAGATTGGCTGTTCAAGACCAAACTGGCAACCAAGAATGCCGCCGCCGGCAATGCAGCACTGCCAGCCGTCAAAGAAAAATCTGCCAGCGTAGTCGCGCCATCAGCTCCCGCAGCATCGTCAGTAGACAAGCGTGAACAGAAAAAACAGGAAGCGGAAGATCGCCAAAAACTGGCTGCACGCAGAAAACCGATAGAACTGAAGATCAAAAAACTCGAAGAACAAATCGCCAAGCGCAATGCACAGAAGGCCGTAGTAGAAACAGCGCTTGCCGATCCTTTGATCTACGATGCCACCAAGAAAAAAGAATTGAAACAGTTGCTGGCCGACCAAAGTTTTTATACCAAGGAAGTCACGCAACTTGAAGCAGAATGGCTGGAACAACAGGAAGCGTTGGAACAAGCCAACAACTGACAAGCAGGATAAACACCCATGAGCAAACCGAAAACACTCTCCATCATCGGTTGCGGCAAAGTCGGCCAAACGCTGGCGCGCTTGTGGGTGCAGCATCAAACTATTCAGATTCAAGACATCCTCAACACCTCGATAGAAAGCGGCACACGCGCTGTCGCTTTTGTCGGCGCAGGTCGCGTTGCAAGCAGCTATGCTGACTTGCAGCCAGCAGATATCTTCCTTATTGCAGCGCCAGACGATCAGATCGTTGCCTGCTGTATAGCTTTGGCAAATAGCGGTCTATTGTCGGCAAGCAGCATCGTCTTTCACTGCAGCGGCGCCCTACCATCATCCATACTGGACAGCGCTAGCCAACACGGCGCGGCCATCGCCAGCATCCACCCTATACGCAGCTTCGCCGTACCTGAGAAGATAGTAGCGGACTTTGCGGGGACGTATTGCGGCGTAGAAGGCGACAAAACTGCACTCGATGTACTGAACCCGCTATTCAGCGCGATAGGCGCGCAAACGGTTCCTATCCAAGGTGATGCCAAGGTGCTGTATCACGCCGCAGCAGTGTTCGCCTCCAATTACCTGGTAACGCTGCTGGATACAGCCGTGCAGGCTTATGGCAAGGCCGGGATACCACAAGACGTCGCATTAAAGATGATGGCGTCGCTGGTCAGAGAAACCACCGAAAATGTTTTGCAGATAGGAGCAGAACAAGCATTGACCGGACCGATTGCGCGCAATGACATTGCAACTGTCATCAAACAATACCGCAGCGTCAATGCATGGAACAGAGCCTATGGAAAACTCTACAAGCAACTGGGAAAGTTGACGACACACCTGGCACGGCGGCGAAAGAAGCAGCAATAGTTATCGACAAACTGACGAATCAAGTGCCAATCAAACCTGCTGCGATATTGATCGATAAGCCGATGATCGCGACATTGAACAGGAAACTAAGCACCGATTGCGCCAGCACTGCCTTGCGCATCCCAGCCGACATAACCGATACGTCGGAAGTTTGTGCCGCTACAGCGATAGTGAAAGAAAAATAAAGGAAGTCCCAGTAATCCGGATTACTCTCCGCATCTGGGAAACGCAGCGCTCTTCGATCTGCAGGTGATTGGTAATACAAACGTGCGTAATGAAATGTATAAATCGCGCCTAGCAGCAACCAAGAACCAAGGACTGTAATACCAGTGAACATGTAATGGGAAAACTTCAGTGCGCCGGACAAGCCTTTAGCTGACGTCAGTTCAAGAACGATCGCAACCAAGCTCAAGGTCGAGACGATAGACAAAATTCCCACCATCGTCACCGCACCTGCATCCTCTCGTTCAGCCCTCGCCTTTACCCGTGCGCGACTGTACGTCACAATTAACCACCCCATCTGCAACAGATTCGCCCATACCGCAACATTCCACCCGACCAAAGCTCGTGTCACCAATCGCCACGAATCTGGCGTAGCGAAGCCGACAATGAGGCCGATTAGGACAATTGATGTCAGGCGCAAGTGAGAACGAGTAAGGCGAGATGTATTGCGCATAAATGCTAGTTCAATCCAAGTTTACTAGGGAGCTCCACAAGCTGGCTTTGCCTTAGATATTTCATTTTCATAACACTCGCCTGTATAGCGATAACCTTTTTTGATCATGCAACGTTCCCAATCATGACGTAAGCGAGCTGTTGCGTCATATTCACTTTCGCCTGCTTGTTGTGTTTCTTTTATTTTCCTCAAACTAAAAATCGGAACGTTATCCCCGACATCAGGACACTTTGATGTAGCCCAGCAAGCACTTTCCTTTGAAACAACGCCTTTCCCTCCTCCACAATCGAAGGCATCATCCCTACGAGTATCTGATGTAATACCTGCTTTATCCCAGTTTTGAAGATTAGGTTTAATTGGCGTGGGAAAAGGATTTCCGTTCATCCACACTCCACCGATTCCACACCCGGCGATGAAACAACTGAAACTCAGAATAATGCCAAGGAATATCTGACGCCTCATTTTTCTTTCCCACTTAACTAGCAATGCTTAGTCTTCCGGCGTTACCGGCACTTCAGTCACCACATCCGGCATACCTGAAAGAATCATTAACTGCACCCGGCGATTGCGCAAGCGGCCTTCCGGCGTCTCGTTGGTGTCTACTGGTAGATTGGCACCATGCCCCATTGCCACCATGCGTTTTTCATCTACACCGCTGTCGATGAAAAGTCGTACGACGCTACTGGCACGTACCGCTGACAACTCCCAGTTAGATGGGAACGCTGAGTTGTTGATAGGCGTGTTGTCGGTGTGGCCTTCCACCTGAATATCGTTATCGACCTTTTTTAATACTTGTGCGACGGCACGCAAGGCGGCATCCGATTGCGCATTCAACTTCGCTTCACCTGGCGCGAACAAAACGCTGGCGTTAATCTCTACGCTGACGCCGCGATTGGTTTGCGTAACACGCACCTTGCCTTGACTAATCAGTGGCGCCATCGCTTTGAGAATATCGCGCGCAATATTAGTCATTCGTGCTTTTTCACGTTTGACGATGGCATCGTTGGCACGTTGTGCTGCCGATGATGGCGCTGGAATCGGCAAAGACATAATTGCCGTATTCGATTCAGCAGGATCTTTCAAGACAGGCGCTTTGGCCGTGACGCCGCCGAATGCAATGCCGAGAGAATTAGAGAGGATGCGATACTTGCCTTCGTTGACAGAAGAGATCGCGTACATGACAACGAAGAAGGCGAACAAGAGCGTGATGAAGTCGGCGTAGGACACCAGCCAACGCTCATGGTTTTCATGTTCTTCTTCGTGTTTTCTACGTGCCATGGTTGATCAATCTGCAGATACTGTAAGCAAAACTACCGTTACATCAGATAGATATTCATGCGCTCTTCGATCAAGCGCGGATTGTCACCTGCAGCAATACCGGCAAATGCATCCGCCAGCATTTCGCGTTTGAAGATATCGCGACTGACCAGCGCTTTGAGCTTGCTGGAGATAGGCAAGAACACCAGATTGGCAAAACCAACACCGTAAATCGTGGCTACAAATGCAACCGCAATACCACTACCAAGACGGCTTGGATCAGACAGATTTTCCATCACGTGTATCAGGCCGAGAACAGCGCCCAAAATCCCGATGGTCGGTGCGTAGCCGCCTGCTGCTTCCCATATCTTGATTGCCAGACGCTGACGCGTTTCGTAAGCGCCGATTTCCATATCCAGCACCTCACGTAATTTATTTGGATCAACGCCATCGACAATCAAACGCAAACCGTGTGCGATAAATGGATCATTCACATCTTTGATGACGCGCTCCAGACTGAGCAAGCCTTCGCGACGTGCAATGACACTCCAGCTGGTAATGTCACCGATCAAGGCTTGATAATCATCATCCTTCGGCACAAAAACCAAACCAGCCATTTTTACGCCTTGCGCAAAATTGCGCCAACCGCTTTGCAGAAGAACAGCACCGATGGTGCCAACGATGACAATAATGAACGCGGCTGGTTGCACCAACGAGCCCAGCCCTCCTCCTTCGAGCATTTGCCCGACAAGGATCCCACCGAGCGCCAGCGCGATACCAATTAAGCTACCCCAGTCCACGCTTTCTCCCTTAAGTTTGCACGCATCCTGGCGATAGCCTGGCTATGCAATTGCGATACGCGTGACTCGGTCACGCCCATGACGGCACCGATTTCCTTCAGATTCATTTCCTGCTCGTAGTACAAACCCATGAGGATTTTTTCTCGTTCCGGCAGCGCATGAATTGCTTCAATAACCGCGGCACGAAAACCGGTGTTCATCAGGTTCTGCAACGGATCCGGCGACTCATCTGTGCAATAGCGATCGAGGAAGTGCTCGTTGTCTTCGCTATCGTGAAAATCTTCGTAATACACCAGTTGATGGCCACCACCGTCACTCAGCAAATCCTGATAATCAGCCAGCGACAGCTTAAGCTGCTTGGCAACTTCACTCTCATTTGGTGCACGTCCCAGACGTTGCTGCAAGGTGTTCATTGCCACCTCGATCTTGCGCATATTTTGACGCATGCTACGTGGCATCCAGTCGCTGCTACGCAACTCATCCAGCATCGCGCCGCGTATGCGTTGCACGGCATAGGTTTCGAATTGCGCGCCATGTGTTTCTTCGTAACGGCTAACAGCATCCAGCAGGCCGATCATGCCAGCCTGAATCAAATCATCCACTTCCACACTAGGTGGCAACTTGGCTTTCATCTGATGCGCCAGTTTTTTGACCAGAGGCGCATGTTCTCCTACGAGATGATCTTTGTCTGATTTTCCAGCCGCGGTATACATAGGTGATTCAGGCTCCGAACTTGGCGCCGTGGGCGGATAAGGTAAAACGTTCTGCAAGACGCCTGAAAGCAACCGATGCACCAGCCATCGGGAAGGCATCTATCACCGCACGACCAAGACGCGCCGCGCGTGTCGTTTGCTCATCTTGCGGTACAGAACCTATCGAATGCAATTCCACTGCCAGATAGCGACTAGCCGCTTGCGCCATGTTTTGATAAACAAGCGCTGCTTCCTGCTCGTCTGCCCCAGTCACCAGAACGCTAAACGGACGACGGCCTAATTGTGCATTCAATCGTTTGATCAATGCATAGGCGTTCTTGATAGAAGCAGCATCGGGTGAAACTTGTACGACGATATCGCCGCTCGCCATAGCAGGAACAGGTAAATTACCGTCTTCATCCAGTTCGGCATCAACCATCAGCACATCGGATTGTGATGCCAGAACGTTGAATGCATTCGACAAACGACGCTGTTGATTCACATCACGTGTTGCGGCATGGAGTGAACCACGCGTCAGCGACGCCAGACCAAAACCTTGCGGCATAGCTTGCACGACTTGATTAAGTGCGCGCTCCTGGCGTGCGACGTCCAGCAAGGTTGCTTGTACTTCAGCACCCATACGATGCGTGATGCCGTTTGTGGAGGCACAGGCGTCCAACAGCACGACATCGCTACCACTTGATGCAAGTGAGGCGCTCAGATTGACCAGCATCGCGCTTTTTTCTGCCGCTGAAGTGGCTGACAAAAAAGTGAAAATGCGCGGCTTTGGCCCGGCGAGCAGTCGCCGCAGACCTTCTGCCTGATCACATTTAAAACTACCCAAGAATCACCTCACGCAAGCTCTTATCGTTCATCGAACGTGCCGTATTTGCCATCACCAAAGGTATCTCCGCATCACTGAACTGGAACGGCGCTGTTTCGCGCTTGAGTTTAAATGCACGTTCAACCAGATATTGCTGATTGGCGACGTGCAGATCTTCCGGTACGCGTTGACCGTTCGCGACGTAGTATAAGTTCAATTTCTGCCGTATGACTATATCTAGTGCACTACCAATGGTTGCAGCTTCATCCATTTTGGTCAATATGCAACCCGCGAGGCCATTACCCATGTAAGAACGCACCACTTCATTGAGCGTTTCACCGGTTGAAGTCGCATTCAAGCACAACAGACGTTTGACCTGACTACCGGCACCGGACAGCATCGCGATTTGATCTGCGACCATTTGATCGCGCTGGCTAACGCCGACGGTATCGATCAAGACAGTATGTTTGCCTTTCAACTCATCCAGCGCAATGCGCAAGTCAGCTTCATCCTTGACCGAGTGCACCATGACACCGAGGATTTTGCCGTAGATGCGCAATTGCTCGTAACCGCCGATACGATAGCCGTCGGTCGTGATCAAGGCAAGCTTGCCAGGACCATGACGCATGACGCAACGTGCGGCCAATTTTGCCGTGGTTGTCGTTTTACCTACACCGGTCGGACCGACCAATGCGTAGACGCCACCTTTTTCAAGGATCTCGTTTTCGTCACCAATGGTGGTCAAATTGCGGGTCAATATCGACTTGATCCATTCCATCCCGCTTTGATTGCTGGAACCTGCTGGCAAACGCTCAATCAGATAGCGCGCCAAACTTGCACTGAATCCGGCAGCCAGCATCTCACGCAACACTGTTGATTTGACTGGTTCGCGCTTGTGCTGACCATTCCATGCGATTTCAGTCAATTGCATTTCCAGCATGCCGCGCATTGAACGGATTTCGTTCATCACATCATTCAGCTCAGAGCTGTTGATTTCTGTCGTGTCTGCTTGGCTGGCGACATTGGATGTAATTGCCAAAGTAGGCGTTTGCCCAATCATCTTATGCTGCGGTGCCAGAGCGGCAAACGTCGATTCAGAAAGCGCTGCTTTTTCAACAACAGGCTCGGAAAGCGAAGCCATGTCTTCACCGGCCAGCGCCAGAATTTCGACACCATCATCCACCGCACGATTGGAAAGGATGACTGCATCTGGTCCGAGTGCTTCACGCACCAAACTCCATGCGCCTCGCGACGTGCTTGCTGTAAATTTTCTGACGTTCATACCTGACCTCCAACTAAGCTAGTTACTCTGATTGTTTTTGAATCCGGGACTTCTGCATGCGACAGCACTTTGAGCTGCGGCAAGGCACGGCGCAGGAAGCGCGCCAGCAATGCGCGCAATTGCGCTGGCACCAGCAGTACCGGTGTTAATCCTAATGATTCCTGTTGGCGCGTTGCGGCTTCTGCCTGCGCGGCTATCGTGTCTGCCAAACCTGGCTCAATGCCGGCACCTTCAGACCCGCTTGCTTGCAAAGCTTGCGTCAGCAAACGTTCAAGGCGGTTATCCAACGTCATGACTGACAATTCGTTCGTCGATGGGAACAGTTGCTGCACGATGGCGCGACCCAATGCCACACGTACCAATGCGGTCAATTCATTCACGTCTTGCGTGTAAGGCGCATGTTCGGACAATGTTTCGATAATGGTGTGCATATCGCGGATATGTACGCCTTCGATCAACAGGTTCTGCAATACTTTTTGCAGAGTCGAAAGTGGAATCACCTTAGGCACCAAATCTTCTGCCAGCTTCGGCGATTCTTTGGCCAGATGATCAAGCAATTGCTGCACTTCCTGACGGCCAAGTAATTCAGCAGCATGTGTTGTGATCAAGTGATTCAAATGGGTAGCAACTACAGTGCCTGCATCCACCACGGTGTAACCCATGCCTTGCGCTTGTTCGCGCATGTTGGAGTCGATCCAGGTTGCTGGCAAACCAAAAGCCGGATCGCTGGTTGTTGGTCCAGGCAAAGTACCACTAACCATACCTGGATTGATTGCCAGGAACTGACCAGCCAGTGCTTCGCCACTACCAACTTCCACGCCTTTGAGCGTGATGCGGTAAGCAGATGGCTTCAATTCCAGGTTGTCGCGGATATGTACTGGTGGCGACAGAAAGCCGACTTCCTGCGCGAATTTTTTACGTATGCCTTTGATCCTGCGCAAGAGTTCGCCGCTTTGTGATTTATCGACCAAAGGAATCAGGCGATAGCCAACTTCCAGTCCGAGCGTATCGACTTGCACGATATCCTGCCAGCTCGCTTCCTCAACTTCTGGCGCCGCTGGTGGCGCAGTGACTTCCGGCTCCACTTGCGGTGCTTTTAGTGCACGCTGCGAAATCATGTATGCCGCACCAGCCATGATGCCGGCAAGAAAAAGGAAAGATACGTGCGGCATACCAGGAATCAAACCCATGCCGCCAATGATCCCAGCAGTGATATACAGTACTTGTGGCTTGGCAAACAACTGCCCTACCAATTGACCGCCGATGTCCTGCTCACTCGCCACGCGTGAAACGACGATACCTGCAGCAGTAGAAATAATCAGCGAAGGAATTTGCGCAACCAGGCCATCACCAATTGCCAGCAAGGTGTAGTTTTCCAGCGCAGCCGAAAAACCCATATCGTGCTGCACCATACCGACGATCAAACCGCCGACAATATTGATCACCGTGACGATAATGCCGGCGATCGCATCGCCTCGCACGTATTTACTTGCACCGTCCATCGCACCGTAGAACTCGGCTTCTTGCGCGACCTGTGTGCGGCGCAGACGTGCATCTTGCTCACCGATCAAGCCGGCATTCAAGTCCGCATCAATCGCCATCTGTTTACCCGGCATCGCATCCAATGCGAAACGTGCACCCACTTCAGCGATACGACCCGCACCTTTGGTCACAACCGTAAAGTTAATGATGGTCAAAATCACGAACACCACGATACCGACAGTGTAGTTACCACCAATCAGAAAATGGCCGAAAGCTTCAATCACTTTACCTGCGGCGTCAGGACCGTTATGACCATCTGTCAGCACCACGCGCGTGGATGCCACGTTCAAGGACAGGCGCAACATGGTGCTGACCAAGAGCACCGTCGGGAATACCATGAAATCGAGCGGCTTGACCGTGTACAAGGCGGTCAACAATACGATGATGGATAGCGCAATATTGAAACTGAAGAAAATATCGAGCACGATGGCCGGCAGCGGCAGCACCATCATCGACAACATCATGATGATGATCAGCGGTGCGGCGATGGCTCTCGAACCTTCGCCGGTCATCCAGGCGGGTAATTTCAGGCTATTCATTGTGGCAGGCCATTCGTATCTGCATCTTCTGCAGCGGGGTTAAGGGGGTCCATCTCTGGCGGAACATCGAGATCGTCCGGTTTGACCGGACGTGTACCACCGGTTTTGCTGTATGCGCGCAACTGGAATACATAAGCCAATACTTCGGCCACAGCGATATAGAGTTTTTCAGGAATTTCATCACCCAACTCGGCGTGACGGAACAGCGCACGCGCCAGTGGCGGCGCTTCCAGCAACACCACATTGTTTTCTATTGCCAGCTCACGGATCTTGGCGGCGACTTCATCTGCACCTTTGGCGACGACCTTCGGTGCGCGCATGCCGTTTTCTGAGTATTTCAATGCGACCGCATAATGCGTCGGGTTGGTCACGACGACGTCTGCAGTTGGCACTTCGGACATCATGCGACGACGTGCCATCTCGCGTTGTTGCTGGCGGATCTTCGCTTTGATCTCCGGATTACCTTCAGACTCCTTGGATTCCTGACGGACGTCCTGGCGCGACATCATCAGTTTCTTCGCGTGCTGCCACATTTGATATGGCGCATCGATCATCGCAATGATGACCAAGCCGCTCGCGATAAAGATAAAGCTGACAACCAGCAAGTGGCCCAAATGTTCGGTACCTGATTTCAACGGTTCTACGCTCAGCGCCAGCACCGCATCAAATTCATAACGAATTACCATCCAAGCGATCCAGCCGATCAGAATGGTTTTGGCAATTGCCTTGCCCAGTTCCACCGCTGAGCGGCTGGAAACCATATTGCCCAAACCCTTTATCGGGTTCATACGGCCAAAATTAGGTTGCAAGGCTTGTGCGCTGAACAACCATCCGCCGATCAAGGCTGGCGATGCCAGTGCCACTACGATCAGGATTAATGCCGCAGGTGCAAACGCGATCAGCAAGTCGATAATGCTGGCTGCTGCATGCGCCAGCAACAATTCCATATCGAAAGCCATCTCTCGATCGAAAGAAAGACCAGACGCCAGTGTGGCGTTCAGTTGAGCGATCATGCGGCCACCGGTGATCCAGAAAGCAGCGCCCGCAGCCAGTAACAGCGTACAGGTCGCCAACTCGCGCGAACGCGGCACATCACCCTGCTCCCGCGCTTGCTCCAGCTTGCGCGGTGACGCGGGTTCCGTCTTTTCGAGATCACTTTCTTCAGCCAAAGCCGACTCCTGAGGTACTCCCGCTGGCATTCAACATGACGCCATACGGACCTATGAGTGGATTATTGGCTAGAAAGCCTTAAGGTGATCGAGGGAATAGGATGGGAAAGATCCCGCTTTTTAAGTCGTGCCAAGCGAGAAATTGAAGGAAAAGCTAAATCTTGATGGCTTGCGCCCAGGCCAGTGCGGCCAAATGCGCTTCATTGACCTGACGCGAACTGATGAAAAGAGAGTCTGCCAGTGCTGCAATATCGCCATTATTCGGCTCGCATGCCTCTGCAAGTGCGAGGAATGGGCCATACATGCCGTCACGCGTCAGCAATGCCTGTGCTACCGATTCTGAGAGCTGAATTTTACTCAACACCTCTTCCATCGGAATACCCAGCAAACGATCCAGCAAGGAAAACATACCAACCACAAACAGGTTTTCGGCCTCATGTTTGGGCAAAATGCCATGCCCAGCCAATTCTGCAAAGCGACCACGCACAATCGCCGTTTGCATCAACACTGCCGAATGGCTATGCGTACTTGCCGTGGCCAGCAACAAAGACAACCAGCGATACAAAGGCGAATAGCCAAGCATCGTCACGGCATGACGCAAGGATTGGATTTCCGCCCCCAAACCGTAACCAACATTGTTGATATAGCGAAATAGCTTGTATGACAATGCAGCATCGCGCTTTAGAACTTCTTCAAGCTCGCGAATATCGGCATTTTGCCGCACCATTTCCATCAACTGGACAATGATGAGCTGTGCTGAATTCAATCCCTTTTTCTCAGCATTGGGACGCTGTGTCAGATATAGATTGCCTATGAATGCATACAGCCCGTTTGCGACACAATGATCGTATTCGCGCCAATCGGCGATCTGACGCGCTACCAATTTGACATGGTCAGATTTCAAACCGCTCTGTTCGATTACTTTTGCATCAACACTGTCACGACTGAAGTGTCCCTCGACATGACTGACGACTTGCAAGAGCTGACTCTTATGCGGCAAAGTATCTGCATCGCGCAGCGAAATTCCATAACCTTGTTGTCGCAAGTCACTCACTACTCTGAGCGTTTCCTTATCCGCCAGATCCGCTGAGGTCAGACGAAATACTGTGTTTTGCGCAGGCAGTTTTTTTACTACATCAGACGCAACCAAAGCCGGCGTCGCTTCAAAAAACAGCATGCTGTCATTCAGCAACCAAGTCGATTCTTTATCGTGCAATTGCGCAGCGACAAAGGCCACCAACTCCAGCAAATCCTCATCGCTCGCCATACCACCATCTTGCTCATTGCTTTGCCATGACAGCTCGTATCCAAGAATCTGCTGCGCTGCATTCAGCAGTGGCTCACGCACGATGAATTTCATTTCAGACATGGGGAATAAGCGAAAAGAACAATGGAAGTTGGGATGGCAAGCAGCGGCACATCAATGGATTAGAAACCCAGACTTTCAAGCAAGTCGTCGACCTGCTCTTGACCCGCAACCACATCATTACCGACTGGATTGATTTGCGGCCCGTTCAACAAGCCGGTATCGACTTCTTTCTTCTTCTCAGGCGGAGCGTAATCGACCAGTAATTGCAGCAACTGCTGCTCCAGGCCATGCGCCAGTTCAGTGACTTTCTTGATGACCTGTCCAGTCAAATCCTGAAAGTCCTGCGCCATCATGATGTTCATCAGATGCTGCCTGGTTTCTGTCGTCGCGCTTTGTGTTGCATTCAGATGAGCAATGGTCTGCTCTGCCAAGGCGCGATATTTTTCTTCAGAAAAATTACCTTGCAAGGCTTGCTGCCATTCCATAGACATTGCGGCGGCATCAGACTGAATGCGCTCTTGCAAAGGACCAGCTGCTTCAGTCGCGTTCAAGACACGTTGTGCAGCCTGCTCTGTCATGCGTGCAACGTAATCGAGGCGATCACGTGCATCAGGGATATCGTGCGAGGCACGTTCTATCAATTGATCGAAACCCAAGCCGCGCAAATTCTCATGCAGCGCGCGGGTCATGTGACCAACGCGCGACAGCACTTCGTCGTTCGCTAAGTTTGCGTGATCTGTTTCGGATACTGTCTGTGCAGATGAGGCGCCGCTCAACTCAGGCTCCGGCAGCAGCCAGTTTTTCGAAAATCTTCGCGAGTTTTTCGTCCAGCGTTGCAGCGGTAAATGGCTTGACCACATAACCGTTCGCGCCAGCTTGCGCAGCAGCGATGATGTTTTCTTTTTTCGCTTCTGCCGTGACCATCAACACTGGCAATTTGGAAAGTGCTGGATCGGCACGAATATGTTGCAACATCGTCAAACCGTCCATATTCGGCATGTTCCAGTCGGACACGACGAAGTCGAATTGTTCGCTACGCAATTTCGCGAGGGCCATTGCGCCATCTTCCGCTTCATCGACGTTCGTATAGCCCAGTTCCTTCAAGAGGTTGCGAACAATGCGACGCATTGTTGAAAAATCATCAACAACTAAAAATTTGGTATTTGGGCCTGCCATGAATTACTCCATTAATTCTTTAAATCGTCATCGATCCTGGTAAGGAATCGAACATGGTCTAACGCATCGTCTCATTTTGATGCATCGCTATTATGCACCGAGGATACAAGCAAATCGGAAGAAACCAACACTAGCTGTATCAAAAAACCACTTAGACGCGCAATGCGCGGCTGCTATGCGTCGCCAGATGACCCAAAACCATTCCTGGCAGTGCATTTAAAGGGCCAACTTCATGTGTTGCGCCGACTGCAATTGCTTCACGCGGCATACCGAATACTACGCATGACGCCTCGTCCTGCGCGAAGTTATAGGCACCGGCATTCTTCATTTCCAGCATACCCAATGCGCCATCTTTACCCATCCCTGTCAGAATTACGCCGACAGCATTCTTACCGGCATGAACTGCCGCTGAATGGAACAACACATCGACCGATGGACGATGACGATTAACCGGTGGGCCTTGGTCAAGTTGCGTGACATAGTTGGCACCACTACGTATTAATTGCAGATGTGAATGGCCAGGTGCCAGGTAAGCATGGCCGGGCAAAATCCGTTCGCCGCCTTCTGATTCTTTCACGCCGATTTTGCACAAACTATCCAGACGTTGCGCAAACGATTTGGTAAACCCAGCCGGCATGTGTTGCGTAATCAAGATGCCCGGACAGTCCGATGGCATCTGCATCAGGAAATCCTTGATCGCTTCAGTGCCACCAGTAGATGCACCGATGATGATCAATTTTTCACTACTGGTGAGAGGATTGCGAATCAAAGGCAAGACGCTATCGCCCGTTTGCTTGTTCGGATCGTGCGGCACGATCGGGCGTGACTTGATGCGCGCCTTAGATGCTGCACGAATCTTGTCGGCAATCATCTCTGTATATTCAAGCATGCCGCTCTGAATCGACATCTTCGGCTTGGTAACGAAATCAACCGCGCCGAGCTCAAGTGCGCGCAAGGTAATTTCCGAACCACGCTCTGTCAGCGAAGACACCATCACCACCGGCATCGGACGCAGACGCATCAACTTTTCCAGGAAATCCAGACCATCCATACGCGGCATCTCAACGTCCAGCGTCAACACGTCCGGATTTGTTTGCTTGATCAAATCACGCGCGATAATCGGATCCGGTGCCACACCGACAACTTCCATATCCGGCTGGCTATTGATAATCTCCTTCATCACGCTGCGTATCAGCGCTGAATCATCCACGATCAATACTTTAATTTTCATGAGGCTGCCTTGGTATAGCGTTTTTTATAGATATATTTATTTGCATCAAGAAAAGAGTTCTACGTCTCCACTGACGCTGCCAGACTGTAGACGATTCGCATAATCCTGTTCGCGATTGACCAATGTATTGTTGTTCAACTGTCTGAGTTTTTTGACCAATACTTTGCCGGTACGCGGGAAGTAATACACCTTGCGTGGATGTATGTCGTTCAAGTCTTCTGCAACGATACGAATATTTTCTATCTTCAGAAAACTACGTACGAATTGCGCATTACGCTGACCGACATTAATTGAGCTGAAGCCACTCAAGACATTACCGCCACCAAATACTTTGGCTTCCAGATTCTCGCGACGTGCACCCGCTTTCAGCAAATCATTGATCAGAATTTCCATCGCATACGTGCCATAACGTGCCGATGCAGAAATCGGACTATCTGCATCACCACCACTGTCCGGCAACATGAAGTGATTCATACCACCGACACCGGTGACACGATCACGTATGCAAGCTGATACGCATGATCCAAGAACGGTCACAATCAGCATGTCTTTACCGGTGTAGTAATACTCACCCGGCAAGATCTTGGCTGCGTCGCGATCAAATGTCCGGTCGTAATAGACATTCGTGGCGAAATGTTCTTTGGTCAATTCATTCATAGATTCTGTTATGTTCGACGTGTTGGCGACGAACCCGCTTTCTTGTTCTGTTCCAGCTCGTAAACCGTTTTCCCGCGCAGCTTGAACGCATCCGTGACATACAAAAAGTTCTCCGAATGACCGGCAAATAACAAACCATCCGACTTCATCAAGGGTGCGAAGCGATCCAGTATTTTCCCTTGCGTCGGCTTGTCGAAATAGATCATCACATTGCGACAGAAGATCACATCGAACTGCCCCGAAATTGCCCAGTTGCTTGCCAGCAGATTCACCTGTTTGAAGGTAATCATTTGTCGCAGCTCCGGACGCACGCGCACCATGCCTTCTTTGGCGCCCTTGCCGCGCAAGAAGAAACGCTTCGCGCGTTCCGGCGACATTTTATCTAGTCGATCCATCGAATACACACCGTTGGCGCCAGTATTCAATACATTGGTATCGATATCAGTTGCAATGATCCGCACCGGCGGTGTCAAGGTATTGAACGCCTCACATGCGGTCATCGCAATCGAATACGGCTCTTCGCCGGTCGATGCAGCAGAGCACCAGATTTCGATCGGTTCTTTAATTTTTTTCAGATGCTCGGCAAGAATCGGGAAATGATGTGCCTCGCGAAAGAATGAAGTGAGATTTGTTGTCAGCGCGTTGGTAAACGCTTCCCACTCTTCATCGTTGCCACCTTGTTCAAGCTGGTCCAGATAACTGACAAACGAGCCGATACCCGTCGCGCGCAGGCGACGGGCCAAACGACTGTAAACCATTTCCTGCTTGCTCTCGGCCAAAGCGATGCCGGCTCTTTTATAAATAAGAGCCCGCACTCGTTCAAAATCACGAGCTGTAAACTCGAACTCTTTGGAGCCTTCCGATCTGATCTGAGAAGTCACTTTCATACTGCCGATTTCCCTTTCGCCTGTTGCATATCACGCTAGCTGAATATGCGTCTTTCAATAACCATACACGCGACTGTTTGCGCAGCCTTGTTCTGCTCGCTCACACGGCAATTTTATTTCAACAATTACGCTGCAATTTTTTCAATCAAACCCATCTCTGTGCTGGACATCAATTTATCGATATCCACCAAAATCAGCATCCGTTCATCCAGAGTACCCAAACCGATCAAATAATCGGTATTGAAGGCCGTACCCATTTCCGGTGCTGGTTTGATTTGCTCAGGCGACAAAGTGATGACGTCCGAAACACTATCCACCACCATGCCAACTACGCGGCCGCCGATATTGAGAATAATCACGACTGTAAATTGATCGTAGGTCGGCTCACCAAGATTGAATTTGATGCGCATATCAACGATAGGCACAATGATGCCGCGCAAATTGACCACACCTTTGACAAACTCCGGCGCATTCGCAATGCGTGTCACTGCTTCATAACCTCGGATTTCCTGAACTTTCAGGATGTCGATGCCGTACTCTTCCTTGCCTAGCGTAAAAGCCAGAAACTCGTTGCCGTTTTCAGCGCCAGTTGTATTGTTTTGTATGTTGTGAATCATAGTGATTCTCCTCCTCAGGAATAAATGGATTCGTCATTCAACTGACGGCTTGAACGTAGTAGTGCTGCAACATCGATAATCAGCGATACGCCACCGTCACCGAGAATTGTGGCTCCTGATATTCCTGCCACCTTACGATAATTCGATTCGATATTTTTGACTACAACTTGTTGCTGCCCGACCAGATCATCGACAAATAAAGCCGCTTTCCTTCCTTCTGATTCCAGGATAACAACGATGCCTTCGGACGGATCGGTAAAACGTGGTTCGATGTTGAACATTTTATAAAGCGGGATCAAAGGCAAATAATCACCACGCACTTTGACCACCTGCCCTTGCCCACTGATTTCTTTCACATCGAGCAATTCCGGCTGCAGTGATTCCACGACATAACCGAGCGGAAGAATATAGATTTCATCACCAACCTTGATCGACATACCATCCAGAATAGCCAGCGTCAACGGCAGAGAAATCGATATCGTTGTGCCATAACCTTTGCTGGAACGAATGTCGACCACGCCCCCCATTGCGGTGATGTTCCGTTTGACGACGTCCATACCAACCCCGCGGCCGGACACATCGGTTACTGCTTCAGCGGTCGAAAAACCAGGCGCAAAAATCAATTGCCAAACTTCTTCATCCGGCAAATCGTCCGATACCGGCATGCCTTGTTGCTTGGCTTTAGCCAGGATACGGTCACGGTTCAAACCACCTCCATCATCACTAACTTCAATGATGATATTGCCGCCTTGATGACCGGCGGAAAGAGAAAGCTGACCAGATGCCGCTTTACCAGCAGCCACGCGCGCTTCCGGCATTTCAATACCGTGATCAATACTGTTACGCACCAAATGAGTCAGAGGATCGACGATGCGCTCAATCAGCCCTTTGTCCAATTCAGTTGCAGCACCATGCGTAACGAACTCCACTTTCTTGCCCAGCTTCGTTGCCAGATCGCGCACCATGCGTGGAAAGCGCGAAAACACATAATCCATAGGCATCATGCGGATCGACATGACAGCCTCTTGCAGATCCCGCGTATTACGCGTCAACTGCGATACGCTATTCAACAAACGCTCATGCAACATCGGGTCGAGCGAGCCGGTACGTTGTTCTATCATCGCTTGCGTGATGACCAGCTCTCCCACCAAATTGATCAACTGATCGACTTTTTCTATGCCCACGCGTATCGATGATGATTCCGCGCTGACATTCATCTTGTCGGCATCACGTTTGACGGCAGGCTTCTTATCCGTCGCTGTGGCTGCAAGCACTTCTTCTACCGCCAGCGCATTTCCTTTGTCATCATCCTGCTCGGCTGCATCCTTATTGACAGGATCAGGCAAAGGTAAGGGAACAAATGGCGCAAAGAATCCATAACCTTGCGCATTCTCGGCAATAGTCGAATGCAAGGGTTCAAAGAAACCGTAACCCTGCTCCTCTTCATTGCGACTGCGATCATCAATCGACTGATGCACACCTTTGATGACAGCTTCTTCCGTAATCTTCAAATCTTGCGGATCGAGAATGAAAGAGCAAATCGCGATAATGTCATCGACACCTTCTTGCGTGCTCAGTGTAAATACTGCGCGTTGATCCGGCAGCACATCACGCTGGATTTCACCCAGCAAACCCAATTCTGCAGCCAGCGCATCAACATCGCGTGCAGTAGTTACTGGCAGTTCAATCCGGAAGCGACGATCTGTCTGTGCTGCGCTTGTCTTGCCATGTGAAGCAGACGTATTCGACGCAGCAGCTGGTGCCGGCGACGCATCCTGCGATAGTGACTCCAGTAACACGCGTATATCAGCGACCGCATCCAGATCGACTGGTGTGTGCAAGCGATGACCATCCAACTGCATTTTCAACACATCTTTTGCCGAGAGAAACGCATCGACATGTTCCGCCATCAATACCATCTCACCTTTGCGTATGCGATCCAGCAAGGTTTCCAGTACGTGCGTTACTTCCGTTAAATCGGTGATGCCAAACGTGGCAGCGCCACCTTTGATCGAGTGCGCAGCACGGAATATGGCATTCAAGTCTTCTGCGTCAGGTGCTGATACGTCAACCGCCAGCAGCAGCTTTTCCATCTCGGCCAGTAGTTCTTCCGTCTCGTCGAAAAACACCTGGAAGAACTGACTCATATCGATGGTCATTGTTCCACTCCGTAGTCTGCACTCTTGATGATGTCCCTGCTCATGGCGTGTCTTAACCGATCACTTTTTTGACAACTTCAGTCAATCGCTGCGGATCAAATGGTTTTACCAGCCAACCGTTTGCACCGGCTGCACGTCCCTTTGCTTTCATCTCGTCACTGGACTCCGTCGTCAATACGAGAATCGGTATTTTTTGATAAGTCGACAAGGCGCGCAATGAGCGAATCAAGGTGAAGCCATCCATGCGTGGCATATTTTGATCGGTCAATACCAGATCGAAAACCTGCGTCTTCGCCTTCTCCAGACCATCTTGTCCATCAACAGCTTCCGTCACCTGATAGCCGGCAGCCCGCAAACTGAAGACCACCATTTGTCGCAATGAACCCGAATCATCGACTGCCAATATTGTCTTTGCCATCTTTACTCCTGCTCACTTTCGTTTCAGGCTTGTACACCCGGTTATCTAAATTTTAGTAGCGTGCTTAAAACAATTCGATATCGCCGCTTTCCATGTGCGTCTGGCACACGGCTTTCCATAATTCTTTTTCCAGATTGCTACTTTGCGTTCTCAGCGTTTCATTGACCTTAGTCAGCAAGATAGCCACTCTTTCATTGTCAGCATCTACAGACATCCCAGCGCCATCCGTACCCAGCATTTCCAGTACATCGCGGAAGCCAATGACTCTGCGCATCGCGCGACCAATCAATTGGTTCGTCATATCCTGGAACTGCAGACCAGTCACTGCAGCATTCACATGCTGATCGAGCTGAGCTGAATTATCTTGCAACTCCGACATGACTTGAGGTGAAACAGCAGCTTGCGCTATAAGTGCATCGACGATCTGCTGCTGCGCAGCCACTGTCGCATGAATTGCCATGAAACTCGCACTCAGTTTTTCAATTGCTTCACTCAGCAAAATATTCGTCTGAATCAGGTCTGTTTCGATTTCTGTCAGATGTTGACCTCCATGATCTGACAGTCCAGATAATAGATCCTTTATTTGCAGCGCCAACGAATTTTGTATTGTCATGGGGAATACCCGGTCATCACTTTCGTTCACTTACAATCAATGTTCTACTTATCTTGCTACAGGAGTAGGCGCTACAACTGCAGCCGGCAGTTTCACTTCGGATGAATTAGCCCCTACTTCCACCGCATCTTTCGCACTTTCCTTATCTGCCACTTCAACCATCCGATTTTCTTGCGTGATGGAGTCTTCTGTTTTCTTGTTCATCACGATAATGCTGATGCGGCGATTAATTGGATTGAGCGGATCTTTGGTATCAAAGAGCACAGCAGATGACAGGCCGACAACACGCAAAACCTTGGTCTCTTCCATCCCGCCAGCGACTAGTTCTCGACGTGAAGCATTGGCGCGATCAGACGAAAGCTCCCAGTTGCTGTAGCTTTTTTCACCGCTGGAATATGGGGTTGCATCCGTGTGCCCAGACAAACTGATTCTGTTGGGAATATCGTTGAGTGTCTTGGCGATCTCATGCAGGATCACCTTCGTATAAGGCTGCAACTCCGCTCTTGCCAATGCAAACATCGGCCGATTTTTTTCATCAACGATTTGGATGCGCAGGCCTTCGGTCGTAATATCAATCAGGAGTTGATTTTTATACTGCTTCAGACCGGGAATTGTTTCGATTGCGCGTTCTATACGCTCTTTCAATGCCTTGAGCCGGTCAACTTCTCTGCGCTCCAGCTCTGCCTCTGCAGCTTTCAAATTGAAGCTTTTTGTGGGCGTCAGGTCTTCACCTTTTTTCTGCTGGCCATCGATACGGGTCATGTCTTTACCACCGCCCTTGATGACGCTTGAGCTATCGCCACTGCCAGAACCACCGGCCATTGCCACCTTCAAAGGTGTGCTGAAGTAGTCGGCGATACCTTGCAGATCGCCTTTAGTTGTCGAACCTAACAACCACATCAACAGAAAGAACGCCATCATCGCCGTGACGAAATCGGCGTAAGCAATCTTCCAGGCGCCGCCATGATGGCCGCCCCCGGATTTTTTAATGCGCTTAACAATAATGGGACGGAGTCCTTCGTCAGCCATGCCAGTCTCCGTTAGATTGCGTGTGTTCTTGTGATTTGATAGTGAGGAATCGGTTTATTTTGTTTTCGACTGTCTGATGTGTTCTTCCAACTCACTAAAGGAAGGACGTTCAGTAGAGAACAATACTTTGCGACCGAATTCCACTGCCAGCGCTGGCGCATAGCCATTCAAACTCGCGAGCAATGTCACTTTGACGCATTGGAATATCTTCGAAGATTCATGCAACTTCTGTTCCAATACGCTCGACAGCGGGGAAACGAAACCGTAGGAAAGCAAAATACCGAGGAAAGTACCAACCAGTGCGTTAGCAATCAAAATACCTAATTCTGCCGGCGGCAAACCAACTGATGCCATGGTATGTACCACACCCATCACAGCCGCAACGATACCGAACGCCGGTAAACCATCACCGATTTTGGCTATGCAATGCACAGGAACTTCGCCTTCGGCATGGTGCGTATCGATCTCGTTATCCATCAGATTTTCAATCTGAAAGGCATCCATATTGCCCGATACCATGAGCCGCAAATAGTCGGTCATGAATTCAATAATGTGGTGATCAGCCAGAACCGTTGGGTATTTGGTGAAAATGGCGCTTTCTTCCGGTGCGTCGATATCGCCTTCAATCGACATCAAACCTTCTTTGCGCACTTTAGTCAAAATTTCAAACAAAAGCGTCATCAGTTCCATATACAAGCTCTTTGTATATTTGGAACCTTTAAAAACGTTAGGTAGCGCTTTTAACGTCGCTTTGATTGCCTTGCCGTTATTCCCAACGAAGAATGCGCCGACAGCCGCACCGCCGATCATTAACAATTCGATAGGCTGCAACAATGACGCCAGATGCCCACCTGCCAACGCAAAACCACCGAAGACCGATAGCACTACAGCCAAATATCCAATAATGACTAACAAGTGCACTACTCCGTTCTTAGGGTTGGGGTGTCATTATTGCCTTAACAATTGCTTATATGCAACCGCCATGGCACGACACCTGTTGTATCAAGGTTGAAATTGAACACTTACGCGCTCATACACGTTCAACGGCCTGAATCCTTGGAACTTGAGTTATTTTGGTGCGCAACCGCTTGAAATAAACTTTAGATATGCCAGACGTAAAGCTCAGGGCCATTTACCTCGGGCGATACGATGACATCAGGTGTCACATTTGGAATAAGAAACTCATAACTGAGTAGCATCGCACCGGGACGCATTTCTGACTTTGCCTTTGTCCACAAAGCAGGCATGGCAACCGGTGATAAATAGGCGAACACGACATCATAATCGGCAAAATTCAACCGACCGTAATCCCCTCTTTCGAAACGTGCCGAACTACCGCTCAACCGCGCCCGTACTACGCTCACCAACCACGGCAAGGGTGCAATCTCGGTGCCGATAAATCGGCTTTCCGGGCGTCGCTTGGCCAAATCTAAAACCAATCCGCCTAATCCGCTACCAACATCAATGAAGCGAAGCTCTTTATTAGGCGGCAACAACTTGGTGACCGCTTCCCACGTCGATAGGCGAGATGGATAAAACGGAACCTGAGTACGAAACGTAGTCCAGTACAAGCAAAGGAAGAAAAGGAAAGCAGCAAGAAAAAGAGAAGGAGGCAACTGCCAAGACAAAGCCAGCACCAGCACGAGAGGAAATAGAAATTGAATCGCGAGCCACCACGAGGCCAATCCGCGCCACCAGGCAAGACCCGCAGCGATCGCGCCTTGCAGCAGCGCGACAATCAGGATATTCATACCCCAACCGAATATCGCGCCGATACCACGCGCAATAAGCAATACGATAAAAAACGAGATGATTTGAAGCAGGAGAGCTTGTACTGCAGGTATCTGAAATACTGCTTTAAGAGGCGCCGACTTTGCGCCGGAGCGCCCCACTTTCTTCACACAGACACTCTTTTCAAGAAATAAACGATCCGATCAAGCTGCCAGCAAGTTTGCCGCGGCCTTGGCACGCTTGGTTTTACCTGCTCTGGATGGCATGTGGCACAAGCCACAAGTGTAATTTGCATTCAAGTCCAGACGATGCACAACAAAATGCCCACCGCATTCGCTGCAACATGCGGTCGCCAGCATTTTACTATCGAAGAAGCGCACTAGGGTCCAAGCACGTGTCAAAGACAAAACCGGCTCGCCATCTGCACCCAATTCGACCTGCTCTTGGTACAGCTTGTATGCTTTCATCACTGCCCGGATGCCAGAAATCTGCGCATGTTCGACCAGATATTTGTGAATACCCATAAACAATGAAGAATGGATATTCGGCTGCCAGGTAATGAACCAATCAGTCGAAAATGGCAACATGCCTTTTGGTGGTGAGACACCGCGCAATTCTTTATACAGCTTCAGCAAGCGTTCGCGTGACAGCGAGGTTTCCGATTCCAGTAATTGAAGTCTTGCGCCCAAATTGATGAGCTCGATTGCAAGTTGAATTTCCTGAGATTCTGTTACTACGCTTTTCTTGGCCATTTTCTCGCTCGCTTCTGAATAATTACGACAACACGATCAGTGATGATGACTTAAGCGATTTGCTCAACTGCTTGTCCAGCCATCAAGATGGCAGCATGAGAATGCGCCAACGAGCGATCTTTATTGTAATTAGTCAGCATGCCGAGGATGGCGCCGTCGTCGAAACGAAAACGGGCAAGCATCATATTGGCACCGGCGAGTTTCAGGATTTGCGAATTGTTCATGCCTTCGATCAAATCAGCGATTTCATTGCTAATTCCCAAACGGAAGATCGCGGTCGCTTTGTCGGAACGGATCATTTGTTGTGCAAGCATTAAGTAACCCAAATTAGCGTCACGAATTTCAGCAATGATGTCGTTATTGGTCATGTTATCCCCTGAGCTGTGAATTTCCTGGCAGCAATGTGTGAGCCAGTGAATGCATTCTGAAGGGGGAAACAAATGGCTGGAATAGGCACTATTCTGTATTTTTATACAGAGCAGACGACAATAGGCCGGTAGGCGTTTGTCTTACAAACGTCGACCAGCATTCGATACGCCTTCACATGAAATGAGGCGGAGAGCGGCTTGTATATTGCATCTGAGCATTTAATTTCTGTTCAGATGTTGCTTTTAAAAAAGCATGTTTTGAGGCAATTTCTCTGATTTCAAGAACTTAGAATTCTCAAAAAAATCATCCTAAGAGACAAAAAAATGAACTTCTTTTCACCCTCTTGTCTCTTTAACGGCACGCTTTTGCAGAACTTTAGGGCTCAAACAAAATATTTATTAAAAATTTTAGAAGCAAAAAATTTAATAAAGCACCGCTATCTGATTTTGATAACGGCAGCAGAAAGCAGAACTTTAGGGTTGGATTGAAATAAATTTGATTTATTTTCGATTTATTACAAATTCATTATCAAAGAGATACTTATATGGACTACAGAAGTTTCCTCTTGCGAATTGTCGAACTATAAATTGCCAATTAAGCAATCGAGGTACTCACCAAGCAATGCCGCCAGCAGCGCAAAATCTGGTATTGTTATTCCACCCTCAACCCAAAGGAGACTCTTATGGATTTGGTAGAAAAATTCGATGCCAAAGGAAAGACCGGTGCCGCTTACCACGTTGAGGTTTATCAAACTCCAATCGCCGCACTGGATCCAGATTTACTTCCAGGCGCTAAGACCTATAAGCTGGCAGATGGACGCGCGCTGGATCCACTATCCGATGCGAAATTCAAAATTGTTCAAACCGGAGAAAAAATTTACAGGCTTTAATACATCCAGAACTTCTTCAGTTGAGTAAACCGATCATGTTTTTGGAAAGTTAACTCCGCAGAGCAGGCGTCATCATTCAGTTGCGACTACCCTCTCCTTACGATACATAACAAAAAGCCCGCATCATGACGATGCGGGCTTTTTTACATGCTTAGCGAAAGAATGCGATTCGCGTTTTTAAGCTTAGAAATATTGTTCGACGATTTCGCCAAATGCAGCTTCTGCAGACATTCCTTTTTTCATCAGATTGGTAATCTCTTGGGAATAAGTACGGATGTCTTCCGGCAAGGTCTTCACATTGTTTTTGAAGTATTCATATTTCTGAATATCGATCAGATCGCCAGGTCTAACTGCAGGAGCGCCGCTATTACGACTGGTGCTGCGTACAGCACGGGTGGTTGTAACAACCCGCTTCACGCCTACATTGGCTATTGCAGCCTGAATTTGATCCAGCGTGAATACCTTGGTAGCGTTGGCACCGACAAACTCATCTTCTGCTGGATGCAGCAAATGATTATTGCTGTCGAACGCCATTTTCTTTTCAAAATTATTGATGACCTGGTAGTGCGGCTTCTGCCCTGGCCCGTTTAATGCAAACTGTACACGATCGCCATATGAGCTCATCTGCGTTACAACATCCTTCAGGTAATCCGCTGTCAGCGTGTCCATCTTGCCGTCCCAGCGCTTCGTTCTCTTCGTGTTCAAAATGCGTACTTCCAGTAAAGGTGACTTCATCCAATTCGACTAAAGAAAAAAAGCCCTTGATTTTCATCAAGGGCTTTCAATTCTTGGAGGAGGCGGTGGGAGTCGAACCCACGATACAGGTTTAAGCCCGTATGCTTCCTTAGCAGGGAAGTGCCTTCGACCACTCGGCCACGCCTCCACATTACTTCAACAACGTCAACAACCCGTCATTGAAAGGTTCAGCATCATAACTTTTCAAGCATAACTGGTCAACCCAAACTATGCATTTTGCTATGACTTAATTGTTTTTTTCCAGATCAAAAGTTTTGTGCAATGCGCGAACAGCCAATTCCATGTATTTTTCGTCGATCAAAACGGAAATCTTGATTTCCGAAGTTGAGATCATTTGGATATTAATGCCCTCTTCCGACAAGGTACGGAACATTTGCGATGCGATGCCAACATGACTACGCATGCCAACGCCAACTACGGATACTTTCGACACTTTGGTATCGCCCAAAATACTGGCAGCACCGATATGTGCTTTCACGCTTTCATTCAGAACATCCACTGCCTTGGCATAATCGCCACGTGGCACGGTGAAAGTGAAGTCTGTTTTGCCGTCGACTGACTGGTTTTGGATGATCATGTCGACTTCAATATTGGCCGCTGCGATCGGGCCAAGAATTTGGTAAGCGATACCTGGACGATCTGGTACGCCCAATACTGTGATCTTCGCTTCATCGCGATTAAATGCGATACCGGTGATAGCGGCTTGTTCCATATTTGTATCTTCCTCAAACGAAATCAGTGTGCCGGATTTTGCTTCTTCTTCCAGCGACATCATAGGGTCGGTCAGCGACGACAATACGCGAGTCGGCATCTTGTAGTTGCCGGCAAATTCGACGGAGCGAATCTGCAGCACTTTCGAGCCGAGCGACGCCATCTCGAGCATCTCTTCAAACGTGACTGTATTCAGGCGGCGCGCTTCTGACACAACGCGTGGATCGGTCGTGTACACGCCGTCGACGTCGGTGTAGATCAAGCATTCCTGTGCTTGCAGCGCGACTGCCACAGCAACAGCCGAAGTATCCGAGCCGCCTCGTCCCAGCGTCGCGATATTGCCTTCATCGTCCACGCCCTGGAAGCCGGTAATGATGACGATGCGACCTGCATCCAGATCTTTTTTTACTTTGACGTCATCGATCGATTGAATACGTGCTTTAGTAAAAGCCGAGTCGGTCTTGATCGCAACTTGCCAGCCGGCGTAGGACACAGCTTCCTTGCCGATCGACTGCAAAGCCATGGCCAGCAGAGCGACAGAAACCTGTTCGCCGGTTGAAGCCAGCATATCCAGTTCGCGTGGATTTGGTTGCGGCATCAACTCTTTAGCCAATCCGATCAAGCGATTGGTTTCGCCGGACATTGCCGACGGCACTACGACGATTTGATAACCTGCGTCATGCCATTTAGCGACGCGTCTGGCGACATTTTTGATGCGCTCGGTGGAGCCCATCGATGTACCGCCGTATTTGTGAACGATTAAAGCCATAAGGGTAGCGGGAGAGCGCTTGAAAAATGAAAAAAGCGTTAAAAATCAACCCTCGACTTTACAGCTTACAGCGCAGAATGACAAGTACAGGAGGGCTACATCATCGTATTCTGCTTATCAAAACAGCCAGAATACGATGATGAAACACAATTATGTCTGATCGAATTGCCAACGCAATTGAATGTGAGCACCAGTCTCGGTGCTAAGTTGATGACAGTCCATGCCGATTCCCGCCGCAAATAACAATTGCTTGCCTGCAAAAATCAGCGGCAAACGTTCTCGCTCCCATGCAGGAATGTCACAAGCTTGATAATGGTATTTCAAACTTTTCGTCGGGCGATTCCAGGCCGGTTTCAAACGCTCTCCACCGCTGCGCAGCTGTATCGTCAACGCTTGCGAACTCAACCACTCTGCTGCTATGCCCTGCTCTGCAGTTTCGAAGAACATGGTGCCGCCGAATTCGGCAAAGTGCATCTCTGCTTCACCGTTCCAGCGAAAAGCCAGCGGCACTTGCTCCAGCATTGCAGGATCCAGTTTCGGCGTGATGAACACCTGATCACGATGCCGTCGAATATGACAGTCTGCATGCGTAACGCACAACTGCGCATCATGTTTGGCTTCCAGCAATTGCGAGCGCATTTCATTGAGCCAGGAAGTCGATGGCATGCGTACACCGCGCGAACCGAACCAGTAACGCAACATGTTATCGATACGGTCAGAGCTGAACTGCTTTAATTTGGAAATATCAAGGCACTCGCCATCCAAACAGATGTGCAAATCCTGTGCAGCCAATTCGATCAACAAACGCTGCGCCGATTGCGCATGCTGCGCAGTTCGCGCAAAACGTTGCTGAAAACCTGGAAAATGCTGCTCCAAAGTTGGCATCACTTGATGACGCAAGGCATTGCGTGCATAGCGAGGATCGAGATTCGATTCATCTTCGACAAACTGAATCGCATGAGCTGTGACGTATGCTTGCAAATCCAGACGCGCCACCTGCAACAAGGGACGTCCCATCAGCAAATTGGCATCGCCCAATAAATCTGCTGCATGATTCGCGCTATCCATGCCGGACAAGCCGGCTACGCCAGAGCCACGCAACAACTGCAGCAATACCGTTTCCGCTTGGTCATCCTGGTGATGCGCAGTCAACAGCAAGGGAACCTCGTGTGTTCGGCACATCTCGCCCAAGGCAGCGTAGCGACTTAGCCTTGCAGCTTCTTCGATGCCGTTTTTTTCCTTCTTGCCGATTTGCACCTTGCGCACATCAAAGCTAATGCCTAATGCGGCACACTGTTGCTGACAATGCGCCAACCATTGATCAGCATTTGGACTCAAACCATGATGGACATGGAAGGCAAAAATTTCTATTTGCTGCGACTGCGCAATTGCATGCAACAAATACAGTAGCGCTGCGGAATCTAATCCGCCGCTATAGGCAACTGCAACTTTTGGTATGGCAACGCCGGAAAGAGAAACGCGCGTCCGGATCTCCCCTAACGCGCGTTCAAATTCACCTTGCATAGACGCAGTTTCTTTATTCGTCACGCATCATTCCGGTGTGTTGAGCTCTTTGAATTTACCGTAGCTCATCAATTTTTCATGGCGTGCTGCCAGCAGGTCCTTGGTTTTTACACCTTGGAATTGACGCACGGTATCAGCCAATGCACGCTTGACCAATGCAGCCATCTGCTTAGGATCGCGATGTGCACCACCCAAAGGTTCATTGATGATCTTGTCAATCAAGCCCATGGCTTTCAAACGATGCGCGGTCAAGCCTAAAGCTTCCGCTGCATCAGATGCACGTTCTGCCGACTTCCACAGAATCGATGCGCAACCTTCTGGCGAGATTACCGAGTAGGTCGAGTATTGCAACATCAGCACGGCATCGCCAACTGCAATCGCCAGCGCACCGCCGGAGCCGCCTTCACCAATGATGGTTGCAATCAGCGGCACTTTCAATTCAGCCATGACGTAGAGATTGTGGCCGATCGCTTCCGACTGTCCGCGCTCTTCAGCATCAATACCTGGGAAAGCGCCCGGGGTATCAACAAACGTAAACACTGGCAGACCGAATTTCTCAGCCAGCTTCATCAGACGCATCGCCTTGCGATAGCCTTCCGGCTTAGGCATACCGAAGTTACGCATACTGCGCTCTTTGGTATCGCGACCTTTTTGATGACCGATGACCATACATGGCATGCCATTGAAGCGCGCCAGACCACCGACGATGGACAGATCGTCCGCATAGCTGCGGTCGCCGTGCAATTCGTGGAAGTCGGTGAAAATTTCATTCACATAATCCATCGTGTATGGACGTTGTGGATGGCGTGCAATCTGGGACACTTGCCACGGCGTGAGCTTGGCGTAGATATCCTTGGTCAGTTGCTGGCTCTTCTTCGACAGACGATCTATCTCTTCTGAGATATCGACTGCAGAATCATCTTGTACAAAGCGCAGCTCATCGATCTTGGAATCGAGTTCTGCAATCGGCTGTTCAAAGCCGAGGAAAGTCGTTTTACTCATCGTGCACCCTTTTGATTCAACACGCGGTGGATTTCGTATCTCTACCTAGTTTGTTGCCGCTACCGAGTCCAGACTGCGCCATAGATACCAGGTCGCAACAGTACGGTAAGGCTCCCAGTTGGCGGCCACTTCTCGCGCATCGCTACGAGAAACCGGCTCACCAGAAAAATAGTTACGGCTAATGCCAGCCAGCAGACCAAGGTCGTCCAGCGGCAAAATGTTCGGTCGGAGCAGATTAAATATCAAAAACATCTCCGCTGTCCAGCGTCCGATACCGCGAATTTGAATTAACTCTGCGATAACGTCTTCATCTTCCATCTCAGCCCACTTGTCATAATTGACACGTTTTGCCTTGAAATGGTCGGCCAGATCGAAAATATACTCTGCTTTACGCTTGGATAAGCCACAAGTTGCCAGCTTGTCACCAGCCTTGATAACTTGTGCCGGCGTGCATTTTGGACAAATTTCGAGAAAACGCTGCCAGACCGAGTCCGCAGCTTTGGTCGAAATTTGTTGTCCTATGATAGAACGTGCCAATGTAGAAAATGGCTCACCGCGGCTAACCAAATGCAAATCGCCAAACTGAGGGATCAGCTTGCGCATAATACGGTCGCGCTTCATCAGCTCGACCTTGGCGTCCTCCCAGTAGGCTGGCAGGATGCGCATTTCTTCAGTGGAGATCGTTTTCCCCATCAGATCAAGCCCTTCGCCATTCAGTCACTCCACCCGGTTTATCTTCCAGGATGATGCCTTTTTCCAGCAGCTCGGCACGTATGCGATCTGCTTCGGCAAAATTCTTTGCTTTTTTTGCATTGACGCGTGCTGCAATTTGCTCGATGACAAATGTTTCCATATCGCCACCATCCTCATTGGCCAGTCCGGCATGCAGAAATTGCTGAGCCGGGCGCTGCAAGAGACCGACTATACCAGCGAGTCCGACCAGTTGGCGCGCCAAAGCAAGCGATTTTGTTTTATTGATTTCATTTGCCAATTCAAACAACACGGCAACCGCCAGTGGCGTATTGAAATCGTCATTCATCGCTTCGGCAAAGCGCACTGCATGCGCTTCCGTCATATCTAGCGGCGAATTATCCGGCGCCACATCCTTGAGTGCGGTATACATACGCGTCAGTGCGTTGCGGGCATCGTCCAGATGCGCGTCGGAATAATTAAGCTGACTGCGATAATGCGCGCGCAGGATAAAGAAGCGCACGACTTCGGAATCGTATTTCGCTAATACTTCGCGGATGGTGAAAAAATTGCCCAGCGACTTCGACATCTTTTCATTGTCGACGCGCACAAAGCCATTGTGCATCCAGTAATTGACGAAGGTATGCTGGTTCGCGCCTTCCGACTGGGCAATTTCATTCTCGTGATGCGGGAATTGCAGATCGGCACCGCCGCCGTGAATATCGAATTGTTCGCCCAGCAATTCACACGCCATTGCAGAACATTCGATATGCCAGCCCGGACGACCACTGCCCCACTTGGAAGACCACTTCACTTCTTCCGGCTCAGATTCTTTCGATGATTTCCACAAGACGAAATCCAGCGGATCACGCTTGCCTGTATTCACATCGACGCGCTCACCGGCGCGCAAATCGTCCAGCGATTTGCCCGACAGTTTTCCGTAACCGGGAAAGTCACGGACTGAATAGTTCACATCACCATCAGATGATTTGTAAGCGAGACCATTACGCTCTAACGTTTCAATCAGGCCCAGCATCTGCGGCACATAATTGGTTGCGCGTGGTTCGTGATCAGGTTTCTGTACACCCAGAGCAGCAGCATCTTCATCCATCGCGTCGATGAAACGCTGTGTCAGCGCCGAAATGGAAACACCGTTTTCGGCGGCACGCTTGATGATCTTGTCATCGATGTCGGTGATGTTGCGAACATAAGTCACTTCGTAGTTTGAAGTACGCAACCAGCGTTGCACCAGGTCGAACACCACCATCACGCGTGCGTGTCCGATATGACAGAAGTCATATACCGTCATCCCGCACACATACATGCGGACTTTGCCCGGTTCGATAGGAGTAAACGGCTGCTTCTCACGCGCCAGCGTATTGTAGATCTTCAGGGCACTCATGAATGGTTGTCTGTTTCGGCTAAGATTTGTCACAAGACTGGCTGCGCATCGCCATTTACGCGCATCAGCAACTCCGGGTCGCAGCTACGGCGACGCCGCCAAAACACTTAGTCATACTTCTTTTTGATAAAATGCACGTTTTCGCGGCAGTATAGCATTGATAAAAACCGTAATCGCCGACCAAATTTGTTATTGAAGCAACAGGCAGTGGCGCAGCGATTTTTATTTTTACGTTTCCCAGCTTCGATAAAATCGGCACAAAATTCAAGAAACATCTCTAACTAAGCCGCAAGCGGGACGGCATAATATGACAGTGCGCGCGATCACGCAACCAGACTAGGGATTGAATATTAATTCATCGTCATTATCTTGGATGATGTTCCATACGCTGCAAACTACTCATCTTCATTTAAACGAAAGAAGCTCGAATGAAATTTTCCCGTCGCCAAGCCATGACTATGGTTGCAGCAATCTCACTTTCAGGCATGTTGCAACTGGCACATGCAGCAGATACGCCACAAGTATTATTGAAAACAAATATGGGCGATATCGTGCTGGAACTGAATCAGGAAAAAGCACCGAAATCAGTAGAGAACTTTGTACAGTATGTAAAAAGTGGCCAGTACAATGGCACCATTTTCCACCGTGTGATCGATGGCTTCATGATTCAAGGTGGCGGCTTCGATAAAGACATGAAAGAAAAAGCGACGCGTGCACCTATCCAGAATGAAGCTGCGAATGGCCTGAAGAATGACATCTATACTATTGCGATGGCACGTACCAGCGCACCGCATTCGGCAACCGCGCAATTCTTTATCAACACCTCCAACAACAGCATGCTGAACTACCCTAGCCGTGACGGTTGGGGCTATGCAGTCTTCGGCAAAGTCATCAAAGGCACGGAAGTCGTCGACAAGATCAAGAACGTCAGCACCGGCAATCGCGGCGGTCATCAAAACGTACCGACCACACCAGTGATCATCGAGTCCGCTTCTATCGTTAATTAATTTTCATCACCGTTTTTATCACCCTACATTTATCAAGGAATAATATGGCAGTCCTCCTCACCACCAATCACGGCAACATCACTATCGAACTCGACGCAGAAAAAGCACCTAAGACAGTCGAGAATTTCCTTGCCTACGTTAACTCGGGCCACTACGCCGGCACCATTTTCCATCGTGTGATCGATGGCTTCATGATCCAGGGCGGCGGCTTTGAGCCAGGCATGAAACAAAAGCCAACCAACGAGCCAGTTGAAAACGAAGCCAAAAACGGCCTCAAAAACGATGTGTACACCTTGGCTATGGCACGTACTTCAGCACCGCACTCCGCTTCTGCGCAGTTCTTCATCAACATCAACAACAACACCTTCCTCGACTATCCAGGACAAGATGGCTGGGGTTACTGCGTATTCGGTAAAGTAATCGATGGCACCGATGTCGTTGAAAAAATCAAAGCAGTCAAAACAACACGTAGCGGCATGTTTGCCGACGTGCCTGTGGAAGACGTCATCATCGAAAAAGCTGAAGTTATCTAAGCATCGCTTCTGCACAACCATCTTCGATGCATGATATGACCTCTTCTTTATCCTCTGCTTCGACGAATCAAGCGCAGCCTGAAACGGCTGCGCTTTTTATTTCCGATTTGCATTTACAGGCAGCAATGCCACGTACCACGCAGGCATTCTTCGATTTCCTGCAACATCAAGCCACGAAAACAAAACAGCTGTATTTGCTCGGCGACATCTTCGAAGCATGGGCTGGTGATGACGACATCACCGATCCATTCAATCAGCTAGTCGTCGATGAATTAAAGAAGGTCAGCGCAAGCGGTGTAGCCATATTCTGGATCGCGGGTAATCGCGACTTTCTAGTCGGCAAGCAATTTGCAGAAACGACTGGCATCACTCTGCTACCAGATCCCTTTGTCACCACTATCACTGGACGCTTGATCGTGCTCACACATGGTGATGCTTATTGCACCGATGATGCCGCGTACATGCAGTTTCGCGCACAAGTACGACAAGCTGAGTGGCAACAGAATTTCCTCGCATTGCCGCTCACGCAACGCAAAGCAATTATCGAAAATCTGCGTACAGGAAGCCGTGCTGCACAACGAGAAAAATCTTATGACATCATGGATGTCAATGCGACTGCGATCGCAGAGCTATTCACGCAGACTGCAACTGCAACCATGATTCATGGACACACACATAGACCTGCTCGCCATGACTATCAGGAAGATGGCAAGGCGCGTGTACGTTATGTACTGTCTGATTGGGATCTGGATGATGCTGCCACGCCACGCGGTGACTGGCTGGCAATCGATATGACTGGAGAAATCCGTCGTTTTAACTTGAATGGACTTGAAGTCGGCAACTGATTTTTGCGCCCTGCTTCAAGCCCGTCATTGATTATTCAAACTGCTGTTTGAATTGCTGAAACTGGGCAGACAGCGCAGCAACCTCTTGCCGTAGAGCAGCAACTTCTGCTTCTAACTGCGCAACTCTATCCTGTCGACTCACATTGCTCGCCATGCTACTTGGTGAACTTGAAGCAGTTTCACTCGACTCAGGAAACACTTCACCCGATAGCAGCGGTGCATAACGCACCTCTTTGGTACCAGGCGTACGCGGTAAACGCGCAACCAAAGGTGGATATTTATCGATCAAAAATTGCAGCGCTGCTTCAACATCCACAATTGCAGCGAACTCATGCAAGCGACCTGAGCGCGTACGAATCTCGCCTGCAGTCTGAATACCGCGCAACATCAAAACCGTCAGGACCGCTAATTTATCCTGCTCCAGCGACCATTTCATGCGCAGTCTGTGCTGATACTTGGTGACACGCGCACCAGCCTGATTAACCTCAGCAACGAACTTGCTTTCTATCAGACGCTGCAGAATGCCCTGAACGTCCTCTTCAGTCAGCGCCATCACTGGATCACGACTCGTCAATTGATTGCAGCCGTTGGTCAGTGCATTGATAGACATAGGATAGGCATCCGGCGTCAGTGCCTCTTTTTCTGCCAGTACTGCCAACACACGGATTTCGCCGGCATCGAACATGAGTTGTCCGTTGTCTTGCGACTCGGAGGATGCGGAATTCGTTACTTCATCATTCATGTATAAGCGCTTACTCGACCAGCTTATTCAGCTCTTCGGGATCAAATTTTTCTGTGGTAATCAAGGTTTCGCAATCGATTCCAGCGCACTTCAATGCAGCCAGTATCTTTTCGATCTGATGTTCCTGCGTCGCCGCATTATCGATCAAACCGTGCAATGCCTTGGACAAAGGATCGTCACCGTTAGGTGTCACGCCATAAGCAGCAAACATGCGCGCGGCCGCTTCATCACGGGCATTATCTTTCAAGATAATGCGTGCCGGATTACCAACTGCCGTCGCACCTGCAGGCACTTCACGTACCACCACGGCGTTCGAGCCGACCTTGGCACCTTCGCCAACAGTAAAGCCACCTAGCACTTGCGCACCAGCACCGATGATGACACCAGTGCCTAAAGTCGGATGGCGCTTCGCGCCTTTGCTCAGGGAAGTACCACCCAGCGTGACGCCTTGATAGATCGTACAGTCGTCACCGACTTCTGCGGTTTCACCAATCACCACACCAAAACCGTGATCAATGAATACACGACGCCCGATCTTTGCACCTGGATGAATTTCAATACCGGTCAACCAGCGTGCAATATGCGAAGTAAACCGCCCCAGCCACTTGAGGTCATGCAGCCAGAACCAGTTTGCCCAGCGTTGCATGACAACAGCATGAAACCCTGGATAGCAGGTAATAACTTCCCATTCATTGCGCGCAGCGGGATCGCGGACAATGATATTGGCTATATCTTCTCGAATACGACTAAACATGGAATGAATATGATTATGCGAAAAATGCTCGAACAACAATATTAGCCTGTTATAGCAAAACGTGGCGGGTGTTGAGTATTTCACCCAACACCCGCCACATTGCAAGGCTACTCTGCTTGACTATGAACCGGTAGCGATCCGCTGTCTGCGGGCTTCGTACAGGCAAACGCCTGAAGCCACGGATACGTTCAGGCTCTCGACGGAGCCGAACATTGGAATGCCGACCAGCACATCACATGTTTCGCGCGTCAGGCGACGCATGCCCTCACCTTCAGAACCCATGATCAGTGCAGCCGGACCGGAGAAATCAGCTTCGTACAAGCCTTTTTCTGAGTCGTCGGTGGTACCGATCAACATGATGTCGCGCTCTTTGAGTTCTCGCAGCGTGCGTGCCAGATTCGTCACCGTGATGTAGGGAACGGTATCAGCCGCACCGCTGGCAACTTTAGCTGCCGTCGCATTCAAACCGACTGCACGATCTTTAGGTGCGATCACAGCATGTGCACCAGCGCCATCCGCTACACGCAAACATGCACCGAGATTATGCGGATCGGTAATGCCATCCAGCACCAACAGCAAAGGTGGGCCATCGATAGCATCCAGCAATTCATCCAGGTTACGTGCCAGCGACAACTCTCCAGCCTTGGCAACCACACCTTGATGGCGACGTGTACCGACGATGCTGCTCAGGCGTGCATCATCAGCTGGAATGATGCGTACTTTGGCGCCTTCTGCTGCGCGGATCAAATCCTTCATACGCTGATCATGGCGACCGGCGTCAATATAAATTTCTTCTACCGAAGAGGCTTCATGGCGCAAACGCGCCGTGACGGCGTGAAAGCCGAAAATCATCTTGCTCTTCATTTTTATCGCTTCTTCTTACTTGGTTTAGGGTGCACGGCTGGTGCACGCTGTTTGTTAGGCGTAGCCGGTGTACGTTTGGCTTTCGCTTTCTTGCCAGGAGCGGCCGCAGTAGACGTAGTCTTTGCTGCACCTTTCTTCTCTGTTTTTTGGCTACGTTGATGTTCGCTATCAGCGCGACGTGCTTCGTTTTTCAATACTGTACGAATGCCCGGCTCTGTCACCAGACGCAAATCAATCTTACGTGCATCCAGATCGACGCGACTGACTTGTACCGTCACGCGATCTGTCAGTTGATAACGTATGCCGGTACGTTCACCACGCAGCTCATGACGCGCCTCATCGAATTTGAAGTGATCCGCGCCCAGCTCAGTCACGTGCACCATACCTTCGATGAACAGCGAATCCAGCTGCACGAAAATACCAAAGGTAGCCACGCCGGAAATCACACCAGTGAATTCCTCGCCCAGCTTGTCACGAATGAAATAGCATTTGAGCCAGGCTTCGACGTCACGCGATGCTTCATCAGCACGGCGCTCATTCGCCGAGCAATGGATGCCCAAGGCTTCCCAGATCGCCAGATCGCCTTCAGCCTTCTGTTTGCCCTCAGCCTTGTCTTGCGCATGCTTCTTGCGCGCGGCAGGCGACAGCATCGTATTCAATACGCTGGTATCGATACCTCTAGGCTCATAACGCTTGCCTTGCAAGATCGCTTTGATGGCACGATGTGTCAGCAAATCTGGATAACGGCGAATCGGGCTGGTGAAATGCGCATAAGCTTCATACGACAAACCAAAGTGACCAATATTCTCAGGACTGTAGACAGCCTGTTGCATTGAACGTAACAACATCGTTTGCAACAGCAAAGCATCTGGACGCGTCTTGATCTTAGGCATCAGCTCTGCGTAATCAGATGCAGTTGGCTTATCGCCACCACCCAGATTCAAACCGACTTGTTTCAGGAAGGTACGTACCTGATTCAGCTTTTCCTTGGTTGGCAAGGCATGCACGCGATACAGACTGTGATGCTTGTGACGCTGTAGCAAATCAGCCGCACAAACGTTGGCGGCCAACATGCACTCTTCAATCAGCTTATGCGCTTCGTTACGAGTACGCGGCAGAATTTGTTCAATCTTGCCGACTTCATTACAAACGATATAAGTTTCAGTCGTTTCAAAGTCAATCGCACCGCGCGCATGGCGTGCTTGCAATAAGGCTTGATAAACACCATACAGATTCAGCAGATGTGGCACCAGGGCCGGACGCTTCGCCGCTTCTGTACCTTTGGTATTACCGAGAATCGCAGCAACCTCTGTATAGGTCAGACGCGCAGCGGAGTGAATCACTGCTGGATAAAATTGGTAAGCCTTGATTTCACCTTTGGTGGTAATCACTGCATCGCACACCAAAGTCAAACGATCAACGCCCGGGTTCAACGAACACAAGCCGTTAGACAATTTTTCCGGCAGCATAGGAATCACGCGACGCGGGAAATACACCGATGTACTGCGTTCCAGTGCATCAACATCCAATGCTTCGTTCGGCTTCACATAATTGCTGACGTCGGCAATCGCAACGATCAGACGGAAACCATCCGAACGACCAATTTTGCATGGTTCGCAATAAACCGCATCATCAAAGTCACGCGCATCTTCACCGTCGATAGTAACCAGAGGCACGTCGCGCAAATCAACACGATCATGCAAATCAACTGCACGCACTTCGCTCGGCAGTTTGGCAGCCGCTTTTTTCGCGGCTTCGGAAAATTCATGCGGCACGCCGTACTTACGTACTGCGATTTCGATTTCCATGCCGGGATCGTCGATGTCGCCCAGGACTTCAACAATTTTTCCAACTGGCTGGCTGAAACGCGAAGGCTGTTCAGTCAACTCAACGCTGACGACCTGCCCTGTCTTTGCCTTGCCTGGCGAACCGGCCAGCATGATGTCTTGACCGATGCGCTTGTCTTCAGGTGCAACAACCCAGACGCCGTTTTCATTCAGCAGGCGGCCGATCACATGACTATTCGCACGCGAGACCACTTCAACAATGGTGCCTTCTGGGCGACCACGGCGATCCGTGCCGATGATGCGCGCTTGCACGCGATCACCATGCAATACTTTTTGCATTTCTTTTTCAGGCAAAAAGATATCGGCACTGGCGTCGTCCGGAATCAGAAAGCCGAAGCCGTCACGATGACTGCTGACGCGGCCTTCAATAAAATTGGAAGAATGGGCAAGTTGATAATTGCCTGCGCGGTCGGGCTTGATCTGCCCATCGCGCTCCATCGCGTTCAAGCGGCGCATCAAGCCGTCCATCTCGTCAGGCTTTACGCCGAGAGCGGTAGCTAGTGTTGACGCGTCGTGCGAACCGGTGGCCGTACGTAAGATGCCGAGAATTTCCTCGCGGCTGGGAATGGTATAAGAGAATTGGCTCAAAAGCTGTTTTGGTTAATTGTTATTAGAACGGGAGTCAGTGTAACGGACGACGACGATGTTTGCATAATAAGTCGATAAAGATGCAAATTCGATGCAATCGATGGTTGACTTCCAAGAGGGTTCCGCTATACTGCTCATCTTTCAGAAGGCCCACGTGGCGGAATTGGTAGACGCGCATGGTTCAGGTCCATGTGCCGCAAGGTGTGGGGGTTCGAGTCCCTCCGTGGGCACCATCAGTACTTCAATAGACCTCAACCGAGGTCTATTTTTTTGCCTAAAACTTAGCATTCATGCGGGTTTCAAGGCTTTTTCACTCTACCAAGGTCAACTGAAGCCTACCGACATCAAGGACTTGCTGTTGGTATAAATGTTGGTATATGCTGGTTCGATATTGTTTATACCAACAAGCGAGCAGAATATGGCCATAAATGACGTGCAAATCAGGGCTGCCAAGCCAACCGACAAACAGTACAAGTTAACCGATGGTGAGGGAATGCATCTTCTTGTGCATCCCAACGGTTCTAAATACTGGCGACTGAATTATCGCTTTGGCGGCAAACAAAAGACCCTGGCTATTGGTGTATATCCCACAACGACCCTGGCAGCAGCACGTGAAAAACGCGCTCAAACCAAACAATTGCTGGCCACTGGCATAGATCCCGGCGCACAAAAAAAACAAGAGCAATTCGAAGAACGTAATGGAACCTCGTTTGAGGAGGTTGCACGAGCATGGCATGCCAACAATAAAAAGTGGTCAGAAGCGCATAGCGCCAGAATTTTGCAAAGTTTGGTTTCGGACATCTTTCCTTCCATTGGCAAAGCCAACATCAAAGATCTAAAAACACGTGACCTTCTCACTCCTATCAAAGCAGTGGCCAAGTCCAATCGTTTAGAGGTTGCATCACGACTACAGCAACGCGTCACATCCATCATGCGCTATGCCGTCCAAAGTGGCCTGATCGACTACAACCCTGCCCAAGACATTGCTGGGACGGTGCCAACAAGTAAAACCAAGCATCGCGCCGCCCTGGATTTTGAGCGTATTCCTGAACTACTGAATCGCATTGCTAGTTATAAGGGACGCCCGTTAACGCAACTGGCTGTTGAACTGTCACTGCTGATATTCATACGCTCTAGCGAGTTGCGCTTTGGCCGCTGGAACGAAATAGACTTTGACCGTGCTATATGGACCATACCCGCCGAGCGTGAGGCAATAGACGGCATCAGGTTTGCGCATCGCGGATCAAAAATGCGGACCACTCACCTCGTTCCGTTATGCACTCAGGCCACTTCATTATTGAGACGCATTTACAGTTCAACCGGCAATCATGAACTGATTTTTACGGGTGACCACAATCCGAAACTTGCCATGAGCGAGAACACTGTTAACAAGGCGCTGCGAACCATGGGCTATGACACCAAGACGGAAGTTTGCGGTCATGGCTTCAGAACTATGGCTTGTAGTGCATTGATCGAATCAGGATTGTGGTCTAGGGATGCCGTGGAGCGGCAGATGAGCCACCAGGAGAGAAATTCTGTTCGTGCGGCATACATTCATAAGGCAGAGCACCTGGATGAGCGGCGATTGATGATGCAATGGTGGGCAGATTATCTGGAAGCAAATAAGAAGAAAGCAGTTAGTCCGTTTGATTTTTCGAAGCTCCCCACCAACAGGTAAACTTGCTCGACTTGTTTGAATCGAAAATAAAATCAATCATCGACATCTTTTTAAAATTTCAACCAACCAGGAATAGCCATGCACAAAGAAGTAAAAGATAGTATTGCCGCCATGAAGAACGAACTCAAAACACTAGAAAAATATTTGGTAGCTTCAAATAGCAAGTTAGATGACTCTTTTCCATTAAGTCAAGAAAAACACTTGGAAGCTGTTAATCAATATTTAAAATTGGGGAATGGAAGAGGCCGACTTCAGTCTGCTGCAGCTGTTTATGATGGAAAAGTCGGATATTTTTTTGTTAGTTCCATCGTGTATGACGGCGTAAAAACAGATTCAATTATATTTTCTACTGTTGATGGAGCTGGAGATGTTGGCATCACTGAATTTCCGAATTTTTTGACAAAACCCTAAATTTGAAGGGCAACGATCGATGTAGCTGACTACATCGTTGGCTTTTACAAAAGCACACGGTCACTCAATCACCATATGATCAGCTGCCCGGCGCATGCGAATACGGCTGAAATAATCCAACTTGCGCACGACCCACTCGTCCGCAGCAGCCTGCACTACGCTTTCTTCAATATCGACCGCACGGTCTTCAACGGCATAACCTGCGGCCTTCAACGCATTACGCGCGCCTGTAACGCCCTCTGGGTGCGCAGGCAGCAGTCCTTGACCAATGCCAAATTCAAGGGCTTGCAAGGGCAAGGTTCGATTGGTGCGCAACGCGGCAATGTATTCGTCGAAAGGGTTATCTGGGAACAGCTTCTTCCCACCGTCGAACATTTCAAAGTAGTGTCGAGAAAGCGCTGGTGTAATTTCAATCGCCTGGTGCTGTACCCATGGCATATCGTTCAGGTTCTCACTTGGCCCCAAGCGCAAAGCAAGGGCGCGTTGCGCTTCAGGCCGAGGCAGCGGTTCCAGCCCTAGCGGCAAAAAACTAGTTTGCCCACCACGTTGCAGAATCAGTTCCCGCAAATCCACCGTGTAGAGGACAGCAGTACCCTACTGGAGAGGCAAAAAGATATCCCCCGCTTGATCGTATGCGCAGGTTGCGAAAAACATCGCCACATCTCGCGACCGGGAAAAATCCAGCAGCTGCGTTGGATACTGGTAATGCTGCGCAATGGCCTCAATACTCAGCGCAAAATCCAGCCCTTCAATCTGATACGCCATCAAATCCCTTGTTGCCGGGTGACGGTCCATCACCGCTGAAAGTTCGATGCTCTTAGCTACCCAGTAAAGGGCATCAACGTCGCTCTTCACCCTGAAGATTGAAGGCGTGCACGTTGAGAAAATTGGTTCTGCCCACGATAAAGCCTTGGCGAAAACTCCGGGCCGGGCATAAAGCGGTATCGGCCAGCCGAGGTCGCAACCGGCATCAGCAGATCTACACCAAGCTCAGACACGATGCCATAACGGTTGATCCACGACTCATCGTCAGGAAAATTTATCGGCATCAGCAAGTGCGCATATTCCATCACCGAGAGAAGGCGCGCCCCTCGTTCAATGAACATCAAATATGCCCCGCCGTCAAAGCAGAACACGCATTTGCTGGAACCGATTCAATCAACTCACGAATAGCTTCGGCTTTCCAAACCATGCCGATATCCGAGTCCTTGTTGATTCTGCCGCTATAGATTCTAAGAAAGCTGGTAACAGGTTCTTCATGCACCGTGAGCGTGCCAATCTTTTCGGCCACAACACCAGCGCTACGGTATGCGATTACGGCTGAGCCAGATTGCCCTTCACGGGTACGGCAGTCAATCAAAAAAACTGGCAGCCCGTTGAAATCAACACTCGGTTCCGATGCGAAGAATCCCGTCGCCCACACAGCAAATGAGCCGCCACCGCGAAGCCCAAACGGAAACCCTACGACGCTCACGACATCTGATGGAGCAAGAAAAATCTCGGGCCCCAACGAATCCATGTTGTATGGATGAACAGCCACATCAGCGAGTTGCACTAATGGCAATGCAACAAAATCAGCCGCCGCCCCAAGGTTCGGATGCTCAAACCAACGTGGGATTCCATCAACAAAAAGTGGCTCAACTTTTTCTATGGAGATTCCTGGCTGCCCCAGGCGGTTGTGGCTGATCACAATTTCGTTTGGAGTGCCGCACGTCTTTGAAATCACTTCTCCCGTCTTGTTGTTCCGCCCGGTCACATTGTGACGATTCGTAACGAGGAAGACATGCCGCTCATTTTGTACGAGAAAGCCCGAGCCAGATGCCAAAACCTGAGCATCAAAACGCATCTCCAAAAACAGAGATTTAATTGATGGCTCGGCGAATGTCATTTCGCTACATCCTCTGGTGAAACAGAAAATTGGCGTGGTTTGAATCCGATGACACGCGCTGCCTCTGTATGGTCAAACACCAAATCACGGTTCATACGCTCTGCCATGGCCGCTGACCATTGCCGATAACGCGGCAAGCAGCGAAGCATGCTCACAGCCAGACGAAATATCCACAGCGGCACGGTTAGCACGCGCGGTCGGCGGCCAAGGGCGTCAAACACACGGATGACCATTTCACGGTAAGAGAGCGTCTCGCCACCAGAGATGTTGTAAGCGTGGTTCGCCGCGTCACGTACCAGTAAAGCACCAACACATGCGCTAGCCACATCCTGAGCATGAATTGGCTGCCGCAGACCCTTTGCCTTGCCAAACAACGGGAAAAAGTGAAAACGACGGATGAAGCGAACGATCTCGCTGATATTCCTGTCCTGCCCGTCGCCGTAAATCAATGTTGGTCGCAGGATCACCCAATCGATCCCGTGACGTTCTGCCCATTCCTGCAATTGCGCTTCTGCCTCGATGAGGCGACGCGCAACAGCTTGCTCTTCGGGATCAGAGGAATCCTGTTTTGTAAAACGGCTGGTGGAAGAAAGTGCAACGACCCGCTGCACACCGTGGGATCGCATCAAATCGAAATAATCGGGCAACACCCATATCGGCGCGACGCAAATCCAGAGGGGGATTTGTGTGGATGAATTGTCCGGCGAGGATGAAAAAAGAGGCTTTTGCCATTTGACGCCCTGATCATTCCGCTCCACCGCATGTCGCGAGAACGCAGTGATCTGCCGCGCTTCCCTGATCAGTGACGGCAATAAACATGTCCCTACAAAACTGGTCGCACCTAGAACACCAACGCCATTTTTTGCTGCTGCGTTATCCACGGCGAAAACCCAGCGCACGCGAAAACCGTCTGACCGTGTGATAAGCGGCGACAAGACCAAACCGCAGCCACACGCCAAATGCTACCAGCGCCATCAACAGGCCAGGATATTGGTGGCTGAAGAATTTTTTATAAAACCGCATCATCCCCTTGTGCTTGTGCCACTCCACAAATATGGGCCTGCTGCGACTGCATACACCCAGCGCATGACTGATATGTGCGGACGGGACGAACAGGATCTTCCATCCCTTTTGCCGGAAGCGCATGCACCAGTCCAGATCTTCGCAATGCAGAAAATAACCTTCGTCCCACTCGCCGACATCCAGAATGGCCTCGCGCCTGACCATCATGCAAGCGCCGGAAATTGCCTCTACCTCGATAGGGCGATCCGGCAACGGTTGCTTATGCAAATGAAAATCAAAGAACAGCCGCGGCCAGCGATCCGCAAAACGTACCAGTCCGAATGCTCGTACAAAAGAACGCCACGGCGTAGGTACAGCGCGTCGTCCGCCTGCCTGTTCAGTCCCGTCAGGATTGGCAAGAAAACCTCCCACCATGCCGACGCTATCATCCTGGCTCAGCGCGCTCATCAGCTCGCTCAGCGTACCCGGCTTGAAAAAACAATCAGGATTGATAAACAGCAGAACCGGCGCAGACGCAACACGCAATCCAATATTGCACGCGGCAGCAAAGCCGACATTTGTAGGGTTCCTGATGATGCGCACACCTGGCAGTCCTTGCAACGTATCCAGACTGTCATCCACCGAGGCGTTATCAACCACGATGATTTCGATCTCAAGTGGGCAATTCAGCAAGGAGTCGACACAACTACGCAGAAAATTGCCTGCGTTGTAGTTAACGATAATTGTCGAGATGGCGGTGCTCATGTTTTTTGATTGTCTCGTTTTGTTTTAATTATTCGTTTATCCAACTGCTTCCAAATTTCACTGATTGAAGCAACCCGAGTCCTTTGAACCTGACGGCGTTTGCGCCATATTTTCGGCAATCCCAACAGCGCATCGCGCTTGGCGCGCCATATCACACGGCCATGTCCACGCAACGTGAACCAGATGACGGATGCCAGGTTCAACAGCAGATGCAATGGCAGCAGCAACCAGAATAGAATGCCCGGCATATCCTTTACAAACGTCCACACCAGATTGCGATGACCGTGATAGAGGGCGAAATCGCTATGCTGACCGCCTGTCGTGCCTGAACCGACATGATGAGCGATGGACGTTGGCACATACAGACATCGATATCCTGCCAGCCTAAGACGAAAACCGAGATCCACGTCTTCCACATAGCAGAAGTAGTCTTCATCGAAGCCACCTAGTTGTTGCAAGGCACTGCGTCGATAAAGTGCTGCAGCCGCACATGGAGAGAATATTTCGTACTCATACTCGTGCTCTGCAAAAGTCGGTGCCGGTGCACCATGTCCCGTGCGCCACACCAACCCGCTCATGTGATAAGCATCGCCGGCACCGTCAAGAATGGAAGAATTGCCGGCCTTTATCAGCTTGCTACCGAACACATCGAACTCTCGATTAGACTCGGCCGTTGTCAAAAGCGATTCCAACCATTGCGGTTCGGCGAATGCGTCTGGATTGATGAGAGCAATCCATTCAGATTCCTTAGACGCGGATGCGATCGCTGTATTGTTGCCGCGCGCGAACCCGGTGTTTTTATCTTGCGCGAGCACCCGGATCGAAGGGAACTGTTTAACGATATTGATCGACTCATCAGTACTTGCGTTGTCTATCAGAATGATCTCATATGGTGGAAGCGTCTGGTCCAGTAAGGCGCGAAGACATTTTTCCAGGAAGGATTCGCCATTCCAATTGACGATCACGACGGAGGTCTTTGGCCATAATTTTATTAAATGTCTCTCGTTCACGACATTACTGATCCATTTAATTGAGCGATTCCTTCTTTCAGTAGCTGAATGCTGCACGTGGCGGCGGGAGATAGTGGATCGTGTTTGTTCGGTAGGTAGTGACATCTTGTCCTGATCCCAGCCGTCCTAGCCGCTTGCATGTCTGAATCCTTGTCTCCGATCAAGATGGAATGTTCGAGATCAATGTCGTGCTTTTCCGCAGCACGAAAGAGCATTCCCGCATTAGGTTTGCGATCGAGGGAATCGCTCTTGTAATGACCCACGCCATGGTCGGGATGATAGGGGCAATAAAAAACATCCACTATTGGGGCACCCTCTTTTTCGAAAATCTCACGCATCCATTTTGTTAGCGTAAAAAAATCCTCTTCCGAATAATAGCCGCGACCGATACCTGCTTGATTTGTTACCACGATCAATAGATAACCCGACCTTTTTGCTGCTAGGCAAAGCTCGAAAATACCTTCGATGAATCGAAATTTTTCTATGCAGGATGTATAACCGGAGTCATGATTGATGACCCCATCTCGATCAAGAAACAGTGCGCGATTTTTCGGCATGTTACAACTCTGCCAGCACCGTCTGCGCAAGCTCGTAATCCTCTGGTACACCAATGTCAATGAAACGACCGTGAGTAACGAAGCCATTGAATCTGGAGCGGTGCAGGTATTTGATGAAAAATTCAGTCTCCAAGGAAAAAGATTGGCCTAGAGAAAAATCGTCTAATGCATCTTTTGGGAGTACATAACAACCCGCATTGATAAGACCAGGTCCGGCAGCGCCTTTTTCTTCGAAAGCAATAACCTGTCCATCACACATTTTTATTTTGCCAAAACGTGCCGTGTCCGGCACTTCACGCACTACGATCACCGGATGACGTGTCGCAAGCCATATTTTTTCCAGCGCATCAACCTCAAGATCCAAATAGGTGTCGCCGTTGAAGATGAATGCATGATCGTCTACACAACGTGCCAATGCTGCGCGGATTGCTCCTCCGGTACCTAAGGGTTGTGATTCAACCTCATACACCAATTCCATCCCCAGATAGGTGTCGCCGAAGTGCTCGATGATCTTCTCCGCCATGAAGCCAAGTGAAAGCACGACGCGAGTGAAGCCATGCCCCGCCAAGGACGAAAGCAATATTTCGAGGAATGGACGTCCGGCGACAGGTGCCATCGGTTTTGGCAAATCGGGAACGACTTGCCGTAACCGTGTACCGAACCCGCCGGCTAGAACAATCGCCTCCATCAGGCTGGCTTTTGGAATATTGCTTGCTCAACCAAGCCGCACAAAATATGCCCGAGTACCAGATGTCCTTCCTGTATTTTAGGGGTGTCGCCAGACGGAACAGCCAGTATATAGTCACATAACTCCAGCATCGCCCCTCCACGATTCCCCGTCAGCCCTATACACACAAGCCCGAGCTTACGTGCCTCCTCAAACGCTGCCAAGATATTGGGAGATTTACCAGAAGTTGAATAGCCGATGAATACATCTCCCTTATTTCCATGCGCCTGGACTTGACGAGTAAAAAGCTTTTCGTAACCGTAGTCGTTTCCAATAGCGGTGAGGACAGAGGTGTCGACAGTGAGAGCAATGGCCGGCAATCCCGGACGATCAAAAGCAAAACGGCTCACAAATTCACCTGCGATATGTTGCGCATCGGCAGCACTACCGCCATTTCCGGCCAACAAAATCTTGCCACCATTTTGCAAGCTGTTAATGCATGAGCGGGATGCCGCTTCCACTGCTGCAAGGATTTCGGCGTCTGCCAGCATGGCTGTCATCACACGCTGCGTTTCGCCAATTTGAGCCTTTATATAATCTTTCATCAAATTCTCCATGCTTGTGTACCGTGTTTCGTGAAATGGCAGTTGCTTACTTGGCCGTCAAATTGATTTAAGGTGCGAACCACATCCATGCGGTGTTCAGTTGGCACAAAAAACATCATGAATCCGCCACCGCCAGCGCCTGACACTTTGCCAGCCAAGGCACCTGCGTTGATAGCAGAGTCATAGATAGAGTCGATAAGCGGGTTGGATACTGTTTTGGCAGAGCGTTTCTTGCTGTCCCATCCGGCACGCATGCTGTCAACAATGCCAGTGAAATCACCTCTTAGCAGGCACTCTTTCATTACCAGCGCTTCGTGCTTGATGCCATGCATGGCTTCTATAGCATCCACGGCACCGGCTGTCACATTGTTGCTTTGGTCCGCAATGATCTTGGCCGACTCGCGTGACACACCGGTGTAAAAAAGAACCAGCGAGGCCTCTAGCTCACAGATGATCCAGTTTTTGATACGGAGGGGATTGATCACCGCCCGCTCGTCTGCGTAGAACTCCATGAAATTGAAGCCACCAAAGGTTGCTGAATACTGATCTTGCCGACCACCTTGCAAACCGCAATCCACACGCTCGATTTTGAAAGCCAAATGCGCAATGGTGTAGTCATCCAGCGGAAGATTCAGTAACTCAGCAAAAGCACGGATCATCACCACCACCAAGGTGGAAGATGAGCCCAAGCCCGAGCCAGCAGGGGCATCGCAGAAGGTACTAAGCTCCAACGCAATAGGCTTGCCCCCGTTGTACTGCTGGATCATGTGGTTGTAAACCGCCTTGTGAAGATCCAGCTTGCCATTGAGTTCCAATGGCACTGCAAGAGCCTTGACCTTTTCAGACTGCTGATCTGTCGCAACGAAGCGAATTACTGGTTCGTCCAGCAACTTAATCACTGCATAGGCATAGCGGTCTATAGTGGCATTAAGGACATAGCCGCCGTGGGTATCGCAATAGGGCGCCACATCAGTGCCGCCGCCAGCCAGACCAAGGCGCAAGGGAGCACGCGCTCTTATTATCATTTTTACATCCCAAACTTTATTCAAAGAAACCGAACTACGCCAACCCACCAAACTACTTACCTGTTCAAAGGTATCTTCCCTTTGGCTATTTCATTTCTCCAATGATTCAGCAAGTCACTGAACATTTGTCGAGCTGTTATCTCAGGTTTCCAGTTGATTGCAGACCTGATTTTCGTGTTGTCAAACATTTGATAATCGGCATCAATTGGACGCAGCCTGTCTTCGTCCGTAACAACCTTAATATCCTTGCGGGTGCTCATACTCAAAAGCAGATCGATAACCTCTGGCAATTTGAAGACTTCCTCACCAGCAATATTGAAATAGTCACCGCACTTAATATGTCCCTTCTCGCTTGCCTCAAGGAGCAAAAAGTAGGCTCTTACCGCATCTCGTGCATCTTGAAAAGTTCTTGTGCTTGACAGGTTGCCGACCTTAATGACTGGTTCTTGATGACCAGCCTCAATCAAGGCAATTTGTTTGGCAACAGTGCTTTCAAAAAACACATCACTCCGTCGCGGGCCGGAATGCGTCCCCATCCTGGTAATAAAGGTCCGTAGTCCATAGGCCTCCCCATAAAACTGCCCCAGATAATCGGCACCTATTTTGCTAATGCTGTAGGGGCTGGCACCATGAAAAGGAGTGTCTTCTGCCAAAGGCACCCCGGGTTTGGCTTTACCATACACCTCGCTTGAAGAGCACACATGCACTACAGGATCATACTCGTCGACTTCTTTTAGCTGCCGAATATTCTCCAACAGATTGGCAGTACCAATGATGTTGGTCTGCAAGGTTTCGATTGGGACATTGAATGATGTTTTTGGATACGATTGCGCAGCCAAGTGAGAAATAAACTCCGGCCTCACATCTCCTAGCATCCTTGATATGGACGCATAATCATTCAAGTCTGCGTAGTAGAGGCTGATCCTGTCCTTGTTGTTGATTCGGGTTGTCAGATGATACAGATTATCTATCGGCTCCTGCCAACGCATCATTCCTACAACATCATATTCTGTATTTTTCAAAACATAGTCAGCCAACTGGGAACCTACTTGCCCAGTCATACCCGTAATTAAGATTTTTTTACTCATCTTGATCCTCGAAACTTTCAATACAACAACTCATAAATCTATCTTGACGCAAACTCAATTTGCGCCGCTTCAAGCAAACGACGAGCAGATCGCCCCAGTAGTTCTGGCAAGACATTTGACGACATTGCAATAACTCGGGGCCGATTTTTAAAGAAATCGTCCCCCGGCACCGTAACCCGATATCTCAGATTCGGCAATGCAGCACTCTTCAAGCAGTCAGCAAAATCTATTCTTGACAGCACCTCGGGACCACCAAAATTAATCACTTGCTGCGGGAACTCGTCCCAGCGCTGGGCGAGCGCGAGCGCCCCCTCAACAACATCGTCACGATGAACGATCGCCCGATAGAAGGGATGGAATAGCTCCGCCTCCTCGCCCCGCTCAGCGCAGCCAGATAGGTATTTTGTAAATTTATCTTCTCGTGAAAACACGTATGAAAGGCGGATAGATTTGAAGAGTGGACTGCCTAAAAACCGCTTTTCCACCTCACTTTTCATTTCAGCATATTCACCGGCAGGTTGGCTTTCTGCGGTTTCATCAAATGTATTGCTGCGTTCGCCGTAGACCGTGTCACTGGAGAAAAACACCACTCGCGCACCACGGGCGATCACTTGTGTTATGAATTCTGAAGTACCTGTTACATTCACCGCCCAGGCACGATCGTGTTCGCGCGCACAAATATCAGGGGCGGATATAGCAGCAGTTAAGAACACGACATCGCTTGGCAGAATAAGCCCGTAGTCAAAATCAGCAGGGGCATCCAACCGCAACTGAATCAACCTATCTGCACCTACAGAAGATGTGCCATAACCGCCAAAACCAGTCATTGCTCTTGCGTACAACTGCTTTCCAATATACCCGGAAGCACCGATCGTTAATAGCTTCATGGTTAGTTTGCAGACTCAACTGTAAATGTACCTACCGGGTAAGTCTTTCCAGTTGAAATTTGCTTGACAACCACATCTTTACTACCGGGCTGAATAAGCTCCTCAGTGGAGATAGCCGCATTGACATTCTTATCTTGCACTGAAGTCCCTTTGGCTGGTTGACCGCCAAATAAAACTTGCGCATCCCCAAGACCTTGCGTCCCTACAACTTCAATCCACACCCCCATACTTCCATCAGGTTGTTTATTCGGATTCGTTCCAACTTTTGCTGATTTAGGCCCCCAATTGACGACTTTCAACTCAAAAACTGGGGTCGCTGGCAAGGATGTTTTTTGATTTGTCTGCTCTGTCTTATCGCAGGCCGAAACCATAACGACAACGGCAAGAATACTAATCATAGTTAAGCTTTTCATTGTGAATTCCCTTTAGTGGTTAATAAATTTAATGTGTGCAATGTGGTTTTCTGGCTGAACGGGCAGGATCAATACCCCGCGAAAAATATGGAGTGCAATTCAGTGTTTTTACGAACACGGCCATCATATGGGTAGGCGTCAGCCTTCCTGTCAATAATCCAGTTTCATCCTCGCTATGCACTCTATCGATAAAATTTCTATCCCACTCTGATTCACGATTAAAATTATGGCCAAAACATCTGTCAACAAAAATATCGATGGCATTTCCAAAACCAACAAATTTTTCGCACTGAAATCTTTGCAAGAGCAAAGGCAAAACATCTTGCGCCCGGATACCCTCAAAACCTTCTTTACTACAATCCCAGTTTTCGTATTCTTCCTCGAGCCTATTTAAAAGAACATTGAATTTATAATTTTCAGGTAATTCTTTCCAATACTTGTTGACTATCTCCAGGGACTCCGGCCATCGCTGATGTCCATTTCGTCCAATCATGTCACTGATCACAAAGCTGGCCTCATCATGGAGGCCGTTTTTAATTTGGTCAAACAAGTGTTCGAGCCGCGTCACATGATGCAGTGACTGATTGGCCATGACTGCGTCATATCTCTTGCTTGCAACCCAGGTATTAAAGTCCGCTTCCACAAAATGCATGTTTCCTAGCACGCCGTTTTCTTCTGCAATTTTCTTTCCACGCTCAAGCATCACTGGATTAATTTCAAGACACTCAAGGGCGAAGTTATTGAACCCGGCATTAACCAAATTTCTTGCAACGGCCACTTCTAAATCGCAATTCCCTGCCCCCACACTTACGAAATTGGCTATAGCACTACCTGTTCTACTCGCAGCAGCTAACAAGTTTGATGAGAAGAATTCGGCTATCGTCCCGAATCCGGCTTCATGGAATATTGGAGCCAAGTATTTATTCGACCAATAATGATAGATATCCGGAAGGTCGTGAACTTTGACCTGTTTTTCATATATCGCCAGCTCTTGCTGAATTTTTTTCTGATAGGATTCATCAACTCCCACGGCCGAAGCTTGCACTTGCGGCTTTGATTTGTCGTCGCCCGAAGTCACTACATAATCAGGGGCATAGAGACTTAATTGCTTATTTCCCCGTGCAGTATTGAAACTTAATTCACGAAGAATCTCCGCTAATATTCCCCACGCCGCCTCAGCCCCCCAGGCTTTATCTGCAAACATCAAACCATTTTGACTGATGCGGTTCCACAGGGCTTCATCCTGATAAATTTTGATGATGGTGTCGGCGAATTTCTCGGCACCATCGGCCACGAGAATATTTTCCTCTTCAGTGAGTGACATCCCTTCTGCTGCAAGCGTCGTCGCCACCACGGGCAGGCCAACGGCCATCGCTGTTCCGATTTTTCCCTTGATGCCCGCACCATAGCGTAGCGGGGCAACCGAGACACGCATTTTTTCGAGCAGCGGTGTCAGGTCTTCGACAAAGCCGGTGATGATGATGTCGTTCGATACCAGTGCTTCTATCTCGGCGGGAGGCTTGCTGCCTACGGCGTAGAAACGAACCCCCGGCAACCTCTTGCGAAGCAAGGGCATGATTTCTGTAGAAAAATAGTGCACCGCATCCACGTTGGGGGTGTGTTGATAGCCGCCAACAAAGACGATGTCTCTGCGCTCGGCAAAGGTTCTGTTTGTCCCTTGGATATCCATAATCAAGGGGAATACATGTAGCTTGGCATCAGGCAGTAAGGGGCGGAGGAGTTCCAGTTCGACCGTGCTGTGCACGATTGAAGCATCTGCGGCCCGAATTGCTGCTATTTCGCGCAGCTTCATTTCGTCGGCGGATTCTTGTTTGAACTTGTCAGACTGCAGCTCAGCCTCGCGCGACATACGTAGAAAATGAAGGTCTACCGTGTGGTAAAGAACTTTGGCCCTGGAACAATGTTTTCGAACAGTTTTCAAATGCCGCTCCATAACTCCGGGGCGGAAAAGAAAGGCCAAGTCGTACCTGTCGCCACACTCATTTAAATGTCGCTCGACGTTGTCAAAGTAAGGCGCATAGAGAACTTCAATTCCTGCACGTTGCAATGCAGGCGTGTACCCCGGCATGTATAGAAAGTTATCTTCAGGAATAAACGTAACTTGAAAGTCCATGTCCCTAAGTAACAACAAGAGATTAAATACGGTTACTGAGCCTGCGTCTTGATTCGGCGTTGGTGTGCAATGGTCCAAAACCAGTACACGACGTGTAGCCCGACGATCTTTCGCATTGTCAACGTCAACGCCTGGCACCTGATGTACCTTTAGACGATGCTGCCACCGTTCAAACAACTTCTTGCTGTTCTCAACTTGATAGGCTTTTGTACCTTGTGTTATATCAGTGCCGGAGGTTATTCCCTCAAAGTGAATTACCGTCGACAGTGGTTGGTAAATTACCCGATACCCTTTGTCGCGAATCTTGAGTGCAAGGTCTGAGTCTTCGCAGTACGCAGGTAGGTAATGGTCATCAAAGCCGTCCAGTTCGTCGAAAAGCTTCTTGGGCACCATGATGGAGGCGCCCGAGCAGTAATCTACCTCTCTCGCGTAGTTGTAAACGGGCAGTTGTGGATCCTGAAATCTCCCAAAATTCCACGCACTGCCATCCTGCCAAATGATGCCGCCGGCCTCTTGTAAACGGCCATCAGGGTAGATTAGTTTTGAGCCGACCAGACCCGTGCCTGGAAATTCATGGAAAGTGCGCAGCAGTTCATCCAGCCAGCCTCCGGTGACTTCGGTGTCGTTGTTCAGGAAATACACGTATTCGCCTTGTGCTGCCTTTGCACCGATGTTGCACGATCGGATGAAACCGTGGTTTTGGTCGTTGCGCAGTAGGCGAATACCTTTAACATTTGACAAAACATCAGGCGAGCCATCGGGTGAGTTGTCATCAACCACGATGACCTCGAAAGCCGCTTGCGGTGGATTAGCCACAATGGCAGCAAGACATCGTAGCGTGTAGTCAATCTTGCCATAGATAGGAATGATGACGGAAACCAGCGGGCTATCAGAAACAGGGATAGATAGAGAGGTAGCAGATGCTGAATGCGTACCAATGGATGCTGATGTTTCACGGACTATATCCTGGCTCTTAACCAAGCGAGGGACGTTGAATGCTGGAATCGTCGCTGGAGGGCTCCCAGAAGTCTGCAATAGGCGAGGAAATGTTTTGGCAATAAGTTGCCTATGCTTTGCCTTGGTTTGAAAGCTGAGCGGCAGTGATTGATATATTCGCTTTGCTAAGCGCAAGGATTCTTTGGTGTAGTGTTGCACCTGCTGCGTGGGGGATGAGACCCAGCGCCGCACCTCTCGCAAGGGCAGCGTTAGGCGCCAGGAGTTGCTCCGGGTCACGGCCAGCAACTTCGCGCGCTCTATTTTGAGTTCTGCATCAAGGCGTAACGCCCATTCACCACGTCGCACCGTTTCGTCGCTGAGGCTGCTGATCTGGCCATCGCGCTCGGACACGGCTTGGTTGAGGCTGCTGATCTGGCCATCTCGCTCGGTCACGGCTTGGTTG
>JAZJXV010000018.1:0-8222 GCA_040390795.1 Pseudomonadota bacterium | reverse complement strand
CGGCTTGGTTGAGGCTGCTGATCTGGCCATCTCGCTCGGTCACGGCTTGGTTGAGATTGGCTATCTGCCCGTCGCGTTCGGCCACCCCCTGATTGAGATTGGCGATCTGGCTGTCACGTTCGGTCACGGCTTGGTTGAGGCTGCTGATCTGGCCATCTCGCTCGGTCACGGCTTGGTTGAGGCTGGATGTAAGTTTCGCACTTTGTCGGTCGCGTGCCAGCAGTGTTTCGCGCATTCGAGATGCGTCTTCCAAAATCCCAGAAGTAGGTTCGTTCTGGTCCCGTTCCGATACGAATGTCTCTTTGCGCTCCTTTTGGAGATATTCGCGCACTGTGTTTAATATTTCAACATCAATCCCATGTTGCCTGAATATCTCCAGAACCTGTTCTTCGACAATTCTATAAGTTGCCTGCTCGCGGAAAGAAAACAAGGCGCGGTGCAAATTCACATCTGAAAGATCGATGGATTTGAGACCAATACCTTCTAGATTGACAAGGGATTGTTCTCGGTATGCTTCGCTTGAACTAAGCGCATCCATGTCGATAAAAACATCGCAGCTCCGTTTGCCGGAAATAAAGGCATGAAGCCAAAGGCCAAAGAAAAGAAAATAATCCTCAGTTGGCGGAAGTGGATGGTTAAAGCCGCAAACAACCTTCGCCTGTGTGTCATCACCAAGTAAGGGCGAAGTACCACTTGCTTTCAATATATCTTCCAACACAGCGGGAATATTGCTTTGAGAGTAAATGACCCGAGGCGTGGTTGCGATATAGGGGTCAACTTTGTAGGAATACCACTGATCCCACGGATTCCTTAATAAAAAAACGTGCTTTGATTGATAGTTTTCTTTCAGCCAGCCAATTCGCCCAGCTGTTCGAGTGCATTGAAGCACAGGTGACCTGGGTGCGCCATCTACCAACAAGTCTATATATGCCTTCAAATCGGGTGCTTGATCACCCGCTTCCATGAAGTAAAAATCAAAACTCAGTTTTGCATTGAAGGTCTTTTTGATACTTGGAAGCAAATGAGAAAACTCATCAAAGTAGCCGCCAACCAAAAAGTCATGGCGTAATGCGGTCTTCAGTTGATCTTTGCGACCGACCAGTTCATCCCATGCGTTAGGAAGCGACGCAATGACTTCGTGCATCGGTTCGTGATAGACGTGAAAATTCCCCGTCCGCTTTAATGCGTTGTAAATGTATGTACTACCAGAGCGAAATAGCGAATGCACGAAAGTGACGGGTTGTCCGGCGTTTGGTTTCTCATTATTTTTCTTCATCATTGCTCACTTTTCTCAACTTCTTCAATTTTTGGGTAGAGATTGGCTGTACCTCCAACACTTAGGCCGTCATGCATGACGCTCTTGAATATCATCACATCCATACGGCGTTGCAGGTATATCAAGCCATCATCATGGTCGCCAGAATGTATGCCACACGTAAGGTAATAAACTCCAGGCCCGAGGTTGTTAGAAAGATGGAATTCGATCCTTACTTCATCGCCGATAGTGTAATGACGCAACGACAAAGGGTGACCTTCAGTGTTTGTCCCAAATACACAAACGCCCTCCCGGTTAGTAACCATCATTCCGAATATTGGAAAAATCGCTGAGGCTAAAAAAGTTACACGGTAGGTAACGATAAATTCTGCACTTGGATCTAGTACATTTATTCTTTTTCTTAACTTGTTTGTAATAGCAACATCAAGGATCTGGGCGCGACCGTCGCCATACATTTTCTCGTTAGTAACTAGAAGTTCTGGGTCCAGCGTTCCCTGAGCGGAACTACGAGCATCATGATCATCAACCCTCTCCCCCGAGGATGCTTCTGCACCTTTAGCAGCGCCGAATAAATCCCGCTCATAATCGATGCAAACATCCTTGGCAGCGCCGATGCCAAGCATCTTGCCTCGGCTCAAGTAAAGCGCTTCACTACATATTTTTCTAACAGTCTCTATGTCATGACTGACGAACAACAGTGTCACACCGCTATCACTCAACTCGTTAATCTTGCGCATACATTTGCGTTGGAATGCAGCATCCCCGACTGCGAGTGCCTCATCGATAATCAAAATATCAGGCGCAACATTAATCGCCACAGCAAATGCCAGTCGCACCATCATGCCGCTGGAGTAGGTTTTGACCGGCTGCTCGATAAAGTCGCCTATCTCGGCAAAGGCCGCAATGGCATCAAATCGCGCATCGATTTCTTCGTTGCTCAAGCCCAGCACAGCGGCATTCATATAAACGTTTTCACGCCCGGAAAACTCCGGGTTAAAACCCGAGCCCAATTCCAGCAATGCGGCGATGCGGCCATTGGTTTGAATGCTGCCGCTTGTGGGGTTAAGCGTGCCGCAGATCATTTGCAACAGGGTGGATTTACCCGAACCATTACGCCCGATGATGCCGACGGTTTCACCTTTTTTGACTTCGAACGAAACATCCTTGAGCGCCCAAAATTCACGGAAATATTGTTTGGGCGCCTTGCCTGCAATTCTTTGTAGGCGTGGCACTACAAACTGTTTTAACCGATCACGCGGTGAGTCGTAGATCTGATAGCACTTGCTGAGATTGCTAACTTGTATGGCGATATCGCTCATGCTTTCTTTCCACTTTTATTGCTGTGATTTTGTGGGGTGATAATTCCGCGCTGCAAGATTTCATCAATAACCTTTTGCACACAGACATCAAGTTCGAGCGTGCCGGTATTCACTGAGAGTGACTTTGTGGGCACTTCATACGGTGCAGAGACTCCTGTGAAGTCGGCAATTTCTCCGGCGCGGGCTTTTTTGTACATGCCCTTGGCATCGCGTAATTCGCAAATCTCGATAGGGGTATCGCAATAAATTTCTATGAAATCGTTTGCCTCAACCATGCTGTGCACGCGTTCACGGTCTGCCCGATAGGGTGAGATGAAGGCGGTGAGTACGATTACGCCAGCCTCCATAAAAAGCTTCGCTACCTCACCGATACGCCGTATATTTTCTTGCCGATTCTCAATCGAAAATCCCAGATCGCCGCATAGTCCATGACGCACATTGTCGCCATCCAAAACAAAGGTTCGGCAACCGCGCTGATATAGTGCTTCTTCAACGGCGTGTGCCAGGGTAGATTTTCCTGATCCCGATAGTCCTGTGAACCAGATGATGGCACCGCGATGATTGTTTTGCATTTCACGGCGTGCACGGGTAACGGTGGCGTGATGCCAAACGACATTGGTTGATGCTGGCAGTTGGGAAATCATGTCAGAGGACATCGGCAAACCCCTTTCTTGTTTTCTGGAACCAGGCGTAACCCATCCAGGCGACTACAGTGGCGGCGACGGTATATACGCCTAGTCCAGCCCAATCCGGTAGATTCCCCCAAATCAAAACTTCTCGCGCCTGCTCGATAATGAAGGTGAGCGGGTTACCCATAATGAACGGACGAAAATTTTCCGGCACTGCTGTTATCGGATAAAAAACGGGGGAAAGAAACATCAATACGGTAGTGATGATGCCTATGGTTTGCGCGACATCGCGCAGGAATACCCCTAGGGATGCGAGCATCCAGGAAAGACCCAACGTAAGGATAACGAGTGGGAACAATACGAGCGGGATGAAAACAGTTGTCCAGTTCAAGTAGCCATTAAAAAGAGTGAACGCGGCCAGCAGTACAGCAAGGCTGATAAGGCTATGGAAGAGCGCTGTGCCTAGGGATATAACCGGGAGTATTTCAATTGGAAATACCACTTTCTTGACGTAATTGACGTTGGAAAGAATCAAAGTAGGTGCGCGGTTGAGGACCTCGCTAAACAGATTGAGCACGATCAGGCCGACAAAGAGCACCACTGCAAATTGGGTTTTGCTTTCGTCGCCCCCCGGCCCGGCCCAGCGCGCCTTGAAGATTTCGGAGAAAACGAAGGTGTACACCACCAGCATGAAGACTGGGTTGAAGAACGACCAGGCCAGACCCATGGCAGAGCCTCTGTAGCGACCTATTACTTCACGCTTGGTCATCTGTACGATTAGCTGTCGATTACGCCAGAGGCTTTTGGCCAGTGCGACAAGAGAAGTTGGCTGGGTAGCGTGGGGGTTGATTGCGGTTGTTGAGTCGGTCATGCGATTTGCTCCGCTTCTGCCAACGGTTTGGCTTGTTGGTCTTTTGCGGACAAGGTTGGTTCGCCTTCGATTGGCCATTGAATCCCGATGGCAGGGTCGTTCCAGGCAATGCTGCGCTCGAATTCAGGTGCCCAGTAGTCAGTGGTTTTGTAGAGAAACTCAGCGGTATCTGAGAGCACGATGAAGCCATGCGCGAAACCTTCCGGCACCCAAAACATCCGTTTGTTTTCGGCAGAGAGTTCCAGCGCAACGTGTTGCCCGAATGTCGGCGAGCTGCGGCGTATGTCCACGGCCACATCGAGCACCGCGCCCTGCACCACGCGCACCAGCTTGCCTTGCGGTTGCTGTATTTGGTAATGCAGGCCGCGCAACACATTCTTGGCGGAACGGCTGTGATTGTCTTGCACGAAATCCACGTCACGTCCGGTAAGCTCGGCAAATTGTCGGTGATTGAAGCTTTCAAAAAAGAAGCCGCGGTCGTCACCAAATACTGTTGGCTCGATGATGAGTACATCGGGGATGGCGGTGGGGATAATTTTCATGGCTGCAACCCTTCTGTCAGCAGGCGTTTCAGATATTGACCATAGCCGTTTTTAGCGAGCGGTTGCGCCAGTTTCTCGAGTTGTTCCGCAGTGATGAAGCTCTTACGGTAGGCAATCTCTTCCGGGCAGGATACTTTCAGGCCTTGCCGATGTTCGATGGTTTCAATGAAGTTGCTGGCTTCGATCAGGCTTTCGTGCGTGCCGGTATCCAGCCACGCATAGCCACGGCCTAAAATTTCTACATTGAGTTGTTTGCGCTCAAGATAGATGAGATTGACGTCGGTGATCTCCAACTCGCCTCTTACGGAGGGTTTGATGCTGCTTGCAATGTCGACTACTTGGTTGTCGTAGAAGTACAGACCGGTAACTGCGTAGCTACTTTTTGGTTTTGCTGGTTTTTCTTCCAGGCTGGTTGCATTGCCTTGCGCATCGAAGGCGACTACGCCGTATCGCTCTGGATCTTGCACATGGTAGGCGAAGACGGTTGCGCCCTGCTCACGTTGCAAGGCCTGCTCCAACTGAGTATGAAGGTCGTGACCGTAGAAGATGTTGTCGCCCAATACCAGCGCGCTTGGAGAATTGCCGAGAAATTCCTTGCCGATGATGAAGGCCTGGGCAAGACCATCCGGACTTGGCTGTACCGCGTATTGCAGATTGATGCCCCACTCACTGCCATCGCCAAGCAATTGCTCAAAGCGCGGCGTGTCTTGCGGGGTAGAGATGATAAGGATGTCGCGTATGCCCGCCAGCATCAAAGTGCTTAGCGGGTAATAGATCATCGGTTTGTCGTAAATGGGCAGTAACTGCTTGGAGACTGCCTTGGTCACCGGATAAAGCCGTGTACCGGAACCGCCGGCGAGGATGATGCCTTTGCGTTGCGTCATGATGATTGCTTTTCAAGAATTTCGGTCAGCATGCGGGCGATGCCGTCTTCCCAATGGGGCAGATGCAAGCCGAAAGTATTAGTTAGTTTGGCTGTCGCCAAGCGCGAGTTTTGTGGGCGGGGGGCCGGTGTCTGGAAGGCGCTGGTCGCCACTGACTGGATGGCGTCCGCTGCAACCTTGATGTTTATGCCTGCATGTCGCGCAAAATCGATGACGAATACGGCATAGTCATGCCATGACGTGTAGCCGTTCGCCACCAAATGATAGATACCGCTTGTCTGTGGCTGGCTTGAAGCTGTCCTGATGGCGTGTGCAGTCACATCTGCAATCAGGTCGGCCCCGGTCGGCGCACCTATCTGGTCATTGACGACGGAAAGCTGCTCGCGTTCCTTAGCCAGTCTCAACATCGTTCTCGCGAAGTTACCGCCACGCGCGGCATAGACCCAACTGGTGCGAAAAATGAGGTATTTGCATTGCGTGGCATGGATGGCTTCTTCGCCTTCCAGTTTGGTTTTGCCATAAACGCTCAAGGGCGCCGGCATGTCGGTTTCGGTCCACGGCTTTTCGCCGCTGCCGTCGAATACGTAATCAGTGGAGTAGTGGACCAGCCATGCGTCGCTGCGCTTGGCTTCTTTTGCCAGCACGGCAGGCGCTAGTGCGTTGATGGTGCGCACAAGATCCGGCTCGTTCTCCGCCTTGTCGACGGCAGTGTGCGCAGCTGCATTGACGATGACGTCCGGCGCTACGGTGCGTACGGTTTGCGCAAGACCATCCAGATCGGTGAAGTCGCCACATAGTTCTTTGCTGTCCGCATCCAGCGCGATCAGTTCGCCGAGAGGCGCAAGGCTGCGTTGCAGCTCCCAGCCCACTTGGCCGTTCTTGCCGAACAGCAGGATTTTCATGCGACACGCTCGGCGTAGTTCTTTTCAACCCACTGGCGATAGGCGCCGGATTGGACGTTGGCGATCCAGTCCTGATTGGCCAGATACCACTCGACGGTTTTGCGAATGCCGGTATCGAAGGTTTCTGCCGGCTTCCAGCCCAGTTCACGCTCTATCTTGCCAGCGTCGATCGCATAGCGGCGATCATGGCCGGGGCGGTCCGTCACATAGGTAATCTGTTCGCGGTAGTTTTTGCCATCCTCGCGGGCACGCAGTTCATCGAGCAGCGTACAGATGATGTTGACGATGTCGATATTGGGTTTTTCGTTCCAGCCGCCGACGTTGTAGACCTCGCCGGGTTTCCCCGCCTCTAATACACGGCGGATGGCGCTGCAATGGTCTTTGACGTAAAGCCAATCGCGGATTTGCTGGCCGTCACCGTAGACGGGCAGGTTTTTGCCCGCGAGTGCATTGACAATCATCAGCGGGATGAGCTTTTCCGGGAAGTGATACGGGCCGTAATTGTTCGAGCAATTGGTGGTGAGGACCGGCAAGCCATAAGTGTGATGGTAGGCACGTACCAGATGATCGCTGGCAGCTTTGCTCGCCGAGTATGGACTGTTGGGTTCGTAACGATGCGTTTCGCTGAAGGCCGGATCGTCCTTGGCGAGCGAGCCGTACACTTCATCGGTTGAAATGTGCAGGAAGCGAAAACCTTCACGTGCCTCACCTTGCAGATTGTTCCAGTAAGCGCGAACCGCTTCCAGCAGGTGGAAGGTACCGACAATATTGGTCTGGATAAAATCTTCCGGGCCATGGATCGAACGATCAACGTGGCTTTCGGCGGCAAAATTGATGATAGCGCGGGGTTGGTGTTTGGCGAGAAGGCTAGTGACCAAGGCTGAATCGCCTATGTCGCCCTGCACGAAAACATGGCGGCGATCACCGTTGAGACTTTGCAGGTTCTCGACATTGCCTGCGTAGGTGAGCTTGTCGAGGTTAATGACTGGTTCATCCGACTGAGCGATCCAGTCCAGAACGAAGTTGCTGCCGATAAAACCGGCGCCGCCGGTGACAAGTAGGCTCATAAAACCACTTCCTCTGAAAAAGAGACGTCGTTATGGAAAATAACAGAACTGGGGTTGCTTGGTCCAAAGATAGCTAACGCTCCCTGCACGTTCGTTTCCGAACCAGAGTTGTCACTTGCCAGGCAAGTTGCATCTACGCCAATTGCGACCTTTTTGAGTGGATTTCTCAACCCGCCTCCTCCAGTAAAAACCCCCGCTACAAACGCTCAGATATCGATCTGTGGCGTCCAAATTCGGGGGGGGGGGGGGGGTGACAGCCTCCCTTAGAAGCTACTGACACCCTGCGCAAACTTAGAAATTATTGTGCCAAGTGTAACATTTGGCGATGCCTTTCAGCAATGGCAATCATCCAAACAGAAACGCAAAAAAGCCCCTAGCCTTTCCCGACATGGCTGGATGCCATTCTGAACACATCAACACCAACAATTATGGAAAGAAAACTGGTGGCACTGTAGGGATGGTTGCTGGAGCCGCAGCAGGTGCAACGGGTGCTTTTTCTGGAGCAGAAGTTGGCTTTACTGTAGGTATCATCGCTGGCCCTTTAGGCTCAGCGATCGGCGCTATTGCGGGTGCAATACTGGGTGGGCTCTTTGGTGGTGCAGCTGGATGTGCTGCAGGTGCGACGCTTGGCAAAGTAGTCGATGACGTCGTACTCGATAATTACCAATGTCTATCTTGGGACGTGTCCGAAATTTTGTGTGTGAAAGGTCGGGGTCAAAAATCAATTCAGTG
>JAZJXV010000017.1:0-64068 GCA_040390795.1 Pseudomonadota bacterium | reverse complement strand
CCGGGTATGACTAAAGCCAGCTGGTAATAGGAGAATAAGCAATGAGTATGAGCGATCCTATCGCCGATATGCTGACCCGTATCCGCAATGCGCAAGTAGTTCAAAAGACTTCGGTAGCAATGCCGTCGTCCAAGGTCAAAATTGCGATTGCCAACGTCCTCAAGGACGAGGGTTACATTGAAGACTTCGCCGTGACAGAGGCTGCTGGTAAAGCAGAGCTGAAAATCGGTTTGAAATATTATGCAGGTCGTCCAGTTATCGAGCGCTTAGAGCGCGTATCCCGTCCAGGGCTGCGTATCTACAAGGGCAAGGACGATATTCCAAACGTCATGAACGGTTTGGGTGTGGCTATCGTGTCAACACCAAAAGGCGTTATGACTGACCGCAAAGCGCGCGCAACCGGTGTCGGTGGCGAAGTTATTTGCTACGTCGCCTAAGGAGTGCAAGATGTCTCGTGTTGGTAAAATGCCGATTGCACTGCCTAGTGGCGCGGAAGCGACCATTACTGCAGCGCAAATCACAGTAAAAGGCCCGTTGGGTTCGTTGACTCAGTCATTAAATGGCTTGGTGCAAATCGAAAACACTAACGGTACGCTGAATTTTAAAGCCGCTAACGACAGCCGCGAAGCAAATGCGATGTCGGGTACCTTGCGCGCATTGGTCAATAACATGGTCAATGGCGTAACTAAAGGCTTTGAAAAGAAATTGACGTTGGTTGGCGTTGGTTACCGTGCGGCAGCGCAAGGTGACAAGCTGAACCTTTCGTTGGGTTTCTCGCATCCTGTTGTTCACCAAATGCCGGCTGGCGTTAAAGTGGAAACACCGACGCAAACCGAGATCCTGATCAAAGGCATCAACCGCCAGCAAGTTGGTCAAGTGGCTGCTGAAGTCCGTGCGTACCGCGAACCTGAGCCTTATAAAGGCAAGGGCGTTCGTTATTCGGACGAAGTGGTTGTGATTAAAGAAACCAAGAAGAAGTAAGGGTTGACGATGGATAAGAAACAATCACGTCTGCGCCGCGGACGCCAAACTCGGGCCAAGATCGCCGAGTTGAAGGTGGTTCGCCTGGCAGTGCATCGCACCAACTTGCACATCTACGCTAGCATCATCGGACCAGATGCCAAAGTTTTGGCCTCAGCATCGACATTAGAAGCTGAAGTGCGCCAAGAGTTGGCTGGTCAGTCCGGTAAAGGTGGCAATACTGCCGCTGCTGCACTGGTAGGCAAGCGCGTTGCAGAAAAAGCACTGAAAGCAGGAATCGCCGAAGTTGCGTTCGATCGCTCCGGTTTCCGTTATCACGGCCGCGTCAAAGCAGTTGCTGAAGCTGCGCGTGAAGCTGGTCTGAAGTTCTAAGGAAGAATCGTCATGGCAAAAATGCAATCCAAAATGCAAAGCGATAAGCCGGATGATGGCATGCGCGAAAAAATGATCGCGGTCAACCGTGTGACCAAAGTGGTCAAGGGTGGTCGTATCATGGGTTTCGCAGCATTAGCTGTAGTCGGTGATGGCGATGGCCGCATCGGTATGGGCAAAGGCAAATCGAAAGAAGTGCCGGTCGCAGTGCAAAAAGCAATGGAAGAAGCTCGCCGCAAAATGATCAAAGTCACGTTGAAAAACGGTACTTTGCAACACATGGTAACCGGCAAGCACGGCGCGTCTTCAGTTTTGATGCTGCCAGCTAAAGACGGTACTGGTGTGATTGCTGGTGGTCCAATGCGCGCAATTTTTGAAGTAATGGGTGTGACGAACGTTGTGGCGAAATCCACTGGTTCGACCAATCCTTACAACATGGTTCGTGCAACACTGGACGGCTTGGCAAAAATGAACACTGCTTCGGAAATTGCAGCTAAGCGCGGCAAGTCTGTTGAAGAAATTCTGGGCTAAGGTGAGCACAATGGCAAAGACAGTTAAAGTTACATTGGTCAAAGGTCTGATCGGCACACGTGAAACACATCGTGCTACCGTTCGCGGCCTTGGCTTGCGCGGTATCAATTCGGTATCCGAGTTGGAAGATACGCCGGCAGTTCGCGGCATGATTAATAAAGTATCGTACCTTGTGAAAGTGGTGTCGTAAGCTTCGGCTTGCACACGGAGAACATCATGGAATTGAATACTATTCAACCAGCAGACGGCGCTAAGCACTACAAGCGTCGCGTCGGTCGCGGTATCGGCTCTGGCCTGGGCAAGACAGCCGGCCGTGGTCACAAAGGTCAAAAATCCCGTTCAGGCGGTTTCCATAAAGTCGGTTTCGAAGGCGGTCAAATGCCTTTGCAACGTCGTTTGCCTAAGCGTGGTTTCAAATCGCTGGCAACGCCATACAAAGCAGAAGTTCGCTTGTCCGATCTGGAAGCATTGCCAGTAACGGAAGTCGATATCCTGGCATTGAAACAAGCCGGCGTTATCGGTGAGCTCGCACGTGTTGTTCGCGTTATCTTGTCCGGTTCGATCACTAAAAAAGTGACGCTCAAAGGCTTGATCGCGACAAAAGGCGCAAAAGCAGCGATCGAAGCCGCTGGCGGTTCGGTTGCGTAAGTTTGTAGTCTGATAACGGAGTAAACATTGGCGACTACTCCTCAGCTTGCTAAGGGTGCGACAAGTGGATTTCCATGGGGTCGCCTCTGGTTCTTGCTCGGTGCATTGGTTGTATTTCGTATCGGTGCACACATTCCTGTCCCAGGAATTGATCCGGAACAGTTAGCGCAGTTGTTTAAGCAAAATCAAGGCGGTATCTTGGGCATGTTCAACATGTTCTCGGGTGGCGCGTTGTCCCGCTTTACGATTTTTGCGCTCGGTATCATGCCGTACATTTCTGCATCGATCATCATGCAATTAATGTCGGTAGTGTCTCCGCAGTTGGAAGCGTTGAAAAAAGAAGGCGAATCCGGCCGTCGTAAGATCACACAATACACACGCTACGGCACGTTATTGTTGGCGACCTTTCAAGGTTTGGGTATCGCAGTGGCGCTGGAATCGCAAATTGGCTTGGTCATTGATCCAGGCATGGCGTTCCGCCTCACGACAGTCATTACGCTGGTAACCGGCACAATGTTCTTGATGTGGTTGGGTGAGCAGATTACCGAACGTGGTTTAGGTAACGGCATCTCGATCATCATTTTCGCTGGTATCGCGGCAGGTTTGCCAAGTGCAGTTGCAGGTTTGTTTGAATTGGTTCGTACCGGTTCGATGAATGCGCTGTCAGCAATTCTGATCTGTCTGGTGGTTGCTGCTGTAACGTATCTGGTTGTGTTCATTGAACGCGGCCAACGCAAGATCTTGGTGAACTATGCCAAGCGTCAAGTGGGTAATAAGATTTACGGTGGTCAAAGCAGTCATTTGCCATTGAAGTTGAATATGGCTGGTGTGATTCCTCCGATTTTCGCTTCGTCGATCATTTTGTTTCCGGCGACGATTACGAGCTGGTTCACATCAGGTGAAACGACAAGCAAGTTTGTTCTGTTCTTGAAGGACCTTGCAGCGTCGATGGCACCAGGTGAGCCGATTCATGCTTTGCTGTATGCTGCTGCGATTGTTTTCTTCTGCTTCTTCTATACCGCTTTGGTATTCAACAGCAAAGAGACGGCCGATAATTTGAAGAAGAGTGGTGCGTTTGTTCCAGGTATTCGTCCTGGTGATCAAACCGCTCGGTATATTGATAAGATTTTGACTCGGTTGACATTGGCTGGCGCGGTCTACATTACGCTGGTGTGTTTGCTGCCTGAATTCTTGATCGCTCGTTGGAAGGTACCGTTCTACTTCGGTGGAACATCACTTCTGATTATTGTGGTGGTAACGATGGACTTCATGGCACAGGTGCAAAACTACGTGATGTCGCAGCAATATGAATCGTTGCTCCGCAAAGCGAATTTCAAGGGCGGGATTCCAACGCGCTAAGCGCGAAGGAAAACGGGCAAACGAATGGCAAAAGACGACGTAATCCAAATGCAGGGGGAGATTCTAGAGAATCTTCCAAACGCAACATTTCGAGTTAAGTTGGAAAATGGGCACGTAGTGCTTGGTCATATTTCAGGAAAAATGCGCATGAACTATATTCGCATTTTGCCTGGCGACAAGGTGACGGTAGAATTGACACCTTATGACTTAAGTAGGGCACGTATTGTGTTCCGTACTAAGTAACTTTAAAAACGAATCAAGAACTGTAAGAAAGAGGGCAAAAATGAAAGTGCTCGCATCAGTCAAGCGGATCTGCCGCAACTGTAAGATCATCAAGCGCAAGGGCGTCGTTCGAGTAATTTGCATCGAACCGCGTCATAAGCAGCGCCAAGGTTAATTTAACGTTATTGATTGAGGAATAACGAATGGCACGTATCGCAGGGGTAAACGTACCCAACCATCAACATACTGTAATCGGTCTGACCGCTATTTATGGTATTGGCCGCCCACGTTCGCAAAAAATTTGCGACACAGCCGGTGTTCTGACCACTAAAAAGGTCAAAGATCTGGACGACAACGAGCTCGAAAAGCTGCGCGATGAGATTGCAAAATTCATCGTCGAAGGCGATCTGCGCCGCGAAATCTCGATGAACATCAAGCGCCTGATGGACTTGGGTTGCTATCGTGGTATGCGTCATCGCAAAGGTTTGCCTTGCCGTGGTCAGCGTACACGTACGAATGCACGTACTCGCAAGGGTCCGCGTAAAGCAGCACAATCGCTGAAGAAATAATTCAAGTAAGTAGTTCGATTAGACGTCGGATTCAAGGAAAGAATAATGGCAAAAGCACCTAATAACGCCGCAGCAGCACGTGTGCGTAAAAAAGTTAAAAAGAACGTTGCTGAAGGCATCGCGCACATCCACGCGTCTTTCAACAACACCATCATCACGATCACCGATCGTCAAGGCAATGCGCTGTCATGGGCAACGTCTGGCGGTGCTGGCTTTAAAGGTTCGCGTAAATCGACCCCGTTTGCAGCGCAGGTTGCAGCAGAAGCCGCTGGTAAAGTCGCGATCGAATGCGGTATCAAGAACCTTGAAGTGCGTATCAAAGGCCCAGGCCCAGGTCGCGAATCTTCGGTTCGTGCATTGAACAATCTCGGTATCAAAATTACCCAGATTCAAGATGTCACACCAGTGCCACATAACGGTTGCCGCCCACCAAAGCGTCGTCGTATCTAAGCATTTGTTGTATCAACGGTAGTTTGTTGTGCCGTAATTCGCCCGCCAAAGACCTTGGCGGGTTTTGTTCTTAAGTAAGCCCACTGTCTGATTGCAGATTCGTCAGACTAGCGCTCAGTGAATTGGTTTTCGTAAGAAGATTCATTCGGGGCGTCATTATCTAAAGGAAATTCTCGTGGCACGTTATATTGGACCTAAAGCAAAACTCTCCCGTCGTGAAGGTACCGACCTTTTCCTGAAAAGCGCACGTCGTTCGCTGGACTCGAAATGCAAACTTGATTCGAAACCTGGTCAACATGGTCGCACTTCCGGTGCTCGTACCTCTGACTACGGCAATCAATTGCGTGAGAAGCAAAAAGTTAAACGTATGTACGGCATCTTGGAACGTCAGTTCCGCCGCTACTTCGCAGAAGCAGACCGTCGTAAAGGCAACACCGGCGAAACATTGTTGAAATTGCTCGAAGCGCGTCTCGACAACGTCGTGTATCGCATGGGCTTCGGTTCGACACGTGCTGAAGGCCGTCAGTTGGTCTCGCACAAAGCGTTCACTGTCAACGGTATCGTTGTCAACATCGCTTCGTACCAAGTTAAACCAGGCGACGTCATCGCTGTTCGTGAAAAATCGAAAAAACAAGTGCGTATCGTTGAGGCTTTGTCCTTGGCTGAACAAATCGGTATGCCATCATGGGTATCGGTTGATGCTAAGAAAATGGAAGGTACTTTCAAGTCTTCTCCAGATCGTAGCGAAATCGCTAACGACGTCAACGAATCGTTGATCGTCGAATTGTATTCCCGTTAATACTGAATCCCCGGCCCACCTTCTGGTGGGCTTTTCTCGTAATGCCATCAGCCTTATCGGTGTAATGAGCCGAGGGTATTGAAAAGGACATTTCATGCAAAACAGTTTGTTGAAGCCACGTATTATTGAAGTTGAAGTGCTCGGTGCCGGTCACGCTAAAGTCGTAATGGAACCGTTCGAACGTGGTTATGGCCACACCTTGGGTAACGCGCTGCGTCGCGTTCTGTTGTCTTCGATGGTTGGCTACGCGCCAACAGAAGTCACTATCGCTGGTGTAGTTCACGAATACTCGTCACTCGACGGCGTGCAGGAAGACGTAGTTGATCTGTTGTTGAATCTGAAGGGCGTTGTGTTCAAGTTGCACAACCGTGACGACGTCACCTTGATCCTGAAGAAAGACGGCGAAGGCCCAGTGTTGGCATCCGATATCGAATTGCCACACGACGTTGAGCTGATCAACCCGGATCACGTGATTGCTCACTTGACCGCCGGCGGCAAACTCGACATGCAGATCAAAGTCGAAAAAGGCCGTGGCTATGTGCCAGGTAACGTTCGTCGTTTGTCGGAAGATACCAACAAGACTATCGGCCGTATCATTCTGGACGCTTCGTTCTCGCCAGTTCGCCGCGTGTCGTACGCAGTTGAGTCGGCTCGTGTAGAACAGCGTACCGATCTGGACAAGCTGGTCATCAACATCGAAACAAACGGCGTGATCTCGCCAGAAGAAGCGATTCGCCAATCGGCACGCGTTCTGGTTGATCAACTGAATGTATTCGCTGCTCTGGAAGGCACAGAAGCGCCAGCAGACGCACCTTCACGTGCACCTGCAGTCGATCCTATCTTGTTGCGCCCAGTCGATGATCTGGAACTGACAGTGCGTTCGGCTAACTGCCTCAAAGCAGAAAACATTTACTACATTGGTGATTTGATCCAACGTAGCGAAAATGAATTGTTGAAAACGCCTAACCTCGGCCGTAAGTCCTTGAATGAAATCAAGGAAGTATTGGCATCCCGCGGTTTGACGTTGGGTATGAAACTCGAAAACTGGCCGCCAGCTGGTTTGGAGAAGTAATTTAAGTTGGGGTAGAGGCGACTCTGCCCCAATGGTTTTTGTAGTAGAATCCACCGTCGTAAAATTTATAGATACCGGTCCGCGTCATTGCACTATGCAGTGTCGATAGAAGAACTGGATTTAAACTCAAACTAGAAAGGAATTACCATGCGTCACCGTCACGGCCTTCGTAAATTAAATCGTACTTCTTCGCACCGTCTTGCTATGTTGCGCAACATGACTGTTTCCTTGCTGCGTCACGAAGCAATCAAAACAACGTTGCCAAAAGCAAAAGAACTGCGTCGCGTTATTGAACCAATCCTGACTCTCGGCAAAACCGACAGCCTGGCTAACAAACGTCTCGCCTTCAATCGCCTGCGCGATCGCGAAATGGTTGTCAAACTGTTTGCTGAACTCGGCCCACGTTACGCAAACCGCAATGGCGGCTACCTGCGTATCTTGAAAATGGGTTTCCGTGTTGGCGATAACGCACCTATGGCATTTATCGAATTGGTTGATCGTCCAGACACAACTGAAGCTGTTGACGATACCAGCGGCGAATAAGTAAGCGACCGCGCAAGCGGTTTGCATAGAAGACAAAAGCCAGGCATAGCCTGGCTTTTGCTTTTTCAGAACGACAAAGATGTTTGTGGCAAGATGGACGCTCTTAATAAAGAACCGTTACTCATGTCCGATTCTTCTATTCTCTCCGTCGTCGATCTGCATAAATCGTTTGGCCGCGATGTTGCAACCAGCAAGGTGATTGATGGTTTGTCATTCGCATTGCAGCGCGGTGAATGCTATGGGCTGTTGGGGCCAAATGGTGCAGGTAAAACAACGACACTGCGTCTGTGCCTAGGTTTAACTACGCCTGACAGTGGCTCGATTACGCTGGTTGATTACGCGATTCCACAATATGCGCGCGAAGCACGTGCGCGGGTCGGTGTCGTGCCGCAAGGCGATAATCTGGATCCGGATTTCACCGTATCGGAAAACCTGCTGGTCTTTGGCCGCTACTTCGGTATCGATGACAAAACAATATTGGCACGCATTCCATCGCTGCTGGAATTTGCCAATCTGACGAATAAAAAAGATGCGCATATTGGTGAGTTGTCCGGTGGCATGCGGCGGCGCTTAACCTTGGCGCGTGCCTTAGTTAATGATCCTGATCTGATCTTCATGGATGAGCCGACTACCGGTCTCGACCCGCAAGCGCGCCACATGATCTGGGAGCGTCTGAAAGCGCTGCTGGCACGTGGCAAAACGATTTTTCTTACCACGCACTTCATGGATGAGGCCGAGCGCTTGTGCGACCGTCTCGCCGTGATGGATCATGGCAAATTAATTGTAGAAGGTTCGCCACGCGATTTGATTGCGCAACATATTGAGGCGCAAGTGGTCGAAGTCTATGGCGATGCTGCGGCAGCATGGGGCGCAGCGGAAGGACGGGCAAAATCAGCGCGTTATGAAGTCAGCGGTGAAACGATCTTTTGCTATACCAATGATGCGCAAGCCTTGCTCGATGGCTTGGATAAAACGCCAAATCTACGTTACGTTCACCGTCCAGCCAATCTGGAAGATGTGTTTTTGAAATTGACCGGCAGGGAGATGCGAGATTGAAATCGACCCTATATGCTTTGCCTACTTTTTCGCTGCGCGCTTTCCCAGTCTGGCAACGCAATTTCCTGGTGTGGAAAAAACTGGCAGGTGCCAGCGTGCTCGGCAACATTGCTGATCCATTGATTACTCTGGTCGCTTTCGGCTATGGCCTTGGCAGCTTGCTGACGCACGTCAATGGCATTCCGTATATTCAATATCTGGCGTCCGGCTCGATATGCATGTCCATTATGATGGTGACCTCGTTTGAGACGCTGTATTCCGCTTTCTCGCGTATGCATGTGCAGAAGACGTGGGAAGCGTTATTGAATGCTCCGCTATCGCTGGATGATGTGGTGCTGGCAGAGATGCTGTGGGCAGCGACCAAGGCATTGATCTCAGGTGTGGCGATTCTGTGTGTGATCTTCGCGCTGGGCATAGGTTTGCATTGGCATACGATCCTGGTCGTGCCTTTGTTGTTCTTGATCGGCATGATGTTCGCATCCATGGGCTTGGTGATTAACGCACTAGCCAAAGGCTACGATTTCTTCACCTACTATTTCACACTGGTATTGACGCCGATGATCTTTCTGTCGGGTGTGTATTATCCGATAGCGCAATTGCCATCGTGGTTGCAAGTGATCTCCAGTATATTGCCGTTGGGCGCTGCGGTGAATCTGGTGCGCCCACTGATTCTGGGCACTTGGCCGCCAACGCCGGTGCTGGATATAGGCATATTGCTTACATATTGTGTCGCAGGATTTTATGTTGCGGTCGTATTGACGCGCAAACGTCTGTTGAATTGAACGAAGGTTGAATACGCATGTCGATAACAGGCCAAGTATTGTTGGTGTGCAGCAATGTGCCCAATATAGAAAGCGCGAAGAAGTTAGCGCAGCACTTGCTGGAACAACGCTTGGCTGCGTGCGTGAATATCTTGCCTGCAGTGCAATCCATTTATCGCTGGCAAGGCGCGATTGAAGAGGCAAGTGAAGTAACGCTGCATATTAAAACGACACAAGCGCGTTACACCGAATTGGAGGCAGCAATCAAGGCGGCACATCCATACGATGTGCCGGAAATTATTGCAGTTCCCGTTGTTGCAGGTTTGTCGGCCTATCTCGATTGGGTTAGGCAGGAAACAAATAAGGATAGTGATGTTTAAGAAATGGATGCTGATGCTGCGCGGTTTTTTTCTGGCAATTGTATTGTGTGGCTTGGCGCCGCTTGTGCACGCCGATGAAGATTTTTTGAATCCTGAAGTGGCGTTCAAATTTTCTGCGCGCATGGATGATGCAAAAACAATAGCGGTCACGTATGCGATCGCCGACGGTTATTACATGTACCGCGAACGCTTTGCATTCAAGGCTGCTGGCGCGACATTGGGTGAGCCGATTATTCCTGATGGAAAAATCAAATTCGATGAAACGTTTCAGAAGGACGTTGAAACGTATCGCAAGAGTGTGACGATACGTATCCCGGTAGAAGCTTCTGCTCCATTCACGCTGATAGCGACCAGCCAGGGTTGTTCAGATAAAGGCTTATGTTATTCGCCTATGGATTCCGAGGTGCGTTTGTCGGTTGCTGGTGGTACTGCGGAGATATTGTCATCGTCGGCTTCTACTGCGCAAGCAGGTAATGTCTTGCCAGAATCTGAAATGGGGCAGATAGAACGTTCGCTGAAAAGTGGCAAGTTGCTGACCATACTACCGTTGTTCTTTTTACTGGGCTTGGGACTGGCGTTTACGCCTTGTGTCTTGCCCATGGTGCCTATCCTCTCCAGCATCATTGTGGGCGAGGGCACACAAGTACAGCGCAGTCGCGGCTTTATATTGGCGCTGGTGTATTCACTGGGCATGGCTATCGTCTATACCTTACTCGGCACGGCAGCAGGCTTGATCGGAGAAGGTTTGGCGGCGGCACTGCAGAATCCGTGGGTCTTGGGCACCTTCGCTATTTTGATGGTTGTACTGGCCTTGTCGATGTTTGATGTTTATCAATTGCAGATGCCTGCAGCAATACAAACCAAATTGACGCAAGCGTCGGAGAAACAATCTGCCGGCAAGTTAATCGGCGTGTTCGTCATGGGTGCTTTGTCGGCCCTGATAGTTGGTCCTTGCGTGGCCGCGCCTTTGGCTGGTGCCTTGGTCTATATCAGCCAGACTCGTGACGTGATGATAGGTGGCAGCGCTCTGTTTACGATGGCGATCGGTATGAGCGTGCCATTGCTGCTGCTCGGTTTGTCAGCCGGTGCCTTGTTGCCGCGTGCCGGGATGTGGATGGATGCGGTCAAGCGTTTCTTCGGTGTGCTGATGTTGGCTGTCGCCTTGTGGATGGTGTCGCCGGTGATTCCTGCCGTCGCGCAAATGCTGGGTTGGACTGCGCTGCTGGTCGGTTATGGCGCTTATTTGCTGTGGGGTGCAAAAGGCGGCTGGTTCTCGAAGGCGGTCGGTTTGATTTGCGTGGTACTCGGCATGCTGCAATTGGTCGGCGTCGCAACCGGTGGCCGTGATGCATTGGCGCCGCTTGAGCATTTGCAAGCCGAGCGTCAAGAGAAGGTGACGTTCAAGCGTGTTAAAACGGTAGCGGATCTGGATGCAGCTTTGGCGCAGGCCAAAGGCAAGCATGTGATGCTGGATTTCTATGCGGATTGGTGTGTTTCTTGTATTGAGATGGAAAAGCTGACTTTCACCGATCAGCGTGTGCGTACCCACTTCGCTGAAATGGTTCTGCTGCAGGTCGATGTGACGGCGAACGATGCGGAAGATAAAGCCATGTTGCGTCGTTTTAATTTATTCGGACCTCCAGGCATTATTTTCTTCGATAAGGCCGGTCAGGAAATCCAGGGCGGGCGAGTAATTGGTTTTCAGAACGCAGACAAGTTCACGCAATCATTGGCACTGATCAAGCAGTTTTAAGTGCGGCGCTGCTTGCGCTATGATCATAGCTCCCCGTTATTTGTATAGTTGTTATTTGTCGTTGGGAAAGTTGTCTGGCCGGGCTATAGTCAGACTTTGATGATTACAGTGTTAAGGAGAAAGCAATGACTTTACGTTTAGGCGATACTGCCCCCGATTTCACGCAAGACTCGTCAATCGGCAAAATAAAATTTCACGAGTGGGCAGGCGATTCCTGGGTTGTTTTATTTTCGCATCCGGCTGACTTCACGCCGGTCTGCACGACCGAGCTGGGCCTGACGGCCAAGCTGAAACCTGAATTCGACAAACGCAATGTAAAAGCGATTGCCTTGTCCGTTGATCCGGCAGAGAAGCACGTCGAGTGGATCAAGGATATCGAAGCTACACAGAAAACCGTCGTTGGTTTTCCTATCGTTGCTGATGCGGACAAATCTGTTTCCACACTGTATGACATGATCCATCCGAATCAATCGGCGACCGCTACCGTGCGTTCGCTGTTCGTGATCGATCCGCAAAAGAAAATCCGCCTGACAATTACTTATCCTATGAGCACCGGCCGTAACTTCGATGAAGTACTGCGCGTGATCGATGCCTTGCAACTGACTGATGGCTACACCGTTGCAACGCCAGGCAACTGGCGCGATGGGGATGACGTGATCATTCCGTTGACGATACAGGATGAAGCGGTCATCAAGCAGAAGTATCCTAAGGGTTACAAGGCTGAGCGTCCTTATCTGCGCCTGACACCACAACCGAATAAATAATCGGTCTTGCTGCAAATAAAAAAGCGTCCATTTCGGACGCTTTTTCTTTTTCTGCTTATTTCGTACTCAGTGATCAGCCCAGTTTCAAGCGTCGCGCGATATCACGTGCAAAGTAAGTCAGCACGCCATCGGCGCCGGCACGTTTGAATGCGATCATGGATTCCATCATGGTCTTGTCGTGATCTAGCCAGCCATTTTGCGCTGCGGCCTTGATCATCGCGTATTCACCACTGACTTGATAGGCAAAGGTTGGGACCTTGAATTCGTCTTTGACGCGACGCACGATGTCCAGATATGGCATGCCAGGTTTGACCATGACCATATCCGCGCCTTCAGCCAGATCCAGAGCAACTTCACGCAAGGCTTCGTCGCTATTGGCTGGATCCATTTGATAAGTGGATTTATTGCTTTTACCTAGCGTCGCTGAAGAGCCGACTGCATCGCGGAATGGACCGTAAAACGCTGATGCGTATTTGGCCGAGTACGCCATGATGCGCGTGTAAATGTGGTGGTGCGATTCCAGCGCGGAGCGGATGGAGCCGATACGACCATCCATCATGTCGGATGGCGCAACGATATCTACACCAGCTTCGGCTTGTGCCAGCGCTTGTTTGGTGAGGATGGTGCAAGTTTCATCGTTGAGTACATAGCCGTGCGCATCGAGTACGCCGTCCTGGCCGTGGCTGGTGTATGGGTCGAGCGCGACATCGGTCAGGATGCCTAATTCAGGGAAGCGTTTTTTCAACTCACGTACGGCACGTGGGATTAGGCCGTTCGGGTTGGTCGCCTCAATGCCATCGGGTGTTTTCAACGAAGCTTGAATGACGGGGAATAATGCCAAGACCGGAATGTGCAACTCTACGCATTCTTCCGCGACGCTTAATAATAAATCAACGGAAAGACGCTCCACGCCCGGCATGGATGACACTTTTTCACGCTGGTTTTCACCTTCGGTAATAAACACCGGATAAATCAGATCGGCCGGCGTGACCACGTTCTCGCGAATCATCGCGCGCGAGAACGCATCCTTGCGCATACGGCGCATCCGTACCGCGGGAAATTGTGCATTGGATAAAAGTTTGGACATGGCGGTCATTCTGCAAAATGAGGTTGTCAAGATTACTAAAAAGCGAAACGGAGAAAAATAAATGAAACTTTTTTACCGTATGCTCATCCTAGTAGCGGGTGCTTTGCATCTCCCGCTTCTCCTCCCTGAGCGGGGCCAAGTCGCACAAGCGCGATATGGCATTATTGCCCTGGAGATACTCCCCTTTCTCCAGGGCCTTTTTTTGCCCGGCGTGTGCTTATTCGTCAGACATCATTTGTATCTGTGTCGTTCGCTGCTTCTGGCGGTTCGACATTCAATCCCAGCAATTCCACAATCTTGTCGTTGGCTTCATCGAGGCCGCTGCGTTTGAGCGCCGAAAATAATTGTGCCGTAAATGGAAACGGTTCACCGTTTTCATCCACGTAGCTACCAAGGATGGTGCGGGCAGTGCGCAAAGCATTGGCCGAATCGTTGCGGTTGAGTTTGTCGGATTTCGTCAACAGACAGTGTATCGGCTTGCCGGTAGGGGCAAACCATTCCAGCATCTGGATATCAAGGTCGGTAAATGGACGACGTGAATCAATAATTAATACCAAAGCCGCGAGTTGTTCGCGACGTTGTACGTAATCGCCCAGCAATTCTTGCCAGTGCAACTTGGCCGAGCCTGACACTTGCGCGTAGCCATAGCCAGGCAAATCCACCAGCAAGCCGCGGATTTCATCTACCTTGGTTTCATCTTTACGATGTTGGCCGACATGCGCGCCACCAATGGAGAAATAGTTGATGTGCTGTGTGCGGCCCGGTGTTTTGGACGCAAAAGCCAGTTTTTTCTGGTTGCACAGGATGTTAATTGCAGTAGATTTACCTGCGTTAGAGCGACCGGCGAATGCGATTTCAGGGACTTGCGTATTTGGCAGGTCACGGAGATGATTGACCGTGGTGAAGAAGCGGGCTTGCCAAAGTAGGGACATAGGATGAGCAGAAAATGCTTGAAGGGTGGCAAAAATGCCGGAAAGCTATTGTACAATAAGGGGTTACGCATTGTTGCGCCGCAGAAGAGAACTCGTGTCTAAGAGGCAGTAAATCGTCGCCAATAGGGCATTATTTTAATAATTAAGTCTCCAGGGTGTTTGAATGAATCGTGTTTGTTCTCCAATCGTAAAATCCTTGTTCGTTGCATTGTTGGCAATCGCTTCCATTGCCAATGCTTCTGAAGATAAAAAAGCCGTTAAAGCTGATCCAGCCAAAGGCGAAGCGCTTTACAACACGGGCGACGCTACACGCAATGTCACCGCTTGTATCGCTTGCCACGGCGCAGCAGGTAACTCGACGATCTCACAAAATCCCAAGCTTGCAGGTCAGCACGGTGCTTATATTCATAAGCAACTGATTGATTTCAAGGGCCCTACACGTAATAACGCGATCATGACTTCGATTGCCAAAGGCATGACAGAAGACGATATTCAAAACGTGATCGCCTATCTTGCCAAGCAAAAGCCATCCCCAGGCGCAGCCAAGAATAAAGATACAGTTGAACTGGGCAAAAAAATCTACCGCGGCGGTATTGCTGAAAAGAGCGTTCCAGCTTGCGCATCCTGCCATAGCGCAAACGGCGTAGGTATTCCTGCGCAGTACCCACGATTGGCTGGTCAGCATCAAGACTACACAGCGGCGCAATTGATTGCTTTCCGTACCGGTGCTCGTAAAAACAGCGAGCCGATGACAACCATCGCCAAGCGTATGTCGGATGAAGAAATTCAAGCAGTATCAGATTACGTCGCTGGCTTGAAATAAAAAAATAATTGCCAGAAGATGAATAAAAAAAGGGGTGGCTAAGGCTACCCCTTTTTTCTTTTTACGGAGACACCGCGAACATAGGCCAGATACCATCTACACTGACGGTCGGCGCATGTTTTAGTAGCGGTTTGAGGATGATGGAATGACAAGTGAAACAGAAACAAATACGGGTGGCTGGGAATTAAAAACCAGCCGCCGCTGGTTGGCGGATACCGTCGAACTGTTGTCTTCAATGCGGTTTGCGATCAGTTTGCTGACATTGATTTCGATTGCATCGATTATCGGTACTGTACTCAAACAAAACGAACCGATGACGAATTACGTCAATCAGTTCGGGCCTTTCTGGTTTGAAGTATTCGGCAAGCTGAACCTGTATGCCGTGTATTCGACCTGGTGGTTCTTGCTGATCATGGCCTTCCTCGTCACATCGACTTCGCTGTGCTTGTTGCGTAATGCACCCAAGATGTTGAAAGACATGCGCAGCTGGCGCGAGAATGTGCGTGAGCAATCACTGCGTAACTTTCATCACAAGGCAGAGTGGCAGGTCAATATCTCACGTGCTGCTTTGACCTCACAAATGTTGGAGCGCGTTGCCGCCAACGGTTATAAAACCAAAGTCGTTGAAAAAGAAAATGCCACGCTGATCGCCGCCAAGCAAGGTGCTGCCAATAAGTGGGGCTATATTTTTGCGCACAGTTCTATAGTGATTATCTGTATTGGTGGTTTGCTCGACTCCGAATTGCCGATACGCATACAAAAATTATTGTTCGATAAAACGCCGTTCTCCGGCAGTGGCGTCATCGCAGAAATTCCAGCGCAGCACCGTCTGGGTTTGGGCAATCCTACCTTTCGTGGCAATACACTGATTTCGGAAGGCAGCAGCAGTAGTACAGCCATTATTGCGCAGCAAGACGGCGTGCTGATTCAGGATTTGCCGTTCACGATACAACTCAAAAAATTCATCATCGATTACTACTCGACCGGCATGCCGAAGTTGTTTGCCAGCGAAGTAGTGGTGACTGATCATGAAAACGGCAAAGTATTCCCCGCTACCATCAAGGTGAACGAACCACTGATCTATCGTGGCGTAGCGGTGTATCAGTCGAGCTTTGAAGATGGTGGCAGCAAGTTGAAGTTGGCTGGTTATCCGATGCAAGGCACTGGACATACGGCATTCTCCTTGCAGGGTGAAGTAGGAGGTACGACACCGCTTGAATCCGCCAAAGGTGGTGATTACACGGTTGAATGGTCAGGCTTCCGCGCATTCAACGTCGAGAACATGGCGAAGAATGGGCAAGATGTACGCGCCGTTAATCCGAATCAGGGTTTGTCATCGAGTTTCGATAAACACCTAGGCTCAGCAGCGAAGAACGCTAATAACAAGGATTTGAAAAACGTCGGTCCAAGCGTGCAATATAAATTACGCGACAAGAATGGCCAGGCGCGTGAATACCATAACTACATGCAGCCGGTGCTGGTAGATGGCGCGTATGTGTTCCTCGCCGGCATGCGCGAATCGCCAGCCGAACCGTTCCGCTTCCTGCGTATTCCAGCAGATGATAACGATACGGTGGAAGAGTGGATGCGTCTGCGTGCTGCGATTCTGAATCCTGATTTGCGTTTGTTGGCGGCGCAACGCTATGCGCAGCGTGCATTGCCGGAATCGCGTGAAGGCGTTGGTGCCTTGCGTACGCAATTGCAGGCTTCGGCATTGAAAGGCTTGACGATTTTTGCCGGAGACGGACAGGACGCGGGTTATATTGCTGTGTCGAAATTTCTTGAGCGTATTCCGCCGCAGGATCAGGAAAAGGCTGCCGATATTTTCATGAAAATCATGAATGGCAGCATGTGGGATTTGTGGCAAATTGCACGTGCAAAAGAAGGTTTGAAGCCTATCGAACTGGATGAAAAGCACGGCCGCTTTTTGCAACTGGCAACGAATGCATTTTCAGATTCATTCTTTTACGGCGCGCCGGTTTATTTGCAGTTGCAGGGCTTTGATGAGATCAAGGCATCAGTATTGCAAGTGACACGTTCACCGGGCAAGAATATTGTTTATTTCGGTTGTTTGTTACTCGTGCTCGGTGTGTTCTCGATGTTCTATATACGTGAACGTCGACTCTGGATTTGGATCAAATCGGAAGATGGTGGCGCGCGCGCAATCATGGCAATGAGCTCACAACGCAAGACCCTCGACTTCGAAAAAGAGTTTGAGATATTTAAAAAGCAACTGCTGCAATCAGGGCCGGAACAGAAGTAACAAACTGAATTAAGGGGCAGACTCAACTATACTGAGTTGCCCTTATCGGTTTCGCCTTTGCAGGATATGCAGATCAAGAATTTACACTGAGCTTTGTACGGTTTTTCTCAAGTGAAAAACCATAGTGCAAGTCGGTAGTAATCATTACGGAGATAGCAATGGACGCAGTACACGATCAAATTTATACGCAGCCACCCGGTTTCTTCAAGCGCCTCTCGGTGCTGGACTGGTTATATGGTGCAGCCTTGCTGGCAGCGTCATTGTTTGCGTTAAATCGCTTTGGCCATCACATGGATATCTACGAGGAAGCGATCCTCGTATTGGTCGCACCTACGTTCGCATGGTTAGGTTGGCACTGGAAATCGGTACGTTGGCTGATTGCTTTGTTGGCGGTGTTGTCGCTTTCTGCGATTTCGATGTACGGCGGCGCATTGGCGATGGCCGATCAAAAATTCTTCCTGAAGTATCTGCTCTCCAGTCAATCGGCGATTCTGTGGATGAGCACGCTTTTCCTTTTATCAACTGTGTTTTACTGGGGAGGATTGATTGCGCGTTCACCTACCGGCGCTTCACTTGGCAGCAAGCTGTGCTGGGCTGCGGTGATCATGGGTTTCACCGGCATGCTGGTGCGCTGGTATGAATCATATTTGATCGGTGCTGATGTTGGTCATATTCCAGTATCGAATCTGTATGAAGTGTTCATCTTGTTCTGCATGATCACGGCACTGTTTTACCTATATTACGAACAGATTTATGCCACACGTCAGTTGGGACCATTTGTATTGTTGGTGATTTCGGCTGCAGTTGGTTTCCTGCTCTGGTATACGGTTACACGCGATGCAGCAGAAATCCAACCGCTGGTTCCTGCTCTGCAAAGTTGGTGGATGAAGATACATGTGCCAGCCAACTTTATCGGTTACGGAACGTTCTCATTGGCAGCGATGGTAGCCGTCGCTTACCTGTTGAAGTCGCACGGTATTTTTGTTGATCGCCTGCCTGCGCTGGAAGTGCTGGACGATGTGATGTACAAGGCGATCGCAGTTGGCTTCGCGTTCTTTACTATCGCCACTATCCTCGGCGCATTGTGGGCGGCAGAAGCGTGGGGTGGTTACTGGTCGTGGGATCCTAAGGAAACCTGGGCGCTGATCGTTTGGCTCAACTACGCATCATGGCTGCACATGCGTTTGATGAAGGGTTTACGCGGAAAGGTTGCTGCATGGTGGGCTGTGATTGGTTTATTGGTAACAACTTTCGCTTTTCTGGGCGTCAATATGTTCTTGTCGGGTTTGCATTCCTACGGTGAGCTGTAAGATCGGCATCACGTCGAAGACACAATTCTGAAAAGAACGAGCAAGGGGAAACTGAATTTGTGGTTTCCCCTTTCTATTTTGAAACTCCTGTAAGGTTGTCGAGTCTGAATAGACTAATGAGCACAAAGCCTTATATGGAGCTGCCATGTTGATCAAACGCAATTCGGATGGAATCGATCTTCCATACGCCTCTGAAATTACACCTCGTGCGGTCTTTGAGGCGCGACGTGCTTTCATACAAAAACTTGCAGTCGGCTCCATTGCCGGTGGTGCATTGCTCGAAATGGCAACGCGCGAAGCATTTGCCGCACAATCCGCCACAGCACAAAAACTCGCGGCCAAGCTGAATCCAGCTTATGTCGTGATGGATAAGCAAACATCCTACAAAGACGCGACGACCTACAATAATTTTTACGAATTTGGTACCGACAAGAGCGACCCGGCGCGCTATGCCTCTACGCTGAAGACGCGTCCATGGACGATTTCGATAGAGGGTGAAATCAAAAAACCGATGACGCTGGATATCGATAGCCTGCTGAAATTGGCTCCGCTGGAAGAACGCGTCTATAGATTACGTTGCGTAGAAGGTTGGTCGATGGTGATTCCGTGGATAGGTTATTCGTTGTCGGAATTGATCAAGAAGGTTGAGCCGAATTCCAATGCAAAATATGTGGAATTTGTGACGGTGGCAGACAAGGAAACGATGCCGGGCTTGAATCGTGCCGTGCTGGATTGGCCCTATGTAGAAGGTCTGCGCATCGATGAAGCCAATCATCCGTTGACGCTGCTAACGCTGGGTATGTATGGCGAAGTACTGCCGAATCAGAATGGCGCGCCTGTGCGCATAGTGACGCCGTGGAAATACGGTTTTAAATCGGCCAAGTCTATCGTCAAGATCCGCTTCACCAAGGATCAACCGCGTACGGCATGGAATCTGGCTGCGCCACGCGAATATGGTTTTTATTCAAATGTGAATCCGCAAGTCGATCATCCGCGCTGGTCGCAAGCGAGTGAGCGCCGCATCGGTGAAGACGGTTTGTTTACCAAGAAACGCCCGACCCTGATGTTCAATGGATATAGTCAGGTTGCGCCACTGTATGCGGGCATGGATTTGAAGAAATTTTTCTGATGCTGACCGAGTACTTTTTGCTCAAGGTCATTTCAGTGGCTATCAAGAGCCCATCATGCTGACGCTTAATCCATCCCCACGCCAATTCACGATACTGAAGAGTGTCTTGTTCGCGCTAGCCTTGTTGCCGTTTGCTCGACTGGTGCTATTTACCGTGACGGATCAGTTGGGTGCCAATCCGATTGAATTCATCACTCGTAATACCGGCGACTGGACGCTGTATTTTTTGTGCATGACTTTGGCGGTGACGCCTTTGCGGCGGTTTAGTAAATGGAACTGGTTGCTCAAATTGCGTCGCATGATAGGTTTGTTCGCCTTCTTTTATGCCTGCCTGCACTTCATGACTTTCTTCTGGTTCGATCATTTTTTTGATTTGACAGAGATGTGGAAAGATGTGCTGAAGCGTCCGTTTATCACGGTTGGTTTTTCTGCCTTCGTATTATTGATTCCGCTTGCTGTTACCAGCACCAACGGCATGGTGAAACGTTTGGGTGGCAAGCGTTGGCAATGGCTGCATCGCCTGGTCTATGCGATTGCGATGCTGGGCATCTTGCATTTTTGGTGGATGAAGGCGGGGAAACACGATTTCGAACAACCGATCATTTTTGGATCGATAGTTGCTGTCTTGCTGTTGCTGCGGATTTTTTGGTGGTGGCAGAAGAGGGCGAAAGCGCCTGCGGTTGCAGGCAGTACCATCTAATTATCGAATCGGATAAGCACTGCTTATCCGATTCGCATTCATATAATCAAGGCAATAAAGATTCCAGCGCAAACAGATCTCTTGCCAATTCGCGTTTGCGTATCAGGTGTGGCGTTGCACCATCCACCATAATTTCTGCAGCGCGACCACGCGTGTTGTAGTTGGATGACATGGTCATGCCGTAAGCACCGGCCGACATGATGGCTAGCAGATCGCCTTCTGCTATTGCCAGTTCACGCGAACGTGCGAGCCAATCGCCTGATTCGCATACCGGGCCAACTACATCGTAAGTTTGTGCCGTCGAATCGCGTTGCACGACAGGTTGTACACCATGCCATGCTTCATACATGGCTGGGCGCATCAAGTCGTTCATTGCTGCATCAACGATCGCAAAATTCTTGGTCTCGCCATGCTTGATGTACTGCACTTCAGTCAGCAAGATGCCGGCATTGCCGACGATAGAGCGACCGGGTTCAAACAATACCTTGATAGGTGCGCCGCCGTGCTTGCTGTTACGCCACGCATCGATCTTGGCGAACAGACGCGACAGATAATCGCCAACTGCAACCGGTTTGTCGTTGTCGTAATTAATGCCGATGCCGCCACCGATATCCAGATGATGGATAGCTATTCCTTCACTTGCCAAGGTGTCGATCAATTCGATTAATTTGTCGACCGCTTCCAGCAATGGTGCATCGTCCAGCAATTGCGAACCGATGTGGCAATCGATGCCGACCACATTGATATTAGGCAGGGCTGCAGCAACGCGATAAGTTGTTAGCGTATCTTCGTAAGCGATGCCAAACTTGTTATCTTTCAACCCGGTTGAAATATACGGATGCGTCTTTGCATCGACGTTAGGATTGACGCGCAAGGAAACGGACGCTTGTTTGCCCATTTCTGCTGCGACTGCATTGAGGCGATGCAATTCAGGAATCGATTCAACATTGAAGCATAGAATGTCGTGTGACAAGGCAAGCTGCATTTCTTCGCGTGATTTACCTACGCCGGAAAAAATGACTTTGCGTGGCGAACCGCCAGCAGCCAATACGCGTAATAATTCGCCGCCGGAGACGATGTCGAAACCGGAGCCGAGTTTGCTGAGCAGATTCAGTACGGCTAAATTGGAATTCGATTTAACCGAATAACACACCAGAGCAGTATCGCCGTTGCGACCATGCTTTTTGCAGGCATCGGCGTAGGAAGAGAAATTCTCCACCAGCGCTGCTTTGGAGTAAATGTAAGTTGGCGAACCGAATTGTTGGGCGATTTGCGTCAGAGGTGTATTCTCCGCGCAGAGTACGCCGTCTTGATAAGAAAAATGCGACATGATGGGTTTTACTTGGTATCAGATGACGTAGTGTCTGCTGGCGCAGGTGTAGTTGCCGGTGGCATGACTGGTGCAGCCTTGCGTGTTTGGCCGGATGGTGGTTTGCTGCCTGGCATATAAAGCGGGCCTTTTTGGCCACAACCGGCGAGCAGACTGATGCAGGCTATGCCGGCAAGAGTATAAAGAAACGCGACGAAGCGCGATAAGCCAGAATGAGACTTCACGATTAGAATCACTGTTTAACGAAACGAGTTGGAGTGTAGCATGACCGAATCAGAATTCCTGAAGCAAGCAGAAGCAACGTTGGACCAAATTGAGGCGACGCTGGAAGATCTGGCCAATACCAGCGATCTGGATGTCGAATGTACGCGCAGTGGCAATGTGCTGGAGATCGAATTCATCGATAACGGCTCGAAAATCATCGTCAATAGCCAGGCGCCGATGCAGGAATTGTGGGTAGCGGCAAAATCTGGAGGTTTCCATTTCAAGGGCAATGGCACGCAATGGGTGAATACGCGCGATGGCGCGGAGTTATTTGCAGCTTTGTCGGAAATGGTCAGCAAACAGGGCGGTATCGCAGTGACCTTGCACGACAAGCATTGAATTGCCCTTGTATCCAATAAAAAAGCGGGAAGACCTTAAGGGCTCCCCGCTTTTTGTATTGTTGTAGTTTCTTGTCAAAATCAGAACAATTCGTTCTTTACCTCATCCTTGGTTGGTGCATTCGACGGTGTTGCTGCATCACCCGCATCCAGATTTCGCACGCCTAATCCTGGTGGGCTTTCCGCGTAATAGTAGTCACCATTGACGGTGATAATGCCTTCCGGCACGGTGCGCTCTACCATAGGCACATCCTTCAGCGCCTTTTGCATGTAGTTGATCCAGATTGGCAAGGCCAATCCGCCACCGGTTTCGCGATTGCCCAGATTTTTCGGTTGATCGAAACCTATCCATGCAATACCGACAATATTAGGTTGGTATCCGGCAAACCAGGCATCGAAGGAGTCATTGGTGGTACCGGTTTTACCAGCCAGATCGGTGCGTTTCAAGGACATCGCCTTGATCGCGGTACCAGAAGTAACGACACCCTTCAGCATGTTATCCATCAAGAATGCATTGCGCGCATCAATGGCGCGATTGGCTTCATCGCCGGCTTTGTCAGGTTTGACTTCAGACAGCAATTTGCCATTGGCATCGCTGATTTTTGAAATCAAATATGGACTGACTTTGTAGCCACCGTTGGCAAAAACCGAGTAGGCGGCGGCCATTTGTAGTGGTGTCACCGAGCCTGCGCCCAGCGCCAAAGTCAGATACGGCGGATTCTTGTCTGCATCAAAGCCGAAGCGGGTGATGTATTCCTGTCCGTACTTCGCGCCGATTTTATGCAGGATGCGGATGGAAATCATGTTCTTCGATTTCGCCAAACCCTTGCGCATCGTCATCGGACCTTCGTATTTGCCATCATAGTTCTTTGGCTCCCACGGTTGTCCGCCAGTTTGGCCGGCATCAAAGCTGATAGGCGCATCGTTGATGATGGTGGAAGGCGACAAGCCTTTTTCCAGAGAGGCGGAATAAATGAAAGGCTTGAACGACGAACCAGGCTGACGCCATGCCTGCGTAACGTGATTGAACTTGTTGCGATTGAAGTCGAAACCGCCAACCAAGGCGCGGATTGCGCCGTCATTGGTATTGGCTGCGACGAAGGCGGATTGCACTTCCGGCATCTGGATGATGCTCCAGGTTTTTCCTTCTTGCATGACGCGGATGACAGCGCCGCGTTTGACGCGTTTGTTCGGGGGCGATTTTTCGCTCAAGAGATTAGCTGCAAACGTCAGGCCGGGGCCTTCAATCTGGATTTCTTCGCCGGATACCAAGACGGCGCGGACCAGCTTAGGTGTGGCTTCCAGTACAACGGCCGCCACCAGATCGTCGCTGTCCGGGTGGTTTGCCAGCTCAACTTCAATTGCGGCTTCGGCTTCTTCCTTATTAGTCGGAATCTCGATATAGCTTTCCGGACCGCGATAACCGTGGCGTTTTTCATAGTCCATCACGCCGCGGCGCACCGCGAGGTAGGCCGCGTCTTGGTCTGCCTTGGTAATCGTCGTGAAGACATTCAGGCCGCGGGTATAGGTTTCTTCCTTGAATTGTTCATAGACTAATTGACGCGTCATCTCCGCGACATATTCAGCATGTACGCCGAACTCGCTGCTATTTGTCTTTATCTTGAGTTCTTCTTCTTTTGCCTGGTTGTATTCTGCTTCGGTGATGTAGCCCAGCTGGTACATCCTTTGCAGGATGTATTGCTGACGTGATTTAGCGCGTTTTGGATTGACGACCGGATTGTAGGCGGAAGGTGCTTTCGGCAAGCCAGCCAGCATGGCTGCTTCGGCTATCGTGATGTCTTGTAGTTTTTTGCCGTAATAGATTTGCGCAGCGGACGAGAAGCCGTAGGCGCGCTGCCCCAGATAAATCTGGTTCATATAGACCTCAAGAATCTGGTCTTTCGACAGGTTTTTCTCGATTTTCCAGGCTAATAGGACTTCGTAAATCTTGCGTTTGAGCGTTTGTTCGCTCGACAGGAAGAAGTTTCGTGCAACTTGTTGTGTGATGGTGGACGCGCCTTGACGCGTGCCTCCGCTGAGATTGTGTACGGCTGCGCGCACGATCCCGACGTAATCCACGCCGCCATGTTCAAAGAAACGGTCATCTTCGATCGCCAGCACGGCTTTCTTCATAATGTCCGGAATTTCTTTGATATGAACCAAATTTCGGCGTTCTTCGCCGAATTCACCGATTAATACGTTATCTGCAGAGAAAATGCGCAGTGGAATCTTCGGCCGATAATCGGTGAGCGAATCCAGTGCCGGCAAATTGGGATAAGCCATCGCCAGCGCAAAAAACAGTATCAGTGCGCCAATGACGCCCAAGCCAGCGATCAAGCCGATAACTCCTAGGCTGATTCGTAATGCCAGATTGGGTGCGCGTTTAGGTGATTTTGGTTCGGTACTGCCGGACGGTGATTGTTTGGAAGCCATGCAGAGAGGAAAAGTGAGAGATCGATATTCGGACCATTATAGCTGGCTGCTGTGAAGGGGCGAGATTGTGACTTAATTGTGACCAATAAACAGTAACAAATAGGGCTAATTACAACATCCCATTTGCTACGTGGATTTTTGGCAACGGAATTGCAAATTACTTTGTGGAAATTGCTTTACACTTTTGGAGGCTTGTTGCTACGATTTAATGTAACGTTTTATCAATGTGCTCTAAATATACGTTTTTAAACGAATTTTATCGAAAAAACATCGCTTTTATATTGGTTCGAGTTTGGACAAGCTAAACGGCGTCGCGTTCACATACTAAATAACGTTTCTAGGGAGAACTGCCCTTGGCTTTAGATTTTGGCTCCTTGTTTGGCAAAAAGAATCCGCCGCTGATTGGTTTGGACATTAGTAGTTCCGGGGTGAAACTCGTTGAATTGTCTGAAGTAGGAAAAAGCGAATTACGTCTTGAGTGTTTTGCCTCCGAACCGCTGCCGCGTGGCGCAGTGGTGGATGGCAACATTGAAAATATCGATCTGGTATCGGATGCGATCCAACGCGTCTGGAAAAAAAGTGGGACGCGCGCCAAATTTGTGGCGATGGGCATGCCGCCTGCATCAGTTATTACTAAAAAGATCATACTTCCCAGCGGTTTGTCCGAAGAGGGCCTGGAATTGCAGGTGGAAACCGAGGCCAGCCAATACATTCCTTTTGCGTTGGACGAAGTACGGCTCGATTTTGACGTAATCGGCCTAGTTGAGAATTCGCCGGACGATGTTGAAGTCATGCTGGCTGCAACCCGCAAAGAAAAAGTAGAAGATCGTGTCGCTGTCGCTGAAGCGGCTGGTTTGACGCCGACCATCATGGATATTGAATCCTATGCGGCACGCGCGGCCATCGATCGCATCACCCAACAATTGCCGAATGCTGGACAAGGCCAGATCATGGGTTTGTTCCAGATAGGCTCGCAAGTCACACATGTCTCGATTTTGCTGGATGGCCAATTGATTTATGAGCGCGAACAGCCGTTCGGCGGTCATCAACTGACGCAAGAGATCACGCGCACCTACGGCTTGTCGTACGAAGAAGCGGAAATCAAAAAGAAAAACAACGATTTGCCGGATGGCTATCAGACAGAAATACTGGAGCCGTTTCTAGAAAGTGCGGCGCTTGAAGTAACGCGCGCGATTCAATTCTTCTTTACCTCGACGCCTTATACACGCGTCGACCAATTATTCCTGGCTGGCGGCTGCGCCATCATTCCAGGCATGGTGGACATGGTTGCCAACCGGACCAAATTATCGACTTCTGTCGTCAGCCCTTTCAAAGGGATGCAACTTAGTCCAAACGTACGAGAAAAACAGTTGCGCATAGAAGCGCCGGCTTATTTGGTCGCATGCGGGTTGGCGATGCGGAGGTTTGACTGATGATCCGTATCAATTTACTTCCACATCGGGAAGAAAAGCGTAAACAACGCAAAAAGGATTTTGTCGCTCTGATGTTGTTGAGCGGGATCTTTGGTGCCTTGATCGTAATCGCGGTAGGTGCGTTCTTTGCTAGTCAGCTGTCTGATCAGCAGGCGCGCAATACTTTCATTAAAAATGAAAATGCGCGACTCGATGGCGAAATCAAAGAAGTGGCGAATCTGAAACAAGAAATCGAAGCCTTGAAAGCGCGTCAGCAAGCGGTAGAAGATTTGCAAAGCGATCGCAATCAACCGGTTTATCTGATGGATGAATTGGCGCAACAAGTTCCAGAAGGCGTGTACCTCAAATCCTTTAAACAGGATGGACAACGTGTTCTGTTGAATGGCTACGCGCAATCGAATGAGCGCGTTTCTGAATTGCTGCGCAATCTTGGCAATCATTCGCCTTGGCTGGAGCGTCCGGATTTGATCGAGATTCGCTCGACTGGCATCGGTTCGGGCAAGGATGCAAAGAAAGTATTTGAATTCACCATCAATGCTGGCATCAAGCGTCCGCGGGATCAAGATCCTGCGGCGGTAGATGCAAAGGGAGTCGCGTCAGTCGCGACTCCACCGAAACCTTGATATGAGACAGGCATCATGGCAGATCTGAAAAATATCGGCGAATCGATCAGCGCGCAGTTCCGCGATCTGAATGGTTTGCATCCTGGTCAATGGCCGGTTGTTCCGCGTATGTTGTGCGCGCTTGGCGTACTGGTGGCTGTGCTCGGTGTCGGTTGGTATTTGTACTGGAGCGAGCAGTTGGATGAACTTGATCGTACTGCTGCTGAAGAGTTGACGCTGAAAGATGCGTACAAATCCAAGGTGCAGCAGGCGATTAATCTTGTCGGCCTGCGCAAGCAAAAAGAACAGGTCAATGAATATGTCTCTACGCTGGAAAAGCAATTACCAAGCAAGGCGGAGATGGATGCACTTTTATCTGACATCAATCAGGCTGGCTTGGGACGTGGTTTGCAATTCGAGCTGTTCAAGCCGGGTCAGGTTGTCGTACGTGACTACTACGCGGAATTGCCAATCGCCATCAAGGTAACCGGGAGTTATCACGACGTAGGTGCATTTTCCAGCGACATCGCGAATCTACCGCGTATCGTGACTTTAAATAATATGAATCTGGTTGTCGCCAAGGGTAATACTTTGACTTTGGATGCGGTTGCCAAAACTTTCCGTTATCTGGATGACGAAGAAGTTGCTGCACAACGCAAGGCCGCCGCCGGCAAGAAAAAAGGTGGCAAATGATGACGCTCATTCAATTCATGGCGCGCGCTACTCCGGTCATGCTGGCATTCGGCTTGTTTGGTTGCGGTAATAGCGGGACCGATGATGTCAGTCAGTGGATGAAGGAAGTCCGGCAGCAAACGCGTGTATCCATCAAGCCTTTGTCTGAACCGAAAAAATTCACGCCGTTTACGTATGACGCCAAGGATAGAGAAGATCCTTACAGTCCAAACAAACTTGCAGTGGCCTTGGCCAAGGCGCGTAAAGATGGTAGTTCGATTAGGCCAAATCTGGATAGGCGTCGCGAAGCATTGGAAAGTTATCCGCTGGATACCTTGGTGATGGTTGGAACATTGACCAAGCCGGGTTTGACCTATGCCTTGTTGCAAGTCGATAAATCAATATATCAAGTCAAGGTAGGAAACTACATCGGCCAGAATCTTGGCATGGTGACCAGAATTACCGATACAGAAGTAGCGTTGAAAGAAGTCGTACAAGATGCGGCCGGCGATTGGGTCGAACGTGAAGCCAGGCTGGAGTTGCAGGAGTCGCAAAAATGATCGCGTTACAAAAAAAATTCAAAAGCTCTCAAGGGATGGTGCAAAAAATGTGGCGACTATTTGCGTTTGTCGGTCTCTTATTGATCGGTGGTGTAGCGGCAGCACAGGAAAATGCAATTCAATCCATCACGGCCAATCAGCAAGGCGCTAATGTCGTCGTGAAGGTGGCATTGAAAAACCCATTGGCAAAACCGCCAGTAGGATTTTCCATCAGCAGCCCAGCACGCATTGCGCTTGATTTTGCGAATACGGCGAATGCTACAGGTAAAGGCTTGCAGGATATCGGCTTGGGTGATGTGCGGAACGCGAATATTGTGCAGGTCGGTGATCGTTCGCGTTTGGTATTCAATTTGACGCGCTCATTGAATTACGCCACGACGGTTGATGGTAATACTGTGATCGTGACCATCGATGGCACTGGTGTTGTGGCGACGCCGGTCAATGCCGCCGGTCTGCCAGTTCCAGGTGCGCAGGTAAGTAGCGGGCGACAAGCGTTGCGTGATATCGATTTCCGTCGTGGTAATAATGGTGAAGGTCGCATTGTCGTCGATTTGCCGAACAATCAAGTTGCAGTGGATGTGCGTCAGCAAGGTAAAAAGATTGAAGTCGATTTCATGAAAACGACGGTGCCGGATGTTTTGCGTCGTCGTCTGGATGTCGCTGATTTCGGTACGCCGGTCAATATCGTTACGACCCAGCAGCAAGGCGACAATGTGCGTATGACCATTGAGCCTAAGGGTTTGTGGGAACACAGTGCTTATCAAAGCGATACGCAGTTGGTGATCGAAGTCAAGCCGCTGAAGGAAGAGCCGAACAAGCTTGGGCAAGGTGTGCGCGATTATCGCGGCGATAAATTGTCCCTGAATTTCCAGAACGTTGAAGTGCGTGCGGTATTGCAGGTGATCGCCGATTTCACCGGTTTGAACATCATTACCAGCGATACGGTGAGCGGCAATCTGACGTTACGTTTGAAGGATGTGCCGTGGGATCAAGCGCTCGATATCGTGATGCAGGCTAAAGGCCTTGATATGCGCAAGAATGGTTCGGTACTGTGGATTGCACCGCGTGACGAATTATTGACGAAGGAAAAATTAGAGCTGGAACAACGTGCACAAATCGCCGAACTGGAACCGATCAAGACAGAAACATTTCAGTTGAATTATCAAAAAGCGGAATCGTTTAAACAGATTTTTGGTATCGATGGCGGTAGCCGTAGCATTCTAAGTAAGCGCGGTAGTGCAGTGGTGGATCCCCGTACCAATCAATTGTTTATCACCGATATCGGATCCAAATTGGAAGAGATCCGTGCCTTGGTGAAAAAAACAGACATTGCTAGCCGTCAGGTCATGATAGAGGCACGTATCGTTGAGGCGGATGATAAGTTTAGTAGCAGCTTGGGTGCCAAATTGTCATTTGGTGTACAAAATCAAGGGAACTTCGAGCTTGGCGGTAAGCAAACGAGTACCACTACTGCGGCTGGCGCGCCGACTTTGGGCAGTAGCGCTGTCAATTTGCCTGCCAGCGCAATCAACAGTAATACTCCGGGCTCAGTTGCCTTGACGTTGTTTAATGCCGCCGCCACCCGATTTATTGGTTTGGAGTTATCGGCGCTGGAAGCTGACGGTAAAGGTAAAGTTATTTCCAGTCCACGCGTCATTACCGCGGATCAGTTGAAAGCCTTGATCGAGCAGGGTACAGAATTGCCTTATCAGCAAGCGACCAGCAGCGGTGCAACCAGTGTTTCTTTCCGCAAAGCAAATTTGAAACTGGAAGTCACGCCGCAAATCACACCGGATGGCAATGTGATCCTGGACGTTGATGTCACGAAAGACACGGTGGGTGTAGAAACCCGCTCTGGTTTTGCGATCGATACCAAGCATGTGAAGACGCAGGTGCTGATTGATAACGGCGGCACGGTCGTGATTGGCGGTATTTTCCAGCAAACCGAGCGTGATTCCGTGTCTAAAGTGCCGTTCTTTGGCGATATTCCGGTTCTTGGTAATTTGTTCAAAACAACAGGACGTACTAACGACAAAACCGAATTACTTATTTTCCTGACACCTAAAATTCTCAACGACAAGGTTTCAATCAGGTAGGATGCCGGTTATAGGCAGAGCCATGTTGGCTGCTGCGCCTGATTGGAGAGAGTTTGTAGTGGGTGGAAATATTTTTCTGGTCGGCTTGATGGGTGCCGGCAAAACGACAGTCGGTCGTGCGCTGGCAAAAAGGCTAAACAAACGGTTTATCGATTCCGACCATGAAATCGAAGAGCGGACCGGTGCGTCCATTCCCTTGATTTTTGAAATCGAAGGCGAAGCAAGCTTTCGTCAGCGGGAAGCGGAAGTGATTCGCGACTTGACCGCGCAACACGATATCGTCTTGGCAACAGGCGGTGGCGCAGTATTGAATCCGGAAAGTCGGGCTTTTCTCAAAGAGCGCGGCACAGTGATTTATCTGCGCGCGAGCGTCAATAGCATTTTGCAGCGCACCAGCCACGATAAAAATCGTCCATTGCTGCAAACAGCTGATCCGCGTAAAACCATAGAAGAATTATCCCGGGCGCGCGAACCTTTCTATAATGAAATTGCGCACATCGTCATCGACACCGGGCGACCTAACGTACAATTCCTGATGCAGTCCATTTTGTCTCAGCTTGGGCCGGAGCATGTGCCGACGGAGGCGCATGCATCGTTGCAACAGGATCATCAATCTTTATCAAAGTATTCCATGACGTCTCAGCTCTCTTCTACTTCCGATACCTTGCACGTTGATCTCGGTACGCGCAGCTACCCGATCACGATCGGACAATCCTTGCTTGGCGATCCGGCCGTACTCGCTGCGCATATTGTCGGTTCGCGCGTTGCCATCGTTACCAATACAGTGGTTGCACCCTTGTATCTCGAGCAAGTGAGCAAAACGCTGACTGCTGCTGGCAAGCAGGTAACGCAGATCGTGTTGCCTGACGGCGAAGAAGAAAAAAACTGGGCGAACCTGATGAAGGTTTTCGACGTCTTGCTCGCTGAAAAATGTGATCGCAAGACGACCTTGGTCGCGTTAGGCGGTGGTGTGATTGGCGACATGACAGGTTTCGCCGCAGCGGCTTATATGCGCGGCGTACCGTTCATCCAGGTGCCGACGACATTGTTGTCGCAAGTTGACTCTTCCGTCGGCGGCAAGACCGGGATTAATCATCCCCTCGGTAAAAACATGATCGGTGCGTTTTATCAACCGCAAGCCGTGATTGCCGATACCTCTACACTGAATACATTACCAGCACGTGAACTGTCTGCCGGTTTGTCGGAAGTGATCAAGCATGGCGCCATCATTGATGCGCCATTCTTCGATTGGATAGAAGCCAACATGAGCAAGCTGGTAGCAAAAGATGCTGATGCCTTGGCCTATGCGATCAAGCGTTCATGTGAAATCAAGGCAGATGTAGTGCGTCAGGATGAGCGTGAAGGTGGCTTGCGTGCGATTCTGAACTTTGGCCACACCTTTGGTCATGCGATTGAAGCAGGTATGGGCTATGGTGTTTGGTTGCACGGCGAAGCCGTTGGTTGCGGCATAGTGATGGCGGCGGATTTATCGCATCGTTTGGGCTTCATCGATGCCGTGTCAAAAGAACGCATTACAGCAGTTGTCAAAGCTGCGGGTTTGCCAACAGTCGCACCTGATCTTGGCACTGAGCGCTGGTTGGAACTGATGGAAGTCGACAAGAAGAATGAAGGTGGCCAAATCAAATTCATCTTGCTCAAACCATTGGGTACATCGGTCATTATGACCGTGCCGCAAGAAGTGTTGTTGCAAACATTGAGCGCATGCATTTCCTGAGCAGTCATCCACTCATCGCATGTCCAAGCATAGGCTGACATGAATATAGAAGCTCATTTGGCGCCGTATGCGGCCCGTTCCGATACATCGACGGGCCGTCGTTTCAATGAACCTTCTACTTCATCGCGTACCGAATTCCAACGCGATCGCGATCGCATCATTCACTCTGCCGCTTTTCGCCGGCTCGAATACAAGACGCAAGTGTTCGTCAATCACGAAGGTGATTTATTCCGCACGCGCTTGACGCACAGTATTGAAGTTGCACAGATCGCTCGCTCGATCGCACGTAACTTGCACTTGAATGAAGATCTGGTTGAGGCAATCTCGCTCGCACATGATCTTGGTCACACGCCATTCGGTCATGCAGGCCAAGATGCCTTGAATCTTTGCATGAGTGATTACGGCGGCTTTGAACACAATCTGCAAAGCTTACGAGTGGTCGATACGCTGGAGCAGCGCTACGGTGCGTTCGATGGTCTGAATCTCATGTTTGAAACGCGCGAGGGCATACTCAAGCATTGTTCTTTATCGAATGCAAAAAAACTGGATGCAATAGGGCAGCGCTTCATCGATAAGAAACAGCCGACGCTAGAAGCGCAACTGGCGAATCTGGCCGATGAAATTGCCTACAACAATCACGATATCGATGACGGCTTGCGTTCTGGTTTGCTCACGACGGCACAGTTGGATGAAGTCGATTTTTATGCGCGGCACCGTCATCAAGTCGAGCTAGCGTTCCCAGGTATCAACGGGCGACGTGCCATCAACGAAACGATACGTCGCATGATCAATGCATTGATTGTCGATGTCATTGACGCTTCGCAACAACGCATTCAAGCCGCGCAGTTAAAAACGATAGACGATGTGCGCAACGCGCATGCCTTGATTACATTCTCCGACAATATGCGCGCAGAAGCGGCACTGCTTAAACGTTTCTTGCGTGAGAATTTGTATCGACATTTTCAAGTCAATCGCATGACGAGCAAGGCGCGACGCATCGTGACGGAATTGTTTGATGCCTTCATGCGCGAACCGAATCTATTACCGCCAGATTACCAACGAACGCCCAGCGATGCCCCGCAAGCCGTGGCAACGCAAGCGCGCGACATTGCCGATTACATTGCCGGGATGACGGATCGTTATGCTATACGTGAGCATAGACGCTTGTTTATGATCGAAGAGATGTGAGCAGCGAGTAATGCCGCTCGGTTCTTGATAAAGAATTGCTCGTTATTCACTTCAACTCAGCTCACGTAGCGGATGTGCGTAGTCTGGCCAAGCAGACTCAAAAAAAGGCGCGATCATTTCTGGCGTCACTTCTTCAAATGATGCAGGTCGCCACTGCGGCGCATTATCCTTATCGATAGCGAGCGCACGAATTCCTTCTACTGTTTCGCCATGCTCAAAACAACGACGCACCATCGTGCGTTCCAAGCGCAAGCAATCAGCTAGTTCCAATTTCGCTGAACGTCGAATTTGTTCCAGTGATACGTGCACCATCAAAGGCGAACGCTTCAGCAATATCTCCAGCGTTTTTTGTGCGAAGGGATCAGCATCTTGTTGCAAGGATGCGATGATAGTCGACACCTCGTTATGGGCGAAATGGCGATCGATCAAACTGCGCTGTTGCGCAAGCAGGCTATTTCCCGGATTTATTTGCATCGCGAATGGCGCGGTGAATTCTTCGATGGCCTGACGGTACTGACTATCTTTGACCGATTCGAGCAAACTTAGTAATGCTGGTAACTCTGTGCGCGGTACGAACACATCGGCTAGATTTGCATACAGTGCATCGGCTGCACCGACGATCTCGCCGGTCAAGCCGAGATAAGTGCCGATTTCTCCCGATAGCCGGGATAAGAAATACCCGCCGCCCACATCGGGGAACAAGCCGATATTCACTTCAGGCATTGCCATGCGTGTGCGCTCAGTCACGATGCGTATGCTGGCAGCAGCGCTGCTTTGTGCAATCCCCATGCCACCACCCATCACGATGCCATCCATGACTGCGATGTACGGCTTTGGATAGTGATGAATCAAATGATTCAATGCATATTCTTCAGTAAAAAAATCTTCCAGCAATGCGCTACCGCCGGTCAGGCCGCCGTTTGCAACTTCGTGGAAGAAGCGGATGTCTCCGCCTGCACAAAACGCTTTGGGGAGGCTGCTGCGGATGACAACTGCTCGCACATCCGGATTTGTTTGCCACGCTGCCAAGCTTTGCATCAGCGTGCGAACCATGGGCAGCGAGAGTGAATTCATCGCTTGCGGACGATCCAGTATCAAGCTGCCTAAGCCATGGGCGAGTGTGCTGCGTATGTGTTCGGACATGATGCGCGAGATGAGTGAGTAAGGTTGTATGAATAAGATCCGCTCATTCTATCGGCTTATGTTGTGGCAAGCACCACAGTTGGCTCAACCATTCAGAACCTGAATCGCACCGTTTGTCGGATGAGACTGGCTCTGCCGATTGATTGCTTTAAATTAATGTTAATTACAGGAAAGATGCCATGAAACATATATTTTTGCCGACGTTGCGAGACGCCAAGGGATTTACCTTGATTGAGCTTATGGTCACTGTTGCGATTATAGGGATACTCACGGCAGTAGCCATTCCTGTGTACAGCGACTATGTAATACGGGGAAAAATTCCCGAAGCAACCAGCGCCTTGGCAAGTATGCGGATCCGACTCGAACAGTATTATCAAGACAATCGAAATTATGGTTCCGATGACGCCAGCTGCGGCGTGGCGAATCCTGTTTCGGACAACTTTACTTATAGCTGCAATTGGGGTGCAGGTGGGTCAAGTCAGTCCTATCTCATTACGGCAACCGGTATCGCCAATCGCGGGATGAATAATTTCAGTTACACCATCGATCAGGCTGGTAATCGCCGTACCGTTACATTGCCGACGGCGTGGGGCACTGCACCGGTTGCTTGCTGGGTCGTTAAAAAAGGTGGTGGATGTTAATGCCTCGCTATCAACGTGGCGTCAGCCTGCTTGAATTGCTGATCGGGGTCGCGATCGTGTCGATCTTGCTTGCTGTGGGGATGCCTACGTTTGGACTGTGGATACAGAATACGCAAGTCAGGACTGCTGCAGAGTCCGTTCAAAATGGTTTGCAGGTCGCACGTAATGAAGCAGTGCGACGCAATACAAGCGTGCGTTTTAATTTGACTAGTTCTGCCGGATTGGTCGCTTGGAGGGTTTGTGTTGTCGCGGGTAGTGATTGTGGTGAGGTGATACAGCAACGCTCCGATGCGGAAGGCGGCGCCAATGCGAGGGTTGGTGTGAGTACCGTTGCACCACCGGCGGTTGTGCCAGCGACGCAATATGCCACGGCATTGGTGGCCGGAGCCGGTTTGTCGGAGGAGGGAGGTGCGGGCGTTACTTTCAATGGCGTCGGTCTTGTACCAACGGCGAATATCGGAACTGATATTACACGCGTTGACATCATTAATACGTCAACCAGTGACGCTCGCAGACTGGTCGTTGTTGTGAGTACCGGTGGCTTGATTCGTATGTGTGATCCTGCGCACACATTGGCAAGTAATCCACAGGGTTGTGCTTGAGATGAAAACTTCCTTTCACACACAGCGCGGATCGCTCATGCTGGAAAGCTTGATCGCCATCCTGATTTTTTCACTGGGCATTCTTTCTCTGGTCGCATTGCTGGGTGTATCAGTTAAGGATACTGCCAGTGCGAAATACCGAACCGAGGCCAGCTTGCTGGCGAATCAGGTCATTGGTGAAATGTGGACCGGCGACAAGACAAATGCAACCCTGGTTGCCAATTATGGAGCGGATACTGGTGTTCAGTATTTGGCATGGAAGGCGAAGGTGGCGCAAGCCTTGCCTGGTGTCGCGGATGCTGTTGCCACTCCACCGAGTGCTGCACAGAATTTGCCGACGATAGTGATCGGTGCAGATAGTACGGTGACAGTGACGGTGTTCTGGCAAGCGCCGGGCGAGTCAGGATCGCACAATTATGTTGCGGTCACGCGCATTCACGATTAGCCGGGAGAGTTTGTCATGCATTACCTACCTTTAACGCGGCGCAATCTTGGTTTCAGCCTGGTCGAAATCATGGTTGGCATTGCGATTGGCTTGCTGGGGGTCTTGATTATCATGCAAGTGTCCGTCGTTTTTGAGGGGCAAAAACGAACCACGACTACAGGTGCCGATGCACAGACAAATGCTGCTACTGCCCTCTACACCGTCGATCGAGATGTGCGCAGAGCTGGGTATGGTCTGAGTTTGCCGGGAGCCTTGGGGTGTACGATAAGACAGTACTACGATGGTGCTGAACTTCCCAGTTTGTCCTTGTCTCCGGTCGTGATTACCTCGGGGGCAAATGGTGGACCAGACAGAATACGTATTCTTGCCAGTTCCAAGGGGAACTGGAGCTTGCCGAGCAGGATAACCGTCGAGCATCCTCCACAGGCGACAAATATTTTCCTCAATACCAATTTGGGTATAGAGGTAGGTGATTTGCTGGTTGCGTACGAACCGGGTAAAACCTGCACTCTGATGCAGGCGACCGGCATTCCGAACGGTAATGTGCAGGTCCATCATCAAAACACCAGCGCATGGAACCCACCAGGAGGAGCAAATATTTTTCCTTCAGGCGGTTATAGCGTCGGAGCGTTGGTATTGAATATGGGATCGTTGATCGACCATACCTACTCGCTGGATGCCGGCAGTAATTTAATGCTTACAGAACTGGACAGTAGCAGCAATACCAGTGTTACGCGTTCCATCACTTCCGATATTGTGAACATGCAGGCCGAATACGGTTTTGATACACGGGCGGGTGTGCAAGACGATCCTAGGGTCGACACATGGAGCGCCACCATGATAGATGCCGATGCCAGCGGCACGGTCAATGATGCGGGTGATATTGCTCGCGTCATTGCAGTGCGTATGGCAGTGGTTGCGCGCAGTCCATTGAAGGAAAAACGGAGTGTCAGTGGCGTCTGCGATATCACGATCAGCACGGCTGTTGGAGGACGTCCTGCGAATACGCCGACATGGGCAGGTGGTGCGATTGATGTCAGCAAGAACGCGGATGGAACGGCTAATGCAGATTGGCAATGTTATCGATACAAGACATTTGAAAGCGTGATTCCTTTGCGGAATCTGTTGTGGGGGCGTGCATGAAATCGACCAACTTTTCTGCGCGAAGTGCAGCGCCCCGCATTTTTTCTAGTGTTGTTTACAGACGCGAGAAGGGCGTCGTTCTGCTGATTGCATTGATCGTCCTAGTTGCGATGACACTTGCAGGCATAGCCTTGGTACGTTCGGTCGATACAGGCAATATGGTTGCCGGCAATCTGGCCTTCAAGCAAGGTGCAACGCTGGCGGGGGATGCCGGGACAGAGTCTGCAATTGCTTGGTTGACGCCCTTGAATGGCAGTACCACTTTGTATGTAAATAATGCGGCCAAAGGGTATTACGCAACGAGTCAGGCGACACTGGATCCAACCAATAAACTGAGCTCTGCGACTGTGTCGGCGGTTGACTGGGACGACAATAATTGCAGCGGCCTCACATTTGCTACTTGCGTCAAGCCTGCGCCAGCAATAACGGTAGGAGACAACGCTGTTTCCTACATCATCCACCGACTATGCCAGACCGAGACTGATCCCAATAGCGTTGGGAATACTTGCGTTACTTATCAATCCAGTAATTCCACGAGTCCTAAAAGAGGCGAGCTGAAGTACGGCGAAGACAAGCGGTTCGAGCCTTTGCCGGGCCCTTACTATCGCATCATCTCGCGGGTAAAAGGGCCGAGAAATACGGTTAGCTTTGTGGAAACCATGATCCATTTCTAGCGTGCCTGCTTCTGTCGCAGATAGAAGCGATTGCAAGCCGATAGCAATATTCGGAGAACAAAATGAAATACCGTTCCAGCAGTATGCGATTCCTGTTAATGCTGATTACCTTGATGTTCATTGGACATGTGGCGCATGCAGCCGAAACAGATCTGGCCAATGCGCCGTTGGCGTCTTCCTCGACTGATGTAGTCAAGCCGAACGTGATGTTCATCCTTGATGACTCGGGCAGTATGGCATGGAGCTATTTGGGCGACGACGTCTATAGCAAGAATTATGTTAACAAGGTCGGCTATCGCAATACCATTTGCAACAAGGCTTATTACAATCCGGCTGTGACGTATGTCTTGCCGGCGAGCGCAACTGGAACTTATCCAGCGCCTTCATTTACCGCAGCATATTACGATGGCTTCAAAGAAGGCTCGTTGACTATTAATCTGAGCAGTCAGTTCATGGCATGGCGTTCGCTGAGTAGCTCGCCAAAGCATCCGGCAGGATATGGTAACGATAATGGAGATTGCTGGAACAGTGGGGGAGCATGTACGACAGGTGGATCTAATGATATTCCGAACACGCAATCGGCAGCTTACTACTTTGTTTACACAGGGAACAAGAGCGCCAATCTTGGAGACAACAGTACCAATGATCACTGCAAGAACGACAATTCCAATTACGGTTCCAACTGGACGAAAGTAATCGTCGGCGCAACAACAGGTCCGGGAGGAACGGATGAGCGGCAGAATTTTGCCAATTGGTATAGTTATTACCGTACCCGCATGCTTGCGATGAAGTCATCGGCCGGCCTTGCTTTCGCGGATGTTAACGACAAGTACCGTGTCGGTTATTCAACCATCAGCTATACCGGAACCGACTCTTCAAATGTGAATTTCCTCAAGATCGCCGATTTTGACGTTACACAGAAAGCCAGTTTTTACGAGAAACTCTACAAGGCGGCTCCTGTCTCATCGACACCGCTGCGAGCGGCACTGTCTAAAGCAGGGCGCCTCTATGGCGGTATGCTGCTGACAGGAGCAGATGATCCTGTGCAGTATTCCTGCCAACAGAATTTTGCCATTCTCTCGACTGATGGTTATTGGAATACGAGTGGAGAATCAAGTACTTATGGGCCTAAAAAGCTGGATGGAGTAACGGATGTAGGTAATCAGGATGCGACAGAAGCGCGGCCTATGTACGATGGCACGGTCACCAATGACGTTACTTACACGACGGCTACGCTTACTGTGAGTGGATCAGGCAGTACTTCAGTAACGAAAATCACTGTGAATGGTACGGTGATAACCTCCGATTCTACCAATGCACGTAGTTCTACCAGTGGGCTTGCGTCTCTAATCACAAATGTAATCAATAAAAACGGTTATACCGCTACTGTTGACGGCAGTGTAGTGACCATCAAGGCACCAACTTCACTGGGCGCGATTACCTTTACGCCAGTTGTGACGAAAGCGAATACCGGAGGCATGAGTATTACGCCGACTGCATTCAGCAGCCGCACTGTTTCAGTTACTACCGGTGGTGTTTCCAATTCCCTGGCCGATGTGGCTTCCTATTACTACAACACCGATTTGCGCACCTCGAATTGCACAGGCGCGTTGGGTACGGGAACGGATGTTTGCGAGAATAATGTTCTGGGTTCCGGCGCTGATAATAAAGCTTCTCAACACATGACCACATTTACCCTTGGTTTGGGTGTGAATGGAGCGTTGACGTATACGGAAGATTATTTAAAGCAGACAGCGGGAGATTATGCTGACATCAAGTCTGGCCCCAAGAATTGGCCAGATCCGATGGCCAGTGAAGGTCCGACCCGAATTGACGATCTGTGGCATGCGGCTGTCAACGGACGTGGCACTTATTTCAGTGCCCAGACCCCTGATTCTCTGGTAAAGGGCATTACCAAAGCGCTGACAAGTGCAAAGGTGCGGGATGGTGCTGGTGCCGCTGCAGCGACCAGTAATCTGGAGCCGGTTGAGGCGGATAATTTTCTCTTTCTGGCGATGTATCGGACCGCTTTCTGGGATGGCGATCTCAAGGCAAAGACGATAGATCCCAGCTCCGGCGCAATTTCGGATGATGTCAGTTGGTCGGCGCAGCAAAAACTGGATGTGATGGTGAGTCTTGCCAGCGATACGCGAACGATTTATACGTTCAGTGGATCTGCAACTGACAAATTGAAAACATTTACATGGGCCAATCTGACGACGGATGAAAAGGCGTACTTCAATAATATGTGCGCGCCTGCAGTACGACTATCGCAATGCAATGATTCAATCAATGGCCCAAATTTGACGCAAGCTCAGAAGGATTTGATCCCTGGTGAAAATCTCTTGAAGTTTATTCGCGGCCAAAATGGTTATGAAGATCAGGCCGGTAATACCAATCCGATATACCGTGATCGTGAACATGTGTTGGGTGACATGATCGGCTCCCAGCCTGTTTATGTGAGAGCGCCTCCCTTTTCTTATGTCGATAATGACTACGATGCTTTTAAATCTGCACAAAGCAATCGTTTGGCGATGGTTTATGTGGCAGCGAACGATGGCATGCTGCATGCGTTCGATGCATCGATTGGTCAGGCCAGTTCAGGGGCAGAGAAGTGGGCATATATCCCGCCGATGGTCATGCCTAATTTATATAAATTGGCAGACAAAAACTATGCGACGAATCATCAATACTATGTTGATGGCGCACCTACAGTGGGGGATATCTGTCCTAATGCACCAAGTTCGACATGTAGAGCCAATGACTGGAAAAGTATTTTAGTTGGAGGATTGAACGGCGGTGGTAAAGGCTACTATGCGCTCGATATTACGGATCCTGCAAATCCGAAAGCGCTGTGGAATTTCACCATGACCAATGATGCAGATATTGGATACAGCTACGGCAATCCGGTGATCACCAAGCGTCGTGATGGTACGTGGGTGGTTGTATTCACATCAGGCTATAACAATCATTCCGGCGGTGATGGAAAAGGGCATCTGTATATTTTGAATGCGAATACGGGCGCTTTGCTTTCAAAACTTGACACGACTGCAGGTGACACAACGACACCAAGTGGTCTGGCAAAAATCAATGCATGGATTGACAGCACCAGCGACAACACCGCCAAGCGTTTTTATGGTGGCGATTTGCTGGGGAATGTATGGCGTTTCGATCCAGATGACCGGATAGCTCCCGAGGGGAATTTGGTCACTTTGATGGCTGAGTTAGGCAATGTTTCACCTGTAGGTATTCAACCTATTACGATCAAGCCGGAACTGACCGAAGTGACTGCAGCAGGGAGTACTTATGCGATAGTCAATATCGGGACCGGGCGTTATTTAGGGGTGTCTGATTTGGCAGATAAAGCTACTCAGTCGATTTATGCGTTGAAAGACGAGTTGAGCGAAACAGGTTTGGGCAAGGTGCGCACGGCGGGCGTGCTGGTGCAGCAGACCTTGAGTACCAGTACGGACGGTTCTACTCGCACAACTTCGACCAATGCGGTGAATTGGGCTAATACATCGGGTTGGTATATGGACCTCAATCCCGGGAACAAGTCGCCTGGTGAGCGCGTGAATGTCGATATGCAGCAGCAACTGGGTTTGTTGACAGTGGCCGGTAATGTCCCTGAAGGAAATGCATGTACTCCTGGTGGGTATGCGTGGATTTATTCTCTCGACTTCAAAACGGGACAGTATGTTGAAGGTGCAACGGGTAATGTTGCGGGGCGCCCATCAGGAGGGCTGGTTGCCGGTTTGAAAACCCTGAAACTGAATACCGGTAAAACCATCACTTTGGTAACCGACACGACAGGTGTCATCACCGTTTTTGATGATCCTTCATCCAATCCTGGTAGTGGCAATGGTGCCCGACGTGTTTCATGGCGCGAGTTGATTACTGATTAGAGAATGTCATGCATGGATGGGGTCAATTTGCTCTTTGGATAAGAATACAGGAGCGACGATATACACCTTGGCAGGTGTTCGCGTTTGGCTTGTCTCTGGTCGTGCATTGCTGTTTGATTCTGGCATTTCTCTTTGGGCGGGGCGGAGGATCGGGAGATGTGGGCTCGACAGCATTTAATCCTGTTGAACGCTTGATGGTCGTCGATATTGGTTCAAAAAATGTTACACCTTCAGATACACAATATGTGAATGAGGTTGGGCGTAGCTCGACTCCTGTCACTGACGTCGTACATTTGGCATCTTCTCCAGATCATCAGCAGGCGCGCAAGGTCAATGCAATATTCCCTTTGTTGAACCCAGTTAAACCTTATTATTTTGCCGTGAAGGATTTGACGCAAAAGCCTTTGGTCTCCCGTGATGTTCCTGTCGATCTCATACTGAATGTGCCTGATGTTCCGTCACAAGCCGCCAGATTGCAAATCTTGATCAGTGAGTATGGCGATGTGGATAATGTGATTGTAGAGAATTCATTGTTGCCAGAAGCAGCTCAGAAAACGGTTGTCGATGCATTTTCGAAGCTGAAATTTCATCCGGGCGAAATGAATGGCATTCCTGTTAAAAGCCAATTAAGAATTGAAGTCATGCTGGAAGATATGAACAGCGAGAATAAGCAGCGCTAACGTTGTATTCATCATTCCTGAAGAAAATAAAAAAGGGCGCAATCTGCGCCCTTCATTTCATCTGACCGATTTGCTCGGTCTATCTATGCACCTGAGGGTGCAACAACATCAGACTCATCCGGCAATCGTTTGATCGCTTCGTGTTGATGGTCTTGTTGCTTGGTTTTATATTTGATCACTTGGCGATCGAGTTTATCGATCAGCGTATCGATGGCCGCATATAAATTATCTGCGATACTTTCCGCATGCAGATCCTTGCCTCTCACGCGCAAGTTTATTTCTGCTTTTTGGCGTTTTTCTTTTTCCGGAAGATTGTCTACAGTCAGGATGACTGCGATATCGATAACGTGATCAAAATGACGTTTGATGCGCTCCAATTTACCTTGTACATATTCGCGGATGGCGGGGGTTAATTCGAGGTGATGTCCACTGATTGTGAGATTCATACAGTGCTCCTATGGCAGATCACTGGAGGTTCGTGCGCGTCTTGTTATCTGACTACGCTGAACACAGCAACGTATAACAACAAAAAACTACTCAGGACGATATCTACAACGACTTGCGCAGATTGACCGGTGGAATCTTCAAGGCTTCACGATATTTTGCGACGGTCCGTCTTGCTACCACCATGCCTTGTTCTGCCAGCATGTCGGCAATCTTGCTATCAGAGAATGGAATTTTCGGGTCTTCGGCTCCTATCAATTGTTTGATCAGTGCCCGTATCGCAGTTGATGACGCTTCGCCACCAGCTTCTGTTGCGACATGGCTGCCGAAAAAATATTTCAATTCGAACATCCCGTGTGGGGTGAGCATGTACTTCTGGGTGGTTACACGTGAAATAGTACTCTCGTGTAAACCCAGTGTATCAGCTATTTCACGTAAAACAAGCGGTCGCATGGCAACTGCACCATGTGAAAAAAAGTTTTTTTGCCGCTCTACAATTGCCTGTGCGACACGAAGGATGGTGTCGAAGCGTTGGCGCATGTTTTTGATCAGCCATTTAGCCTCTTGCAGCTGGGAACCAAGCGATCCTTCGCCCTTGCTTTGCTTCAAAATGTTGGCATACATGCTATTAACGCGCAGGCGGGGCATGACGTCGTGATTGAGCATGACTTGCCAGCCATTGCGTGTACGTTTGACGATGACGTCCGGCACAACATAATCCGATGTATCTGTGGCAAAGATCGAGCCTGGATGCGGATTGCATTGCTTGATGATGACTTGTGCTTCACGCAGATCTTCGTCGTCGCAATCGAGTGCCTTGCGTAGTTTGTTGAAGTCGCGCTGAGCGAATAAGGGGAGATGATTTTCGACAATGGCGAGTGCCATGCGGCGCGTCACCATCGCTACTTTGGGGAAGCGTTTGATTTGCAATGCAAGACATTCGGAAGCATTACGTGCACCGACGCCGGCTGGATCGAAGCTTTGCAGCAGATTCAAGGCGATCTGTAATTCTTCCAGTTCGATTTCGAGTTCTTCCGGCAGACGTGCGTGAATTTCTTCCAGCTCTTCTTCCAAATAGCCGTTGTCGTTCAAGGCATCGATGATGAGTTCGAGCAAGGCGCGGTCGCGTCGTTCGCGTACAGTGACGCGCATCTGTTCCAGCAAGTGTTCGCGCAGCGTGGTCTCGTGTGCTTCCAGTTGCGGACGGGCATCGTCATCTTCCGGTGCTTTGGAGGTGCGTGCAACATCGTCAAAGCTCCAGTCGCTTTCAGCGCTGGAGGCTTCCGGCAGATCAGGTGCTTCGAATGTTGTTTCGCTCTCAGGTGTTTGCGCGTTGGCTTCGACGCTGGCGCCTTCAGGTGTGGTTCCGTTTGCACCGATGGCACCATCAGCTAACAAGCGTATTGCATGATCGAGAGGATCATCGGTACGCTCCAGCATCGGATTGTCGGCCAGTATCTGTTCCAGTTCCTGATGCAATTCAAGAGTCGACAACTGCAACAAGCGTATCGATTGTTGCAGTTGTGGCGTTAAAGCCAGATGTTGCGAGACTCGTAATTGCAGGGATTGCTTCATAGACTTTTTTCTCTTCCGCGCTTACATGCGGAAGTGTTCGCCCAGGTAGACGCGACGTACCGATTCGTTGGCAATGATGTCGTCAGGTCGCCCACTGGCCAATACTGCGCCCTGGTTAATGATGTAAGCGCGATCGCAGATACCTAATGTTTCGCGCACATTGTGGTCGGTAATGAGTACGCCGATATTGCGTTCTTTCAGGAAGCGCACAATACGTTGAATCTCAATCACGGCAATCGGATCGACACCGGCAAACGGTTCGTCGAGCAGCACGAACCGTGGATTGGTTGCCAGTGCACGTGCGATTTCAACGCGACGGCGTTCGCCACCGGATAAGGACAGTGCCTGATTTTCGCGCAGCTTTTCAATTTGCAGATCGGCCAGCAGCGTATCGAGGCGCTCTTCAATTTGCGAGCTGTTCAATGGCTTGCCATTGGGGCGTTGCAATTCAAGTACCGCGCGTATATTGTCTTCGACGCTCAACTTGCGGAATACCGATGCTTCCTGCGGCAGGTAGGATAGACCGAGCTGCGCACGCTTGTGTATAGGCAGGCGTGAGATGTCGACGCCATCCAGCTCAATGCGGCCGGCATCGGATGGCACCAATCCGACGATCATGTAAAACGATGTGGTTTTGCCGGCACCATTCGGGCCGAGTAGACCAACGACTTCGCCGCTTTCAACTTGCAAGGCGACATCGCGCACAACCTGGCGTGCGCCGTAGCTTTTTTGCAGTCCGTTAACGATCAGCTTGCTCGACATCTTATTTTGCCTTTGTATCAGCGGCGCGTGGCTGGATCACGGCCTTGATGCGTCCGGCGCCTTGTTTGCTGTCGCCGGATGCAGTGTTGTTGACGGTAAAGAATTCAGCGCGCGTGTCGTAGGAGATGAATTCGCCTTCGACTTCGTCAGTCGGTTTGCCATTTTCCAGGCGACGCATGCGTGCCTTGGAAAACAGCTTCATGATCTCGGCCTTGTCGTCATACTCGATGCGTTCGGCTTGGCCATCTATCCATTGATCTGGACCGCCATCGCGTTTCTGGCGAAAGGTTGCCAGGCCGCCGGGTGGCGCGTACAGCGTGATGAACTGATAGCCGGCGGGATCTTGTTTCACGACCATTTTGTTGGCCTTCATCAAGATGGTGCCGCGCGTCAGGACGACGTTGCCGGTGAAGGTGTTGATCTGCTTGACGTCGTCGTATTCCATTTGATTGGCTTCGACGTTGGTCGGCTTGGTCGCATCAGCTTTTTCGGCGTGCGCACTGAGTACGGTGCTGACGCCAGCGATAAGCAGCAGTGCGGATAGTAATCGTTTCATGAGAATTCTCTAAAAGAATGCGTCGAGTAAAGGTCGAATCGCGCGCTCAATTGTGGCGCGTTGCTGCCTGATACAAACCATTTACGTTACTGGATAAACGAAACTCACCGGTTGCATTATTGGCAAACATGCCAGTGCCAGTCAGGACTGAGGTGCCGAGTTTTAGCTCTACCGGCTTGGGTGTTTTCATGATGTCTTCGTCCGGCAGCAATAACAAATACGAAGTCTTGAGTTGAAAATGTTGTGAGGTGGCGGATGCAGGACGATCAATGACTACGTTATCGTACATGTGTACTTCATTGTTTGCGTTGAGCAGGGTTGCGCGCAGCGAACGGCTGACCATCGCAGGCTTGTCTTTGCTGAAGCTGTGCATGATCGGATTTTGTATCTGATAGGAGTCGTCGAGAGGGTAATGCTTCATCTCGCTTCCAGTCAGGTTGTAGCGTGCTTCACCATCTTTACCCATCTGCACGAAATTGAATTTCTCGACATAGAAATCCGGATCGCTACGTGGTTTGGTTGGCAGCGTATCTTCAGTTTGCCTGCGCATGACTTCCACTAACCAAAAGCTGCCCAGCGCTAATGCAGCGCTGAGTGCAAGCAGCACGATGATGCGTACGCTATTGGTGGGACGTCTCATGCCAGATACGGTGCGAGCGCCGCCTCATAGTTGCCTTGCGCGCGCAGGATAAAGTCGCACAGTTCGCGTGCTGCACCGCGACCGCCGCTGGCTTGGGTGACGTAGTGCACGCGGGAACGTACTTCAGCATGGGCATTCGGTACGCTGGCGGCAAAACCGACACGTAACAAAATCGGCAGGTCGATCACATCGTCGCCGATAAAGCCGCACGCATCTGCGCTTACCTTGGTTTGCGCTAGCAATTGCTCGAATGCGCTGCGCTTGTCGTGTATGCCCTGGAATACGTGATGTATGCCGAGATCTGTGGCACGTCGCAATACGATGGGCGACTGACGCGCGCTGATGATGGCGGTTGCTACACCCGATTGCTGCAGCATTTTGATGCCGTGGCCATCGAGCACATTGAATGTTTTCGTCACTTCGCCTTCGGGGCCGAAATGCAGGCTGCCGTCAGTCAGAATGCCATCGACATCAAAAATCATCAGCCGCACATTGGCTGCGCGGGCTGTGGCGGATGCTGAAGCGGCAGAGTCTGCGACGGTATCTGCGGGCGCTGTCATCAGATTACTTTCGCGCGGGTCAGATCGTGAATGTGCAATGCACCAACCAGCTTGCCGTTGGCATCGGTCACCAGCAATTGATTGATACGGAATTCTTCCATCATATCGACGGCATCCACTGCGAGCTGTTCTGGATGAACGCTGCGCGGATGGGCGTGCATGACTTCTGCTATCGATAGTTTGGAGAAATCCTGTTGGGTTTCGATCAGGCGGCGCAAGTCGCCATCGGTGAAGACGCCGATAGCGTGGCCATCTTTATCGACGACTGCAGTCATCGCCATCCCTTTTTTGCTGCTTTCCAACAGGGCTGCATATAGCGTGGCATCGGCTGCGACGGTTGGCACTGCGTCGCCGGTACGCATTACATCGCGTACGTGCGTCAACAAGCGACGACCCAATGCGCCACCTGGATGCGAGCGGGCGAAATCTTCTTCACCGAAGCCACGTGCATCCAGCAAGGCGACTGCGAGGGCGTCGCCCAGTGCGAGAGTCGCCGTAGTGCTGGCGGTAGGGGCGAGGTTCAGGGGGCAGGCTTCTTTGTCGATATGCACGTTCAAATGCACATCAGCTTGCATCGCCAGATTGGATGCATCATTGCCGGTGATGGTGATCAGGTGTGCGCCCATGCGTTTGATCGTGGGCACGATGCCGAGCAATTCGCCAGCTTCGCCGGAATAAGAAATCCCGATCAGGACATCATCGGCGGTAATCATGCCGAGGTCACCGTGCGAGGCTTCCGCCGCATGGACGAAAAAGGCAGGCGTGCCGGTCGAGGCTAGCGTGGATGCAATCTTGCGTGCGATATGGCCGGATTTGCCAATGCCGGATACCACCACTCTGCCTTTGCAGTTCAGCAACAGAGTCAACGCCTGAATAAACTGTGGACTGGTCTTGCTGGTGATGCGCTCTTTTAGTGCGAGGATGGCGTCCGCTTCGATTTGCAGCGTGTCGCATGCAAATTGCAAGGCGCGCGCAGTGCTTTGGGCATCAAAAGTTGCCGGCGGGTTTGGGGCATGGGATACACTCATGCCGAAAGTATAAACGAATTCGCAAAGCAAAAAACCTGCCAGACGTAACAAAAATGTGGTTTGATAGTTCTTCGTTGCTTTACCACCTTACTTCGGCCGACTCCACAGAATGCTGTCCCCTTTAGAACTTACGCTCCTCTTGCTTGCGGCTGCGGTATTGGGCGTGGTTGCCTTCCGCATGATGCATCTGCCACCCATGCTGGGTTATCTGGTAGTCGGCATCGTAATCGGGCCGCACACGCTTGGGTGGGCGGAAGATAATGCCACCACGCATGCCTTGGGCGAGTTCGGCGTCGTGTTCTTGATGTTCTCCATCGGGCTGGAGTTTTCCCTGCCGAAACTTTTGTCAATGCGGCGTACGGTGTTCGGCCTCGGCATGGCGCAAGTGCTGCTGACGATTGCGGCAACCATGATCTTTGGCTGGCTGGTGGCGCATTTGTCTTCGCGTCTGAGCGGCATTAGCTGGCAGGCGGCGTTGGCGATAGGCGGCGCGCTGGCGATGTCGTCGACGGCGATAGTGTCCAAACTGTTGACCGAGCGGCTGGAGCTGGAGAGCCAGCATGGGCGGCGCATTATCGGTATCTTGCTGTTTCAGGATTTGGCGGTCGTACCTTTGCTGATTTTGATTCCAGCGCTGGCTAATCCGCAAGGTGATCTGATGACCACCTTGCTGTGGGCGACGCTGAAGGCCGGGATAGTCTTGTTTCTATTGTTGTTTATTGGCCATAAATTGATACGCAGCTGGTTCCGCATTGTCGTCAAACGCCGCTCGCAAGAATTGTTCATGCTGAATCTGCTGCTGATTACCTTGGGTGCTGCGTGGATTACGGAAATGGCGGGCTTATCGCTGGCCTTGGGCGCATTTGTTGCCGGCATGCTGATTTCCGAAACTGAATACAAGCATCAGGTAGAAGAAGACATCAAATCCTTCCGCGATGTGCTGCTGGGTTTGTTCTTTATTACTATCGGCATGTTGTTGAATGTGCGTCTGGTAATTGAGTATTGGTGGCTGGTGCTGCTGTTACTAAGTGGCGCAGTGTTACTAAAATTCGGTCTGATTGCCTTGCTCGCGAGATGTTTCGGCGCGCCGGTTGGCGTGGCCTTACGGACGGGCCTGATACTGGCGCAGGCTGGTGAATTCGGTTTTGTCTTGTTGAATCAGGTCGGTGGTTTGAATTTGGTGGAGCCACTGATTATTCAGTTGATACTGGCTTCCATGGTGTTATCGATGCTGGCAGCTCCCATCATCATTGCTAAATCCGATGCGATCGTGATGAAGCTGTCGGCCAATGAATGGATGGTGCAATCTCTGGCTTTGACGCAGATTGCGACCCGTACGATGGCAACGCAGCAGCACGTGATCATTGCTGGCTTCGGTCGCAGCGGCCAAAGTCTGGCCAAATTGCTGGAAGCAGAGGGTATTACTTATCAGGCGCTCGATCTCGATCCTGATCGAGTGAGTGAAGCGCAGGCGGCTGGTGCCAATGTGTCCTATGGCGATGCCGGTCGGCGCGAGAGCTTGGTCGCAGCCGGCGTCAATCGCGCTGCTGCCTTGGTGGTGACCTATGCCAGTACGCCGTCCGCGTTAAAAGTATTGCATCACATGCACGATTTGGCACCGAACCTGCCGGTGATTGTGCGTAGTTACGACGATACGGATCTGGATAAATTACGTGCGGCAGGTGCAACGGAAGTGGTGCCTGAGGCACTGGAAGGCAGTTTGATGCTGGCTTCGCATGCGATGTTGACTTTGGGCGTACCTTTGCGCCGCGTGGTGCATCGTGTGCAAGCAGCGCGTAATGAGCGCTATGCAACTTTGCGTGGTTTCTTCCACGGTAGTAGTGATGTTTCGGACGCAGCCGAGCATTTGCAGGTGCGTCTGCATTCGGTGGCACTGACCGATAGTGTCAAGGCAGTAGGTAAAATGCTGGCTGATTTGAAGCTGGAAGAGCTGGATGTCGAAGTGACGGCAGTGCGACGCGGCAAAGGTCGCGTGAATGTAACGCCGGAACTGATCCTGATGGCAGGCGACACCATCGTCTTGCGCGGCGCCGTAGAAGAGCTGGCACGGGCTGAAAGCCGCCTCTTGAAATCCTGAAGAGCGCCGGTTGTGGTTGACGGTCTGCATGTGAAGACGGAAAATTGCCAACCCGCAATGCGCCTTGATGGCCGTGGGCGGACAGAGTGATGCTGATCCGGCAATATGTGGTTTTCCCGAGATTGAATATTTCTCTTGTTTTCAGGTGGTGATTTGAGCGTTTCCCTTGGTAATTCTTCCCGTTCCTTATTTGATGCGCCCGATTCAGAGCGTGATTCTGCGAGCGTGCCTGTTGCCAATGCTGTTCCGCTGTATGTCGATCTTGACGGCACACTGACTTATACCGATTTATTGTTTGAGTCGGTCCTGCTGTTAATTAAACGCAATCCTCTTTATCTCTTGCTCTGCGTGGTTTGGCTGCTGCAAGGGCGCGGCTATCTAAAAGCGCAAATCGCCAAACGCATCAAGCTTGATGTATCGCTGTTGCCATATAACGACACATTGCTCGCCTATTTGCAGCAGCAACACGTCGCTGGTCGGCGCTTGATTCTGGCCAGCGCATCCGATCGCGGTTTGGTGCAACAAGTAGCCGACTATCTCGGCATCTTCGATGCGGTGTTGGGCAGTGATGAAACGACTAATCTGAAATCTGCTGCCAAGTTGCGTGCAATTGAAGAGGATGCAGGGGAGCAGGGTTTTGCTTACGCCGGTAACAGTTCTGCCGATCTGCCTGTCTGGGCACGTGCGGCGGAAGTGATCGTCGTCAATGCATCGTCGAGCATAGTGCGTCGTGCCGAGCAGTTGAAAGTGCCATCACTCATCATTCCGGCGCGACCTTTCAAATTGCGTTTGCTGGTCAAGGCGCTGCGCTTGCATCAATGGGCCAAGAATGCCTTGCTGTTTATTCCTTTGCTGGCTGCGCATGATTTTATCGGCGCATGGTGGCTGTCCACTTTATTGGCATTCATAGCCTTCGGTATGTGCGCATCGGCGACTTATGTCGTCAACGATTTATTCGATCTGGCATCGGATCGTGCGCATCCGCGCAAGCGGGCACGGCCTTTTGCCGCGGCGACCTTGTCGATCCCATTCGGTATCGGGTTGATCGCAGTTCTGCTGCCGCTTTCTTTGTGGCTGGCAGCTGAAATTTCTCTGCTCTTCTTCGGTTTGATGGCGCTGTATGTGGTGGTAACGCTGCTGTATTCCGCGCGCCTGAAGCAGGTGGCGATTGTGGATGTGTTGGTACTGGCCTTGCTGTATACACATCGCATTCTGGCGGGTGGTGTGGTCAGCGCTGTCATGATTTCCAACTGGTTGTTGGCGGTTTCCTTGTTCATGTTCCTCAGCCTGGCTTTGGTCAAACGTTGTGCCGAGCTGGAATTCATGAGTGGCGATGGACATGTCTCATTGGCTGGGCGCGGTTATCGCACCAGCGATTTGCCGTATTTGGTTGCGATGGGTATCGCCAGTGGTTTTGTGGCGGTGATGTTACTGGCCTTGTATATAGATAGCCAGATTGGCGACGCGATGTATCTGCATGTCGAATTGCTGTGGTTGATCTTGCCGGTCGTGTTGTTCTGGATCATGCGTTTGTGGCTGAAAATTTCACGCAAGGAAATTCATGACGATCCACTGTTGTTTGCGATTACCGATCGCACCAGTTGGGCGGTTGCCGTCATCATCGCTTGTATTGCCTGGGCGGCGACACTGAAGGGGATTGCATGAGTCAGGTTGGCGCATTGGGGCTGGCATTTTTTTGCGTATGTTTAACGGCATTGGCGCAAGTGCTGTTGAAGATGGGCATGTCATCGTCAGCGATACAGCAGGCGATGGCGAGCGATATGCGCTCGATCTTTTGGCTGGCATTGAGTAGTCCGCTGATCTGGGGCGGTATGCTGTGCTTCGGCGCGAGTGCAGGGTTGTGGTTGCTGGTGCTGGGTAAGTTGGAAGTCAGTATGGCTTATCCTTTGATTTCGCTCGGCGTGGTACTGACCACAGTGGCAGGAATCTTCATATTGGGTGAGTCGGTCAGCATATATAAAGTGCTGGGCGTGGCCTTGATTATTACAGGCGTACTCATCCTGTCGGTAAAGAACTAAGGAATCTGGAATGAATTTGAACTCAACGCGTTCGCTATACGCCGGCGCTGATCCGGTACGTGCGCGGCAAGTCTTTCGATGGACATTTGCCATCACCTTGTTGATCAAGCTGTGGTTGGCCGCTTATTTTCCGATGACGGGTGATGAGGCATTTTTCTATCAGTGGGGCGTATTCCCTGATTGGGGTTATTCGGATCATCCACCTATGGTGGGCTGGTTGCTGTTTGTATTGAACAGTTTTTCTGATCATCCTTTGTCGCTGCGTTTCTTCACAGTCTTGATGTGGAGTTTGATCGCGTTGGGCATGGTCGATCTGTTGCGTCGAATTTCACCGTATCAGGAAGGTGCTGCGTACTGGTTGGGCACTTTGTTCTTGCTGCTGCCATTCACGCTGCTGCTGAATATTGTTACGACCGATACACCGCTGATTTTCTTTATGTTTCTGTCCGGCTATTGCTTCATTCGCGGCAATTTGTCTGGAAAAACCTTGTGGTATGTCGCGACTGGTCTCTTCCTTGGTTGCGCGTTACTGTCGAAATACTTTGCCGGCTTGCTAGCAATTGCTTACTTTGTTTATCTGTGTCGCTCGCGTCGTGGCTGGGTCAATCTGATCATCATCGCCTTGTGTTCAGCACCGTTGTTTGCCATCACCGTGGTATTCAACGCGCATAACTGCTGGACCAATGTGATGTTCAATATGATCAATCGCAACGAGAACGCAGAGTGGTCGCTGTATACGGTAGGTCAGTATTTGTTGATGATGGTTTATCTGATCACACCTTGGGTATTCATCAAGCTGTTGCGTTCTGCTGGGATGATGGCGCAGCGCGGTGCCATAGTTGTGTTGTTCCTGGTGCCTTTTGCTTTGTTCCTGTTATTGTCTATGGAAAAAACCATAGGCTTGCATTGGGTACTGGGCTTTATGCCTTTCCTGTTTTTGTTCATCGGTACCTGCAGCAGCGCGGAAGATTTACGTAAATATGCGAAGTGGACTGCATGGTTCTCGGTGCCGCATTTTTTATTCCTGGCCGCGATCATTTTGTTGCCGATCACGATGTGGAAAGACTACGCCTTGCATGACGACATCGTGTTCCACAAGGAAGCGAAAACGATAGTCGCCACCTTGCGCAAGGATTTACCTGCGAACGGTGTCATCATGGCGCGTGCTTATACACCGGCAGCTTTGTTGTCTTATCACGCAGGCGAATACTTGCCGACTTTTGGCCAAGGTAAATTCCACGCGCGGCAGGATGATCTGAATGTCGACTTCAAGCAATACGCGGGTAAAACTATTCGTATCTTTGATCGTCGCGCGATCAATCCTGATGATTTGAAGCCGTACTTCTCCTCCGTGACGGTACATACCATGCAGGCGGATGGCGTGACCTTCTGGTATGCCGATGGCAAGGATTTCAACTATGAGGTGTATCGTGAGCGCATCTTGAAAACGGTTGCTAATTTGTATTACCGGATACCTTCATTCTTGCCAGTGTACGGATGCCAATTCCTTGAGCGTTACGATCTCAGCGCTCCAAAAAGATAATCGGGCCTGAGGGCTGTAAGCAGCGCATAAGCTTGTTGTAGTAAAGTTGCGCAAGGATACAAGTGCCGGATGGGAGTAATCCTGTTCGGCATTTTTCATTGCGGTCAAAACGGTTGGAAAAAATGGAAATCTTTGAACGCATACTCGGCATTATCTTGCCGGTCTTTATCATCATCGCGCTTGGTTATGGCTATGCCCGTTTGCGCGGCGAATCGGTTCGCTCCGACATGACGGCGGTTAATCGCGTCAGCATGGATGTGTTGTGCCCGCTATTGGTGTTCACCGCATTGGCAGCCAAGGATTTCGATCTGGCGCATAACGGCACCTTGATTCTGGCTGGTGCCCTGATTTCATTGGGATCGGGTTTACTGGCGTGGCCGGTGGCGCGTATGTTTGGTTACGACGTACGCAGCTTTGTACCGCCGATGATGTACAACAATTGCGGCAATATGGGTTTGCCTTTGGCGATGCTGGCGTTTGGCGCATCGGCACTTGGTTCTGCCGTGGCTTTATTCATGGCCTGCAATCTGGTGTATTTTTCGATCGGCATCAAGATCATCGAGAGTGGTCGCGGCGATCACAATGGCGTACGCGTTTCGCCTTGGAAGTTTCTCGCTAATCCAATGATGATTTCAATGATTATCGGTATGGCGTTTGCGATTGTGCACATACCTTTGCCTGCACCCTTGTTCACCGCGATGAAGATGCTGGGCGACTCTTGCATACCGCTGATGTTGTTTGCGCTTGGCGTACGCATGATGGACGTTAGCTTCAAGAGCTGGCATATCGGTTTGGTCGGTGCTGCAGTTTGTCCAATTGCCGGTTTGGTTATCGCATGGGTATTAGATCAGGTGTTCACTCTGAATCCAGAGCAACGCGGACAAATGTTCTTGTTCGCTTCTTTGCCGCCAGCGGTGTTCTGCTTCATGGTGGCGGAACAATACAAGCAGGAGCCGGACAAAGTGGCATCGATAGTCTTGCTGGGTAATCTGGCGGCACTGGTGTTTGTGCCTGTCGGTTTGTGGATGGGTTTGCCGAAGTAAATTCGCGCGAGTTTGTTCTTTGCAAATTGGCTGAATACTAAGCTCACCTTTATTTCTTCTATTTCATAGTCGAACCGGCCCTCATGCGGCTGGTTTGCTGCCGACAGCTTAGACAGAACAAGTGTTCTGCATATCTCTTTGAATTCCTAAAAGGCTTTGGGCGCGACTCTGCACGTTGCATAAATAGCTTATCGTTTCGCGTATTTGGTTGTATCGTACAACTTTTTGCGGAAGATAAAATGTCTGTGGGTGATCCTTTCCTTGTTGATTCCATCCGTGCCGCTTCACGCAAGATGGTGCGCGAATTGGGTTTTATGCAGCCAACGCTGGCGGCCACGCCTTATCCACCTTCGGCGGTGCATGCGATTCTGGAAATCGGCGCGCAGTCTGCATTGACGGCGGCACAACTGGCAGACCTTTTGAGTCTGGAGAAGTCCAGCATTAGCCGTATGGTGCGCAAGCTGGTCGAAGCTGGCGAATTGAAGGAAGCCGTCAGCAATGACGATGGGCGAGCGAAGCAATTGACGCTGACTGCACAGGGGCGGCGCACTTTGGCTGCGATCCATAAATTTGGCCGACGGCAAGTCTCAACTGCCTTGGCGCAGATGACGTTGGCCCAGCAGACGGTGGTGGGCCAGGGAATGCAGGCTTACGCGCAAGCGCTGGAGGCGCATCGTCTCGGCAAGCCGGCAGTAGCACCAGTCAAGCAATTTCAGATCAAGTCGGGTTATCGTCCCGGCGTGATTGGACGAGTGACGGAAATGCATGCCTCTTTTTACGCTCGCAACGCCGGTTTCGGTCAGTTCTTCGAAAGTCAGGTGGCAGCGGGAATGGCCGAGTTTGTTCCTCGATTGGAAAATCGCGGCAACGGAATATGGTTGGCCTTGCACGAGGGCAGAATTGCCGGGGCTATTGCTATTGATGGCGAGGACTTGAAAAACAACTCGGCGCATCTTCGCTGGTTCATCGTGGACGAGAGTTTGCGTGGCGCAGGAGCGGGACATGCATTACTGAAAGCCGCCGTCGCATTTTGTGATCGGCAGCGTTTTGCCTCGATACAGTTATGGACATTCCAGGGGCTTGATGCCGCGCGCGCACTGTATGAAAGTTTCGGTTTTTCTTTAGTCGAGGAACGCCCCGGTAGTCAGTGGGGCAAAGAGGTTATCGAGCAACGCTTTGTGCGTTGAGATAGTGGTTGTCACAGCGAGAAATTTACAGCTTTGTGAATCAATAAGTCATGAACTCAGCCTCTATCCTAGCCTGCGCTAAAAATAGAGACTGAGTTCAATTTTTGTAGTGGATGCTTACTTCTTTTGCTTCAACAACGGTGCCAGATATTTGCCGGTAAAGCTGGCTGGGTTTTTCGCCAGATCTTCCGGTGTACCGGTGCCGATCACCTGTCCACCGCCTGCGCCGCCTTCCGGCCCCATATCGATCAACCAATCAGCTGTTTTGATCACGTCCAGATTGTGTTCGATGATCACGACGGTATTGCCTTGATCGCGCAAACGATGAATTACTTTCAGCAGCAAATCGATATCGTGGAAATGCAAACCAGTGGTTGGTTCATCCAGGATGTAGAGCGTGCGGCCGGTATCGCGCTTCGACAACTCCAGTGACAGTTTGACGCGTTGTGCTTCACCGCCAGACAAGGTGGTGGCACTTTGCCCTAGACGTATATAACCGAGGCCCACGTCCAGCAAGGTTTGCAGTTTGCGCGCAATGACCGGCACCGGTTTGAAGAAGACGTGTGCCTCTTCTACCGTCATGCTCAGCACTTCGGTGATGCTCTTGCCTTTGTATTGAATCTCTAACGTCTCACGGTTGTAGCGATTGCCGTGGCAGACGTCGCACGGGACATAGACATCCGGCAAGAAGTGCATCTCGACCTTGATCACGCCATCGCCCTGACAAGCTTCGCAACGACCGCCTTTGACGTTGAAGGAGAAACGTCCAGCTGAATAGCCGCGTTCTTTTGATGTCGGAACAGTCGCAAACAAGTCGCGGATAGGTGTGAACAAGCCGGTGTAGGTTGCAGGATTCGAACGCGGGGTACGACCGATAGGCGCTTGGTCGACGGAGATCACTTTGTCGAAATGTTCAAAGCCACTGATCGACTCATGTGCTGCCGGTTCTGCTTGCGAGCCGTACAGATGGCGCGAAGCAGCGTGGTACAGCGTGTCGTTGACCAGCGTCGATTTGCCGGAGCCAGATACGCCTGTGACGCAAGTCAGCAAGCCGACCGGCAATTCCAGTGTGACGTTTTTCAGATTGTTGCCGGTCGCGCCAGTGATCACAAACTGCTTCTTCGGATTGATCGGTGTGCGTTTCTTCGGCACCGCGATGCCGAGCGTGCCGTTCAGATATTGTGCGGTCAGCGAGGTCTTGCTTTTGAGGATGTCTTTCAGTGTGCCTTCGGCAATGACTTCGCCGCCGTGCACACCTGCGCCTATGCCCATATCGACTACGTAATCGGCGCAGCGGATTGCATCTTCATCGTGTTCGACCACCAATACGCTATTGCCGATGTCGCGCAAATGCTTGAGTGTTTCGATCAGTCTATCGTTGTCGCGTTGATGCAAACCGATGGACGGTTCATCGAGTACGTACATAACGCCAGTCAGGCCGGAGCCGATTTGCGAGGCGAGACGAATACGCTGTGCTTCGCCGCCAGACAAAGTATCGGCGCTACGTTCCAGCGACAGATAATCAAGACCAACGTTGTTGAGGAACTTCAGGCGCGAAACGATTTCCTTGACGATACGATCGGCGATTTCTTTCTTCGCGCCGGTCAATGTCAGGGTTTCAAAGAACTCCAGAGTCTGACGCAAAGGTGTGGCCGCGACTTCATAGATGGCGCGTTTCTGCGCGCCGTTGCCGACTAGCACATTGCGTGCTTCGACGCGCAGACGTGCGCCGTTGCAGCTTGGGCATTCTTTTTCATTGATGAACTTGGCTAGTTCTTCTTTCACTGCCATCGAATCGGTTTCGCGATAACGACGCTGCAGATTGTTCACGACGCCTTCGAACTCGTGCTCGCGGATAACGGTGCGGCCTTTTTCGTTGACGTAGGTGAACGGAATTTTTTGCTTGCCTGAGCCGAACAGCACGGCTTGTTGCGCTGCTTCTGGCAACTTCTCAAACGGTACGTCGATATCGAACTTGTAGAACTCCGCCAGATTCGACAACATCTGGAAGTAGAACTGATTGCGTCTGTCCCAGCCTTTAACCGCGCCGCTGGCGAGCGATAGATTAGGGAAGGCGACGATACGTTTCGGATCGAAGAATTCAATATGGCCGAGACCGTCGCACTCAGGGCACGCGCCCATAGGATTGTTGAACGAGAACAGGCGCGGTTCCAACTCTTGCAGCGAATAGCCGCAGGTTGGGCATGCGAATTTATTTGAATACACATGTTCGACGCCGCTATCCATTTCCAGCACTAGTGCGCGGCCTTCGGCCAGGCGCAGCGCAGTCTCGAAGCTTTCGGCCAGGCGCTGCTTGATATCGGCCGTGACTTTGATGCGATCGATGACGACAGCGATCGTGTGCTTCTCTGCTTTTTTCAATTTAGGCAGGTCATCGACGTCGTATATTTTCGCGTCGCCGGTGCCGCTTTGCACGCGGAAGCGGACAAAACCTTGCGCCTGCATTTGTTCGAACAGATCGACGTGTTCACCTTTGCGATTGGCGACGACAGGCGCCATGATCATCAGCTTGGTACCTTCTGGCATCGCCAGTACGGCATCGACCATTTGCGAAACTGATTGCGCAGCCAGCGGATTCTCCGGATGGTCGGGGCAATACGGGGTGCCGACGCGTGCGTACAGCAGACGCAGATAATCGTGGATTTCTGTGACCGTGCCGACCGTTGAGCGCGGATTGTGCGAAGTGGCTTTTTGCTCGATGGAAATCGCCGGCGACAAGCCTTCGATCAAATCGACATCGGGTTTTTCCATCAGTTGCAAAAACTGGCGCGCGTATGAAGACAGCGATTCAACGTAGCGGCGCTGGCCTTCGGCGTACAGCGTATCGAACGCGAGCGACGACTTGCCGGAACCGGACAAGCCGGTGATCACGATCAGTTTGTTGCGCGGCAAATCCAGATTGATGTTCTTGAGGTTGTGCGTACGCGCACCTCGGATACGAATCTCGTCCATTCACTCTTTCAGCTAGGCTTTTCCGACAGATTCCGGCCTTTTTTGAAGGTCGGGAGCGGGTTAAAACGGGTCAACCTGCTACTATAGCGGGTTTTAAAGCGGGCCGTTAAACCGCTTCTTGTTCTATTTCCCTGCTTACATGTCATCTAATTCATCAAACGACGTCAGTTCCGGTATGACTCGCACCGAAATCCGCGCCAGCACATCGCTTGCGTCGATTTTTGCGTTGCGGATGCTGGGGCTGTTCCTGATCCTGCCGGTCTTTTCCGTTCATGCAAAAAGCTTGCCGGGCGGGGAGAGCGCGACTCTGGTCGGTTTGGCAATGGGGATTTACGGTTTGACGCAGTCTTTCGGGCAGATCCCGTTTGGTATTGCTTCTGATAAATACGGACGCAAGCGCATTATCGTCATCGGTTTGATCCTGTTTGCGCTCGGTTCTTTCATTGCTGCTGCGGCTGACAATATCGTCTGGGTCATCATTGGGCGCGCGGTGCAGGGCGCGGGAGCGATCTCCGCTGCGGTCACTGCATTTATTGCTGATTCGACCAGAGAAGAACATCGCACCAAGGCAATGGCGATGGTCGGTGGCTCTATCGGACTGACCTTCGCCGGTTCCCTGGTGATTTCGCCTTTGCTGTATCAGGCCATCGGCATGGGCGGTATTTTCGCGCTGACTGGTGGTTTGTCGGTGCTGGCAATCTTTGTTGTCCTATATATAGTTCCTGCCGCGCCGGCTTTGCCGCCGAATCGTGTATCGATACGCGAGATTTTGGCGAATGGCGAGTTGATGCGCTTGAACTACGGCGTGTTTGCTCTGCATCTGACGCAAATGGCGATGTTTGTCGTGATGCCGTCCGCCTTGATTCGTTTCGGTCATTTGCCGCTTGCCGAACACTGGAAAATCTATTTGCCGGTGGTGCTGGTTTCTTTCATCCTGATGCTGCCGCCTATCTTTATTGGCGAAAAACGCGGCAAGTCCAAGCAAGTGTTTGTCGGCGCGATTGCTTTATTATTAATCGTTCAAATTGGCATGTGGCTGGTGTTGTCACAAACACAGGTGCATTGGACATGGCTGATCGGCTTGTTACTGGCCTTTTTTATCGCGTTCAATATTCTGGAGGCGAGCCAGCCTTCCTTGGTATCGCGCATCGCGCCGCCAGGCAGCAAAGGCGCGGCATTGGGCGTCTATAACACCTTGCAGGCACTCGGTTTGTTTTGCGGTGGCGCATTGGGTGGCTGGCTGACGCAACATGTTAGCGGAGCATCTGTCTTTGTTTTGGGTTCAGTATTAACGGTGGCGTGGCTTATAATTGCTGCCAATATGAAAAACGTACCGCGCCGCAGCCAGGTTCAGGCTGCCGTAGTTTAATCGGAGAAATATCTAATGGCATCAGTCAACAAAGTCATCATCGTCGGCAATCTGGGTCGCGATCCTGAAACACGCTATATGCCTAACGGCGAAGCGGTGACCAACGTGGCCGTGGCGACGACGGAAAGCTGGAAAGACAAAAACAGCGGTGACAAAAAAGAAATCACCGAATGGCACCGCATCACCTTCTATCGCAAACTGGCTGAAATTGCCGGTCAATACCTGAAAAAAGGTTCGTCGGTCTATATCGAAGGTCGTTTGCAAACACGCAAGTGGACAGATAAAGACGGCGTTGAGCGTTTCACCACAGAAATCATTGCCGACACGATGCAAATGCTGGGCGGTCGTCCAGGCGCAGGTGGCGGCGGTGGCGCCCCTATGGATGATGATTACGGTAGCAGCGCACCAGCGCCGCGTCAGAGTTCGGGCGGTGGTAGCAGCGCACCACGTCCAGCTGCTAAGCCAGTCGCATCCAATTTCAACGATATGGATGACGACATTCCGTTCTAATCGATACCTGGTTCTGTAAAGTAAAAAGCCCCTGTCAGACTCATATCTGACAGGGGCTTTTTACTGGCCTCACGAAAGCGTTAGAGTTTATGACTGGTGCTTTTTTATTCTCCGGTCACTGCATCGAAGTTAATCGCGCCGACATGTATTGCAACATTTTATTTGCGGCGCTTGATAGCTTGCGACCGCTACGTGTAATCAAATGCGCTTCGGCATTTTCCATGACTGGGTGCTTGACCGGAATAGTGAATAACTCACCGGCGGCAAGTTCGCTGCTAACGACGAAGGATGGTAAAAATGTCACGCCCATTTGCAGGCGAACAAACTGCCGCAAAATGTAGAAGGAATTGGTAGTCAGGTTCGGCGTTAGGCGGATTTTCTCAGTTTCTTCGACCAGTTGCAGGATCTGGCGCAGGCCGAAGGTCGTATGATTGAGCGCCATCGGATACGGCAGGAAGTCCTTGATTTCAAAGGGGCCTGGCTTGTGCAATAGAGGGAAATCGGGGCCGACGACGGCGTAGATAGGTTGCCTGCTGTACTTGCGTGAGACGATCTTGTTGTCGGGAGGCGGATTCATAACCAGCCCCATATCGGCCTCATCTTCACTGACTCTGCGCATGATCTCGCTGGTGCCTCCGACATCGAGCACTACCGAAATATCCTTGTAGTCTGCGCCAAATTTCGCCAATGGCCCAGCCATCATATCGGACACAAATCCTTCTCCCAGAACAATACGGATAGTGCCCTTCCGCAAGCCTCGGAGCTCTTGCAGTTCAGCCAGGACATCCGCTTTGTGAGAGTGCTGTTCACGAAAATATTGCGACAAGAGCTTACCCGCTTCAGTCGGCTTGATGCCTCTTGTGTGACGTTCAATGAGGGTGATCCCGAGTTCCTCTTCGAGGAGTGCGACTTGCCGGCTGACTGCCGAGGGCGCTATGTTGAGTGCATCTGCGGCCGCACGCATGGTGCCACGCTGGATCGATTCGAACAGATAAACAAGACGTGCTTCATTGAGTGTTTCGTACATATCGCCGACTTCCGTGTTCTAATAATTGGAATGGATTTGATGATCCATTGCAATTCATTATAGATCAGAATCTCGGCATAATCAGCGCCTGCTCAGAGCGGCTGATGCAATCTTTTTTGGAAAAAATAAAGAGGCGAGATGATGGGAAAAGCAATTGAAGTAGGTGAAATGCTAGGCGGCAACAGTCTTCCTCGCTTTGTGAAATTGTATGTTTGCGCGGCCATTATTTTGGTCATTGCCGAGTTGATCGGTTCCTTTACGTTCAGTATCGGCCCCGGCAAGGTGGTCTTGTTGCCAATGATTTGGGCCTTGCTGATAGGCGCCATATTGGGGCTGTCCAAAAACGTACTTCCTGCCCCCGTGCGTATCGACACCGTGATGCAATTTGATGCAGCCAAAATTTTGCAGCCGGCGCTGTTGTTGTTTGTCGCCAAGCTCGGTTTGCTGGTTGGCTCATCCTTGCCGCAGATCGCGGAATCGGGCTGGGCTTTGGTGTTTCAGGAGTTCGGACATTTTGTCGGCACGATTATGATTGGTTTGCCGCTGGCTTTGCTGTTGGGCATCAAGCGCGAGGCTATCGGTGCGACATTTTCCGTCGGGCGCGAACCTAGCCTGGCCATCATCGGTGAGAAGTACGGCATGGATTCTCCTGAGGGGCGCGGGGTATTGGCAGAATATCTGACCGGTACGGTGTTTGGCGCGCTGTTCATCGCAGTGTTGGCAGGTTTCATCGCCAGTTTGAATATCTTTCATCCGGTTGCCCTGGCCATGGGTTCCGGCGTAGGTTCTGGCAGCATGATGGCGGCCGCGTCTGGCGCGATCGCCGCGCAACAAACACCGGAGATGGCCAAGCAAGTCATGACCTTTGCTGCAGCCAGCAATCTGATCACTACCACTATCGGTACCTACTTCACACTGTTCATCTCGCTGCCACTGGCAGTGTGGGGATATCGCGTGCTGGAACCGATACTTGGCCGCACCACGACCGCATCCGTTACACAAAAAGAAACTACCGTTGAGCATGTTGTAGATCACGGTGGTGCGCTTGGTCCTGTCGGTGTCTGTTTCGCTTTGGTGCTGTCTGGCGGCTTGACCTTGATTGGCGACTGGATCGCCCATGGCGTTAATCCGATTGCAGCGTTGCCGGGAATGCTGATTGTTTTATTGGCAGTGATGGTCGGCGTGTTGGCGAATAAATTTTTCGGTAAGAAAATTCCCGCCGTGTGCTGGGTGTCGCTGATCGCCATGCTTCTGACGGCTCCGATCTGTCCGTGGGCGCCACAGATTGCAGAGTTGACCGGCAAGATTAATTTCCTCGCATTCATCACCCCAATGCTGACTTTTGCGGGCCTTTCCATCGCAAAGGATATTCCGGCGTTTCGTCGTCTCGGTTGGCGCATCGTCGTGGTCTCCTTCGCGGCGAATGCAGGAACTTTCCTCGGCGCCACTGTGATCGCGCAGTTTTTCCACCACTGAACACATCTATTAATAGATTGAAGAAAAGGTAAAAAAATGTCTCTGGATAAGAATCTCATCGCAGACATGATTAAGTGGCGACACACTTTTCATGCCTCTCCGGAACTGGCTTTCGAAGAGGTTTCAACTGCTCAGCTGGTTGCCTCTGTTTTACGTGCAAATGGTATTGCTGTTGAAGAAGGTGTCGGTCGTACTGGCGTAGTAGGCACGCTGAAGCGTGGTGAAGGGCCAAAAATTGGCCTGCGCGCAGACATGGATGCGCTTCCGCTATCTGAAAAAAACGACTTCGCCCACAAATCGCAGCACGAAGGGAAGATGCACGCCTGCGGTCATGACGGTCATACCGCAATGTTGCTCGGTGCTGCAGTCGCACTCAGCAAGAATACCGAATGGACAGGCACGATTAACTTCATCTTTCAACCGGCCGAAGAAGCCGCTGGCGGCGGCCGTGTCATGATCGAAGACGGCTTGTTTGAACGTTTTCCATGCGACATGGTGTTTGGCATGCATAACTGGCCTGGCGTGCCGATGGGGCGTTTTGCCATCAATCACGGGCCGATGATGGCATCTTTCGATACGTTTGAAATCACCATCCAGGGTGTCGGCAGCCACGCAGCGATGCCAGAGCGCAGCATCGACTCGCTGGTTTGTGCCAGCCAGTTGGTCCTGGCTTTGCAGACTATCGTTAGTCGTCGCTTGCCACCGCAGGAGACTGCGGTTGTCAGTGTGACTCAAATTCACGGTGGTGAAGCCTGGAATGTATTGCCCGACACGACAGTCATCCGCGGCACTGTATGGACTTAACCCGCTTTACTAGACGATTTTCAGGTTCCACTTTGTAAATTTTCGA
>JAZJXV010000016.1:0-40768 GCA_040390795.1 Pseudomonadota bacterium | reverse complement strand
TGAACAGCAAGCTCAGTTAGCTTAATGCGGTGTCTTTCAGTTTGGGGACAGGCCACTGATCAACGTGGTACTGGTCTTTTTCCTGGTTGAACTGTTTGATGCAACCGGCACCTTGATGGGCGTGGCACAACGCGCTGGTTTGGTGAAAAACGGCAAGATAGAACGCCTGAATAAAGCCTTGCTGGCAGACAGTGGCGCCATCATTGCAGGTTCCATGCTTGGCACTTCCAGCACAACCGCCTATATTGAAAGTGCAGCTGGCGTACAAGCTGGTGGCCGTACCGGTCTGACCGCCGTCACCATCGCCGTTCTGTTCCTGCTGTGCCTGTTCATCGCACCGTTGGCTGGTGTCGTTCCTGCCTACGCTACAGCGCCTGCATTGTTTTTCGTTGCATGCCTGATGTTGCGAGAACTGCGCGATATTGATTGGGAAGATACGACTGAATGCATACCGGCAGTCATCACCACCATCGTCATGCCATTCACCTATTCCGTTGCAAACGGTATGGCACTCGGCTTCATCACCTACGCAGCACTGAAACTGCTGACCGGCCGCGCAAAAGAAGTGTCGTTCATGATCTGGATCATTGCCGCCTTGTTCATGTTCAAGCTGATTTATCTGGGTTGAACAAGTAAACAAAGCAACAAGCAGCAGATGTTGCGCCCTCGTCGGTCTTGCCGTACCAGGTGCGCAATATTCTGCGGCAACGTGAAGAAAAGAGATTGCATCAACAGACGAGAGCAGCTGTTGTGTCATTTCCAAAAGAAATAAAAACAGCATGTGATTGTTTTTAATTATCTATACGTCGTACCTCAACAGAGCAAACAGATCATGTCAGAACCGATTCGCTTTTACTTCCGCGGCGCCACTCACGAAGTGACAGGCCAGTCCAATACCCGTACCGTTTTACAACATTTGCGCGAAGACCTGCATTGCACCGGCACCAAAGAAGGTTGTGCCGAAGGTGATTGCGGCGCCTGTACCGTTGTCGTCGGCGAACTGCGCGGCGATAAGCTGGAACTGAACACCGTCAACTCCTGCATACAATTTTTGCCTACGCTGGATGGCAAGGCATTGTTCACAGTAGAAGACCTCAAGCAGGCCGATGGTTGCCTGCACCCAGTACAACAAGCCATGGTCGAATGCCACGGTTCACAATGCGGCTTCTGCACACCCGGCTTCGTCATGTCCTTGTGGAATTTGTACCTGCAACATGAAAAATCCAATGTAGCGCCAAGCACCAGACAGATCGACGATGCCTTGTCAGGCAATCTCTGTCGCTGCACCGGCTACCGCCCTATCATTGATGCTGCACGTCGCATGGGTGAATTGCCGGAAGTACAGTTCGATCGCGCTCACGTTGCCGACGCCTTGCGCGAATTGCAACGCGAGGAACCACTCAGCATCAGCTATGCTGGCCAAACTTTTCACGCACCGCGTACGCTGGCGCAGCTGGCAGCATTACGCGCTGAACTGCCCAAGGCACGCATCCTGGCCGGTTCCACCGATGTCGGCCTGTGGGTGACCAAACACATGCGCGACCTTGGCGACATTATTTATATCGGCCAGATCGAAGAACTGAAAAGCATAGAAGAGAAAAACGGTTGGCTGGAAATCGGCGCTGGCGTCACGCTGGAAAAATCCTACGCCGCAGCACACACGCATTACCCGCAGGAATTGTCAGAGCTATGGCAGCGCTTTGCATCACTGCCGGTACGCAATGCAGGCACGCTAGGCGGCAATGTGGCTAATGGTTCACCTATCGGCGATTCCATGCCTTGGCTGATCGCACTCGGTACATACATCGTGTTGCACAGCGTTGAAGGTGAACGCAGCATGCCACTGGAAGATTTTTATCTGGCGTACCAAAAATCGGCCTTGCAAGCCAACGAGTTCGTACAAGCAGTACGGATTCCATTGCCGCGCGCTGGTGTCGTATTCCGCACCTACAAATTATCGAAACGATTCGATCAGGATATCTCTGCTGTCTGCGCTGCATTCGCTTTCGAACTTGTTGATGGCGAGGTACGTCATGCGCGCATCGCCTACGGCGGCATGGCGGCCACACCCAAACGTGCAGCAGCAGCCGAAGCTGCACTGAACGACAAAGCATGGAGTGAAGAAAACGTGCGTACTGCCATCGCTTTGCTGGCGGAGGATTATGCGCCGCTGTCCGACATGCGCTCTTCATCAGCCTACCGTATGAAGACTGCACAAAATCTGTTGTATCGCTACTGGCTGGAAACACGAGCTGATGCGCCCATGCCACCAAGCTCCTTGCGCGCCTTTGCAGCAAGCACTGCCACTGCGCAGATTGCTTGATGGAATCAAAGAGAGTCATGATGAACAAGCAAACCGAATTATTTATGTCTGAAAAATTTTCTGCCGCCGCGCTACAAAGCGGCAACGCAGTCGGTAAACCACATCCGCACGAATCTGCCATTCTGCACGTCACCGGCGAAGCAACCTATACCGACGACATCGTTGAGTTACAGGGAACCTTGCACGCTGCACTGGGTTTATCGCAAAAAGCACATGCCCGCATCCGCTCGCTCGATCTGACAAAAGTCAAAGCAGCACCCGGCGTCGTCGCCGTCCTGACTGCCGATGATATTCCCGGCGAAAACGAATGCGGCGCCATCATTCACGACGATCCGATACTGGCTGACGGTCTGGTGCAGTATGTCGGCCAACCTATCTTTTTAGTCATCGCCGATAGCCACGAATCCGCCCGACGTGCAGCACGACTCGGTGTCATCGATTACGAAGAATTGCCATCGGTCCTGACACCGCGCGCTGCGCATGCCGCGCAATCGTATGTCCTGCCACCTATGCATCTGAAGCGCGGCGATGCCGCTGTTGCATTCACTGCTGCACCACACAAGCTGCAAGGTAATTTCAACGTCGGTGGACAGGAACACTTCTATCTGGAAGGTCAGGTTTCGTATGCCATTCCAAAAGAAGGCGGTGGCATGCATGTGCATTGCTCGACGCAACACCCGAGCGAAATGCAACATCACATCGCACACGTTCTAAATCTGTCCTCACACGATGTCCTGGTCGAATGCCGTCGCATGGGTGGCGGTTTCGGCGGCAAGGAATCGCAATCAGCATTGTGGGCCTGTGCTGCAGCTATCGGCGCCGCTCGCCTACGCCGTCCGGTCAAGCTGCGTGCTGATCGCGACGATGACATGATCGTCACCGGCAAGCGTCACTGCTTTGCCTACGATTACGAGATAGGCTACGACGATGATGGTCGTATCTTGGCTGCCAAGATCGACATGATTTCACGTGCAGGTTTTTCCGCCGACTTGTCAGGTCCGGTTGCCACGCGCGCCGTCTGCCATTTCGACAATGCTTACTATCTGTCGGACGTTGAAATTCATGCCATGTGCGGCAAAACAAATACGCAATCAAATACTGCGTTCCGCGGTTTTGGTGGTCCTCAAGGCGCGATTGCAATTGAATACATCATCGATGAAATCGCGCGCAATCTGGGTAAAGATGCACTGCAAGTACGACGCGTCAATTTCTACGGGAGCAGTGATGAAGACGGCCCTGACGCTCGCAATGTCACGCATTACGGACAAAAGGTCGAAGACAATATCATCCACGCTTTGGTCGATGAACTGGAAGCCAGCAGCGATTACCAAGCTCGCCGCATCGCCATTGACGCATTCAATGCCACCAGCCCAATCTTGAAAAAAGGATTGGCGCTGACACCGGTCAAATTCGGCATTTCATTCAATGTGCCGCATTTGAATCAGGCTGGCGCACTAGTGCATGTCTATACCGATGGTTCGATATTGGTTAATCACGGCGGCACCGAAATGGGCCAAGGTCTCAACACCAAGGTCGCCCAGGTTGTTGCGAATGCATTCGGCCTGAAGCTGGACCGCGTACGCTGTACCGCAACCGATACCAGCAAGGTAGCCAACACTTCTGCTACTGCTGCATCGACCGGCACCGATCTCAACGGCAAGGCAGCACAACATGCGGCATTGCAGATTCGTGATCGTCTGGCTGCCTTCGCTGCGCAGCGTTTCGGCGTTGAAGTTACAGCTATCAGTTTCGCCGATGGCAAGATAAGCGCCGCCGAACAATCCATCACCTTCCCGGAATTGGTAATGCAGGCTTATGTCGCACGCATCCAACTCTGGTCCGACGGTTTTTACTCGACGCCACGCGTGCATTGGAATGCGAAGACCATGAACGGTCATCCCTTCTATTACTACGCTTACGCGGCCTCAGTATCCGAAGTGGTAATCGACACCCTCACCGGCGAGTGGAAGCTGCTGCGCGCCGATGCGCTGTACGACGCTGGAGAAGCGCTCAATCCGGCGATCGATCTGGGTCAGGTTGAAGGTGCCTTCATCCAAGGCATGGGTTGGCTCACCACAGAAGAATTGTGGTGGAACAAAGAAGGCAAGCTGATGACGCACGCCCCGTCCACCTACAAGATTCCTGCCGTCTCTGATTGCCCTGCAGATTTCCGCGTCAAGCTATTCAAGAACAGCAATGTGCAGGACAGCATTCACCGCTCCAAGGCGGTGGGTGAACCGCCATTGTTGTTGCCGTTTTCCGTATTCCTGGCCATACGTGATGCGATTGCAGCAGTAGGTGACAAGCGCATCAATCCGCCACTACGTGCACCGGCAACCAGCGAGGCGATACTGGATGCGGTCGATGCAGTTCGTGCAGCAACGCACTAGGGAAGGAGCAAGACGATGACTACCTGGTTACAAGCATTACAAAAACCGGAAGCTGCTACCACTCCCTGCGTACTGGTAACAGTTGCCAGCATCCAGGGATCAGCACCGCGTGAGGCTGGTGCGCGCATGGTGTTTAACGCTGCGCAGCAATTCGACACCATAGGTGGTGGTCATCTGGAGTGGCGCGCCGCGCAGATTGCGCGTGCCATGCTGGCTGAGCACAACAATGAACATTCGGCGACTAAAATCGAACGCATAGCTCTCGGCCCAAGTCTAGGGCAATGCTGCGGTGGAGTTGTGTTTCTGGCTTTTGAAATCATTGATAAACATGCCGCTACGATGCTGGCAGGTCTGGAACGTTGCCGTCGTGATGGCGTCAATGTCTGGCGCGCTGTTCCGCTGGAATCAGATGAACCATCCATGCTGTATGAAATCGATGGCGAGGCATACGATTTAAGCGTGCCGAACAATGGCTTGCAGGCAAGCATGTTCCGCACTGCCAGCGCCACACATATTGCCAAGGATATGCACGGACGTCGCTGGTTGCTCGATTTGTGCCACGCCCACCAGCCGCAGGTCGTGCTGTTTGGTGCAGGACATGTTGGTACCGCACTGGTGCGCATGTTAAGCACACTGCCATGCCGCGTCATCTGGGTCGATGAACGCGAAGACATGTTCCCAACTGACTTGCCACCGCACGTCACCATCGAAGCGACTGATGTTCCCAATGCAGTCGTCGCCAAGGCTGATCCCGGCGCTTACTTTATCGTCATGACGCATAGCCACGCATTGGATCAACAATTGAGCGAACAGATCCTGCAGCGCGATGATGTTGCCTGGTTCGGCCTGATCGGCTCTTACACCAAGCGCAAGCAATTCGAACATCGTCTGCAAGATCGCGGCATCACTGCCCAGCAGTTAAACAAGATGACTTGCCCCATCGGCATTCCCGGCATATATGGCAAGGAGCCCGCCAGCATTGCGATCGCGGTCGTTGCGCAACTCATGCAGTTATGGGAATTGCAAAGCCACAAACATCTCGACAAGCATCAAGAGCAAGTATTCCCGCTACTGACGTAGTCCTGAACACTAGCTCTCACTCTTCATTTACTTTTTACCGATTACAACTGCCATGACTTCTAACGTACAAGCCTACCGCGCCAGCCTGCTGCACTTTTGCAATGATCCTGCATTCGACGAACATGCCACGCTCTGGCATACCGACGGCTTGCTGGTCATCGCTGACGGCAAAGTCGTTGCGGCCGACGATTACGACAAGTTGTTATCTACGCTCCCTGCCGGCACAACAGTCCATGATTGGCGCGGCAAGATCATCACGCCAGGTTTCATCGACACTCACGTGCATTACCCTCAGACAGATATCATCGGCTCGCCTGCATCGGGCCTGCTGCCGTGGCTCAATACTTATACCTTCCCAACCGAAGGACGCTTCGACGACGAAGCACACGCAACCGAAGTAGCCGATTTCTTCCTCGCGGAATTGCTGCGTAACGGCACCACCACTGCTGCGGTCTATTGCACTGTGCATCCGCAATCGGTTAATGCGTTCTTCGGCCGCAGCCATGCACTCAATCTACGCATGATTGCCGGCAAGGTGATGATGGACAGGAATGCGCCTGACTTCTTGCTGGACACTGCGGAAAGTAGCGCACGCGACAGTGAAACTCTGATCAATCGCTGGCACAACAAAGGTCGCCAGCATTACGCCATCACACCACGATTTGCACCGACTTCCACTGATGCGCAATTGAGGCTGGCGGGAGAACTGGCATCCCAATATCCGGACACCTATATTCAGACTCACGTTGCCGAAAATACTGACGAGGTCAAATGGGTCAAAGAATTATTCCCCGACAGCCGCAGCTATCTTGATGTCTACGACCGTTGCGGTCTGATGCGCAAACGCGCCTTGTATGCGCACTGCATCTGGCTGGATGACGGTGATCGCGCAAGAATGGCCGCCACACACTCGGTGGCAACGGTCTGCCCTACTTCCAATTTATTCCTTGGTAGCGGTTTGTTTGATTTTGCCGGCGCTGATAAATTGCACATGCCAGTTTCGCTCGCAACGGATGTCGGTGGCGGCACCAGTTTTTCCATGCTGCAAACAATGAACGAGCTGTATAAGGTCGGACGCATGAGCGGCATACACCTCGCTGCGCAACGCATGTTTTATATGGCAACACTGGGCGGTGCTCGCGCGCTGCAGCTGGAAGGAACCATCGGCAGCTTCGCCGCAGGTTGCGAAGCAGATTTCATCGTGCTTGATCCGCAATCCACGCCGCTGCTCTCTCGTCGCAGCGCGACTACTAACAGTCTTGAAGAGCAATTGTTTGCGCTTGCCATGCTGGGTGATGATCGCACGATCACCGCAACCTATTCGGCTGGCGTCTGCGTACATCAACGCAGCGCATGGATATGATCAGGGCCAGCCTAATGGCTGGCCCTGATCATCGAGAAATAGCGCTAATACTCTGTCTATTTATTTGGCTGCGCTTAGCATGCGCTCTACATATCGCGCGATCAAATCTATCTCCAGGTTCACCTTGCTACCCGCTTTCAAATGTTTGAGCGTAGTGACTTGAACAGTATGCGGAATCAAATTCACAGAGAAGGTGCAGCCATCAGTACTATCGGCAACGGTATTCACCGTCAACGATACGCCGTTGATCACGATAGAACCCTTCACCGCGATAAATTTACCTAATTCTTTAGGTGCAGTTACTGCCAGCAGCCACGACTCACCTACCGGTTCGAACTTGCTGACAACGCCCAAGCCATCAACGTGACCTGATACCAAGTGGCCGCCAAGGCGCTCCGACAAGGTCACTGCTTTTTCCAGATTAACTTCACCGACTGCATCCAGCCCGGCAGTGCAATTCAAGCTTTCACGAGAAACATCAACCTCGAATTGCTTGTCTGTCTTGGCCACCACCGTCATGCATGCGCCGTTCAAGGTGATCGAATCACCCAAGGCGACATCCGCCAACGGCAAGCCGCCTGCATCCACTGTCAGACGATGTCCGGCAGCGGCATCGCCAAGAGGAGAAATGGTAGTGATTTTGCCGATAGCGGCGACGATTCCAGTAAACATGATTAGGACGAAATAAGTTAGATGAAACGAGCAAGGATACGCAAATCGGGACCGATCTGCTTAACCTCATGGAAAGTCAGTTTCTTTTTCTGCTCCAGCGACTCCAGCGCTGGTAGATTAAACATGCGTTGCGCATCGCCCAACAATGTCGGTGCCAGATACACCAGCAGCTCATCAACGCAGCCTTCACGAATCAGGGAGCCATTCAATTTAAAGCCTGCTTCCACATGCAGCTCATTGATTTGGCGACGACCTAGTTCCAGCATCAGTGCTGCTAAATCGACCTTGCCACTGGTATTCGGCAAGATGATGACTTCATTGCCTAGATCACGCAGAATTTTTTCTTTTTCAGGATTGGCTTGCGCCGCCACGATCAAGGTACCGCCGCCCGTCAGTACACGCGCATGCGTACTGATCTGCGAATGGCTATCAATCACGATGCGTTGCGGTTGGCGTGGCGTATCGATGGCACGCACATTCAGTTGCGGATCGTCTTCCATCACGGTACCGATGCCAGTCAGGATAGCGCAGGCTCGTGCACGCCAGTAATGACCATCAGCACGCGCTTCATCTCCGGTAATCCATTGACTGATGCCGTTATGCAAAGCCGTCATGCCATCCAGACTAGCTGCCGATTTCATGCGCACCCATGGCTTGCCATGCTGCATGCGTGACAGGAAGCCGATATTGATTTCGCGCGCTTCCTCTTCCAGCACGCCGCATAAGACTTGTATTCCTGCTGCTTCCAGCCGCGCCAATCCTTGCCCTGCCACCAATGGATTCGGGTCAGCGATGGCCGCGACCACACGTGCTACACGCGCACGAATCAAGGCATCTGCACAAGGCGGCGTGCGGCCGTGATGACTGCATGGCTCCAGCGTCACATACACAGTTGCACCAGCCACATCGAAGCCGCGATCGGCAGCATCGTTCAGCGCTTGCACTTCAGCATGCGCATGACCGACCGGCTGCGTATAGCCGGTGCCTATGACTTTGTTTTCCTTGACAATGACGCAACCCACGCGCGGGTTAGGCGTGGTCGTGAACATTCCTTTGGCAGCTAGTTCCAATGCCAGGCGTATGCCTTGTACGTCACTATGAATTTCCACGAGACTCTTTGTATATGGTGATAAATAATCGATATATGCAACCGTCGCTGATGCTTATCAACAAGTTGCCGCTTCCTTGGCCGGATTGCACACGCGTGGTCGACCGAGGAAATTGATCACGATCTTGCGCGATTGCGGCCCCAGTTCCAACAACCAATTTCCCGATTGCGAAGTCTGGCTGCTCGCATTGGTGCGCGTGCGTCCAGTACCATTGAATGCGATATATTGTACTTTCGAATCGGTAAAACTGGGCGTGATCCGCATCTCACGATCAAGCGCATCGTGGGAATACACCATGATTTCATCCGCATCCGGGCGCTGATTATTGTTTTCATCAATGAAAACGACCCAACCATTATTCCATTTCAATCCATCCTTAGGTACCAGATCGACACGCGTACCGCGATGTATCGCTTCCGAGCGTGCCAGATTAACCGACATAAACAAGGCATTCGTCGCTGTTGCCAGTCGTTGGTTTTGAATCATGCTGCGAAAACTGGGAATGCCGATAGATAAGGCAATTCCAACGATCGCTAGTATTGCCATCAACTCAACGACGGAGAACCCACTGCACCATTTGATCTTGGAATGCATGGCATCACCAACAATGATTTGCACCAGCCGATTTTTCACCAGTGCTAGTCAACATCAATTTTCCACAGACAGGATCACGATAATTAGCATTTACCTTATCCGTTCCCGGCTGCGCGATCAATAACACGCAATTTCTGATTTCTTCGCCACTGCATGCCTGTGCACTAATTTCATACGCACTCACCTTCGCGTGTTCGCCAGAAAACCAGTTGAATTTCTTTTCGTTTGCATCTGTGGATATTGAAGAAAATGGCAGATAAGTCGTGTGCAGAGAATAATAACGCTCTTGCTGTTGCATCGCTTTCATCAATGCTGCACGTCCCTCTGCCCGTTTCGTCTTTAGTATTGATTCTTGATATGACGGAAAGGCAATTGCAGAAAGAACCGCCATAATGATTAATACAACCATCACTTCTATCATTGTGAAACCGCCACTGTTTCGCATGATGCCGTCCTATTTTTTATTGAATGAGCTACGCAATTCGACCCAGTTGATGATTTCGCGCCAGCTTAGGCGACCGGCCGTCTTAACTGTCTCAAGTGCTGTTTCTTTGATTGGTGCGATCACGTCTTTTATCTTGCCGGTCAAGGGATCAATCACTTCCAGTTTTTCCTTGATGCGACGCTTACCAGTGGCATCTCGCTCCGTCACTTCACTTGATGTGCTTATCACCATCATCGGAACATTCGCCGCACTCATGTGCGATAGATAGCCAGTCCAGTTTGCAGTGGTAGACAAACCAGTGAGGACATCCAGAACATAGGAGCGTCCACTCGCTCTTTTGCACGGATCATTACTGGGAATCAAGGTATTGAAGAACAATCTTCCATCGACAATTTGTGCTGAACTGATGCTGCGTTCACCCGTTTTGTCGGAGTCAATGAAGTCGAAATACCAGCCCTTCTCGCCAGAGCCAGCGCTGCCATATTTGAAAGCGTCACCGCTGATTTCCAGCATATCGTTGTTGGAAGTACTGATTGACAAGCGTCTTTCTGCAAGCTGCTGTCGTCCGGCGATTTTCTCGCCTGCATTATCTAGAATCCCGTAAAAGGATTGTTTTCTGAAACCGTTTTCCTGAAGATCACTTGCCTCCATGAACTTCCCAGTACCGAACGACACTAGATAACCCCGTTCAGGTGCAAATACGACATTGGCCTTTTGTGTAATGGCTTGCCTATTCTTGTTCGCATCCATCGCGACAAATAAAGGCTTGGGCGATGCACCACCAAAGATATTCGGCCACGGCGCACTTCCGCTAAAATCGAAACGCCACATATTTCCCTGCAAATCACCTGCATAAATAATGTCCACTGCGCCGTCCCCAGCAAGAGTGAGTGCAGGCGCAGCCAAACCATTCGGCAAATTTTGATCGCTGATTGGCACGATAAATTTGAAATAATTAAGACCGGCTGTCCATTTATCTGAAGGCGATTTATCCAAAGCCAGCAAGAAAAGTGCACTCGATGAACTCGCATTGAATTTACCGTTACCATCATCGCGATAGTTGTTCAGTCCACTGGTAACGACGGCAAAGTATCGGTACGCAGGTACACCTTTGACGACACTCACTTTGAATTTCGCAATTGTCGCTGGACCAAAGACATTACCAATATCAGGATCATCTGCATCGGTAAATTCCCATAAAACGCCAGCTCTTTGCTCAAATTTATCCGGCACCGTCACATCTAATGCGAACACACCTTGCGCACCGCCGCCCATGCCAGATACCAGCACGCTACGCCATTGCTTGCCAATACTTGCTTCGGCGACTGTAATCCCACCGTCCACATACGGAAGATAGGTAGCATTCGGTGAAGTCAATTGTCCGAGACGATCAAACAATGCATGTGGAATATAAGCAAACAGCTCTTCACCAGTTACTGCATCGAACGCATGCAACATACCGTCGCTCGCGCCTACATACACCACTGAACGACGCGCCCTGTTTGCCTCATAAAAGTCACGATAATCAGCGCCCAGCACATTGCTGGAAGGAGCGCCGACAAATACCGGGGCACTATGTACAATCGCGCCAAACACGCGATCACGTGCACGGAAGATACCTTCTGCCTGGCCTAGTTCGTATCTACGCCCACCGCGCAAATAGTCCAAACTCTTTTCGCCCAATTGATCATTGCTACCGTTAAGTGGCGATGTATTCAGCACAGTTCTTTGCGCAGTCGACAAGTTAGCCCACGAGAAGTGAATCATGTTCAACGATAGATCGCTGTTTATTCTCGCAGTGTAAATACGACGAGCATCTGCATCTGGTCTTGCTGGGGGCGATCCATTACCAGTCAACAAATCTGCAGCATCCCACTCTGCAGATAGTGCAGAAGCATCGGCCGCACCAGCATGCTTTAACGATAACTTCTTCAAACTACCGCTCCATGTCAGCGGATTGAACCCTGTCTGATACAGATATGCACCATCTGTGGATACCGTCGCACCTGATACGGTTAATTTCTCTGATGGATCAGAAGTGCAACGCATAGAAATCAAGGGATCGCTGGCGAGGTCTACTTCCGGCGCTGCAATCGCATGAGTACTCATGAACATGAATAGCGAAAGAACGAGATGAATTCTCATCGACCAGCCTTGCGATAAACCGTTTGCAATACCACTTGCGTCGTCTCGCGTGTACCAAAACCGATAGCTGTAATCCGATAGAGATAATCAACTTGATCGGTACTTCCACCGACCTTTCTATGCGTCATCAGTTCGATGATGTAACGCGGCACCCGGTTCGGCAACGAGCCGACACCGGTTTGAAAAGACTGTCCGGTAAATCTGCCGTATGGCACGGACTGGCTTGTTTTATCTGCTCCATCCATAAAGTTTACGGTCTGCCATACGGGCACAACACCTTCTGCCGCAGCGCGACACAAACCCAGATAAATATTCTGCGTACCACTACCGCAAGCCGCATCTGCTTCACCCGGGAAACCAAGCGCACTGCTGCGAGAGAAAATATGGCTACGTGATCTACCCATATCTGGTGAATATTCAATATCCATTTCTGCATCCAGCAATGCCGCTTCGGCAGTCTGAAAGGCAATCTGCCTATCTCTATCGTTGCGCGATGATTTTTCACCCTGCAAGGCAATCTGCGCCGCGGCGATTCCTAGGAGCAAAACCACAACCAGCATCAATAGCGTAACGACCAAGGTCACGCCATGCTGATGACGCCGGCACGATGTCAAACAAGCGCTCACGCACCGCTACCTGCGACATCGTTACGCAACTGTATGGTTTGCGTAAAAACTTTCCTGATTCGATTTCGCATGGCGCTCGGCAGTGCATCTTCCTTGACGCGCACACCTTTATCGCTGGCTGCATGCATATTCGCGTATTCAGCACCAAACAAATCGTGTTCGGCAATCAAGCCGTCATCACGCGCTGTTTGCGAGCCGCGTATCAATAATGCAAATTTGATTGAACGTACTCTTTTCCAATGAGTCTTGCGATTTTTATCTGCTGCACGTGCTACGGCGTTAACACCTGTCAGCAACAAGCCATCATCCAAATCGTCTACTGCACTGGCATTCATAAAACGATCCGGTAGACCGTCACCATCTACGTCGATGCCATACAGAACCTGAAAAGATTCCACACCACGCGCAATGGCATCTGCATTCCAACTTGTTTTGGAACGGTATTTACAACGTAGCTCAGGCTCTCCGGCACTATCTTTCGCTACAAAGAAGATGCTCCAGCCACGCTCCTGCTCCGCATCAGCTGTTGATGTTGCTACAGGAACGATCAATCCTGCACAGTTAAGAACTGCATCGCCATCACCGAAGAAGCGCAGAGCCAGAATGTCGCTGCCATTGACCACATCGGAGGAAGCCGAAACAGGTGCATCTAGGCCCGATGTAGTTTTCTTCAAGGTCATCGCATCCATACCCATCACGTTCGGACTGAAGTCAGCAGAAGCAAGAGCTGGCATCCATTCACTGCTCCAGTTCTCATATCCTGCCTGGCGTACTGCGCGCGATAAAATTTCCATCGCATAGCGTCCTGTTTCCTGCACATGCCCGCTCTGATCCTGCACGACGTAAGCAGCCTTACTTGATAACAGCAAGCCGGTTACCGTCAGCAAGATGAACAAACCCAGCGTCATCGCGATCATTAATTCAACGATCGTTAATCCTTGCTGGCGTGACATGAAGATCACCTGCAGACCGCGAGTAGAATGCACCCGCCTCATTGGGCATACGGTGCAACGGTCAATACAATCGTTGGCGCAAATGTTTTGCTACTCTCGCCAGTCGACTTGCCATCATAATTTTTATCCGGCCAACCGATTTTGATTACCAATGACGCAATCGATGCCATGCTGTTCGCCGCGACGCAATCCCAATTGAAATGGCGGCTTGCCGTATTCCATGGTTCAGCATCTCGACAAATACGTACACGTCCACCAGGTAATTCGCTATCGATACGACGCAACCATCGCTCGATATCAAAACTGGCTAGCTGTCCGGCATCACAATGTGCATCGATACCGTAGCAATGATGGGTAGATTGCTGAGATGTTGTGATTGAAGATGATTGATAGTCGATATCCAAATACGGATTGATCGCATCGTTCAGTTGCATCTGGGTGACATTCGCACGCATCTTATCCGCCATTTCCGTCGCAAGATGCAATGCCTTGGTTTGAAAAACAGATTGTTGAGTTGTCCGTAAAGCAGTCAGTTGCATGCCGGCCGCACCGATCACGCCAACTGCCAATACAAAAACCGAGATCAATACTTCAATCAGCGAAAATCCATGTTCCGTCGATGCCATCATCCAGTGTCTTTCCCCAATGCGCGTGATGCTCAGTTAAGGTGAACTGCATTCCTCAAAGAGGAATAGCCTCTTTGATAATTATTATTGTGGCAATTTTTTGAGATTTTTCGTATCCCATCAATATGGGAAATTTTATTAAACGGAAGTGGGAATGCCATGTACACCATGCATCTGCAAGCAGATGCATGGTCTTGCAAGCTTGAAAATTTGAAGAGTGAGATGAGGAAAAACTATTGGATGCGCACTAGATGTAGTACAAGATGCTTAATGGATGTTGCGGTGATGAAGCCGAATTAATCATGCACATTGGCAAACGCTAGCGCAATGTAAGCAGCAAGATGCTTGCTCTTGATTTCATCCAGAGTACGTATCTTGATATGGCGGCGCAGCTTGCCCTTACCTTCAAGGACATTCCACTCATCCTGCAAATCGCAACCACGTCCAAACTCGATGGACACATGCTCAGCGTAAGCGAAGACACCGCAGAAATCTTTCGGTGCCGCGAACATGAAGCCGCCATACATCACACGCTCTGAAGCATGCGCTACCGTCGCATAAATCGTCTTGCGAATTGCCTGCACCAAATCGCATCGCTCTGGATTAACGAAGCGAAGATCGCTCAGCAGTTGTTCGACTCTGGCATCACTCATTGATGAATCAGGAGGAGATAGGTGTACACAACTCTACCAAAGAGCCATCAGGACAACGCACGTAAGAAACGATTTGTCCCCACGGTTTGGCCGTCGGTGGCGACAATTCTGTAGCGCCTATAGACAACGCTTTTGCATGCGCGGCTTGTACGTCATCTGTTGCGAAGGCAATTTCAATACCGAGTGGTTTGGGTGAAGTGTGTGCCGCAATATGCCCAGTTGAATAATTCATCTCTGCGAGATCGTGCGCTGCAAATGCTAGCGTCGTCGCACCGGTTTCCAGCTCACCATAGGTGCCTGATTCATGCAGAAAGCGTCGCGAGAATCCGAATGCATCTTCAAAAAACTGCAAGGATGCAGCTACATCCGGAACATAAATGATGGTGCAGGCGAATTTCATTCGTCGTTACCTAGCGTTATTTGGCTGGAGGTTTACGCTCACGCCCCACTTCGGCAATCGCGTCCTGGAATTCTGCCACGTCCTCAAAACTCTTATAGACCGAAGCAAAACGAATGTAGGCAATCTTGTCGAGTCGTTGCAACTCGCGCATGACCAGCTCACCGATCTGCCCGGAAAGCACTTCACGCTCACCGCTGGAAAGCAGCTTTTGTTCTATACGATGAATCGCTGCATCAACTGCCTCAGCCGAGACAGGACGCTTGCGCAAGGCAAGTTGCAAGCTGCCTTGCAGCTTCTTGGGATCGTAGTCGGTGCGACTGCCGTTCTTCTTCACGATCACCGGCATCGCTAATTCGATGCGCTCGTAAGTCGTAAAACGTTTATCGCAATTCACGCAGCGACGACGACGACGTATGCTGTCGCCCTCTTCCGAAACGCGTGTATCGAGAACCTGGGTATCGTCGTGCTGGCAAAAAGGACATTTCATCGCGGTGCGTGGCCTTATGAATCGTTACGTCAGCGAAACAAATATGTTCATCTGCAAAATGATGCAAAGCAAATACTAATCTAAGCCGACATCCCAAAATGGCCTTGCCTGAGTAAATTACTCTGACAAGGCCATTTTGCTGCGCCCTTCACTTCAATGAAGAGCACTTTTCAACTACAACAAACTTTAAATCAAAACGATCAACCGTAGACTGGGAAGGCTGCGGTCAATTTTTTGACTTCTGCTTTCACGCGTTCGATGGTTGCTGCATCGTTTGGATTATCCAATACGTCAGCAATCAGATTGCCGACCTTGGTTGCTTCCGCTTCCTTGAAACCACGTGTGGTCATGGCCGGGCTGCCGAGGCGGATACCGGAGGTGACGAATGGTTTTTCTGGATCGTTAGGGATCGCGTTCTTGTTGCAAGTGATGTGTGCGGAACCGAGTAAGGCTTCTGCATCTTTACCGGTGATTTTCTTCGCGCGCAGATCAACCAGCATCACGTGCGATTCAGTACGGCTGGACACGATGCGCAGACCGCGTGCGATCAGTGCTTTAGCCAATGCGTCCGCGTTCTTCACGACTTGCTGTTGATACGCCTTGAACTCAGGCTCCAGCGCTTCTTTGAAAGCAACTGCTTTACCAGCGATCACGTGCATCAATGGACCGCCTTGCAAGCCTGGGAAAATCGCCGAGTTGATGATTTTTTCGTGTTCAGCCTTCATCAGGATGAAGCCGCCGCGTGGGCCGCGCAGGGATTTATGCGTGGTCGATGTGACGAAGTCTGCGTATGGCACTGGATTCGGATATTCGCCAGCAGCGATCAGACCGGCGTAGTGCGCCATGTCGACCATGAAGTAGGCACCGATTTCTTTTGCGATTTTTGCGAAGCGTTCGAAGTCGATACGCAATGCGTAAGCCGATGCACCAGCGATGATCAGCTTAGGTTTGTGCTCACGTGCCAGACGTTCCATCGCGTCGTAGTCGATTTCTTCTTTTTCGTTCAAGCCGTAAGAGACAACGTTGAACCATTTACCCGACATGTTCAATGCCATGCCGTGCGTCAAGTGACCGCCTTCTGCCAGCGACATACCCATGATGGTGTCGCCTGGTTTCAAGACTGCCAGGAACACACCCTGGTTAGCCTGCGAACCGGAGTTCGGTTGCACGTTGGCAGCATCCGCGCCAAACAGTTTTTTCAGGCGATCGATCGCCAGTTGTTCAACGATATCAACGAATTCACAACCACCGTAGTAACGCTTACCCGGATAACCTTCGGCGTACTTGTTGGTCAGTTGCGTGCCTTGCGCTTCCATCACCGCAGGTGATGTGTAGTTCTCGGACGCGATCAGCTCGATGTGCTCTTGCTGACGGTTATTTTCCTTCTGGATGGCCGACCACAATTCTGCATCTGTTTTTGCCAGGGTCTGGTCTTTTGAAAACATGAATCACTCCAATCGTTCAAAAAAATGGGCAGGAAGCCATAATCCGATGCACAACAGCACGCCAAAACAGAACTGAACGAACTGTAAAGACATGCCTATACAAAGCAAAACAACAACCTGGGATCGAATGAGGGTGCCAAAATTTGAACGCGCAGGCAGCCTCAGTCGTACTCTCCATTCGGGCTACCCAGGCGCACGGCAATGAAATCTCACGCTTCACGGTGGATAGACCCACCTTACGACCTGATTTACCCATAAAAGCGGAGAAAATCGGTCGGATTCGCCAGTCACGTGAGACGAAATGGTGCGTAGATTTTACGGCAAGCGTCTGTTTTGGGCAAGCAGCACGCCTCGCTCACGAAGATAAATAAATGACAATATCTTGCTGCACCGACTATCGCAGTACGACTGATACAATCCCGCATCAAAAGCGAAAAATTGGATAACCAAACTATCTTCTCGCTCACGCCATAAACCCGCATCACGAATGGATTGCAACAAAACATGAAAATAGCCACCTGGAACGTTAATTCCCTCAAAGTCCGTCTGCCGCAAGTCCTGCAATGGCTGACCGACAATCCAGTCGATGTGCTCTGCCTGCAAGAAACAAAAACTGTCGATGAGAAATTCCCTGTTGCGGAAATTGAAGCTGCCGGATACCACGTCGTCTTCACCGGCCAGAAAACCTATAACGGCGTCGCCATCTTGTCACGCCATCCAATTACGGATGTCGTCAAAAATAATCCGCTGTTTGAAGATGAACAGCAGCGCATCATCGCCGGCACGATAGAAGGCATCCGCATCGTGTGCGCTTACATCCCGAACGGTCAATCGCCGGAATCGGATAAGTATCAATATAAGTTGAAGTGGTTGAGTGCCCTGCACGAATGGCTGGCACAAGAACAAAAGCAGCATGAAAACCTGGCCTTGCTGGGCGACTACAACATCGCACCGGAAGATCGCGACGTACACGATCCGGCTGCATGGGTAGGTCAGATTCTGGTGTCAGAACCGGAACGCGCGGCCTTTGTTCGCCTGCAGGAGATGGGATTCACCGATGCTTTCCGCATGTTTGAACAACCGGAAAAATTGTTTAGCTGGTGGGATTATCGCCAAATGGGCTTCCGCCTGAATCGCGGCATGCGCATCGATCACATTCTGTTGTCACCATCACTGACGAAACGTTGCACTGCCTGCGTCATCGACAAGGTGCCGCGCAAATGGGAACAACCATCCGATCACACACCAGTGATTGCAACGCTGGATTAAGCAGCGTCTAAACAGTTCTGACAGGCCGCTATTTGCGGCCTTTATTTTTATGGGCGAGATTTACAAAAGTAGTTGCCAGTAGCCGACATCCACCCATTGATCAAACTTTCTGCCGACCTCCGGCAAATGCCCTACCTTCACAAAGCCCAGTTTTTCATGCAAGGCAACGCTACCAGGATTGGGCAAGGCAATACCTCCGAATACGGCGTGTACCGACTGCTTGGATAATTCAGCAATCAATCTTTGGTACAACAGCGTGCCTATTCCTTTGCCGCCGCTGTCTTCTGCAATGTAGACCGAGCTTTCTACCGAATGCTGATACGCCTTTCTGATTCTCCATTTACCCGCATAGGCGTAGCCGAGTATGCGTCCATGCTCTTCATATACCAGCCATGGGAATTCCGCTGAAACGTCTTCTATGCGCTGCGCCATCTCTTCGACACTGACGGCTTCCGTTTCAAAGCTGATGACCGTATTGAGGATGTAAGGATTGTAGATCTGGCAAATGGCTGCAGCATCTTGTGCAGTCGCCAAACGAATTGAATCGGACATGATGAAACTTCGCGAAGAAATAAATAGGGAATCTGTAGTGTAACCAAATCGGCGCTTTTTTATTTTTCGTGCCGACAAAGACAAGAAGCGCCTGCTGAATGTAAAAATGCCCCGCTGTACAACACGGGGCATTTCAATATGTCGTAAACATCGTCACGACAAGATCATCACTCAATCTCGCCAACGGCAAGATTGAAGATCAACATCAGTCTACAGTCGCGCCACTTTCTTTCACGACTTTCGCCCATTTGATCGATTCTTCTTTGACGAATGCAGCGAAGTTTTCTGGGGTATCGCCAACATAATCAGAGCCGGTATCAGCCAAGATTTTTTTGAATGCTGGCTCTTTCATGATTTTCAGAGTTTCAGCATTGATCTTATTGACGATTGCTTTCGGTGTACCTGCTGGTGCGAAGAAACCGTACCAAGCGTAGGAAACCACTGCTGGGTAACCAGCTTCAGCAAAAGTTGGTACGTCAGGCAATTGTGGTGAACGTTGTGCGCCCGATACTGCAATCGCTTTTACCTTGCCGCTCTTGATGTGCGGCATGATCGCAATCATGCTGTCGAACATCACAGGCACGTGGCCGCCCAGCAAATCGGAAATCGCAGGTGCCGAACCTTTGTAAGGAACGTGTGTGATATCCAGCTTAGTCACGCTCTTGAACAATTCACCAGTCATGTGCTGTGGCGTACCTGAACCAGCAGATGCGTAGGAAAACTGTGGCTGAGTCTTGATGTAAGCGATCAGTTCTTTCAAGTCCTTGGCTGGAACGTTAGGGTTCGCAACCAGTACCAGCGGTACGCGCAACAGATTGGTGATAGGCACCAGATCTTTGCTCGGATCGAAAGTCATTTTTTTGTACAGGCTAGGATTGATCACAATCGGTGCGCTGGACGTAATCAACAGTGTGTTGCCATCTGCTGGTGCACGAGCAACTGCTGCACTACCGATGTTACCGCCGCCACCGCCGCGATTATCAATAACGAAAGGATGGCCGAGATCTTCGGTCAAACGTTTAGCAACAGGACGTGCAGCGATATCGGATGGACCACCTGGTGGCCATGGAACGACAACGGTTACTGTTGAGTTCGGCCAGCTTTGGGCCAGAGCGCTTGCAGAAAAACTTGCTGCTGCGAATGCGCAAAGAAGTAATTTGCTGCCGCGGGATATTTGTCTCATTCTTCAATCCTTATAAAAATTAAACTACGCTTCAGAGATTGTGATCTTGTCGGCATACCAAACAATCACACAGAACCAGAATCGCTAAGGGTAAAGGCGATGGATGTTGCGCCTAGGGAAGGAAGGATACCTCAATTCGGATTCCGAATAACCATATTTACCGGTGGATATGCTGCTCATATCCAATTGATTTACTCAATCATCCGGCACATCGTCCGCATACACAGAACCGAGTGGCCCGAAATACATTGCATAACCTGCATCTATCAATATGTTTTGCGCACGCTCCAGAAAGGCGCGTGCTGTGGCGTTCGGCGCGTAGATGCATTGAATTTCTATAGAGAAATCCTGTCCACGCACAGCGGGATACAAGATATAAATCTCGCCGCTTTCTATCAAATGCAGATAGTTATTTATTTTTAATTGAAGTTTGACGAGATGATCGTCATCCCATATCAGGTGATCAAGGATGCTTAACTTACACGAACCTGACACATGATCCAAGCTGACCAGATCGATCAACTCAGTTTGCTCGACTGTCATGCTTTAAATGGAGTTAACAAAACCATAGGCTTGTATTTAACGTTTGACCAATTGCTTTTCAAACGCGATATCGGATTTGGTTTGTCGTCTCGGCTTTTGCGGACCGTAGGCTTTGACGAAGGTAACAAATTCATCTAGTGGCAATCGTTCGCACAGGATGACGGGTGCACCTTCTCCTGCGTTATCGACCAGATAAAACGATTCGTCGGAGGTACGCACCATCGCGTAGTGTTCGTTACCACTGCGTTCTTTCAGCCGCTCGACAGCGGCTGTGGCTCGGGTTGATCTCACACTATGCTCCCGTATGTATGTGCCGACGATAAAGCATTCATCGCAAACGCGCCGTCAGCATCCAGTAGTGTTCAGAATGAACAACGCGCATATCTTTTAACAAAGGCCCAAGGCGTTTGCGCAAGGTGCTATTGGTATAGTAATTCTTCAGAATTTCGTAACGCTCACCGTTCGGCAAGGCATGAATCTGGTACGTGTTACCTTCCAGATCAGTACGCGCGATCACGGTTTTTTCGGTTTCTACGTGCGAGTTATCAACCAGTACCAACAAGCCATCCTGACCTATGATTTTGCGGATGCGACCGATCACTTCAACCTGATCCTGACGTTTAACGTGCGACCACCAGAAGCCGGCAAAGCAGGCATTGAATTCACCTTCGACTTGCGGGTCCAGCGCATCGGCAACGGCAAACTGCACGATCTCTTCCGGCAATTCTCTTCCCTTGGCTTGCTCGATCAAAGTCGGGTTGATATCCGTTGCCAGCACCGACGCCGCATATTCTGCCAGCTCGTCCGTCCAGTAACCGTCGCCGCATGCGAGTTCCAGCACGTGCTGGTCCGTCATGAACTTGCGCAGGTTCTCCATGATGTCGTCGAGCGCATCTGCGCCATCCGGATTCTCAATATCTTCTTCGTCGAAATTGTTACGGACCGCGTAGTACTCGGCCATATCGGTGTTTACCGGTTTTATCATGCTGCTTTTACTTCCAAAAAAATCGTGAATGTTTAGAACTCATCTCATACATATCCGTGAGATGCGTTCTTGTCAAAAGAGGTGCTGGCAAGGCGTGCGACGCGACGCATAGCCAGCGCCTCTTTTGGCAAGAACCCGGAGGGAACGGGATATTTGGGCGTATTGCTGCGTTGCGCCGCTTGCCAAGGGACCACACCCTTGGCTGCGCGGCACGCTTTGCACTACCTCCCAAATATCCGCGTTCGCACTCGCGGATATGTATGAGATGAGTTCTCTATAGTTCATACATATCTTTTTCGCCGCTTAATACTTGCTCAACCAGCTTGCGATTGAGCGTAGGCGTCAACAATTCGATGAACGTAAATACATAGCTGCGCAAATAAGCGCCTTGCTTCAACGCCACGCGCGATACATTGGTGCCAAATAAATGACCGACAGGGATCGCACGCAAATTCTTGTCGCGCTCAGGATCAAAAGCCATCCCCGCGATGATGCCTATGCCCATACCTAGTTCGACATAGGTTTTGATTACATCGGCATCAATTGCTTCCAGCAACACATCCGGCTTGAGGTTGCGCAGGCTGAAGGCATGATCAATCTTGTTACGACCGGCAAACGCACTATCGTAGGTAATCAACGGATAAGCGCTGATTTCTTCCAGCGTGATTGATTTGGACTTCAACAGTGGGTGATCCAGCGGAACCACTACTTGATGTTCCCATTGGTAACACGGCAATGAAATCAAACCGTCTATGCTGGCGATCGATTCTGTCGCAATCGCCAGATCGGCCTGGCCCATCAAGACCATATCCGCCACTTGTTTCGGATTGCCTTGCAATAAAGACAATCTTACTTTTGGGAATTTCTGCGTGAAGGCCTGCACAACCTTAGGCAAGGAATAGCGCGCTTGCGTGTGTGTAGTCGCAATTGTAAAGCTACCGCTGTCGTGTGCGGCGAATTCATTGCCTATACGCTTGAGGCCGTCGATTTCCTGCATGATCAGCTCAACCGACTTCAGAACCGCCCGTCCCGGCTCGGTCAGGCCGCGTATCCGCTTACCGTGGCGCGAAAAAATGTCCACGCCCAGCTCTTCTTCCAGCTCAATAATTGCCTTGGAAACACCCGGCTGCGAGGTAAATAGCGCCTTGGCCGCTTCCGTCAAATTATAGTTCTGTCGCACCGCTTCCCGAACGAAGCGAAGTTGATGGAGATTCATGTCTTCCCCTCATGTTTTCGACTGAAATTGCGTTCAATCATTTTTCATCATTGCTTATATCAAAAAAGCATATAAGCAAATAATTAGTAAGTAGTTTGGAATAAGGCTCAAGTTTATTACTATTCGCCCTACTTTGCGCGAGGTCTTATGTCCGTTACTTATATTGTTTCAGGTTTTGCTGTCGGATTACTGGTCGGTTTGACCGGTGTCGGCGGCGGCTCCCTGATGACACCGCTACTTACCCTGCTGTTCGGCGTCTCGCCAACGGTAGCGGTCGGGACGGACCTCGCCTTCGCTTCCACCACCAAGATCGCAGGCACCTTTGCCCATCGCTACAAAGGCAATGTGCACTGGAATATCGTCAAGCAACTGTGCATAGGTGCCTTGCCTGCTGCCGTGCTGACTACCCTCGTATTGAAGTACTTGGGCGGTCTGGACAAGGAAATCGGCCAGGTGATCCGTTATTCGATCGCCGGTTCCGTGATGCTGACCGTGATCGCGCTGATTTTCCGCACACGCCTGCAAAACTGGATGAGCGCCCATCCTAACCGTCAATTCCATGGCAAAAAACTGGTCATAGCGACCATAGTTTCGGGTGCAATTCTTGGCACATTGGTTACAATCTCATCTATTGGTGCCGGTGCAATCGGCGCCACCATATTGGTTCTGCTCTATCCACGCCTGACACCGGCTGAAATTGCCGGTACCGACATTGCCTACGCAGTGCCTTTGACCGCGATTGCGGCGCTCGGCCACTGGTGGCTCGGATCGATCCATTGGGAATTGCTAGCCATGTTGTTGCTCGGCTCCGTGCCTGGCATCACATTGGGATCACTGGCATCGCGAGCCATACCGGAAAAAGTATTGCGCGTTCTGTTGGCTACCACGCTGACGACCGTTGCCTTTAAGTTAGTTTACTAAGGAATTGAGATGTATCGCTACGATCAATACGACCATCAAATCGTCAAAGAACGCATCGCGCAATACCGCGATCAAGTCCGTCGTCGCCTCTCCGATGAGCTGGCAGAGGACGAATTCCGTATCCTGCGCCTGCAAAACGGCCTGTACATGCAACGCCATGCCTACATGCTGCGCGTCGCTGTGCCTTACGGCCTGCTGTCGTCGGCACAAATGCGCATGTTTGGTCATATCGCCCGCAAGTACGACCGCGGCTATGGCCACTTCACGACGCGTCAGAACATCCAGTTCAACTGGATCAATCTGGAAGAAACCCCGGACATTCTGACTGAACTGGCTTCAGTCGAAATGCATGCAATTCAAACTTCAGGCAATTGCATACGCAACACGACTTCAGACGAATTAGCTGGCGTTGCCGCCGACGAAATCGTCGATCCACGTCCGTACGCAGAAATCATTCGCGAATGGAGCACCTTCCATCCGGAATTCGCCTACCTGCCGCGCAAATTCAAAATCGCTATCAGCGGTGCCAAAGAAGATCGCGCTGCGACTGCGGTGCATGACATCGGCCTGCACGTGATCAAGAATGAACAAGGCGAAATCGGTTTCCGCGTGATGGTTGGCGGCGGCATGGGCCGCACACCGATACTCGGCAGCGAGATCTGCGAATTCCTGCCGTGGCAACACGTCATGACTTATCTGGAAGCGATCCTGCGCGTCTACAACCAGTACGGCCGTCGCGACAATATCTACAAGGCGCGTATCAAGATTTTGGTCAAGGCCATCGGCATCGAAGAATATCGCCGCCAGGTCGAGCAAGAATGGCTGGACATCAAGGATGGTCCTGGAACTGTGACTGAAGATGAATTGAATCGCGTCGCCGCGTTCTTCACTTCACCAGCGTATGAAACGCTGTCTGCAGACAATGCAGATTTTGAAGCGAAAAAAGCGGAAGACAAAGCATTCAATAACTGGCTCACACGTAACGTCAAGGCACACAAGGTTGCTGGTTACGCAGCTGTTGTGTTGTCGGTCAAAAAGACCGGCGTGCCACCAGGCGATGCGACTGCTGAACAACTGGATTTCATGGCTGATCTGTCTGACCGTTACAGCTTCGGCGAACTGCGCGTTACGCATGAACAAAACGTGGTGCTGGCTGACGTCAAATTGTCCGATCTATACACAGTTTGGCAAGAAGCCAAAGCGCACGGATTGGCAACGCCGAATATCGGTTTGCTGACCGACATGATCTGCTGCCCTGGCGGCGACTTCTGCTCGCTGGCAAATGCCAAATCGATTCCGATTGCAGAAGCGATTGCAGAACGTTTCGACAATCTGGACTTCCAGCATGACATCGGCGAGATCGAATTGAATATCTCCGGCTGCATCAATGCCTGCGGCCATCATCACGTCGGCAACATCGGCATTCTCGGTGTCGATAAGGATGGCTCGGAGTGGTATCAGGTTTCGATTGGTGGCGCGCAAGGCAATACCAGCTCGATCGGCAAGATCATTGGCCCATCGTTCTCGGCACATCAAATGCCGACCGTGATCGAACGTTTGCTCGAAGTATATGTACGTGACCGTATCGAAGATGAACGCTTCATCGATACCACACGTCGTATCGGCGTTACGCCATTCAAGGAACATGTGTACGCAACACCTATCAAGGTTGCGCACGCCGCAGGAGAAGATGCATATGCTTAACATCATCAAAGACAAAGCCGTAGTTGGTACCGACGACTGGACCTTGTTGCGATTGGCAGAAGGTGAAACTGCTGAAACTGTTGCAGTTCCAGCCGGCAAAGTCATTGTGCCGCTGACCGTATGGCAGGCGCAAGCCGCCACATTGAAAGCACGCAACGACGTCGGCGTCTGGCTCGCCAGCGATGAACGTCCGGAAGCATTGAAAGACGATACCGCAACGCTGCAAATGATCGCAGTCGACTTCCCTAAGTTCGGCGATGGTCGCGGCTACTCGATCGCTTACAACTTGCGCATGCGTTTTGACTACACCGGCGAACTGCGTGCAGTCGGCGATGTATTGCGCGATCAATTGTTCTATATGCAGCGTGTTGGCTTCAACTCGTTTGCAGTACGTGCTGATCGTGACGTCAATGATGCATTGAAGGGCTTGAGCGACTTCTCTGAAAGCTATCAGCAATCGTGGGATAAAAAGACACCTTTGTTCCGTCGTGTTGACCGTCAGGCAGTAGCACCAAAATGAATGAAGCAGACTTCGCCGCGCTGGTAGCCGCCACCAAAGAAACACTGCAGCGCGTAGCGGATCAGTTCGCACCTGCAGTCTTCGCTTCCAGCCTTGCGGCGGAAGATATGGTGCTGACCGACATGATCCTGCGCGACAAGCTGTCTATCGGCATTTTTACGCTGGAAACCGGTCGCCTGCATGCAGAAACGCTGAGCGTGCTGGACCGCATCAAGGAAACCTACGACTACGACGTCGAGCTGTATCGTCCGCAGCCGGAAGCAGTCGATGCCTACGTCAAGCAAAACGGCTTGAACGCTTTCTACGAAAGTGTAGACATGCGCAAGGAATGCTGCCGCATCCGCAAGGTCGAGCCGCTCAATCGCGCTCTGGCAGGCAAGCATGCATGGGTTACCGGTCAGCGCCGTGCGCAATCGACTACCCGCGCCGCACTTGATGTCCAAGAGCAGGATGAAGCGCACGACATGATCAAGTTCAATCCGCTCGCGGATTGGTCGGAAGAAGATGTATGGCACTACATCCGTAGCAACAACGTGCCGTACAACCCGCTGCACGACAAAGGCTTTCCATCCATCGGTTGCGAACCTTGTACCCGTGCGATCCAGCCAGGCGAAGATGTACGCGCCGGACGCTGGTGGTGGGAAAACCCGGAATCCAAGGAATGCGGCTTGCACGTCGTTGACGGCAAGCTAATCAGAATCAAACCCGTAGCAACTAACGCCTGAGATCCTATGAACACAGTAGTTGATAAATTATTTCTCGACACCGCCAGCAACAAGCATCTGGACTGGCTGGAATCGGAAGCCATCCACATTATGCGTGAAGTGGCGGCTGAATGCGCCAACCCGGCACTGCTGTTTTCCGGCGGCAAGGACTCGGTCGTCATGTTGCGTCTGGCGGAAAAAGCTTTCCGTCCGGGCAAATTTCCATTCCCGTTGGTACACATCGATACCGGCCATAACTTCGACGAAGTCATCGCCTTCCGCGACAAACGCGCGGCCGAACTCGGCGAACGTCTGATCGTTGGCTCGGTAGAAGATTCGATCAAGCGCGGCACAGTACGCCTGCGCAATCCCCTGACCGATTCACGCAATGCGGCACAAGCGGTGACACTGCTGGAAACCATCGCCGAATACAAATTCGACGCCTGCATCGGCGGCGCCCGTCGCGATGAAGAAAAAGCCCGCGCCAAGGAACGTATCTTTTCCTTCCGCGATGAATTCGGCCAATGGAATCCAAAAGCGCAACGCCCTGAACTCTGGGATCTGTACAACACCCGCGTTCATCCGGGCGAAAACATGCGCGTGTTCCCAATCTCTAACTGGACAGAACTCGACGTGTGGCAATACATCGCGCGCGAAAAACTCGAACTGCCATCGATCTATTTCGCGCATCAACGCCAAGTCATTCCACGCAACGGCTTGCTGGTGCCATTGACACCGTTGACCCCAGCGAAAGACGGCGAAACAGTTGAAACGCAAACCGTGCGCTTCCGCACAGTGGGCGATATCTCCTGCACCTGCCCAGTCTCATCGGATGCAGAAACAGTCGACGCGATCATTGCAGAAACTGCCATCACACAAATCACCGAGCGCGGCGCAACCCGCATGGACGATCAAACGTCCGAAGCATCGATGGAAAAACGTAAAAAAGAAGGATATTTCTGATGAGCGCAGTAGCAGAACAATTGTCATTAAAGAATACTGGCACAGCATCAGCTGAGCGCGGCTTGCTGCGTTTTATTACTGCCGGTTCCGTCGATGACGGCAAGAGCACATTGATCGGTCGTCTGCTGTTCGACAGCAAAGGTATCTTTGCCGATCAACTGGATGCGATGTCGCGCGCCAAGCATAAACGCACCGTCGGCGACACCATCGATCTGTCCTTGCTGACAGACGGTTTGGAAGCAGAACGCGAACAAGGCATCACGATTGACGTCGCCTATCGTTACTTCGCCACACCTAAGCGCAAGTTCATCATCGCCGACACACCTGGCCATGAGCAGTACACACGCAATATGGTGACCGGTGCTTCGACTGCCGACGCCGTCATCATTCTGATCGACGTCTCCAAGGTCAAACTCGGCGACGACGGCAGCGTGGAGTTGCTGATCCAGACTAAGCGTCACTCGACCATTGCGCACTTGCTGCAAATCGAACACGTGATTGTTGCCGTCAACAAGATGGACTTGGTCAACTACGATCAAACCGTCTATGACCGCATCGTTGCTGCGTATTCGGAATTCGCGAAAACGCTGGGTTTGAAAGATATCCGTCCAATTCCATTGTCAGCACTGGCTGGCGATAACGTCGTGACTCGTGGCGAAAAACTGGACTGGTACCAGGGTCCAACCTTGATCGAATTGCTGGAATCGCTCAGCGTTTACGATGAATCGCATGACGAACCGTTCCGCTTCCCAGTGCAATTGGTAGCGCGCCACAACGGCCACGAAGCAGATGACTTCCGTGGTTACATGGGCCGTATTGAAGCAGGTAAAGTCAGCAAGGGCGACAAACTGGTCATTCAACCTAGCGGCCAAACTGCAACAGTCAAAGATATCCAGACTCTGGACGGCTCGCTGGAACAAGCGGTAGTTGGTCAGTCCATTACTCTGCTGCTGGAAGAGTACGTCGACATTTCTCGTGGCGATATGCTGTCTGCAGCAAGTCGTCCGGCTGAACTGCTGAAAACCGTGAATGCAGATTTATGCTGGTTGTCGGAAGAACCACTCGACGTACGTCGTAAATACTGGCTCAAGCACACGACACGTCAGGTGGCTGCACGTATTACCAAAATCGATACGCTGCTCGATATCAACACGCAAGAAAAACGTCCTGCTGATGAAGTCAAACTCAACGGCATCGCCAGCGTCACGCTGAATGTGGCACAGCCATTGGCAGCAGATGCCTATGATGAAATTCGTTCTACTGGTTCTTTCATTCTGATCGATGAAGTCACGCATCAAACCGTGGCAGCCGGCATGATTCGTCTGGCATAAAAGGTATTACACGCAGCATGACGCAAGAAAAAAAAGCGTACGGCAAAGTCTATCTAATCGGTGCCGGCCCCGGTGCCGTCGATCTGATCACCGTACGCGGTGCGCGCATTTTGGCGCAAGCTGATGTCGTGCTGCATGACGCATTAGTCACTCCCGAGATGCTGGAGCTGTGCCCGCAGGCAGAAAAAATTTCTGTCGGCAAGCGCAGCGGCCAGCGCTCTACCGCACAACTCGCCATCAATCAATTGTTGATCGATTGCGCCGCCAAATACAAATTGATCGTGCGCTTGAAAGGTGGCGATCCCATGCTATTTGGACGTGCCGATGAAGAGCTGCATGCGCTGGAAGAACATGGCATAGCAGTTGAAGTCGTACCCGGCATTACCACTGCATTTGCCGCTGCAGCTGCAACTCTGCAACCGCTGACCAAGCGTGGCATCGCTCGTAGTATCGCCTTCTTCACCTCAGCCACCGCACCTAATCAACCTGACCAATTGACACTGCCCGACTGCGACACACTGATCCAGTATATGGGTGGTCGTGAAGCCGTCGTTACTGCACAAAAGCTATTGGAGCAAGGTCGTTCACCGGACTTGCCAGTGGTCGTAGTAGAAAACTGCAGTTTGGAAAATCAGAGGATTTTGCGCATCACTTTGCGCGAGCTGGAACAAGGTTTGCAAGATACGCAAGGACCGGTGCTGGTAATGATAGGTGCAGCACTTGCAGCACGTACCATACCGAAAACTGTTTAAACACAGTCTTCACGTCCACTGCTATTCGATAGAAATTGGCCGACTTTAGCCTAGGGTACTCAGGCAATACTTTGCCATTGCATTCAATACCTGCGCATCTTCCCCTACCGCACCGGCAATCTTGAAAGTAACTTCGGGATAGTTAAGCTTCAACTCATCCACGATTACAGGCAAGTCGCGCATCACATGCCCCCCCTGCCCGAGGAACACCGGCACCACAGTCACATCAGTGGAACCTGCAGTAATCAATTTCGCCGCCAGTTCCGGCAGACGTGGAGACATCAATTCGAGGAAGGCCAACGCTACCGTCAAATCTGGCGACTGTGTTTGCACCAGTGCCTGCAAGCGTTGAAACGGTTCTGCCCAACGTGGATCACGCGCACCATGTGCAAACAAGACCAAAGCGCGCTTGCCCATCGTCAGTGCCTTTCCACCCATAGCAATGCCGCAATTGCAGCTACCAAGAACAGCATACTCGGCAAAATTGCCGTAATGAGCGGCGGCCAAGTATTCAGCAAGCCGAGGTGAGAGAACAAGCTATTTATCAATTGGAAGCTGACACCTATCATGATGCCGGTAAAGATTTTCAGACTGACACCACCTGAACGGAAGTGCAGATAAGCAAACGGCAATGCCAGCGCCATCATCACGAACACTGCGAACGGATATACCACTTTCTTCCAGAAGGCGATTTCGTAGCGCGCGGTTTCGCGTTTATTTTCCGATAGATACTGCGTGTAATTAATCAGATCGTAGGCTGACATTTCTTCTGGATCGGAAAAACCGACAGACAAAATCTCCGGCGTCATTTCAGATACCAGCAGTTTGTTGGCAAACTTTTTGGTGGAAATCGCTGTGGTTATATCCGACGCGTTCACTATGCCACTCAACTTGACGTCACCAAAATCAGCTTCCGTCCCATCCTGCAAATTCCAGGTATTGCCACCAGCGTAACTTGCCTTGGCCGCAGTAATCAGTGCAGTCAAATGGAAGTTGCGATTGAATTCATAGATCTTCAAGTTGAGCAATTGACCATCCGGCTTCACTTCTCTCACGTTCAAGAACCGCGAACCGATTGCTTCGCCATCCTGCCCATTCGCCTTGATCACATCCTTGGTCCACAACCCTGAACGGAACTCCTGTGACAGCGATCCGCCCAGGCTGCTTAACTTCACGCGCTCAGCCATCGTCGATGTGACCGGTACGATAAACTCACCGAATACAAAGGTAATGATGGCAAATACGACGCCGATCTTCAGCAATATCATGCCAACCATGCCAGTCGACATACTGGATGCACGCATGATGGTGAACTCAGAACGCGCTGCGAATTGAGACAGCGCCCAGATCGTCCCGATCAAAGCGGCAATCGGCATCAACTCATAGATATAGGCAGGCAGGCCCATCAGCACAAACAGGAATGCGTTTTGAATCTTGTACCCACCGTGCCCGACCGCCTTCAATTCGCCCACCATATCGAAGAAAGCAAACAAGGCAAGGAAGGCAATCAGTACAAATACAACTGAGCGCCCGATTTCAGCCGAGAAATATTTTTGCAGGATCTTCATGCTGCCATCCTTTTTCCAAGACAGGTACGCTTGATCAAGGACCACATCACCAGCGGATGGTAGCGGCTATTCACTTTCAGTCGCCATAAAAAGAAAACGGTAATAATAATCAGCGCAACCAGATGCACCGGCCACCACGCAAGCATTAGCGTTGAGCGATTTTGCACTACTGTCGATTGCGCGAAGCTGAGCATATTGCTATAGAAAACAAACAGGAAGAGCGCGATCAAGAGATTGGCCGAACGACCACCACGCGGATTGACGAAGCCCAGAGGAATCGCCAGCAACATCAACAGTATGCCCATCAATGGCAGAGAAAAACGCCACAGCAATTCAGCATCATTGAAGTTATTTCTATCTTTTAAAAGATCCAGCGTACTCAAGGCACGTGCGGAGGTATCGCCCACTATGGCTTTTGATTGCGCTGCCACCAATACGCCGTAGCGATCAAATTCCATTAACTTGAAATCCGGCTGCGTCGGGATGCCGTCATAGCGACGTCCCTGATGCATCACCAGAAATTTATCGCCGGCAGGATCGATTTCAACAGTACCTTCCTGCGCCACCACCACGCTGGTTTTACCATTGCGTACGGTGCTGACAAATATGTTTTTGACCTTGGTGGTATCGCCGGAAACACCTTCAACGAAAAAGACGCGATCGGACGAAGAAGATTCCTGAAATTTCCCCGGAGAGACCTTGGCGATATCTTCACGGTTGGCGTAGCGCTCCTTGTACACCGCACTTTGCTGATTCGACCATGGCGTGAGGAAGAAGCTCAGCAAAGCCGTCATGACAATGATCGGCAAGGCAAACATCAAGACCGGCGTAATCCAGCGCGACAAACTCAAGCCGGAAGCAAACCACACCACCATTTCGGAATCTTGATAGCTACGCGTCACCACCAGCAACACTGATACGAAACCGGTCAGATTCAACAAAATGGGGAGGTAATTAAGTGCTGCAAAACCGAGCATGGCGACCACATCAGCGGACGCAATTTTGCCGCCCGCAGCCTGCCCTAATATACGGATCAACATCACAGTGACCGTAATAGTAAAAAGGGTAGTAAAGACGGCGCCAGCGGTACTTAGCAAATCGCGTCGGAGCGCGCGCTGAAAAATCATTGGGAGGCTATAATCGTGAATCGACAAGGAGAGTAACGCATGGACTTTAGCATAAAACCATTAGACGCAAAAAGCACTATCGCCGGTATCAAGACGGGCTGCATCGCAGTTGCCGTATTCGAAGACAAAAAACTGTCATCCGCAGCACAAGCGCTGGATCGCAAAGGCGAAATCAGCGCCGCGCTCAAGTCTGGCGATATTACCGGTAAAGCCGGCTCCACCTTGCTGTTGCGCGGCATCAACGGCTCCGCAGCCGAACGCGTCCTGCTGATCGGCTTGGGCAAGGAAGAAGCTGTCAGCGAAAAAGATTTCAGCTCCGCCTCGCAAGCCGTCGTACGCGTCTTTTCATCATTAGGTGCGTCTGAAGCTGTCGTCGCCCTGCCGTTTGACGCCGTTGCCGCCCGCGATACCGCCTGGGCCATCCGCAGCACTATTTTGAATGCACGCGAAGCCGCTTATCGCTTCGACGGCCTGAAAAGTAAAAAAGAGCCAGCACCCAGCGGCGTGAAAAAAGTGGCATTTGCTGTCAGTGCAACCGCAACGAATAGCGCCAAGGAAGCCGTCACGCAAGCCGTCGCCGTCGCCAACGGCATCGACTTGACCAAGGATCTCGGCAACTTCCCTGCCAATGTCTGCACGCCAACTTATCTGGCCAACACCGCCAAGAAAATGGCAAAAGAATTCAAGCTGCAAGTAGAAGTGCTGGATCGCAAGCAATTGCAGGCATTAAAAATGGGCAGCTTCCTGTCCGTCACCAACGGCAGCGTCGAACCACCTAAATTCATCGTACTCAAGCATTTCGGCGGCAAAGCCAAAGATGCGCCTACTGTATTAGTCGGCAAAGGCATCACTTTTGATTCTGGCGGCATTTCGCTCAAACCCGGCGCAGCCATGGATGAAATGAAATACGACATGGGCGGTGCCGCCTCCGTACTCGGCACCATGCGCGCGATTGCAGAGCTGAAACTGAAGCTCAACGTCATCGTCGTTATCCCAACCTGCGAAAACATGCCATCCGGCAGCGCGACCAAGCCTGGCGATATCGTCACCTCGATGTCGGGCCAGACCATTGAAGTCTTGAACACGGATGCCGAAGGTCGCTTGGTTCTGTGCGATGCGCTCACGTATGTAGAACGCTTCAAACCGGCTGCCGTCGTCGACGTCGCAACCCTGACTGGCGCCTGCATTACTGCACTCGGCCATCACAATTCCGGCTTATTCACTCGTAACGACGATGCACATGACGCATTGGCGAACGAATTGCTCAGCGCCGGCAAAGTAGCTGGTGATACCGCGTGGCGCATGCCTATCGAAGACAGCTATCAGGAACAGCTGAAATCGAATTTTGCCGACATGGCAAATATCGGTGGTCCGGCCGGTGGCGCAGTCACCGCCGCTTGCTTCTTGGAACGATACACAAAGAAATACACCTGGGCGCATCTGGATATCGCAGGTACAGCATGGAAAAGCGGCGCAGCCAAAGGTTCGACTGGCCGCCCGGTGCCTTTGCTGACCACATTCCTGATCAAGCGCGCGCAAGCCGCCAAGTAAGCATGAAATAAGCTTAAAGCGACATGCGAGCAAGGAATCGACGCCCGCATGTCGCTTTCAACAAGTTGGACTGCGGAAGATCGCACCGACTGCATTGCCCCAACATCACTGCTTACGCACTCACTCTTTCCATAAAGGAAATCCTATGATCGTCTTGATCACAGGTGCAAGTTCAGGCTTCGGCGCTGAAATGGCACGAAAATTTGCGCAACATGGTCACAAAGTGATTGCTACCGGCCGCCGCCAGGATAGGCTGGATGCACTCGCAGCAGAAATCGGCCCATCTGTATTAACAGTGCAAATGGACGTCACTGACAAGAACTCGATCGCCGCTGCACTGGCAAGCTTGCCGCCGGAATGGCAGGAAATCGATGTCTTGATCAATAACGCAGGCCTCGCACTGGGAGTTGCACCGGCACAATCAGCCTCGCTGGAACAATGGGAAACCATGATAGAGACCAACTGCAAAGGCTTGGTCACCGTCACTCGCCTACTGTTGCCGGAAATGCTCAAACGCAATCGCGGCACCATCATCAACATCAGCTCCAGCGCAGGTGCCTACGCTTACCCCGGCGCCAATGTCTATGGTGCGACCAAGGCTTTTGTCGATCAATTCACCCGCAACCTGCGCGCCGATCTGGTTGGTACCGGTGTACGCGCATCGAATATCGCTCCCGGCCTGGCTGGTGGCACTGAGTTCTCGAATGTACGTCTGAAGGACGATGCGGCCGCTGCCAAGGTCTACGAAGGCACCGTACCGCTCAGCCCTGCCGATATTGCAGAAACCGCCTACTGGATCGCCACCCTGCCCGCACACGTCAATATCAATCACATCGAATTGATGCCGACATGCCAAGGTTTTGGCCCTTTATTCATCAAGCGCAACACATAAGAAATAAGCAGTTCTGGCTGCTAACCGTGGTCAGAACTGTAAGTTCAGGTAACAACCTTGTCATGCGGAATCAATATCATCGATAATTGCGCATTCATCCGCAGTAAATCAGGGCAACGCTGCAGCGCTGCCGACTCAAGGTAAATGTCCAAGATGCAGTCAAATTTTACGTGGACCGTCCGCGTCTACTACGAAGATACCGATGCCGGTGGCGTCGTCTTCTATGCGAATTATCTGAAATTCTTTGAACGCGCGCGCACCGAATGGCTGCGCAGTGCCGGCATCAACCAACAAATCATGACCGAAGCGCACGGCGTCATGTTCGTCGTCAAAAGCACCGCGGTCGACTACCACGCACCAGCCAAACTGGATAATGAACTGAAGTTGACCGTCGTAGTCGAAAGAATGGGCCGCGCCTCGGTACAGTTTGTGCAGCAAGCATGGCGCATCAATGGCGATAGCGAAGAGTTGCTCGCCACTGGACGCATCAAGGTCGGCTGCGTCGACACGCAGCGCTTCAGACCGAGCGAAATCCCACAAGAAGTGTTGAGCAGCATTAAAAATATCGAAGCAAAGTAAGCGTGATGGTCAGTGGAATGCATCCGTTCCACCTTCTTCTCGCGCACCAATATCGGTAGTAGAAAAAACAAGGCAGTAGATTGTGAATACCTGAGTGTGAGTACATGAGGCAAATGCCTTCCCAAATCGCACCGCCTCAAGCAAGTTGCGCATACAATTGACCAAATTCGACTAAACCACACTTCCATGACCGTCACTCAAGACCTCTCCTTTATCCATCTGATCACCAACGCTTCGGTTCTTGTGCAGCTCGTCATGGCACTTTTAGTCGGCGTATCCGTCATGAGCTGGACCTACATCTTCCGCAAGATGTTTGCGATCAAAAATGCACGCATGCAGACTGAGGAATTCGAACGCGCCTTCTGGTCCGGCGGCGATTTGAACGCGCTGTATCAGGATGCCACTTCCAATCGCCGCAAAGGCAACCGCTCGACTGGCGCACTGGAACGCATTTTCGAAGCTGGCATGAGCGAATTCAACAAATCCCGCTCTTCCCAAGATCCATCCAGCGTACGTCTGGATGGTGCACGCCGCGCCATGCGCGCTGCCTACCAGCGTGAGATGGATGCTTTGGAATCGCACCTCGCCTTCCTCGCCTCAGTTGGTTCAGTCTCACCGTATGTCGGTTTGTTCGGCACCGTATGGGGCATCATGAATTCCTTCCGCGGTTTGGCGAACGTGCAGCAAGCAACACTGGCGGCAGTTGCTCCAGGGATTGCAGAAGCGTTGATCGCTACCGCGATTGGCTTGTTTGCAGCGATTCCTGCAGTAGTTGCCTACAACCGCTATTCGCACGATATCGATAGACTGGCGATGCGCTTTGAAAGCTTCGTTGAAGAGTTCTCGAACATTCTGCAACGTCAAACGCGTTAAGGACGGTAGCAATGTCATTCTCATCCGGAAGCATGCGCGGCGGACGCACTAGAAAATTCAAGTCAGAGATCAACGTCGTTCCATACATCGACGTCATGATGGTGCTGCTGGTGATCTTCATGGTGACCGCACCTATGGTCAATCCCAACGAGATCCAGTTGCCGAATGCGGCCAAATCAACGCAACCACCGACCGAATACATCAGCATAGAACTGAAAGCTGATGCTTCGGCTACCGTCTCTGTTAAAGGTAAAAAAGGTGCAGCAGCATCTACCGAAACAGTCGGCCGTGGCGAGTTGGGCAGAAAATTGCAGGCACTGTATGCCGACAATCCTGATATTGCCGTCATGATCGCAGCCGACAAAAACATTAAATATGACGAGGTGATACAAGCCATCTCGGAAGCCAAAAAACTTGGTATCAGCCGCGTAGGTCTGGCGACCAAGTGAACATTGTTTTATGACTGATCACTCACCGTATACCGTCCCGAAGGAACCTGGTCGCTGGCGTGCCATCATACTGGCGACGGCAGTGCACGTCGCATTGCTGGTGTTTTTCTGGATAGGCATCGATTGGCAAAGCGAAACGCCAGTCGCGGTAAAGGCAGAAATCTGGGATATGCAGGCGAAAGAAGCCGCACCACTGCCGCCAGAACCGGAACCAACGCCTCAGCCAAAACCTGAACCCAAGCCTATCGTTAAAGAAATACCTAAGGCAGAGCCCATCAAGCCTGAGCCGCCTAAAGTCGATATCGCGCTGGAAAAAGAAAAGAAACGCAAAGAACAAGAGCGTAAAGACAAGCTGGCTGAAGAAGAAAAAGAGAAGAAGCTGAAGCAAAAAGCCGAGCAAGATAAGCAGGACAAACTCGATAAGCAGCTAGCCGACAAGAAAGCCGAGCAGCAGAAAAAAGCGGATGCTGACAAAAAACGCCTGCAGGACAAGCGTGATCAAGAATTGAGTGACAAGCGACGTGCTGAAGAACTAAGCCGCATGACCGGCGCCATTGGTAGCGGCGGTTCCGGCCAGGCAGCAAAATCGCAAAGCAGCGGTCGTGCAGACGGCGCGTATGCCGATAAAATTCGTGCGAAAATCCGCTCAAATACAGTATTTAACGTACCGTCAGACTTAAACGGGAATCCTCAGGTCGAATACGATGTCGAACTGCTGCCCGACGGATCGCTGCGCGGATTACGTCTACGCAAATCCTCAGGCCTACCCGCTTTCGATGAAGCTGTTAAACGTGCGATCGAACGTTCGCAACCATTTCCACCCGATCAATCCGGCAGCGTCCCTAGTCGCTTGACCGTCATTCACAAACCGAAAGATCAGTGACCCATGATGACTAAGACTTCTTTTTTACGCTCATTCGCGATCCTAGCCGTGTTCGTTACCAGTCTCGCGCACGCACAATTGCGAGTAGAAATCGCCGGTGTTGGCGCTAACCAGATACCAATTGCGATTGCCACTTTCGGCGATGAATCGGTTGCACCACAGCAAGTCAGCGCTATCATCAAGGCCGATTTGAACCGCAGCGGTGTCTTCAAAATTATCGATACCGGTTCCGTCCTGACCGAAAACTCCCAAGTCAACCTTGCTGATTGGAAATCACGCGGTGCAGATGCACTCGTCGTTGGCAGCGTGTCGCGCCTGGCAGACGGCCGCTTCGAAGTCAGATACCGCTTGTTCGATACCGTCAAAGCCGCACAATTGTCGTCGCTGGCCTTGGCTGCACAACCGCAATTCATCCGCGTATCTGGCCACAAGATCGCCGACGATATCTATGAAAAGCTGACCGGCATACGCGGTGCATTTGCCACACGCATAGCCTACGTCACCAAAGCCGGCAAGGAATTCCGTCTTGAGATTGCAGATTCCGATGGTGAAGGTACACAGGTCGCATTGCGTTCGAACGAACCTATCATCTCGCCATCATGGTCGCCAGACGGCACCAAGGTTGCTTACGTTTCGTTTGAAAACAAAAAACCAGTCGTCTACATTCAGAATCTGGTCACACGTAATCGCACAGTCGCTGCCAACTTCAAGGGCAGCAATTCTGCACCATCTTGGGCACCTGACGGCAACAAGCTCGCTGTCGCCTTGTCACGCGATGGCTTGACCCAGGTTTATGTCGTCAATGCGGATGGCACCAGCCCACGCCGCCTGAGTAATTCCAACGGAATCGATACCGAACCACAGTTCTCTGCAGATGGCCAAAGTATTTACTTCACCAGCGACCGTAGTGGCGGCCCGCAAATCTACAAAATGGGCGCAAATGGCGGCGAAGCCAAACGTGTCACCTTCAGCGGAAACTACAACATCAGCCCGCGAATCTCCCCAGATGGCAAATTTTTGGCCTATATTTCGCGTCGCGAAGGGAAATTTCAGTTATTTCTGCTTGATTTGACCAATGGTCAGGAACAACGCCTCTCGGACACCGTCAAAGACGAATCACCGAGTTTTTCGCCGAATGGCAAATATTTGATGTACGCAACCGAATCCGGTCGTCGTGGCACTTTAGCCGTAGTTTCGGTTGATGGTCAGGTAAAACAGCGTCTGACCACCCAAGCAGGCGATATACGTGAGCCCACATGGGGTCCGTTTATGAAATAATGCGCTCCATATTTATTTTTTTTAACATCTGCACGCCTACATAATCAGGGGAAATAACATGCGTACCTTAACATCCGTTTTTATCTTATCCAGTGCTTTGCTGATGGCTGCTTGCTCATCAACCAAATTGAACGACAAAGCACCGGTTGAAGACCGTGCAGGCTCAAGCATGGCTGATCCACGTTCGGTTGGTACCGTCAACGCATCCAGCGATCCATTAAACGATCCGCAAGGCGTGTTGGCTAAACGCAGTGTGTACTTTGATTTCGACAGCTACATCGTCAAGCCTGAATTCCAGCAAGTCGTAGAAAACCACGCCAAGTACCTGAAAAGCAACCAAGGTCGTAAAATCATCATCCAAGGCAACACCGATGATCGCGGCGGCGCTGAATACAACTTGGCTCTCGGTCAAAAACGTGCAGAAGCCGTACGTAAATCCCTGTCCCTGTTAGGCGTGCCTGAATCGCAAATGGAAGCAGTGTCGCTGGGTAAAGAAAAACCAAAAGCACTGGGTAACGATGAAGCAGCATGGGCAGAAAACCGCCGTGCAGATATCGTTTATTAATCTAGTAGCCAATGATTAAAAAAACACTTATTGCGGCCTTGATGGCCGCATTTTCTTGTGCATCGCTATCAGCGCATGCTGCGCTGTTTGGCGACGATGAAGCACGCAAGGCGATCCTGGACTTGCGCGGCAAAGTTGACACGATCCAGCAAAGCAAAGCTGAAACGTCAGCCGTGCTTGAACTATCCAATCAGAACGAGCAATTGAAGCAAGAGATTTCTCGCCTGAACGGTCAGATCGAAGTTTTATCAAATGAAGTCTCTAACCTGCAGCAACGACAGAAAGACTTCTACGTCGATCTCGATAATCGTCTGCGCAAGCTGGAACCACAAGTCGTTGCCGTTGATGGCCAGGATGCGATGGTGGGTCAATCAGAACAGAGCTCATACGATAATGCACTCGCCCTCTTCAAAGCTGGCGACTACAAAAAATCTGGTGCAGCTTTTTCCGATTTCATACAGCGCTATCCAGCATCTGCCTATGCACCTTCGGCGCAATACTGGATCGGCAATGCTTACTATGCGCAACGCGATTATAAAAATGCGATCGCAGCACAGCAAACACTGTTGAAAAAATATCCTGACAATCCCAAAGCTGCCGATGCTTTATTGAATATCGCCAGCTCCCAAACGGAATTGAAAGATAAACCAGCAGCCAAGAAATCCTTGGAGTCACTGGTAGCAAAATATCCAAATGCGCCCGCAGCACAAACAGCAAAAGAGCGTCTAGCCAACTTCAAATAATCAGTAAAAGAATCAGCGCCACGGCATCTATGCATCAAGCCACCAGCTGATATTTTTACCAGATCATCTATCGCCCGCCAGTCGGGCGATTTTTTATTTAAAAGCAGTTGCTACACGCTGGGGATTGCGATTAGACTAGCGCCTTGTTGCAAAAACAAGGCAATTAAAAGAGCAACGCGACTGAAGTAAGAAACATTAATAAAAAGTCGCGATGTGATTGACAGAGGCCATAAAGGTTCTCTATAATAGCTTTCTTTCGGGTCGTTAGCTCAGCTGGTAGAGCAGCGGACTTTTAATCCGTTGGTC
>JAZJXV010000015.1:0-75034 GCA_040390795.1 Pseudomonadota bacterium | reverse complement strand
CAAAAAATGGCGGCTTGAGAATGCCGTTGGTATCCGGAAAACACATCCAAGCTCACATTGATGGTCGTCGCCAAAATCCTGCTGGTAACGTAGTGCCCAATGGATTCGGAGATTCCTCCTCCACCTTTATGCCCCCACCTGCTGCGATTGAACGTATTGAAGTAATACGTGGGCCAATGGCAACTTTGTATGGCTCAGATGCAATGGGCGGTGTGATTAACATCATCACTCGTAAAGTCAGCAAAGTTTGGACAGGAAGCGTCACTGCTGAAACCACTTTGCACGAACACTCGGAATACGGAGACTCACGCGCCGGCAGTTTATATTTGAGCGGCCCGGTTATAGAAAATCTACTTGGCATACAAGTCCGTGCACGAAAATTTAAGCGCGACGAATCAAATATTCAGTGGAATGGAAAAGGAACTGGTGCCTTTCCTACCTTAAACACTGGCAAGGATCCGGTTAGTGGGGACGTCAATACTGTTGGTGCACGTTTGACCTTAACACCTAACAAAAATCATGATTTATCGCTCGATGTTGATCAAGTAAAACAGAAATATGACAACAGCAGGGGGCAGATTGGCTCCATTACTTATGTAGATGCAACAAACCGCACTCAAATCCCAGGATATGGCCCAGAGCAAGAATTTAACCGCGATCAAATTACGCTTGCCCATACTTGGCGCATGACAGACAGCGTATTGGAATCAAGTCTGTCTCACAATAAAACTGAAACTATAGGACGTTTGATTCCTGGTCGCTTGGGCGCAAATGGAGCAATTCAGGTTGCGCCACCAGGAAAGATTCCTGGTGCACCGCGTGTTTTGGAATCAGAAAGCACAATCTTTGATACAAAATTGGTCACCTCACTTGGCAATAACATGCTGACGGTAGGTGGTCAGTATTTGGATGCAAAAATGATCGATAGCATTGCTGCAGCCAATTACAAATATGATCAGGTCGGCATTTTTGCAGAGAACGAATGGCGCATCCGTCCGGATCTAGCGCTCACGATCGGCGCTCGCCATGACAAACATAGTATTTTTGGTGGAGCAACGACTCCACGTGCTTATCTCGTATGGAATACCAACGATAATTGGACCCTCAAAGGCGGCATTAGCAAGGGTTACCGTACGCCGGGTCTGGACCAATTATTCGATGGTGTAACCGGTTATGGTCGCCAAGGCGACCCAACACGTCCAATTTGGGGAAATCCAAACCTCCGACCAGAAAAAAGTACCAGTACTGAGCTGGCTGCACTTTTCGATAACCTTCAAGGTTTCAGAGCTAATGCAACCATATTCAACACTGATCTGAAAGATGCTATCGGATCGGAAACATTTACCGATATCAACGGCATTGCGACAGCATCTCGAGTTGTCAATGTCGACAATGCTAGCGTACGAGGTTTGGAGTTAGGGAGCAGTTGGCAATTTTCACGTGCTTGGCGATTGTTAGCCAACTACACCTTCACCGATAGTGAGCAAAAAACTGGCCCTAATAAAGGACAACCTCTCAACAATACATCTAGGCATGTATTCAATGCCAAAATAAATTGGCAATCAACAGCTGCTTTAAATGTTTGGGCTCAAACTAGCTACAACAGCGAACGTTTCCGTGAAAATGACGTAGCTAATTCCAATACCAAAGCTTTATTAGGGAATTACAAAGCATATTATTTGTTGAATCTTGGTGCCGATTACAAGGTAAACAAATCGTGGAGTATTAACGCTGCCGTTAATAACGTTTTAGATAAAGATTTTGCGAAACACTCTAACGTTATAAGCAGTGGCGTTCCGTCCACAGCTCCCGAATACGTAGCCAATTTCGAGCGCCGTCGCCTGTGGATCTCCGCTAACTACACGTTCTAATATAGAAGAACCAATACCGCAGCAATCCTGCTGTATCACGCCCGCATCAAAATGCACGTCTCTATTCATAGTCGTGACGTGCATTTTTACATCCATTCTTCTGACACTCACAGCCCAACGCTCCTTTTCTGACACGCGCAACATCCTTATTCAATTACTGCGATAATCATCGCTCCCTCCACGTTTTGTTCGCTCGTTCAAAACGTCTGATGCAGCCTCATTACCCAACTGATTGACTCGCCATGAATACCGGCATGTTGTATGCGCTCTCTGCCTATATGGCATGGGGATTATTTCCGATTTATTTCAAATCGCTGCACGATATTGCGCCGCTGGAAATCCTGCTGCATCGCATGGTGTGGGCGCTTGGATTCCTGCTGATCGTGCTCGCCGTGCGCAAGCAATGGGCCTGGATCAGTGGCGTATTTCGCCAACCGAAAGTATTGGCAGGCTTTACCGCAAGCGCACTGCTGCTGTCGACCAACTGGTTTGTGTATATCTGGGCAGTCAATCATGACCGTATCGTCGATGCGAGCCTCGGTTATTTTATGACGCCTTTGGTGAATGTGTTGCTGGGTTTTCTGGTGTTGGGCGAACGTTTACGTCGTCTGCAATGGGCAGCTGTAGCGATTGCAGCAATCGGCGTGGCTTGGTTGACCTGGGAAAACGGGCATTTGCCGTGGATCAGTCTGACGCTGGGCCTCACGTTTGGCACCTACGGCTTGTTACGCAAAACGGCAACATTAGGCGCATTGGAAGGCTTGTCGCTGGAAACGCTACTGCTGTTCCCGCTCGCAGCACTCGCACTGACAGTGATGACATGGGGTGGCAACAGTAGCTTCGTACACGCGTCATCTGCATCGCAATGGCTGCTGGTGGCTGCTGGTCCAATCACGGCGATTCCGCTATTACTCTTCGCTGCAGGCGCGCGCCGCATACCGCTAGCCACACTCGGACTGCTGCAATACATCACGCCCACCATACAATTACTGATCGGTGTTTGGCTGTATCACGAGCCATTCAGTGGCGCACGTTTGATCGGCTTTGCCACCATCTGGATTGCGCTGGGATTGTATTCATTGGATGGCGTATGGCAAACGTATAAACGTCAAACATCCGTAACCGCAGATTAAAAGCCGCACATAAAAAAGGGACAACATCTAATCATGTTGTCCCTTTTTACATCTGCATCGCTGCGTTTAAATCTCGACTTTGGTGCCCAGCTCAATCACGCGATTCGATGGGATTTGATAATAATCCGCCGCACCGCGCGCATGACGCGACATCGCAACAAAGATATGTTCGCGCCACAGCGCCATACCGCGCACCGGATTGGCGACCACAGTTTGGCGTGCGATGAAGAAGGATGTTTCCATCATTTCAAATTCCAGACCCTGATCTTTGGCGAGTTCTAAAGCTGCTGGAATATCAGGCACATTCTTGAAGCCGTACGTCACATCCATCTGATAGCAATCATCACCGAGCAAATGTATGCGAACTTGATCGCCTGCCGGCACGTACGGCACTTCCATCATGCGTACCGTCAGGAATACGACGCGTTCATGCAGCACCTTGTTATGCGACAGATTGTGCAACATCGCATGCGGCACACCATCCGATTCGCCACGCAGAAAAATCGCAGTCCCAGGCACGCGCGTTGGCGGCGAAATGAACAATGATGCGAGAAAATCTTCCAGTGGAATCGCGTGCTTTTGCAGATTTTCGAACACCAGTTCGCGACCGCGCTTCCACGTCAGCATCAAAGTGAACAGAACCAAGCCAAGCAATAGCGGGAACCAACCGCCATGGAACAATTTCAGCATATTTGCCGAGAACAAGCTGACATCGATCACCAGGAAGAAACCCGTCGCGGCAAGACACAGCAAGAGATTGTATTTCCAGCGATAACGAATCACGAAGAATGTGAGTATGGTTGTCACCAACATCGTCGCTGTTACCGCAATACCGTAAGCTGCAGCCAGATCGGAAGAAGAACCAAAACCAATCACCGCCATCACGACCACGGTCATTTGCAACCAGTTCACTGCCGGAATGTAAATCTGGCCGATCTGACTAGCCGACGTGAATTCGATCTTCATGCGCGGCAGGAAGCCCAGCGCAATCGCTTGCTTGGTCATGGAGAAAGTGCCGGAGATCGTCGCCTGCGAAGCGATGATGGCCGCCATCGTCGAAAGCACGACCAGCGGATAAATACTCCACGCACCGAGCTGTTGATAGAAAGGATTATTGACAGCATCAGGGTGCAACAACAGCAAAGCGCCTTGCCCCAGATAATTCAATGCCAGTGCCGGGAAGGCAATCATGAACCACGCCATCCGTATCGGCTTGGCGCCAAAATGCCCCATATCCGCATACAGTGCTTCCGCACCTGTGAATGCCAAGACCACCGCACCCAAGGCAATAAAAGCGAGGTAGCCATTACCTTTTAAAAAGAGGAAGGCATGCCATGGATTCAAGGCATGCAGAATTTGCGGCGCATCGATAATGTTAACAATGCCCATCCCTGCCAAGGTAAGAAACCAGATCAGCATCACCGGGCCAAACCATTTACCGATACCGGCGGTGCCTCTTGCCTGCAAGGAATATAAACCGACTAACACAGCTACCGTGAGCGGTACTACATAAGGATCAAAGGTCGATGTCGCTATGCTCAAACCTTCGACCGCAGACAGCACCGAAATCGCCGGTGTAATGACACTATCGCCATAGAATAAAGTCGCGCCGAACAAACCCATCACCATCAACGGGAAATACCAGCGTGAGTTTTTTGTCACAGAAGAAAGCGCCAGCGCCATCAAGGCCATGATGCCGCCTTCGCCGCGATTGTTCGCGCGCAACACCAGCGTGACGTATTTGAGCGAGACGATGATGATCAAGCCCCAGACGATCAGGGAAACGACGCCGAGCAGATTTTCTGGTGTGAGGATCAAGCCGTGTTCTTTGGAGAACACTTCTTTCATCGTGTATAGAGGACTGGTGCCGATGTCACCGTATACGATGCCGACGGCGGCTAGAGTCAATGCAGCCAGGCTGCTTTTTTTATCTGGTGAAGACAAAGAGCGCTCTCTTTAGGGGGATGGTGCGTCGCACAATAGGATAAGCACCACCATAATGCAAGGAAATATGACCATGTGTATTAACAGTGTTGCACTAAAGTTGAATCTCGCCCAGTCCTAGTTTACAAACCGGAAAATTTTCGGGATTTAATTGCCCTTTCTCCCCGATATCCGCCATCACACTTACCGTACACCCCCGCCATCGGTTATCCTTGCACCCACCTCTTTGGCAAGCAACCTTTTATTAAAATCACAATGGCAAATTACGTCTACACCATGAACCGCGTGGGGAAAATCGTTCCCCCTAAACGTCAGATCCTGAAGGACATCTCATTGTCCTTCTTCCCGGGCGCAAAAATCGGCGTACTGGGTACGAATGGCTCCGGCAAATCAACCCTGCTGAAAATCATGGCCGGCCTCGATACCGACATCCAGGGCGAAGCGCGCCCGATGCCAGGTCTGAACATCGGCTACCTGCCGCAAGAACCGCAGCTCGATCCGGAAAAAACCGTACGCGAGGAAGTTGAATCCGGCCTCGGCGAAGTATTCGAAGCAAAAGCACTGCTCGAAGCAGTCTATGCTGCCTATGCCGAAGAAGATGCCGACTTCGATGCGCTCGCCGCAGAACAAGGCCGACTGGAAGCGATCATCTCGACTGCCGCCGGCGACAATCCTGAACAACAACTGGAAATGGCGGCCGATGCACTGCGCCTGCCACCTTGGGATGCGAAAATCGCCGTGCTATCCGGCGGTGAAAAACGCCGCGTCGCGTTGTGCAAATTGTTATTGTCCAAGCCAGACATGCTGCTGCTCGATGAACCGACCAACCATCTGGATGCGGAATCGGTCGAATGGCTGGAGCAGTTCCTGCTGCGCTTCCCAGGCACCGTGGTCGGCATCACCCATGATCGCTACTTCCTCGACAATGCGGCCGAATGGATACTGGAGTTGGATCGCGGCAGCGGCATTCCGTGGAAAGGCAACTATTCGTCGTGGCTGGATCAAAAACAGGCACGTCTGAAGCAGGAAGAATCGACCGAATCTGCGCGTCAAAAGGCGCTGCAGAAAGAACTGGAATGGTCACGTCAAAATCCAAAGGCGCGTCAGGCCAAATCGAAAGCGCGCCTGGCACGCTTTAACGAAATGTCTGAACACGAATATCAGAAACGCAACGAGACACAAGAGATCTTCATCCCCGTCGCCGAGCGCCTCGGCAATGAAGTCATCGAATTCAAGAATGTATCGAAAGCATTCGGGGATCGCCTGTTGATCGACAATCTGTCATTCACCGTGCCACCGGGCGCGATCGTTGGCATCATCGGTCCCAACGGTGCCGGTAAATCGACCTTGTTCAAAATGATCGCGGGCCTCGACAAGCCAGACAGCGGCGAAGTCGTCATTGGACAAACTGCAAAAGTCTCGCTGGTAGATCAATCACGCGACGATCTAGGCAACAGCAAAACCGTATTCGAAGATGTCTCCGGCGGCGCTGATATTCTGAGCGTGGGTCGCTTCGAAATGCCGTCACGTGCCTATCTGGGTCGCTTCAACTTCAAGGGCGGCGACCAGCAAAAAATCGTTGGCAACCTGTCCGGCGGTGAACGCGGTCGTCTGCATCTGGCGAAAACACTACTCAAGGGCGGCAACGTTTTGCTGCTCGATGAACCGTCGAACGATCTCGACGTGGAAACCCTGCGCGCACTGGAAGATGCCTTGCTGGAATTTGCCGGCAGCGTATTGGTCATCTCGCATGATCGCTGGTTCCTCGATCGTATCGCGACGCACATCCTCGCCTTCGAAGGCAATTCGCAAGTATCGTTCTTCGATGGTAACTATCAGGAATATGAAGCGGACAAACGCAAGCGTCTGGGTGAAGAAGGTGCCAAGCCTAAGCGGATTCGTTACAAACCTTTAACGACCTGATCAATCAGCCGTGTAGTTACACGCATCGGTTTGAACAAATAAAGCCTGCATCGATCGTCGATTGATGCAGGCTTTTTTAATGATTACTTCTTCATTTCATCTTTGGACATAGCGTCCTTGCCCATGCTGTCTTTTTTCATCCCATCTTTTGCCATGTGATCTTTTTTCATGCCGTCTTTCGCCATGTGATCCTTCTTCATTGCGTCCTTGGACATGCTGTCTTTTGCCATACTGTCTTTCTGCATCGCATCTTGAGCGAAGACAGCACCGGACATCAACAAGCAAGCGGACAGAACTGCAGTAGTGATTGTTTTCATGATGTATTTCCTTTGAGTGATTAAAAAGAACTGCTGTTGTTGAAACTTCAGAGAAGCTGCTACGTATAAAACGATCAGCTACCGCCGAACCAGTTGTATCCCTGATCTTCCCAATAGCCTCCGGGATACGTATTCGTGACAAAAATTGCTTGTATGTGTTTCGGATTCTTGTAGCCCAATTTGGTTGGCATACGCAGCTTCATCGGGAAGCCATAGCGCGGCGGCAACTCCTCACCGTCATAAGTCAGCGCCATCAAGGTCTGCGGATGCAAGGCTGTCGCCATATCGATACTGGTGAAATAATCATCCGCACACTTGAAGCCGACATACTTGGCCTTGAGATCGGCACCAACACGCCGCAAGAAATGTGAAAAAGGAACACCGCCCCATTTGCCGATGGCGCTCCAGCCTTCAACGCAGATGTGGCGCGTAACCTGATCTGTTTGTGGCAAGGTGCGCAATTGCGCCAGCGTCCACGGCTTACGGTCCGCAATTAATCCACTCAACTCAAGCCGCCACGCATTACCATCGACGGTCTTCACTTCCTCTTCACCATAGAAGGCATTGAATGGAAATGGCCGTGTAATCATCGAATCAGGATAAGTAGGCGCTAGACGATTAGGATTGAACAAGAGGCCTTGTACCTTGTCATTGAACTGCGACACTTTACCCAAGGCAGTTTCGATACTGCTTTCATCGCTGATCGAACAACCTGTCAACAAAGACAGGCCGCCCAAGGTCAATGTCCGTTGCAGAAATGCACGACGTGATGGCTGGCTGACTTTACGTATGGCGTCATTCAACATCGCCTCACCATCACCCGGCATCACAATGATTTTTTTCTTGATCATGTTCATCTCTTTTATTGGTCAACGACCGCGCAACATGGTGAGCAATGTGCGAGGCACCAGCGCCACCATCACTAGATGCACCAGGACAAATCCGACGAGTGCAGACATGGCGAAAAAGTGAACTCGACGCGCCGCTTCGTAACCACCCAGCAATTCACGCAACAAGGGAAATTGCACCGACTTCCACAGCACCAACCCAGACAACACAATCAACACGATGTCGAGCATGACGAATAGATACGCTGCACGCTGTACCGTGTTGTATTTGCGCGGATCGGCATGTGCCAACTTCCCTTTGAGCGCAGCAGCCAAATCACGCATGAACTGGCGTAGCGACAAGGGAAAGAATTGATGCCTCAAACGACCGGAAAAAATATTGATCACCAGATAGCTAATGCCATTCACCAACAGCAGCCACATCGCGAAAAAATGCCACTGCAATGCACCACCCAACCAGCCACCCAAGGTCAATTGCGAAGGAATATAAAAATCAAAAATGGGCGAAGCGTTGTAGATGCGCCAGCCGCTGGTCACCAGTAGCAGCACGGCCAATGCGTTAACCCAGTGCGTGATGCGTAACCAGACTGGATGAATTGTGCTGGTGTCATGTGTGAGCATCACAGTCCCCTTGTTCCATTGCACTGAGCAGTGCTCACGGCCTGCAATACATTGCCATTAGCTTGATCCTGCACGAAGGCAACCACTTGCAGATTCTGACGATTCCAGGTCGCGGGAATACTGATCTCTTGCTTTAGATGCAGCTTACCTTGCACCAATACAGTTGGGCCCAACCACACTCGCACGACATCATCGTGCTTGAGCGTTGCACCGCCATTTTCACCACGCAATACGTGTGATACCAATGCGCTCTCACTAATGGCGACGTAAAGTACGGCACTCGTCTTGGCATCAAGTGCGCTCGCGTCTGCATCTACCACCACGGTATTGTTTGCAGCCGCATTGGTTTTCAACGTAATGGCGACGGTCGCAGGTTTTGCATTGATTTGTCGTATTGCATCCGGCAATCCATCACGCCAGGAACGCAGCTCCGAGCCATTGACAAAAAATTGCGGCGTGTACACCACATGATTTTTGCGCCCAGCCAACAAGTTGCTCTGACGTGCATCGAAGATCTTTTGTGCAAACACATCTTTCCAGCCTATCTGATCCCAATAGCTGACATGCAAAGCCAATGGCACAACGGATGCTTGCGCATCCAGTGTTTGACGTAACTGGCTTAATTGGCGATCAGCCGGCGGGCAACTGGAACAGCCTTCGCTGGAATACAGCTCTACCAGTGCTGCAGTGGCAGCGCCGCTTTTGACTTCACAAGCATTGCCGGCATACGATGGCAATGCCGAACAAAGTACGGAAGCTGCAGCTATCAATGCGATTTGTTTCATCGTGCGCTACCATTCAGTGGATGATGTGCAAGGTAATTCGCTGGCAAGATAAGTTTGGTTACAACGCAGAAGAAATTTATTTCATGTATCTGAAAAAATTTATTTTTCATCCCATGTAACTTAAGGTACAGATGCAACGAATACAAAAGGGAGAAGCGCTACACGCCGCCGAATTACGCTTGCATGCATTGCTGCTGCAAGGTCTGGCTGGCGATGCAGTCGCATACCGCAGTTTTCTGCAAGCAACTGCCGCACACTTGCGCGCCTTTTTGCGACGCCGTTTAAGTAGCTGGCCAGATGAAGTAGAAGACTTGGTACAAGAATCACTGCTGGCTATTCATAACCAGCGCCTGACATACGACCCCACAGAACCACTGACGGCGTGGGTATACGCGATTGCAAGGTACAAGCTGATTGACTGGCTGCGGCGACATGCGAGACATAACGCACTGAACGATCCGCTAGACGATGAGAATGAAATATTCTCGACGATCGATGCTGATGCAAACGAGGCGAAACGCGATCTTGGTCAATTACTTGCCTCATTGCCTGAGCAACAACGTGCCGCCATCATGCATACCAAGCTGGATGGCTGGTCCATACGCGAAACCGCCACTGCGTTGAACATATCGGAAGCATCCGTCAAAGTCGCCGTACACCGCGGCTTGAAAACACTGGCAACAAAACTGCGAGATGAACCATGAAAACAGATGACTTGATCAACATGCTGGCCAGCGGCCCTGACGTCCGCGCATCCACCTTGCCTACGCAGCGCATCGTACTGACGATTGCATGTGGATTACTGGTGAGCATCGCACTCATGATGAGCATACTGGGTGTGCGTCCGGATCTGGCTGACGTTGCCATGCTGCCTTCGTTCTGGCTCAAGATCGGATTTGTTGCCGCACTTGCATGGGCTGGCCGCATGGCAAGCATGCGCCTGTCCTTACCCGGTGCACGCATCAATATGCTTCCGGCATGGATCGTTACACCCATGTTAGTAATCTGGCTGGCTGCTGCATTTGTCCTGATGAGTGCAGCACCGGAAGATCGCGCGCAGCTTTTCTGGGGGAGTACTTGGCGCACCTGCCCATTTTTGATTGCGACTTTATCGCTACCGATCTTTGCCGCGATCCTGGTCGCGATGCGCAATATGGCACCAACCAGACTGCGTTGGGCTGGCGCTGCGGCAGGATTTGCAGCGGGCGCCGCGGCAGCAACGATTTATTCCATGCACTGCCCTGAGATGGAAGCGTCCTTCATCGGCTTTTGGTATTTACTGGGCATCTTGATTCCGACTGGCATCGGTGCATTGATTGGCCCTAAAGTCCTGCGTTGGTAGCGTATCTACGCATAAAACATTTAATAAAGAACGTTACACAACAATGTTGTGTAACGTTCTTATTGTTACGGCGCGACTTGAGCGACCTTTGGTCCTGCCTTTATTTCATTCATGATTTCGACACACATCGCCTGCACCTGCTTCTCTGTCATTGCAGAAAATACCCCCTGCCATGCAGTCGATGAAGAGTTATAAGCACGTTCACCAAAAGACGATCCCGTTTCCAGATCATTGAACTGAACCTTTGCATCCATATATGCATTGCCAGTCAACACACCAAATCCGTAGCGAGCGCCAGGAGAAAGGTAGCGGTAGTCATTAATGTTAACTACGACCAGCGTGCCAGCCTCTCCTGTCGGTTGCGGCTTGCTGTCCTGACTTGCAAATTTAGCCCCAATCGATGCGGCGGCGGCTTTCATTGCAGCGCGCCATTCACCTTTAAATTGTTCCCAGTCTGCAGACTCAAGGAGTTCTGGCTTACCCGTTACGTTTAAAACAATCTGTTTGGTTGAGGCAGCTGGAATACCAATTGCTGTTGTATGTGTTGATGACTTTTGCACGGATGCAGCACATCCGCTTAACAATACTGATGCGAGCACAAGGCTTGAAACCGCAAATTTCATTATTTTTCTCCCTGATTGGTTTTTGAATTAATTTTAGTCCGCAGCTATTCTAGCTTGGGAAAGAATACGATTGAGAATTCAGGTGTCTTGTAACTCCAAACACTTCTATTCATACTGGCTTATCATCGCGTCTCCCCCGATTAGCTTATTCTCTATGTATCAACTAGCCGCGCCCGCCACCGCTGAAATCGAAATCAAGAAAAGTCGTTTCATCGGTTTGCTCTATCCGCTGACTACGCGTGCTGAAGCGCGTGCGAAGTTGGCGGAGCTGCGTGCGCAACATCCGAATGCCGTGCATTTTTGCTGGGTGCTGATATGTGATGGTGATTCCGGCCTGGATGACGATGGCGAACCGTCAGGCACTGCGGCGCGCCCTATGTATAACGTGCTGGTACACAAAGACGTGTTCAATGTGTTGGCAGTCGTTGTGCGTTACTGGGGCGGAACGAAGTTGGGTGCGGGTGGACTGACGCGTGCGTACGGACAAGCGATTTCCGAAGCGATCAAGACTGCGGAATTAGTACCCGTAGAACCTATGTGCGAACGACGCTTTGTTCTGCAGTTTGCCGATGAATCGACCTTGCGTCGCTACTGCGAGCAACAGGAAGTCAGCGTGATCGACGCTCAATACGGCGATGCCGTCACGCTGCTTTTGAAAATGAAGTGCAGCCAGGCTGAGGAATTTACGCGAGCTGCATTCGATTTATTGCGCGGAGCGCTGGAAGATCGCAGTGACCTGCATGACAAATAATCTGGATTATTAAGTTGATTACACAAGAACACGCGTCAACAAGGCCGCATGTTCTTCCGCATCAAACATCAAATCATTTCCAGTGATTCCGGTCCATCCGGCGGTGGGAAGACATCATCTAACTCCGCCAAATCTTCCGCCGTCAATTGCAGATCAAGTGCTGCGCGGTTTTCACGTACGTGTTTGAGCGTCGATGCTTTTGGAATCGCAATCACGCTTTCTTGTCGCAATACCCAAGCCAGCGCGACCTGTGCTGGCGTCACGCCATGTTTATCGGCGATATCCTGCACTTCCGGATACTCGGTCAAACGACCTTGTTCTATCGGCGAATACGCCATCAAGGGCAAGCCACGCGCCTGTGCTTGCGGCAACAAATCATATTCAATGCCGCGACGCATCAGGTTGTATAGAACTTGATTGGTCGAGATTGCATCACCACCCGCGGCACGTGCAATTTCTTCCATATCGTCGACATCCATATTGCTGACGCCCCAGTGACGAATTTTTCCTGCATCCTGCAAGGCTTCGAATGCGGCGATAGTTTCTGCAAACGGTGTACGGCCACGCCAGTGCAATAGATACAAATCAATACAGTCAGTACCAAGGCGACGCAAGCTGCGCTCGCAGGCGGCAATCGTGCCGCTGCGCGAGGCATTGCTAGGTAGCACTTTACTGACCAGAAATACTTCATCGCGACGTCCGGCAATTGCTTCGCCGACCAGCTTTTCCGATGCACCATCGCCGTACATTTCTGCCGTATCGATCAAGGTCATACCGAGATCCAGTCCCAGACGCAGAGTGGCGATTTCATCGGCACGGCGATGTGGCCCGTCGCCCATGTACCATGTGCCCTGCCCAAGTACAGGAATGCTTTTGCCGGAAGGCAGTTTCGTTTTGCGCATACACACCTTTCATATTATTCAAGACACCCAACCCGCATAGCGCGCACAATAAGCGCAGCACTTGGTGACATACAATGTCATCCTCGGCGATACAAGTCGTTGGAATTTTTTCATTATACGTAAAGCAAGGCCATGAACAGCACACCGAATCAGACAGCAACACCCAGCGATACGCTGTACACCTGCCATCCGCAACAGATGGAATGGTTGCCATGGGCCATGCCCGGTGCGCATTTCAAACTTTTGCAGGCAGATGCATCGACCGGACGCTTCACGCTGATGATCAAGTTCGAAGCAGGTGCAGCGGCGCCCATACATCGCCACGTCGGTGCGGTGGAAGGCTATATGCTGGAAGGTGGCTTCCATTATCGCGATGCGCCGGAGCATCCTTTCAACGCTGGTTGCTATTTATATGAAAACGACGGTGCCGTGCATCAACCGGTCAGCCCGAATGGCGGCGTAATGTTTGCCGTCTTTCACGGCCCGGTAGAAGGATTGGATGAAAACGGCAACGTCATCGGTCGCATCAACTGGAAATGGCATGTGGAGAAATGGAATGCCGCAGGCAATCACTACCAGCCCACCGGTATGTAAACGAAGCGCATCCACGCCGAAATGTCTGCGCCTGCAGGCAAAATGAGGAGACAAGCGCTACACTGGATATTTACGATAGCGCAGCATTATCAATACGTGAGCAAGGTGAAAACAAGCACAATGGACACAGCACTTTCCAGCGAACAGATTGCACAATTCGAGAGAGATGGTTATCTAGTCTTCAGAAAGATGTTGGAGCCTGCCGCGTGTGTACACATGCTGTCAGTCGCAAAAACACAATTGCATGAAACGCAACAGCCGCTGGAATATGAAGCCGTGCTTGGCTATCCAGGCGCACCGGCATCGCTGGATGCAGAAGGCGGCAGAACCGTGCGACGCCTGCGCGGCGCTTATGATCGCGATGCCTGCTTTCACGACTGGGCACGCGATCCTCGCGTAGTTGGCAAGCTACGTCAGTTATTTGACGAACCGGTTTGCCTAACGCTGGCACATCACAATTCCGTCATGACCAAGCATCCGCAGTTCGGCACCGCCACTGGATGGCATCGCGATATTCGCTATTGGTCGTTTACCAAACCCGATTTGATTTGCGTTTGGCTGGCGCTGGGCGATGAAATTGCCAGCAACGGCGGCTTGAAATTCATTCCCGGCTCGCACCGCTTGGCGATTGCGCGCGAACAACTTGATGAACTGGATTTTTTGCGTCCCGACTATCCGCCGAATCAGGTGTTGTTTGCGCAAGGCAAACCGGTCGATCTGCATCAAGGCGATGTGGTGTTTTTCCACAGCCAGTTATTCCACGCGGCCGGCGTCAATACAACGTCATCGGTGAAAACCTCAGTCGCCTTTGCCTATCATGGCAACAGCAATCAGCCAGTGCCCGGCAGTAAATCGGCAAGCGCAGGCGATATTGTGATCAGCGACTGATAAGGATGCCACACAAGTCCTCACATAATTGAGGACTTGTGCTCATCCATCTTCATGCATGGATTTATTTCTTCGGGATACTTGGCGGGATTCTCGATGATGCAGGAATATCTTCTTGCATCGATTTTCCCGGCCCCTTCCTATGCACTTCTTCCACGCCGGGAATTCCTCTGCGATCGGTATCGAGTTGCCCTTCCTCAATATCGTCAAATGCTTGTTTGATGACTTTACGCGGCTTACTAATTTGACTATCGGACGTTTCGTCTACCTCATGCGGTAAGCGTAGTGCTGAGGGTTTTTCATCCACTGCATTCGCTTTCACATCATGTTTGTTCTTAGAAACTTGTTCTTTTCTTGTTTTAAATGTCATCCTGATTCCTCTTTGGTTGCCGTGCAACAAGGCCAGGAAATGCACTGACTTGCATTGTCTAAAGTAGGAGTAAGGGGCGACACAATAATTCCATCGATAGCAAAAATACATCTGTTTCAATTAAAAAGATAAATCCAGATTCCACGATTCTGCTATCATTCGCTTCGAACGTTGGGGAGTAGCCGGCCTTAGGCAACTAAGGCATCTGCATCAACACTCTTGGCCCGCAGGCCATGGTGCAGATAGTCGCAAGACTTGGCGAGACCATAGCTCAAATGACGACCGCATGGGCCGGGGTCGCTGTTTGTGCTTTGGTTATTATTCCGGCCCCAGAAAGTTTATCCCATCATGGAAGCATTCTTCGTCTCTACCGGCATTGTTGCCCTCGCTGAAATCGGCGACAAAACACAACTACTCGCCTTTCTTCTTGCAGCAAAATTTCGTAAACCTTTACCTATCGTCTTGGCGATCTTCGTCGCGACTATTGCCAATCACGCATTCGCTGCAGCCATAGGCACATGGATTACGACCATGCTTGGGCCTGAAGTCTTGCGCTGGGTACTCGGCATATCGTTCCTGCTGATGGCTGGCTGGACACTCATCCCTGACAAGTTGGACGAAGGTGATGCCAAGTTGGCGAAATACGGCGTGTTCATGACAACGCTGATCGCCTTCTTCCTGGCAGAAATGGGCGACAAGACACAGATTGCAACCGTGGCCTTGGCTGCACAATTCCATTCATTCTTCTGGGTCTTGGCCGGCACGACATTCGGCATGATGCTGGCAAATGCGCCTGCGGTTTATTTCGGTGACAAGCTTGCTGGTCGCATGCCGGTGAAGACCGTACATCGCGTGGCTGCTGCAATTTTTGCAGTGTTGGGGATTGCTACTTTGTTCGGTGCGGGTGCACGTCTCGGATTTTAATCATAGTCGTCATCCCCGTTTGCGCGGGGATAACGACATGCAGCGCTAAATCTTCAAGCGTGCTTGTGCTGCCTTGTATTCGGCTATCAAGCGTTGTACGACTTCTTCAACTGTGACCACGTCGTCTATCAAACCGACGCCTTGTCCCGCACCCCAGATGTCGCGCCACGCCTTGATCTTGCTACCACTGCCAGAGCCGAAATTCATCGCGCTCTTGTCCGCTTGCGGCAGATTGTCTGGGTCAAGACCTGCATTGATAATGGATTTTTTCAGATAGTTACCGTGTATGCCGGTAAACAGATTGGTGTAAATCACATCTGCGGCTGCCGAGCTGACTATCGCTTCACGATACGCATCATCGACGTTCGCCTCTTTAGTCGCCAGCCAACGCGAACCGATATATGCAAAATCAGCACCCATCGCTTGTGCCGCCAACACAGCATCACCGGTTGCAATCGCACCAGACAAGGCGATCGGTCCTTTAAAGAATTTACGCACTTCGCCAACCAATACGAATGGTGACAAGGTACCGGCATGACCGCCCGCACCTGCTGCCACCAAAATCAAACCATCCACGCCAGCTTCCAGCGCCTTCTGTGCATGACGGATAGAAATCACGTCATGCAACACGATGCCGCCGTAGCTGTGGATCGCATCCATCATTTCTTTCGGCGGCGCACGTAATGAGGAAATGATGATGGGCACACGATGTTTGACGCAGACTTCTACGTCATGCGCCAAACGGTCGTTCGATTGATGGACGATTTGATTAACCGCAATCGGACCGACGATCGCCGTTGGATGCGCAGCTTGATAAGCAGCTAGCTCGGCTTGAATATCGGTTAGCCAGGTATCGAGCAATTCTGGCGGACGCGCATTTAATGCAGGGAAAGCACCGACGATACCGGCCTTGCATTGCGCCGTCACCAGCTCCGGACCACTGGCGATAAACATAGGTGCAGCGATGACGGGCAAGGCGAGATTTTGCAGTACTGCGGTCAGACGATCTGGCGGACGATTCGACATCAACATTTCTCCTCAGCAGCGATGTGCGTATTCTCAACGCACATCGAGATTACAAAAATCTGTCGAGCAACTTGCGGCTGGTTTTGTCCAGTTTATTCATATCGCGAATCAGGAATTGTATGCCGTGCGTATCGGCGATGATCAATGCTGACTCACCGATGCGGCGTATATCTTCCTCACCTTTCAACACCAGCGTCGCATCACCGCGGCTGGTTGCCACCGTCCATGTACTAGGCGAAGCAAAAACAGAAACGTGCTTGATCTGTTTGATCTCTGGCAAAAATTCACGGCTGGCCAATTCTTCTTCCAGCAAAGTACGAGTCGCCTCTGGCAAGTCGCTCAGCTTTTCTATCCATGCCAGTTCACGTCCATCGATACTGACGATCGCGATGCCCACATCTGGCGCAGCAATCGGAAACGAACGCACAGGTACCACGCCTTCATGCACTTCAGCATCACCGGCTGCTGTGTATATCAATTTGCCGAAGGCGTTACGCATTAATTGAAAATTACTCATGCGCCCTCCCCGGCTTTGATTCCATCTTCCAGCATATCTTCTGCCTGACGCTGTTGTGCTTGATACAGTTTGTAATACGCGCCTTCGCGCTGCAGCAATTCATCGTGCGAACCGACTTCCACTATCTGTCCTCTATCCATCACAACAATACGATCAGCGCGACGCAGTGTAGACAAGCGATGCGCAATCGCTATCGTGGTACGGCCACGTACCAGATTGTCGAGCGCCTTCTGGATCTCACGTTCTGTAGTCGTATCCACCGATGAAGTTGCTTCATCCAGTATCAGAATGTGTGGATCAATCAACAATGCGCGTGCAATCGAAATACGTTGGCGCTCACCACCGGACAAGGTTTGTCCGCGCTCGCCCACCATAGAATCGTAACCGTGCGGCAGGCGCAGAATGAATTCATGCGCATGTGCAGCACGCGCAGCAGCGATGATGTCTTCGCGGCTGGCGTCCGGTTTACCGTAAGCGATGTTGTCTGCAATGGTGCCAAAGAACAGGAATGGCTCTTGCAACACCAAACCGATATTGCGACGATATTCAGGAATCGGGATCGAGCGCACATCGACGCCATCGACCAAAATCGCACCGGCTGATACATCGTAAAAACGGCAAATCAGATTGACCAGCGTACTTTTACCCGAACCGCTGTGACCAACCAAACCAATCATCTCGCCCGGATTAATCGTCAGATCCAGACCGCGTATTACCGCACGATTACCGTAGCGGAAACCGATATCCTGTATCGTGATCTTGCCCTGCACTTTATCCAGATGGACTGGATTGGTCGCTTCCGGCACGCTGGATACGTGATCCAGAATATCGAAAATACGCTTGGCGCCAGTCGCCGCTTTTTGCGTGACCGACACGATACGACTCATCGAATCCAGACGTGTATAGAAACGGCTGATGTAAGCGAGGAAGGCCGTCAACACACCGACCGTGATCATGCCTTGCGACACTTGCCAGATACCGAGCGCCCACACCACCAGCAAACCGATTTCAGTCAGGAAAGTGACTGTAGGTGAAAACAGCGACCAGACTTTGTTAACACGATCGTTAACAACCAGATTGTGATTATTGGCTTCGCGGAAACGTGCAGCTTCGCGCTTCTCTTGCGCAAATGCTTTCACCACACGAATACCCGGAATTGTATCGGCCAACACGTTGGTGACTTGCGACCAGATACGATCAACCTTTTCAAAACCGTTACGCAGTTTGTCGCGCACCACGTGAATCATCCATGCAATAAATGGCAGCGGCAACAAGGTCACCAAAGCCAACCACGGATTGATCGAGATCAGAATCACTGCCGTCATGATGATCATCAAAACGTCGGTGAAGAAATCCAGCAAATGCAACGACAGGAAGACGCAAATACGATCCGTCTCCGAACCAATACGTGTCATCAAATCGCCAGTACGTTTACCGCCGAAATATTCCAGCGATAGACGCAACAAATGTTCATACGTGGTGGTGCGCAAATCCGCGCCTATGCGTTCACTGACCAAGGCCAGAATGTAAGTACGCGCCCAGCCCAAGCCCCAGGCAAACAGAGCGGAAGCAAACAAGCCGCCAAGGTAGAGCGTGACCAAACCTTTATCGATAGGCACACCGTTTTGATACGGAATCAACACGTTATCCATCAACGGCATCGTCATATACGGCGGCACCAAAGTCGCCGCAGTCGACGCCAAGGTCAACAGAAAGCCTAAGAGCAACTGACCACGATATGGCCGCGCAAAACGCCACAAGCGGAACAGTGAAGCGGTTGATGGCGGCTGCTCTTCTGCGGCATTGCCATCCTCATCTTCAGCATCCGATGCGTCTTCCTCATTTTCTTCTACCGCTTCCTGCGCTTTCATCGGCACGCCTGATGCGATGGCGTGACGTTGTTGATCAAACAAGATGATCAGGTTCAGTGCATCAGGATTTTGCGCAAGCGTGTAGCGCCAAGTCACCAAACGCGCAGTTGCATCGTGTAATTCCAGTGTGCCAACGCCAGCATGATCGTAATGCTTCAGTGCCAGATCGGCGCGCAGCGGCCACGCCTGCCAAGTCGATACGCTACGTGAGCGCGACAGCAGACGCAAATTGGTAAGAATTACAACGCCAGGTACGAAATGTAGACTTAAATCAAGATCAAGCTCTAAATGAGCGAGTATGATTTCGTCCTTGTTCAATTGAACATGAATATCCTGCCAGAGAGCAGGAATGGTATTTCTTGATAACAATAATGGTGAAGAGGCAGTTTTCATCAAGGCAAAAAGGGGTTTCGTAGAGAACGAGCGTTCGTTGAACTTGCAACCAGAATATCTGGTTTTATCTCAAATTGGCGGCCAGTATATCTAAACGGACCCGACTTGTTTGCCGTATTCAAGCGCGCGCAAAATATAATCCATAAATAAGTAAACCAAAAAACCGCCAGCGCGTTACAGCTATTTTAGCCATTCGATTTTTGGCTTTCCCATACAGATTTCCCATTACAAATGAACAACAAAACCATCGATATTATCGATGTGCTCAGTCTACGCGGACCAAATATCTGGACCTATCGCCCAGTAATCGAGGCGTGGGTGGATATTGGCGATCTGGAAGACTCGCCGTCCAACACCATCCCTGGCTTCTATGAGCGCCTGACCGCCTGGCTGCCTAGTCTGGTCGAACATCACTGCGGCGTTGGCGTACACGGCGGCTTTTTGATGCGTCTGCGCGAAGGCACTTGGCCCGGTCACATCATGGAACACGTGATGATAGAACTGCAAAATCTTGCCGGTATGCAAAGCGGTTTCGGCAAAGCGCGGGAAACCTCCAAACGCGGTGTTTACAAAGTTGTCGTTCGTGCACGTCACGAAGAAGTCAGCCGCGCCGCCCTCGTTGCCGCGCGCGATTTGGTCATGGCCGCGATTGAAGATCGTCCTTTTGACGTCCAAGGCACTGTCGACAATTTGCGCGACATTCTGGAATCTGTTGCTCTCGGACCAAGTACCGGCTGTATCGTCGATGCCGCAACCGACCGTCGCATCCCATCGATGCGCCTGAACGATGGCAATCTGGTGCAACTTGGCCACGGCGCGAAACAACGTCGTATCTGGACGGCAGAGACCGACCAGACCAGCGCCATTGCAGAAACCATTTCCAGTGACAAAGAGTTAACTAAAACGCTGCTGCAATCCTGCGGCGTACCCGTGCCCGAAGGCCGCATCGTCAATAGCGTCGCCGATGCCTGGGATGCTGCCGAAAGCATAGGCTTGCCGGTCGTCATCAAACCGCTGGACGGCAATCATGGCCGCGGCGTCTCGACCAATTTGCGCACGCTACCCGATATCGAAGCCGCCTTCTTGCTCGCAGAACAAGAAAGCAGCGACGTCATCGTCGAGCGTTTTGTACTCGGCAACGAACATCGCTTGCTGATCATAGGCGGCAAACTGGTCGCTGCCGCACGCGGTGAAGAAGCCTCTGTCGTAGCCGATGGCGTTTCAAATATTTCCGAACTGATCAATAGCCAGCTCAACAGCGACCCACGTCGCGGCAGCAGCGAAGATTGCCCGCTTAATCTGATTCTGATCGATGAAGCAGACGATCCACGCGTAGTCCTGCTGGAACTGGCACGCCAAGGTTACACAACCGAATCCATCCCGCCTGCCGGCGAAAAAATTCTTGTGCAGCGCAACGGAAACGTGGCCTTCGACGTCACCGATCAAGTTCATCCTAGCGTAGCCGCCGCCGCATCATTGGCCGCACGCATCGTCGGATTGGATATTGCCGGCGTGGATTTGGTCGCTCAAGATATTTCTCGCCCATTGGAAGAACAAGGCGGCGCGATAGTTGAAGTCAACGCCGGTCCAGGTTTACTGATGCATTTGAAACCGGCCGATGGCCCGGCGCGCCCAGTCGGACGCGCAATTGTCGATCACCTATTTGCAGAAAATGAAAGCGGTCGCATACCTATCGTAGGCGTCACCGGCTCGCACGGTACCACTGCCGTATCGCGTCTGATCGCTTGGTTGCTGCATTTGCAAGGCACCTATGTCGGCTTGGCATGCAAGGACGGCTTGTTCCTGCGTCAGCGTCATGTCATGAAAAAATCCAGCGACAACTGGGATGCCTCGCGTCAGGTCTTGATGAACCGCATGGTGGAAACTGCCGTATTTGAAAACAGCAGCAAGACCATCCTGTCCGAAGGTCTAGCCTACGACTGGTGCCAGGTTGGCGTCGTCACGAATATCGATCCAGCCGACAAACTGCCTGAGTTCTATATCGAAGATGCGGATCAAATGAGCCGCGTCGTACGCACGCAAGTCGATGTCGTGTTGCCGACCGGCGTCGCAGTATTGAATGCAGCCGATGCACGCGTGGTCGAACTGGCACCTCTTTGCGATGGCAGCGTCATTTTCTTTGCAGCATCAGCCAGCACTGCTGCGATCGTCACCCATCTGGAACAAGGCCAGCGTGCTGTTTTCCTGCGCAACGGCCATATTGTCCTGGCATCCGACAAAGAAGAAATCCTGATCGGCAGCGCCGTGCAGGATAAATCAGCCCTGAATATCGAAACTGTATTAGCCGCCATTGCAGCAGCATGGGCACTTGGCGTCAGCCCCGACTTGATGCGCGTCGGGATTGAGTCGTTTGAACCAACCGATGCGGTCATCCCCGCCTGATAGCCATGAGTACTGTTTTCGCTTATCACAAGAATAAAGAGACCGATGCGGTTTACACTGCTGCATCAAATAACAAAGTGCCACGCCGCGCCAAAGCACGGCAGACTGCTGCGCCAAGAAGGAAGATGTCCATGGAAATATCTCGCGTTCGCGCCCTGCGTGGCCCCAATCTCTGGAGCCGGCACACGTCGATCGAAGCCATTGTGTCGTGCAATGAATCGGAACAAGACATTGCCGCTATCCCCGGTTTCGAAGACCGCCTACGCGCTCGTTTCCCGGGCATCAAATTCATCGAAAGCGCGCGCCCGAAAAAAGCCTTCTCGATGGCCGACGTACTTGAATTCGCAGCGCTCGGCTTGCAAGCGCAAGCCGGTTGCCCGGTCACATTCAGCCGCACGATAGAAACCATCGAAAAAGACACTTATCAAGTCGTCGTCGAATACACCGAAGAAGCCGTCGGTCGCCTCGCCTTTGAGCTGGCACAAAACCTGTGCCGCGCTGCAGTGGAAGATACGCTGTTCAATCTGGCAACGGCACTGGCCAGCCTGCGCGAACTCGATGAAGACATCCGCCTCGGACCTAGCACCGGCTCTATCGTCGATGCAGCCGTTGCGCGCGGCATTCCGTTCCGTCGCCTGACTGAAGGCAGCATGGTGCAATTCGGCTGGGGCAGCAAACAGTTACGCATACAAGCTGCGGAAACCGGCTTCACCAGTGCCATCGCAGAATCAATCGCGCAAGACAAAGAAATGACCAAGCTGCTATTAAATGCAGCTGGCGTGCCAGTACCGGACGGTCGCTCAGTCACAACCGCAGAAGATGCATGGCTGGCAGCCAGTGAAATCGGCGCTGCCGTCGTCATCAAACCACGTGACGGCAATCAGGGCAAAGGCGTTTCCGTCAACCTGAAAACCCGCGAAGAAATCGAAGCAGGCTTTGCCGCCGCGCAAGTCATTTGCGACGACGTCGTGATCGAACGCTATATCTCGGGACAGGATTACCGTTTCCTCGTAGTCGGCAAACAGTTGATCGCTGCTGCTCGCCGCACTCCGCCGGAAGTCGTCGGTGATGGTGTGCAAACGATTCAACAATTGATCGATCAAGTCAATCTTGATCCGTTGCGCGGCGATGGCCATGCGACTCCGTTGACCAAGATCAAGGTCGACAACACAACGCTGGCAACGCTGGAAAAACAAAATTACATCTTGGCCAGTATTCCGGCCAAAGGCTCGCCGGTTCTATTACGCAATAACGCCAACCTGAGCACCGGAGGCATTGCGACTGACGTCACCGACGACGTACATCCAGAACTGGCCGCACGCGTAGTGGAAGCAGCACAAATGATCGGCCTCGATATCTGCGGCGTCGATCTGGTCTGCGAAAACGTCCACAACACGCTGGAAGAACAAGGCGGCGGCGTAGTTGAAGTCAATGCCGCGCCAGGCTTGCGTATGCACATCAAGCCATCGTTCGGCAAAGGCCGTCCAGTAGGCGAAGCTATCATTTCCACCATGTTTACCGAAGGCGATGATGGCCGTATTCCAGTCGTCGCAGTCGCCGGCACCAACGGCAAGACCACGACCGTACGCTTGATCGCACATATTCTGCAAGCCAATAAATATCGTGTCGGCATGACCAGCACCGATGGCGTGTATATCGAAAATCAACGCATAGACACTGGCGATTGCAGCGGCCCACGCAGCGCACGTAATGTGTTGATGCATCCGGACGTTGATGCGGCCGTGCTTGAAACCGCACGTGGCGGTGTCTTGCGCGAAGGCCTCGGCTTCGACCGTTGCAACGTGGCAGTCGTCACCAACATCGGCATCGGCGATCACCTCGGTTTGAACTTCATTTCCACCGTTGAAGATCTGGCTGTCGTCAAACGCGTCATCGTACAAAACGTCGCACCAAATGGCACCGCCGTCCTGAACGCAGCAGATCCTATGGTCGCGAACATGGCCAGCAGCTGCAACGGCAGCGTCACTTTCTTCGCGCAAGACAGCAATCATGCCGTCCTCGCGACGCATCGTGCGCAAGGTAATCGCGTCATTTATCAAGATGGTGCGACTATCGTGGCATCGCAAGGCAAGTTCGAACATCGTATTGAGTTGTCTGACATTCCTATTACGCACAACGGCACTATCGGTTTCCAAATCGAAAACGCGATGGCAGCAATCGGTGCAGCATGGGGACTCGGTCTGGATTGGAATGTCGTGCTTGAAGGTCTGAGCACTTTCCAAAATAGCGCAAGCACCACACCAGGTCGCTTCAACATCTTCTCGCATCGCGGCGCAACTGTGATCGCCGACTACGGCCACAATCCAGATGCAATCGAAGCATTGGCGCGTGCAGTAGAAGGCATGCCATCGAAACGTCGCATGGTTGTCATCAGCGGCGCCGGTGATCGTCGCGATGATGATTTGCGTCGCCAGACAGAGATTCTCGGCGATGTATTCGACGATGTCATTCTGTATGAAGACCAATGCCAACGTGGTCGCGCCGACGGTGAAGTATTAGGCTTGTTGCGTGAAGGTCTGGCCAAGGCAACACGCACAAAATCGACACAGGAAATCCAGGGCGAATTCCTTGCCATTGATACCGCATTGGCAAAGCTGGAAGCGGGTGATTTATGTCTGATCCTAGTTGATCAGGTGGAAGAAGCGCTCGCGCACATAGCCTCACGTGTAGCGTAATTCTAGAAAGTAAAAAGCCAGCGCAAAGCTGGCTTTTTATTAGAGAATGCTAATTAGAGTTTGTAGTGCAAATCGACAGAGAACAAATTTTCGGTCAAAAAATAATATGACGAAACCGCTCAACCACGATTTGCTTGGTCATCTTTACGATGGCGTCATGGCGCCAATCGGCTTTCAACTTTTTATCGAAAAACTCGTCGAAGTTTTTGATTTGAAAGCGGTCACCATGGTGATACGCCATGTCGAGACGCAGGAAGTAAAAAGCCTTTGGCTGGCCGGCATTACCAGGCAATGGGTAGAAAGTTACTCACTCGAATACGCGCGTGACGATGTCCTGGCACAACACATCATGACAGCGCCGATTGCCAATTTTTACGCCAGCAATCTGGATGTCTCGCTTCCTGCCAGTTTTCCTGGAACTCGTTTTTATAATGAATGGCTAGCACCGCAAGGCGTTGCTTTTGCCGCAGGCGCTGTTGTTTTGCAAGAAGGGCCGTGGGTTACGCAGCTGATACTGCAACGCGCACCCCAACATGCGCCCTTCGAACGAGAAGAGATGGAGCATCTCAATCAACTCGTGCCACATCTACAACGTGCGATTCAGATGCGACAACGATTGGCTGATCTGCAACTTGATCAGCGCTTTCTGGCTGGTGGTTTGGATATGCTGGCGATGCCGACATTTCTGTTCGATGAATATGCCAAGGTGACGCATTACAATCGCAGCGCCACTCACCTACTGACGGAACGTACACTCTGGCTGGAAGAAGGACATTTGCAGGCAAAAGATAGTGGCATGACGCGCAAGCTAGGCTTGGAAATCACCAAGTCGATTGCAGCAAGCAGAAACAAAGAAGACGATTTGAACAGCGTAGTCTTGTTACCACGCAACGACAAATTGCCACTGATGTTAATGATCGCCCCGTTACACCTGACAGGCACGCCACGTACGCACGGCGCAGCGTTGATGTTTGCCTTTGATCCTGAGGCAACGCCAACTGTCACAATTGATCTGGTCCGCAGATTATTCAAACTGTCGAACGCTGAGGCCGAGTTATCGATTGCGCTTTGCATAGGAAAAACGCTGGACGAAGTCGCGATCGAACGTGGCACATCGATACATACCGTCAAGAGTCAGCTCAAAAACATTTATCTTAAAACTGGCACCAAGCGACAACCGGAGTTGGTGTCCATGCTGCTGGCTAGCCCCGCATTCTTTATTGCGCAAAAACAGCTAGGCCAAATAGAGGGATGAAACAGCATTAAATACGCGTTCCCGCATGTTCACCTTTGTATAAAGAGCCGCCAGAAATAATAAAAGCCTGCTTGTGCAGGCTTTTATTTGAGACAAGAACTATTAGAATTTGTAACGCAAGCCAATGGAAAGCAAATTCGCTTTCAGGTCCACGCCATCTTCTTTCAATACTTTGCCAAAATCTTCATACTCCGCAACCAGAGCCAGATTTTTCGAAAAGTTATAGGTAGCACCAATACCTATCAATGCGCTAGTACGATTCTTGGAACTGTTTTCGCTATCGCCAGTAGTATCTTCGAAATGTATTTTTGTGCGATTGAAAGACACACCCAGCTTTGCAAACAAAGAGAACTGTTCGTTCAATGGCAAAGTACCTGTTGCGGCCAGATAGAAAGAACGTGGTTTGGAACTCACCGTGCTGGTGACACCGGAACCGGCATCGGTAGCTGAGATAGAACCTTTACCAAAGTCCACATAACCGCCTTCAACGCCGAAGTTCTGATTAAATCCATAACCGCCATACAGTTTGTAGCCGGTTGTATGGTCTTTCACCGAGCCTTCTGCGATGGAGACTTTTTGTTCAGCACGACCAACGTTGACACCGACATACGCGCCTTCGGCATGTGCGGCCAATGGAGAAACTAAAGCGGTTCCCAGAACTGCGAGCAATAACTGTTTTTTCATTTTCTGATCCCTATTATTCAAGATGAATTACCGAGGTAATTACTGAGCGCATCCTCTCGTTTTGATGAAGAGCGGACAATCCCTCAAATAGGTGATGTTGCGAAATGAAGACAACGAAAATCGGATTGTTAACGCGTTAATTTTTCGTTAAAACAACGGGCAACTTCGTAGCAATTCAGTACAAAGCTTCTCCATCTTGCCTAAGAGCATCACAACCATTTTTACTAGTCGCCTAAGCTTTCTACTTGGGCAGATTTAACCAGATTTCTGTTCACGTTCAAGCATGGAAAGAAACCGGGCGAATATGTGCAATAAAAGAACCGTCATCCAGCTTGTGCATCCAATCAAGGAAGGTGCGCCATCCATATTCATGAGATAGTCCAATCTTGCTGCTCGGACATGACTTCTCTTTTTAGGATGCCGATAATGAAAACCCGATTCTTATCTTCATGCCAGCTTCTATCTACAGGATTGCTGCTATCAGCGGGCATCACGACGATCGCCTTTGCTCAGATAGCAGTCGGCGCAAAGCCGATTCAAATCGTCGCATTTGGAGCCAGTCAGACAGCGGGGAAAATTGTCAGTCTGGACCAAGCGTATCCAGCACAGTTGGAGCGACGATTGAAGGCTGAGGGTTTCAATGTAATCATCGTGAATCAAGGCTCAAGTGGTGACACGACCAAGGATGAACGCAGCCGCTTGGAAAGCGCCATTCCCGTTGGTACCAACATTGTTCTCTTCCAGCCAGGGACTAACGATTGCGGCCGCCAACGCCGTGCCAGTGAGAGCCAAGTGACGGAAAATATAGCGGCGATGTTGTCATGGATGAAGGATCGACAGCTGCAAGTATTGGTTCTTGGCGGTGATTGTTACGAAGAGGTGCAAGCCACGCTGCCAGGAAAATATGGCTACACGTACTACGGAAAAATGGCGCAAGGCCTCAATGACTTTTCTCGCCCGGATGGCCAGCATTTCTCAGCCGAAGGCTACACTCGCATGGTGGACTTGCTTATGCCTTCTGTCAGAAAGATGGTTGCTGAACTCGGCACACCAACCGGCAAGCCATAAATACGTTATCAGTACAGCCGCTAAGAATAATGCGCGGCCTGCGCCATATATTCATGATGCTCCGTATTGATATGCGAAATGCGCCATTCAACCGGCTGGTCGTCGTAGGAGTAAGCCACGCGCCGTACTTCCAGCAAGGGCGCACCTATCGCTATGTGTAACAACTCGGCATAGCGTGCATCGGCGCTGACCGCGCGCAAGCGCTCTTCAATCCGAATAATGCTGATGCCAAAGCGAACTTGATACAAGCTGTACAAAGTATTAGGACGATTGCGCAGCAAGGCTTCCGTCAAACCAACAAACAATAAATCCGGCACTGTGATGTCATCAACGATCACCGGCGCGCCTTGCAGACTCAGGACATTGGTGAATTCATATACTTTGTTGCCGAGCTGGCGCAGCTTTTGTGCTGCCAACGTTCCTGCTTTTTTTTTCGCGAATGCGATCAACTCCAACTGCGGGTAGGTCTTGGTGCCGTCATGGTTCACAACGTTGAAGAAGCGGAACATCTGCTGTTCGCGGTTGTGCATGGAGACAAAAGTGCCGCGACCTTGATGTCGTATCAAAATGCTTTCAGCAACCAGCTCGTCTATTGCCTTACGCAAAGTCCCGATCGACACGGAAAATAATTCGCATAATTTTTTCTCGGCTGGAATCGCTTCGCCGGGCTTCCACTCGCCTCCCGCAAGCGCGCGCAGCACACGACGTTTGACCTCTTTATAGAGGGTGGTTCCTACGGTAGTGGAGTGATCGAATTCAAGCATGTTTGTCGATTGTGTCGATGTTGAGCGTGAGTAGATCTGCTGTGCGGCGCACAAAAAGGAGTCTTGTGTGGAATTGATAATAGCACCGGAAATAAGAAAGTGATACATGTCATATAGTTGACATTGATGATTATGCGGCCTACAGTCGTGTCCAACATGTAAACGTAGCTTGCTGGTCGTTGCCGGCGGCTGTTAGATCGACATCGGTGCCTGCAAACTAATGAGATGACATTTCAATTCGGCGTGGTTTTGTTGGGCGCGATGTTGGCGGCGATCGTGTCGGGTAGTAGCGGTTTTGCCTTTGCGCTAATTGCGTCTGCGGTCTGGATGCATGTGCTGGCACCGAGCGAAGTCGTCCCTTTGGTGGTCGCTTGTTCGCTGCTGGTTAATCTGGTGATGGCATGGCAGTTGCGCCGCTCGATCAAGCTGGAACTGCTGTGGCCATTCCTGGCAGGTGCCATGGTTGGCGTGCCGATAGGTGTGGCGGCACTGCATAGTCTGGATGGAAAAATGGTGCGGCAAGGTGTGGGCGTACTGCTGATTTTGTATAGCGCTTACATGTTTTTTCAGCCGAAGATGCCGGTGGTTCGCCTGGCATCGCTTACCGGCAAGATCGCCGATGGCGCAGTCGGCATGTTGGGTGGCTTCATGGGCGGTGCAACCAGCCTCAATGGCATATTCCCAACCTTGTGGTGTGGTTTGCGCGGTTGGACCAAGTCGGAGCAGCGCGGTGTGTTCCAGCCTTACATTTTGATCGTGCATGCAACGACACTGGTATGGATGGGAGGTGCTGGCGAACTCAATCGGCAAACCGGCATGAATATTTTGCTGTGCGTGCCGGCCTTGTTGATAGGTAGCTGGGTGGGACTGCGCTTGTTCCATCACGTCAGCGAAAAAGGATTCCGGAAATTGATGCTCGGCTTGTTCTTCTTGTCCGGTTTGGCTTTGGTAGTTTCTCGATGAAAGGTTGTTCTGTAGTTACGCGATAGTCCATTAGAAAAAAACTTAACGATTCAGTTTTTGTTTCAAATAAATCAAAAACGAGGAGATGTCATGAAATTTCGCACATTCAGTCTACGGGCGCTAATAGGTTCATGTTTTTTAATGGGGGCGATCGCTAACGTATCCGCCGAGGTCAATAAAATCGGGATCGCGCAGCAATATGGCATCAGCTACCTGCCGCTCATGATCATGGAAGAGAACAAGCTGCTGGAGAAAGAAGCAAAGGAAGCCGGCTTGGGCGACATCAAAGTGAACTGGGCCAAGTTCGCCGGTGGTAACGTCATGAACGATGCTTTGCTGTCAGGCGATCTGCAATTTGCTTCCGGCGGATTAGGCCCCTTCATTACCTTGTGGGCCAAGACCAAAGACAACATCGGCGTCAAAGCAGTCGCTGCCATGAATTCAATGCCGCTTTACCTGAATACACGCAATCCTGATATCAAGTCGCTGAAAGACTTTACCGATAAAGACAAGATTGCATTGCCGGCAGTAAAAGTATCGATACAAGCCATCACATTGCAAATGGCTGCAGAGAAAGCATTCGGACCAGGGCAGGAAAATCGCCTCGACAAATACACAGTGACGCAATCGCATCCTGACGGCATGGCAGCCATGTTGTCGGGCAGCAGCGAGATCAATAGTCACTTCACTTCGCCACCATTCCAGTACATAGAACTGGATAAGCCCGGCATCCGTACCATCGTCAATTCATATGACGTCACCGGCGGGCCACATACATTTAACGTGGTGTGGGCCAGCAAAAAATTCGTCGATGCCAATCCCAAAACCTACGCCGCATTCTTGAAAGCATTCGATACATCGATAGCCATGATCAACAAGGATAGAAAAGCTGCCGCGGAATTTTATATCCGTGTGAGCAAATCCAAAGAGAGCGTGGAATCCATCGAAAAAATGCTCAACGATCCGAATATCGAATTCACCACTACACCGAAAAACACCATGAAATATGCTGATTTCATGAACCGTATCGGCATGGTGAAAGTGAAACCGGCATCGTGGAAAGACATGTTCTTCCCAAATATGTACAACCTGCCTGGCAGCTGATTCATCACTCTATTCAAACGGAACTCAGATGACGACAAGTCTCAAGGTCAAGGTCTGGCGCGGCAAGCAGGATGGTGCTTTTGTCAGCTACGAAGTGCCACGGCGGGCGAGCCAGACCGTGCTGGATGTAGTGACCTATATCCAGCGCCATCTCGATAGCACATTGAGCTATCGCTTCTCCTGCCGCGTTGGCATGTGTGGTTCATGCGCGATGACCGTCAATGGCGTCGCACGCTGGACCTGCCGTACCCACGTATCAAAAGTGAGCAGCAATGGCGAACTGGAAATCGCGCCCTTGTCGAACTTGCCGGTGGTAAAAGATCTGGCCACCGACATGAGTGAATTCTTCGATAAATGGGCGCGTGGCAAAGGCCAGTTCAAAGGCACACGCACACGTCATGAAGAATTCGCCAGCGTCGATCCGGCATCCAAAGCGCGCGTGGCAGCCAGCGCCGGGATCGAGTGCATCGGTTGCGGCGTCTGTTACGCCTCATGCGATGTGGTCACATGGCGTCCGGCTTTTCTCGGCCCCGCAGCACTGAACCGCGCCTGGACACTAGTCAACGATGTACGCGATGCCAATCAGGAAGAACGACTGCGTGCAGTCGCAGGCGATGCTGGTTGCCATGCCTGTCATACGCAAGGTTCATGTACGCAACGTTGCCCGAAACAGATTGCACCGACGGCTGGCATTGCAGGTCTTAAACGCCTTACGGCACGCGCGGCACTGCGAGGGAAGTTATGAGCAGCATCGCAACGCAACAGGCACGTGCGTGGTATGTGCAGCGCATCAGCGCAATGGTGCTGGCACTCTGCGTGATCGTGCATATCGGCATCATCATGTATGCCGTACGCGGTGGTTTGAGTGGTAGCGAAATTCTGGAACGCACACGCGGCAGTCTGGCATTCGGCTTGTTCTACAGCGTCTTTGTATTGGCCTGTGCAGCACATGTACCGGTCGGCTTGGCCAACATCGCACAGGAATGGCTGGGCTGGGGTGCAGGTCCGGCGCGCGTACTGTCGCTCTTGGCCAGACTACTGATACTACTGATGGGATGGTGTGCGGTCTATGGAGTAACACTGTCATGAAACGTAGCAACGATTACCGCGCCAGATCACATCCGGCTTACTGGGCTTTTCTCGTACATCGTTTGTCGGGGCTGATACTGGCCTTGTTCCTGCCACTGCACTTCCTGGCACTCAGCCAGGCGATACGCGGCGAGGCTGAACTCAATGCATTCATACGCCTTGCCGATCAACCCTTGTTCAAGTTTGGCGAATGGGGCTTGGTTGTGCTGCTATCGCTGCACATGATGGGCGGCGTGCGCTTGCTGCTGATCGAATTTCGCGACTGGAGCGGGACCCGCAACAATTGGATAGCCGCTGCACTTGGCGTCGGCTTGGCAACCGGATTGGCATTTGCACTTGCCCTTATTAGTTAATACAGACAGGAACGGACACCGTGAAAATCGACCTGAAGATAGTTGAAGAGACGGCCAAGGAGTTGTATATCCGCGCCCTCAAAATTCTTCCACCCGACATCAAGAGTGGTTTATCGGAGCTGGTGAAACATGAAACGGCACCCAGCGCAAAAAACATACTGGCGACGATGGTCACCAATATCAACGTCGCTGAAGCACAAGACAATCTGCTGTGCCAAGACACCGGCGTACCGATTTACAAGATCACCATAGGCAGTGGTGTTGAAGTTGATGGCTATGCCTTGAAGCAAGCCATACGCACTGGTTGCGAACGCGCCACGCGCGAACATCCATTGCGTTCCTCCGTCGTGCATCCGCTGACGCGCAAAAACGAACACACATCGTGCGGCATAGAAATCCCTGCAATCAGCATCGATTTTTCACCGACCCCGAATGTGATGACGATACTGATGATTCCGAAAGGTAGCGGCTCCGAAAACAATTCTTTCTTGAAGATGGCAATCCCGGCAGAAGGCATAGACGCGATCAAGAAATTCACCGTTGATTGCGTACTCGCAGCCGGCGGCAAAACCTGCCCGCCAACTATCGTCGGCGTCGGCATCGGCGGCACCTCGGAATTGTGCGTGGCGTTGGCCAAGCGTGCATCCACACGTGCACTCGGCACGCACTGCGCCGATCCGGCAGGCGCGGAGCTGGAGCAGCAATTGTCCGCCGCCATCAATGGCCTGGGCGTAGGGCCGCAAGGATTGGGCGGCGATTCCACTGCATTTGCCGTGCATATCGAACTGGCGGCGACGCACATCACGATGAACCCAGTCGCGGTCAATATGCAATGTCATTCCGCGCGACGGGCGACGGCAACCTTCACGCCAGCCGGCGTGGCTTACGGATTCTGATCATGGCCCATTACGAACTCAGCACGCCAGTGAGCGAAGCGCAGATTCGACAATTGCGCATCAACGATACGGTAACCTTGCAGCAAACGCTGTTCGGCATACGCGATGCCACCCAGATCCACATGTTCGATCGTGGTCGCACGACGCGCTTCGATCTGAACGGTCATGCGGTGATACATACCGCACCGAATGTGAAGAAGGTCGAACCTAGCGATGCTTACCCCGCTGGTTATCAGCCGATCTGCATAGGCACTACCACCTCGGACCGTATGGAGCGTTTCACACGTCCCTTGATGACCAAGAACGGCGTGCGCATCATCATCGGCAAAGGCGGCATGCGTGAAGATTCGCTGGCTGCATTCGGCGAACTGGGCGGCGTGTATCTGGCTATCGTCGGTGGCACAGCAGCCTTGGAAACCACCTGGATTACGCAAATTGAAGATGTCGATCTGGATGATCTGAATCCAGAGTCCTTATGGAAATTCCGCATCGCCAATTTCGGTCCCTTGCTGGTAGCGATGGATAGTCATGGCGGCAGCCTCTACAACGACATCAACAAGGGTATGCAAGCGCGCCGCGCAGAAGTACTGGCCAGCCTTGGAGTGAAAAGCACATGAGCACCAACACCAGCATCAAGCGCGTAGTGACTGACATACTGGTACTGGGCTCAGGCGGAGCCGGCCTGTTTGCCGCATTGCATGCGCATCAAGCCAATCCAGCGCTATCGATCACGGTGGCAGTGAAGGGGTTGCTCGGCAAGTCCGGCTGTACACGCATGGTGCAAGGTGGCTACAACGTCGCATTGGCTGAAGGTGATTCGATAGAGCGACATTTCATGGACACCATCGAAGGCGGCAAATGGCTGTCCGATCAGGATCTGGCATGGACACTGGTCACCAAAGCGATCGAACGCATCCATGAACTGGAGAACGAGCTCGGCTGCTTCTTCGATCGCAATCCAGATGGCACCGTGCATCAGAAAGCCTTCGCTGGTCAGACTTTCGACCGCACCGTACACAAAGGCGATCTGACCGGCATTGAAATCATGAACCGGCTGGCCGAACAAATCTGGTATCGCGGCATCGCACGGCTGGAAGAACATCGCGCCGTGGAATTGATCAAGACCGCCGACGGTAAATCGCTGGCCGGCGTGCTGATGATAGACATGCGTTGCGGCGAGTTTGTCTTCGTACAAGCCAAAGCCGTGTTGCTGGCGACTGGCGGCGGCCCGACCATGTATAAATTTCATACGCCGTCTGGTGAAAAAAGCTGCGACGGCTTAGCCATGGCTTTACGTGCAGGATTACCGTTGCGCGATATGGAGATGGTGCAATTCCATCCGACCGGATTATTGGCCGGGCCGGATACCCGCATGACAGGCACCGTGCTGGAAGAAGGCTTGCGCGGCGCCGGCGGCTATTTGCTCAATGGCTTGAAAGAGCGCTTCATGCAGAACTACGATCCGCGCAAGGAACGCGCCACGCGCGATATCGTATCGCGCTCGATTTATTCTGAAATGCGCGCCGGACGCACTACACCGAATGGCGGCGTGTACATCCAGATGGCGCACTTGGGACCTGAAAAAGTACGCGTGCAGTTCAAGGGCATGGTCGAACGTTGTGCCGATTGCGGATTTGATCTCGCCGCTGACCTGGTAGAAGTGGTGCCGACTGCACATTACATGATGGGTGGCGTGATCTTCCGACCTGATTGCACGACTGCATTACATGGCTTGTTTGCAGCCGGCGAAGATACCGGCGGCGTGCATGGTGCGAATCGCTTGGGCGGCAATGGTGTGGCCAACTCCACCGTGTTTGGCGGCATTGCTGGCGAATCAATGGCGGCATGGCTAGTCAACAACAATGAATTGCGCGAACCCGATATCGCTGCGATAGAACTAAGCATCACGGCGCATCGCGCACCATTCGGCAATCCGATAGGCAATCTGCAAGCCTTGCGTGAAGCCCTGTACGAGTGCATGTGGGAAGACGTCGGTATCTTGCGTACGGCAGAAGGTTTGCGGCGCGGGATAGCGAAGCTGGCGGAATTGGATCGCGAGTTATTGACTATCGGCGTGGCCGATGATGATCCTGCATTCAATATGACCTGGCATGACTGGATGAATCTGCGTAGCTTGCTGGCAGTCAGTCGCGTGATTGCGACAGCCGCGCTGGCGCGCGAAGATTCACGCGGCGCGCACTTCCGCGAAGATGCACCGCAGACCAGCGCATTGGCAACGTCTGCTTATACAGTGGTGAAGCAAGATGGCGATGCGCTGACGGTAACGACGCAGGCAGTCAATTTTGTGCGGGTCAAACCGGGCGAGACATTGATAGTCGAGACAGAAAACGCTTGATAGCTGATGCTGATCGCTTAGTCTTGGGACCTGAAAGCGATCAGCGATATGAAAAATTACTGTGCGGTCGGTGCCACGTATTCGTGCTTCTCGGTATTGATGTACGAGATGCGCCATTCAATAGGCTGATCGTCGTATGAAAAAGCCACACGTCGTACCTCCAGTATCGGTGCGCCTGCCTTGATACCCAGCAAAGCCGCGTGCTTCTCGCTGGCAATCCCTGCACGCAAACGCTCTTCCGTACGAATAATGCTGATACCGAAATCGATCTGATACAGGTTGTAGAGTGTATTGGGACGATTGCGTATCTGCTCTTCAGTCAGACTGGCAAACATCGGTTCCGGCAAGACGATATCGTCAACGATCACAGGTTGTTCTTGCAGATACAACAGATTGGTAAACGCGATTACCTTGTCCGTCGTCGGCAAATGCAGTTTTTCCGCCGCCACCTTATCGGCACGCCGTTTGGCAAATGTGATCAGCGATAGTTGCGGATACGTTTTGTTGCCTGCGTGATCAGTGACATTAAAGAAGCGAAACATCTGCTGCGCACGATTGTGTTGCGCAACGTAAGTGCCCCGCCCCTGATGTCGAATCAGTATGTTTTCCGCGACCAACTCGTCTATCGCCTTGCGCAAAGTACCGATCGATACCTCAAACAGTTCGCACAGTTTCTTTTCCGCAGGAATTGCCTCTCCCGGCTTCCATTCACCGGCTGCCAGCGCGCGCAGCATCTGTCGCTGCACCTCTTTATAGAGCGTGGTTCCGACGGCTGGAATGGAGGCGTTTGCTTTGATATTCATAGTCCGCAACTATAAACCATAACGCTTCGATTACACATCACGGCTACTACGCATGCGCCCTTCCACTTTCGCCTAAAAATAAATATAAGTGATATAGGTCATATAGTTGACTTGATCGAAAAGTAGTCATAGTATCGATGCATTCGATCACAGGCCAGCAGATGCCTTGCGAATACGCAAACCCAATTTAAAGGAGCGACAAAATGATTCATGTTGTTTTGCACGACGCCAAGGACACCGTGGCAGTTGCGGTGGTTGAAGGCATTAAGGCCGGCACCGATCTAACCGCTTGGATCATGGACGATGACCGCACTGTCAGCATCAAGGCACTCCAGGACATCCCGATGGGACACAAGATCGCGATGAAACCGATGGCCGTCGGCGACACCGTCTTTAAATACGGCGTCGATATCGGCAAGGTTGTGGCGGCAGCGAAGGCAGGTGAACACGCACATGTCCACAACATTAAAACCAAACGCTGGTAGAGGTTCTGCAGAAATTCCTTGCGCGACGCATCTCAGACGCGCGGTGATTTCTTCACAACCGGCATGACGCAAGTCGTGCCAGATCAGAAAAAACATTCATCTCAACTGAGTTCCAGAGGCCCAAATGATCACTAAAGACAGCACCTTCCTTGGCTACCGCCGTGAAAACGGTCGCGTCGGCGTACGCAATCACGTCATCATCCTGCCGCTCGATGATTTATCGAACGCCGCATGTGAAGCCGTCGCCAACAATATCAAAGGGACGATGGCGATCCCGCATCCTTATGGTCGTCTGCAATTCGGCGCCGATCTGGATCTGCATTTCCGCACCTTGATCGGTACCGGCTCCAACCCTAACGTCGCAGCAGTCGTCGTGATCGGTATCGAAGATAGCTGGACCAAGAAAATCGTCGACGGCATCGCCGCCACCGGCAAACCGGTAGTAGGCTTCGGCATCGAAGGTCATGGCGATCACGAGACCATCATGAATGCGTCGAAGAAAGCGCGCGAATTCATGCAATGGGCTTCCGAAAAACAGCGTGAAGTCTGCAACATCAAGGAACTGTGGGTCTCGACCAAATGCGGCGAAAGCGATACCACGTCTGGTTGCGGTGCCAATCCTACGGTCGGTGCCGCCTTCGACAAATTGCATGCACTGGGCTCAACCCTGGTGTTCGGCGAAACGTCTGAAATTACCGGTGGCGAAAGCATCTTGTCCGCACGCTGCGCCAATGATGAAGTACGCAAACAGTTCATGTTCATGTTCGATCGCTATCAAGACATGATCAATCGCCACAAGACGTCGGATCTGTCGGACTCACAGCCTACCAAGGGCAATATCGCCGGCGGCTTGACGACCATCGAAGAAAAAGCGATGGGCAATATTCAGAAAATCGGCAAGAAGTGCACCGTCGATGGCGTGATCGACAAGGCAGAAATGCCTACGCATTCCGGCCTCTGGTTCATGGATTCCTCATCCGCTGCGGCCGAAATGGTCACGCTGTGCGCGGCCTCCGGCTTTGTCGTGCACTTCTTCCCGACAGGCCAAGGTAACGTCATCGGCAATCCGATTCTGCCTGTCATCAAGATCTGCGCCAACCCGCGCACCGTGCGTTTGATGCATGAGCATATCGATCTCGATTGCTCAGGCTTGCTGCAGCGCGAATTGACCTTGGAACAGACTGGTGACAAATTGCTGGAGATGATGCTCAGTACCGCCAATGGCCGCCTCACTGATGCCGAAGTACTGGGTCATCGTGAATTCGTCCTGACGCGTTTGTACGAAAGCGCCTGATCCATCAACCCGGCGACCCGCGATGCAGCGGGTCGCTCCGTCTTGCTGAAAAGGAGAGTAGTTTCCAAAGGAGATCAACGGAGCAGTCGCAAAGACGCCCATAACAATCAGGCCGCAAGGCCACTCGTGAAGTCGACACAGAGCGGCGTGAACGGGACGATTACATAGAGGACAGACAATGAACGGATTGCCACAGCCCCTGCTGGATGTCAGAGGGGTGACACTGCAATACAAGACCAAGGAGCATCTTGTCACGGCCACTTATCGGGTCGATTTCAAGGTGTATCAATCGGATCGATTTGTCTTACTCGGCCCGTCAGGCTGCGGAAAATCGACTCTCCTCAAAGCTGTCGGCGGCTACATGATGCCTACCGAAGGCGAGATGCGACTGCACGACAAGGTCATCACCAAACCTTGGTACGACCGCATGATGGTGTTCCAGGAATTTGACCAATTACCGCCGTGGAAAACCGTCAAGCAAAACGTGATGTTCCCACTGATAGCCAGCGGCAAACTCAAAGGCAAGGAAGCGGAAGACAAGGCGATGTATTACATCGAAAAAGTCAACCTGTCGAAGTTTGCTGATCACTATCCACACATGCTGTCTGGCGGGATGAAACAACGTGTTGCCATCGCGCGCGGCATGGCGATGGAACCGGACATCCTGCTGATGGATGAGCCGTACGCCGCACTCGATGCACTGACACGCAAGAAGATGCAGGATGAATTGCTGCAACTGTGGGACGACACCCATTTCACCGTGCTGTTCGTCACGCACTCAATCGCCGAGGCAGTCAAGATCGGTAACCGCATTCTGCTGTTGTCGCCACATCCAGGCCAAGTCACCGCAGAACTCAATAGCACCGGCGAAGATACCGTCGATGCCGATGGCAACTGCCTAACAGAAAAAATCAACAAGATGCTGTTTGCCGAACCGGTCGAAGCAGAAGAGGTCAATCATGTCTGAAGTCTCCAGCATCCATCGTCCTGCACCTCCGCCCAAGCAGCCCGGCGTCGTGGTGCGTCTCAATGTAGAACGCCCGGAATACTATGCAAATCGGGCACCGAGTACCGAGTTTGGCGTCGTGCAAAAACCGCTGACCTCATGGGAAAAGTTATGCAACAACAGCGCTGCACGCAAAATCGGCATTCTGGTAACCCTAGCAGTGATATGGGAGGTCTACGCCAGGATCTTGAATAATGCGCTGCTGTTTCCGACGCTGACAGCGACGATAGAAGCACTGGTCGAAGGCATCATCTCAGGCGGCCTGCTCGGCAAGGTCTGGTTTTCAATCAAGATATTGTTGATGGGATATGGTGCCGGACTGTTGCTGGCGGCATTGCTGACCGTCTTTGCGATCACCTCGCGCATCGGTCGCGACTTCCTCGAAACACTGACTTCGATGTTCAATCCCTTGCCGGCGATCGCGCTGTTGCCTTTGTCCCTGCTGTGGTTCGGCTTGGGCACCGGCAGTCTGGTCTTCGTGCTGATCCACTCGGTGGTATGGGCAGTCGCCTTGAATACACATTCCGGCTTTCAATCCGTCAGCACTACCTTGCGCATGGTCGGCCATAACTATGGCTTGAGCGGCTTGCGCTATGTGTTCCAGATTCTGATTCCTGCAGCGTTCCCTAGCATCCTCACCGGCCTCAAGATCGGTTGGGCTTTTGCCTGGCGTACGCTGATCGCAGCTGAACTGGTGTTTGGCGTGAGCTCCGGTAGCGGCGGTTTGGGCTGGTTCATTTACGAGAACAAAAATCAGCTGGAAATTCCTAGCGTGTTTGCCGGCTTGCTGACTGTGATCATGATCGGCTTGTTCGTGGAGAACTTCATCTTCCGCATCATCGAACAGTGCACAGTACAAAAGTGGGGGATGCAAAATTGAACGCACCACACGCAGGAGGTACGCGGATCGTCATTACGGAGTTCATGGATGACACCGCCGTCGCATTGTTGGCGAGTACATTTGAAACGACTTACAAACCCGCCTTGGTCGATGATCGCCCCGCTCTGCTCGCAATGCTGGGCAATGTAGACGCGCTCATCGTACGCAACCGCACCAAAGTCGATATCGCATTACTGGATGCGGCACCGAAGTTACGCGTAGTTGGGCGCTTGGGTGTCGGTCTGGACAATATCGATGTGGATGCCTGCAAGGCACGCGGCATAGAAGTGTTCCCGGCGACCGGTGCCAATGCCGGCGCAGTGGCCGAGTATGTGATCGGCACGGCCATGGCATTGCTGCGTGAAGCTTATACGCGCAGTGCAGAAACCGCAGCCGGTGCATGGCCGCGTACTGCCTTGTCCAATGGTCGCGAAATTGCCGGCAAGACGCTGGGGCTAATCGGCTTTGGTGGTATCGGGCAGCTGACGGCGCGCTTGGCGCAGGCACTGGGCGTCAGCGTCATTGCACACGACCCCATGCTGGCAGCCGATGCGCCGATATGGCAACAATCCGGCGTCTCTTGCAAACGTCTGCATGAGGTACTGGAACAAGCCGACATCGTGTCGCTACATATTCCACTGACGACCAATACGCGCAATCTGATCGGCCCCGATGCATTGGCCAGAATGAAGCAGGACGCGGTGTTGATCAATACCTCGCGCGGCGAAATCGTGGATGAGGCAGCTTTAGCCAAAGCCTTGCATGCGGGCCATCTGGGCGGCGCAGCGATCGATGTCTTCGCACAGGAACCACTAGCAGCGGGGAATGCATTGGCCACTGCGCCACGACTCATTTTGACGCCGCACATCGCCGGTGTAACGACTGAATCGAATACGCGCGTCAGTGCACTGATTGCGCAACGCGTGGCGGCATTTTTGCAGCAATGATGTGATGGGCTGGCGCTACGGCCCGCCGCCGTAGCGCACTTTTTTCAGTTTGTTTTTAGTTTATTTCTCAACCTGTTTTAGGGACTTTTATGGCCTTGGTTACGATAGATGAATTAACGTCCCTTACCATGCTCGCACTTGAGAAAGCCGGCGCCAGTCTGTCAGCCGCCAAAGCTGCGGCACATGCGCTGGTAGCAGCAGATGCGCAGGGCTTGGCCTCGCATGGCGTGTCGCGCGTGCCGCAATACACAACGTTTTTGCGCAATGGCCGCACCTCCACCACGGCGATACCGAAGATCGTGCACTCCAAGGGCGGCGCATGTCTGATCGATGCGCAATCCGGCATGGCATACGAAGCATGCGCGCTGGCGATCCAGACCGCGACTGCGCGCGCACGTGAGTTCGGCATCAGTTGCGCCGGCATCACCAACAGCAATCACTTCGGTGCCGCTGCCGTACATCTGGAACCATTGGGCCGCGCCGGTCTAGTCGGGCTCGCATTCAGCAATTCGCCGGCAGCGATGCCGGCATGGGGTGGCAAGACTCCTTTATTCGGTACCAATCCCATCGCTGCAATTTTTCCGCGCCGCGATGCTGAACCGCTGGTCATCGACCTGGCCTTAAGCGAAGCCGCACGCGGCAAGATCATGATCGCTGCAAAAGAAGGCAAGCCGATTCCGCTCGGCTGGGCAGTCGACAAGGATGGCAAACCAACCACCGATGCCAAAGCTGCTTTGGCTGGCAGCATGTTGCCGGCGGGCGGTGTTAAAGGCGCGATGATTGCACTGACGGTAGAACTGTTGGCGATTGCGTTGACAGGTTCAGCCTTCGGTTTCGAAGCCGATTCGTTTTTCTCCGATGAAGGTAATCAACCGCGTCTAGGTCAGTTGTTCCTAGCTATCGATCCGGGCGCATTGGCCGGTTCTGATGTCTATTTCAATCGTATCGAAACCTTGCTCGGCATGATGTTGCAGGATGATGGCGTGCGTCTGCCGGGAGAGCGTCGTCACGGCCTCGCCGTCAAAGCAGCGCAACGCGGCATTGAAATTCCGGATGCCTTGCACGCGCAGATAGTCGCGCTGGCCGGCCGTTTGTCATGACCACCGCCGACCAGACAGGCACGACTGAAATCAAATGTACGACCTGTTATATGTGCGCATGCCGCTGCGGCGTGCGCGTCCATTTGCGCGATGGCGAAGTGCGTTACATCGACGGCAATCCGGACCATCCTTTAAACCAAGGTGTGATCTGCGCCAAGGGCGCTTCCGGCGCGATGAAACAATATTCACCGGCGCGCCTGACCAAACCCTTGTTGCGCAAGCCCGGTGCGGAACGCGGGGCATCCGAGTTCACCGAGATTTCATGGGAAGAAGCGTTCACGCTATTGACTGAACGATTGGGGAAAATCCGTTCCACCGACCCGCGCAAATTTGCGCTCTTCACCGGCCGCGATCAGATGCAGGCCTTGACCGGTCTGTTTGCGCGACAATTTGGTACGCCTAATTACGCGGCACATGGCGGCTTCTGTTCGGTCAATATGGCCGCCGGCATGATCTACACGATCGGCGGCTCGTTCTGGGAATTCGGCGGCCCCGACCTCGACCGCGCCAAGCTCTTCATCATGCTTGGCACTGCGGAAGACCATCACTCCAACCCGATGAAGATCGCGTTGTCGAAGTTCAAACGCAACGGCGGCAAATTCATTTCGATCAATCCTATCCGCACCGGCTATTCCGCCATTGCCGATGAATGGGTCCCGATCAAACCAGGCACCGATGGCGCATTACTATTGGCACTGATCCACGAAATCATTGCGCTCGGTTTGTATGATCGCGAATTTCTGGTGCGCTATACGAACGCTGGTCAGCTCATCAATCAAGATGCGCAAAGCGACGACTTCGGCTTGTTTGTCGAAGACGAGGCGACAGAAGTCGTCAACCCTATGTTCCCGCAAAACAAATTATGGTGGGATCGCCTGACGAAACAGCCAGTGCCTACGCACACCGACGGTGCCGATCCGCATCTGCTAGGCACCTTCACGTTGCCCGACGGCACGGCAGTGGCACCTGCGTTCGAATTACTCAAAGAACGCGTCAAACGCTACACGCCTGAATGGGCTGCCGGTGTGACCGGTATCTCGGCCGCATGCATACGTCGTCTGGCCAATGAAATGGGCGTGATCGCACGCGACCAAAAAATAGAATTGCAAATCCCGTGGACCGATAGTTGGGGCCGCGAACATAAAACGGTGACCGGCAATCCGGTTGCCTTCCATGCGATGCGCGGACTGGCGGCGCATTCCAACGGTTTTCAAACCACGCGCGCACTGGCGATTTTGATGTCGCTGCTCGGCACGATAGATAGGCCGGGCGGATTCCGCCACAAAGCGCCCTTCCCGCGCGCCATACCCCCTAGCGCCAAACCGCCGAACAGTCCGGCCGCAGTCCAACCAGATACGCCATTAGGCGGCTTGCCTTTGGGCTGGCCGGGCGACCCCAACGATTTGTTCGTTGATGATGCCGGTGAGCCGGTGCGCATAGACAAAGGCTTCTCGTGGGAGCACCCGCTCTCGGTACATGGCTTGATGCACAACGTCATCACCAATGCCTGGCGCGGCGATCCGTATCCCATCGATACGCTGCTGATCTTCATGGCCAATATGGCGTGGAACTCAAGCATGAACACCAGCGAAGTGCGTCAGATGTTGAACGACAAGGACGACAAGGGCGAATACAAGATTCCATTTTTGGTGGTGTGCGATGCCTTCCAATCGGAGACCACTGCCTTCGCTGATTTGATACTGCCGGATACGACTTATCTGGAGCGACATGACGTCATGTCGATGTTGGATAGACCTATTTCGGAATTCGATGGGCCGGTAGATGCAGTGCGTATACCGGTACTGCCGCCAACTGGCGATTGCAAACCCTTTCAGGAAGTACTGATCGAACTGGGCGGACGACTCAAGCTACCCGCCTTTACCAAACCGGATGGCAGTCGCAAGTTCCGCGATTACCCCGACTTCATCGTCAACTATGAAACTGAACCTGGTTCCGGCATCGGCTTCCTCGCGGGCTGGCGCGGCCTCGGTGGCGAAAAATCCATGAAGGGCGAGCCCAATCCCAAGCAATGGGAGATGTACGCCAAAAACGGTTGCGTGTTCCATCACAAGATGCCGCCGTCTTACAGCTATATGCGCAACTGGAACAAAGGCTATATGGAATGGGCGCAGCGCATACGCATGCGCCGCTTTGCCGATCCGATTCTGATTCATATCTATTCGGATGTGATGCAAAAATTCCGCCTCGCCGCACAAGGCAAACGTCCCGGCAAGCAACCACCGGAACGCCTGCGCGCGCGCATAGAAACCTATTTCGATCCTCTGCCGTTTTATTACGAGCCACTGGAAGTACAAAGCGGCGACACCGCCAAATACCCGCTCAATGCCGTGACGCAAAGACCGATGGCGATGTATCACTCGTGGGATTCGCAGAATGCGTGGTTGCGTCAGATACACACGCACAACTATTTGTTCGTCAATCCATTGCTGGCGCAGGCCAGCGGCATCGCTGATGGCGGCTGGATGTGGGTCGAATCGATGTGGGGCAAGGTGCGTTGCATGTGCCGCTACAGCGAGGCAGTCGAACCCGGCACGGTCTGGACCTGGAATGCGATAGGTAAAGCGGCCGGTGCCTGGCATCTGGAAAAAGGTGCCAACGAATCACAAAAAGGTTTTCTGCTGAATCATTTGATTTCAGAAGAATTACCTCCCGCCGCCGATGGCACTCGCTTGTCGAATTCCGATCCGGTCACGGGACAAGCTGGTTGGTATGACGTGCGGGTACGCATCTATCCGGCCGGTGCAGATGAACCGAAACAGACCTGGCCACAATTCGCCACCATGCCAGCGCTACCTGGCACCAGCACCATCAAGCGAGTCTGGATGGCCTACAAAGCGGGCAGTGGCCGAGGAGAAAACAAATGACGCAAATGGCGCTGGTGATAGACCTCAACGTTTGCGTAGGCTGTCAGGCTTGCGTAACCAGTTGCAAATCGTGGAACACCTCGGGCATCGCCGGCACGCTGGCCGATGATCGCCCGTATGGCGAAGATCCGACCGGTACTTTCTTCAACCGCGTACAGACTTATGAAGTGGGACGCTTTCCAGCGACCGACACGGTGCACTTCCCCAAATCGTGTCTGCATTGCGAAGAGCCGCCGTGCGTCCCGGTATGTCCAACCGGTGCCAGCTACAAACGTGAAAGTGATGGCCTCGTGTTGGTCGATTACGACAAGTGCATAGGTTGCAATTACTGTGCGTGGGCTTGTCCGTATGGCGCACGTGAGCTGGATGAACACCGCCAGGAAATGAGCAAGTGCACGCTGTGCGCCGACCGCATCGACAACCAATCCTTGCCACCGCAAGATCGCCAGCCGGCTTGCGTGATGGCCTGTCCTACCAGTGCACGCCTGTTCGGCGACATCCATGATCCGGAATCCATCGTCTCTGTTGCCATCCGCGAACAAGGTGGTTACCAGCTTATGCCGGAATGGGGCACCAAGCCATCCAACCATTATCTGCCGCGCCGCAAAGTAGAAATCAAATTGCACGAGGATCAGTTGGAACGCATCGAAAACCCTTTGCGCATCGATGGCAAGTTGCCCAAACCGGGCTTGCACGAGCCGTCGCTGGATGACGTCACATCTTGGTAACAGTCGCAATAAACGTAATCAATCGACAGACAGGATAAGACTCCATGAATCCCGCTTTTTCGGTAATTTTTCTGACTACATTGATAGGCGTTGGACAAGGCTTGTTCATCGCGCTGTATGCCGCGCACTTGCTGGCCTTGCTCGGCCTCGTCGCACCCTCCGACAGTTACCAATTTCATACGCTGGGTAGCATCTTGTCTCTGGCGTTTCTGGGCTTCGGCTTATTCGCTTCGTTTTTCCATCTCGGCCATCCGGAACGCGCCTGGCGTGCAGCGACGATGTGGCGCACGTCATGGCTATCGCGTGAAGTCATCGCCTTGCCATTTTTCATGCTGGCAGTGTTTGCGTATGGCGCGGCGCATTTCTTTGGATGGCAATCAGCGGCGACCATCATAGGCGGCATCGGGCTGATCCTGTGCATCACGCTGTTTGTCTGCACCGGCATGATTTACGGCTGCATCAAGTTTCTGCAGGAATGGGCAACGCCGCTGACCATCGTCAATTACACGCTGCTGGGTTGCGCCTCCGGCTTTACGCTGGCGACCGCCTTCAGCCTACCGACTGCACCAGCGTTCGTCACCATTTTTGGCATCACGGCTATCGTGCTGACACTGGCGTCCTTGATGACACGTCTTGCATCGCTCGCCCGCAATGCTCGCCTGAAACCGCGCTCAACACTGCAAACCGCGACCGGCATACGTCATCCGCATATTGTGCAAAAGGCACAGGGATCGATGGGCGGTTCGTTCAACACGCGACATTACTTCCATGGCAAAAGCCCGCTGTTTTTCCGTTCCATCAAATGGATATTTCTGCTGCTGGTATTCCCATTACCACTGCTGCTATTAAGTAACGGACTGCTGCATGCATCGCTGCTCTTGCTGGGCACTGCCTTCGTCGTGCAATACGCGGGACTCATCGCGGAGCGCTGGTTCTTTTTTGCACAGGCCAATCATCCGCAAAATCTGTATTACCAACAGATATCCTGAGTCGCCATGCGCGTCGACTTCAGACGGTTTTTTCCATTTTTACACTGGGCACGCCCGAGCGCTGATTCATTGCGCCGCGACACATGGGCCGGCCTCAGCGTCGGCCTGGTACTGATTCCACAAGCATTGGCGTACGCCACGCTAGCCGGCATGCCGCCGCAAACCGGCTTGTATGCCGCCTTGCTGCCCAGCGTCATCGGCATCTTGTGGGGTTCGTCGGTATTGCTGGCAGTTGGTCCGGTAGCGCTCACCAGCATCCTCACGTTTGGCTCGCTATCGCCTATGGTTGCAGCTGGCAGCGCGGATTGGGTTGCGCTGGCGATCTGGCTGTCGCTGTATGCGGGTGCTATCCAGTTTCTGCTGGGCGCTTGCAAGATGGGCAAGATTACTTATCTGGTGTCGCAACCAGTGGTGATCGGCTTTATCAATGCTGCTGCCGTCATCATCGTGCTCTCGCAACTGCCTAGCCTGTTGGGACTGGACCTGCACGCCGGTAGCGCGATGACAGAAGTCGGCAAACTGCTGGCGGGTACGCCAGCGATGCTGTTGACGACCGCATTCGGACTTGGCTCCTTGTTTTTATTATTGGCTTTGAAGCGCTATGCGCCGAATGTGCCCGGCATGCTGATCGTGACGGTACTGGGCATCGCCGCCAGCTGGGCCATCGATTATGCCGGCCATGGCGGTGCCATCGTTGGTGCCTTGCCAGTTGGCTTGCCACCACTCGCCTTACCGCCTGCCATCAGTTGGGGCGCACACCAGGCACTGTGGCCAGCCGCAACTATTCTGGCCATCATCAGTTTTACCGAAGCGATGTCCAGCTGCCGTGTGCTGGCGCGTAAAACCAATGAACGCTGGGATGAGAATCAGGAATTGATCGGGCAAGGCTTGGCCAAGATCACCAGCGGTTTTAGTGGTGCGTTTCCGGTCAGTGGATCGTTCTCACGTTCTGCCTTGAACATTTACGCCGGTGCCACCAGCGCCTGGGCATCGCTGATTGCAGCTGCTTGCGTATTGCTGAGCCTGTACTTCCTCACGACGCCGATAGCCTATCTACCGTATTCGGCATTGGCAGCCATGATTATGGTGCCGGTATTCAGATTGCTGGATTTCCGTGCTTTCCCGCGTCTGTTTCGTATTTCCCGTGACGATGGACTGGTTGCGATCGTGACTTTCGGCGTCACGCTATGGTGTACGCCCAGCCTGCACTATGGCGTGTTCGCTGGCGTCGGCATCACCATGGTGTCGTTTTTATATCGACATACGCATCCACGCGTAATCGAAGTCGGCGTGCACAAGGACGGCACGCTACGCGACCGCAAACGCTTCCATCTGCCGCCACTCGCGCCAGACGTTCTGGCCGTCCGTATGGATTCCACCTTGAATTTCCTGACTGCTGCCACGCTGGAACGCTTCATCACCGAACGCCGTGGCCGCGATAAGGCCATCAGACGCGTGCTGCTATGCGCCAGCGGCATCAACGACATCGACGCCAGTGGCATAGAGACATTGGAATCCCTGCAACAAAGTCTGCATGCGGAAGGCCTGGAGTTGTACTTCACAGCGGTGAAAAAGCAAGTGTGGGATGTTTTGGAACGCGCCGGCTTGATTGCAACGATGGGGCCGGATCACATGTTTCAGACGGATAGAGAAGCAATAGATATCTTGATGCCAGTGCAGCAAGCATAAGAAACTGACAAGTATCCCGCGGCAAAACTGCTCCGAAAACCCACGGATTGCCCACTACAGAGTAGCTACTTCCCCTCTGGGTTGGCGCATACTTTCGTCGAAATACTCTAGATTTGGTGCGGCTGGCTGGAATCGAACCAGCGACCCTTGGCTTCGGAGGCCAAGAGTTACGAAATATACAGAAATACTCAATGGTTGTTACCAATTGATTTAATTGAGTATTTTATATTTTTAGGATATTCTAATGTTACTTTATATGCATACAGATACGCTCTTTCGGTAGCACAGAAGTAGCACAGAAAATCCTATGGCAAGCGAAATTCTCAATTTCACACGAGCTTCAATCTCGGCAATTACCCCACCTGAAAAGGGTCGCACCTACTATCGTGATGAAAAAGCACGAAGCCTACTAATTGACGTTCAAGCAAGTGGGAAAAAAACTTTTCAGGTTTACAGAAAAGTCAGCGGTCATCCAACTAGAATTACTCTCGGTCAATTCAGCCCAAACTTGCCTGAATCCAGAGATATCGCCAACGACGCAGACGTTTTAAGCATGATCGGGAAAACGCCAACACTCAATGTCAAAATCGCTAGAAAACTTGCAGATGCCGTTAATGCATCTTTAGACAAAGGCGTTAATCCGGCTCACCAAGAACGACATAATCGGATGCTTGCATCTCAAGAACTCACCCTTAGACAAGCTTTTGACCGATATTACGAAGATCACCTAGCACCGCAGGGGAAACGCACAGCCAGTGATCTTTGCAATGATTTCGATCGCTATCTTGGAAAAGTAGCTGCCGGCCAAAAAAGACCTCATGGCAAAGAAAAAGTGAAGTCACTTGGCTCCGTTGACTGGGAAGATCGAAAGTTGTCATCAATTTCACAGGCTGATGTTCGAAAGCTGATGATCGACCTTAAGAACAAGGTCGGCCCTCGTACAGCAAACAAAACGTTTGTCCTACTCCGATCTATATACAACAAAATTATTAATTGGCAGCTTTACACAGGTAACAACCCTTGCGAAGGTATAGGAAAGTTTAAGGAAAACAGTCGTGAGCGTTTTATAACCTTTGAAGAGATTCCTATTTTTATGGCTGCAGTTAAAAAAGTTGACGATCAAGACTTTAGGGATTTTGTACTTTTGTCTCTATATACGGGGGCACGTCGTGCGAATGTTTTAGCAATGCGCTGGCAAGATCTGAATTTTCATGCTGGCACTTTCACTGTACCAAGTGAGACCTCGAAGAACGGTGCTGCATTAACAATTCCTCTTACTAGCGCCTCTCGAAAGTTACTCGAACATCGCAAGGCGTCCATGACAGTAGTCAGTCCATTTGTATTTCCAGCAAATAGCGCCTCTGGGTATATGTCACCACCAAATAAACGCTGGAAAAAATTTCTCACTGAAACGGGGATAATTGACTTGCGACTTCATGATCTTCGCCGCTCTTTAGGAAGTTGGGCGGCAATGGATGGGGCAAGCCTACCGATTATTGGCAAGATGCTCGGGCACAAAAGTAACGAGGCTACTGCCGTGTATGCTCATCTGCAGTTTGACCCAGTTAAAGTGGCAATGGAATCGGCAACATCTGCCATGGAAAAAGCAGCAACACCTAAAAAGAAATTGCGTCCACTTCCTCCAAGCAAATAACCTGCCGAGATCAAAATGGCGAAAAAGAAAAGCGATCAGTATGCAACCGACGATGAATTGTTATGGTTTGATTTGTCGAAATATGCATCACTGAAAAGCGTTAAGGATCAGTCAGGCAAAACAGTTGTTCCCTATGATCTTTGGGCCACTGTTATTCGGGACAGAATCGAAATTTTAAGATTTCTTGATGCGGGTCTAACAGATAAAGTCTTCCCTTTGTTTGAAAGCATAAAGACAGCTCCACTCCAGCCACTAGGATTCAAGCAAGGCTACAGTGGGCCTACCTTTTCATCGGATACGCCAACCATTAAATCAATCACGACTAATCGTGTGAATTGGCTACACGATGCGATGATTCGGACTGGTGCAACGGGGCGCACTATGGTCGACAATCAACTTATTACAGATACGGAGTCAGCTTTTGGTGACTATGCGCATGTAATGGTTAATCTTCAGGCAACTGATGAGCAGATCTGTGCCAACTTCAAGTCTTGGTTAAAAGAATGGCGAAAAAACACTGACAAAGTTACGGCGGGCAATTACGAGCAAAAAATACAAACTTGGGCCCAAGCATTAATCGTTCCGTACATGGACCTTGAATTATTTACACGGATGACAGGTAAATTCATACAGAACGAAAGAAAATTTGAAATGCTACTCCCTCATAGAACGGCTGATGAGCGTGAGGCTCAGCGTAGTCGATTACAAAAAATGAAAGGGCTCGTCTTTACTGACTCAATGGCGCTGATTGTTGAACATCTTGCCGAAAATGAACCATCCCAGTTCAGGGAAAAAACAGAGGGGGAACTTTCTCCCTCGAATGAAAAGCAGTAAAAAACAATAATCCCGATAAGCCGGAAACATTGTGTATGCCGGAATAATTTAGGTTTATTAAATATGCTTGCTTCAGAACTTATCCATCCGAACGTCATTACGAACCAGTTCCGTTCGACCAGCGACACTGTCAGTCCGCTGCTAACTCGCAAAGCTGCAGCCAAGTATCTAGGCGTCGCCGCTCAGACGCTCGCCCAATGGGCCGTTTCGGGTCGCTACAACTTGCCATATATTTCCATTGGTCGTAGGGCAATGTATCGCCAAACTGACCTCGATGCGTTCATCACAAAAAATGCACATGTTGATGGCCTAACAGCTCACAATGGGTGGAATCAATAATGGCCGCCAAATCCGTAAAGGCGCAAGCTCATAACTCGGCAGCTGCCATATCAAGCACATCAGCACCTTTCATCCCAGGCGCTGATGTGGCTACCGTCGATATTCATCCGCCATTATCCGTGCGTGAAAATAATCAAGTGGCTGCTCATGCCGGAGGCGTGGAAATTGCTGTTGATGTGCCGGCAGCAATCCAACCTGCCCATATTTTCCCCAACGAAGCATTCAACATACTACGGTTGAAATGCCCAACGATTCGCCGTTACATTGGCACCAATACTGCCCAACCGACAGGTGCTGCTTTGCGTTCTGGATTAAACAGAACCTTGGCACCCTTCGAAAACGGCCAGGAAAATGCACACCAAGCCTGCAGTACTTTGCCGGGGGTTGAGCAGTCACAGTTCGATGCAGAAATGGCGGCTGGGCGTGAACCAACGACACCGTGTTACACCTGCGAACAAGCAAGAGTTGATGGCTCGACTACATGCCCAACAGGCGGATGTTCATTACCAACTGGCGAAATTGCTGAAATCCCGGCAGATTTGTTGACGTGGGATTGCAACACGAATGAAGTCGGACTGACAGAGATCGCAAAATCGATTATTGCCAGCGAATTTGCGAACAATATCGTCAGCGTCAATGACGAACTTTACGCTTACCACGACGGGATTTACTCAAGTGTCCGTGACATCACGCTAAGCAGAGTTGTACTCCCCCACCTTGGTCGCAACGTTAAGCCAAGGCACATTGCCGAGATAGTCAAAATGATTCACATCCAATGCGAGCAATCGATTGATATCATCCGACCCAATCGGGATTTCATCTGTTTCAGCAACGGTACGCTGAATGTTAGAACCGGGAACTTGGAGCCACATAGCCCAGCGCATATGCTGCTGAACCGCATTCCGCATGCGTATAGCGTTCACGCTGGGTGTGAAGGATTTATGACGTTCTTGAACAGAGTCTGGGATGGTGACCGAGACTGTGTGCAAAAAATTCAACTGATCCGTCAATGGATCGGCTACCTCCTCGTGTCAGACAGCAGCATGCAGAAAATGCTGATTCTTAACGGCCAAGGCGCAAACGGCAAGTCAGTGTTGATGGATATAATTAGACATATCGTTGGCGAAAAAAACACGTCAAGCGCAATGCTGGATCGTTTGCGTCAATCGTATGTCCGTGCAACCATGGAAGGAAAGCTGCTAAATGTCTCGGCAGATCTGCCAAAGAAAGGCATTGTGGCCGATGGTGACTTGAAGGCTTTGATATCCGGAGATGCAATTGAAGTTGCGCTAAAGCATAAGCCGTCACGCACAATTAAGGCCTACGTGCGTTTAATGGTTGCTACGAACAACATGCCCGATTGCAAGGACACCAGCGATGGCTATTTTCGCCGTTTGATGGTTCTGACGTTCAATCATCAGATCCCCGAAAATGAGCGGAATCCAAATCTGCTGCAATCGCTGCTTCCGGAAATTCCAGGCATCATTGCGTGGGCACTGCAGGGGTTGTTCGAGCTACGTACACAAGATCATTTCAGCATCCCAGAGTCATCTTTGCAAGCAGTGCAGCTTTACCGAGAGGAAATTTCTCCGGTTAGAATTTTTGCTGATCAATGCTTGGCTCCGTCTACCGATAGATCAGGCGTTGTTCCAAGCGATCTTTTCATGGCATTTAAAAATTGGTGCCGAGATCGTGGGTTTGATGCCGGCAATATGATAACGCTGGGACGAGAGCTATCCACATTGGGTTTTGAGCAGCGGAAGTCTGGGAAGATATTGTGGCTGGTTAAGGTGAGAGAGGAGGCACAGAAATACTTTCGCCCCTCGCAAATCGTGCCAGGAATTATTCAACTCCTGCCTGCTTCTGGTCAAACACAGACGGCTTGATCACGCTCCCATCTGGTCATGGATTTTGACTGGTTGTGGCGCTTTCTGAAAATAATCTCCCCTATCCTCCCAATAATGGCTTCGAAAACGCAACGTTGGGAGGATTGGGAGGATGTTTTCGCTATTAGATGGAAATTTTCAGTCGTCAATCTCTGCTAAACGCCCCTCGATTTTGCACAAATCCCCGCAGCCTTTATCTGCCATCTATATCCCGAAATACTTTGTTATATCCAGCACCTGAAACGTATTGAATCTGTTTTCTGTAAACGGTACGCTCGAAGCATAGACTCCCAACTGCAAGGAATCTATAAAGCCGCCATAAATAAAACGAAGCTTGGCAACCCCGAGCAACAGCGGTGATTTAAAAGAAGCTGATACAGCTTCCGTATTTACGTAAAAATAAAAATGTAAAAATAAAACGTGAGCGAAAGCTCAGGGGAGAATTTTGCCTAAAAAAATATTTTCAATAATTTCATTCGACGAGAAATCAGGAGTTAACATAATTTCAGGTGAAGAAAAAATCGCCGAATTTTACTGAAAATGGAAATTAAAAATGAAAAATAATACTGAAATACAAAAGGCAATATTCAACATGGGAGGCCCCAAAATTGCAGGGCTTCACTTGCAGGTTTCGACGAGCACAATTAGTAAGTGGGTACGCAATGGAATTATCCCTAATCTGAATAAAGCACAACAAGTATCTGAAGCGAGTGGGTTTCCACTTGAAACGCTTCGACCACGATTTGAGACGGAGGCTGTTATGTAAACAGACTTACTACTTAGGCAGTAAAACAGAGTTTAATAAAAAGAAAAGCCCGGCGAAATTCGAAGTTTCGACCGAGCAATAATAATAGAGACAATGCTTGATGAATTATTTTAATCTAAAAATAGAGGGTGATATTCAGCCCCCAAAAAATGCAATGATCAGTAATGACAGAAAAAGTGCAGTAATAATAGTAAATGAGGCGATATTAAATCCTGATGTGCCATCCTTGGAAATTAGCGAATATTTCAACTGCAAGGACAATGTACCGAAAGCAAAGTCGCATACGTGGAAATCATTTTGCGACTCATTCTCCACGCATCCCGCACAATCGAAGAAAGATGGGTTGGGATGGTCGCCCGTTAGCTTTGTTAAAGGAAGTACTCGGAAAAATGAAAACGTTGTTCAAGTATCCATGGCAGTCATTGACGTTGATGACGGAACCGCCCACGAGTTGTTACTAAAGCGTTTTAGCGGTTATAGCTGTCTGATACACAGCTCCTTTTCGCATTCTTCTGCGTCGGAAAAATACAGAGTCATTTTGCCTTTAAGTGCACCTGTTCCAGCACATGAATGGAAGCAAGTTTGGGAGCGTATCAATTTACTCGCCGGAGGATGTAATGATCCTGCGACTAAAGATCCAGCTCGTCTTTATTACAAGCCTGCACATCCGGTTGGCACAAATGATCATTTCGTAAAAATTCAACAAGGGTCTTTTCTTTGTCTGGATGCGTTACCAGATTTGATTTCGCAGGTGACTGAACACCCGCTGATTTTTCAACGCAATCCTAACGAACAGCCACTTGCCGAAATTGATGGTATGGAATGTAGTGGCCCGGATCTCGGATTTGAGCAAGGGCTGACCGAAGTCGTCAATCGCTGTGCATTTATGCAGTTTGCATCGGGACAAGAAAATCAGCCGCATCTTGCTGAGCCACTTTGGATGGCGATGATTTCGAACGGCTGCCGTTTTGAAAATTGCGAGCCTTGGATTCATTCTGCCAGTGAGCATCACCCTGAATATGATGAAGCTGAAACTGAAGTAAAAATACGACGATTACAAAATGGCGCTGCTCCGATAACTTGTCAACGCATTCGTGAGTTGGGCTTTAAAGGCTGTCCGAATGGCGGATGCAGAAGACAAAACGGCGAAGTGACGAAATCACCTGCAGGGTTGTATGGGTGGATGTTTCATCGCCAGTTAGCGATTGCTGAAACTGAAATTGATCACTTGCCAGAAGAATACAACGTCAAGAGTTTTACGATTACACCAGAAGGCGTGTCACAAATCATTATAAAAGATGGGGAAGTAAAACCACCTTTGAAAATCTGTTCTCGTCTCGATGTAACTGCACTGACACGAGATCATGATAGTTCGAACTGGGGGCTGGAACTACGTTTCACAGATCCTGATGGCGTTGTAAAAACATGGGCAATGCCAAAAGAAACTTTATCTGGCAGCAACGGAGATCGATATTGTGGGTCACTTTTAAAAATGGGCTTATCAATTGAGTCGGGCAAACAAGCCAGAGATGGTCTTGCCGCATACCTAGCCGCAGCCAACCCAGAGGCTCGGGCGTTATCAGTAAAGCAGCCGGGATGGTTTAATAATATATTTGTTTTACCTGATGCTGCATACGGCAAATCTGATGAGCGTGTAGTGTTTTCAACGACTGATCCAGATGAAATTAAAAGATTCGCACGCAAAGGTACAGTGGAATCATGGAAAAATAACGTTGCCGCTCCCTGCCAAGGTAATTCAAGAGCAATTATGTCCATTTGCATTGGATTGGCCCCACCGTTACTCGCATTACTCGGTGAAGATAATGGCGGATTTCATTTACGTGGAAATAGCAGTATTGGTAAATCAATTTGCCTGAACCTTGGCTCTAGCCCATGGGGCAGCAATGCCTTAATCCGTACTTGGAATATGACAGTAAACGGCCTTGAAGGTGTAGCAACTATGCATAATGACATTGTGCTACCGCTGGATGAACTCGGTCAGGCGGATGCCAAATCTGCAGGTGAAGCAGCGTATATGCTGGGCAATGGGCAGGGTAAAGGCCGTGCCAACAAAGATGGTGATGCACGAACGGTAAAACGTTGGCGAAATCTTGTTCTGTCTTCCGGTGAAAAAAGCATGGCCGACCTCATGGCAGCATCGGGGCAACTCGTAATGGCAGGTCAAGAAGTACGGATGATAGAAATCCCCGCCGACGCAGGCAAAGGGCTAGGAGTATTCGAGAACATACACGGAGCTCGATCATCTCAAATCTTTGCTGAATCATTGAAACAAGCCATCGATGAAAATCACGGACATGCAGGGCGTATCTGATTAGAAAACTTGTATTTAATGCATAGTTGATTTTTTTTCGTGGGACACGTGGGACAGGTGGGACAAAAAGATATATTGCAAATGATGACTGAGGGTCCGTGTGATCCCTTAGAGAAATTCTTGTGGGGCGCTAAGGGGGACGTGGGGGACAGATTTTTGATTTGTATTATTCGAACGTCGTATATGTTTGATTAAATGTCCCACACATCTTCCATGCCTCCTTGAAAATATAAGACGCTAAAATTATTGAATACGATTCAAGTTTCGATATTTTTCGATGACACTTCAACGGGAGAGAAGATATGCTAATAGGCAGGTTACGAATGTTTTTAATTCTATTGCCCCTATTGTTGCTTCAAAGCCGTTTGTATCTCGAAAAGAAAAACCTTCGCAAGGCCTATGATCATTCGGAACCGGCTCTATTCGACAATGTGCTACTGAGTTACGAAGCCTACGAACCAGCATCTTTAAATTCATATCGGCCGAATTAACGCCCTTTCCGAGGGTTGAAATGCAATTCACGTCTAAACCCCAGTTTCCAAAATGTTCAATCGGAATGTCAGGTAGCACATCGAGAAATTTTTCATTCGGTACCAACAACAACCCTAAGAGGCAATTCAACAGGAGGGTAGTATCGTAGTCTCCCTTATAGTCGTCTACGATCTCTAAGGTTCGCTGCATAAACAGTCGTTCAAAATTGCTAAAGTAGCTCATGATTATTGGTTTTGAATTTTGGAATCAATTTAAGGAAAAACTATTCACTCACTAGTCTTGCGATTTTTCAAATGAGGCTCTTCTTGGTAGAGACCACAATCAACTAAAAATTGAACATTCTTCCGTTCGAATGAGAAGTGAGTAGAAGAGCCAGTAACGTGATTATCTTCAGCGCCAATAAATCTAATTTTCATATTTTTTGATTATTTACTTCTGTCGGCCAGATTCGCCATCACGTTTTTTCGCAAATCCCGCATACACCAACTCCAGCAAAATATTCGACAGTCCGTCCTGCAACGTCTGCTATGCTTTTTCTAATCCCTTGATGTCAACTATCCATTGTGATTAACGACATACCTTGCCCGTTCATATAGTTCGTCAAAGGTGATAATTTCCGGCCAAACTGTGTTCTTCCGATACAGCTCAAAAGAACGATATTTGTCTGAGTTGACGCCGTTCTCATCAACGAACTCGCTCAGGCTTCCAATTACGAGGAAAGACCTCGGCTGATAGTTGAAAGCCTCTTCACCAGTAGCGGCTCCGTTTTCATCCTTCATGGTCAATTTGTTGCCTATCGTTTCAACAGCAGAATGCACAGTACCTTGGACCTGGGCGACTGCACCGGCCAACTCGTCCGATGGTGCCCAACATCCTGCACGATACGGCTTGTTTGAGAGTAGCGATGTGGAGTGAGTCTTGATTTCGATGAAGCAAAGGTTGGAGACAATCCCTCGTGTCTTCATCAGGGCATCGCCTTGCAGCTTGGTGAAGTCGAACGGCGAGGTGTTGTAGAACGACTGCGCTGCTTTTTTGGTCAGGAAGGTCTTGAGGTCGATGCCTTGATCTTTTCTGGCGTCGACTTCTTTCAACACAGCTGGCTTGGTTGCTTCCAGCACGCAGTCCATGCGGCGTAGTAGTGTGAAAGGCAGAATGACCTTGCCGTAATCAGACTGCTTGTAATCCCCACGGAGTAGGTCAGCGACTGACCAAGTAAAAGAAGCAATCTCGGTGAAGTTCGACGCCATGGTTTTCCCTTAATTTTAGATATCGGTAGATTCTAAACGCTACACAGTGTCTGAGTGGCAATAATTGAATAATTTGTTGCGGTTGGTGTGGGTATGGGAGCGTTGAATCGGCCTGGCAGCCCACAAAAAATCAAAAGTTGGTGGGTTCAAATATCGTTGCATTGCCTGTATTTTCTGGCGATTTGATGTGGCTCTGATTCCTTATATATAGATAGAAAAAAATAACAAGCAAGACCACCGGCTCCGCCGACATTGTCAACATTGCATTCGCCATCATATTTGGAGTGGCCAACACCATCGCCTTTGGCGTTCATGCCGACTAAAAAAGCCCCAGATGAATCAGGGCTAGAGCAGCTACTAGCCACCTAAGAGATACGCAAAGATTTTCTGCCCAAGCCACATCCACAACAAAGCCAGTACGATCAACAAGACAGGCACGACACAAAATGTGAGTATTAGGCTGGGGAGAATCATTGCTTACTCTCCGTGTTGTTACTGACTTTTTTATCGAGCTTATCCTTCAGGCTTGGTTGAGCGTTACTGGCTGCGGATTGTTGGCTGATATCGCTAACATCGTCGTTGCTAGGAAAGAACTCCGCAACTACTTCTGCAATTTCATCTTCACTGTCTTCGAATGCGCCATTGGCAAAGCCGTGTGCAGCAGCGGTATCTAGTGCGGCTTGGTCATATCCGACTGACTTGCGCCGTTCATCATTTTGCTTGGCTTCGGCAATAGTGGCTTCCAAGGTGCTACCTTCACGCACCGCCAGATCGACGTAATAAATTGCAGAGCGGTGGCTTTGCGTGGTGCTCTTGCCTCGCAAACGTAATTCCAGGGCCATACAGGCGAGCAAATTCCCTGACACCGCCTGGTAGTAATTGAGGCGAGCGGCAAGCGATCTGATGCTGTTATAGCCGGTGGTTCTGAATATAAAACTTCCCAGCTCATCTTCATCATCGATTTGTACGTTCAGTCGGCCATACGGCTTGCATAAGCCGCCCTTGGCAAGCTCGCAGCTATCAGGGGAAGGGCAAGGTAGTGTCTGTACTCCTGAGGCTGTGTAGCGCTTGCAAACATCTCCATTACCTACGCAGAGTGGCCTGCCGCTTTGACGATCAAACATGCTGTATTCAGCTCTGAGGTTTAAGTCGGGATCGTTGAACAAGACACGGACGGGAATCGATCGTATTTTGTTATTGCTGGAAGCCTTGCGTAAGGTTTCATCGAGAGGATGTAAAACCCAACCGTCCTTGTTTTGGACTTGGCTGGTGATCGTGAATTGGTCATCTTTTTCCGGCAATCGCTTGCCGTTCTTTTCTACGACCTTGCCGATGGTGATACGTCCGAGTACAGGCGGTGTGATGGATAAACCTTTTAACATTTTTAACTCCTTTAAATAGCAAAGCCCGCCCCTATAATCCGCAGGGACGAGCAACGCAAACAGCCCCAGCGGAATGGGGCAACAGCGTCAAAATCGCAGTTGATCGTTTGGGCGGCCCAACTAAATCGGCGCACCATATGGCAGTATCGAACACAACTATTCATGCATGGATTAGGCAGAACCGAATAGCCGATATTGATAAGGCAAAAAGAATGGCTTCCCTAAGCGGGGTCGAGCTTCAATATCTGAGGAGTACGTGGTGATGGATGACAGGCAACTCAAGAAAATTTCAGTGGCGGACATCAATGCCGCATTGACGTTGTATCGAGGTCATTCATACGTCAATCCACCAACACAGGTGGTTGATTATGAAAATTACGAAAATTTGACTCGTGAGCAGTGTGACCAAGGAGTGATAGCGTTTGTGCATGCTTGCAACTTATCGGGCGGATCTGTAATGGACATGGATTTGTACAAACTCGTGCGTAATTATTTGCGCCATCCAGGAGCCAGAATCGAGTTAAATGCAGTTGTCAAACGATACGAGGGGTGATGTTCATGACTGGTAAATCTAACGCCTCCGATAACCGCCGCAGCCCGATGACTTTGGCTCGGCTGACTATAAGCGCATCGCTCATCTTTGCTATGGTTGCATGTGGCAGCACGCCTGAGAGAGCAACGCTGACTAACATTGGATCGAATGACATATCGATTGAAAGTGCATTTTCACCAGATGGTTCAGCTGACGTATTAGTCTATAAGATCATCGACTCGGCAAATAGCACCCTTCGTCTCGCTGCATATTCGTTTACTTCACCGGGAGTTGTATCAAGGCTCATAGCTGCAAAGCGAAGAGGTGTTGACGTTCAAGTGATCGTTGATGAGCGAGGAAATATGGGAAGGGCGAATACGGCTGCATTGAATTTGATTGTGAATGCAGGTATTCCGACCCGTACGATTTCTGCTTATGCCATACATCATGATAAGTATATTATTGCCGACCAAAAAGACGTACAAACTGGCAGTTTTAACTACAGCAAAGCCGCTGCAAAATCGAATAGTGAAAACGTAGTCGTAATTTGGAACGACGTGCAATTAGCAAAGGCCTTCATAGGCCACTGGGAATCTAGGTGGCAGGCAGGTCACCCTTACGTTGCTAAAAATTATTAAGATTATTTTCCTGATGGATCAACAAATAATTTCAACCAAATACAAATCCATACTGACTTCCAAATTTTCCGAGTTGGTCAAAATTTCGAATCTGAAAACACACCATTCGAGCTATCTCAACTTATCTAGAAATTCATCCGTCGGGTAGCACCTGGGTAGCACAAAGCGAAAAAATTGAATGCCCATCAAACAGAAAAAAATCAATTTTCATAGGGAAAATTGAAGTGCGGCTGGCTGGAATCGAACCAGCGACCCTTGGCTTCGGAGGCCACAAAACTATATCAACGAAAACTCATATAAATTGTCTTTAATAGATATAACTTGTTGTTCTATATAGTTAGTTTGATTAACGAAGATAATTTACATAAGTAGCTTATGGTATAAATTAGTTGATTAGATTAAGTAATTTGTCACAACGTCATTCTCTTTTAATGCCGCATATCTGACCTAAAGCCCGCCTTCCACAAGAGACCAGCAATTCACAGGTTATATACTGAGCCACAATAAAATACTGATGAGTTCGTATGGCCACCGTTGTGAAGTTGCCGGATCAACTGATCAACTGATTGAATTAGACAAGCCATATGCCATTGTTGGACATCGCTCTATTCTGGAGCAAATCGAATTTTGGGCGCGCCTCGGAAAGGCTGCCGAGGCTGAACTGCCAAATTTCATAAAAAATATATTACTTGCCTTCGCAGAGGCAGATACCTGCCAACCTAAGGCGCACTCACAAAGGAAAAATGATTGGCCGTTTGAAACAAACCGCCCGCGAAAAGGTATCGATCTTGCGTTAGCAAGCTACAAGGCTTGAAAAAAATGGTTAACTCGAACAAACGCACAGAATCAAATTTCGACGATTTCTTGCGATCCTGGAATCCATTTCCGAAAGACATGCTTCCGGTGGTACCGCATGTAGTCCTCCTGAGATAAAGATAACAAGCGTTTCTGGGTAGCAGCAATACTCCATATACGACATACTTCATCTGCCTCCGGTGCGATGACAACACTTCCATCGTGATCGAAGGTTATAAATCCTCTATCAAACAACCTATCGACATGGGGTGAGAGTAGCAGCCCATTGTTTCCATCAAGTCGTTCTGCATTCGTCGATCGCGCCCATGGTTTGATGTGACTGGCGATCAAAAACTGTGGCTCCACAATGCCGGTCAGCCGACACCCTGCCTCAATACTTGCAACTCTGGTCCTAAACACGCCCTGCCCTCGACGAGCTTTAATTAAACTCTCCTTCTCTGTAGGATTGAGACTAGAGTGCGCGACCTCGCTTTCAGCCGAATCCGCTTCAGATTCGTCATCGAGCTCACTGAGCGACTCACGATAATTGCCAACATACCAATCGATCAAATAGTGAAATTCATCCAGAACCTCTTCCCTAGCAGGGCAGGTCGGCCCCAAGGATTTGTCGACGCCGTCAAAGTCACTATCGGATAGTTTATATAATCGAAAACGACCGTCGGAATCTGGAGTAACCGCGTCGTTAGTCTTGAAAAGGTAGCGGTTTCGGCTACCTCCTCGAGTTGGCATCCCCTTATCCGCATTCCTGTCCTTCCAACTGATCAGATGTTGCTCAAGGTTCTGACTTAACGTCTCTCCAAAAAGATCTAGGTACTTACGCCGAATCTGATCTCGAGTAACTAATTTTTCAGACGAAATGAATGGGTACAGCAAACTGGCCGTCGCCACCCAATACTTGGTCATCTTGTTCATCTCAACTTCCATTCACAACGTGATTTTATTGTCAGATTAAGGCAATTTAAGTTGTTCTGCCCTTCAATGCGCTCTCTCTGCGTTCGCAGGCCATCAAGTTGACTTGTGCTAAGCGCTTCGAGGCAGCGTTGCCTCGCTAAAACTCTTCAGATTATTGCGTAACACGTCAAAAGAATGAAATACTAACGAATTAATGTCGCTATAACAGTCATCCGTCTCAACGTCCTGTCGTCGCACGAACATTCAGTGCTTCGAGCGTTGACGTAGAAAACAAAAAATGCCCTGAGGTTCAAAGGCAAATAAGGGAACGAAAAGTATGGCGGCAAATCCGACAGCACATCAGATTACAGTTCGGGAAGTTCTTGAAAAGTTCAAGAACGAGTTCGCCTCCGTTGCAAATGCAGTGGAAAATGGAGAGTTTGCACTTTGGGTCGGATCGGGGATATCAAGTAAGGCGCCCAATCTCGGCAACCTTATAGAACGTGCCGTTGACTACATTCGTGTACGAGCAATTGATCCTGCGACTGCCGCAACTTTTATGCCGGCTTTAGAGGAGGCACTTGCCCTTGCTGAAGTCGCGCCTGCATCTGTAGAGGCTCGTCTTGGAGATCCGCTCGCTGACTGGCCCGAACATGGCGCGATTATTGATCGCCTTTGGAACAAATATTCTCGCGTACTCGATATCCGCATCGCAGCAACAGCGCCAGATTTCATTCTCTGGGATGCTATCGATATTGGGCAAGCCTTCATTGATCCTCCTCCGCCAGCAGCAGAACATTTATGTATCGCAATACTGGCGCTTGAAGGCGCTGTACAAGAGATTGCTTCCGCGAATTGGGACGGATTCATAGAATCCGCAGTCCACCGGTTGAGCAACGGTGTACCGGGCGTTATGCAGGTGGTCGTGGATCCGAATCAGCTTCGCGGCCCAATAGGACGAGCACGACTGTTGAAGTTTCACGGCTGTATTGTGCAAGCAACGCGGGAGCCAGATGTGTTCCGACGCTTTTTAACTGGCAGTCACACTCAGATCATGGACTGGCCGGAAAGCCCTGACTTTGCCGCGATGCGCAATGCGGTTGTCGGACTAGCGACGACTCATAAGACTTTAGTTATGGGGCTTTCGATTCAAGACAGCAACCTTCAAACCCTTTTCACTCGCGCGAAAGCAGCACACGCTTGGCCATGGCCTTGTGCCCCTGAAGCACCCGCACATATTTTTTGCGAGGATACTATCAAGCCGGGGCAGCGCGACGTTTTACGTCTTTGTTATAGCGAAACATATAACCTCGATCCCACGTCCATTCATGGGGCGACGCTACTCCGAGCTTGGGGCGCGAAGGTTTTAATCGCGCTCGTTTTAAAACTGCTTTGCGACAAACTTTTACGCCTGATGGAACTAGGTCTCGACGCTTCAGGAAAGGGCGCCATGGCCGAATTACTCAAGCCATTACTTGAGGGCTTTCGGGACGATGTCGCGGAGCTTGCGAAACCCGCCCCTGGCGTTGATGACTTAACCCCGTTTGTGAATAATGCAATTGCTCTCTGGTCTCGAATGCTCGCTGTATACCGTGGCGGTGTCCTTCCCTTGAACAGCGAAGGCTATGAAACCCTTAGTATCTCGACACCCGGGCTAATTGCAGCGGATCACAACGCGCAAGCAATGAGTCTGGGACAACTTGGAGTTGCTCTGTCTTTGCTGCAACATGGACGCACGTCCGGTCTTTGGAAATTGAGTCCGCCTGCATCTAACGATTTGACTTCAGGTGCAATGGGAGCTTGCGCATTGCGCGCAGACGGATTGGAACGCCCTGTCTTTGTTGTGAAGTCAGCTACGGATGCAATCAAATTAAAAAGCCAGGGAGCGTTCGCCAATAACAACGCTATAGTAGTCCACGCAGACGACGCTTGGCATCACATGATGGCTGGCGGCGGAACTGCTCGGCGCATGCGCTCGGCGCCCGGACGGACAGGACATGTCGGCGAAACGCATGTCAGCCTAGGTGACCTACTCGTACGCTGCCACGACGTCGCACAACTTCAAAAAGAATTTATTTCGGAGATGATGCTTTGAATATCTCACCACTGGTTCAAGCAATTCAGCAACGCCTTAGAACTGCGGGCTATTCTGATCTTCCGACACCATTTAGCGTTGCCGGAGTTCAGTTTTCATTTACCGGAGCAATGCATGGTCAAGCAGGTAGATCGCTAGATCTAGTACTTATGGTGGATACAACCACGGGAGACTTCGGCGATCGCGTAGGATCACAAGTTCAACAAAGGGTCGAGGCGTTAAGCCGAGCTCTTGATGTAACTGGTTCACGCTATGTGGTTACTGTAATCCTTGTAGGCGCGGTACTGTCTGAAGGTGTTGAAACGCTTTCAGAAACCTGCCGAGTGTTGCAGGTTGAAAATATAGCGCTTGACGAGCTCAACCAACCGGCAGGCGAAACCGCCACCATCATGTTAGATGATCGCATCAGATTACTTCTTCCTTTGACACTTCCAACTCCTATCGTAACCACGGAAGACGGAAGCGGTCCGGCCATGGAACAACTTGCTCGCGCCCTTCCGTCTAATATGAATAGAGCGCTTATGGATGCGGTGATCGCAGCATCAAGTGGCGGTGAGCAGGCAGTCACTGGTGCTATGGCAATGGCAATCAATGCCGCGTTTGTATCTGAACCTGGGTAAGAACAACCATGAGTAATTTCAGTCTTAAAAGTCTCGACATCAAAAATTTTCGTAGCATTCGAGGCCATGTCCACGCCCCTCTCGACGCGAAGGTGGTACTTATTCATGGTGAAAACGGCGCTGGCAAAACAAGTTTCCTATCCGCCGTTGAGTTAGCGCTTACTGGAAAAATCCAAGCACTAGAACGAGCTGACTTTAACTATAAGAAACAATTACTTCATAGATCAGCCCCAGAAGGCAGTGTTCTCCTAAAAACTCTTGAGGGAACGTTAGAAGCAAGTTATGAAGCGCGTCTAAATTTATCCGGTGCGCAGTCGCTAAATGCGCTGGATGAGCAACGTGCCACTTTTTTCCGAGAGCGGGCATTCCTGCCTCAGTCTCTGCTCAGCCAATTGCTCCAAATTTATCAAGGTGCTGGCAATGACGCGACATCGCCTCTGGCACAATTTGTTGGCAAACTGCTGGGCCTTGATCGCCTTGACGCACTAGAGGCTGGCTTACAGCCGCTCACGGATGTGCGCAACGTCCGTAAGATTACAGAGGGCTGGCTCACAGCAGAAAATGAAAAGTTGCGCTTAGACAGGCTTTTGAAAGACCAACGCCAATTGCGACATTCCCTGAATGAGCAAATTCGATACGAACTGCAAGAGCTAACCCTGCTATGCACTTCGCTTGAATTGTCCATCGTTCCTCATGAAGATGCTTTAGAAGTAACCGCAGCAGCGTTTTCAGAAGCTGGCGATGCAGAGGATTTCGCAAGGCTAACTGATGAACGACGCAAGCTCGCATCAATTCGGCGTGAAATTGATGCTGCGCAGAAAGCGATCGGACTTCATCCTGTGGCGAACCTGATCGGACCGGCGGAGGCTAGTGATGCATTTTCGAATTGGGAAGTAGAGTATGGTGAGCGCACTGGAATGCTTCGCAACCGAGTAGAAGTACTATTGCCCGATGTTTCATTTCCAAGCAGTCCTGAGCAATTCGCAGACGCGGCGCTAGCACAACTTAACGCTGAGCAAATACAACTTTTCAAACGTGTCTCGAAAGCGCGCGAAGAAATAGGCCGGCACTCAACAGCGCAAGACGAGCGGGACGTAGCCCTTCGGCAACTTAGTATGCTCGAAGAAGAGATATCGCATTTACCGAATGATGCTGGCAGTCTCGGCTCGGCGCTAGCTGAGCTAACTTCCTATATCTCTAATGACAATTGCCCCGTCTGTGATCGCGATTTCGGCGAAACAAGCGGCTCCTCCTTAGCCGAGCACGTCCATAACAAAATCCGAACTCTCTCTGCATCAGCAGAAAGATTAATAACTTTGGGCCGCACTCGCGGCGAAATCCAAGTCGCCATCGAGCGTCTAAACCGCGAGATTGATTCACTTGCGGTGCGTCGAGTCGACGCGGAAGTTCTTGCAAATCTCGACAGAAGGCTTGCGCTTGTCGCGACATCTATAAATGAGCTTGATAGCGTTATCGGCGCTTTTCGAGAAGGCGGTCGATTACGTGCGGCCGACGTCGCTGCACGGCGTGCGCTAACTGCCGTCGAGTCCTACCATGTTTCAATCGCTGCAGCGCGCGGAACTTTGAGCGACTTCGCGCTTATGATTGGGGCCCCGACGCCAGAAGAAGGAGAATCCTTCGACGCAGCTGCGACAAGAATGGAGGAACTACTTACGAACCGAGCTATGCACCTCGAAGAACGGCTTTTAATGAAGCGTAAGGGGACCAACTACATTTCTGCCATCCAATCAGCGCGCAGTCGAAGACAGAGTACTGACTCACAAATTGCAGAGGATTACGCGTCTTGGCAACGCGCGAATCAATCTTTGGAGAAAGCCCAAATTCTGCGTGATGCCGGCAACGAGATCCGTACAACTGTAGATAAAGTTAGGTCTGTCATTATCCGGCGCGAATTTAACGAAAGGCTTAACCGCGTTTGGCGCGACCTATTCGTGCGGTTGGCACCAATCGAACCATTTGTACCAGCGTTTCGTATTCCTGAGTCCGCGACACACAAACTAGTACCCAAGCTCATCACCGAACATCGCGAGGGCGGCGATACTGGGGGAACACCAGGTGCTATGTTGAGCGCTGGCAACTTAAATACTGCGGCACTGACCTTGTTTATTGCGCTTCATCTTTCAGTGCCTGAAGAGTTGCCTTGGCTAATCTTAGACGACCCTGTTCAATCGATGGACGACGTCCATATCGCCCATTTCGCTGCCCTCCTTAAAACCCTATCTAAGGAACATGGTCGGCAAATAATGATCGCAGTTCATGATCGTCAGCTATTTGAGTATCTTAAACTGGAGCTTAGCCCAGCGTTCCCTGACGACAGCTTGCTAACGATTGAGCTGTCGCGTGGCCCCCGTAGGGACAGCACTTGTATCTCAAAGCGGATTTCGTTCAAACAGGAAACTGCGCTTCGTGTAGCTTGATGCAGGCCGAACTCACGGAACAGTTTCAATCCCGAATACAGTTGCCCCATTTTTCACAAAAGGCATTGAGATAAGTTTGCCATTTAGTTTGCTCGGATTACTTTCGTCTTATCGAAAAACGGCGGTGCGAAAGGCAATAATCAATATGGTCGGCACTAAACTTTCATATCTACCAGATATGGATTTCCTGCAATCAGGCCATAGGTGATAGCTACGAGAACCTCGAACGGTTAGGATCTGAAAAACTCTTAGAATATTTTGACTGCAAAAATATAAAATCGAAAAATCTTTCGTAGATCCGATCCGTATTACCTGCGTCAAGCGCATTCTGCGGCCAAGAAAAACGGACAAAAAGCTAACTATTTGACAGGAACTATTCATGGCGACCTCCAGGAAAGAACGTCTGGAATTACTCCAAGAGTTTGGCGATGACATAGCACGCATACAACATTGCTTGCTGGTCAGCGCCAGAACCGTGACGCCGCTGCAAGCATTAAGCATGTGGCTAGATTATTCTGAAAACCATTGTGCAATGTGGATGCAGTTACCTGCCAACGATAGTGAATTACTAAATATCTTAATTCAACACTTGCCCAGTACGACAATGTTGCAATCAAATCCACCTACTTGGCAGACGAAACTGGTCGATGCTGGTGATGATTCCGGCGACGCGATCTTAGAACTACCTGATGAACTACTCATGCAACTAGGCTGGGACGAGGACGATACGCTGGAAGTATCGCTTCAGAACAATCAAATTTCAGTAGTTCGAAAAAAATAATGCTAGGCGGTGACGCATCAGCTCTTATGTTGCCTCCCATTTCGACGCCGATGACGTAAGTTAACCAGAGCAAGCACTCAGGAGGTTTACAGTTTTTAACTCATCAATGTCCCCCGCCCCCGCCTTTATTAGGCAGATAGCAGTCATCGAATTATTCAAATTGAATAATTCGATGACTTATCAAAAATATTGATTTCACTAAGTGGAAAAGAACTTGTCGCAGGCTAAATTGGCCCACGTGGTTTTAATTAGGGTACAAAAAGGCAAAGCCGTTAATTTACATCGTGGTCAGTCAGCGCTTAATGTATTTAAGAAATAACAAAGGCTGTAAGCTCGCCTAGACGAATTCACCTTGGAATGTAAATAATGAAGAAACTAACTTCTCTCTTTCTCATTGCGTTTCTGACGGGATGCCAAGCAATGGCATACGGCACTGCGGCAGATTTTAATAAGCTATCGATTGGTATGGATAAAGCCCAAGTCATTCAAATAATGGGAGAGCCGTCCTCGACTGCGGGCAATGCCGATACGCGCGAGGAAATCTTTACCTATCGCCGCATGCCAAATGTAGTCTCTTGGGGGCCCAGCACCTATATCGCAGTTTTTCGAGACGGCAAATTGCTGAGGTATGGCAACCCCAATCTAATTAATTCAACAACGCCCTGAATTTGATATCCAGCTCGACACAAATACATTGCCTCAAGGAACTAATTTTGCTCTCTTAATAGTATTCTGACAGATTCCGAAAATACCATGAGTTTGCTTTGAATTCACTACTCCAACTGTCACGTCTACTAGCTGATGAAGAAATATCTGCCAACGAAGTATTAGCGTCATTCACCCAATTAGGGTTTATTTCGGGGACCGAGAATATTGAACGCGGGTTAGAACTCGCTGCAATGTTGAATACCCGATTTAGAAATCTTGCCATAGCAATGCCAACTGCTATCACACCGCTGCAAAGGTTCATAAATTGTGAGCGAATTCTTCAGAATCTAAATACTAAAAAAGCGGCGTCAGCGGCACTCATACAAATCGACGGTTCTGCGCATACAACACAGACAAGTCGAAATATAAAAACTGACTATTGCGAGCTGATTCTTAGCGAAGATAATCTCAGTGAAAATCCTGCCCACGTCGACAAACTTGACGCATTAGCTTTGTTTTGGATATTTGCACTATTACAAGACTGGAATACAGAATATTCATCGCTGAAAGCAGCCTCGCCTTCTAGCTCATCTTGCGCCTTCTTTTATGAATGTATCCAAGTTTTTATATCCACGTTATCGGAAGAAGACACACAGGCTAACTCCACATCGTTGAATTTTAGAATTTCACAATTCCTCCAATCCGAACTAAATTGTGGCGTTCAATCAGCCAACAAACGAGTTAAAAAATTTCTTCAATACACTGCACAACCGCTATCCATTACCGACATAAAAAATTCTCCTGATACCAAGCACACGTGTACAAACGATACCGAAGCGAGCTATCAGCGAGCACAGCCAGCAGCAGTAAGGCAATGGAATAAATTATCGGAACGTGAACGCTTGGTTGCTCATCATCTGGCGATGCCAACGGGCGGGTTACAAAGATTATGCGGAGTCATTCGAAATACACTTCAACATCCAGATGGCTACGCAATCGAAGCCTTTTTGGCAGCCCTCGCCATTGCGACTAGCAAATCAATTTCCGAACTTTTAAAGGTTTCAATCGATCCTTCAGAAGACGAATCAATTTCGCTGCAGAACAATAAAATTTATCACGTCACATCCGTAGTCTGGAAACGAAATTTATCACCACCAGCCCCTCCCCTTTGCTTAGTCCTAGGGGAATTTTTCGTATCACCAATAAAGAATTATCTCGACAAAAAATCATCTCGATCAATATCTGAGTGTCTGCCACCCTCGGAAATATCTTGGGAAGAAAGAACATACGCCTGGCTAAAGGAAAAATCAGGGTTAGGAAAAATAACTTTAGCGCGCGAAATCAAGTATGCCTTACTACGGGAACTATATAGATCGGGATCAAATTCGGCTGTAACTGAATGGCTAACGCGACCAGTCGGCAAGAATATTGAATCGTTTAGAACGAGGGATGCTCTTTCATTTTATTTATCTTATGAGCGCAATAAAGTAATACATAGTCAGTCGGTCCATGTAGTACATGGTCAGTACGGCCAAGCCATAAAAGCGCTCTTTGGCGCATATGCAAGAACCCTTGATGCCAACCTGTTTCAGAAAATCGCTAGTGCTGTCAGCTTAGGGAGAACTACTTATCCTCACCTTTCGGTCAGCTCCAAATTTCTCCAGAGAATTGAGCAGGCAAAACTTGATAATAATTTTGTTCTTTATCACAATTGGTTTTCCGCTTACTGCCTTCTCCTACTAATAATAAGTACAGGCCATCGAGTTAGCCTTAGTCCATTTTTCTTCAAATGGGATTTGCTCCTCGATGATCGCTTAGCTTTCATCTGTGACAAAGCCGTCGTTGGTAGTGAAGCTCGATTTGTACCGCTTGCAGATACAGCTGTACATCAACTGGAGGAATACTTTCGGCATTTAGAGGCCGTAAAGATTCTTATGGGCCGACGGGCCGAGCAAACTGAGTCAACTTTTCCTGACAGTCCATTTTTTATTTTAAGCAAAGACGGAAAAACCAAGCCCATCTCTACGGACATTTTGCAAAAGCAGTTTTTGGATGACCTTGGTGAAGATGTCAAATTACGAATGAAATCATTTCGCTCGGAATTGACAAACGTACTATGGGCGAAAGGTATAGACGGGTTTGATCTAGAAGCATTACTGGGGCACAACAGAAATTTGCATGTGTTTGGAGAGGCATCAACATGGAGCGTACAAGAATGGGCCGATCGAGTTCGTCCGAAAATCAACGAATATTTGATCGAATCGAAGTGGATAGTCCTCCCAGCATGGAAATCTGTTGCGACTTCTAATCGTAGCCGTGCCAATTTATCTTGTCCCGAGTTTGCCGCTTCAACCATGGGTTACGAAGGCCGCCAGCGAGACGCGGCACAAGCGCTTGCGCGTGCACGTGAAGCAGTCAAATCGATATTTTCATTAGATTACTTAAGTGAACAGAAGTGGCAATTAAATGAGGATGACATCAAAGCGGTAAAAGAAAACCTTGCAATACAGTTCTCGCATGATCCGGCCGCTAGAGACAAAACACTATCAGCATTGCACAAAGAAATTAATCGGTTGGATCCATTTTTAGAATCTGTAAATTCACCAACTATTAATTTACAAAGGACGGAAGTGGGACCTGTCGACATTTTATCGTCACGTCACTTTGCAATTGCTACTGCCATTCGCTTGGGATGGACAAGCGCTTACGGCGAAGACGCAAAATATTCAGACCCCGATAAGCAATGCATCGCTCACCTTGCGCACATTGGTTTGAGTCTGGTCATGTTCGATGCCGTACTGGACGTGAAACAGCTCAAGTCTTTTATCCGTGCAATCGCAGAGCAATCTTTTTACAAGATCGAAGATCGACTTGTCGTGCGCACAGAGCTGGAACTCTCATCAAGCCGGTATCAAAAAGCTCTTATCTTAAGCCCATCATCTACCGCGCTTGTTCTCGGATATACGCGCCATTGCCCAAAAATAAATTTGGAGATTGCCCCAAAAACGATCGAAGGGGCAATGTCCGACATCCTCATTCGGATACTTACTCGAAGAGTCAAAAGCCGTTGGACATTTGGTGACTTGGTAACAGTCTTCAAGCCGTGGTGGTTCATACGACTACCAGGCTGTTTGTATTCGATAGCTTCCGGAAAATACCTAGGGCCATCTCTAGATATGAAAAGTGAAGCGGCTATTTTTAATGGCATCACAACCATGAATGTCGTTGCTACCAACATGAAGGTTGCAACGAACCGCGGACTGTCGATAGCCTCGCACCAAGATCAATCTTTAGCTAAACGAGAACTATCGTCACTTTTACAGCAAGCGAGACTCCGCTTTGAAGATGGGAAGGGGAATTCAAAGCAACAAAGAACGAGACTAAAGGCACTTCTTGTTGCACCGCTGAGCGCGCAGTTAGAACGACTGATAGAAGAACGTCAGGTAGTGTCGTTGCTCTTTGATTTCATCGATTATTTGCTAGTCGAGGGAGGAAAGCGCACGAAGGATCTGAGGTTTGGATCCATTGCAACCTACTTGACATCCATACTCCCAGAATTAATTCACCAAGGATGGGATGTAGATTTCCTTCAATTTGAAGAATCAGATTATCGGATTTTCTATAGCAATCTGAAAAGCACCGCAAAAGATAAAGATTCTTCCACCGTCGATACCGTGATCGCGCTGTTTCACCGTTTCCTGCAATGGCAAATCGATGCCCCTTTCGTATGGGGCCTAGGTTTAGGACTTTCTAGTCCAAAACGCATTCGCAGTGCCATCATCACTTCAGAAGCATTTGATCAAGCGTTTCATCAACTTCGGAATACGAAAGACGTTGATGTTTTCGAAGCTGAGCTCGCATGCCGACTCATGACATTGACATATGGATTTGGACTGCGATTCAAGGAAGCATATGGATTGACCGTCAATTCAATTAATTCTGAATCAGGGCCTTCAATCTATGTGGGCATTAACCGCTTTCGGGCAGTCAAATCAAAAAGACCTCGCCTCATTGATATACACAATCTGCAAAACAATCAGAAAAATTTCCTACTGGCGCAAATACGGACAACTTCTGCGGCAAACAAAGAGGATCCCGCTCTGTTTAGCGACCCTACCCGCGCGAACGCACTGTATCCAACGCACCGAATCGCCCAATTAATGACCTCCGCGCTCAGAAATGTCACGGGTGGAAACACAATTGTTCCACACACCATGCGCCATACTTATGCCACATGCGTAGCAATGGCAGTCCTTCCTACATTAGCTGGCAAAGGCCATTCGGAATTAATTTATACCAAACTCGCCAGCCATATCGACCGTGAGCAATTAGCTTCGCCCATTAAAGCCGGCTTCGCTGGTTGGCCATTTTGGATGGAAAGAGTCGCCATGCTAATGGGACACGAAAACGTCAGCACAATCTTCAATACATACTGGCACACCTCTCACTGTGCCATTGCCGACTACACCTCTCGCGAAGATCAAATGAATCAGATCAGCCGCCAACAATTGGCGCAGATGATGGGAGTAAGCGCACCTGCCATATCGCAGCAGTTTAATAGATTAGAAAGCGAATCAACGGACAGCGCCCGAACGATTCCTATGGTTGAATTGGTTCACCACCGCCTTCGTAACTCGTCTATTCTCTCATTGGCAGACAAAATAGCTGAGTCCGCGCCGATCACTCCAAAAGTAAAAGGTCGACCAAGGAAAGTTACTGCTGCAGATCCTCGTGCGAATAATTTTGCATGGCAAGCGATAGACCGCTTACTCTGCGAGCGACAACTTGATGGCTCTTCGCTAGATGAATTAGTGACGGTTGCCGCTAATGATTTTGGAATTAGAAAAATAGAAGCGCAGAAGATCGTGGATAACTATAAGTCACTCTTCGAGATGACCGGCTTTGCTGACTTTGAACCGCAACAATCCGAGTTAGCACATTCAAGTATCAGGGTCGTGACAGGCACCCAACGCGGTAGTGTTGAACGACAGCGTCTAATATCAACCGCTCAGCAGATGTGCCATGAAAAACCAGCTTTTAGCGCCACGCTAGCTTCGTTATGCGCGGCTTGGACAGAGCATGTGGATGTAAAAACGCCCTGGATCGTTGCAAAGAGTGTCATTGAGGCCAACGTATTTATTCAGCTATTAGTCGACCTCGGAGCGCAAACAGATCAGCTTCGCTTGAAAGTAATCTCATTCAGACCCGATGATATTAAGTCGCTTGAAAATTTGGTACTCCAAAAGAATATCTTGTCTGATTTAAAGCGCGTTAGTAAAGGAGCCGCACACATAAAGGTGTCGGAAATAGGAATTAACATTGCCCAGGTCAAAAATGCGAGCTTGCCTGATGGGCGGGACTTGCATAGGGCAATTTTCTTGCTCGCACTCATTTTCAAATGTGACGCTAGTGAATGGAAGTAATGTTCGAATTAGACTTGTCGAACAGATTTTTACTGATGGCCGCATAGTGCCATGAGTATATTTTTCGCATTTTCCGAGTTCTCCCCCATCCCAATCGTTCAACATTCATCTATTCTTTTTCTTGCGTAATTTGATACGCAAAACGCTTAGCCAACAGCAAGGTTGGCAAGTTTAATGAGGTATTTCTAGGGGATTTCACCTCGCGACCTCTAGATGAAATATATCTATTCGATAGGAGAAAATGATGGGCAGAACAGCAAATGATGATCGCAGCGACAGCATGAATCCGAATAATGATGCTTATTCGGACAGCATAGACAATCATTCAAATCAACTTAATCCAAACAACGACGCATACCAAGGTGCCGACATTGATGATGACGATGACTGATCAAAATAATATTTAACTGGGTTTCTGCCAGAGGGGTGCCAGCATATACGTCGCTGCGCCCCTTCCGCAAAGTTTCTTTTTGTTGTTCCCACATTCATAAAAGCTGATGAAGAATTTACCAACGGCACCATTTCCAACAGTGGGTGAAATTGTCTACGACATCGCCATTAGGAGTGGATTGGTTCAAACGACGAACGACAAAGATCCTTTGTATAACGGCCTCAAGGCGTTCAAAGATGACCGTAAGCGACCAGCATTAGCTCCAATCGAATTTCCGAAAACTGTACTGAGAGACCTCGAGGACAGAATTGTTTCATTTATTAACGCCGATAAAACAGAATCCGAAGTCTTTGCACTTTGTACGATTAAAAGCATTACAGATTGTCTTAGTCATTACTCTGGATTTGTAGCATCAAGAGATGCAAGCCTATTAGAGCGCAAACAAATGGTGGAAGAAGTTCTCTGGCCAACACTGTTTTCGATGTACAGCTCATTTTTCTTAACACTTTTCAACGAGTGGAAACCCTACTTAAATCTTCAAGAATTGGTGAAAGCGGAAAATCCCTTAGGGCTGTATCTCAATCACATTTGTCCAAACGGCACAAAAGACTTCAATACCATTTGTAACTATCGATCCATCAACAATATCGACCGGCCAATAGATTCTGCAAACGCTCGCAAGACCTTAAATGAAGAGGGTGTAAATAATTTTGTGTAAACGGTCATTTGGCAGGACACTGCCGCCATCA
>JAZJXV010000014.1:0-56406 GCA_040390795.1 Pseudomonadota bacterium | reverse complement strand
TCAAAAGGTTAGGTTGGATTCTGACAAATTTTGCATGAATCCCGGCCGGCCCTCTTCATGCGCAGCATCCGAGACAAACGCACGCTGTGCCGAGCGCGCCTGATCCAATCTTGTTAAGAGACCGTTCAAGGCGATGAACATCGGACGCAGTTCTGGTGGATAGCTTTCATCCAGTAAGGGATCGAGCGCATCTGGTGAACGTTGACTGATGGATTTCGCCAGGCGCTGCATGGGAGCAAGACCGCGTCCAACTACGATCCAGATAAGCAGTGCAAGTAGTGGGATGAGAATCACAAACGGTATCAGCGAACGCAGTGCCATCGATACGGCCATACGATTACGGATAGCAACGGGTTGCGATATCTGTATTGTGCGACCTTGATCAAGTTCGCTGTATACACGCCATTTTTTGTCCTTGAAGGACGTGTAGTTAAAGCCAAAACCATTGACTTTTTTTAGCTGTATTGTCGGTGCAGATGTGAATACAAGCTGGTTGTTGCCATCCCATATCTGCATCACAACTTCATCATCCAAATCACTTTCATCTGGCAATTGGTGACCGTTCGATAACTCAGCCGGCAGTGCAATCGCAATTTGCTTGATTTGATAATCGAACATCTCGCCCATCTCGGATCGCACCTGAATGTAGGTAGCAAAACCTGCCAACAGCGTGGCAGAGATCATGCCGCCAAACAGATAGATGAGAAGCTGACGGCGTATTGTCATCATGCAGCGATACCGACCTTATATCCTATGCCGCGCACGTTTTGGATAAAGTCAGGCCCCAGTTTTTTGCGCAATCCGTGCACATAAACTTCTACCGCATTACTGCCGATTTCTTCGTTCCAGCCGTACAGTCGTTCTTCCAACTGTGCTCTCGACATGATGCGGCCGGGTTGATCGAGCAAGGCAAGAAGTACGGTGAATTCGCGCGAAGACAAGTGCAAAGGCAAGCCTTTGAAGGAGATTTCACGTGTGGCAGGATTGATAGTTAATTCGCCGTAAGCCATTTCAGGGTTACTGCGCCCGGAACGGCGACGTAGTAGTGCGCGCATACGGGCAAATAATTCATCCAGATCAAAAGGCTTGATCAGGTAGTCGTCGGCTCCGGCATCAAGCCCTTGTATGCGTGCCGCGGTTGCATCACGCGCGGAGATGATGAGTACTGCGGCATCACCTTTTCTGCGGCGATACTCGTCCAGTACCGTAATGCCATCTTTTTTGGGCAAGCCAAGATCGAGCAAAATAATGTCGTATTCATGGCTGCGTAGTGCAAGGTCGGCTGTATTGCCATCCCGCGCCCAATCCACTGCATAACGTTCTTTACGCAAGCCTTCTTCCAGGCTCTCACCGATCATTGAATCATCTTCAATAAGCAATACGCGCATACCGCACTCCCTTCCGTCCACACTCGATCCTGCACATGATGTGCCTTCACTTGTGGAGGGTACTAACGGCCCCGTTAAGAGTGGGTTAAGTTGCATGGCAGCAAGGTTTAATGCTTGAGTAAGCCGGAGAGTGGCGTGTAGTAGCGCTCACTTAAAAATATGGTGAGAACGCTTACCCATGTAATTGACAACAGGCAACTGGCGACGATATCTGAAGGGTAGTGCAAGCCTAGGTACATACGGCACAAACCGACGAGCACGACAAATCCACCGGCTGCGATGATAATGCCGCGAATATGATGGCTGGCGCGCAGCAAAAGAATGAGTGTGAGAGCTATCGTCATTGCCTGCATCGTATGGCCGCTGGGGAAGCTGAATGAGCTTTCAGGTGCAACCAGCGTCCACAGCGCAGGTCGGACGCGTTCAAAGATGTGTTTGGCCAGAGAATTCAAAATAGCGGAACCACCTACAGCTAGTAGCCAGAAAAAGGCTATGCGCCAATGACGACGGAACGCCAGAAAAGCGAGGACAAGTAAGCTGAATAGGGTGACAAATGCTGATATTTTGAGAGCCAGAAGATCCAGCAGAGGCGTGGCATAGGAATGCAGCGTTAACAGGAAAGTGGTGTCAAACGCGTAACCGACACCATGCTTGATATCGATACCCAGCGCGAGAAAAAGGAAGAGCGGGAGGGCAATGCCCAACAGGATCGTAACGTTTTTGGCTAGATAAGTTTTGCCGAAAAATGTTAGTTGGGGAGAGCGAAGTTCTGTGTAAGGTTCTAATGCTGCAATTTCATCTGTTTGATTCACGCGTACGCCCCATAGATTGATGTCGTATGGGATGCATATTAGGCGATGAAACTTAAGAATGTCTTAAAAGAAATTAATAATATTAAAAATGTATGTAGGCATACGATGGAGGATTTCCCGTGTCCTAAATGGCTTTTTGATTCACTCGTTTACTTAATTCTTCGGTACTTTCTTTGCGCTCACTGTAGCGATCAACCAGATACGATGAGGTATCACGCGTTAGCAGAGTGAATTTGTAAAGCTCTTCCATGACGTCGACAACGCGTTCGTAATAAGCGGATGGTTTCATACGGCCGTTATCATCGAATTCAAGAAATGCCTTGGCGACAGAAGATTGATTGGGAATGGTAATCATACGCATCCAGCGACCAAGTATGCGCATTTGATTGAGCGCATTGAACGACTGTGAACCGCCGGATACTTCCATCAGCGCCAGAGTTTTGCCTTGTGTCGGGCGCACGGCGCCAATCGACAAGGGAATCCAGTCTATTTGTGTCTTCATGATGCCGGTCATGGAGCCGTGCCGTTCGGGCGAAGACCACACCATGCCTTCTGCCCATTGCACCAAATCTCTTAACTCTTGCACTTTAGGATGTGTATCGGGCGCACTGTCCGGCAGAGGCAAGTCGCGCGGATCAAAAATTTTTACTTCGCCGCCCATCGCTTCAAGTAGACGAGCAGCTTCCATGGTTAGAAATCGACTATAGGATTTTTCGCGCACGGAACCGTACAGCAGTAAAAATCTTGGTGCGTGAGATGACTTTGTGACAGTCGCAAAGTTTTCCTGAGTCGGCTTCTGAAAATGTTCAGGAACAATATTCGGTAAATCAGTTAGCTGGTGTGACACGTTGTCCCTTTTCATTAAGAATAAGTTCGCCATCTTCTTTGGCGAAGGATGCTTTAGGCGGTGGCGGCAGGATATCCAACACCAATTCAGAAGGCCGGCATAATCTGGTGCCTGCCGATGTCACGGCAAATGGTCGATTAATCAAAATGGGATGAGCAATCATTGCTGCTAGCAATTGCGCATCGGTGATCGCAGGATCATCCAGGCCCAGTTCTAGATACGGTGTGCCTTTTTGGCGGATGGCTGCACGTACAGACATGCCCGCATTTGCGATCAATGCTGTCAGTGTTTGAAGAGTGGGTGGATGCTTCAAATATTCAATGACTTCAGCTTCGATTCCGACATGGCGTATGAGCGCCAAGGTGTTACGTGATGTGCCGCAATCAGGATTGTGATAAATCGTGGCGTTCATATTTATGGTTCCAAAATAGTTGCGGGATTTTGTTTTACTGCTTGCTTGGTGGAGATAAATAACACGGCACCGAAAGCAGCAATGACTATCAAAACCAACAAGGTGCCGATATAGCCACTAGTTGCTGTATACAAAAGGGATGCGACAAACGGGCCAGCAGCGATTGCGATCATGACGGGTGCGGCCATTGCGCCGCTGACAGCGCCATAGCTTTCTCGACCATATAGTTCAGCAGGCAAGGTGCCGCGCACGATGGTCATCACACCATTGCTGATGCCGTACATCGCGGCGAATACCACATAGATCAACAGCCATTGATTAGGTGCAAATAGAAGAGCCAAACCCAGTGGTAGTAAGCACATTGCGATCAAGCCTACTTTGTACGACGATGCTTTGCGGCCTATGGTTGTTTCAATAATTCTGCCCACGACTTGCATAGGACCCACCATGGCTCCTATAGCTGCAGCATAGGCAGGCGATATTCCGCGGCTTTGCAGAATCGACATGAGATGCAAAGACATGGCGGAAAATACCAGCGCGTTGAACGTGAAAGCAGTCGTCAGTAGATAGAAGCTACGTTCACGCAGAACTGCGGCTAAACCTGATTGGTCTTTTTTGACTTGCGATGAAGAATCAGTCGTAGGTGAGAATTTAGGCAGGAAGGCGTGGATAGGCAGGCAAATGAATAAATTGGCAGCCGCATAAATCAACCAAGTGTCGCGCCAACCTACATGATCCGATAAGGCTTGTGTCAAAGGCCAAAATACTGTGCTGGAAAAACCACCGAACAAAGTAAGCAAAGTAATTGCGCGGCGATAACCCGTTCCAAATATTTGCGTTAATACTGCAAAAGACGACTGGTAAAGCGTAGCGCTCATCGCAACACCAATACCAGCCCACACGAGGTAGAGCGTGAAAACGCTATGCACATTCGCCAGCAAAACCAGCATGAGCGCTGCCAACAAAGAACCTGCACCCATGAGCAAGCGTCCGCCGATGCGATCGATAATTGCGCCCGTCAGTGTGGAGAGACAAGCAGATATCAATAGAGCGATGGAATACGCACCCACCACGACGGATCTTGAAATCTGTAGCTCGCTCTCCATAGGTTGCATGAGCACGCCGTAAACGTAAAACATCGAACCCCAACCAATAATCTGAGTAAGACCAAGAGATGGTATGAGCCAGTTCTGTTTAAGGTAGGAAGTACTCATTTAGTTTTTGGCTTCGTACCAGCCCTTGCTGCGGTTCACGATACTGACGATCAGCAACATCACAGGAACTTCAATCAACACACCAACTACAGTTGCAAGCGCAGCACCGGATTTAAAACCGAACAGGCTAATCGCTGCCGCTACTGCCAGTTCAAAGAAATTGGATGCGCCGATCAAAGCAGACGGACAGGCAATGGAATGCTTCTCGCCGACAACTCTATTCAGCCAATAAGCCAATGCCGAATTAAAAAATACTTGTATGAGGATAGGCACTGCTAATAATGCGATCACGAATGGTTGTTCGATGATCGTATTACCCTGGAAGGAAAACAATAAAACTAAGGTGAGCAGCAAGGCAGAAATAGACCAAGGTTGTATGCGTTCCATCGTCTGATCGAAGCTGGCCTGTCCGCGCTTCAACAAAAGCTTGCGCCAGACTTGCGCGATCAGCACGGGCACAACGATGTAGAGCAATACGGATGTGGCGAGCGTTGCCCATGGAACGGTGATGCTGGATACGCCTAGCAGCAAGGCAACCAAGGGTGCAAATGCAAACACCATGATCAGATCGTTCATCGCAACTTGCGATAACGTGAAGTAGGGATCGCCACCAGTCAGACGGCTCCAGACAAAAACCATCGCCGTGCATGGCGCGGCAGCCAGCAGAATAAGGCCGGCTACATAAGAGTCCAATTGTTCCGTCGGCAAATACGGTGCGAACCAATGGCGGATGAATAGCCATGCAAGAAAAGCCATCGAGAATGGTTTGACGGCCCAGTTGATAAACAAGGTCACGCCTATGCCGCGTACGTGTCCCTTGATCTGATTCCATGCAGAGAAGTCAATCTTGATCAGCATCGGGATGATCATTACCCAGATCAGCAAGCCGACAGGCAGATTGACCTTGGCAATTTCCAGTGAGCCTATGGCTTGTATCGCAACGGGAAATATCTGACCAAGAACGATACCGACGATGATGCACAAGCCCACCCAGAGCGTGAGATAGCGTTCAAAAACACTCATGGATGCACTTGCTGCATGTTTGCCGGTGACTTCACATTGGATAGACATCTTTGGTTAAACCTTGCTTGCGCCAATAACATCCATTTCGCGTTTAATGGCTGATTTTTCCAGCATGGCGAGTGGCAAACTGTTCAGTAAATTCACACGAGTATGGATTTGCTTGGCAACTTTGGAGAATATGGCGCGTTTCTGTTCCTCGGTACCGCTTGCAGCTGCTGGATCTTCAAAGCCCCAGTGAGCAGAAATCGGCTGGCCTGGCCAGACAGGACAAATTTCTCCTGCAGCGTTATCGCATACGGTGATGATGAAATCCATTTTTGGTGCCTCTGGTGTTGCGTACTCGTCCCAGTTTTTACTACGCAATTTTTCCAGCGGGTAGCCAGTGTGCTTGATCTGTTCTATCGCTAGCGGATTGACTATTCCGCCTGGATGACTACCGGCGCTGTATGCGTTAAAGCGACCATTGCCCATAGTATTAAGCATAGCTTCTGCCATGATGCTACGTGCTGAATTACCAGTGCAGAGAAAAAGTACGTTGTACGTCTTGTCATTCTGTTGCGCGCTCATGATTGCCCTTTGTAAGGATGGTTGAGGAAACGGTAATAAAACTAGGATTGAACGTCTTCAGACGGACAGCACGCGACAACTGGCGAACAAACATTGCCACCGCAGCAGTTCTCCGTCAGAAAGCCAATCAACGCATTCATCGTGCTGAAATTGGCCGAGTAAATGACAAAACGACCTTCATGCCGTGACGTGATGAGATTTGCGTGCACCAGTTCCTTGAGGTGAAAGGACATGGATGAAGGCGCAATGCCCAACTGTTCGCCAATTTTGGTGGCGGCCATACCTTCAGGACCTAGCTGAACCAGCAAGCGAAATACGGCGAGACGCGATTCCTGAGCGAGCGCGGCGAGGGCGGAGATAGTGTCTTTGGTATCCATGTGGCTCCTTGATTCAATATTTCAATAATAATTGAAATATAAGACAAAATCAAACCGAACAGAATTTAGATGATTGGTTGGCTAGATATTTGGAGGGCGGCAGAGTGAAAGAAATCTTTGCTGTTAATGTTCGCTCAGCTTGGCTTATGCGAATACTGTTTGCGAAAAACTTTCACGTTTTTTCATGCGCTCATGTAGCGCAGTCAATGCAGCATACTTCTGCTGCCATACAACTTGGGGTAAGCGGAAGGCGACATAGTCCAGCGCGACCGCTACAACGATTTCTGCCAACGTCAATCGATCAGCTGGCAATGTACTGTAGGTTTCGTTCAGCGACAGTAGCGTGCGCTCAATGGCGCGCTGGCGACGTTGACCAAGTATGCTGGCATCAATCTCATTGCCGTGGTGCTTGCGCATGATCATGGTCGAGAACGATGCATCCATCAAGCCTTGACCGAGACCGACGATGTGCAGCGTTTGGGCCAAATCATTCGCTGGGATCAGATTATTGATGTCTGACGCTTGGTCTAGGTACAAAGCAATCAACAATGACTCGGCAATATTCTGACCATCATCAGTTACCAAAATCGGGACGCGACCGACAGGGTTGCGTTGCAGTAAATCTGGTTCATCTGCCCACGGATCGCTCCAGAGCAATAATAAGTTTGATTCCAGTCCTTTTTCCAGCGCGACGATACGTGCGACGCGAGCGTAAGGTGAAGTGCGATTGAGGAAGAGTTGCATATCAATTTCCTTTTTTGCATAAAGTCAGCGGAGCTATCGCGGGAGAAGTTTGCGCTTTCGGTGTGAGCATAATTAGCAGGCAGCCACTTGCGAGCAGCATGCTGCCGATGGCAAAGAGTGGGACGTAGCTACCCAAGATGCCATACAGCGCAGACATGCCGTAACCAGATAAAGCCTGCGCACTGGAAAAAGACACTGCACCGATTCCCCACACGCGTTTGTATTCGGCAGGACCGACCAGCTCCATTACTCTGCCGGATGTGAGAGCAACTAATCCGGTCACCATGACACCAACAATCAAGGAAGAAGCCGAGCGCCAGAAGAATGAGATCGACAACAAGGGCAGGGCAATTGCGATCGCCTTGATAAAAAATCCGAGGGCCAAACTGCGATGCCAGCCTAAGCGATTGCCAAGAAAACCGGCAACCAGCGGACCAACAACTGCACCTATCCCGAACAGCAGCCATTGGAAAGAGGCCGCGCTTGTGCCTAGGGATTTTTCTCTATCAAGAAAGTCGACCCAAAAAGCGGTGTGCGGTATGAAGCCTGCGGCATCAAAGCCGTAAGCGATGACGACAAGTAATGCAGCCAGGCTCAATGCTGGAACTGTGGACGAATCTGTAGACGTTTGATGGCTTGTGGTCGTCGCCTGAGTTACGGCCAATTTACGCAAGCCCCAATCGCAGAGTAGACCAGCAAATAATGTGAGCACGCCGAGAATGAGCCATGCACCAGTCAGGCTGAAGCTGAGCAGCATGGGTATCACGGTCGCAGAAAGTATCGCACCCATGCCTATGCCAGTGAAGACGAAGGATGCAATTGCTGTTTTTCTCTCAGGTGGTGTATCCGTTAGAGCAACAGAGGGACCGACCACCATCAGAATGCCGCCAGTAAAGCCGGATACAAAGCGCCAAAAGAAAAACCAGCTGAATGCTCCCGGCAGAGAGCACAAAACAAAACTCAGTACGATGCCGAGAAAGGAGGCACCCATCAGTCGGCGTGCATCAAATCGCTCGGAAAGTCGATACGCCATCAGCGCGCCCAGCAAATATCCCAAGAGATTGGCGGCGCCAAGATAAACCGCTTGCGAGCTTAGAAACCAGCCGTGATGAATGACGGCCGGCAATAATGGCGTGTACGCGAGTCGCGCTAAACCAACTGCTGCCAGAGTCGCAGTCGTGCCAACAGCGATGGCGGGAAGATCGGTACGTGAGGCCATGTGTGTTCCATCCATTAAAGGCTTTTGCCCTGTATAGAGAGAATAATAGTGATACATGACGAACACTACAAACGATTAGTAATGATAAGCTGTATCACATTTAGAGATGCTGATATCAAGGTGATCTTATGGATTTGAAGTCATTACGCCTGTTCATCGCCGTTGCAGAAACTGGCAGCTTTGTCGCAGCGGCCGAGCGCCATCACACGGTGCAATCCAATGTGACGGCGCATATCAAAAAAATGGAAGATGAAGTCGGCTTGCAGTTGATCGATCGCGGTGGACGCGTGCGTCTGACTTCTGCCGGCTTTACGATGATGACGTATGCCGAGCGCATTATTCAGGCGCATGACGAAGCGATAGCCTTGTTCAAAGGCGGGCATATCAGCGGCAGTCTGCGGGTGGGGGCGATGGAAACCACAACGGCGCTCAGACTCCCGCCGCTGCTCACGCATTTTCATGCAGCTTTTCCTGAAGTCGATCTGAAGCTGACGACTGGTCCAACGGCCGATCTGGTTGCAGGATTGAACGAAGGGCGCTTCGATTGCGTGTTCATCGCGGGCAAGCTGGAGAATCCGCGCCTCTATCAATTCAAGGCTTACAAGGAAGAATTGGTGCTGGTGTCGGCCGCGCCGCTAAGCGTCATGCCTACAGCCGAAGAGTTGGCGTCATCTACCTTCCTCGTTTTCGGTCAAGGATGCAGTTATCGCCAGCGGGTTGATGTCTTGTTGTCGGACAGCGGTGTGTACTCGTCTCGCATGGTGGACTTTGGTTCGCTGGATGCGATTCTTGGTTGCGTTGGTGCCGGGATGGGCTATGCATTGATACCGAAGGTGGTCTTTGATGCGCATCAGCATCGCTTCCCGATTTACAGCCTGGCATTGCCGGCTAGACTGGGCGAAGTGAATACCTATTTTGTCGCGGCAGAAACGAATACATGGACGCCGGCGCTGACTTCGTTCTCTGAAGCGCTGCGCTTATCGGTAGCACCGATGCAGACTGAAGGAGCAATTGCAGTTTCTTGAAGTGGCGCGCTATCAACATGCGCAATTTTTTGAAAATCACCAGCGTCGCATTCCCTTGAATAATTTGATGATCCAGTGCTTGAATGCCCAGTCTTTGTCTTCTCCAAGACATTGATATCTGGTATTTTCTGATCTAGGGTCAAAGAACCGAAAGAGAGTAAATGATTAGTTTCGATATTCTGGAAACGCTGGTGGCGGCATCGCTGGTGTTGTTATTGGGACGCAAACTGGTCTCGTCTTCTTCCTTTCTCAAAACCTACAGTATTCCCGAGCCGGTAGTCGGCGGCCTGTTGGTCGCCTTGCTTCTATTTGCACTACGTGGTTTCTCAAACGTACAAGTGCAGTTCGATGGCGGCTTGCAAGGGCCGCTGATGTTGGCCTTCTTTGCCACCATAGGCTTGAATGCCAATCTCGCCAGTTTGAAAGCCGGCGGTCGCACGCTAGCCTTGTTCCTGGCGGTGGTGCTGGGATTACTGGTTGCACAAAACATCATCGGCATCAGCATGGCGAAAATCATGGGGCTTGATCCCTTGATCGGTTTGCTCGGTGCGTCCATTTCTCTTTCTGGCGGTCACGGTACCGGAGCGGCTTGGGGCAAAGTATTTGCGGAGCGACACGGCCTGGCAGCAGCGACCGAAATCGCCATTGCTTGCGCTACTTTCGGTCTGGTGTTGGGCGGGCTGGTTGGTGGTCCGGTGGCAGGCTTCTTGGTGAAACGCTTCAAGTTGCAAGCAACTGCAGACACACACGCAAGCGATGATGAGGTGCAGCAGAGCTTTGAGCAACCAAAAGCGGTGCAACTGATTACACCGCAAGCATTCATAGAAGCACTTGCATTGATTGCAGTGAGTCTTTCTGCGGGTACTACGATTGCGAATCAATTGAACGGTACCGCTTTTGAACTGCCGACTTTTGTTTGCGTACTGTTCGTCGGTGTCTTGCTGAGTAATGGCTTGTCGCTGCTGGTCGGTTACAAGATTTTCGAGCGCGCCATACAAGTGCTGGGTAACGTCAGCTTGTCTCTGTTCCTGGCGATGGCGCTGATGAGTTTACGTTTGTGGGATTTGGCGACGCTGGCTTTGCCGGTGTTGCTGATCTTGACAGTGCAAGCAGTGGCGATGGCAGCTTATGCTGCCTTTGTGACGTTCCGCGTGATGGGCTCGAATTACGATGCTGCCGTGCTGGCGGCTGGGCATTGCGGTTTTGGCTTGGGTGCGACGCCAACGGCGATTGCCAATATGCAGGCGGTGACAGGGCGCTTCGGGCCGTCACACGTAGCTTTCCTGGTAGTGCCTATGGTCAGCGCATTCTTTATCGACATCGCGAATGCCCTTGTCATCAAATTATTCCTGGCACTGCCGATTTATAACTGACAGTGTTGTTGGAATCAGGCGGAAGAACTTGGACATAGATGCCAGCGCTGGCGTCTTTTTCTGAAGCGCTGCGTCAAATGCTAGTGTTGACGCAGGCTGAAAGATAGATTGCAGTTTCTTGAAGCAGTGGGCTATCAGGCTACCAATTTCTTGAATGTCGCCAATACCGCATCACCCTTGAACGGTTTAACGATCCAACCCTTGATGCCGGCAGCCTTGCCGCGTTCTTTCATCAGTGGCGAATTCTCGGTAGTCAGCATGATGATGTTGACGCTGGCATTGCCGAGTTCGCTACGGATTTTTTCTGCCATCGTCAGACCATCCATATTCGGCATGTTCACGTCAGAAATCACGAGCTTGATGCTGCTATCACCTTTTAATTTGGCCAAGCCGTCACGACCGTCCACGGCGAGGATGACATCCAGATCGTTCTTCTTCAAAAAATCGCCCACTTCATTGCGGACAGTGGCGGAATCGTCGACTACCAGTATTTGTGCCATGTTTTTCTTTTCGTTTAATTAAAATAATTCAAGCTCGCCGGTATTGGCGTTTTCTTCATCTTCTGTCACTTCAAAATCAATATCTGCATACGCGCTGACGCACAGACTGACGTGGAAGAGCGGGGCGCCATCAACACCAACTGCAAAATGCTGAACGTGGCTGCAATTGAGCATCTGTATGTAGCTCATGCACTGTCCATCGATGAAGTTTGGCGTGGACATGCCTATGTGCGGGAAGAAGACGCCCAGCTCGCGATTCAAAATGCCGCAGCAAAGATTGCCGTATTCCGCAAGTGCATCGTGGAAGGATTGCTGATTCATTTCTTCTACTTGCATGCCATTCATGCGTGCCATGTATTCCATGGTTGTGGCATCTGCCTTGAAATGGATCATCACCATCAAGCGAAACAAATAGGAAGAAACGGTGAGAACTACGGATTCTTGGCCTTCAATTCCTGTCACGTCGCTGGTGATGCCGATGTCGCAGTTTTCTATCGAGCCGGGCAGGCTGGCTTTCAGCGAGCGTATGAGTAAATGGTCAAAACCGTCTTGTGCTTGTGTGCTGATCATGATGCTTTATGTGGTGAGCGCTTCTTTGGTTTTGTCATTGGCCAGATTCAGACCGATGACGGCACTGATGATCATCTTGCCGCCAGCCTGCAGATCCTGAAATGTCGTGGTGGTGATCAAGTCGTTCTCATGCAGGTTGCTGCGGTAGCTCTTGGATAATTTTTCTGCTCGCTGTGCCAGTGAACGTACTTCGGAAGCGACCACGGCAAAGCCGCGACCGTGTTCACCGGCGCGCGCTGCTTCAATGGAGGCGTTGAGGGCGACGATGATGACTTGATTAACGATCAGCGCGAACTCATCGTTCTTCACGCGCATTTCACGGTTGTGTTTGATCAGCATGCCCATATCGTCATGCCAGCGTTCGAAGGTTTTGATCAGTCCCATCAGGCGCGTGATGGTATCGGCGGCACGTTCGCAATTTTCTACGGCGACTGCATTGCTGTCGGCATTGCGATCCGACAGGCTCTTGATCAGTTGCTCATGTTCTTCCTGCAGTTGTGAGAGCTGATCCTGATTCAACAGTTTTTCCTGCTCTAGCAAATCCTGATGCTGCTCCATCTTTTGCTGCATATCCTGCATCACGTTTTGCAAATCCTGCTCGAGCGCTTGTGCTTGTGCAATATCAACCATGCCGGACAGACGCTGTCTCAGTTTTTTGATGCGCCATTGCTGGACGATGCCGCAACACAGCAGACCGAGTGCGAAAAAAATAATGGAGTTGAGCATGGTGAAAATCGATTCTCTGTTCAGTTGTTCAAATGCAGTGGGTCTTTATTAAATGCCGACATGCTCAAGCAACCTGGCTATCGTGATCGTCGGAAGAGGGCTGCACGCTGCTGTGTTCCGACAATGGCGTCTGCAAGAGCTCTTGTAACAGATCGTCGTCGGCTGCATCGGCTTTGACGGCAAACGCTGCCGGCAGTGAAACGATGATGCTGAACTGGCGGAAGTCCGCGCCCACGGCATTGTCATCAAAACGAATGTCGATGTTGCCGTTCTCGCGACTAACAAACGCCAACACCGCGTCCATACCAACGCCACGTCCGGAAACGTCGGTGATCTTTTCTGCAGTTGAGAAGCCGGCTTGCAGGATCAGGCGCGCTGCAGCCAGATCGTCTAATTGTTCCGGTGCATCGCTGAGACCTTTTTCAGCTGCTATCTTGCGTATGCGATTCAGCGCCAAACCTCGACCATCATCGCGCAATGAAATCTGCAGCATTTGATCTACTTGACGCATGTGCAGACTGATCTTGCCGGCTTCCGGCTTGCCTTGCGCTACGCGTACTTCCGGTGTTTCCAGACCATGATCCATCGCGTTGCGGATCAGGTGCATGAAGACATTTTTGAGCAAGCCGCTGATCTGGTTATGGATGACGTAGCCGTCATCCTTGATGCTGATCGTCGGTGCTTTCTTGCCCAGTTCTTGTGCCAGAGCTGGCATCGATTCGATGACGCCTGCCAGTGTTTCATCGATGCGCTCAGTACCTAGCAGGCGCAGAGTGCGACGCACAGCATTACGCACGGCGACCAGTTCATGCAGGTTGGCGGTATTGACGGTTTCCAGTCTATGCAGACTTTCCTGGATATGCTTCTTGTCTATCATCAGGTGGCTGTCGACTTTGCCGCCGCGGCCTGGACCTTGACGGCTCAGACTGACTTCATTGATACGTGCATAACGTTCGACTGCAGCGCGGACACCGGCCAGTCCATCCAGCAGCAGAGCTTGATCCCACGCACGGCCACTATTCGGATCGCGCAATTCTTCGTAATGCTGTTCGGCTTCATGCACGATATCGGCCAGATGCAACAAGCCGTAGGTGCGACCATTGCCCTTGATGGTGTGCATATTGCGGAACAGCTTGGCGACAGCGAAAGCACTGGCTTCGTTGTTGTGACGAATCACGTGTTCGTTTTCATCGATAAACTTGATCGAGCTGGTGATGAATTCGTGGAATTTATCCTGGCTGACGGCGAGGATTTCGCCAATGATTTCGAGCTCACGTTTTTGTTCATTCGCTTCTGCGGCCAGTTGGCGCAATTCAGTGACATCGCGCACGCACAGCATCAGGCGCACGATGGTGTCATTTTCATCGACGATAGGTGACCAGCTGAGGTCGAGGATTTTGACGCGGCCATCGGCCATGCGTTTTTCGATTTCGCCCACCATCAGATGCTGGTTGAATTCGAAGTTCATCAAGTCTTCACCTATGCACGCACCGCCGATCGCCTCCATCTGCGCCAGTGTATCTGCGCCCAGATTGGTATCTGCAAAGACGAAGTCCATGATGTCGCGGCCGACAATGTCTTTGGTTTCGAAGACAGTTTCCAGATAAGCCGAATACTCCGGATGGATCTTGTTGCCATCGACGATGGTCAAGATACCTTGCGGGATGTTTTGCAACATGGTTTGAATGTCTGCGGTTTTTTGACGCACCAGTGCAGACGCTTCCTGAATTTTTTCCAGCATGCCGTTGAAGGCTTTGATCGAATGGCCAACTTCATCCATGCGAGCGATAGGCACGCGACGCGTAAAGTCCTGACTCGCCGCGATCTCGCTCATCATTTTTTGCATGTGGCTGATAGGACCTGTGATCTGGCGATACAACAGGAAGCCGATGGCGGCGAGGAAGATGACAGCGAAGATGGTGACGACTGTAATCGCCGTCGTGGTGGTCGCCAGATTTTCATTCAATGCGGCAATCGCGACGTCTTTGCTGCGGTTCTTTTCAATTCTGAGGGTGTCGATGATCTGTTCCAGTTCTTGCTGGAACTGCACCACATTGCCGAACAGGGAAGCTTTGGCGATTTCGTCTTTGCCAGCGAGCTTGAGCTTCATCGTGCTGTCGATAGCGTCGAAGTAATTGACCAGACTTTCCTTGGCCTGTTCGACCAGCCCGCGTTGCGTTGGGCTATCGACCTGCGCTAATTGCAGATCCAATGCTTTTTCCAGTATGGCTTTCTTGCCGGTCAATTTCTCGTTGTTCTGTATCGCGATTTGTTCGTCCGGCTCCGACACGATGGCCATAGCCGATAACTGCACTTCTTTAAGTTGCGCAACCAGATCGGATGACGCAAGTGTGCTGGGTACGACGCCTTCGGTCACCGTCCTCACTTCCACTGCGCTACCGCGCGATTGGAATACGGCATAGCCACCAATCAGTGAAATGGCAATGAAGGTGAAGATGACGAGGAGGGTGATACGCAGGCGAATAGTCATGGCAGAAATTCCCATTAGATGTAAAGAGCAAGAGCCTCAGCTAGCACGCTCGGGTAATGGCGACCTCGATAGGCGATGCAGACTTTCAGTTGCTGGACGGAATTGTTGCACTGGAGCATGACAAGTTCATGACAACAAGTCGTCTAGCTATGCTTTACATGCAATTGCCTGGCTTTGAGAAATGAGGATGTGGCGAAAGTGCTATCTAATTTTTAGAGAGAAGCCGGAATGGAAGCTGATAGCTATGTGGCTATCTTTTCAGATGCTTGATCTGAGGAGGATGTTTTGTCAGATGTCGGACGTTCGCTTCATTTGAACGTTAAACATCTGACTGTAGACAGTGAGCAGTATTTTTAAGAAGAGGTATTTCAGTACTGAGTTGCTATGGATAGGAAGCGGCGATGCTCTTCCGGAGGAACCAGCGAACCACCGGTCGTCCAAATGACATGAGTTGCATCGCTCAACTGATGTTCCAAATCATGTTGATGCAAGTAGGCACGGCCAACATCGCTATTTGTTAGCCAGTCAGGTCCACACACACCAGCTGCAGCAGAAGGCTCAAGCGCGATATCTTCTGCGCGCAACACTTGTAGCAGTTGCGTGTACAACTGCCGATCACTCACTGTGAATACGCCGGATAACTGTGCAGCCATTAAAGGACTAACAAGAGGCGATGCCTGACCGACGGCCAAGCCATCAGCTTCCGTAATGTTGTCCAGGCCTATGTCGTAAATCGAAATCGGCGTGTTTTGTTGCGACGCCAATTGCACCAGCATGCAAGGTGATGCGACTGGCTCGGCAAAGAAGCAATGCACATGCTCGCCGAACAATGTTTTGAGTCCGAAGGTAATGCCGCCTGGTGCACCGCCTACACCGCAGGGTATGTAGACGAAGAGCGGATGCGTCGCATCGACAGTACGCCCCGCAGCATGTAGTTGCGCAGCGAAATGTCGTGCAGCAGCGGCATAACCAAGAAACAGCATCAGCGAATGTTCATCATCGACAAAGTAACCATACGGATCGGCCTGCGATTGTGCTCGTCCTGCGGCCACGGCTGCTGCGTAATCTCCATCGTGTTCGACAACTTGAACGCCTCGCAGACGCAGACGATCCTTTTTCCACGCTTTGGCATCGGTAGACATGTGGACGACAGCTTTGAAACCCAGCGCTGCTGCCATCACACCTATGCTCAATCCTAGATTGCCAGTGCTACCAACCGTGACCGTATAGCGAGCGAATATAGTACGCGCCGCTTCGGATGCGAGTTGCAGACGATCGCCATCAGGAAGAAGTACACCATGCTCGATGGCGATCGATTCTGCCAATGCCAGAATTTCATGGAATCCACCACGTGCCTTGATGGAGCCGGCGATGGGTAGCGCATGGTCGGCCTTGATGAACCAGCGGCCAGTGCGTTCGGGATCGCGGCTCATCGTTTGCTGTAATTGCGGCGTGGCGATTAATTCAGATTCGATCCGACCAGCATTAGCTTCCAACTCAGGAAAAAGTGTTGCCATTAGCGCAACGCAGCGTGCGAGTCGTGCCTCGGCTTCGGCTACATCGCCAATGCCGGGAGCATCCTTGGGGAGCGAGCTGCCTAAGTCGGGATTGAGCCACAGTAAGGGTATGCGTGACTGTAGCTGTGCTAATAGGTCGGATGGCAAATTTTTCAGTATAGAATTCATGAAGGTAATCGTGCGAGCGATAATTTATAGGTATAAGGCCACAATCCTAAGACGCTAAGTCTATTCTGAAAAACGATATTTACTACTTCTATCATTAGTTATACTAATTCGAATGCAACTTAACCCATCTATCCTCACCAGCCTGCGTTGCTTTGAAGTGGCAGCGCGCTTGCTTAATTTCACCAAGGCTGCGCAAGCGCTTAATCTTACTCAGAGCGCCGTCAGTCAGCAGATTCGGCATCTTGAGGACAATCTCGGTTATCAGCTTTTTGTGCGTAAGCATCGAAGCCTGATTCTTACCGATAAGGGAAAGGTGCTGTTTGAATGTGCGAGCAGAACTTTCCTTGATATAGAACAAACGCTCAGACGCTTGGAGCCATCGGATGCTCCCTTGCAAGTCAATTGCCTGCCATCTTTTGCGCTGCAATGGCTGATGCCGCGCTTGAGTGACTTTCAGCATTTGCACCCGGCAATTGCAGTGCGACTGAAAGCAGAATTCCAGACCTTGGATTTGCATGCGATGCAGGCTGATGATATTGACGTGGCGATACGTTTCGATCCGGGACAATACGGCAATCTGCAAGCAGATCGAATTCTTGATGAATATCTGATGCCGGTAGCGACACCGAAATTTCTCTCGGAACATCCGGCATTCGCCACAGGGCAGTCGCTGCAAGGTGTGACCTTGCTGCATGATGCAACGCCATGGAATGGGGCACCAGAGTTTGTTGAATGGCGTACATGGATGGCAGCGGAACGCCCCGATTGGTTAGCCGAGTTGGGCGGAATACAGTTCAATCTGGCAAGTTTGGCCATAGGCGCGGCACTCAATCACCAAGGCGTTGCCATGGCGCGTACTGCGCTGGTACTCGATGAAATCAAGAGCGGTCGGTTGGTGAATGTATTCAGTCGTTTGGTAGTGTCCCCGGCGCACTATATGTTGTTGAGGCAACGCGCCGATGACCGCCGTACAACGGTGTTTTCTCTATGGTTAAAAGAGGAATGTCATCGTTTCAACGATGAGCGTCGACAACTGTTGTCGATATAAATGCTTAATTGATATCAAAATTAAGCGATTAACTGCAATTTCGTATTTCAAATTACCCAGTGCTAACTGGCGTATCTCTTCAATTTCCCCTCTGTAGGCACCGTGAAATAACGCGTCCTGCACGCTAATTTTATATATCGTATAATGACGATATTAAATTTTAAGGAAGGCGATATTTATTTCGTCTTTTAACGAAAAGCTAACAAAAAGGACAACCACCATGGACATAGACGCGATCCACAAGGCGCTGGCCAATCCGGTACGCAGGCAGATCCTGAACTGGCTGAAGTCGCCTGGAGAGTATTTTGCCGAGCAGGAGCACCCGCTGGATTTCGGCGTGTGCTGCGGCATGATCGACAAGCGTAGTGGTTTGTCGCAGTCAACTATTTCCGCTCACTTGGCGACTTTGCAAGCGGCGGAGCTCATCTTGCCTAGACGCATCGGTCAATGGGTTTTCTTCAAACGTAACGAAGCCACGATTCAAGCATTCCTCGAATCGATACACGGCGATCTGTAAAACCCTTATTCAAAGAAAGACTGTATGCCTTTAGCTTTACTTATATTGGCGCTAAGCGCTTTTGCCATAGGCACCACCGAATTCGTGATCATGGGCTTGCTGCCTGATGTAGCGCGCAGTTTGTCGGTATCGATTCCGAGCGCTGGCTGGCTGATCAGCGGTTATGCGCTGGGCGTTGCGATTGGTGCGCCGATCATGGCGGTGGCGACGGCTTCCTTGCCGCGCAAACGTGCCTTGTTGTTATTGATGGGAATTTTTATCGTCGGCAATGTCTTGTGTGCAGTGGCGACTGATTACAACTTCTTGATGGTGGCGCGCATCATCACGGCCTTATGCCATGGCGCATTCTTTGGTATCGGTTCTGTGGTTGCTGCAAGTCTGGTGCCGGAGAATAAAAAAGCATCAGCAGTTGCGCTGATGTTCACCGGCTTGACCTTAGCGAACGTGCTTGGCGTACCGCTGGGTACTGCACTCGGCCAAGTCGCCGGTTGGCAGATGCCGTTCTGGGTCGTCGCTGTTCTTGGCGTGTTGTCGCTGATTGGTTTGTGGCGTGTGATGCCGAGCGGGCACGATGAAGAAAAAACAGATCTGCGTGCAGAAATTGGTCAATTGCGTAATGCCGGTTTGTGGGCAGCGTTGTCAACTACGATGCTGTTCTCTGCCGCGACCTTCGCCTTGTTTACTTACGTCGCTCCTTTGCTGGAAGACGTGACACATCTGTCACCACAAGGCATTACCTGGACCTTGTTTTTGATCGGCCTTGGTTTGACGGTCGGTAATTACATCGGCGGTCGTTTGGCTGACTGGAGTTTGGGTACTGCATTGACGGGAATTTTCATCGTGTTGGCAGTGGTCAGTTCCATCGTGCGCTGGACCAGCCCAAGTTTGATTCCGGTAGAAATCAATCTCTTCCTGTGGGCGATGGTGTCCTTCGCTGCGGTGCCTGGTTTGCAGGTCAACGTCATGATATTTGGTAAGGCCGCGCCTAATCTGGCCGCGACATTGAATATCGGCGCATTTAATTTAGGTAATGCACTTGGTGCATGGGTCGGAGGTTCTGTCATCAGCGCCGGTCTTGGATTGCAAGCAGTACCGTTGGCAGCAGGAGCACTCGCGTTGACGGCAGTTTTGGCAATGCGCTTATCACTGCGCCTTGCTCGCGACGAAGTGCCGGCATGTGCCGCTGCAGTCGCTTGATTGAAACCATTTTCTGGAAAGAACATTATGACGAATCATTTATTTACCCCGATTAAAGTTGGTGACATCACTCTCCCTAACCGCGTGATCATGGCGCCTTTGACGCGTCTGCGTTCCAGTGCAGGCCGTGTACCAAATGCACTGATGGCCGATTACTACGCACAGCGTGCGTCGGCCGGCATGATTCTTAGTGAAGCCACCTCGGTCACGCCGCAAGGTGTCGGCTATCCCGATTCGCCAGGCATCTGGTCGGAAGAGCAGGTAGAAGGTTGGAAGCTGGTAACCGACGCCGTACACAAGGTAGGTGGACGCATTTATCTGCAACTCTGGCATGTAGGCCGTATCTCTGATCCGGTTTATCTGAATGGTGAATTACCGGTTGCGCCAAGTGCAATCGCTGCAGAAGGACATGTAAGTCTGGTACGTCCCAAGAAGGAATATGTCGTGCCGCGTGCGCTTGATCTGGCAGAAATTCCTGGTGTAGTTGCTGCCTATCGCAAGGGTGCCGAGAATGCAAAACTTGCCGGCTTTGATGGTGTCGAAGTGCACGGTGCGAACGGCTACTTGCTCGATCAGTTTTTGCAAGACAGCACGAACAAGCGTACGGATGTGTATGGTGGTTCGATTGAGAATCGTGCACGCCTGTTATTGGAAGTTGTTGACGCATGTGTTGACGTCTGGGGTAAAGATCGCGTCGGCTTGCACTTGTCGCCACGTGGCGCATCGCATTCAATCAGTGACAGTAATCCGCTCGCCACTTTTGGCTATGTGATGAAGGAGCTGGATCGTCGTGGTATCGCATTCGTCTGCGTACGCGAGGTGCTTGGTGATGATCGTCTTGGCCCACAGTTGAAAAAACTGTTCCACGGTGTGTATATCGTCAACGATGGCTTGTCGAAAGAATCCGCTGAGAAGGCACTGCAGGCAGGTGAAGCTGACGCGGCAGCATTCGGTCGCGTCTTTATAGCCAATCCCGATTTGCCAGCACGCTTGCAAAAGAATGCGGATTTGAATCCACCGAACGCAGAAACTTTCTACGGTGGTGGTGCGCAAGGCTATACGGATTATCCAGCACTGGCTTGATTGTTCTTATGTGCATCCGCTTGTAGCCGAGCGGATGCATCATCTTCCTGCAAGTCGATGCCGAAAATGCGTCGGCTTTCTGCTGTCACCAAAGCGTGGTGTTGTGGATACTTGCGTAAGTAATGCACGAGAAAGCCGCACACAGGGACGATGCGTTTGCCCTGACTGCGCACATATTCCATAGCCTGATTCGCCAGCAGCGAGCCAAATCCCTGACCGGCAAGCGCCGGTACTACTTCCGTGTGCATGACCATGCATACCTGATCGAATACGTAATAGTCGATGAAGCCGATCAGACGGCCATCGTCTATCCATTCGTAGCGTTGGAGGGGAGTTTCTTCGGGTTCTGGGGCATGCTTCATGGCGTCAGGATAAATCAATTGCTTGGATCACATCTCGGCATGCTAGCAAGTGAGAGTGCCGTTTTTGATGCTGCGGCAACGCTATCGTTTATGCAGTACGTTCCAGCGGCAGCCATAGAACAAATCGTGTTCCGCTAGTGCTAGAGTACCAGGCAACCGTACCATCTACTGCACTCGCGCGTCGTCGCTGATTATGCAAGCCACGTCCTGTGGCGCTGCTTAGCGCTTTTTCAATATCAAAACCTTGACCGTTGTCTTCTATGCTGACCGTTACACCGTTGGCGTCTATTGCTGTGCCCACACGAATTTCATTGGCGCTAGTATGACGCAAAATGTTGGCGATGCTTTCTTGCACGATACGGAGAATGTGCAGCGCGCTGGTAGGATCAAGCCATGTTAATGTTGGTAATTCTTGTACTTCCCACTGCAACGTAATGCCGGTATTTTCCAGGCGAGGCTCCAGGCGGAAGCGCAGTGTCGCCAGTAATAGCAGCAAGTCAGCTTCGACCGGCTCCATTGAGTCTATGGTCAGCTTCAGATCATCCAGACAATCCTTGAGAATTTGCGAGATATTCAAATCGCTGACATCACCTTGTTCCACTGAACGGATCGCACTAATCAACGATGAACCCAAACCATCGTGCATATCCTGCATCAGGCGTTGACGCTCGTCGCTGATCGTCCGTCTGAATTCTGCTTCGCGCAAGCGCTGATGACTAAGCTCCAGTTCGGCTTCGCGTGCTTGCAGGCGTTGTGCCAGATTGGCATTGGCTTGTTCTACTTCACTAATCGCATTGATGTAACGCCGGTACATCAATATGCCGAACACGCTGAAGCAGACCGCATTGGTATAGGCGCCCAGATACCAGCCTTCCGGACTGATGAAATTGTTTTGCAACAGCCAGTCATCGACGCCGAACAGCGTGCAAACAAGAATGCCGACAGCGACTAATCGTCCTTCAGTCGAAACGCGCCATGCATTGATGCCACCTACCAAACCAGCAGCAGCTCCCATCACCGCTGCAACCAGGTAAATCAAAGGTGTGACCTTAGGCGTGTTAGGCAAGACGGCTAATACTGGCAGCGTGAGTACGCCTATCAGTATGGTTGCAGTGACGAGCGCACGCGTCAGCCAGATGAGCGGATGCCCGTGTAACTGGCGCAGGAAGAAATGCACTGCAGTGACCAGCCAGAACAGGGCGTTGACCGTCAACCAGGCGAACCAGTCATTGGCGATTGGCAGGTCTGTATAGAAATGCAAACCGCGCAAAAAGGCGGTGGCGGCGAGGTTGAAGAACAGCAGATAACTGATTTCATGACGTCGCCGCATCCAGACAAATAGCGCGAATACGCCAACGGCCATGAATGCAGTGCTGAGCATCGCCGGCAATTCCTGTTGCAACCATAAGCGCAAGTGGTAACGCGCATAGAGAGATTCGGACGGACCGACCCACAATGACGATAGAGCGACTTGGGTATGCGCTGTATGTTCCAGTCGGATCAGAATTTCGCGAAGAGGGGCGCTGTCGTCAGATCGGTTCAGCTCTACCCACAGCGGTGTGCGGCTGCTATTCCACAACGGACCATTCTGCTGCGCTCTATGCACTAGATGACCATTTACATACACGGCAATGGTGCTGTCGGTTCGCACGCGGCTGGCATATAAGGCCAAGGTTTGTTGATTGGTCGCGATATTCGGAAGCTGCAATCTGAACCAAGTTGTTCGGCTACCCGTTGATGCACGGGCGCCATCAGCTTGTTTTAACAGAGCGACCGGCGGTGCGTAAGGCAGCGCAACCATTTGCCAGTTTGACGGCAGCGTCTGGCTATCGATACTGGAAGGAGTAAGTGCGCCGAAACCGGTTGCATCGGTGACTTGCCATTGCGCTTGTTGCAGCCTGAGGTCGGCATCCGACTTGCCATAGCCACCCATTGAAAATGCGCCGACCAGAGCAAGCAAGACTACCGAAAATATCAGCAGTAGTGCTGACAGCAATGCCGAGAGTCTGTTCATTGTTCAGGCTGTGCGACAGCTAATAGCAGAGGCAATGATGTGTGCGGCATGAAGGTAGGCTCTGCTAATCCGACAATAAGCCTTGTGTCCTGGCCTCATAGAGTGCTTCTGCTTTAGAGGTGACTTTGAGCTTGCTGTAAATACGCCGCACGAAGGTACGGACGGTGAAATGGGATAACTGCATCAGCTTGGCAATTTCCTGAGCCGTAAAACCTTTGCTGATAAAATCCAGGACTTCTTTTTCGCGAGCAGACAGCAAGGTCGCAAGATCCTCGGTCTGTGGTGGGCTACTTGTGCCGCTTGCAGCATTGGGTCGAAAACGCGCCAGAATCTGACGCGCAATAATAGGACTGATCGGGCTGCCGCCATTGGCGATGCTGCGAATTTCATCGATCATTTTGGCTTGTGAGCTATCTTTTAATAGATAGCCCGCGGCACCAGATTCAATCGAACGCATCACGTGCGTCTCATCGCCGAAATTGGTGCTGACCATGATGCTGCAACTCGGCCACTGCACTACAGCTGCCTGAATCACGTCTATCCCCGAGCCATCCGGCAAACCTAAATCGACCAGCAGCACATCCGCAGGTGGACCTTGCAGCAAAGCCAATCCTTCTGCTCGGGTACCTGCCATGCCAACCAGTTGCATATCCGGTGCCGACAGCACAACTTTGCTTAATGCTTCACGAAAGCTTGGGTCGTCCTCGACGATGACGACGTGGATGGGGAGTGATTCCAGAGTAGTGGTAGGGGAATTCATGGGTCAGCCATTGTACGCCCGACTGTAAACGTTCCGTGTAGCACATTTGTTCTACATACAAGAACGGCCGCTCTACATATAGTCATGGCACTTAAAAATACCATAAAAGCGCACGTGGCTTGGCTAGAAAGGGCGTCGTAGCGCTTTGGATTTTGTTGCCGAAGCATGCTCCGGCTGTTGACAGGGAAAAGCAAAATGAACCATATCTACCGACTAGTCTGGAGCCAGTTGGCCAATGCCTGGATTGCCGTTGCAGAAAACGCAAAAGCGCATGGCAAGGCAATTGGTGCGCACAAGTTAAGTGTCACTGCACTGGTATTGTCAGGTGGAGCATTGTTCACGCCATTTGCCTATGCTGCCAGCGCTGCCGATGCGACGGTCACCCTCGGTAACGGCAACGTCAATACGGTAGGCAATACCACCACCATCAATCAGCATACGCAGAATATTGCGATTGACTGGGTCGGTTTATCGACAGCAGCGAATGAAGCACTGATCTTCAATCAACCTAACTCTTCTGCGATTGCACTGAACCGCATCACCGGTTCCAGCCCCAGTACTTTGCTCGGCAGCCTGACGGCAAATGGACAAGTCTTCATCCTGAACCCGAATGGCGTCTTGTTCGGTGCTGGTGCGCAAGTGAATGTCGGTGGTCTGGTTGCTTCTACGCTGAGCATGAGCAATGCGGATCTGGCAGTAGGGCGCATGGTCTTTGCGCTGGACGGTAATGCCAATGGCAGTGTGGTCAATAAAGGAACGATCAATGCCGCAGATGGCGGCTATGTCGCGCTGATCGCCGGCACTGTGCGCAACGAGGGCAATATCAACGCACGTCTGGGAACAGCCTTGCTGGCGGCCGGTAATAAAGTCACGCTCAATATCAACAACGGTAGTTTGCTCGGTTACAGCATAGATCAGGGCGCATTGAATGCACTGGCCGAGAACAAGCAATTGATACAGGCGAATGGTGGACAAGTCTTGATGTCGGCCAAGGCGCTGAACAATCTGACGACTGCCGTTGTGAACAACACCGGCATCATCGAAGCGAAGACGGTAGAGAATCGCAACGGCCGCATTATGCTGATGGGCGATATGGAAGTTGGCACCGTCAATGTCGGCGGCACGCTGGATGCCTCTGCACTGACCGGTGGCGACGGCGGCTTTGTTGAAACATCGGCGGCTCATGTCAAGGTTGCGGCAGGCACCAAGGTCACGACCAAAGCAGCCAACGGCAAGACAGGCAAATGGCTGATAGATCCTAACGACTTCACGATTGCGGCCAGCGGTGGCGACATGACCGGCGCCGATGTGTCCGCTACGTTGAATAACACCGACTTCGAAATTCAAACCGTGACGATGGGTACGGCTGGTGGCAACGGCGACATCAACGTCAACGATGCCGTGACGTGGAATGCAAATACGACGCTCACACTCAACGCTGAACGCAACATCAATATTAATCAAAGCATTACTGCGCAGAGCGCCAACGGCAAGCTGGCGCTGGCTTATGGACAAGGCGCGGCTAATGCTGGCAATACTGCCACCTACAACGTCAAGGCGGCAGTCAATCTGAAGGCTGGCGATAACTTCAGCACCAAGCTGGGCAGCGATGGTTCACTTATTCAATACAAAGTCATTACGGATTTGGGTAGTGCGGGTAGCGTGACCGGCACCGATTTGCAAGGTATCAACGGCAATTCAAATGGTAATTACGTCCTTGGCAGTGATATCGATGCCTCCACAACTTCGAGCTGGAATAACGCTAGCGGTTTTAAACCAATTGGAGTTTTTGGTGGTGTCTTTGATGGTCTGGGACATGTCGTTAGTGGCCTGACCATCAACAGGCCGACCGAAAGCAATATCGGCTTATTCGGCGTCACCATGAATGCAAGTATTCGCAATGTCGGCCTCGTTGGGGGCAGCATTAAGGGAGCAGGTGGGGTCGGTGCATTGGTGGGCTTTATGTTTAACAGCACTATGGCCAACACGTATTCGACCCTGGCGGTGACTGGAGAGACTAACGTGGGTGGTCTGGTCGGTTATCTCAATGATGGCGGAAGTATCAACAATGCATATGCCACTGGTGCTGTGAGGGGCATCAATCCTACGGACGGAAATATTTCCACTAGTGTGGGTGGATTGGTAGGGAGTAATGATGGCGTTATCAGTAATGTCTATGCCACAGGCGATGTTGCCGGGACAGCGAATGTCGGTGGACTGATCGGCTCCAACCGTGGCGCGGTGAGTAATGCGTATGCAACAGGTAACGTAGATGCCCCTTCCAACGGCATGACCGGCGGCTTGGTTGGAAGCAATTCTTCTGGCAGCAGCATCGACTACGCATATGCAACCGGGAACGTTAATGGCTATATCTACAGCGGCGGACTGGTAGGTTTGAATCAAGGTTCTATCAACCACGCCTATGCCACGGGCAAGGTGACAGGTGATGCTCTTTTCGGAGGATTGATTGGTTTTAACACCGCCAGCGGCACAGCTGCCAACAGTTATTGGGACAGTGTAACAACTGGTCAATCCAGCGCGGCGGGCGGCAACGGCGGTGGTTCGGTCAATGCCACCATGATCTCAGGCAGCAGTGCCTACAGTCACTACAGCTACGCCGACCTAGGCACATGGAATCAGGCATTCGGTGGTGCTTGGGTAGCGACTGACAGCAGTGGCCAGACATGGATCATGTTTGAAGGATCGACGCGTCCATTTTTGTATAGCGAGTATTCGACTTCGATAAAGAACGCACATCAACTGCAGTTGATAGGGCTGAATTTGACGGCTGATTACACGCTCGCAAACGATATCAACGCCAGTGCGACCAGTGGTAGCAATGCAAGCAGCATGTGGAGTACGCAGGGCTTCTCTCCTGTAGGTACCAATTACGGCTGGGAATTTACCGGCTCATTCGATGGGCAGAATCACGTTATCAGCAATCTGACGATCAATAAACCGACATACGATTATGTCGGTTTGTTCGGTTCAGCTATTGGCAGCACGATTAGCAATGTCAGTCTGGTGGGCGGCAGTATCGTTGGTCAAAACTATGTTGGCGGCTTGGTCGGTGGTCTGAGTGGAGGCACGATCGAGAATGCGCATGCTGGCGCCAGCGTGGTTGGCAGCTATGACGTTGGCGGACTCATTGGCATTAACAACGGCGGCACCCTTAATAATGTTTCTGCCTCCGGTGATGTTATGGGCAGCAGCCATGATGTGGGTGGCCTGGTTGGTGAAAACTGGGGCAACATCAGCAACGCCCATGCAACGGGTAATGTTATGGGCACCGATACCGTCTATGAGCAACGCGTCGGTGGTCTAGTCGGTTATAACGGCGGCTCAATCGAAAACGCTGATGCAACTGGTGACGTCAACGCCGATTTTGGTGTGGGCAAAGCAGGGGGCTTGGTCGGCGTCAACGACGGTGTGCTCACCAACGTCCATGCAAGCGGGCAAGCAAACGGTTATTACGCAGGTGGGCTGGTTGGGGAAAATTGGAGTGATATCAGCAATGCATATGCAACGGGTAACGTTGCAGGCGCTTACGCAGGCGGTCTGATCGGCGACAACAACGCCAACATCACAGATTCGCATGCAAGTGGAAACGTAACCGGGTTGCAGGATACGTATGGCGGTTACGTCGGCGGTCTGATCGGTTTGAATGGCGGCGACATCACAAGATCGTACGCAACAGGTGATGTGAATGGACAGGCATCGCAGTATGCCGGTGGTTTGATCGGTGATAACTCTGGCCTCATTACAGATTCATACGCCCAAGGTAATGTCACCGGCGGCAGTGATATTTACGACTATGCAGGTGGATTGGTCGGTCGGAGCACAGGGCGCATCAACGGCTCTCATGCTATCGGCATTGTGACCGGCTACTACGCTGGCGGCTTGGTCGGGAGCAGTTCCAATCGCATTACCGATTCCTATGCGACCGGTGTCGTGACTGGCTATTACGCCGGCGGCTTGGTGGGCTACAGCACCAATAGAATTACCGGCTCCTATGCGACTGGTGCAGTGACAGGTACTACGACTGGTAATCAGGACGGTTACACCGGCGGACTGGTTGGTCAAAGTGATGGAAATATCATTAACTCCTACGCCACCGGTGTGGTGGCTGGTCAGCGTGAAGGTTTTGCTGGCGGTCTTGTAGGACAGAGCTCTGGAGCCATCACTGGTTCCCATGCCGAAGGTACCGTTACGGGTTACTACACAGGTGGATTGGTCGGCAAAAGTTTTTCATCGATTAATACTTCCCATGCAACAGGTGATGTCACCGGTTACATCGTCGGTGGATTGGTCGGCGAAGCCGGAGGAAGTATTTCTACTTCGTATGCCACGGGCAAGGTGAACGGCCGCATCGCCAATATTAGTAATGGACTGCAAGACGGTTCTGCGGGTGGTTTGGTCGGCAACAACTCCGACTCTATTAACGATGCCTATGCAACGGGCGACGTGATCGGTTCGCTGGATGGTACTGCTGGTGGTTTGATTGGTTACAACTATGCTGCAAGTGTCAGCAATGCCAACGCGAGCGGCAACGTTACCGGCCGTGTTGCAGGCGGTTTGATCGGGGAGAACGTCTTTGGTGACCTTAGTTTTGTTTATGCGAAGGGTGTCGTTACCGGCGATACCAACGCTGGCGGTCTTGTAGGAACAAACAGCGGCAATATCCGCGATGCCTATGCAACAGGTAATGTGACTGGCTACGATGCGGGTGGTGTGATCGGCTACAACACGCTGGGTACGATTGAACGTGTTTACGCAATCGGCGACGTGACGGGGCAGGCAAGCGGCAATGCCGGCGGCTTGATCGGCGATCACCACAGCCAGGGTACGGTCCGCAATGCCTATGCAACTGGCGATGTAATCGGTGGACAAGACGGTAATGCCGGTGGCCTGATCGGCAGTATCAGCGATTACGGTAGCGTTACCGATGCCTATGCAACCGGCGATGTTACGGCGCAGCAGAACGGTTACGCCGGCGGTATCGTGGGCCACAACGGAGCCGGGACAGTCAGCAATGTCTACGCCACTGGGAAGGTAAGTGGAACTGCAACGTTTGTCGGTGGCGTGGCCGGTTATAACGGCTGGAGTATTTACAACGCGCTGTGGAATACGCAGACATCAGGCAACGCGACCGCCGTTGGCGACTTCCGCAACGGAAGCAGTGGTGCTGACGACATCACCGGCATTAACAATGCTCAAGCCGGTTTGCAGTCTACCTATGCCAACGCAGGCTGGGATATCGGTGCGACCGGCGGCACCAGCACGATCTGGCGCATCTATGAAGGGCAGACTGGACCGTTGTTGCGTTCCTTCCTCACTGCGATCACAGTCACTGGCGATACAAGCGGCAAGACCTACGACGGCACAAGCCAAACGGCAAGCAGCTACACCAGCAATGTGAATGGCGCAGTATTGGATGGCAACCTGGTCTATACCAGCAGTTCCAAAAACGTCGGCACTTACAGCACGACAAACAGCACACTGACACAGTCAGGCCTGTATTCCGGTCAGCAGGGTTACGACATCAGTTATGTCGATGCCAGTCTGACGATCAGCAAAGCAGACTTGACTGTCACTGCACAGCAAACAAGCAAAACTTATGACGGTACGACAAGTGCAGGCAATGCCGTCGTTGGTGCATTGGCAGGGGCTGCAGCCGGCGAATCTATTCTGACGGGCGGCAGCCAATCCTTTATCGACAAGAATGCAGGCGATAACAAAACCGTCAGTGCAGCAGCAGTCACGATCAAAGATGCTGGCGGTACTAACGTCAGCGCAAACTACAACATCACGTATGTCGATGACGTTGCCAGCACGATCAACAAAGCAGACCTAACCGTTACCGCACAGCAGACGATCAAGACTTATGACGGCACCTTGACTGCCGCGGGCAATGGCATCGCTGGCACACTGGCTGGCGCGGGCGATACAGTCGCTTCGACAGGCAGTCAGACTTTCATCGACAAGAACACTGGTGGCAACAAGGCAGTACGTGCCAACGGAGTAACGATCCAAGATGCCGGTGGCGATGACATGACTGGTAACTACAACATCAGTTACGTTGATAACACCAGCAGCACGATCAACAAGGCTGACTTAATCGTCACCGCGCAACAGGTAACGAAGGTCTATGACGGTACTTTGAATGCAAGCGGCAACGGTATAGCCGACACGTTGGCCGGCGTAGGTGACACGGTGAATTCAAGCGGTAGTCAGGTTTTCCTCGACAAGAACGCTGGCGGTAATAAAGCGGTACGTGCCAGTGGAGTGACGATAGCAGATGCTGGTGGTGATGATATGACTGGCAATTACAACATCAGCTATGTCGATAACACCAGCAGCACGATCAACAAAGCCGATTTGAACGTCACGGCTAACGGCATAGACAAGATTTATAACGGTTTGACTAATGCATCGGTCACGTACAGCGACGACCGTATTGCTGGTGACGCATTGAACTTCACTGGCAGTGCGAACTTCAACGATAAGAACGTTGGCAATAACAAGGCTGTCGATGTCAGCAACATCATTCTGAGTGGCACCGATGCGAATAACTACAACCTGGTCTCCAATACTGCCAGTACCACTGCCAATATCACACCAGCATCGCTGATCGTTACTGCCAATTCCACCAGCAAGTTCTATGACGGGATTGCTTATGGCGGCAGTAACAGCAGCACGATTGCTGGCTTCGTCAATGGCGAAACGATAGCTGACCTGTTTGGCTCCCTTAGTTATGGCGGCACCGCACAGGGTGCAACCGGCATCGGCAATTACACGATCACGGCAAATGGATTGAATAGCGCCAATTACACGATGACTTTTGTCAATGGTGCGCTCGTCATAAATCCTGTCAGTCAGAGTAGCGCGGCGCTAGGTGGCTCCACATTGGAGTTCGCTTATAACTCGGCGATGAATGCTGCCAGCAGTGGTTTCGACAAGTCAGACAAGAGCAAGGAGATGCAGCTTGCTCTGATGGCTGCACAGGAAAAGGGCAAGCAAGCCGCTGATGCGTCGCAAATTACGCCACGTCTGAACTTTACTGGCTGCGGCATGCAAATGCCGAGCGGCGCTGGCTGTTAGTAAGCGCAGATTGCCAAGGATTTTTCTTACTCATTTATTTCATTTTTCAGTTAGCCCGATCTTATGAAGTTCTCTGCTCGTTGCAATAAATCACCGCTCTTGTGCGCGCTCACATTAACGCTGCTGCATAGCGTCACCAGTTCTGCGCAAACGCCACCTAATGCCGGGCAGATCCTTCGCGAATTGCAACAACAGCCAGATCTGACTGCTCCCAAGGCTGGTCCTTCTGTGGAAGTGGAAGAACGCGCATTGAATACAGCAGTCGGGGATGAAACAAGCTTTGACGTAAAGACGATTCTGATCAGTGGCAGCACAGCGATTCCGACTGCTACGCTGCAGTCGCTGGTGGCTGATTTGGAAGGTCGTTCGCGTACCTTGAAAGACTTGAACGCTGCCACAGCGCGTATCACGTCGTATTACCGCGAACATGGTTATCCAGTTGCACGCGCTTATTTACCCGCACAGGAAATCAAAAATGGCACCGTCACGATAGCCATCGTTGAAGGTCGTATCTCTGCGCATCAACTGAAGAATCAGTCACGGCTTTCGGATGAACGTGCAGCGGCGTATTTGGATCAGGTGCGCGATGGCGAAACGATACGCTCTGATCGTATCGATAGAGGCTTGCTGTTGTTGAACGACACGCCTGGCGTCAGCAATGCACGCGCAACCTTGCAGCCGGGTGCAAGTGTCGGTACGTCGGATTTGGTGGTGCAGTTGGAGCAGGGTGCGGCATATAACGGCAGCGTGGATTTCGATAACTATGGAAATCGTTATGTCGGTGAATACCGCCTGAGCGGCACACTCAACGTCAACAGCCCGCTCAAGATTGGCGACGTATTAATTGCCAATGTATTGACCAGTGGAGATGGCCTGAACTACGGCCGTGTCGCTTATCAGTTACCGGTTGGCAGCGACGGCTTGCGCATAGGTGCAGCGTATTTTGAAACGCGCTATGAACTAGGCAAAGAATTCAAATCGCTGGATGCACATGGCACAGCCAGCAGCACCAGTGTCTTTGCCGCTTACCCATTCATCCGTAGTCAATTGACGAATCTGAACGGCACCTTGAGTTGGGAAAAAAAGATGCTGAGCGATAGCGTTGATGCCACGCTGACGACAACCGACAAGAGTGCGAAGTTGATGACGGCAGGAATTTACGGTACGCGACAAGATGCTTTCGGCGGTGGCGGTATTAACAGCATGAGTCTGTCGGCAATATTCGGCCAGCTGGATATCAAGTCGCCATCGGCACTAATCATCGATAAGGCATCGGCAAAAACCAATGGCAGTTATGCGCGCGTTTCTTACAACCTGGCACGACTGCAGCGACTGAACGATAGCAATACCTTGTATGTCACGGTGTACGGCCAGGAAGCCAGCAAGAACCTGGACTCATCCGAAAAATTTGCATTGGGTGGCGCTACCGGCGTACGTGCTTATCCGCAAGGTGAGGGCATAGGCGATGAAGGCGTATTGGCGACTGTGGAACTGCGTCATAACTTCAACGCAGCCTTGCAAGGCACATTGTTCTACGACACCGGCTCGGTAAAAATAAATCACACACCTTTTGGACCGGCAGCACCGAACACGCGCGCATTGGCTGGTGTTGGTGTTGGTTTGAATACGTTGTTTTCAAATGTTCAGATCAAGGCGTCTCTCGCCTGGCGCATCAGTAATGAAGATCCGATTTCCATACCGCAATCGGCTGTGCATACGCCGACATTGTGGGTGCAGGCAAGCATCGGATTTTAATAAAAAACTATTTAACGTCGACATTAAAAGAGACGACGCGTACTGCTCACAAAACCAGGGATAAGAAAATGAAAATGAATCAACCGCAACGGACCGCACTTAGTCTGGCAATTGCTGCAGCACTGACGGCAATGGTGCCGACTGTGACGCTAGGACAGACTGTTATTTCGACCAACACAACAGGAACGCAATATTGGACTGATAACGACTTTACGGTCGATAGCGGTGTTTCACTATTCTCAGATGTAGGCAATGCTGCCGTGTACAGTAACGGCGGTGGTGTCTTAGGAGTACTAATCAATAATGGAACGATCAACGGTGCTGATGGTGGCGTCGTGAGTAGTAATGACATAGATCAATTGCACAACAACGGCAGCATACTGGGCGGCACTTACTATGGTGTCGCCAATTTTAGTGCCAGGATTAATGTATTCAGCAATAGCGGCGCTATCAGTGGCACTTCGGGCGGCATATTTAACGATGGAACCATTGGTAGCTTTCACAACGAGTTAGGCGGTACGATCAACGGGCTGGAAAACGCTGCCAGTGGCACGATCACGGATTTTAAAAACGACGGCACGATCAGCAAGCTGGAAAACAGCGGTGCGATCAATAGTTCCACACCTTATGGAATTGCACTGACTAACGGTGGCACGATTACCTTACTGGAAAACAAAGCCAGTGGCACGATAGGCGATGTCTTTAATATCGGCACGATCAATACTTTGAATAATCAAGGCACCATCGGTGGCTCGATAGGTTTGATAAATGGCGGTTCTGTCGGTTCCGGTACAAGTATGGTCAGCGGTATTGGGAACATCGGCAATTTGATCAACAGCGGCACGATTGCTGGCGCCGGTGGTTCTGGCATTGGCAACTATGACGGCACCATCAGCACTCTGACGAACAGCGGCACCATCAGTAGTCAGAGCAGCAATGCTATCTACAACAATACTGGCGCCGAAATCACAACGCTGAACAATGCGGTAGGCGGCGTCATCGGTAGCACATGGTCGGATGGCATCTTTAATGCTGGTCTGATGGGAACCGTGAGCAATAGCGGCGATATCCACGGGATTACAGGGATCAGCAATGGCGGCATTGTAGGAACCAGTACAACGGCAACTACATACACAGGAACGATAGGGACCTTAACTAATAGCGGCACGATCAGAGGTACAAGCAGTACCGGTAACGTGGCAGGGATCAATAACGCCATCAACAGTAGTATCGGCACGCTCAACAATAGCGGAACGATCAGCAGCGATGTCGCTGCCATTGTCAATGCCGGCACCATCGATGCAATTAACAACAGTAACAGTGGCATTTTGGAAGGTGCTGCAGGGGTAGCCAATATGGGCACGATCACTGCGCTGACAAACGACGGCAGAATTTCTGCATCTGGTACGCCGCCTGTGATGTTCAGTGCAGGGATTTTCAATGGTGGTTTGATCACCACCCTGACTAATAATCAAAACGGCATCATCGCAGATGGGCAAATCGGCATTGCCAATTTGATGGGTGGGAGCATTACCACCTTGATCAATAAAGGCATTGTCCGAGGCAGCGATATCGGCATTTACAATCTTGATGCCGATATCGAGACCTTGACCAACAATGGCACGATAGAAGGGGGGATGGCTGGTGTTTTCAATATCGGTACTCAAGCCATTCACACACTCAATAACAATGGCCTGATTCACGGCGTTGCAAACGGCATCTTGAATACGTCCGGCGGGACGATAGACGTATTGAACAATAGCGGTACCATCATCGGCGACAATCAAGCTGGTATCAGCAATAGTAGTTTGATCTCTGCGCTGAATAATAAAACCGGCGGCGTTATACAAAATGGCATCTCCAATAATACTAACGGTTCCGTCACCAGCCTGGACAACAAAGGTACGATCGCCGGCTCCAGCACCAGTACAACTGCCTATGCTTTATATAATGAAGGCAGCATAGGCACACTGAACAACAGTGGCTTGATTACATCGCCGGTCGATGCAATTTATCTCGATACCACCAGCACGATAGGCACGATCACCAATAGCGGCACCATTGCCGGCACCATCAAAAATTTCTCTGCACAAGATCTTTACATCAACGGTGGTAGTGGTTCGATCTTCGGCTTGCTGACCGGCTCCAGTGGTGGAAAAGGTGTGGCAGATATCGGTCAGATCAACAATCAAAACGGAAATGTCGTATTCGGATCCGGTAATCAACTCCTCAACGACAACATCGATGCGGGTGGCAATATCGTCGCCAATGTCGGTGGCGTACTGCAGGTCAATAATCAAATCCACATCACAGGCGATTATCGTCAGGATGCTGCTGCAACACTGAACATAGGCGTGGCCAGCGGAGCCGTGACAAATGGCGATAACAGTGACATTGGTTATGGTCGTCTGATTGTCTCCGGCAATGCCATCATCGATGCGGGCTCCAGTGTGATGCTGAAAAAAGTTGCCAGCTATGGTTTTGCCAACGGTCAACGCTATCTGGTCGTGCAGGCGAATAGCGCTGGCACCAACTACAACGAAAGCACCTTGCGCTATGGAGCGACCGGCTTCAATGGCACAGTGAGTGGGAGCAGCGTTGTAGACGGCAGCAATCTGGATCTGGTGTTGACACTGGATGGCGGGACGGTCAATCAGGCGAGCAACAGCAATGCGCAATCGACACTCAATGGCCTATTCAATTACACCGGCACCGATGCCGGTTTGATGAATCTGTTCAATGCCGTTGCTGCTGTAGGCTCAACAGAAGAGGGCAATCGTGCTGGTTCGCAACTTAGCCCAACTTCCGGCAAAGCGGGCGTCGCCGGCGCATCCACTGCAGTGTCACAACAAGTCAACAGCATCGCATTCAATCGTCTGGATAGTGGTTCGTCTGCACCACAACAAGGTGGTAGCGGTTTGTCCGGTGGCGATGGCATGAGCAATAACGCTTTCTGGGGACAAGCCTTCGGTGGTCGTGCATCAGCGGATGCGCGTGATGGCGTTTCCGGCTACCACGCCAGTTACAGTGGTTTGTTGCTTGGTGCAGACACGGAGCTGAATAATCAATGGCGCGCTGGTGGTTTGTTCAACTATGCGAGTACATCGGTATCCAGCGATGGTGACAATGCCGGTAGTTATGCGCGTGTCAATTCGTATGGCGTGACGGCGTATGCCGGTTACACGGGTGAGCCGTGGTACGTCAACATGTCGGTCGGCGCGATGCGCAGTGATGTCAACTCACACCGTGTAGTGAACTTTGGCGGTTTCAATGGCATTGCCAACGGCAGCTATAACGGCATGCAATACATCGCCGCCGCACAAGCAGGTTATCCACTCAACTTTGATCATGTATTGCCTGGCCTGGTGCTGACGCCATTGGCTGGCTTGACCTATAGCACTCTGAAGCAAAACGGCTATACCGAAACCGGCGGCAACGGTGCCGCTTTGCAGGTTGGCAGCTCTGATACCCATTCGGTGAAAAGCGATCTGGGCGTCAAGCTGGAGCGCAATTACAAGACCTCGTATGGTTTGTTGAAACCGACAGCGCAATTACTGTGGCGTCATGAATACAGCGACACACGCATGCAATCGGTTGCCAACTTCGCGGCAGATACATCCGGTGCGACAACCTTCGTGACCGCAGGAGCCAAGCCTGTCGCCAATACCGGTGTGTTGTCTCTGGGCCTGACATTGCTGCGTAATGAAAATCTTACGTTATCAACTAACTACACGCTGGAATCAGGTGGTGGTTACACCTCTCAGACCGGTAGTTTGATGGCGCGTTGGCGCTTCTAAGGCGCGAGTCATATATGAACCAGATTGTTCGCCGCGATTGCACCAGTCAATTTTTACCAGGGAAGAAGCGTGCGAGGCATCGTACGTTTTCTGGCGAATGGAGACTGAAGCCATTAAGTCTTGCCGTCACGGCCGCCTTGTCCATGATGGCAACGCAGTCAGTGTATGCAGATGCACCGATTACGGGTTCGATTTCGGGGTCGTACACATGGTCTGGCGGTGATCTGGCGATTAATCCCGGCGTTGCTATTAGTGGAGGAAGCACCGGCGTGATTGCCGGAGGCTCATCGCTTGGAACCTTGAGCAATAGTGGGCAACTCAGTGGAAACTGGCTAGGTATCTATGTTGATGGAAATACGATCGAAGAAATAAACAATACTAGCAGTGGTTCCATTAGCGGCAGCACGCATGGTATTGGCATTTACTCCAGTTCCAGTCTTGTTAAAACGTTGACGAACAGCGGAACCATTGGAACCATCGTGAATGGCTTCAATGGTATCTACAACGAAGGAACCATCAATACCCTGATCAATAACAGCGGCGCTGTCATTTCTGGCGGGAGCCTGAATGCAGCCATCTATAACTCGCGCACTATAGGAACAATAAGCAATAGTGGTCTTATTAACGGCGGGACGAGTAGTCTGGGTGCGACCAGCTATTACAGTAATGGTATCGATAATCGTCGGACGATTAATGTCATCAATAACAATAGCAGCGGCACTATTTACGGCCAATTCAGCGGTATCTACAACTATCGTGGATCCGGCACTGCCGTCATCACAGAGCTGAACAATAGCGGTTTGATCGATGGTGGTGTCGCTGGTGTATATAACGATGATAGGGGGCAGATCACGACGCTGAATAATCGTATCGATGGCACGATCAGCGGTGGCTTGATCAACCGGAACATCATCACCACACTGAACAATGCTGGCACCATCACCGATCTAAGTACTGTCGTTACCAGTGTGAATGGCGGCTCTTATACGAACGGCATCACTGCCATCCATAATGAAAAGGGAACGATAGGTACCTTGAATAACAGCGGCATGATCAGTGCGATCAATGCCATTGTTATCGACAGTAATGCAACCATCACGACGCTGATCAATTCGGGAACGATCGCCGGCAACATCATCAATAATTCAACGCGAGCGCAAACCATCTCAGGTGGCACAGGTTCTGTTTTCGGCACATTGACCGGCCTCAATGGCAGCATCGGCTTGATTACCAATACTCGTTCCAATTGGGTATTCGGCGGAGGCAATCTGCTGTTGAATGACAACATCAATGTCGGCACCAATAAGGTCATCAATTCGGCTGGTGTGTTGCAACTCAATAATCAGATCAACATTAGTGGCAACTACCAACAAAGCGCGGCAGCAACATTGAATATTGGCGTGGGCAGCAATGCGATTGCCAATGGAGCTATCAGTGATAGCGGTTACGGCCGGCTGATTGTTTCTGGTGCTGCCGTCATCGATGCTGGTTCAAGCGTGGATTTGAAAAAGAACGGCAGCTACCGGTTCGCCAATGGTCAGCGTTACCTGGTCATACAGGCTGCAACTGCTGGTAGTAATTACAACGAAAGTACATTGCAATATCAAGCCGATGGTTATAGGGGTGGCATCACCGGCAGCACCATCATCGATGGCAGTAATCTTGGCTTATTGCTGACGCTGGATGGTGAAATCATCAATCCGGCCAACAATGCAAATGCACGATCATCACTAGAAGGCTTGTTCAAGTACACAGGGACTGATGCTGCCTTGATGAATTTGTTTAATGCTGGTGCAGCGCTTGGTACACCAGAAGAGGCAAATCGTGCGGGTTCGCAATTGGATCCGTCTGCGATGGTTGCCGGCGTTGCAGGCTCATCTGCAACTGTCTCTCGCCAAGTCAACGCTATTGTATTTGATCATCTGGATAACACTGCGCCGACGCAAGGTACGAGTGGCTTATCCAGCGGAGACGGTATGAGCAATAACGCAGCTTGGGGGCAAGCCTTTGGTGGTCGCGCATCGGACAAAGGTCGCGACGGCGTCTCTGGTTATCACGCCAGCTACAGCGGCTTGCTGCTCGGCGCAGACACGGCACTAAACGATCAATGGCGCGTTGGTGGTCTGTTTAGTTATGCCACAACGTCGGTATCCAACGATGGTAATAACACCGGCAGTTATGCCAAGGTCGATTCCTACGGTTTGACCGCTTACGCCGGCTACACAGGCAAGCCGTGGTACGTGAACATGTCCGTCGGTGCGATGCGCAGTGATGTAAATGCACATCGTGTGATCAACTTTTCCGGCTTCAATGGGATTGCCAATAGCAGTTATAAGGGCATGCAGTACATCGCTGCGGTGCAGGCCGGTTATCCGCTCAATGTGAACGATACGATCGTCACGCCGCTTGCAGGCCTCACATACAGCAGCTTGCGCATGGATAGTTATACGGAGACCGGTGGCAACGGCGCGGCTTTGCGTGTCGATGGCACGGATACGCATTCGTTGAAGAGTGACTTGGGCGTCAAGCTGGAACGCACATACAAAACTTCATACGGCTTGTTGAAGCCGACTGTGCAACTAGGCTGGCGCCATGAATATAGCGACACGCGTCTGCAATCGATTGCCAACTTCGCGGCCGATACTTCTGGCGCGACGACTTTCGTGAGCACAGGGCCAAAACCAGTCTCGGATACTGCTGTGTTGTCCTTGGGACTGACACTGTTGCGCAATGATAATTTAACGCTGTCGACCAACTACACGCTGGAATCCGGTAGTGCTTATACATCGCAGACGGGCAGTCTGATCGCGCGCTGGAGATTCTGATGGCTTCCACGGCTGGCGTTGAAAATAACTTTTCTCATACTTCGCAACTGAGTATTCCGGAAGCCTTGAATCGAGCCTATACACATTGGAATGCCGGTCAGGCGGCTGAGGCAGAAAAGCTATGCCAATACGTGTTGTTGGCATGGCCGTATCAAACCGATGCCATGCACTTGCTGGGACTGATTGCACATGCCTATGGTCATCTGGATATGGCGGTTATCCATCTGCGTCAAGCGTGTACGGCACCACAGGTACCGGCAGTTTACTTAAGTAATTTTGCAGAGATATGTCGTCAAAAAGGCCTGCTGGCAGAAGCGGAACAGGCCGCGCAGCAGGCGATCAAACTCAATCCTGATCTGGTCGATGCATGGAATAACCTGGGCATCATCTTGCAGGAAAGCGGCAAGCTAGATGCCAGCCTCGAATGCTTACAGCGTGTCCTCAATCTGAAGCCGGACGAAGCCACCGCACACAACAATCTGGCAAATACCTATCGACGTTTGAACCGTCTGGAACGTGCTGAAGAACACTATAAAAAAGCATTAGAGCTCAAGCCCAACTATGCTGAGGCGCATAGCAATATGGCTTTCTTATTGAATAGCCAGGGACAGTTCGATCTGGCGGCGGCGGCCGCACGTCATGCAATAGAGATCAATCCGCAGTTGATCGATGCCTATCTGAATCTGGCTGAGGTGGAAACCACACGCTTGCGTCATGCGGAGGCATTTCTCTGGCTAGATGCCTTGATTGCATTCGCGCCACAGCATGTAGCAGCGCTAACAGCACGCGCATTGCTCTTGAAAAAAATGGAGCGCAATGAGGACGCGCTGATCTGCGCGCGACAAGCTTTGGTAGTTGCTCCCGATAACGCCAATGCGCACAACACATTGGGATTGGTATTGCAGGCATTGGGGCTACATGACGAAGCATTGGCAGCATTCGATCAAGCGGCGATGTTGCCAGGTTCGGTTGCTGAGGAAGTATTGGTCAGTCGCGCTTCACTATTCATGGAAAGCGGTCGTGTCGAAGATGCGATCGCTGCATTCGATCAGACCTTGCTCACGTTTCCTGGATCGATACGCGTCATGACCAGTCGCAACGATACCAAGACATATCAATCCAACGATCCAGATATTGCGACGATGGAAGCGTCGTTAATGCAAGCCGATAGTCTTCCTTTGATGGATCGTATGGCTGTGCATTTTTCGCTTGGCAAAGCTTATCTTGATACGCGCAATGCGGATCGAGCCTTTCATCATTTGGATGCTGGTAATCGCTTGAAACGATCCACGTTTACCTACGATGCTAGCGTTACGCAGCAGTGGATGGAACATATTGCGACGACCTTGGATGCAGATTTTCTAGCGCAACATACTGGCGCAAGTGCGGCATCAGAATTGCCAGTCTTTATTATCGGCATGCCACGCTCAGGCACGACCTTGGTCGAGCAGATACTTGCTTCGCATCCGCACATACATGGTGCCGGCGAGTTGAGTGCTTTGCGTTTGGCCATTGAGAAGGTCGGTGCTTTTCCGGAAAGCATCACCAATCTATCATCTGATGCATGGGCACAGATCGGCCATGATTATCTGGCACACATTACGCCATTGGCAAACGGTAAGAAACGTCTAGTCGACAAGATGCCATCCAATTTCTTTTATGCCGGTTTGATCCCGCTGATCCTGCCGGGCGCACGCATCATCCATTGCCGACGCGATCCGGTTGATACTTGTCTGTCGTGCTACAGCAAGCACTTCGTTGGAGAACAATTGTTCAGTTACGACCAGACGGAGTTGGGGCAATTCCATCTTGCTTATCAGGCGCTGATGGATCACTGGCGTCAAGTGCTGCCAGTCGATAGATTTATAGAAGTAGATTATGAAGCTGTAGTGGACGACCTGGAAGGTGAAGCCAAGCGCTTGATCGATTTTGTCGGTATGCCGTGGGATGACGCATGTCTGGACTTTCACAAAACCCGCCGCGTGGTTCGTACCGCCAGCGTTAATCAAGTACGCCAACCTATCTATAAAACATCAAAGGGTCGCTGGAAAAGAAATGCGGCTCACCTTGGCCCATTGCTGGCAGCACTAAAAATGGATGCGCCGTGAGTCAGCTTACTGCAGTCGCACACACGCTTACTGCAACAGATCGTCATGTGCATTACGGTCATGCCGGCGCGGTGCTATGGCTGACCGGTTTTTCTGGCGCAGGCAAGTCCAGTCTGGCTATGAATCTTGAACATGCGCTGACCAAGCTCGGTTATTCCTGTTATGTGCTTGATGGCGACAATGTGCGCCGCGGCTTGAATGCCAATCTTGGCTTCAGCCAAGAAGACAGAACGGAAAATATTCGTCGCGTGGGTGAGGTCGCTTCTTTGTTCGCCGATGCGGGTCTGATTTGCATCGCTGCTTTCATCTCGCCATATCGCGCCGATCGCGCTCGCGCTCGTGAGTGCTGCCGTCAGACCTTCCATGAAATTCATGTCGCCGCCGATCTTGCTACTTGTGAGACGCGTGATCCGAAAGGTCTTTACAAGGAAGCGCGAGCAGGGAAAATACAAGAATTCACTGGTATCAGTGCGCCGTATGAAGCGCCACAACAGGCGCAATACATCGTCGACAGCGCCAACGAGACGCTGGCTATAAGCGTTGAAAAATTGACCGCTTATGTGCTTGCTAGCTTACCGCTGACACGCGACGCTTCATCCAAATAGCGTCTATCGCCACCATTCGTGGCAGAATTAACTCGGATAGACATTCAGTCTTCCTTCAGATGCCTGAAGACAATTATTCCGAGAGCGATCATGCCAAGCAAAGACATCGAGATTCAATTAAGTGAACGTGCGCGCATGCCGGACGATTGCAGTCGCATTCTGGTTGCAGCATTGGAATCTGGTGATGTAGAGACATCGGTTGCGCTGTATGAACCGACAGCAGTCTTGTTCTCGAAATCAGGCAGGACGATGACAGGATTGGATGCGATCCGTCAGAACAATGCATCGCTGATAGCCTTGAAGCCCTCGTTCGCTATCGACTTCATCAAGTCCACAATCAGTGGCGACGGTACGCTCGCGACCAATCGCATGAAGGCGAATCTATCGTGGAAAGATGCGGAAGGAAAGTTGGTAGAAGCCAGCGTTGATACGCTAGAGGTATTGCGGAAGCAAGAAGATGGATCGTGGCGTTACATCATCGACGATCCGTATGGCAGCATGCGCGCGAATTTGAACGAACGTTAATTCGTTCAAATTCGTACTTATGCAGTGCTTATGATTTGGCTTTGCTTCTACGGCTGAGGAAGCGTTCCAGATCGGAAGTGCGCTGCTCTGTATGCAAACGCATGCAGCTGAAGAATTCGATGTCCTTCATGATGCTGCCTTTGTTATAGATGCTGATGGTCTTGCAATCCTGCTCGACAAAAGCAGTCCATTCCTTTTGCGCTACACGTAATTGCTTTTTAGTCGCTACGTAAGGAATGCCTTCCTGATCCTGATTAGGGATCTGTTTCAGCAAGGCTTTGTAGGTGACATCCAGCTTGTCGTTCGCCTTTTTGTATTCTTCTTTTGCGCAGCTATTCATTTCCTGCGGCGTACCCTTGGACAGACAGGGATCAACCTGTTGTGCAAAAGCGCTGATCGGAAGCAAGGTCAAAAAAGCCAGTGTGATTTTATTCATCATATCCCTGTCGAAAAAATTAATAAGCACATGCGCCTTCAGCAAGACTAGCAGCATACGGCAGCAGCTTGCTTCATATTTTGATTGACGTCAATAAACTGTCTGGTAGACACCTATCTAGGTTTTCAGTCGATATCCAGTCTTGAAGATGTACCAGACGGCGACCAGACATGCGCTCAGGAAGACCAAGGTCATGACAATGCTGACGAGAACACTGACGTCAGAAACGCCATAAAAGCTCCAGCGGAAGCCGCTGATCAGATACACGACTGGATTTGCCAATGCGATCTTTTGCCATACGGCAGGCAACATACTGATCGAATAGAAACTGCCGCCAAGGAAGGCTAATGGCGTCACGATCAGCATAGGGATGATTTGGAGTTTCTCGAAACCGGTTGCCCAGATACCGATGATGAAGCCAAACAGGCTGAAAGTGACCGCGGTCAAAATCAGAAAAGTCAGCATCCATAGTGGATGTGCAATTTCAAACGTGACGAACAGCCGTGCTGTTGCCAGTATCAATATGCCGAGGATGATGGATTTGGTCGCCGCTGCACCTACATAGCCAATCACGATTTCGACATAAGACACAGGTGCGGAAAGGATCTCGTAGATCGTGCCAGCGTATTTCGGCATGAAGATGCCGAAGGATGCATTCGAAATACTCTCAGTCATCAACGCCATCATGATCAAGCCGGGCACGATGAAGGCGCCATAGCTGACGCCGTTGACCTCGACCATGCGGGAACCGATGGCCGCGCCAAACACGACGAAGTACAGCGAGGTGGAAATAACCGGCGATGCAATGCTCTGCATCAGCGTGCGCCAGGTACGCGCCAGTTCGAATTTGTAAATAGCGCGGATTGCGTAAATGTTCATAGTTGTTTTCTCAATCTTTGCTATGCACTAGGCTGACAAAAATCTCTTCCAGCGAGCTTTGACTCGATTGCAGATCCTTGAAGTCGATATTGTGTTCACTCAATTTTTTCAAGAGTTCGGCAATGCCGGTTTGCTCGCTTTGGGCATCGAAGGTGTAGGTCAGCTCGTTACCGTCTGTTGAAAGTTCGAGTTGCAAATGAGAAAGTTCGGCAGGAATAATTTGTAAGGGATGCTGCAAATGCAGACGTAATTGCTTCTTGCCCAGCTTGGCCATCAAGGCTGCCTTGTCTTCGACCAGGATCAGTTCGCCTTTGCGGATGACGCCGATACGGTCGGCCATCTCTTCAGCTTCTTCAATATAGTGCGTAGTCAAGATGATAGTCACGCCGCTCTCACGCAGGCCGCGCACCATTTCCCACATATCGCGACGCAGTTCTACATCGACGCCGGCAGTCGGCTCATCGAGGAAGAGTATCTGCGGTTCGTGCGAGAGTGCCTTGGCGATCATCACGCGTCGTTTCATGCCGCCGGACAAGGCAAAGATTTTGGAATCTTTTTTGTCCCACAGCGAAAGAGAGCGTAAGACTTTTTCGACGTACGCATGATCTTTTGGCTTGCCGAATATGCCGCGACTGAAATTGACGGTCGCCCATACGGTTTCAAATGCATCGGTCGATAGCTCTTGCGGTACCAGACCGATCTTTGTACGCGCAGCGCGATAGTCGGTCACGATATTGTGACCATCGGCCAGTACGGTACCCTCACTCGGATTGACGATCCCGCAGATGATGCTGATCAATGTCGTTTTGCCGGCACCGTTCGGTCCGAGCAAGGCGAAAATCTCGCCGCGACGGATATCAAGATCGATGCCTTTGAGTGCCTGAAAGCCTGACGCATACTGCTTGGTCAGACCTTTGACGGAAATAATCGATTGCAAACTGCCTCCGTTATAGATGGATGATGCCAACTCGCGTAGGTTGCGAGTGACTGTCAGTTTTTTAGAATGCAGAAATGCTGCAGATACACATTATCGCAGCGTAGCGATATCCTTGCTTTCCAGTACGTGTTTATCCGCGCCATGCTTGGTAACAGCCAGCATCGCCTTGCCCAAGGCTTCGGTTGTGGTGATCTGTGTGGGGAATATGGCGCGAAGAATCGGGAACAGTGGTGCGGATAGCGCGTAGAACACGCGGTAGGACGTGGTTTTCGACTTTATGCCGTGTAAGGGCTGTATCACACCCGGACGGAACATATAAGCGTTGAAGGGCAGGTGCAGCAAGGCGTTCTCAGTTTTTCCTTTTACGCGTGCCCACATCACGCGTCCCTGTTCCGAACTATCGGTGCCAGCGCCTGATACATAGGTGAAGGTCATATTCGGATTGAGTCTGGCTAGTGTTGTGGCTGCCGCCAGCGTCATGTCGTAGCTGATACGAGTGTAATCGGCTTCCGTCATGCCTGCGGATGAAATGCCGAGACAGAAGAAGCATGCGTCGATATCTCGCAACTCATCTTCGATGCTCGTGTAATCAAACAAATCGGAATGTACGATTTCACGCAATTTTGGATGTTGTTGACCAGTGCTGCTGCGACCTATGGTTTTTACCAGCGTGACATCTGGATCGAGCAGGCATTCGCGCAATACGCCCAGGCCGACCATGCCGGTCGCACCGAATATCAATATATTCATTTCATCCTCTTCGGTAAGCCCAACGTTAAACGCGCGAATGCATGCGATCACTGAATAGCCAACGCATGAATAGAATCAGCTTTGTTATGCCAATTTTCTACTTAAATGGCTAAGTAAAAGCGTGTGTTCAAGGTCGGGGCGCCTTGAAGAAAATCAATACCTGGATTTAACGGCAACTGGCACTACCGGCGGCCATTTCTTTCAAAATAGTAGGCGCTAGCAGTTCAATCTCGCGATTGCTCACTTTTAGCAAGCCTTCTTTTTTGAACTTGGAAAGCAAGCGGCTGATGCTTTCTATCGTCAGACCGAGATAGTTGCCGATATCTTCACGCGACATGCGTAGCTGGAAGTTGGTCGAGGAGTAGCCGCGCGCCGTATAACGCGAAGCCAGATTCAACAAAAAGGCCGCAAAGCGTTGTTCTGCGCGCATGTTGCCGAGCAGCAGCATGACGCTTTGCTCACGCGTGATTTCCTGGCTCATCATGCGATGGAAGTGACGCAGCAGCGTCGGCATGGTGCTGAACAGCTCTTCCAGTCGTGGGAATGGGATTTCGCAGACTTCACTGTCTTCCAGTGCAATCGCATCGCAATGATGGAGATCGGTACTGATTGCATCCATGCCAAGCAATTCACCAGTCATCTGGAAACCGGTAATCTGCTGTTCACCACCAGCGTTGATCTGGCAGGTTTTGAAGTGGCCAACGCGCACCGCATACAAGTTAACGAAGGGATCACCCATGCGATACAGGTATTCATCGCGCGACACTTTGCGTCGACGACCGATGATTTGATCCAGACGCTCCATATCGTTTTCGCCCAGACCCATAGGCAGACACAACTGATGCATGCTGCAAGTGGAGCAACTGGCGCGCAAGGCATTGACGTTCAATGCTGTATCAACGGTAGGGGAAGAGGGCTGGCTCATATTCTTTGCTTAGTCGAACCGCGATGCGGTATGTGTGCGGTGACTTGTTTGATTAAAAGTGAGCGCTTCAGTCCTAAGACTCGGGCGACTCATGCGATCTTGTCATCAATCTGTAACAAGGGCAACTTATCCTTCACCTGCGCCCATTTTTCATGCTCGGGCATAGGTGCTTTGGCCTGGCTGATGCGTTTCCAGTCAGGGCGGGTGGACAGATCACGATTCAATGCGACGAAATGCTGCTGTTCGGGCGAGATTTCAGCCGCATTAACGATGGCATTGACGGGGCATTCCGGTACGCATACGGAACAATCAATGCATTCATCCTGATTAATCGCAAGGAAGTTGGGACCTTCAAAAAAACAGTCCATCGGGCAAACCACAACGCAATCGGTATATTTACATTGAATACATGCTTCAGTGACGACAAACGGCATTTTCCTCGTTCCATTTTTGCGATCAGATGCGCCATTGTAAACGCTGTTGCCGGAATTGCCTTTTTGAAGGTGCGCCGAAATGACGGCGCTCATTGCAAGATGGGAAGGCGAGTGGTAAAGTGCGTCGATTATTTTCCGATGGGGTTTTTGAATGGGCAGTTCCAGTTGTAGTTCTCATACCGATAGTATGCTGGCAAGGTAGCCCACGATTTCTCATCGCTACCTTGCCGCAATGGCGGGTAGTGGCTTTAAGGCAATCGGTCCTCGGTTGTTCTTTATCTACTTCCTTAGTTTTTAAATTGATTGCATATATCGCTCTTGCGGTGTGATCTTGTGTCCACCTGTACGAGCTTGAGTGCGTTGTATCTTGCTGATGACTCGCAAGCATGGTCTGACTGTTGACGTCGCTTAATCGCGCCTTCATACACTCGGATCAGCATGCGTATTCTTACCGGTAAAGGTCATATACCTTTACCCGGTGTGCTCAGACAGGATAATCATGAATACAAGGTGTCACCATGTTTGAGTTGTTTGCCCCTCGTCGGGCAGATCAGTCCTTGCTTGCGATTTCTCCAAATCGCTGGGATTGGGCATTGTTGCCGCTGGTGCTGGCCGTGTTTGTTGCGGTGGGCTTTGGCGCGATGCAGATGACCAGGCCGTTTGTGGTCGGCGAAGTAACGCCGATCTCGCTTGATCCTTCCAATCTTCCTTATTACTTGCTGCGTACGATTTTGCGGATGTTCATCGCGCTGGCTTTTGCGCTGCTGTTCAGCTTTATCTTCGCTGCGATTGCGGCCAAATATCGCGCTGCCGAGAAGGTCATGATACCGATGCTGGATATCCTGCAATCGGTACCGATTCTAGGCTTTCAGGCGATTGCGATTGCGCCGTTCATTGCATTCTTCCCCGGCAATCTGCTGGGTGTTGAGTGTGCGGCGATTTTTGCCATCTTTTCCTCGCAGGCGTGGAATATGGCTTTCAGCCTGTATCAGTCGATACGAACTGTGCCGGCTGAATTGAGCGAAGCTTCGCGCGTGTTCCGTCAATCGGGTTGGCAGCGTTTCTGGCGTTTGGAATTGCCTTACGCGATGCCCGGCTTGTTGTGGAACATGATGATGTCGATGTCAGGTGGATGGTTCTTCCTGGTCGCGGCCGAGGCGATTTCGGTCGCAGGACAAGACATCAAATTACCCGGCATAGGCGCTTATATCGCGGTTGCGATTGAAGCCAAGGATCTACATGCCATCGGCTGGGCAATTGGTGCGATGCTGGCCGGGATCGTCTTGTATGACCAATTGTTCTTCCGACCACTGTTGGCATGGGCGGATAAATTCCGTTTTGAAGAATCGCAGGGCGAGACTGAACAGCGTTCGTGGTTATTGAACTGGGGACGTCGCAGCCGCTGGATGCGCGCATTTACGGATCGTGTCTGGACTATGTTGCGCAGCACCTTGGGCTGGTTCAGCGTGCGCTACGACGGTACGGCACCGCAAGCCAGTGCGCGTGTCATTCATCCTTTATGGTCGCGTGCATGGAGCGTAGTGGTTTTGCTTGCTACCGCGTTAGCGATCTATCGATTGATTACCTTCGTACATAGCGATGTCGGTTGGCCTGAAGTCGTCCATGTGGTGTGGTTGGGCTTGATTACGCTGACGCGCGTGTTGGTGCTGATTGCCTTGGCTTCATTGATTTGGGTGCCGATTGCGGTTTGGATAGGCTTGCGCCCCAAGTATTCGCAACGTGTGCAAGGCGTGGCGCAATTCCTCGCCGCCTTCCCGGTTAACTTGATGTTCCCTTTAGTGGTGTATGTGCTGCTGACAATGCAGCTCAATCCCAACATCTGGCTTAGTCCTTTGATGGTGTTCGGTACGCAGTGGTACATCTTGTTCAACGTGGTGGCTGGTGCCTCGACGATTCCAAATGAATTGCGTTTGGCATCCGACAATCTGGGCTTGAAGGGTTGGCTGAAATGGAAACGTGTCTATTTGCCAGCCGTATTCCCTAGCTATGTGACGGGTGCGATTACGGCCAGCGGTGGTTCGTGGAATGCCAGCATTGTTGCCGAGTATGTGACCTGGGGCAAAACGACACTGGTCGCCGAAGGATTGGGTAGTTACATCAAGCAAATGACCGATGCCGGCGATTTCCATCGCATTGCGCTCGGTATCGGCGTGATGTGCATATTTGTGATGTTGTTAAACAGATTTTTCTGGCGCAAATTGTATTTGCTGGCAGAAGACCGCAGCCATTGAGAGGGCCGTCATGAGCCAAAATGTATTGATTGAATTGACCGGTGTGGATAAATCTTTCCAGACCGCAGACGGCACACCTTGCAGCGTATTGGAGAAAGTGGATTTTGCGTTGGCAGAAGGAGAGATCGTCGCCTTGCTGGGTAAATCCGGCTCGGGTAAATCCACCTTGCTGCGCATCATGGCAGGCTTGATTCCTGCGGATGAAGGCAGTGCAAAGTATCGCGGTCAGGAGATTTACGGCCCGGTTGCAGGTATTGCGATGGTATTCCAATCGTTCGCACTATTCCCTTGGTTGACCGTGCAGCAAAACGTGGAGCTAGGGCTGGAAGCGCAAGGCGTACCACCAGATGAACGTGAGAAGCGCGCAGATGCCATGCTTGATCTGATTGGTCTGGCCGGCTTTGGCGGTGCATTGCCACGCGAATTATCAGGTGGGATGAAGCAACGCGTCGGTATCGCACGCGGCTTGGTCACAGGGCCGGATGTCTTGCTGATGGATGAGGCGTTTTCCGCATTGGATGTGTTGACTGGCGAAACGCTGCGCGACGATATTCTGGAAATGTGGGAAGAGAAACGCATTCCAACCAAAGGCATTCTGATCGTTTCTCACAATATTGAAGAAGCAGTCATGATGTCTGATCGCATTCTCGTTCTGTCCAGCAGCCCTGGACGCATACGTAGTGAGATCAAGATCAATCTGCCGCGACCACGCAATGTGGATTCTCCTGAAGTCAGAGCCTTGATCGATGAAGTATACGCATTGATGACGATGCGCACGCCGCAAGAAGCAACCACCGGTGCCGCACTGCATGCCAACCTCAGTTACCGTTTGCCGGAAACAGACGTTGCGCATATCGAAGGTGTGCTCGATCTATTGGCCGCGCCGCCATTCAACGGCCGTGCCGACTTGCCGGAATTGACGGAAGAAGCCAAGTTGCCGGACGAAGAACTGTTTCCGACTTACGAAGCACTTGGCTTGCTAGGATTGGCACAAGTAGAGAAGGGCGATATCACGCTGACGGCATTGGGACACAGCTATGCGCAAGCAGCACACATGCGCAGAAAAGAAATCTTCGGCCAGCAGTTGCTGACGCACGTGCCATTGGCTGCGCATATTCGCAATAGTCTGGAGCAGGAGCCTGCAGGTTCATTGTCAGAAAAAGGCTTCCTCGATTCGCTGGAAGAATTCTTGAAAGAAGAAGAGGCTAAGCGCGTGTTGGAAGTTGTCGTGGAGTGGGGCCGTTATGGCGAAGTCTATGAATACGACTATCACACCGGACAACTCAAATTGCCGGAAAACGAAACAGAGTAAGAGAGTCTTGCAAGCAGTGCAGTGATGTCAAAAAAACCACTGCACTGATCGCAAGCAAGAATTTCGTAGCGGCAGCACAATAGTGTTTTGAAAAATTCATACGCTAATGGATAGCATCATGGCCAACTCTACTCGTGTTCCCACTTTTTTCATTCCGCACGGCGGCGGACCTTGTTTTTTCATGGACTGGCCGGGTGATCCACACATGTGGGATCGCATGGCGGATTTTCTGCGGAATATGCATACCTTCGTCGGCGAAAAGCCGAAGGCGGTACTCGTCATCTCCGGCCATTGGATGGAAGATGAATTCACCGTCATGACAGGCGCGCATCCACCGCTGATTTATGACTACTACGGTTTTCCTCCGCACACTTACGAACTGACGTATCCAGCACCGGGTGCGCCGGCATTGGCCAAGCGCATAGTCGATCTGCTGGGCGAGGTGGATATTCCCGTCAAGACGGATGCAAAACGCGGTTTCGATCACGGCGTCTTCATCCCGTTCAAGCTGATCTATCCCGATGCGGACATCCCGATTCTGCAACTCTCGATGAAAACTGATCTCGACCCAGCGGAGCATCTGCGCGCTGGCGCTGCTTTGCAAGCGTTACGCGATGAAGGCGTACTGATCGTTGGCAGCGGCATGAGCTTTCACAATATGCGTGGCTTCAGCCCTGCATTTACTGAAGCATCCAAACGGTTTGATACATGGTTGAGCGACAGCATTTCTGCACCGGCAGAAGCGCGCGATGCTTTGTTGACGAAATGGGAGCAAGCGCCTGATGCCAAGCTGACCCAACCATATCCTGATCATTTGCTGCCATTGATGGTCGCAGCTGGCGCGGCGGGTGATGATCTGGGACGCAATATTTTCGAAGACAAGGTGATGGAAGTTGTGGTTTCCGGTTATGTATTTGGTGGTAAAGCTGTCTGATGTTTTAGATACGCCAAGTTATTTCGCAGGGATGAGCATCGTTACTGGAAAAACTGAGATGGTTAGTACCATCTTCAGCCTATGAACAAATAACAATCAATAACATGATGATCTACAAATCTATTTGCGGTCGATTTCCTCTCATTGTTAGTTCTATGCTCGTCACCTTGATATTAAGTGCGTGTGCGCATGCTCCGGCATCGGTCGCATTGGACGATGATCATCGAAAAACAATAAAGAAAATAGCGATACTCACGATAGAGCAGCCTAAGCAGATCAAAGTAATCAGCGCATCTGGGGCAGGGGTGATAGCGAGCTCAATACCTGGATTAGGCGTGCTCGGAGCAGCATTGGTCGCCGGAACAACTGCTGCAATGGGACAAGCTGCTGATGGCACGCTGATCGGCGAAAAGCAAACAGAGTACAACGATCTATTTGGTAAAAATCCTTATGACTTCTCGTCAAAACTCCGAAGTGAATTAAAAACGCAGATGGAGTTGAAGGGCTACGAAGTTATTTTTATCGACGATCCAAAGATAGCGATGCCGAATGCTCAGGGTGAATTCGATTTTGGAAAAAATGATATCCATGCAGATGCCGTATTGCATGTGAAATACACGGCGTTTGGCTATATGTCAGCAGCGTTTTCTACTACCTTCAAGCCGCAGATATCACTCACTGCCAAATTGATTGATGCCAAGAACAATGCTGTATTGTTTTCCATGCCAGTTCGCATTCCAGCTCCTCCAAAAAATGGAGAGGAAGTGATGGGCTTTGACGGTTTTGATACACTCAAAACTGAATATAGAGAGTCCTATAGTGTCTTGCTCAATTACCAGGCCTTGATGGCGAAACTGCTTGCAAAACAACTTGCCGGAGAAAAGGACACTGCAATTTCAATCGCGAATCAAAATGATTTCCTGGCTAAAGTGCAAAATGCGCAAGTTCCAGTCGACAATAGCACTGAAAAATGGAGCGGCCAGATGTCATGCGGTGCGCGTCAAGACAAAAGTACACGCAAGGCATATCAAGCTAAATTCGCCATGGAAGTTAAAGGCAGTTCGGTGAATGTCCATCGGGAGTTGCCACAGGTAGCGGAAACGTTATCCGGGCAGATCGCTACAAACATGCTTGTCTTGCTTGGCGAGGGATATCTAACCAAAACCCCGAATCAGAAATGGCAATTCAGAATCAGTGGTGATTTTCAGCCCGGTGCACCAATCTATTCCGGTAAGGGCAATATGCTTGCAAACGGACATGCGATTCGCGCTTGTGAATTGACCATGACGCATGCCGCTCTTACACCAAATCGATAACGGCTAGCTCGATCAACTCAATCGATCGATTTATATCTGAGATCTAGCCAAGAGTAGCAATGCTAAAGCGATGGCGCCAGGAAGCGCCTGAACGAACAATATCTTTTTGCTTGATGTAATCGCACCGTAGATGCCAGCCACAACAACGCAGACAAGGAAGAAAATTTTGACTGAGTCACCGGCTGCGCCTAGCCAGATCCCCCAGATGAGGCCCGCAGCCAGAAAGCCGTTATACAGACCTTGATTGGCAGCCAGGACTTTCGAGGCGGCTGAAAACTCTTTTGTCAGGCCAAAAGCTTTTCTGCCTTTGGGCGTGTCCCACAAAAACATTTCCAAATACAAGATATAGACGTGCAGTGCAGCCACAAGTCCTGTTGCAACGGTCGCTATGGCATGCATATCTTCGCTCCTCTTGTGTCGGCCTATAGTGCGCTGATCAATTTGATGATCACATTTGCTCAATAGTAGACCGATTGCTTGCAAGCCGGGTAGCGGTGAGAGTTCTCTTGGTCAAGACACGAGAAGCGCCAAGTTTTTTTCCTTTGATTGCTCTTCTAATTGCGTCGGATCGGGCTGCAAGAACACCATATCGTTGATGGCTGATAGCGCCTGTTGTCCAAGGTAACTATCCAGCCACGCTTTAGCATCGTTGCCTTGGGTGCTTGCTTTGAACAGTTCCAGAAAATCTTCTGAATGTGATGACTGCCGTGATGTCGTTTTGTCTTCTGTGAGCTTGCCCAGCACGTATTTTTGTAATTGTGCAGATTGGCTGGCCGACTGGATAAGTGACGCATGGACCACTGCTCCCTTTTCATAACTGATGGCAGCGGCGCTACTGGCCTCATCTTTTATCTGGTGATAGTAGTAGTTCTGGGACTTGAGTTCAGTTGATAGTTCCAATTTCTGATTGGCCGTCAACGGTTCGTGATAGCTGGCAGTTAGATTCGATTGCTGCTTTTGCGTGATCGAACGGTCCAACTGGTTTCGTCCCTTGATGCTGCTGTCCTGCGATAGCTGATAGGAAAATGCATCCCGTTCGTTTGGACGATACGGATTACTTAATTCTGAATTTTGCGTGACCGATGCAGAGAAATCAGCGAGTCCAGTCAATACGCTACGATCGAGTTGGTTGAGTTGTATCGTCGGCGTCACGACTGCTTCCGCACGCTGCTGTGCTGTTAGTGCAGGGTAGTTACTGTTAAGTCCGACAAATGCATCCTTGAACATGGCCATCAACGTAGCGTCGCCATGCCCACGTTTTTGCGCAGCGTCGAATTGCTTCAGATAATTGTCGACGGCTTTCGCCTGTTGTTTGGCGTTGCCGATGATGGTGGGATTAGTCAGATCGACGTTGACCTTCATGCTGCCGATAGGACCACTCGTACTGACGCTGCGTTGCTTGCTATCGGCATTAAAATCTAGGATTTGATTTTCGCCCTTATCCGTTGTCAAGCTCGTATGCAGACTCACCGATGACAGCACGGTCGAATCGAACTGCATCAGTCCGGTGAGATTAAGCCGTGGTGGATCACTCGCAAGGCCATCGATGGCATCCTGAAATGCGCCTGACAACTTGGCTAATGCATTGCGATCAGCCTCGGTGAGGGTGCCACCAGTCACTTGTACTTGCAGCGCCATACCATTTTCTTGCGAGCCTAGCGTCAACTCGACTTGCGCGCCGCCTACGGTCTGGATTTTCAGAGAAACTTGATTCTCCGCCCGCGTGTGTAGTTGTGAGCGCGTAATGGTTTCAAGGATTTCGCTAGGTTCGGCATCCGGTGCGAATTGAATAATCGATTGCGAGAAATTATCGCTATCTTCAGTACCGTTTTTGAAACGCTCTAACAACGCGGCGCCAAGATACTTGAATCCAAACGATGACGAGCGCGAAGCAAAATTCGTCGCCATCAGCGTGGTCAATGCATCGTTAGAAGCGCGCTCCCATATCTGTATTGGTTTCAATACGGACAGAAGTGAGCCGCTCGGGGAATACATCTGATCAATTGCCGTCATACCCGTTTGGCCAAGCGTGACGGAAGTCACTGATTGTGGCGCGATTGGGCTGATTGAAGTCGTAGCGGACGATACAACGCTCTTGCTTGAGGATGGCGAGGCGGGAAGGCTTGTTGATCCAACGGTAGCTAAGGTCACCATGGCAGCAATATCACTTGGATGGATTAAAAGGCGTAAGCCACGAGAAAGCAATGATGTCTCGTGCGTCATAAATTTGTAGTACTTGTTATTGATGTAACGGCTGATTGCGAGGAATCTTTAAAGTATGGGTGGCTTTAGTCGTTAGCAGACTGAGTGCTTTCGATCCATAGTTGTGCTGCAAGTAAGGCAGCCATGGGCCAAAGGCTGTTACTGCGTCTAGGACATTCATTCAATTGGTGATGGCATAATGGCATCTATAGTCGCTATTACGCCGATGAGCTGGACTACTTATTTTTTCTCACTAGACTCTGGCGAAAAAATCTACGTCCCTTTTTAAACTAACTATTTGCCACCAATTAAACGGCTGAGAAGAAGTGCTTCATGATTAATGTTGAACAGATGGCCTTAATTCTTGAGGCTTTGCCGGATCCAGCTTTTATCTTGTCCCGCAGTGGCAAATACGTTGCAGTGTTTGGTGGCCGTGATACACGCTATTACCATGATGGTACCGGCCTTATCGGTCTGTATATTTCAGACGTGATCAAGCCTGAAAAGGCAAACTGGTTTCTCGAACAGATAGCTAGGGCGCTGGAATCTCGAAAACTACTGGTTGAAGAGTACGAACTGAGCAACAGGGATGTAAAAGGTCTGGACGATGACGGCCCTAAGGATCCGATCTGGTTTGAAGGGCGCATCCAGGCCCTGAGTTTTTTAGTGGAAGATGAGGAGGTCGTACTCTGGGTCGCGAGCAATATTTCAGAGCGACACATCTTGGAGGGCAAGCTGAGGGAGCTAAGCGATACCGATCAGTTAACCGGCCTTTTCAACCGAAGAAAACTCGAGCATGACCTAACACTACACTACGAGTCATCGCTACGGTATTCGGTGCCGACTTCCATCTTTATCTTTGATCTGGACAACCTCAAAAAAATCAACGACACCAAAGGGCATCACGCAGGGGATGAGATCATCCAGGCTGTGGCCGACATTTGTCGTTCAGCGATCCGGAAAGCGGATACTGCATGCCGCTTCGGAGGTGATGAGTTTGTCATTGCTCTGCCCAATACCGGGCTTGAGCAGGCCATGGAGTTCGCCAAGCGTTTACATGATCGCTTCAGAAAAGAGCTGAGCCAGTTTTCAGTGGAAGGCACTGTCGTCACAGCGAGCATTGGTGTGACAACTATGGCACCGGAAGATCGATCATACGAGGACACACTTAAACGGGCAGATCGTGCTCTGTATGAAGCCAAAAGCATGGGTAAAGACAGGATAGTTTCGGCCTGATGTAAGGGGGGGGCTTGATTCCCCCTCGTTCTAGCAGACGTTAAGGTACGGCCAACGAATCCTAAGTATGTAGTGGTCTAATGAAACCGGACACCAATTTAGGCGAAAATACTCGCCATAGAG
>JAZJXV010000013.1:0-5767 GCA_040390795.1 Pseudomonadota bacterium | reverse complement strand
ATAATCCACCATTACCCAATGTTAATTTTATAGAGACTTTCAATTTCTTGACCTCATAAATGGTATGTAATATCATGGTACATACTATGGTACGAAATAGAGGTAAGTCATGGCCAGAGCAGGAATCTACAAGTCTGAAGTGCTGCGCGCACGCGATAAATTGCTGGCCACGGGGCGGAATCCGTCCATTGATGCGGTGCGGGAAGAGCTGGGCACCGGCTCCAAGAGCACGATCCATCGCTACTTGAAAGAGATCGAAGAAGAGGAAGGCGGGGCCGCCAGCACCCGCGTGGCCGTCAGCGAGGCGATTCAGGACCTAGTCGGGCGCCTAGCTGCCCGAGTCAACGAGGAAGCCGAGGAACGCGTCACTGCGGCGCAGGCCAGGCACGCCGAGCAGCTGACCCAGTACCAGCAAACTGCCGCAGCCCTGAAAACCGAGGCGCAGTCCACGCGCCAGCAGTTGGAGCAAACCCAGCGGGCGCTGGCAGACGAGAAGACCACTCACGGCAAAACCAGCGAGGTGCTAAGTGGCAAGACCCTGGAAACCACGCAGCTCGCCCAGCAGGTGGCCGATCTGCATGAGCGCATCGCGGCCGAAGAGCGTCATCGCCAATCGCTGGAAGAAAAGCACCAGCATGCGCGCCAGGCACTGGAGCATTTCCGGGAGTCCTCCAGGGAACAGCGCGAGCAGGACCAGCGCAAGCACGAGCAGCAGGTGCAGTACCTGCAGGCCGAGTTGCGCACCGTGAACGAGACCTTGGCCACCAAGCAGCAGGAAGCCGTCCACACATTTCAGGACAACGCACGCCTGCTGGGCGATTTGTCGCGCGCCCAGGGCGATCTGCACCAGGTCCAGGAAGAGGTGCGGGGCCTGCGGCCGCTCAAGGATGAACTGGGGTTTGCGCAAAGGCGTACCGAGGAGTTGGGTCGGCGCCTGGTCGAGCAGGACGCGGCCATCCTGCAGCTCAGCACGTCGAACAGGGAATTGCTCGCCAAGGTCGACGAGCTGCTCGCAGCGAAGCAGCAGGTGGAACTGGCCCTGGCAACGGCTAGGTCATTCGTCACGGCGCAAGAGCAGATGGTGGCCAGCATGCTGGAGCGGCTAACTGCGACGCCGGCCGAGCCCGATTTAGCTACTGCGAAGATTGCCGAGGCGGGTGGCAGGAAAGTGACAAAACAGCCCGCTGCGACAGGGACTTAGGTCTGTTTCTGCTTGGTTTTACATAAACCCCTGCCGACCCTCTAAAGGGCCGTCTGGAACACCGTGAACAGTAAGGAGATTTCGATGCAACTCAAAACCATAGAAACCGTCAGCGTAGTCCATCAGATCCGCTGTGATCGGTGCGACAAAGAAGTCGAGCGTGGCGAAGTTGGTTTCGGAGAAATGACCGCCATCGGTTTCGACGCGGGCTATGGCTCGATTTTTGGAGACGGGAACCGGGTCGAGGTCGACTTGTGCGAGCCGTGCCTGCGCGACACCTTGGGCGCCTGGCTCAGGGTGAGGACGCTGACAGACATGCCGTTAAGCAAAATGCTTGAAGCATTCAAACCCGAAGTCCATGGAGGAGAGGTTCCCGCGCCTGAATTCCCAAGGTCTTGAGTCGGCCAACCGGACTCGGGTCACCATACCCGCAAAGAGCCTCATCTTGAATAGGTTATTTGTTCTTGTAAATCATCCGCTTAGACTCGTAAAACCCTGACTGTTGTCGCCCCAAACGCGTGCACTTCAAGGCCTGAAGTAACATCACCGCTCTCATCATGACAAGTATTCAAAAAATCCCGACGAAGCGCGCGCGACTTGGGGATAAGGACGTCCGGGAAGCCGTCCTGTCACAGGTACTGCGGGAGCATCGGAGGGACCCCAATGTTCGTGTTGTCGAAGAACTTGGGCTCGAGAATGGCGCAACGCGTGTGGACATCGCCGTGATCAACGGCTTCCTGCATGGGTACGAACTGAAAAGCGAGTCTGATAACCTCCTGCGACTACCCCATCAAGTGGAAAGTTACGGTCGTTGCCTGGACAGGGTAACCATTGTGGTAGCCGCCAAGCACGTGCAGCCCGTTCTTGAAATCATTCCCGAATGGTGGGGCATCAAAGTCGCCTCTCCCCGAACACGAGGAGGGGTGCAGGTGGAAACGCTCCGCTCGCTTCAAAACAATCCTGCCCCCTCACTTTTGCATATGGCGCGCCTTCTCTGGCGTGAAGAGGTCATTGCGCTGCTGCAACGCGCGGGTGCGTTACCCAACGAGCTTCAAGGCAATCGGGCGACGCTTTATGCACGCCTGGTAGAAAAAATGCCCTCCATCGAGCTCCGCCGTGCTATCAGGGAGACGGTAAGGTGCCGTGAAAATTGGCGAGATTACGAACCGCTTTTGTGATGTGGTGGTTGGTGGCAACAGTAGGCCAGGTAGAAGTGCCACCAGTTCCAACAGTTTTTGTGACGCAGTCGGCAATGTACTTATCGCCCCAGGAATAGGCGGCACCTGCGAAGACAGCCGGATTCATTGCGAGGAGACTTTTGCAAAGGTCCACGTACTGACCCCGGCCATTTAACTTGACCTGCTTGCCCACGACGATGAGTGAGTCGTTGTCAATGGTGTATTTGATCTTGGCATTTGGATCGAGCATGCGTGGATCCATAGAAGCCGTCACAGGATGAGAGGTTGCGTAGTCGCCAAATGACGGTATTCGCTCCAACTTGTGGGTGTTGATTAACCGCTGGTATGCCAGCCACTCGTACCGCGGCACTCGACCACTCGGCCGAAATGTAGCCGCCGGCAACGAACTGGGAAACGACGTTCCTGCAATGGTTAGGGTATTCCAGTCGTTCAGATACGGCAATTGATCAAGCAAAGCCTTCCAGACAAGTGCCTGCGTATTTGTGGATGCCACGATGCCATCTGCCAGATCTATGACAAGGTCTACCGTATCCATATCGGTTTTCAGATCATCAAGCAAACGATCAAGCTTGACTTCGAGGGCTTCGTTGAAGTCTTCCTGTGCGAGTCGGATACAGACACCTCGGTCATCTTCCTTGATGATTCTCCTGACGGCGCTGATGTAAGCGGCGTGGCGACGGAGACCAGCGACGGGAATGGCCTGGCAATCCTTGGCCCGCGCCAGTTCAAAAATGTGCTCCAAATGGTGAGTGCCAGACTTCATTTTTGCCTGTGCATCGAGATACGGGGAGTCAATAAAGCAAGTTGCATCTCCCCATTTGGCATTCAGGCGTTTACCAAATGGACTCAGGTGATCGTCTAGAGACTTTGACGGTTCTTCATTTTCGAAATCCCACCCCTCCGTCGGTATTTCGATAAGCGGCGTAACCCAGTCTGCAATGCCATTTTTCAAATGCAATAGTGCTTGATATTCGCCCATGCGCCATTTGAGAATGGGGACGTAGTGGTTCTGGTCAAACATATCACTTTCCAATTTGGATTGGGACACATTTTGTAACTCATCTGTCGTTTTGGGAAGGCAGGGTTTACGCGCGCATCCATTTTCAATCCACTATTAAAGGTCAACATTGGTCTGATTGGGACAAGAGCTGAACGCATAGCTTGCGAAATAAGGGCTTTAGTGGTTCGGCCAAACCACGTGCCTACACAGCGCTGAAGACGGTCGAAGTTACTGCCGACAACAAAATGCAGCAGTGGGCACCTGGGGGCAGGTTGCCCGCAACTTTTCTCCAAAATCAGTCTACGATTTGTCTTTTTGTTGACGAATCGAGGTGTGAGATGTCATCAGGAACAATAAAAGTTGGCGCCAGTCCCAGGAAGCGTCGAAGCCTCGCGACCTCCTCGGAAGGCATAGAAGCCAAGTCTGTCGTGGCCTCGTTTGGGAGAGCGCCCCGTGGAACAGGCAAGGTCGCTATCCTGTATCAGCGAAACAAAGGCGTCGATGCATACGTACGCGCGGTCTCCAACGCCACGCCGATGGAAATTGTGGCGATGGAACGACAAGGCGTGCAGAGGAGTTTTATCAAGGCTTTATCCAAACGGATGGATATCGCAACCTCGCAAATTTTTATTATTCTGGGTGAACCCAAAGCGACAGCAGCGAAACAGGCTGCCGCAGCCGAATTCGTCACCGGCCGGTGTGGTCACGCCGCCGTCGGGATGATCAAACTTCTAGGGCTCGCACAGAACATTGTCGAGAACAGTATGGCGCTGGAGGCCAAAGGCTTCGATGTCGCGAAATGGTTCGGCCAGTGGATCGAGCGGCCACAACCCTCGCTCGGCGGCCGTAAACCGGCGGATTTGATCGACACACCTACTGGGTTGAAGATAGTCGCTCGTCTGCTGGGCTCCATCGAGAGCAACTCTTACCAATGAGATCGCGCTGAAATTCGCTTAAATGGCAAAATACGACCACAAGCCGTCCCTCACTACCTCCTGTGAAACCGCACAAACAGCAACTTAGTGACAGTCCAAGCGCACTGGCGTAGCTGACCAGAAACCGGTCAGTCCGAGTTCACGCGCAAAACGCCGGCGGGTAGTGTTGCGGGCCTTCCTGCCACCCATGCTTGGATGGTCAGAAGCGCAATGGCAATCCGCTGGAAACTACTTGAACGAGTCGCCAGGGGAGGGCGGCGGGCAGGGCACAGCGTTCACCATTCCCATATCAATCCCGACGGCGGAAAGCGCGGCCGAGGTGCCCATCAACAACACAAATTTGTCGGGTTTTTCGTCGGTGCCATTCGTTGACGCGATGCTCGTTTGATACCTCCAGGCAGTGCTTTCCAGCTCTCGCAACGCGGAATGCAGAGCAAGCCATCAGAGCCGATTGATAGCGATATTTCTATTCGCCATTTTGGAGCAAAGAATGCAAAACAGCACGCGTCGAGGCGAAGAATCGCGCTACCGCATTCCGTGTGAGAAGTGGATACAACCGAAGTCGAACACGGCAGGTGACTGGCCGGTTTTGTCGTTTAAGGAGCCCTGATTTGGTAGTCGCCTTGGCCAGTTGTTGCGGATACGGCTGAAGGGGGCGGTCGACCAGCAAAGAGGGAGTCAAAAAATCCAATGGGGACAGGGACTTAAGCCTGTTTCTGCGGTTTTTTACATGAATCCCTGCCGACCCTCATTGAGTGGAATTACGGCGAGGGGGGAACACCCCAGAACAACCGAGGCCGACAGGTGGCACCCCATCAACATGGTTTTTCGCGTCCTGGGGTGTTCGTAAAGAGGTCATGGAGTGCCATCCGGAGGTTGATGTAGAGTTAACTAACCACATTCGTTAAATACCGAAAGTGGTTAATGCAATCATCTACCGAAAGTGGTTAGCCATGCAAGCCCAAGAACAGCTCAACGCGCTCATCGACAAAGCCGCCCATGTAGTCGGCAGCGAGGCCAAACTCGCAAAAGCGATGGGCATCCCGCAGTCCCACATCAGCAACTGGAAGGCCGGTGACCGGACATGCACACCAGAAGATCGAGCACGATTAGCAGGCTTCGCGCAGGAGGATGCGCTGCAGGAATTAGTACGCGCCGTATTGGAGAAAACAGCCGGAACGCTGCGAGGGGACCAGCTGCGAAAGGTGCTGGGAAAGTCGTTGCCTCAGATCATCGTGGGAGCCGTTATCGCATTGCTCCTGGGTACCAGCCTGAACTTTGGGAACGTTGACGCTGGGGCGCTGGTCGCCTTTTTTGCGATCTTGATATATTCCACGATGTATATTATGTTAAATAAAAATTTATCCTGTATCTATGTGGCTAAATGAGCCCATCCCCTCGAAAAGGTAAAACGAGCAGTTTTCCCCTCTGA
>JAZJXV010000012.1:0-8049 GCA_040390795.1 Pseudomonadota bacterium | reverse complement strand
CATCATCTAGCAAACCGGCGCTCAGTTCAATACGGTGCTGGGCTGACGCTTACGTAGCCCGGACGGACGGCTCTTCATATTCCAACGCACATAAGTCGATGTGCATCTGTTTCAACGTTCGTCGTTGCTTGCGTGACTCGTTGTCTTAGTCTTTAACCAGGCTGAAAGCTTGAACGTGTATTTGCTCAGAGAAGTAGGGGAATTACGCTATTGAATGTCCGCTTTGGGTGGCGGTTTCAACCGGTGGATGCAACAGATTGATAAAACCGTTGAGCCGGTGTTTCGTAGTTTAAGGTTTTTCTCGGTCGTTCATTGAGTTGTCTGGCAACAGCATTCAATTGAGCCTGCGAGTAACCCGAGATATCCATTCCTTTTGGGAAGTATTGACGCAGCAGGCCATTGGTATTTTCGTTTGAGCCGCGCTGCCAGGGACTGCGTGGATCGCAGAAATACACCTGGATATCTGTAGCCAGTGTGAAGCGCTTGTGGTCAGCGAGTTCTTTGCCACGATCCCATGTCAGTGACTTATACAGTTCTTGCGGTAGTTTCCCTGCATGCTTGATGAGCGCATTGACCACCGTCTGCGTATCTTTCCTATCGATCTTCACCAGCATGACATAGCGCGTATGGCGCTCCACTAGCGTCGCAATCTGACTGTTCGCACTTCCGCATAGCAAATCGCCTTCCCAGTGACCCGGCACAGCACGATCTTCCACCATCGCAGGCCGCTCGCTGATCGATACGGCATCGCTGATCTTGCCGTGATTGTCTGTCTTCTGGGTGTGATGAAGGGAGCGAGGCATGACTCGAGTGCGTCTCAGGTGCTCTGTCAGTTCCTTCTTCAAGGCACCGCGTGTCTGTATGAATAAGGTTCTGTAGATGGTTTCGTGAGACACCTGAAACTCCTCATCATCGGGATGGATGTGTTTGAGCCAGCCGGCCACTTGCTGTGGAGACCATTGCTGGCGCAGCTTGTCGGCAACCATACTGGCTAGCGGTCGATTCTGCAGGAGCTTACAAGGTTTAGGGCGATGCGCTCGTTCCCACGTGGCCTTGTCTGCATCAGCTGCTCGGTAGCTTTCAACACCGCCGTTGCGGTTGAGTTCGCGACTGATTGTCGATGGTGATCTGCCTATACTTCTGGCGATGGTATGCATAGAGTGACCTGCAACGATGGATCGAGAGATCTCTTCGCGTTCAGCTAGCGTTAGTGATCTTATAGAGCGGGTACGGTGCGGCGGCTTGATGCCGCCACTTTCTGCAAGTATCCGCTGCACGGAGGAATGATTGCGGTCAAAGAGCTGTGCGATCTGCTGAAGAGATTCTCCCTTCTTCCAGCGTTCCCACATTACAGCCTTCTGACTATCGGTATAGATGATCCTTGTGCGACGCTCCATGACACACTCCCGCTATCTGCATAGCCTTTAGTGTGTTGCATCCACCGGTTGAAACCGCCGCCAAAAGCGGACGGTTAATGATGCCGGCCGTCAGCGCCAGTATATCGCCTCGAAAGAGCCGTGAAATAAGAAACGTGGTCGCGGACACGAAAAAATCGCGAAACTTAGCATGGCGCGGAAAAGAATGCGTACTACGCCGCCGGTCACTCGGAATTTGATTTCTTCCGCATTTCCTTAGCCATAGGCAGTAAACGCGGTAGGTAAATATACCGCTCATCAAACATGCTTGTGAAAGATAGAGGCCACGCCACTTCCAACGTGGCCTCTATCAATTTGGCCCTGAGAAATTGAACCAATTAAATAATTAAAAAATATTTACTCGCTAATCCCAGCAACATTTCATTCAAGCGCACAACAAATCCGGCGGGATCTTTGAGTTTGCCAACCGTCAGCTATGGTAAGAGCAGTGTCTTTAAACTTTCATACCTGATATCCATACAACTCTATATACGCGCGAAAGTTTGGCTGCAAAACTATGCTCAGTCAGTCGCTATGCATTTCATATAGGCACGCAATTTCTGTAATGAACTCGTAACAATCGAGCATTAACATTGCCTCATTCGAATTCGTAATCAATCAACTTGATTGATTACAAATAGAAATCAGAGGGGTGCAAGCCATGATTCAACTTAATGATGTATCGGTACGCTACGGCGATACCTATGCTTTACGTTCTACCTCGCTCAAACTCCACAAGGGACAGTTCACCGTTCTCCTTGGGGCGTCTGGCGCGGGCAAGTCGACGCTGCTTCGATGCATCAACATGATGTGCCAACCCAGCGCTGGCACGATTGATGTCGTTGGATTGGGGCTGTTGCAAAACAGACGTGTATTGCAGGCACATCGTCGTCAGACCGGTATGGTCTTTCAACAGCATCAACTCATCGCTCGTCGCACTGCTTTGCAGAACGTGCTGATGGGCCGCCTAGGTTATCACACCACACTTCGCAGTCTTTTCCCTTTATCGCAAGAAGAACAACGAATCGGATTGCGAGCGCTGGATCGTGTCGGTCTATTGCATAAAGCACTTACGCGTGTCGATCAATTAAGCGGCGGGCAACAACAGCGCGTTGGGATTGCCAGGGCATTGACGCAGCAACCAAAACTGATACTCGCCGACGAACCCGTCGCCAGTCTTGACCCGGCAACCTCAGAGAAGGTGCTGGAAATCCTTCGTCAAATCTGCAAAGAAGATGGCATCTCTGCAGTGGTCAGTCTCCATCAAGTCGATCTTGCACTCAAATATTCAGACCGAATCGTTGGACTTGCCCACGGCAAGGTGATGTTCGACGCGGTTCCGACCGATTTGAATGAGAACGTGTTGGCAGCACTGTATGACGCCAAACCATCTACCGTTTCGGAAGTACCGACCATGCCGTTCGCTTCAATCTTAAACTTATCAATGTAAGGAATGACAATGAAATCAATATTTACGGCTTTGCTGCTCTCGGCAATCACGTTGTTGAGCGGTGCCGCGACTGCGGCTCCCAATCCTGATCCAGAGACCTTAAAGGTAGCTTTGCTGCCGGATGAAAACGCATCTACTGTCATCAAAAACAATAAGCCTTTGGAGTTGTATCTTGAAAAGGCACTAGGCAAGAAAATCGAGTTGATTGTAACGACTGATTATTCTTCGATGATAGAAGCTATGCGTCACGGTCGTATCGACCTGGCTTACTTCGGCCCCTTGTCTTATGTGCTGGCACGTCAGAAAAGCGAGATTGAACCTTTTGCTGCGATCAAGCAAAAAGGCAGCACAACCTATCAGGCTGTGTTGATCGTCAATACTGGCGCCGGTATCAACAGTATTGCGGATATTGCCAACAAGGACGTGGCCTATGGTGACAAAGCTTCGACATCAAGTCACTTGATTCCGAAGTCCATGCTTGCTGAAGGTGGGCTTTTGGCCGGCACACAATATCGCGAACATTTTGTCGGTGCGCACGACGCCGTGGCGTTGGCAGTGCAAAACGGTCATGCCCAGGCAGGTGGTCTCAGCAAACCGATTTTCGAGGTGTTGGTTCAACGCGGCATGATTGATCCCAACAAGGTCAAGGTACTCGCGGAATCCAAGCCATTTCCACAATATCCGTGGACGATGCGTTCCAATTTGAAGCCTGAATTGAAAGCCAAAATTCGCACGGTGTTTCTTGAGATGAAAGATCCGGAAGTGTTGAAGCCTTTCAAAGCTGAAGGCTTTGGCCCGGCGTCTGACAAGGACTACGACGTCGTTCGCAACCTAGGCAGTCTGCTCAAACTAGACCTCTCAAAGTTTTAATCATTTGAAAGCACTCAATGCAAGCTGAATTCAACGTTGTGCTGGCGCAGCATCGACAGGGCTGGAATCGCTCATTCATATTTGTCGCGGCTACTTTTGCAATCATCTTTTTTTGCTGGTACTACGTTGATTTATTCAACTCCGAACGTTTGGGTGAGGGCATTCCCAGCCTGATCAGTCTGATGGGAGAAATGTTTCCCCCAAACTTCGCGCAGCTGCGTAGCTGGATCAGTCCATTAGCGGATACGCTTGCCATGAGTGTCGCCGGTACGTCAATCGCAGTGCTGCTATCTCTTCCATTGGGCTTTCTTGCAGCGCACAATACTACCCCTCATCCGCTGGTGTACCACTTTGCACGGACCTTGCTGAATGGACTGCGCTCAATTCCAGAGCTGATCATGGGAATTATTTTTGTCGCGGCAGTCGGTTTTGGTGCCTTGCCTGGCGTATTGGCCTTGGCGCTGCATTCAGTTGGCATGATCGCAAAATTCTTTGCCGAGGCAATCGAACATACCGATCAGGCACCAATTGAAGCCGCTCGAGCGGCAGGCTGCAGTCCGCTTCAAGTAATCTTCCATGGCGTTCTACCGCAGGTACTCCCGCAAATGGCTGATACCGCCATCTATCGCTGGGAATATAACTTCCGCGCTTCGACGGTAATGGGGATGGTTGGAGCAGGCGGCATCGGGTTTGAACTGATGGGTTCATTGCGCATCATGCAGTATCAGGAAGTATCGGCCATTCTTATCGTCATTCTAGCCATGGTGACGCTGGTCGATGGATTCAGCGGTTTTCTTCGTAAACACTTCAAATAACTTTAAACATGAAACCTAAAATTGTAATCACGCATTGGGTACACCCTGAAATCGTCGAAATGCTGTCGTCTGTTGCGGAAGTCGTGACTAACGACACGCTTGAAACATTACCGCGCGAAGAATTGCTGCGTCGATCAAAGGATGCAGATGCCGTCATGGCATTCATGCCTGACAGTGTTGACGACAGCTTCCTCGCCGCTTGTCCGAAATTGAAGATCGTTTTTGCAGCGCTGAAAGGCTATGACAATTTCGATGTCGATGCATGTACAAAGCGCGGTGTCTGGTTCGGTATCGTGCCGGACTTGTTGACGGTGCCAACCGCAGAGTTAACCGTAGGCCTTTTGCTTGGATTAACGCGCCATGTCATGGCTGGTGACGATCATGTCCGAAGCGGGACGTTTCATGGCTGGCGACCGAAGCTTTATGGTGCTGGCCTGGCTGGCAGCACCATAGGAATAATCGGAATGGGACGCGTAGGAAAGGCCATTGCCAAACGACTGTCCGGATTTGAAATGAACGCCGTTTACTGCGACAGCGTTCCGCTCAATCCTGTCGATGAACAAGCATGGAATGCACGGCAAGTATCATTCGATGAATTGCTGACTTGCAGTGATTTTGTTGTTCCCATGCTTCCCATGACGTCTGACACTTTCCATTTGATCGATGCTCATGCAATTTCTAAAATGAGGCGTGGAAGCTATCTTCTTAATACATCGCGTGGCTCCGTTGTTGATGAAAATGCGGTGGTAGAGGCTTTGAACCAAGGTCATTTGGCAGGATATGCTGCCGATGTATTTGAAATGGAAGAATGGGCACGCCCAGACCGCCCATTGACGGTGCCACAAGCCTTGCTCAACAATCGGACGCAAACACTTTTTACCCCTCATGTGGGCTCTGGCGTAAAAAAAGTACGGCTGGAAATCGAGCGATATTCTGCTCACAGCATTCTGCAGGCTCTTGCCGGGCAACGGCCTGACGGTGCTCTCAATGAACCACTTAAGGCATCAGTCGCGGCGTGATCGATTTAGAAAAGCTGGAGACATTCCTGACAGTCGCGAAGCATGGCGGATTTCGCGGAGCCGCCATGCATCGTGGACTTTCACAATCGACATTAACGCAACATATCAAACAGCTGGAGCGATCTTTAAATGCCGTATTGATAGACAGAAGCAATGCCGTAAGCAAACTCACAACCGAGGGGCAAGCGTTACTGCCTTACGCGCAGATGCTGATCGATATTTCTAAAAAGGCCAGCGATCTGTTCCGCAGGTCATCGCTGACAATCGGAGCAAGCTCTAACGTCGGAATTTATTTGTTACAGCCCTATTTGAAGGAATTTCAGCGGCGTTCCGGTGTCAAGCTGGATATTGTCATTGCCGACAACACAAGTATTGCTGATAAATTGCAAAGACTGGAGATTGACGTCGCCGTCATGGAATGGTGGGACAGCCGGTCGGGATTTACTGCAAGCATTTGGCGGTCCGAAGAACTGGTGTTGATCGTTCCCACATCCCATCCGTGGGCAGGCCGATCTACTATCCAACTCGAAGAGTTGGATGGCATTGAACTGATCGGTGGAGAGAAAGGGACGGGAACCGGCCGCATCATTGAGAGAATGTTGGGTGCTAGAGATTTGCGTATTAATGTAGCGATGCAACTTGGCAGTACCGAAGCCGTAAAACATGCGGTTAAGGCAGGTCTTGGCGTCTCAGTGGTATTGGCGGGTGCAGTCACGGATGAAGTTTTGAGTCGCCAGTTTAATGTCTTGCGTATCGACGGAGACACTCTACAAAAAGATATTTACGTCATACATCGCAATTGCACTTCGGCTGATTCCGTCGAAAGCAAATTCGTAGACTTCCTGCGACAGTAGCAGTGCGCTTTGCGAAGCATAAGCCGCGCAGCATTTTGATATCCTCTTCTGAAAAAATTCAGTCCACGTTATTGCTAGGGAGACACGGATTTAATCACTGAGTCTCCCAACCGATTTGCACGCGTAAATGTAGTATCAAAATAATCATCAAGATTGCCCTGAAATGATGCCCACGCCGCGAGCCGAGCCAGCTTTTCGTAAGCCGAATACTGGAAGAAGAAAAAACGCACGCGCCGCTAGATCTTCCCAGGGAAGATGTAACAGGTGGTGCCGTTCGCGGGCTGCTCCAATACAAGGGCAATTACGGGCAGTCCATTGAAATACTATAGTGCGATAGTGGCGATATCGACATCCAATCAAGTTTATAAATACACCCAACTCAGAGATATGAACTTCCATAGAATTTATAGAAAAATATTTATTCTTCAACGTCCACTTTGGGTGGCGGTTTCAACCGGTGGATGCAACAGATTGATAAAACCGTTGAGCCGGTGTTTCGTAGTTTAAGGTTTTTCTCGGTCGTTCATTGAGTTGTCTGGCAACAGCATTCAATTGAGCCTGCGAGTAACCCGAGATATCCATTCCTTTTGGGAAGTATTGACGCAGCAGGCCATTGGTATTTTCGTTTGAGCCGCGCTGCCAGGGACTGCGTGGATCGCAGAAATACACCTGGATATCTGTAGCCAGTGTGAAGCGCTTGTGGTCAGCGAGTTCTTTGCCACGATCCCATGTCAGTGACTTATACAGTTCTTGCGGTAGTTTCCCTGCATGCTTGATGAGCGCATCAATCACCGTCTGCGTATCTTTGCGAGCGATTTTTACCAACATCACATAGCGCGTATGGCGCTCCACCAATGTCGCGATGTGGCTGTTGCCACTTCCAAATAATAAATCACCTTCCCAATGGCCTGGGACCGCACGATCCTCTACCGTAGCCGGTCTTTCGCTGATCGAAACAGCATCAATGATCTGGCCGTGATTGTCTGTCTTCTGCGTGTGATGACGTGAACGACGCATGACACGTGTGCGCCTCAGATGCTCGGTCAGCTCTTTCTTCAGGGCACCGCGTGTCTGGATGAACAAGGTCTTGTAGATAGTTTCGTGAGACACATGCAATTCCTCATTGCCTGGATGAGTGTATTTGAGCCATCCGGCCACTTGTTGTGGTGACCATCGTTGGCGAAGTTTGGTCGCAACGGCGCTGGCTAGCTGCCGGTTCTGTAAAAGCTTACAGGGTTTAGGCCGATGCGCGCGGTTCCAGGTGGCTGCATCTGCCTCTGCAGCACGATAGGCTTCAATGCCGCCGTTGCGTTTGATCTCCCGACTGATTGTCGATGTTGCCCGTTCCAGGTTCTTGGCGATGGTGCGCATCGAGTCACCAGCGACAATCGAACGGGAGATTTCTTCACGCTCGGCCAGTGTCAATGCCGTACTGGATCGAATGCGTGGCGGTGGTCGAATCCCACCGCTCTTGGCCAGAATGCGCTGGACAGAGGAATGGTTTCGATCGAAGAGCTGGGCAATCTGCTGGAGAGATTCTCCCTTCTTCCAGCGATCCCACATCAAAGCCTTTTGGCTATCGGTATAGATGATCCTTGTTCGGCGAACCATGACACACTCCCGCTA
>JAZJXV010000011.1:0-156641 GCA_040390795.1 Pseudomonadota bacterium | reverse complement strand
TCTCGACCTCAACCTTGGCAAGGTTGCGCTCTACCAACTGAGCTACTCCCGCATCGACAGGTGCACATTATAGAGGAATGACTTTGCTTGTCAAGCACTCCACACAGCAAAACTTACAATAAATGCCCTGCGCTTTCTTTGATCAGTGGCCATGCCTTGCGTAAATAATAAAACATTGACCACACCGTCAGTACTGCTGCGACCCACAACAGAATATCGCCCCAGAATTTGAGGTTGATGCCCCAAATAGTGTCGTAATAAAGCAGCATCGGAATTGCCACCATTTGTGCAATCGTCTTGATCTTGCCAAGTGAACTAACGGCGACCGATTTCGATGCACCGATCTGCGCCATCCACTCGCGCAAAGCGGAAATCGTAATCTCGCGACCGATAATGATAAAGGCGATCACAGCATTCACCCGTTCAAGCTCGATTAATACAAGCAAGGCACCGGCAACCATCAGTTTGTCGGCTACCGGATCGAGGAAGGCACCGAAGGCAGAAGTCTGATTCCAGCGACGCGCGAGAAAGCCATCTATCCAATCTGTCAGCGCTGCAACGATGAAAATCAGCGTGGCTGCAAGACCCTGCGTTTTATTGAACGAACCCAGCCATGCATCCGGGATATACAACACGCCGACCATCAATGGAATCAGCGCGACTCGTAGCCATGTAAGAAGAATAGGAATATTAAAGGGCATATCAAACTTTACGTTTCCATGAAGGGCGCAGAGCAAGCATTGCCTGCGCACCCGTAATCTAATGCAATTGCTTGTAAATGTCTTCTGCCAATTGCCGAGAAATGCCTTCCACCGACGATAAATCCTCGATACTGGCATCCACCACGCCACGCAAGCCGCCAAAACGCGCCAATAACTTCTGTCTACGCTTGGCGCCTATGCCTTCGATTTCTTCCAAACGCGAGGTCTGACGAGCCTTGGCACGCTTGGCACGCATGCCGGTAATGGCAAAACGATGCGCCTCATCGCGTATCTGCGCAATCAGCATTAAAGCACCCGATTCCTTGCCCAATTCCTGCGCGGCACGACCATCGACGAATACTAATGTCTCTAGGCCAACTTTACGGCCCTCACCTTTAGAGACGCCGACGATCAGACTGATATCCAGCCCAAGTTCGACAAATACCTGGCGAGCTACTTCAACCTGCCCTTTGCCACCATCGATCAAGACGACATCCGGCATCACACCATCGCCGTTAGCCACTTTCTCATACCGGCGTAATAAGACCTGACGCATCGCCGCATAATCATCGCCCGGCGTGATGTCATTAATATTGTAACGACGGTATTCGCCATTCTGCATGGCATGGTGATGGAACACGACGCACGATGCCTGCGTTGCTTCACCATGTGTATGACTGATGTCGAAACACTCTACGCGGAATGCTTCTATATCAGGCACATCAATACCCAAGGCATCAACCAGCATGCGAGTACGCGTTTGTTGCGAACCTTGTTCCGATAAAAGACGTGCGAGTGAGATTTCTGCGCCCTTGTGCGCCATCTCCAACCACTGACGACGCTGTCCTTGCGGCTGAAAAACCAGATTGATCCGATGACCGCATTGCTCCATCAAAGCCAGTATCAATTCAGGCTCATCAAACTCCGTATTCAGAATCAGCGTGCTCGGAATGAATTTATCGATGTAATGCTGCGCGAGGAAAGCCTTCATCACTTCAGCCGCGATCGATTCTTCTGCGTTCGTCAGTACATTATCAACATGCGTTGGGAAGTAGGCACGATCACCGAGATGACGACCGCCACGCACCATAGCCAAGTTGACGCAGGCGCGACCGCCCTGCACGATCACTGCGATGATGTCGATATCGGCATCGCCGCCGGTTTCCATGCTTTGCTGATGTAGTACACGCGACAAGGCATTGATCTGATTGCGTACAACTGCTGCTTGCTCGAACTTCAACTCTTCAGCATAGGCCAGCATTTTCGCCTGCAATACTTCCAACACTTCACTCTGACGACCACGCAAAAATTTGGCTGCATTCTCTACATCCAGCGCGTAATCTTCCTTGCTGATGTAATTGACGCAAGGTCCACTGCAACGATGAATCTGATGTAACAAGCAAGGTCGCGTCCGATTGGCAAAAACTGAATCTTCACAGGTACGCAACAGGAAGACCTTCTGCAAAATCTGCATCGATTCCTTCACTGCCCAACCGCTAGGGAAAGGACCGAAGTACTGATTTTTTTTATCTACCGCGCCGCGGTAGTAAGCCATACGCGGGAATTCCTGCCCTGTGATTTTCAGGTAGGGATACGACTTATCATCGCGAAACAAAATGTTGTATCGCGGTTGCAAAGTCTTGATCAGATTATTTTCAAGCAACAGCGCTTCTGCTTCACTACGCGTAACCGTAGTCTCCAGGCGCGCAATGCGCTCTACCATCATCGCAGTGCGCGGGCTAGCCAGATTCTTCAGAAAATAACTGGAGACGCGCTTCTTCAGATCACGTGCCTTGCCGACATACAAGAGCTTGTCATCAGCATCAAAATAGCGATACACGCCAGGCAAATGCGGCAACTTCGCAACCGTTTCCAGCACGATTGCACGCGGATCTGGAGGCTCTATTTCGGACATTACACGCTCATCTAAATGTCAGGCTCAAGCAGCAGCGAGAGCTTGCGCAGCTTTCTTCGCAGCTATATAACGTGCATCCTGCTGCAATGCATCCCATGCCAATGCAGGTGATTGCGGTGTTAATGCAGCGATACGTGCAGCAGACTCCTGCATCACCTTGCTATCTTTAATGGTCAATCCATTCAGCAACTGATCGGCCTTGTCTGGCGAATTGCAAATCAGCACCATGTCGCAACCTGCATTCAATGCAGCATGCGCACCATCGATCACTGTACCTGCAACGCTGGCACCTTCCATACTCAGATCGTCACTGAAGATCAAACCTTCAAAGCCGAAATCCTTGCGCAACATCGTCAGCCATTTGCGCGAGAAACCTGCCGGATGCTTATCCACTTTAGGATAAATCACATGCGCAGGCATCACACCGGCTAGGCTTAAGCCGAGCCAGTCATACGGTGCAGCATCTTCTGCCAGTATTTGTTCTAGCTCTCGTTCATCGACTGGAATCTCCAGATGCGAATCCGCTTTGACAAAACCATGTCCTGGGAAGTGCTTACCGCAATTCAACATACCAGCCAGCATCAAGCCATGATTCAAGCTCTTGGCCAACATCGTCACGACACGTGCGTCGCGATGAAAGGCGCGATCGCCAATCACACCCGATTCGCCGTAGTCCAGATCAAGTACTGGTGTGAATGACAAATCAACGCCACAGGCACGCAATTCTGCTGCGAGCACGTAACCAACATCAGTCGCTGCCTTGGTCGCAGCCAACACATCTTTATCCCACAAAGCACCTAACTTGCGCATTGCTGGCAGATGCGTAAAACCATCTGTCTTGAAACGTTGTACACGTCCGCCTTCATGATCAACTGCGATTACTATGCCTGGTCGTGCAGCATGGATGGCAGCCGTCAAAGCTGTCAGTTGTGCGCGGTCTGTGTAATTGCGCGCGAACAGAATCACACCACCGGTCAGTGGATGTTGGATACGACGAATATCGTCTGCACTCAGCGTCGTACCCACTACGTCCAGCATGACTGGACCAAATTTTTCTACCGAATTTGAAGCTGCTGAATTTAAAACTGCAATAGTCATTTTTTCTCCACAATTACAAAAGCGACCGCATACTCGACTTCGTCTGTAATCGAAACCTGTGCGGTCAGTCCGTTTTCCTGCATGAATTCTTCCAGCTTGCCGCTGGTGACAATGATAGGTTTGCCGCTAGGCGCATTCAATATCTGCGCAGCACGCCATGTCATCGGCATGTGTATGCCCAAACCTATCGCTTTGGAAAATGCTTCCTTCGCCGCAAAACGGGTCGCCAGAAAACGTAATCCACGCGCCTCTACCTTGGCTTTGCGTCTATGGTATTTTTCCAGCTCTTCCTTGCCCAATATGCGTTCGGCAAAACGATCACCATGCCGACCCAGCGCCGCTGCTATGCGATCTATCTTGATGATATCGGTGCCTACGCCGTAAATCATTTCTTCATTCCAGCCAAACGCGCAGCGATCATGATCGCCTTCATCTCGCGCACAGCATTTTGCCAACCGACAAATACGGCATGCGCGACGATGGCGTGACCAATATTGAGTTCAGCGATATCCGGGATCGCAGCAATTGCCTGCACATTGGTGTAATGCAAACCGTGGCCTGCATTAACCTTCAAACCACGCGCCATACCCTCTGCTACGCCACGTTGTACACGTTCCAACTCAGCCTGTTGTTGTGCCGCATCGTGCGCATCGGCATAACGACCGGTATGCAATTCAATCACTGGCGCACCGGCTTCGGCTGCGGCTTGAATTTGTGCGGCATCGGCATCGATGAACAAACTTACGCGTATACCTTCAGCCTGTAATTGCTTGACGGCCGCAGAGACGACGTCAAAATATTTGACGACATCCAGTCCGCCTTCGGTCGTCACTTCTTCGCGACGCTCAGGCACCAGACAAACGTCTTGCGGCTTGATGCGGCATGCGAAATCGACCATCTCGTTCGTCACCGCAGATTCCAGGTTCATGCGCGTCAACAACTTCGGACGTATCAACTCAACGTCAGCATCCTTGATGTGACGACGGTCTTCGCGCAAATGCAGTGTGATCGCATCAGCACCAGCCTCTTCTGCCAACAAGGCAGCTTGCAGCGGATCTGGATACACGGTACCGCGCGCATTGCGCAAAGTCGCGACGTGATCGATATTGATACCGAGGTCGATGATGGTTGAACCAGGCTGAAGAAAGCTCATGAATGTTATTCCGTTAAAGCTGCAGCAAATCGATCAATATTTGACGGGTATTCAGCGGTGCTCCGCTGAGATGATGCGCCAGCAAGAAGCGCATCAAGAATTTACTTTGCGTTTGCGTTTGCGCATCTGTGTAATCTTCGCTCTCCATATCCAGCAGAGTCTTGCCTGATACGCGCGGCCATACATCTGCAGGACGTGCCGGACGCGGGCCACGCTCAGGATCCACTACATAGATTTGTTCGAGGATGATGGCATTGCGAGTCATGGTGCAAGTACGCCAATCACTGGCGACACCCGTTTCCTTCAGCAAGGCACGTTCGAATTTACGCAGCACAATGGGTGCCGGCTCATCATGCGCCAGTTGATTCAGAGCGCTGACGTAATGATCAAACAAGGCCGGATGAGGATCATCACGCGCCAGCAATTTAACCAGTAATTCATTCAGATAAAAGCCGCACAACAAGGCCGATTTTTCCAAAGGCAACAAACCACCGACCCACTCCGCCGCAGTCAACGTGCGAACTTCAGCCTTGCCGCTCCAACCTACCGACAAAGGTTGAAAAGTCTGCAAGACACCACGCAATTTGGAATGCGGACGCTTGGCACCTTTTGCAACCAGCGCAATGCGGCCATGATCGCGCGAGAATACGTCGACGATCAGGCTGGTTTCTTTGTAGGGATAGCTATGCAGCACAAAGCCGGGTTGATCGGCGATGCGCGTGTCTTTTTCGGGAGCGCGCGCGCGGCGCGGCGCGGCTTTGGGTGTTGTTACAGGCTTGACAGCCAGTGATGCTGAGCCGACATCTTCTCCACGCACCGCCGTTTTTTCCTCGGAGGAAGAAGTTGTTTGTGTATTGATGTCGGCGATGAGTACGGCCATCTTAGAACTCATTTCATGAATATTCGCGAGTGCGAACGCGACTATTTGGGAGGTAGTGCAAGGCGTGTCGCGCAGCCAAGGGTGGTCCCTTGGCAAGCGGCGCAACGCAGCAATACGCCCAAATAGTCCGTTCCCTCCGGGTTCTTAGCAAAAGAGGCGCTGGCCGCGTTGCGCTCCTTGCGCATAGTTCACTATGCGACGCGTCGCACGCCTTGCCAGCACCTCTTTTGCTAAGAACGCATCTCACGGATATTCATGAAATGAGTTCTAGATATTATTCGTATCCGTATGCGCGCAGGCCTGCTTCGTTATCGGCCCAGCCTGATTTGACCTTGACCCAGACTTCCAGATATACCGGGCCGCCGAACAGACGTTCCATATCGAGTCGTGCTTGTGTGGAAATATCTTTCAGACGTTCGCCCTTGTTACCAATAACCATGGATTTGTGCGTATCACGCTCAACCAGGATTGCGGCAAAAACGCGGCGCAGATTACCTTCCACTTCAAATTTTTCGATCAGTACGGTACTGGTGTATGGCAATTCATCACCAACAAAGCGGAATAATTTTTCGCGCACGATTTCTGCGGCAAGAAATTTTTCGCTGCGATCCGTAATGTCGTCTTCGCCGAAGACCGGTGGATTTTCCGGTAGATATTTTTTGATCTCGCCTTGCAGACCGTCAAGCTGAAAACGCAATTTAGCCGATACCGGCACAACCGCAGCGAAGTCATGCTTGGCAGCGATTTGCTGGGCAAATGGCAGCAACACTGCCTTGTCCTTGACGCGATCCGACTTGTTGATCACGAGTATGCAAGGCACGTTTTTCGGTATCAAATCCAGCACTTGCTGATCTGCCTGACCGAAAGTACCTGCCTCGATCACGTACAGAATCACGTCTGCCGCTGTGAGTGTATTCGTCACAGTACGGTTCAACGTTTTATTCAGCGCATTCGAATGACGCGTCTGAAAACCAGGCGTGTCGACATACACAAACTGTGCGTCTTCAACAGTTTGTATGCCAGTGATGCGATGGCGCGTAGTTTGCGCCTTACGCGATGTAATGCTGACCTTGGCGCCGATCAATTCATTCATCAACGTCGATTTTCCGACGTTAGGGCGACCGACGATCGCGATATAACCGCATCGAAAGTGAGACAGTGCGGTAGATTCAGTCATGCAATTTTGGAATGGGAAGTGGTAGAAGGTTTTGTTGCAACATCATCCGATGCGACATCAGCAGTTTTCGCCGCATCATGCTCGGCGATCAGACTCTTTTGTCCATCGTGTATTTCGTTTTGTTCAGCGGCCGCTTCAGTCGACGCTTGCGCATCTAACTTGGCAGTTTTCAATTCCGCTTTGGTAGGTGCTTTGGCGACGGGTTTATCTGCCTCATCCAATTGCACCGTTGCGATACCTGCCAGCTTCAATTGCGCGGTACGCGGCTTGGCTTTGCGGCTAGCGCCTGGTGTTTTCACGAAGGCGGCCAGCGCAGCTTCCAATGCCAGCTTGGCAGCGGCTTGCTCGCCCGCACGACGGCTACCGCCGGTACCAAATACTTGGATATCCAGTTTAGGTACCAGGCATTCAATTTCAAATTCTTGATTGTGAGCTGCGCCATGCGTAGCCACTACGTTGTACTGTGGCAGTGCGATCTTTTTGCCTTGCAGGTATTCCTGCAATAAGGTTTTGGCATCCTTGCCCAGTGTCTTCGGATCGACGCTATCAAGTATCGGAATATAAAGCGCACGAATCACATCACGTGCCGCATTAAAACCGGCATCGAGGAAGATGGCGCCAAACAAGGCTTCCAGCGTATCAGCCAGTATTGAAGGACGACGGAAACCGCCCGACTTCAACTCGCCCTCACCCAGACGCAAAAAGTGCGACAGTTCTAGGCGTTGTGCAATCTCATACAAGGATTGCTGCTTGACCAGATTGGCACGCAGACGTGATAAATCGCCTTCATCAATCTTGCTGTAACGATCAAACAGTAGCGAGGCCACTACGCAATTCAAAATCGAATCGCCAAGAAACTCCAGACGTTCGTTATGCACGCTACCGTGGCTACGATGCGTCAAGGCCTGCTGCAACAAGACAGCATCCTTGAAAGTGTGGCCCAGCCGATTTTGCAATAACGTCACATCCATTTTTCTATCGCTTTATCACCTTAAGGTGCTGCTTTTTTCTGTACACGGTTACTGGTCGAGCCTGCGTAATCGATCAACAAACTAACCGGGCCAACCAGCGGAATCGTCTTTTGATATGCAAAGCTGATTTCCGCATCATCGCCATTCTTGGTGATGTCCAAATCCGTGCCGCTGATCGCATCGATATAGCCGACTTCGGCCTGTCGATTAAACGCCGCACGCATTTCCGGGGTCGAGCCGCCGCTTGCCTTCACGCTGGCTATGGCCTTCTTGATCGAAAAATACTCGGTAACAGTCGGCGTCACCTTGAGCGCCAATACGGCAATCGCACCAATCACAGCCAAAACCAGAATCAGGCTCACCAGCGTGATGCCCTGTTGATGACGATTACTATGCAACCGGTATGCCATGTATTCGCTCCCGACGAGAATTATTGAAAATTACCGATACGACCAAGGTTACTCGGGAAATTGTTCAAGTTCAGCCAAATAAAGAATGCTTTTCCGACAATGTTTTTATCCGGCACAAAACCCCAGTAACGACTATCCAGACTGTTATCTCGATTATCGCCCATCATGAAATATTGTCCAGCCGGGACTTTACAAGTAAATCCCTCTACGTCGTAAGTACACAAATCCCGATTCGGGAAATCGTGTGGATTCGATACATAGGACGGCGCGCGCGGATTGGTTAAGATTTGGTGCGCCACACCATTCAGATCTTCACTCAGATGCTTGGAGTAACTTAGTGTCTCCTCATCCAGATAATCAGGCAATGGTTTGTAGGAAACTTCCTTGCCATTAATAATCAAACGCTTGTTCTTGTAGGTCACCGTATCGCCTGGAACACCCACCACACGCTTGATGTAGTCCAGTGCCATGTTTTCCGGATATTTGAAAACCATGACATCGCCACGTTGCGGATTGCCAACTTCAATGATCTTTTTGTTAATAATTGGCAAACGAACACCATATTGGTATTTATTTACCAAGATCAAATCGCCGACTTGCAGCGTTGGCACCATCGATGTCGATGGAATCTTGAATGGCTCGTACAGGAAAGAACGCAGCACGAATACCAGCAAGATCACTGGGAAAAAGCTGCCGGAATATTCAATCCAGGCCGGTTGGCGCAACAAACTGGTTTCCAGCTCGGCGCGACCGGTGTTGTCCGGCTTGATGCCATCGCCAGCCAATTTGGCATTGCGTGCATCAAATTCAGCCAAGACCGCATTCGCTTTAGCGCGACGCTGCTTTTTCAAATAAAGCACGTCGAGGAACCAGACCACGCCGGTTCCTATCGTCAAAATGAAAAGAATCAGCGAAAAATTACCTAAGATGTCTTGCAGTGTCATTTATCGTCCACTTGTAGAATTGCCAGGAACGCTTCCTGTGGAATCTCAACCGAGCCCACTTGTTTCATGCGTTTTTTACCGGCTTTTTGTTTTTCCAGCAGTTTTTTCTTACGGCTGATATCGCCGCCATAACATTTCGCCAGCACGTTTTTGCGCAGCGCCTTGACGTTTTCACGCGAGATAATGTTGGCACCAATGGTGGCTTGGATAGCGACGTCGAACATCTGACGTGGAATCAATTCGCGCATCTTGGACGCAACTTGACGGCCGCGATACTGGCTGTTCGAGCGATGCACAATGATGGCGAGCGCATCGACTTTTTCGCTATTGATCAGCATGTCGACTTTGACCACATCAGAGGCACGATATTCCTTGAACTCGTAATCCATCGATGCGTAACCGCGCGAGGTCGATTTCAATTTATCAAAGAAGTCGAGCACGATTTCAGCCATCGGCATTTCGTACACCAGTTTCACCTGACGGCCGTGGTAGCTCATGTCCATCTGTACACCGCGCTTGGCGATACACAGAGTGATAACGGAGCCGACGTATTCCTGCGGCATGTACAGATTGACGGTAACGATAGGCTCGCGGATTTCTTCAATCTTGGACGGCTCAGGCATCTTCGACGGGTTATCAACCTTGATCAGACAGCCATCACCCATGATGACCTCATACACAACGGTCGGGGCCGTCGTGATCAAGTCCATGTCGAATTCGCGCTCTAGACGTTCTTGCACGATCTCCATGTGCAGCAAGCCGAGGAAGCCACAGCGGAAGCCAAAGCCCAGCGCTTGCGACACTTCAGGCTCGTACATCAGCGCAGCATCGTTCAATTTCAATTTTTCCAGCGAGTCGCGCAATGCGTCGTACTGATTCGCTTCAACAGGAAACAGGCCTGCAAACACTTGTGGCTGCACTTCCTTGAAACCAGGTAAAGCTTCAGCAGCCGGACGGCTAGCCAGCGTGACAGTATCGCCAACCTTAGCTGCTTTCAATTCCTTGATACCGGCAATGATGAAGCCCACTTGCCCTGCGGACAATGTTGGCAGTGATACCGAGCGCGGCGCAAAGACGCCGATGTTTTCGACCAGATTGACCGAACCACTCGCCATCAGCAGAATTTTTTCTTTTGGCTTCAAGGTGCCGTTGACCACGCGCACCAGCATCACCACGCCGACGTAGTTATCAAACCATGAGTCCACGATCAACGCTTGCAGCGGCGCATCAGGGTCACCTTTTGGCGGCGGCACTTTGGCGATCAGCGACTCAAGCACATCGGCTACACCTAAACCAGTTTTTGCCGAGCAATGCACAGCATCAGCCGCATCAATTCCGATGACGTCCTCGATTTCGGCAATAGCAGCCGGCGGATCCGCATTCGGCAAATCGATCTTGTTAAGAACTGGCACCACCTCAACACCCAGATCCAGCGCCATATAGCAGTTAGCCACCGTCTGCGCTTCCACGCCCTGCGACGCATCGACCACCAGCAGCGCACCTTCGCAGGCGGACAGAGAACGGCTGACTTCGTAGCTGAAATCGACGTGACCCGGTGTATCGATCAGGTTCAGGTTGTACACCTTGCCGTCGCGCGCCTTGTACGACAGCGCTGCGGTCTGGGCTTTGATCGTAATGCCGCGCTCGCGCTCTAGATCCATAGAATCAAGAACTTGCGCCTCCATTTCGCGATCGGACAAGCCGCCGCACAATTGAATGATGCGATCGGCGAGCGTCGACTTACCGTGATCGATATGGGCGATGATGGAGAAATTGCGAATGTTGTTCATTAACCAAGTGACAATTACAAAAAAAGCGCTCAACGCTGGGATGTTTTCCCTAGGCGAGCGCCTTGTTACAGAGGGATGACGGCACCGGCATTTTACCGGATTTCAGAGGGGAAATCCCGGAAATTCCCCTAGCCTGCATTTGTAGCCAAAATATTAAGTGAAATAGCATTTCCCGGCCTGCACAACGGACCAGCGTTTAGGAGCCGGCAATAAATGCTCGCACAGCCGCCTCGTCCAGAAAATAGTGGCAAAGTCGCTGCGCAGCCGCGCCATCCTTGCTGGCCAATAGCACCGGCACCAACTCATCATATTGGGCCACCAAAGCCTCATCAGCATCCACATCAAGCACCGTGATAGCAAACTCATCCGAGATCATCAGCCCCTGCAATGCAGTCAGCATGTCATCGCACAAATGGCAATAAGTACGCGAATAAAGAGTGAACTGAATCAAGATAACCTTCGCTGACAAAAGAAAAGGCTGCGCGCTTTTCAGCAGGCAGCCTTGTTCTGCGTTGTGACTTTATTGGGCCAGTGGTTTGACTATAACGAATTGTGAAGAGTCGCCGCGTCGCACCAACAACAATACTATTTTCTTCGTATCCAGCTTGGTGACCAAGCCATTGAATTGACGCGCATCTTTAATGTCTGTGTTATTCAATCGCAAAATGATGTCACCGGCACGCAAACCAGCACGCGCAGAAGCACCATCTGTTGATTCAACCAAGATCCCGCCATCAATTTTCAAATCCTTGACTTGTGCTGGCGTGAGATCACTGACAACCAAACCTAATGCATTCGGTGCTTGCTCAGCTTTTGGTTTCTTCTCATCTTTTTTCGCGACCTTCTCTGGCTCCAGCTCCGTGACCATCATACTCAGATCACGCATCGCGCCTTTGCGCCATACAGTCACAGTAGAACGTGTACCTGGCTTGGTACCACCGACCAAACGCGGCAAATCGCTGGTGCGCTCAATGCCAACTCCGTTGAACTTCAGAATCACGTCACCTGCTTCCACGCCGGCTTTTTCTGCAGGGCCGCCTTGCTCAACTCTTTGCACCAATGCACCTTGTGCACGCGCAAGACCCAAGGATTCAGCAACATCTTTCGTGACTTCACCGATCTGCACGCCGATACGACCACGCGTTACTTTACCGCTCGCACGCAATTGATCCGAAACACGCATCGCTTCATCGATAGGCACCGCAAATGAAATGCCCATGTAGCCGCCGGAACGGCTGTAAATTTGTGAGTTGATACCGACAACTTCACCGCGCATATTGATCAGTGGACCGCCGGAATTGCCAGGATTAACCGCAACGTCGGTTTGAATCAAAGGCAGGTAATCGCCAGTATCACGTGCCTTGGCTGAGACGATCCCGGCAGTTACCGAGTTCTCCAGTCCGAATGGCGATCCGATTGCAATCACCCATTCACCGACGCGTATCTTGTTCGAATCACCCATGGCCAGACGCGGCAAATTACTGCCTTCAATCTTGACTACAGCGACATCGGTACGTTTATCAGCGCCGATGATCTTTGCTTTGAATTCGCGCTTGTCGGTCAGGGTTACATAGACTTCATCTGCGCCATCAACCACATGCGCATTCGTCATCACATAACCGTCGGGAGAAATAATGAAACCGGAGCCAACGCCACGCGGCACTTCTTCTTCCGCATCAGGAGCCGCTTTGCCGCGTCCACGCGGCGCTGGTTGCTGCTGACGTGGCGGAATCGGCGCGCCAAAGAAACGACGGAAAAATTCCTGCATCTCTTCATCGTCTGTTGCAGCATTGCCTTGCTGACTGACTTTAGCTTTTTCGGTCGTACGAATATTCACGACTGCCGGACCTGTTTTTTCAACCAGGTCGGCAAAATCCGGCAAGCCTGCAACCGAGGCAGTCGCAGCTGCCATCGCCGCTGGTGCCATTCCTGTTGCAACCGGAATGAAGAATACACTCGCCACGGAGAGCAAGACAGTCGACAGTTTTTTCTGAGCAGGCATGATCATTTTCATAAGTTTACCGATATTTTAATTATTTAGGTTTGAACTCAATTGAATTCGAGACTTGCTTGATCGCAGTCGCCGGCACTTCCCCAACGACCGTCAGCCAGTAATCGCCCTGACGCTTGCCGACGATATTCATCGCCCCTTGCTGCATAGAGCCTTCCGTCCGACTTTGCGAGCCTGATTCTATGAATACGGAGATCGCGGCCAGCCCATCCGAATAAACAATTTGCGACACTTCACGCTGCGTTGGTGCTGCATTGTCCGCAGCAGGCGCAGTATCTGTAATCAAGCGCTTCATTTCACGGATTTTTTTGAAACCTGCCGGTATCTCTTTAACCGACCAGCCGGAGAGATTTGCATCACTCATCACAGCATTTTCTACGCGCCAACCATGCGTATTAGGAAAGCTGGGCTTCACACGACTAGGATCGATATGGCCGATGGACAGTTGCGTAAAAGCGATCTGTTCAACGACTTCATTTTTTTCGTTCAGCGTTTGCGCTTTCAGCAACAGCCCGGTCGACTTCTCCGCCCACAGCTTGTAGCCGTAACGAAGATTGTCTTTAGGCTCCAGGATAATTGCCTGACAATCGAAACCAGCGACACGACCTGTTTCACCTTTTTTCAGGTTGTAATGCTCAGCCAAGTCAGTCGGATTCGCGCCCAGAATGGCTGGGAACACATCTTTAGTGATGCGTTTTTCTACGCGTATCGATTTGTTTTCCGGCACATAGCAAGCAATCTCTTCATTGTTGCGTATGTATTCCCGCGGTTTGCCGTCGAGGATTTCAAGTTTTTCCAGCTCGTTTTTGCCATTGAAAATATGCGTGATACGAGAAGTACGCACCTGGCTGCCTTGCTGATAAACAAAGGTACCTGAGTAATTCAGCTTTTGAGCAGATGACTGAATCTTCTTCAGCCAGGCTTGCGTATCGTGCTGTCCACTATTTGTGCCAACGTTTTCTGCCTGAGCTGTAAACGCAATGACGCTAGAAAAAAGAACAACGAATCTGAGAAATCCTAATGTTTGCCGCATATCAGTTATTTGTCCGAATCAACAGCAAACGTAGCTGCGCGCGCATATTGTGCGCTGCTGTACACAGAAGGTGAAAAACGTTGATGTGCCAGCAGATAGTCGTCGATGCGCGGATCGCGCAATACATCGCCGTCTTTACTTGCAACCATGATTGTTTCTGGCGCAACCGCTGCTGTAACAGCCGGAGCATTCGGCGTCATCATCTGTGGCACGGTCAGGAACGCAGCAACCGCGACCGCAGCCGCCATGCCTGGCATTGCGAAGCGTCTAATCGACACTTCCTTTGCCACGCTCACGCGCTTCTCTGCGGGCACCATAATGGTCGCTTCCGCATCCAAACGGGCAAACATCCGCGCAGTAAAATCAGCACTGAGTTGCGTGTTCAAATCGTCGGAACGCAAAGCGTCGCCGATTTGATGATACAGATTCCACGTATCACGCCCATCTTGCTGACGCAGCGCAGCCAAAGCGATATCTGCATGTCCATCAGACAATTCGTTATCGGCAAAAGCAGATATTTGTTCTCGCGTCATATTCGTCGTATTCATCACTACCTCGAAAAAATTAAGGCTACCCCTATAACTTGCAGCAAAAAGCGCTTCTTTATTTATTTTTCACCAACGTTTATCGAGTGCCGTATCCAGCAACGGCCTTAATTTTTCAGAGATGGCTTCACGCGCCCGGAATATCCGGCTGCGCACCGTGCCGATAGGGCAACCCATCGACTCAGCTATCTCGTCGTAACTCAATCCTTCGATCTCTCGCAACGTAATCGCCATACGTAACTCTTCAGGCAACTCTTCCATCGCAACATTCAAAGTCTGCGCGATTTGCTTTGTTGCCAACAACGATTCCGGTGTGTTGATATCTCTTAGGTGGTCTCCGTCGTCAAAAGTTTCTGCTTCTTCGACATCTGCTTCAGTTGATGTCGGCGCACGACGGCCTTGAGTGACCAAATAATTTTTTGCGGTGTTGATACCGATGCGATATAGCCAGGTATAAAACGCAGAATCGCCGCGGAACTGCGGCAAGGCACGGTACGCTTTGATAAATGCTTCCTGTACAACATCTTCAGCCTCAGCCTGGTCGCGGACAAGCCGCGAGACCAGTCGCATCAGTTTCCGTTGGTACTTGATCACTAGCAGCTCGAAAGCTTTTTTGTCACCGCGTTGTACACGCTCGACAAGTAGCTGATCAATATCGCGTTCTGTCGTCAATCCATTCCCTTGTTATTTTGCAACACGCACGCGGTTCGCTTTATTGACTAAGCGAAACTTGGTTTGGTTCAAAATTTTCAAAATTAATTCTCGTCGATATACCGATTATCGACATCTGCATGACGCATGACTATCCAGCGACACGCTACCAATAATGCTCTGAAACTTTCTTTTGATACTGAGTCCGGCAAAATCACCACGGAGTGAATTTGCTGCTTTTCGTTTTGTAGACGTAAGAGTAACAAACTTGACCACAATGTGGAGTCTGCCAACAAATACACTAACTCGCCCTGCTCCACCCCAACCGGATTATTCTTCTGCAAAACAGAAAGCCTAATCTGCCCAGTGCCGGATATGTGTATCTCATGCGCGCCTCTGCTCTTCAAGGTGCGGAAGAATACATAAGCCCCAACCACAACACATGCAGAGGCGACCGCAGCTCTTGCTGCGTTAGAGATATCCCCAACGCCACCTAAAAACACAATACCGGCAATAACGAATAAACCGACACACATGCCACCTATCAGCCAAGATAATAATCTGGACTGATTGATAACGGTAGAAACCGCAATAGACATCTGGGGGAATAAGTAAAAAATCCGATTACCCTTACGGGATAATCGGATTTTGATCAGACTTTAGCAAAAATCAAGGTACCGTTCGTACCGCCAAAACCGAAGTTATTTTTCATGGCGTACTGAATCGGAATCTCGCGCGCCGTATTGGCACAGTAATCGAGATCGCATTCCGGATCCTGATTGATGATATTAATCGTCGGCGGCGAAATCTGGTGATGTATCGCGAGTACGGTAAATACCGACTCAAGTCCACCAGCACCTCCAAGCAAATGCCCTGTCATCGATTTGGTCGAATTGACAGTCAATTTCTTCGCATGCGCACCAAATGCAGCTTTCACTGCTTCTGTTTCGTTTTTATCGCCTAATGGCGTCGATGTGCCGTGTGCATTCAGATATTGCACTTGATCAGGAGCGATTTCCGCACTCTTCAATGCGTTAGCCATACTGCGACGTGGGCCGTCCATGTTTGGCGCAGTGATATGGTAGGCATCGCCACTCATACCAAAACCGACCAACTCAGCATAGATTTTCGCACCACGTGCTTTCGCATGCTCGTACTCTTCCAGCACCATCACGCCAGCGCCTTCACCCAAGACAAAGCCATCACGGTCTTTATCCCATGGACGTGAAGCCGTTGCCGGATCATCGTTACGGGAAGACAGCGCGCGTGCCGAGGCGAAACCACCCAAGCCCAATGGCGAAATCGTGGACTCTGCACCACCAGCAATCATCACGTCTGCATCACCGTATTCGATCATGCGACCGGCAGCGCCAATCGAATGCAAACCAGTGGTACATGCCGTTACGATCGCAAGATTCGGACCCTTCAGACCATAAATGATCGAAAGATGGCCGGAAATCATATTGATAATCGACGCAGGTACAAAGAATGGGCTGATACGACGTGGGCCGCGATTAACCAGTTCAGCGTGTGTATCTTCGATCAGCGGCAAGCCACCGATACCCGAACCGACGATCACACCGATACGCTCGGCATTTTCTTCGGTCACAACCAAACCACTGTCGCGCATTGCCTGCATGCCAGCTGCCACGCCGTAATGGATAAAGGTATCCATATGACGGGCTTCTTTACCGGGAATGTAATCCTCGATATTGAAGTTTTTTACTTCTCCAGCAAAATGCGTGCTGAAGGGCGTCGCATCAAACTTAGTGATGGTTGCAATTCCGGATTGCCCTGCAAGTACGGCACTCCATGCGTCCGCAACAGAGTTGCCAACGGGGGAAATACAACCAAGACCAGTGACGACGACACGACGTTTACTCGAGCGGCTCAAGCAATTCTCCTAGAGTCGTTCAAAACAACTTACGCTGCTTTTACGTGTGCCTTGGCGTAATCAATCGCCTGCTGCACTGTTGTGATTTTTTCTGCTTGTTCGTCAGGGATTTCCATTTCGAATTCGTCTTCGAGTGCCATCACCAATTCGACTGTGTCGAGGGAATCAGCACCCAGATCGTCAACGAACGACGATTCGATTTTGATGTCTGCTTCGGCGACGCCCAATTGTTCAGCGACGATTTTCTTAACGCGTTGTTCGATATCCGACATGTTTTAACTCCAATGGGTGGTTACAGAAAGTGCGCGCATTTTAGCAGGTTTGCGCACTGAAAATTCATTTTTAGCTTTTGTCATCAAGAAAGCTGAAACTTCGGCTAAAAGTGACTAATTACAAACTTAGTTCATGTACATACCGCCGTTGACATGCAACGTGGTACCAGTAATGTAACTCGCTTGAGGCGAAGCAAGGAAGGTAACCGCCGAAGCGATGTCTTCCGGCAAGCCCAAACGTCCTAACGGAACTTGTTGCAGCAAGGCAGCAATTTGCTGCTCACTCAAGGTTTTGGTCATATCCGTGTCAATAAAACCAGGAGCCACGCAATTAACAGTAATGTTGCGGCTACCGATCTCACGAGCAAGAGCACGACTCATGCCAGCGACGCCCGCTTTTGCTGCAGCATAATTCATTTGACCCGCATTGCCGGACGAACCGACAACCGATGTAATGTTGATAATACGGCCGGTTTTAGCCTTCATCATGCCGCGCAATACCGCACGAGACAAACGCGCAACCGAAGTCAGATTGGTCGCAATGACGCTATCCCACTCCTCATCCTTCATGCGCATCGCCAATTGATCCTGAGTGATACCGGCATTATTGACGAGAATGCTGACTGCGCCAAATTCCTTCTGGATTTCATCGATCAGCGCAACCGAGCGCGCCGCGTCATTGACGTCCAGCACCACACCTTTGCCGCCGTTACCCAAGTACTCGGAAATCGCACTAGCGCCAGATTCCGACGTCGCAGTACCGATGACCTTGGCACCCAGCTTTTCCAGTTCTTGTGCAATTGCACGACCGATACCGCGCGAGGCGCCGGTTACCAGGGCTACTTGGCCTGTCAAATCAACTGTAGTCATTATTTCAAAAGCTCCAAAACAGCGTCCAACGACGCTTGATCAACAATCGCGTGACCGGTCAATTCACCGTTAATACGCTTGGTCAAACCAGCAAGCACTTTACCAGGACCACATTCCACGACATCCGTGACGCCTTCTGCTGCCATTTTTTGTACAGACTCAACCCAACGCACCGGATTAGCTGCTTGACGTACTAGCGCATCCTTGATGCCATCCACATCGCTGACAATCGCGACGTCGACGTTATTAATCAATGGAATCTGTGGCGCATTGAAAGCAAGTGTTGCCATGTGTTCACGCAAACGATCCGATGCCGGCTTCAGCAAGGAGGAATGAAACGGCGCAGAAACAGGCAAGATCAAGGCACGTTTGGCACCTTTGGCTTTTGCTATTTCGCAAGCACGCTCAATCGCAGCTTTATGGCCGGCAATCACGACTTGTGCTGGCGCATTGAAGTTGACTGCTTCGACGACATCGCCTTGTGCCGCTTCTACACATACTGCGAGCACGTCTGCATCAGACAAGCCCAGAATCGCTGCCATACCGCCCTGACCGACAGGAACTGCTTCTTGCATGGCTTTTGCGCGGAAACGCACTAGTGGCACAGCATCCTTGAATGGAATCACGCCGGCAGCAACCAGTGCCGAATACTCTCCCAAGCTATGACCAGCAACGAGTGCCGGGATCTTGCCGCCTGCAGCTATCCATGCGCGATACATCGCGACGGCCGCAGTCAGCATGACAGGTTGCGTATTGGTAGTCAGGTCCAGCTCTTCCTTCGGACCTTCGGAAATTAATTTGGCCAGATCGAACTGCAATGCGTCCGATGCTTCAGCCAAAGTTTGCTGCACAACTGCGTTGTCAGCGAAACCGTTGAGCATGCCGATCGCTTGCGACCCTTGCCCTGGAAAAACGAATGCGAATTTGCTCATACTTGTTTTCTAGTTTTAATTAAAAAATGATTTGCGTCCCTGTCTCGGGGATCACATCCGCGCCAGCACCGCGCCCCAAGTAAAGCCGCCGCCTACACCTTCCATCATGACATTCTGACCTGGCTTGATACGGCCATCGCGTATACCAACGTCCAGCGCCAATGGAATCGATGCAGCAGATGTGTTGCCATGCTGATCGACCGTCACGATCATCTTATCCATGCTGAGGCCAAGTTTTTTGGCTGTACCCTGCATGATGCGAATATTGGCTTGGTGTGGCACGATCCAGTCCACTTCGGACGCGTCCATTTTTGCCATTTGCAAAGCTTCGTTGGCAACTCTGTCCAGCAATCCGATCGCCAACTTGAATACCGCCTGACCATCCATATACATAAACGCGCTGCCTTCCAGCACGCCATTGCTGATTCTTCCTGGGCCGCAGAGAATATCGCCATAGCTGCCGTTTGCATGCAAGCTGGTCGCCAGTACGCCTGGCTCCTCAGATGCACTCAAGACGACCGCACCGGAACCGTCGCCGAACAATACGCAGGTCGTTCTATCCTTGAAATCGATGATGCGCGAAAACACCTCGGCACCGATCACCAGCACTTTTTTATGCGAGCCGGATTTGATGAATTTGTCAGCAGTCGACAGCGCATAGACAAAACCGCTGCACACTGCCTGCACATCCACGGCAGCACATTCATTCGTGATGCCCAACTTGCGTTGCACCACGCATGCAGTACTCGGAAAACCACCAAAAAAATCAGGCGTCGAAGTCGCCAAAATAATCAGGTCGATATCGTTCGGTGCCAATTGCGCCATATCCAGCGCACGTTTTGCCGCCTCAACCGCCAGATCACTCGACTGCATATCCGCATCGGCGTAATGACGCGCAGCAATCCCGCTGCGAGAAACTATCCATTCATCGGATGTTTCTATGCCATCACGAGCAAGACGCTCTATCAAATCCTGATTGGTGACACGTTGTGGCGGCAGATAACTGCCGGTACCGATAATTTTGCTATAGAGAGTCATGCGATTTTCTATTCTATTGTTCTGTTGTGGCACTAACCGAGTCTTCAGAAGACGAAGCCAAAGTCGATTGCGGCATGAGATCGGCAATTTTTGTCGAAATACGCGTCAGCACATCATATTTGGCAGCATCGAATGCACGCTTAATGGCCCACTGATAACCGTAGGCATCAGCGCCACCATGGCTTTTGAATACCAAGCCGCGCAGACCCAGCAAACTGCCGCCATTGTAGCGAGAAGGATTCATTCGTTGTGAAATTGCTTTCAATGCACCGCGTGCAATCAAAGCACCCAACATGGTCAAAGGCGTACGCTTGAATTCAGTAGTCAGCACGCTTTTAACAAAGCGGCCCAAGCCTTCCGATGCCTTCAAGGTAACATTACCGACAAAACCGTCGCACACGACGATATCGGTCGTACCTTTAAAGATATCGTTGCCTTCGACATTGCCATAGAAATTCAATGTCCCTTTTTCATGATCGGCGCGCAGCAAGACAGCCGTCTGCTTGACGACGTCATTACCCTTGATATCTTCTTCACCGACATTGAGCAAACCGACCGTTGGCCTTGGTTTGCCCTCCATCGCCGATACCAGCGCAGAACCCATCAACGCAAATTGATGCAAATGCTGCGGCTCGCAATCGACGTTGGCGCCGAGATCGAGCATATAGGTAGGACCGTCTTTTTGATTGGGGAGTATGCTGCAAATGGCAGGACGATTAACGCCTGGGATCGTCTTGAGCACGTAACGCGAGATCGCCATCAAGGCACCCGTATTACCAGCAGAGACGCATGCGTCCGCCTGCCCTTGCTTGACCAGATTGATGGCGACACGCATAGAAGAATCCTTCTTGCGGCGCAATGCAACTTCAAGGGGATCGTCCATAGTCACGACTTCGGTCGCATTCACGATCGATAGACGTGGATGTCCACTTGCCTTGTGTTTTTTCAGTTCGGCCAAAAGCTGATCTTCCAGCCCGACTAAAATCAGCTCGGCATCTGGCTCGCTTTCGACAAACGAAATAGCAGCAGGAATGGTGACTGAGGGGCCGTGATCGCCACCCATACAGTCGATAGATATTTTAATTGTCATTGGATTGACTCAGGGCCTCACTCTAACCGCATTATGGGCCAGATTCAGCTTGATTCAAAATGACGGAATGTGCTGGATTAGCATATTAAAAAACGGCGCAAAGTCATGAACTTACCGCGCCGCTTTCTGTGCCTGAAAGACGAATGATTATTCGTCGTTTTTGGTTTTCAGGACTTTACGACCACGATAAAAGCCGTTAGGGCTGATATGGTGACGCATGTGTGTTTCACCGGTGGTTTGCTCAACGCTCAGTTGCGGAGCAACCAGGAAGTCGTGCGAACGGTGCATACCGCGTTTCGACGGTGTCTTTTTGTTTTGTTGAACAGCCATGATAACTCCTAAACCTTAAGTTCTAAAATTCTAACACATCCGTTTTGCAAACTCACGGCAAAACCGATAATCCTTACTACAAAATCTCAATATGCCCGCTTAAGGCCTCACAGCTGCAGCGAATCTATTGCTTCATACCTTTCAGCACATCAAAAGGCGATGGTTTTCTTGCATTCATCGCACTCTCAACTGCTGCATTGTCTGGACACACATCGTGCTTAGGCGCCAGAGGAATCGCTAACAAAGCCTCATCCTCAATCAGATCGCTGACATTTAAAGTCTTTGAACCGACAATCACGTCTATGGTGTCGTCTGCCAGCAACGCGTCAATTTCATCAGCGTGCTCATCATTTTTTGCAAGAATCAGCACTGATTCCGATGCAATATCGAGTTTCAGTGGCGTCATGCAACGCTGGCACATCAAATGAATTGAGCCGGATACCGACATAATCAATTGCGGGTGACCAAGTCCATCTGAGCCACCTTGCAAAGACCAATGCAGCGATGCAGGCATATTTACGGATTCTGCAGCAAGCCGCGGCAAATCAGCGATAGCAACGTCGCCTTCACGCTGCTCTCTAAGCCGACTGAACTCGAAGGCATCAATTACAAAAGCATTCATAGGCTAAGCCGAACCCGGAAAACCTGCGATAATAACAGGCTTTTCCTTTATTCGTCAAAGTGTTAGCGCACTTTTATTGAGCGGTCATTCAAATAAACATCAAATAATGCCTTCTCCATCCACGCAAGCACGATTAATACTCGGTTCCAGCTCGGTTTACCGCAAAGAATTGCTATCTCGACTACACCTGCCCTTCGAAGTCATGGTGCCAAATATAGATGAAACCGCTCTGCCCCACGAATCACCCGACACAACCGCATTGCGGCTGGCACAGCAAAAAGCAACTGCCATCGCCGCTCAAGCACCGAATTCTTTGATTATTGGGTCAGATCAAGTCGCCACGCTGGATGGCGAACAGATAGGCAAGCCTGGCACACATGAAAATGCACTGAAACAACTGCAAAAAATGCGCGGTCGCAAAGTAGTTTTTCATACAGCGCTCTGCCTGTTCGATGGTCGCGCCGGCATTTCATCACCACAGATTCAGCTGGAAAACGTCCAAACCTTCGTCACCTTCCGTGATTTGCCGGATGCGGAACTCGATGCTTACTTACGCATAGAGCAGCCATACGATTGCGCCGGGAGTGCAAAAAACGAAGGTTTAGGCATCGCCATTATCGAAAAAATAGAAAGTAACGATCCAACTGCGCTCACTGGCCTGCCGCTGATCGCCCTCACGACCATGCTGCGCCGTGCCAATATCGGCTTTTTCGGTAACTAGGCAATTAAAATAAGCAGCGTGCTTGGTTAACGGCGCGCAACACAACCCTACCAAATACCCCAACATGCCCGGCATTCTCTATCTCATTCCTAATACACTCGGTCAGGCAGAAGTTAGCGCCACCGATCCGCTTGCACACATCATTCCGCAGGAAGTACAAACAACGACTGCCAAGCTCGATTACTTCATTGCGGAAAATGCCAAAACGACGCGCGCCTTTCTCAAGCTAATAGGTACACACAACACGCTGACAAAGCCGATACAGGAAATACGCATCGCCGAACTCAACGTCAACACCGACGCCAAAGCATTACCTGCGTTATTGGAGCCACTATTGTCCGGGCAAGATGCAGGTTTGATTTCAGAAGCCGGCGTGCCGGCTGTAGCAGATCCCGGCGCAAATCTGGTGCGACTGGCACATGCGCACGGCATTCAGGTCAAACCTTTGGTTGGCCCGTCCTCACTACTGCTTGCTGTTATGGCCAGTGGCTTGAGTGGGCAAAATTTCGCCTTCAACGGCTACTTGCCTATCGATGCTGCAGCACGAGCGAAGCGTATCAAGCAATTGGAAGATCGCTCCCGCGCTGAAAAACAAACGCAGTTCTTTATCGAGACGCCTTACCGCAATGCTGGACTGCTGGAAACATTAGCAACGACCTGCAATCCCAACACGCTTATTTGTATCGCAACCGATCTCACACTGCCGTCCGAAGCGATCAAAACACAGACAGCTGCAAGATGGAAAGCGGATATTGCATCCGGGAAAACGCCGGACTTCCACAAGAAACCGACTGTATTTTTGTTATTGGCTGACGGCTGAATGTAAACGCAAAACGGCGATGTTTCATCGCCGTTTTGCCTGCCTCATAACGAGGCATTTGGAGAGGTCGGAGACCTTCAATTTTCCATCGTAGACGCGTTACCAAAATGCGAGCGGATGCTCCTTAGCAGTTGCAGACGTTGTTGCATTCACATCTTCAGATGCCGATAACGCACTACCACTATAGCCAAGCACAAACGGATTACAAGCTCGGTTACATTCTTGTTCCGGAATTTTTTTCACATCACTGCCGATGCAGATGAAAAAAATTATTTCAAACTTGGAGCAAGCTGTTCTGTCATGGCCTTGATTGCAGAAGCACCTGCTGCTGCGCCAAATTTCCGCAGCACACGATCTGACAAACCTTCGCGTTGCGTGTAATCAACGATGTTGGTGGATTTGAACTCTTCACGCGCCACGCTCTCGACAGTACCGATGCCATCTGCCAAGCCCAGCTCCACCGATTTCTCGCCAGTCCAAACCAGACCAGAGAAGGTATCCGGTGTTTCTTTCAAGCGCTTGCCGCGGCCTTTACGCACCACGTCGATGAATTGCTGATGGATTTCATTGAGCATGTCTTGCGCGTAGTGCTTTTGCGTTTCAGTTTGCGGGCTGAATGGATCCATGAATCCTTTGTTCACACCGGCAGTCAACAAGCGTCGCTCAACGCCCAATTTTTCCATCGTGCCAGTGAAACCAAAACCATCCATCAACACGCCGATCGAACCAACGATACTCGCCTTGTTCACGTAAATACGATCAGCAGCAGCGGCGATGTAATAACCACCGGATGCGCAAATTTCAGTCACCACGACGTACAAAGGTTTTTGCGGGTACTTCTTGCGTAAGCGCGTGATCTCATCGTTGATCATACCGGCTTGCACTGGGCTACCACCCGGGCTATTGATTTGCAAAATCAGTCCGACTGAACCCGGATCTGCATACGCCTTGGTCAGTGCAGAAATAACCGTGTCGGCATCGCCCGCACCTTTCGCTTCTATCGTGCCGTCTATCTTGATCAAGGCGGTATGCGGCCCGACATTTTCCATGTCGCCGACGGCAGGACCAAAACTCATCCACAAGGCAAATCCAACCAAGGCCACTGTGACGAATTTGAAGAAAATACTCCAACGTCGACGCGCGCGCTGTTCCTTGAGCGTTGCGAATGCGAGTTTTTCCAGAACTTCGCGCTCCCAGCCATCTTTTTTAGGCGCAGGTGCTGCCGATGCTTGCCATGATTGAGGCTGATTCAATTCGTCGTTGTCGTTGCTCATGTTGTCGTGTGTTTTGTTCCGCGTTGCTTATGCGCGCGCGGGTCTTACGTATTCATCTGCCTGCCAGAATACCTGATTATCTTTTTCGATGATGACAATTGTACGCAAGCGGCGGCCACGGCATGGGCCGCCCTCGCAACGACCTGTTTCCGGCGCATAAATCGCACCATGTGTGGCGCAGATCAAATACCGTCCATCAGACTCGAAAAACTCGCCTTCATTCCAATCCAGTTCCATCGGAATATGCGCGCAACGGTTCAGGTAACCGTAAGCAACACCGTTGTAACGAATAACAAAACCGTTTGCATCCTCACCGCCTGCCGTCAGAGGAAAACGTATCCCCTTGCCACTCTCTTCAAGAGCAGCCGAATCACAGACAGGAATCAGAATGTCGTCAGTCAACGTGCTTATCCGTTCTCGTTCAACCAGGTATGCAGCTCGGCCACCGAAGTTGCTGCGTACAGTGGATTGAGCGCCTGCAATTCCGCTGGCGTATGCGCACCATAATGTACGGCGACACCAGCCGCACCTGCGTTCTGCGCCAGCAACAAATCGTGCGTAGTGTCACCCACCATCACAGTACGCTTCATATCCTGCCCCAATTCACGCGTCAGCTCCTGCAACATCGCCGGATGCGGTTTGGAGAAGGTTTCGTCGGCGCAACGCGTCGCGTCGAATAATGACAACAACTTCGAGACATCCAGCGCACGGTTCAGGCCGACACGGCTTTTGCCGGTCGCAACCGCGAGGAAATAGCCTTGTTGCGACAAATCTTCCAGCATCTCGCGCACGCCTTTGAACAGTGTCAAGCCACCATCCTGGTTCAAATAATGGTAGCGGTACCGCTCCACCATGCGCGGATAGTATTTAGGATCAACGCCGGGCAACGCCGCTTCCATCGCCTTTTGTAGACTGAGGCCAATGACATACGAAGCGGCCTTTTCGTCCGGTATCGGAAAACCGAGGTCTTTGGCTGCTGCTTGTATACAGTTGACGATGACTGCAGTGCTATCCATCAAAGTGCCATCCCAATCGAAAACGATGAGATCAAATTGCTTTCTTGCCATGTAACCTGACAGCGCGCTGCCAGCTCCTTTAACTATATAAATAGGTTATTGCTCAAATTCCATTTAGAACAATGAGCAATAAATTAATTAGGGGTCTTTTTCAAACTCTTGAGGAAGCGCTCGCATTCCGGCGGAAGCGGCGCATTCAATGTCACTGGCTTGCCAGTCTCAGGATGGATAAATGTAATTTGATGCGCATGCAGGAACATACGTTTCAATGCGACACGCTCGCCATCTGCTTTCTGCAAATCACGATTCAATGCGAAATCGCCATACTTGTCATCACCCGCAATCGCAAAACCACTAGATGCCAAATGCACGCGTATCTGATGGGTACGCCCGGTTTTTAGTTCCGCTTCCAACAAGGCGAACGGGCCGTAACGCTGGATCAGGTTGAAAATCGTATGCGACTCCATCCCGTCAGCCTGCACACGTACACGTCGCTCACCTTCCGGCGTTGAATACTTATGCAATGGCAATCTAATATGCTGGCGCGCGTTCTTCCAATCGCCATGCACTAATACTAGATAACGCTTGTCCGGCTCGCCGCCTCGGATTTGCTCATGCAAATTTGTCAATGCTGAACGCTTCTTGGCCAAAACGAGTACACCAGAGGTGTCACGATCAAGCCTGTGCACTAACTCAAGGAACTTTGCATCCGGTCTGGCCGCACGCAATTGCTCGATCACGCCATAACTGACGCCAGAACCACCATGCACGGCGACGCCGGCCGGCTTGTCGATAACAAGCAAGTGATTATCTTCAAGCAATATTTTGAACTCAGCACCGGGGGCCGTCGATGGCGCTTTCTCCGCAATGCGTATGGGTGGAATACGGACGATATCGCCTTCGACTAAACGATAGGTTTGATCAATCCGACCTTTATTAACGCGCACCTCTCCGGAGCGCAGCACACGGTAGATATGGCTTTTCGGTACGCCTTTACAAATACGTATCAAAAAATTATCAATCCGCTGCCCAGCTTCCTCATCAGTAATCGTGACAAGCTGAACTTGTGCCGGAACTTGAGAAGAGACCTGTGACGATCGGGAGGGCGATAGGGTTTGAGCCTCTTTCCCAGAAAATATCGCTAAGTCCTTCATTTTGAATATATAATCAATTCGCAATGGTTACCAAACCATTGCTGGTGTAAGAATAAAAAACACATTCTACACAGGGGCGTCTCCATCGGCCTCGCCAATTTGCAAATTCGATGGAAAAGATGTGTATGCACCGCCCCTGTGCGAGTCAAGGTTGCACCGTTGTTGTAATCGGATAACGCGCAAGGGTGTTGGTCAAGAATGTTTGGATTGTTAGGATAAGTCCGGCAAGCTCACTATATTTAATAGTGAGCTTGCTGGTTGATAAAGTTGAAACTGTTTGCCGATTCTGCCCATGCTTTGTATGGCTCAACCAATTTGCTCACCACTCGCGATTGTGTTCGTTGCGCTCGATCTATTCGATGCGCACGATGCGGATCAAGTGCGCATTCGGCAATCGATTCACTTTATCCGCGCCCCGTTGTGACTACAGCGCGTTTGCGCTAAGTACCACACACCAAGGCAATTCCCTCCCCAAACGTTCCTGCCCCGCGTACATCCCTGTACTGTTGCTGTAGATGGCGCATGTCGCCATTGATGTCACATAGAAACACGCTGTTGACCACAGATTGCTGCGAATTTCCCCGATAGCCACGCTATCGCCGCTATTCGCTTCACGCAGGTCGACCGGCCGATTCGCTTGTACATCAATGCTGATATGTAGCGCTACTGCATTAAAAAAACGGCCCTAGAGCCACGGAGCACTTACATGAAACGCATGTTATTTAACGCAACACAGCAAGAAGAATTGCGTGTTGCCATTGTTAATGGGCAAAAACTCATTGACATCGATATCGAAACAACCGGACGCGAACAACGCAAGTCCAACATATATAAAGGCGTCATCACCCGTATCGAGCCTTCGCTCGAAGCTTGCTTTGTCAGCTACGGTGAAGATCGTCACGGTTTCCTGCCATTCAAGGAAGTCGCCCGCACCTACTTCAAGGAAGGCGTCGATGTTCGTAGCGCTTCCATTAAAGATGCGTTGCGCGAAGGCCAGGAAATCATGGTCCAGGTTGAAAAGGAAGAACGCGGCAATAAAGGCGCTGCGCTGACCTCCTTCATTTCGCTGGCTGGCCGCTATCTGGTCTTGATGCCTAACAACCCACGCGGTGGCGGTGTATCGCGTCGCGTCGAAGGTGAAGATCGCCAAGAACTGCGCGAAACTATGGATAAACTGGACTTGCCACAAGGCATGTCGGTTATCGCTCGTACCGCTGGTATCGGCCGCAACGTTGACGAACTGCAATGGGATTTGAATTACCTGATGCAATTGTGGCGTGCGATCGAAGGCGCCGGCCAATCCGGCGGCGGCGCATTCCTGATTTATCAAGAATCCTCACTCGTCATCCGCGCCATCCGTGATTACTTCCAACCGGATATAGGCGAAATTCTGATCGATACCGACGACATCTACGAACAAGCTCAGCAATTCATGAGCCACGTAATGCCGGACATGGTGCATCGCGTCAAACGTTATAACGACGACGTACCGTTGTTTTCGCGCTTCCAGATCGAACACCAGATCGAAACCGCGTACTCGCGTACCGTACCGTTGCCATCCGGCGGCGCGATCGTTATCGATCACACCGAAGCCTTGGTTTCGGTCGACGTCAACTCGGCACGTGCTACCCGTGGCAGCGATATCGAAACAACCGCATTCCATACCAACTGTGAAGCCGCTGAGGAAGTTGCTCGCCAATTGCGCTTGCGCGATTTGGGCGGTCTGATCGTCATCGATTTCATCGATATGGAAAACGCGAAGAACCAGCGCGAAGTTGAAACCCGTCTGAAAGACGCATTGCACTTTGACCGCGCTCGCGTACAAATGGGCAAAATTTCACGCTTCGGCCTGATGGAATTGTCGCGTCAACGCCTGCGTCCGTCGCTGTCCGAAGGTAGCCACGTAACCTGCCCACGTTGTAACGGCACTGGCCACATCCGCGATACAGAATCGTCCGCATTGCAAGTCCTGCGCATCATCCAGGAAGAAGCAATGAAGGAAAATTCAGCTTCTATCCACGTTCAAGCACCAGTCGATGTCGCAGCTTTCCTGCTGAACGAAAAACGTGGCGAAATCCTGAAGATCGAAACGCGTCACCGCGTCTCTGTCATCCTGATCCCGAACAAGCATCTGGAAACACCGCATTACAAACTGGAACGTATCAAGCACGACGATCCACGTTTGGAAGAAACACAAGCCAGCTATGCAATGACGGAAGAAGCAGATACCGACATCAGCTACGGCAAACGTCAGAAAGAAGAAAGCAAACCACGTCAGGAAGCCATGGTCAAAGGCATTACGCCAGATCAACCAGCACCTATCGTAGAACGCAAACCAGTTGAAGCAGCAAAAGCAGCGCCAGTCGAAGCCAAAGGCTTCTTCCAGAAACTGTTTGCCTTCCTGAGCGGTACGCCTGAACAGCCAAAAGTTGCTGCGCAACCTACAGCCGAAGAGAAACAGCAACGTAACCGCGAACGCGGTGAACGCAATTCTGGCGGTCGTAACCAACGCAACCGCAGCCGCGGCGGTCGCGGTCGTGATCGTGAAGAACGCGACGAAACAGCCAAGCCAGCGCAAGCACCTGCAGCCGAAGCACAACAAACCGCGCGTCCTCCTCGCCCACCTCGTGAACCACGCGAGCCGCGTGAACCACGTGAAGGCAATGAAGCTCGCCGTGAACGTCAACCACGTGCTCCACGTGAAGAACGCAAGGAAGTCGTTGCAGAAGATCCAGTCTTGTTGCAAGGCGCAGCAATCGCTGCCAGCGTCGCTCCAACCCGTAATGCGGCTCCGGCCAGCGAAGCAGGCGAAGCGGTTGTGGTATTGGATGCAAACGGTATTCCAGTTCCAGCTGTAGAAGGCGAAGAACAACCGCGTCGTCGTCGTCGTCGTGGTGGTCGCAACCGTAATCGTCGTGATCGTGACAATACCGAAGCCGGTACTGAAAACGAAGGCAATGAAGATGGTGTAGATGCCTCGCAGGAACAATCACTGCAAGATGAAGCAGATCAAACTTCAAATGCTCCGCATGTCAGCGCAACTGAAATGGCATCAACCGTTGTTCACAGTGCTCCAGCACCAGTTGCTGCACACGTGAATGAAGCGCCAACTGCATTTGAAGCATCTGTAAGTGCATTGACTGCAGCAATTGCTGCACCATCCGTGCCACAAGAAGTTACGCGCCAACCTGAGCCTGTCGTTGCTGCTCCAGCGCCAGTTGCTGTTGTTGCACCGGAACCAGTTGCAGCACCTGTGGAAGCTGCACCAGCAGCAGTCATTGAAGCGGCACCGTCGATTCAAGAAACTGCTCCAGTGGTAGTAGCCACACCGGAACCTGTTGCACAGCAAGCTCCTGTCGTCGTCGTTCCTGTCGTTGTAGCACCGGTCGTTGCTCCTGCAGCAGCGCCAGTTGCAAGCAAAGACTTGAACGAAGTTCTGCAAGCTGCCGGTTTGGTATTGGCTTCCACCAATCCAGAAAAACTGCGCGCAGCACAGGAAGAAGCAGCCAAGTTTGTAGCGCCAGCGCGTGTACCGCGTGAACGCAAACCACTGCCACCGCAATCGACGGAGCCATTGGTACAAATGGAAACAAAACGCTAAGACGCAAGCACATCCTGCATTGAAAAATCAGGATGTATAGTCGTTAAAAAAGGGAGCCTAGGCTCCCTTTTTTCTTTCCGTGCTGCGCACAATGCCGTTACTAGATTGGCAAATGTGCACCGCAGAGATACAACGATTTATGCAGCAATACGTTCCTGCGTCAGTGCTTCAATTTTCTGCAAGCGAGCGATCGTATCGGCGCAAGCATGTGCTGCTTCCTTGCCTTTGACCAGGAAGTGCTGATAAAAGAAGTTTTGATGCTCATCGTGCGAATGAAAATGATGTGGCGTCAGCACGGCAGAAATCACCGGCACTTCTGTTTCCAACTGTACTTGCATCAAGCCACTGATGACCGCCTGCGACACGAACTCATGACGGTAGACACCACCATCAACCACCAAGCCGGTGCCGACTACGGCTGCATAACGACCGCTCTTGGCCAGTAATTTGGCATGCAGAGGAATTTCGAATGCACCAGCTACTTCGAAGAAATCGATCACATCTTCGGAATAGCCACGTTCAGCCATTTCTGCGATGAATGCAATGCGGCATTGATCAACGATTTCCTTGTGCCAGCTAGCTTGGATAAAGGCGATACGACGTACTGCTGATTTTGTTTTGATATCTATTGGATGTTGCGAATGTTGCATGTGAAGCTCCTGTTTGCAAATTGAAAAACAGGGCGTACAGGAATGGCAAAGCGCACGTTACCGTGCGTGAAAAGTCATTCCGCTCTCTATCATCCGGACTATGACCGTCGGCCTCGGGATCACACCGAGTCTGCTGACCTTGTCGAAGGCATCTGCAGAAAGCAGATGGAGAACTTCTTCAAGCGCTCGCGGGCTATACGCCTAAACGTAATTACCGCCGGTGGGGAATCGCACCCCGCCCCGAGAACGTAAAACTGATAAAACAAATGACTGAAAAACTTCAGCAATTCATTTCATCAGTAGTCGTGAATTTATCATGATTTAAAAAAGGCTGCTGACGACGGCTGAATTTGCTATTCCTTGTCGTCCAATAGATCGCCCAAAGGCAAATCAACGCCCAGGAGCTGCTGCGCGGCTTCGCTAGGCAATGCCTCTACAGATTTCAATTTGCGCGTCATCTGGCGGCTTCTGGTCTCTGCCTGTTCGATGTTCTTGGCTGCACGCTCCAGCGTCGCTTTGGTTGCAGCAAGCACATCGCCGAATTTACCGAATTCCGTTTTCACTGCGCCCAGCACTTGCCAGACTTCCGACGAACGTTTTTCCAATGCCAATGTACGGAAACCCATTTGCAAGCTGTTCAACAACGCAGACAAAGTCGATGGGCCGGCAATGCTGACGCGATGCGTACGTTGCAGATCATCGGCCAAACCAGGACGACGCATGACTTCCGCATACAGCCCCTCAGTCGGCAAAAACAGGATGGCAAAATCTGTCGTCAATGGTGGCGACAGATATTTCTCTGCGATTTTTTTCGCTTCGAAACGCACTACCCGTTCCAGTTCGCGCCCAGCCAAGGCCACACCATCCGCATCGGCCTTATCTGCCGCTTCCGCCAGACGTTCGTATTGCTCTTTCGGGAATTTGGCATCGATAGGCATCCAGATCGGTGTCTGACCATCATCGGTGCCCGGCAGCTTGATCGCAAACTCAACTCGCTCGCCAGTACCCGGAACTGTCTCGACATTCTTCGCATACTGATCTGGCGTCAACACCTGTTCCAGCAACATCTCAAGCTGTACTTCACCCCATGTGCCGCGTGTCTTGACGTTGGTCAGCACGCGTTTGAGATCGCCAACACCAATAGCCAACTGCTGCATCTCACCCAGACCTTGGTGTACTTTCTCCAAGCGGTCAGAAACGAGCTTGAACGACTCGCCCAGTCTTTGCTCTAGCGTCGCATGCAATTTCTCATCGACGGTCTTGCGCATCTCTTCCAGACGCGCGCCATTATCGGTTTGCAAATCCTTGATCTTGGCTTCCAGCGTCGCGCGCACTTCAGCCATGCGCTGCGCGTTCGACTCCGTCAGCGTAGTCAAAGTCTGATTCAAGGTATCGCCAAAATGCTTGAGTGCAGTCGCCTGCTCTTCACGTCCGGTTTGCGCCTGCAAGGTAATCGCCTGACGCATGGCTTCCAGCTGCTGCGCGTTCGCTTCATTCAGCTTTGCGAGCTGCTGCGCAAACGAGTCGATTTGATTGTTCTGCATCGTTGCAACGCTGGTCAATTGCGTTGCCAAGGCCTGCTGAAACTGCGTAAAGTTGCTACCCAATTCCTGCCGTGTTGCTTGCGCAGTCGATTGCACCTGCTCGCGCAATTCGCGCTCAATACGCTCACTGCCTTGCTGCTGATGACGTTGCAAGTCATTCTGCAACTGCATCAACTGCGGTGCGATATCCGTGCCGCGTGCACGCAACAAGGCCACCACCTGCAAAATGATGATGACTGCGGCAATCAGCAGCAGAATAATGAATTGCACTTGTGTCATGAGTGAAGCCTTGTTCGGACAGAGTAATGTGTGAGAAACCGCAACAGCAGGAAAACTTAATCGCGGGTATTACGCATCCAGTCTGCGGTGTCGTAAAACGCCTGTTGCAAACGCGTTTGCAATGTTGCGTCGATGCCGACATCTTCCATGGCTGCTTGCATGCAGCGCAACCATTGATCGCGCTCACTCGTTGCGATGGCATATGGCAAATGGCGCGCGCGCAAGCGCGGGTGCCCGAAGCGTTCGACAAACATGTCAGGACCGCCGGTCCAGCCGGAGAGGAACCAGTACAGCTTGTCGCGTGAGCCATCCAGCGTAGTCGGATGCATCGCCCGGATGCCGGCAAAGTCTGGCTCCAGATCCATCAAGTCATAAAATCGATCGACCAGCCCGCGCACTTTGGCATCGCCGCCGATCAATTCATAGATGCTTGCTTGTTGAGTTTCTTGTTCAGTAGTCATAGCCTGCATGATACCGCATCGCTATACGGCACGGCAGGCCAGACAAGCAAAATCAAGCCTCGCGCAAGGTCTGCAACGGTGGTTGATTCAGCACATGACGCAAACCAACCCAACCACCGATAAAGGAACATGCCGCGCCTATACCAAAACCTGACAACCAGACAACAGGGCTGAATATCCATTCAAAATCGAAGACGAAATGCGCTAGTCCCCAACCAACTGCCGTCGCACCTGTTGCCGCCAGCAAACCTGCCAAGCCACCGACCAGCGTGAACTCTATCCATTGCGATTGCGACAATTGCTTGCGCGTTGCACCCAATGCGCGCAACAAGCCCGCTTCACGCGTGCGCTCATCTTGCGAACTGGCCAGCGCCGCATACAGAACCAGCATGCCGGATGCCAATGTGAACATGAACAGGAATTCAACCGCCGTCACCACTTGATCAACCACATCCTGAATCTGCTTCACAACGCTGCCGATATCAACCACCGTCAGATTCGGGAAATCGCGCGTCAGTTGATTTTCCAGACCCGTATTTGTTGCCGGTAAATGGAAGGCCGTGATCCAGGTTTGCGGCATGTCCTTCATCGCAGCCGGATTGATGATCACAAAGAAATTCACCCGCATCGAGCCCCACTCCAGCTTGCGCAAACTGGTAATCGGCACATCGACGGTTTCGCCAGCGATATCGAATTTCAAATGATCGCCCAGCTTCAAGTTAAGGGTCTTGGCCAAGCCTTCTTCCACCGATGCTTCTGGTTTGCTGTTGTCGTACCAGCGACCAGCGGTGATTTCATTTTGCTCAGGAATATCCTTCATCGTCGATAGATTGAATTCTCTATCGACCAATCGCTTGGCGCGATCTTCGATAAAGCTTTCGCCCGTGATAGCTGTGCCATTGATTGCCAGCAAGCGACCACGAATCATTGGGTACAAATGATTACCGACGATATTGTTTTGTTGCAGACGCGCTTCGATCTGCGCCTTCTGTTCCGGTTGAATATTGATAACGAAACGATTCGGCGCATCGGGCGGCGTGGCATTGCGCCATGCAGAGACCAGATCACCACGTATCACCGTCAACAACAACAGAGCCATCAAGCCCAAGGCAAGCGCCACAACCTGCACGACAGTTGCACCAGGCCGACGCTGCAATGCCGTCACGGCAAAACGCCAGCTAGGATGATTGATTGCACCACGCAGTGATTGCAAAGATTTCAATGCAAACCAGCTAATCAGCGCAAATCCAGCCAAGCCTCCGAGAAAACCGGCGGCAGTCAGCAAGCCGAGCTTCACATTACCAGCCTGCCACAACAACAATCCGATAAACGTCAACAAACCCAAAGCGTAAGTGGCAATCGTGATCGGCTGCGGCATATCTTGCTCGCGTCGAATCACGCGGTTATGCGGAACATTACGCAATTGCAAAATTGGCGGTACCGCAAAACCGATCAACAACAGTAATCCCGTCACCACACCTTGCAACGCAGGCAAGAACGACGCCGCTGGCAACTCATTCGTGACCAGCTTGCCCAACCATTCGATCAAGACAAAATGCGCCGCGAATCCAATCGCCGCACCTATCGCACTGCCAATTACACCCACGATCAGGAATTCCAGCAGATACAAACCGGTCACTTGATTCTGTGTCATACCCAGGCAACGCAACATCGCGCATGCATCCACATGGCGCAGCATGAAGCGGCGTGCCGCCATCGCTACGGCAACCGCTGCCAGCATGGCTGACAGCAAACCAACCAGTGACAAAAATTGTTCAGCACGCTCCAGCGTCGCACGCATCTCTGGACGACCAGATTCCAGCGATTCGGTTCGGATACCTTTGAGGTTCTGCGTCTCGATCTGGTTTTGCACCAATTTATCGAAATCATTTACATCGCTGGCCTTGCCGGCGACCAGCAAGCGATAACTCACACGCGATCCGTTCTGCACCAGATTAGTCGCAGCAAGATCGCTTTTCGCCAGCATCACACGCGGCGCAAAATTCATGAAACTCGCGCCACGATCTGGTTCAAACGTGAGCACCTTGGCTATCGTGAAAACCTTGTCGCCCAGTTTCAATGGACTACCAACTGCAATATTCAGACTTTCCAGAATGCCCGCATCAACCCACACCGTACCGGCAGCGGGAACAGCATTCGTCACCACGCCATCACCGATGGGCGCATCAGCGACTTTCACTTTTCCACGCAAGGGATAGCCGTCGCTTACCGCCTTGATGGACGCCAACTTGGATACTGCCTGCTCGCCTTCTCCAGCAATCGCCATACTGGGGAAAACGGTGGTATCTGCCAGTTGCAAACCGCGCTTTTCTGCTTCCCCGCGCAAGGACGCGGCAATCGGTTCGTCCGCGCGAATAATCAGATCGGCACCGAGTAATTGATGCGCGTCGCGGTTCAAACCTGCGCGCATGCGATCAACAAAGAAGCCGACTGAAGACAAAGCCGCCACGGCAATAATCAGAGAAACCAGCAAGAAGCGAAGTTCACCCGCGCGCCAATCGCGCTGCGTCATACGAAGAGATTGCACAAACATGAAGTCCAGCGCTTTCTGAAAAAACCGTGTGTATCTGCCTTTTTGGCATAGCTATCCGGCAATAATAAAGACACAAATATACGAGAACTCGAACTCAAGCAAGATGGGCAGGCGAGTATTTCCGAGCAGCATAAGACTAACGTAAAAATGCCATTCAGGTTGTGGACTGCTCAAGCAAGGAATATTGGCGAAATGAAAGAGGAATTTTTGCCAGAAAAGTGAGTCGGTACTATATTAAAGACATCGTAGCGCTCGGCTCTCTTCGCATGATGCAAGGACGATGGCAAAGGATCATCACATGACTCTGCTCAAAAATAAATTCGGCGTGCCGCAATACCCTGTTGATGATGCGCGCAGATTGTTTGTTCTCGCTGCAGCAATTGACCTGCTTGAACGCCCCACCCCAACCGCCATCGACGATCTGACCGGTATAGATAAAAGTACGATAGAGCAGCAAGTAGACAAGTTACGTGAACAGTACGGTATGACTATCCACAAATTCGGCGATATTTACCGCATCGAATCATGGGGAGAAATATTGAACAGGAAAAATGTCGCGAAAGCGATGAAACAAGAAAGTGAATAAAGGGAGTCCGCCAGATCCTTTTCATCGTCGCAAAAAATCAGTCTTGATTTGAAATTCGAGTCTGCTCTGTTGCCACGGTAAATCACCATGCATAGCGCAATCCAGCTGTGATGGTATGTGCGGTATCGCTCTTCGCTACTGTCGCATCGTAGCTAAGGTAGACATGCACTGATGAGCAATCGCCGTCGCAACAACACTAAGAAGCAAGCGTGCGCACAGTCGGATGCGGCGTTCCTGACCACACCAGTTCATACGCTGTACCGCGCCTTACATTGCCCACCAAGGCAGGGCGAAAGCAGGCGAGATTCGTTCCACCTGCATGCCGCACGCTGGGATAGACAATGCCCAACGAGCCTTCTTCCAGCAATTGCACAGCCAGCTTTTGCGATGCGACGTAGCTATTCGGCGTCAGACATTTTGCATAGCGACTAGCGCCACGCAGATCATGAAATTCGTTATTGAAATCGGCCAATAAAGTTTGATAACGCACACTGTCGTCGAAGCGGTCGATTTCGTAATACTCGACCGTTTTATGGAAGATGATTTCGTCCAGAGAAGTTTCTATATCGAAACCGCAATACCACGCGCCACGCTCATCGTTATTGAAGCGACTGCCTTCCGGACGCGCGTACGTAAACGCCGCATTGATCATGCGGAAATGTGGCACGCCAAATACCAACTCATCTACGCCGATACCAGTTGCACGACCATGCTCTGCAATCAAGCGTTCATTGGTTGCGTTATCGAGCTCGAAAATATCTGCCAAGTGCTTGGTATCTTCAGCAAGCGGCACAAGCACAGAATCTTCTTTATCGACAAAACGGGACGGAATTAAACGGCAAGTATCAAACTGACGCAACTGCACAAGTGGCGGCCCTGCCATTACAAACCTCCGCGTCGCGCATCCAATAATTTGCGGACGATTTGCATGGCAAGCAAACCACCCGCCTGCATATAAGCCAGTGGTGACTGACCGGAGAAAATGACATTCTTGTTCGGCAAACTAATCCACTCATCCGCCAACTTATCGCCGTACAGAATGTGGAGTGCCTTATAGATTCCAATCAGATAGGAAATGCGCGTAATACGATCAACCTCCAGTACACGATCGGGGTTCTTTTTCCATTCATAGAAAGCACTGCTGGATAAGCCACCCAAAAGTTCGCGCGCATCTTCGTCGCGAAGCTTCCACGCTTCCGCAAGCCGGAAGAAACCCTTCAACGCAGAACGGGACAATCGCTCCCGCTCTGATTTCGCATTCAGGTCAACTAGTCCGGCTGGTTCGAATCGGCTTTTTGGATAAGTGTATGCGGCACTCATATATCCCTCCATTTATGGATATAATATACTCCACTTACGGAAAATCAAGTTTGATGCAACTTTCTCTCCAATTGTGAGATCGATAAAGCATCAACTCACAATCGAGTCGTTTTCTGCCGACAAGTCCTGCAAACCCAGATAGCAACCGCTTTCTTTACACCAAACGCGACCAACAATACGCGAATGGATAATATTATCGATACACAAATGGTTTCAACTTTGATCATGTTTATGCGCGTATGTATAGTCTTTGCATGACTATTGGAAACCGCCTTGATCAGGCAATGAACGCTGCAAGAATAAAATCGCAAAGCGAGCTGGCGCGCATTTCTGGCGTCCCGCAGGCGACAATTAGCCGAATTCTAAAAGGCGTCGGTGCCAAGGGGCCGGAAACAGAAACCATCAAAAAGCTCGCAAGAGCATGCAAGGTGTCCTTTTCTTGGCTTAACGAAGGCGAAAATTTCGATAATATCGAAAACGTCACCCCACATGAGCCGCAATCTAAAATCTATCCCGTCTTGGACAAACGCATAGAACATGCCGTCAAATTGATGCAGCAAATGCCCGAGTACAAATTGAATCAGGCCATCAAAATCATCGATACGATTGCCGAGCCTGTGCCAAAAAACGAATCCGATTAATCCATACACTGGAAAAATCCGGCATTTGGTCTAATACAACAGAACAACTCCTCTTTACCATTCTGTAAGGCACATCACACAAGATGCCATGCCAAAAATATCTGGGCCGACAAAGGCGCTCAGATATTCATCGACTCCTACGCACGTCCCTACATATTCAATGTGTAAATAACATCTCTCGATACATAAACAAAAGACACAATATCTAACCATTCGCGTATTGACAGTGCAATTCATTCTCATATAGCTTATGTATTGTTGTTATTAGCTCAAGTCCGCAATGTCACCGCAATACATGCAATCAAGAGATTTCATCTACCAAATGAAGTTTGATAAAACCTGATCGGCATTGCGAAAACCCTCATCGCATTAATGGCAGCACCTCACTGACAGAAGGCACAGCATGAGAAGACAAATATCACCGTACTCCCCGCGTCCAGGCAGTAAAGTCGCAATGGCCATCAGCGCCATGCTTAACGGCCCAATGACAGCACAAGAATTAGGCAAGGTTGTACAAAGAGCGAGCACAGCAGTCAATGCGCTATTACTACGCGCCTTAGCGCACTCCGCCATCATCAAAATAAAAGACAAAACTGGACGTTTGTATTTCGCCTTACCCGGCACGCCGTTAGACGAGCGCTTCGTGGCTGTGAGTACTAAGGAAGCCACTGCTTTTCAAAAAGTAGGTAATGGCAAAACCTTTACAGACGATCAGACCTCTGCCCTACCTTCACAGGGCAAAGCATTGATCTTGATTTCATCCAATACGCACGCATTAGTTGGTGGATTTCGCGACACAGAAAACGAACACGCATGCAACGAGATGCATCATGAGACTGAGGTCAGTTCTTCGTATTCAGCACCCGTAATCGCAGGTTTATTTTCCGACGGCGAGCTCACCATCGCAGTCAACGGTGAATGCCTTAGGCTCAATACCGTGCAACGCCAGCAACTTTATACATATCTTCACAAGATCAGATATTTGACATAAACGCAGCAAAAATACGCATCACCACATCCCTTCTCAAAAAACGCTCGTGCGCTGCCATCGGCATAAACCGCACGAGCCGTCCTTGACACACCACCAGCCTACGCCCTCTCCTCGTGCATGAGAAGTTTGTTAAATTTCTTATCAAGAGCACATCAAAAATCATTGGCTTTATTTTAATTACCGTTATTTATCAACAAAATCGTCGCAAATAAGCATCAAAAGGTTAAAAAATCTCATATTCATGGGAGCGTTTATTTTTATTTCGCGTGGTAGCGTCATTAAAATTTATTCAAGGCACCATATATTTTTGCCCTTTTGGATCACCTTTTTTAACAAACGCGTTCAACACTAGAACCACAACTCGACCTAGCACTTCAACGAAGTAATTTGGGAGATGACGATGTTTGCAAACATGAAGGTAGGAACCAAACTAAGCCTTGGATTTGGCATCACCGCATTACTCACATTGTTGATCGCCGCATTCTCCTTACTGCGGATCAACCAGATCGACGGCGTCATTGCCACTCAAAACGAAATCCGTACACAACAGCTGGAACGCCTCTACACCGCGCGCGAGGCGCTCGGTCAAACAGGGCTTGCAGCGCGTAATGCATACATATTCACGAACAAAGCCGATGCGATGAAAGAGCTGGATATTCTGGATGAGCAAAAGGCCATTTATCTCGATGCCTTGAGCAAAATGACACCTCTGTTCAAAGGCAATGCTGATTTCGAAAAAGTCAGCAAAGGCTTGCTGTCCATGGCTGAAGAACTCAACCGTCCACGCAAATTCCGCGAAGCTGAACAGATGGAAGAGTTCGGCAAATTTCTCGTCAACGAATGCAGCCCTTTACGCAGACAAATCGTGGCCGACATCGGCACAGTCGTTAAATCCATGCAGCAAGTCGTTGATGCAAAAAGTGAGGAAGCAAATCAAGCTGCTCGACAATCCATCACCATCATTGTCGCGATCTCAGCTATCGCCCTCCTCCTCAGCATTGGCCTTGGCATCCTTATTAGCCGCGCGATTACACGTCCGCTCAATCAAGCCGTCAAAGTCGCACAGACTGTTGCCAGTGGTGATCTGACCAGCAAAATAGAAGTCAAATCGAAAGATGAAACCGGTCAATTGCTGCAAGCACTGAAAGAAATGAATCAAAGTCTGATCGGCATCGTCGATGAAGTTCGCAGCGGCACAGCAACGATGGCTACAGCATCCAATCAGATTGCCAGCGGCAATATGGATCTGTCTTCGCGCACCGAAGAACAAGCCAGCTCACTGGAAGAAACGGCATCGTCGATGGAAGAACTGACTTCCACCGTCAAACAGAATGCAGACAATGCACGTCAAGCCAATAGCCTGTCACTATCCGCTTCTGAAATCGCCGTCAAAGGCGGCCAAGTCGTCAGCGAGGTCGTCGTCACGATGAACGGTATTAATGACTCTGCGAAGAAAATTACCGACATCATCGGCGTCATCGACGGCATCGCCTTCCAAACCAACATTCTGGCATTGAACGCTGCAGTAGAAGCCGCACGAGCTGGAGAACAAGGCCGAGGTTTTGCGGTCGTCGCCAGCGAGGTACGTAATCTCGCACAACGATCAGCTGCTGCAGCAAAAGAAATCAAATCGCTGATTGATGACTCCGTCGGCAGAGTCGATACCGGTAGCAAGCTGGTTGTGCAAGCTGGCGCCACCATGACAGAAGTCGTCGATAGCGTAAAACGCGTGACAGACATCATGGCCGAGATCATGGCCGCCAGCCAGGAACAAAGCGCCGGCATCGAACAAGTCAATCAAGCCATCTCACAAATGGACCATGTCACGCAGCAGAATGCCGCATTGGTAGAAGAAGCTGCCGCAGCCGCAGGTTCGCTCAAGGACCAAGCGGTCAAACTCGAGCAAACCGTCAGCATCTTCAAAATCGATGGCACTACGACACAAGTGGAGCAGCAAGAAATGATAACGCGCTCGACCCCGGTCAGACCAGCGCTTGCCTCCAAACTATCAAGCATCAAACGCGCGGTCTCGGCACCGCGTCACCTTGCTGTCGTCGCATCGGCAACCGGTATCGATTGAACACAATTCAAATCGGTTTCGGATTAACAAGAGCGGCCAGGGTCATTATCTGACTAGGTCGTACAAATAGCTGTAAAGCATTTCCCGCCCTGAGTAATCTCGGCGGGATTTTTTTGCATGTACCCAAGCTAAGTCGGGTTCTTTTTCAGGCAATGCAATTTATTCTTTTGGGCAAGGCAACAATCAGCGAAGTAAGTTTTCATCTGCACGAGAAACAACTTACGCAAAATTCCCAGATTCAATAAGTCTAAAATTTGCGCATGTATACTTGCAGATGAAGACAAATGTTTTAAGCGAGGAAATTTGCATGCCACGAAATACAGATTGGAAAACTATAGCCATAACTGCCTTGGCCCCTATCCTGTTTTCAGCCTGCGCTAGCGCCGGAACCACTTTTAATTGGGATCAGGCACGCAGCATCAAGGCGGGCATGACAGAAGAGGAAGTAATCGAAAAAATAGGGAAACCTTATGCTGTCACCGCGCAAGGTCAACGGCAGGTCTGGGTGTACTCGCACGCGAATGCGTCCGGCGTGGCAAATTCTATTTCTTTTGTCATGAAAAATGGACGCGTCTTCGAAGCACCGCGCGTTCCCTATATATTTAAAGTCGATTAGCGATTAACTCGCATAAGCGCTTTTATAAGCGGGAGTGTAGTAACTACATAGATAGATTCCTAGCCAACCCTTGGCTCTTCAAACTGAGCACAGGCATTTGGCGGAAGCGGTGAGATTCGAACTCACGAACGGGATAAACCGTCGCCAGTTTTCAAGACTGGTGCCTTCAACCACTCGGCCACACTTCCTTTTCGGACATTGACGAATGGACACCATTTATCCGATTTACTAGCTGATTGCACGAGCGCGCAATCTATCGGTGACGGAGCCCATCAACTTCCAAGAGGTCGCATTATACCTAACTCAGACTAAATTGCCGAATACCTGACAATAAATTCTTAGTCGACTAAAAATAATTGCTGCAAATCATTCAAGAAGCGCTGACCCAGCACAGTCGGCTTGATCGTTTTATGGTCGCGGTATAGCAAACCCTTGGCTTCTGCTTCATTCAGCGCCTGCTCGACAGCATTCAATGGCATGCCTGTGCGTTCAGCGAATCGATTAACGTCTATGCCTTCAACCAGACGCATCGCATTGAGCATGAATTCAAAACCCATCTCGTTGCGCGTGATTTCATTTTCTTCCTGGATCGGATTGCCTAGTCGCATGTTGTCCATGTAACTCTTGGGCTGTTTGTAACGCGCCTGTCGAATCACGCGATGCGGGAAGGATAATTTGGTGTGCGCACCGGCACCTATGCCGAGGTAATCACCAAATTCCCAGTAATTGAGATTGTGGCGTGCTTGCCGCTTCGGCTGAGCATAAGCGGACACTTCATAGTGCTGGTAGCCGGCGGCACTGGTTTCCTGTTCGATCATGTCCTGCATATCGGCACTGGCATCGTCATCCGGCACGACCGGCGGATATTTAGCGAAGACTGTATTGGGCTCCATCGTCAGGTGATACAACGACAGATGCGGCGGTGCGTAAGCGATTGCCGTCTGCACATCCTGTCGTGCTTCCTCCAACGTTTGCGATGGTAAGGCGTACATCAAATCGAGATTGAAGTTGTCGAAGTTACTAGCGGCGATATCTACCGCGCGCTGCGCTTCATCGCCGTTATGGATACGACCCAGTGCATCCAGATGGCGGGAGTTGAAACTCTGTATACCTATCGACAAACGATTGATGCCACTGGCGCGGTAAGACTTGAATTTCTCTGCTTCAAAGGTACCAGGGTTAGCCTCCATCGTGATTTCGACAGCGCCATCCAGCGGCAGCAAGGTACGAATGTCGGAGAGCAAACGATCAAGCCCCTTGGCTGATAACAGGCTAGGCGTACCACCACCAATAAAGATCGTATAAATCTTGCGGCCCCAGATCAGCGGCAATGCCATCTCGAGATCGGCGCGCAAAGCTGACAAATACTCGTCTTCCGGAAAACCGCCGGTAGCTTCATGCGAATTGAAATCGCAGTAAGGACACTTCTTCACACACCACGGAAAATGCACGTACAGCGACAACGGCGGCAATGCGGTCAGGCTCAATGCACCCGGCTTCAGGTATGCAGTGGCAACACGCGCCGGTCCTGAATGATCAAGCGCAGCGGCGATGTCATTGCTGATCGGTTTAATCGGGATCATCGCAACTTTTCTATCAACGCACGCAAGGCTTGGCCGCGATGCGACAGACGATTTTTCTCTTCCGCAGTCAGTTCAGCGGCTGTTTTTCCTTGCTCCGGCAACCAGAAGTAAGGGTCGTAGCCAAAACCTCCCTGTCCGCGCGGCTCTGCCAGCATTTCGCCATTCCAGCGACCTTCGGCGATGACCGGTTGCGGATCATCGGCATGGCGCACGAAGACCAGCACGCAATAGTAGTAAGCGGATTTGTCCGCGTGCGCGGCGAGATCGGCGATCAGTTTTTCATTATTGCGTTGATCGGACTTCGGTTCACCCGCATAGCGTGCCGAGTACACACCCGGTGCGCCGCCCAAGGCATTGACACACACGCCGGAGTCATCGGCCAGTGCCGGCTTGCCTGTCAGGCGTGCCGCATGACGCGCCTTGGCGATCGCGTTTTCCACGAAGGTGACATGCGGCTCTTCCGCTTCAGGTACGTTGAATTCTCCCTGCGTATGCACATCGAAATTGATGGACGACAGCAAGGCACTGAATTCTTTCAATTTACCTGCGTTATTGGAGGCGAGGATAAGGGTACGCGACATGATGATCCGAAAATAAAAACGATAAAAAACCCGGCATCAAAAACAGCCGGGTTATTCGATGTAATGCACAACAGCCAAGCTGCATGGGCATTTACATTAAAGCAACGACGTTCAGAGCAGGCTCTATTTTACGCAGCTATTGCCAAAGCCTGTTTTTGCATCACGATCAGGTCGCTGATACCGTCTTGCGCCAGATCCAGCAATTTATCCATCGTCGCGCGGTCAAATGCAGCGCCTTCTGCGGTGCCCTGCACTTCAATGAAGTGGCCGGCGTCGGTCATGACGATATTCATATCGGTATCACAATCCGAATCTTCGTCGTAATCGAGATCCAGCACCGGTTGGCCTTTATACACGCCGACCGAGATCGCAGCGACAAAGTGCTTGAGCGGGATCGCAGGAATAACGTTCTGCGCCACCAGCTTGTTGAATGCATCGTAGGCGGCAACCATGGTGCCGGTAATCGCTGCTGTACGGGTGCCGCCATCGGCCTGAATGACGTCGCAATCCAGATGCAAGGTGCGCTCACCGAAAGCCTGCAAGTCGAAGGCTGCGCGCAGTGAGCGGCCGATCAAGCGTTGAATTTCTTGCGTACGGCCGGATTGCTTGCCGCGTGCGGCTTCTCGATCCATGCGGGTGTGGGTCGAACGCGGCAGCATGCCGTATTCAGCCGTCAACCAACCTTGGCCTTTGCCCTTGAGGAAGCCAGGTACACGATCTTCGATACTGGCGGTGCAAATGACTTTGGTATCGCCGCACTCTATCAGTACCGAACCTTCGGCATGCTTGGTGTAGTTACGGGTCAGTTTGATGGCGCGCAATGCATCAGCGGCGCGTCCGCTGGGACGATTTTCATACGACATGTGGCTTTAATTCCTGGAAGTGATACGTGATGATTTATCGATAGCGTTACGGATTTCCTCAATCGCCTTTTCGATTTCTGAATCGTTATAGGTGTCTGCGTTTTCCAGATCCTGATGCCGTGGCGCCTGGATCGTGGTGGTGACACTGCCTATCGGCAAAGTATGCGTGGTGATGGTGCTATTGCCATGCAGATTTTCGCTGCTCTCCCACATCATTGCCAAAGCGGTGACATTATCCCCTGTTTTGCCGGCAATGCCAGTGGCAGTCGTCAGTAACTCCGGTACTGCACGCACAATAGTATTGTTATGCAGACGTTCCGCCAGCTCATGGTCAGGCAATACCGACCACAGACCGTCTGAACACAGCAGCATGATATCGCCCGCTTGCAGACTGGCGCGCCGCGAGATTTCCACGATAGGCATATTCGGTGCGCCAAGACAGTTAAATAACTTGTTGCGATCCGGATGCGTATCGCGCTCCGATGGATCGACCTTGCCTTGCGCAATCAGTGTTTCGATACGCGAGTGATCACGTGTGCGTGCCAGAATCTGGCCGCTACGCATCCAGTACAAACGCGAATCGCCGCAGTGCGCCCACATCGCACTATTGTGCTGAATCAAACAGGCGACGATAGTGGTGCGCGGCGTTTCCGGCAAGTTGTTGATGGCACGATAACGGTGTATTTCTCGGTGCGCAGCGAAGAAACTATCTTCGAGAAAACGCTCCGGTTTTTTCACATACGGCGTGGCGTTTTCCTGAAACAGGGAGGCAATCGTCTGCATCGCGATCTGCGCGGCCATCTCGCCCATGATGTGCCCGCCCATGCCATCAGCTACCAGCAACAACAAGGCATCCCGCGTGAAGCTGTAGCCCATGCGGTCTTGGTTGTTCTTGCGACCACCAATATGGCTTTCTTGATAAACAGAGAATCGCATGGCTTCTTAGATAAAAAGGGTAGGAGTGAGCTTAGCGCGTGTGCTCTTGTATCGTTGTCGATGCGTGCGCCGACTTTTTGCTCATATTGCCGAATATGTTTTTGAGTTTACGCGCGACTTGCTGCAATTTGGCATCGCCCTGTTTATCCTGTATCGGCTCACGCAAAGCCTTTTGCAAGGCAAATACACTTTGCGGACGCTCCAGTGGATCGATCATCAAACTCCAGCGAATCACTTTGATCAAATCGGAGGAATAGACGCCTTCAAGCTTGTTGAAGTGGCCATCCATCTTATCGTTGAGCTTGCGTTGATCGGCCGGCTGCGGTGGCGCACCGACCATACAGGCAAACATGGATGCGCCTATGCTATAGATATCAGTCCACGGACCAAGACTGCCATTCTTGACGTACAGTTCAGGCGCAGCAAAACCCGGCGTGTACATCGGATACAGTTTAGGCAAATCCGATTGCAGTGTTTGTCGCGCAGCACCGAAGTCCAGCAAGATAGGTGTGCCATCCACGCGCAAATAAATATTCGCCGGCTTCAAATCCAGATGCAGCAGTTTATTTGTATGAACTTCGCGCAAGCCGTTCATCACATGACTGAACATCTTGCGGATAAAGCGTTCGGATACCAGTGGCTTCTCGCCTTTGTCACGACGGCGCAGGATGTGATCCTGCAGCGAACGGCCCGATTCGTAGCCCATCACCATGTAGACGGTTTCATTGGCGCGGAAGAAATTGGTCACGCTCACCACATTCGGATGCGCGATACGCGCCAGTGCGCGACCTTCTTCAAAGAAGCATTTCAAACCGATGCGGAAGACCGGCAGATTTTCCGGAGAAATTGCCGGCACCAGCTCACCCGGCTGGCGCAATGCCAGCGAGCTAGGAAGGTATTCTTTAATGGCGACGGCATTGCCATCTTCGTCATAGGCCAGATAGACAATACTGAACCCGCCAGACGCAATCTTCTTTACAATGCGATATCCAGCGATTTCCAAGCCATCCGGCAACGGAGCATTGTTTTGCGCAGCCATGTCGTCCTATAAATAATGTCAAGAAACTTGGGGAATACAGCACGGCAAAAAGTGACGCGGCATATTGCTTAGCCTTTTTCCGGCTACCTGAATTCGGCAACCATGTTCGTTGTGGATTGTGTGGACAAATCGCCGCTTTGTAAAGAAAAACGAGGAACTCATTTTGACAATTTGCAGCATGACCGGCTATGCCGTCACCACCCATGAGACCAGCAGTGGCACCTTGACCATAGAGGTCAAAAGCGTCAACTCGCGCTTCCTTGATTTGCAATTTCGCATCAATGACGACTTGCGCGCTTTGGAGCCAGTGTTGCGTGAAGCCATCATGGCACGTGCTACCCGCGGTAAAGTTGAATGCCGTTTGAGCTTTGGCCGCAAGGTCGCAGTTGGTGCAACGCAGGCCTTGAATGCCACAGTGCTCAGTGCACTGGCAACCCTGCAAGCCGATATTCGTCAACACTTTGCCGATGCAGCACCTTTGTCGGTCAATGAATTACTGCGCTGGCCTGGTGTCATTGAAGAAGCTGAAATGAGCCAGGACACGCTGCAAGCCGATGTCACTGCAGCGATACAAACAACCATGAACGCTTTCGTAGAAAGCCGCGAACGCGAAGGCAATGCGCTGCAAACCATGCTGCTGTCGCGCGTCAGCGATCTGGAAGAAATCGTACAACGCATCACGCCACTGATTCCTCAAGTGGTCGCACAGTTTCAGCAAAAAGCGACGGAGCGCATGCAGGAAGCGCTCGGCCTCGCCGTCAAAAATGGCGAAAGCAACGGTCAGCCAACCATCACCCGCGAAGAAGCACTGGATCGCATCCGTCAAGAAGTCACGCTGTACGGCATACGCGTCGATGTCGCGGAAGAGTTGACACGTTTGGCTGCACATTTGAGCGAAACCCGCGCCATCCTGAAAAAAGGTGGCCAAGTCGGCAAACGCCTGGATTTCATGATGCAGGAACTCAATCGCGAAGCCAATACAGTCGGCTCCAAAGCCGCGGTCAAGGAATTATCCGATGCATCGATGGCAATGAAGCTGCTGATCGAGCAAATGCGCGAACAAGTACAGAATCTGGAATAAATCCAGCATAGGGCAACATCAAGCAGCGCTACAATCTTTTGCGCGACTTGCCACTTTAACTATTCATCCATTCATCAAGGACAACGATGTCTGAGCAACCTACTTCTTCCGGCAGCTTGTTTTTAGTCGTTGCGCCATCTGGCGCCGGCAAATCCAGCCTGGTCAACGCCCTGCTGCAACAGGAACCGAGCATCAAACTGTCGATTTCCTACACGACCCGCCCACCACGCCCGGGCGAGCAGCATGGTCGCGAATACTTTTTTACCAGTCCGGAAGATTTTTTGGCGCGACGCCATACAGATGAATTCCTCGAGTCAGCCGAAGTATTTGGCAACTATTACGGGACTTCACGTATACAAATCGCTGACCAAATGGCCGCCGGCACCGATGTTTTGCTGGAAATCGACTGGCAAGGCGCGCAGCAGGTGAAGAAGCAATTCCCGCATGCGGTAGGCATTTTTATCCTGCCGCCGTCCATTGCCGCATTGGAAGAGCGTCTGAAAAAGCGCGGACAAGACGAAGACCACGTGATTACGCGCCGAATTCTCGCTGCCGGCGGCGAAATCGCCCACGCTTCGGAGTTCGAATATGTTATTATCAATCAAGAGTTTACAGTTGCTTTAGCCGAGTTAAGCGCGATCGTAAAAGCCACACGTTGTCGTTTTGCACAACAATCAACTCGGAACGCATCCCTGTTCGCCCAATTAGGCATTCATGCCAATTTAAGCTGATATTGTATTTTTAGGAGCACGTATGGCCCGCATTACCATTGAAGATTGCCTCAAACACATCCCTAATCGCTTTCAATTGACATTGTCCGCGACATATCGCGCACGTCAGTTGCTGCAAGGTCACACACCTAAGGTTGATGCTAAAGACAAACCTACTGTTATCGCTCTGCGTGAAATCGCAGCAGGCCATATCGGCATTGAAATGTTGAAAAAAGTCCCAAGCTAATAAACTCCTTCTGCTAACCGCGATGCGGCTGATAAGCTATCAGTATGAACCTGACACCTACAGATTCAACAGCATCCATCGCTTCAAATAACCGAGCGGTTTCTGATCGCTCGGCCAAAACTCAGCAGAAAAAACCAGCATCAACGACAACGCCCGCGCCTGTTCCAGGTGTGGCGTCTGTTACGCAACTCACCACCAAGCTCGCTGAATACCTGACTCCTTCTGAATTGAAGAAGGTCAAGGAAGCCTATCGCTTCTCGGATGAGGCGCATCTCGGTCAGATGCGCATGTCGGGCGAACCATATATCTCACATCCTATCGCTGTCGCAGAAATTTGCGCCGATTGGAAGCTGGACGCGCAAGCGATCATGGCAGCGCTGCTGCATGATGTGATGGAAGATCAGGACGTCAGAAAAGATGAGCTGATCGAACGCTTCGGCGCACCGGTCGCCAATATTGTCGACGGCCTTTCCAAGTTAGAGAAACTTGAATTCCAGAGCCAGGTCGAAGCGCAGGCGGAAAATTTCCGCAAGATGCTGCTGGCGATGGCACGCGATGTGCGCGTCATCCTCATCAAGCTGGCTGACCGCCTGCACAATATGCGCACGCTCGGCTCGATGGCTGCAGTCAAAAAACGCCGTATCGCGCGCGAAACGATGGAAGTCTATGTGCCGATTGCACATCGTCTCGGCCTGAATAATATTTATCGCGAATTACAGGATCTCGCCTTCTCGCATCTGTATCCGATGCGTTACAAAACCTTGGGCAAAGCGGTCAAGGCTGCGCGCGGCAATCGTCGCGAAGTTGTAAGCAAGATTCTGGAATCGGTCAACAATACGCTGGATGCCACCGGTATCACTGCGCAAGTCTACGGACGTGAAAAAACACTGTACGGCATTTATACGAAGATGCTGCACAAGCGTCTGTCGTTCTCGCAAGTGCTGGATATCTACGGCTTCCGCGTCGTAGTCGACAGCTTTGCGAATTGCTATGTTGCGCTTGGCACTTTGCATGCCTTGTTCAAGCCGATGCCAGGCAAGTTCAAGGATTACATTGCAATCCCGAAACTGAACGGCTATCAATCACTACACACCACGTTGATCGGTCCTTACGGCACACCGATTGAATTTCAGATCCGTACGCAAGACATGCATCGCGTGGCCGAATCCGGCGTCGCGGCGCACTGGCTGTACAAGGATGATGAAGGTAGTCTGTCTGATCTGCAGCAGCGCACGCACGCATGGCTGCAATCCTTGCTCGACATCCAGAAACAGACTGGCGATTCCGCCGAGTTCCTGGAACACGTCAAGGTCGATCTATTTCCCGACTCGGTCTATGTATTCACACCGAAGTCGAAGATCATCGCCTTGCCACGCGGCGCGACTGCGCTCGATTTCGCTTATACGATCCATACTGATATCGGCGATCAGACGATTGCGGTCAAAATCAATCTGGAACAAGTACCGCTACGCACCGAGCTGCGTAACGGCGATATCGTCGAAATCATCACCTCGCCTACTTCGCGCCCTAATCCAAACTGGTTGGGCTTTGTGCGTACCGGCAAGGCACGCTCGGCGATCCGGCATCATCTGCGCACCATCAACGCAACTGAATCGATCGAACTCGGTCGCCGCTTGTTGGCGCAAGCATTAGTCACGCTGAATTTAAATCCTGAACTGCCAACGCCTGTAACAGAACGTCTTCTGAATGAATCGAGCGCCAAATCGCTGGATGATCTCTATGCAGATATCGGTGTCGGCAAACGGATGGCAGCACTGGTTGCGCGCCATATACTCGGCATGGTCGAGAACGATCAATTAGTGCCACGGCCGCAAGTTGATGCCAACGGCGAAGTCTTGCCAAATAAAATTGATCCTGTTGTTATCTATGGCAGCGAAGGTATCTCTGTTCAGTTAGCATCGTGTTGTCAGCCGATTCCGGGTGATGCCATCATCGGTCAGATGAAGCGCGATCAAGGCTTGACGATACACACGCATGATTGCGACGTAGCAAGAAGACAGCGCTCAAAAGAACCTGATCGCTGGATAGACGTAACCTGGGGCTCTGACATTGATCGCCGCTTCGATTGCAGTATCACGCTGCTGGCACGCAATGAAAAAGGTATCCTGGCACGCGTCGCTGCCGAGATCAGCGAATCTGATTCCAACATCACGCATGTAGGTATGGATGAAGATAAAGATCACATGATTACGTATCTGCATTTCACGGTGCAAGTTGAAGACCGTGTGCATCTCGCCCGCCTCATGCGCAATCTGCGTGCCATCCCTGGCGTTACTCGCTTGTTGCGAGACAAGGGCTGATTCAGCCCCAGCAACGCAACAGCAGCCGGCACATCAAACAGGTGCCGGGTAACTCACTTCCAGAATAAGCAACTCTTCCACACCGCCTGGTGTTTTCAAGGTGATGGTGTCACCTACCCTTGCCTTGGTCAGCGCGCGTGCAACTGGTGATATCCAGCTGATTTTTCCATTGAGCGGGTCCAGTTCATCGATACCCAATATCGTGACGGTATGTTCCTCACCTGCTTGCGTTTCGTACTTCACCGTTGCACCAAAGAAGATTTGATCGCTGCCATGATGAATACTGGGATCCACAATCTCCGCAAGATCCAAACGCTTGGTCAAGAAACGAATCCGGCCATCAATCTGACGCAAACGCCGCTTGCCGTAAATGTAATCACCATTCTCGGAACGGTCACCATTTGATGCCGCCCACGAAACGATTTGCACCACTTCAGGCCTGTCGACATCGATCAACTTCAGCAGTTCGTTTTTCATCCGTAGATGACCTTGCGGCGTCATGTAATTCTTCGTGCCCGCAGGAATGGCTGGCGCGTTGTTCTCGCCATCATCGTCATCGTTTTCCGTGGTATTTGCTTGATTCGTCATTGGCCTATTTTAACGTCATGCGGCCATGAGATTGAGGCAACGAGCTATTTAACTGCACTCAACCAGAATAAGGACTGTCGCATCTTCAATGCGCCATGATCAACTATCTGTTTATGCAGGTATTCCAGCCGATCCCGAAACCGCGTTATCGAAAAATCAGGACATACGTAAGGTACATTTTTCAGATACCAGCAAAATGCACCAATGTCCTCGAAACTTAAAATCTCCTCACCCTCTGCAGCGTCGGTGATAGTCATTCCAGTTTGTTGCAACTGCTTCACCGCCACATCCAACTTCCAGCGAGTCGAAGGCTCAACAAAAGGTAATCCCAAAAGTCGATAGCAATCCGCATTGAAATCAGATGCCACTTGTTGTGTCAAAAATCTTCCGCCAGAAACAAGAATTCGTACGACATCCGTCGCGACAAAGGATTCGTGACGATTAACGACCAACTTGAACGATGCATCTTCGAATGGCAATTCACCACCGTCGACAAGACCGTTTTGTTCAGCGTTATCAGGCACATCATCAACGACAACAAGTTCTATGCCGAGCGCCTCTAGACGTTTGCGCGCGATGGGAATATTCGGCGGCCAGCCTTCTGTCGCAACGGTCCTTGCAGGACGAAAATCCAATTTGCTCAACCATTCACCACCACCAGTTCCCATATCCAGCATATCTGGTGAATTGCGAGCGTATTGATTAACCACCGCTTCAAAATTCCACGGCGCAGACGTAGAGATCCGTCCGTCATACGACAAATCCCATCCAACGAGGGTTTCGTTATCAGCCGCCTTGAGCAAGTTATTGAATTCGTTCTGCAATATATTCTCCTTATCCCGGAGTTTATATATGAAGTTCTAGGGAAGATATTCAAGGGTAGATATAAGTCGAGACGACGATACTTACATCGCCATCTCACAGAGGAAAGATACTTGAATCAGGCTAGACCTTAAGCCTGACAGTCACTTCACACGCGGCTTGATACGTTATTGCTCCACTCGAATGCCGACAGCTGTAGTGCATACAGATCTTCGATCGACAGTCCTAGTTTTTGCAATGTAGGGATCAGCAAGGCGCCGGTCTTTTCTATCTGTTCGATATATTCGGCGAGCTTGAGCAAATCACCATAGAACCCTTTGCGATACAGCAAGGCATCGCTGACTTCCTCTACTACCGCAACCTGCTCCAGAATATCTGTCATCGATTGGCCAAACAAAGTATCCATCAAGGACATGATGCCGACGGTAAACGCGGTATCTGCCATGGCCCGATGATCAGGACGGAGTTTTTCGGTAATCAGTTCCAGCAACTTGCCGCGGGTGGTAGCCAGTTGCAAAAGAGGCGAAGTGAAGTGACTACCCTTGTTATGTTCTGCGTAAAGAATGATTTGCAACCAGCGTTGCAATTGGCGACGACCCAGAACTGTTAATGCCTGTCCCAAGGAATCAATACGCTGTGTGACACCTACACCAGGCGTATTGGCTAAACGCAGTAGCGTCAGCACTAGCGAAGCATCCTTCTTGATGTTGCACTCAATTTCGGAAGTATCTGCATCGGCAACCACCAGGGTCATCAACTGCAAGATCGCCAATTGCGAAGGTGCGAGTTTTTTACCCGAAAGAATGACAGGCCGCGCAAAGTAATAACCCTGGAAATAATGGAAGCCCAGTTCCATGCAATCCTGGAATTGTTCGATAGTCTCGACTTTTTCCGCCAACAGCATCTTGCCATCCAGACGGAAATGTTCAACCAAGCGGGCCAACTCGCCCTTTTCCATGCCGGTGATATCAATTTTGATGATTTTGACCAAAGGCAGCAATTGCTGCAGCGCGTCTGTGTGCGAAATCACATCGTCCAGCGCAAACGTAAAGCCTTGATCAACCAACTCCGATACACGCTCGACCAGATCATGCGTGATCTCTACCGTCTCAAGAATTTCCAGTACTACTTTTTCACACGGCAGAAAATTAACGAAGTCGCACATGAGTACTGCGGCATCAACGTTGAAGAAACCTAACGAGTTGCCGATCACGTTATCTATGCCCAGCTCGGAAGCATGTGCGATCACCGAAGCAGTTGCAGCCAGATCATCCACCACATTGGCAGGTCCGGATGAGGCGCGACGAAACAGGAGTTCGTAAGCGACCAGATTCTGATCGTTGTTCAATATGGGTTGTCGCGCGAGGAAGAACTCCTTCACACGAGGTTGATCATCAGGCAGGTGCTGATTGAGATTGGTGATCATCAAGATTGTTGTCTCTGCTTATTGAACAGAACGCATGGATCAACCCCACCGCGTCTTTGTTACACCTTGAAAAAACAACCGCTGCGCATAAGCACCGCGATGTTCACGTTCGATCCAACATGCGATGCATCTATACCGGCATCTTATTTTTATTCTCTAGCCTGATCGTGCAATATGGATTTGCAAGGTAGCGCAGAACTTGCCTCTTGAAATAAAAACACAGCTTATCCAGGCGGAACTGATGCAAACCAACTTTGGCCCATTATTCCGTTAATATTTCTGACGCGCAAGTATTCCGCTCGTCATGCGATATTCGCCTGCTTAGCTGTGGTTTTTCAGTGCAAAAATTACAAGACGAGCGTCTATTGTTTACACGCGTCGGGTTCCGGTGTAAGGCGCGACTGTTGTGCCCGATTCTAGGGTAAAGCCAGCTCCCGAATCGCCGCCCAAAGTCGATACCAGATACGGCATCAACTCGCGCAACATCGGTTCCAGCGTCCATGGCGGGTTATGTACAAACATCCCGCTGCTGTGCAGACCGAATCCATCTGGCGATGGTGTGGTGACAGACAAGGTGACATTGAGCCAGCCATTGGCTGTCAGACGTTTTAACTTGTCTGGCATCTGGCGTGATTCCAGACGATTAAGCACTGGATACCAAACAGCGTATGTACCGGTTGCAAAACGCGTCAAGGCATCAGATACCGTCTGCACGACGCTACGGTAATCGCTCTTGTCTTCATACGGCGGATCGATCAGCACCAAAGCACGGCGCGATGGCGGCGGCAACAAGGCTTTCAGCCCGAGGAAGCCGTTGGCACGATCGATCATGATGCGCTTGCCGCGCACTGTTGGACGTCTGCCCTGCTCTGCCGCATGCGCTTCCAGTTTGCGGAAATTGTCTGCAAGCAGCTTGCTATCAGCCGGATGCAGTTCAAACAGACGCAAACGATCTTGTTCACGCATGACGCTATCTGCGCAATACGGCGAACCTGGGTAATAGCGCATCTTGCCGCTCGGGTTCAAGTCCCGGACGATTTGCACATACTCAGCAAGCGGCGCAGGCAAATCCTTGCGATCCCACAGTTTGGCGATACCTGTTGCGAATTCGGCATTTTTCGCTGCATAAGCACTATCGAGCGCGTACACGCCAGCACCCGCGTGGGTGTCAATGTACATATACGACGTGTCTTTTTGATTCATGTATTTAAGCAACTGAATCTGGACCAGATGCTTGAGTACATCGGCGTGATTGCCTGCGTGGAAGGCATGACGGTAACTCAACATAAGGGATGTCTATCTTGGCAAGAATGAGGGAAAGAAAATCGCGCGGCGAAGTCGGCGCGACTCGATAATGCGCCATTCTAACAATTACCGGCTTGAATACATACGATTACCGCGTATACGGCCAGCCAGGCCGGATGAGGTAAAACACGCCGAACAATACAAAACGGGCACAGAGACTGCTCTCTGCGCCCGTTTCTGATGAGCAAAACAACTACGTTTTAAGCTGCTTGCTGCTGCGTCGCCACTTCCTCACGCAGAGTGCGCGCTGCCAGCACCATATTTTCCAAAGCAGCCGTGGTTTCCGGCCAGCCACGGGTTTTCAGGCCACAATCCGGGTTGACCCACAAGCGCTGATCAGGAATCACGCCACGCGCCTTGCGCAGCAGACGCTGCATTTCAGCAACTTGCGGGACACGCGGTGAATGGATGTCGTAAACGCCAGGACCGATATCATTTGGATAAGCAAATTTACCAAAGCCGTCGAGCAACTCCATATCCGAGCGCGAAGTTTCAATCGTGATCACGTCGGCATCCATCGCGGCTATCCACGGCAGAATGTCGTTGAACTCCGAGTAGCACATGTGAGTATGAATCTGCGTATCGTCCTGCACACCAGATGCGCTGATGCGGAATGCCTTCACCGCCCAATCCAGGTAATGCGCCCAATCAGCAGCCTTCAAGGGCAAGCCTTCGCGGAACGCAGGCTCGTCGATCTGGATCATGCCGATACCGGCTTTTTCCAGATCCACGACTTCATCACGCAAAGCCAATGCGATTTGCAAGGCAGTCTGATCACGCGGTTGATCATCACGCACAAACGACCATTGCAACATCGTGACCGGACCAGTCAACATACCCTTCATTGGCTTGCTGGTCAGGCTTTGTGCAAATTCGCTCCAGCCCACCGTCATTGCTTCTGGACGATAGACGTCGCCGTAGATGAATGGCGGTTTGACGCAACGTGAGCCGTAGCTTTGTACCCAGCCATTCGCGGTGAAGGCGTAGCCCCACAATTGTTCGCCGAAGTACTCGACCATATCGTTACGTTCCGGCTCGCCGTGCACCAACACGTCCAGACCGATTTCTTCCTGCTTTTGCACGACCAGACGCACTTCATCGCGCATGCGGTTCAGATAATCCAGATGACCGATTTCACCGCGCTTATATTGCGCACGCGCTTGACGAATATCTGCTGTTTGCGGGAAGGAACCGATGTTGGTCGTCGGGAAAGCAGGCAAGTTGAAACGCGCTTGCTGCTTAACGATACGATCAGCAAATACATTGTTACGCGTCGCCGAAATGCTATCGATCTGGCTCAAGCGCTTTTGCACTAAAGGATTGTGGATACGCGGCGATACCTTGCGCGCAGCAACGGCTAACGCAGCGGCTTTGAATTGCGCATCGACTTCTTTTTCTTCACCATTCAGAGCACTTTTAAGCGCCGTAATTTCCGACACTTTTTGCGTCGCAAATGCGAGCCAACCTTTGAGCTCTTCATCCAGTTTATTTTCATTCGCCAGATCGACTGGCACGTGCAACAGCGAGCAGCTTGCGCTGACCCACAAACGATCACCCAGTGTTGCCTGCAAAGGCTTCAGCAATGCCAATGCGCTATCCAGATCAGCGCGCCAGATATTACGACCATCGACCACACCAGCCGACAGCACGCGGTATTGCGGCCAGTCTTTCAGGAACTCAGGCAATTGACCGGCACCACGCACCAGATCCAGATGCACGCCCGCAACCGGCAAGCTACGCAGCAAAGCGCTGTGTTCACGTACTTGGTCGAAGTAGGTTGCCAGCAGCAATTTAGGTGCCGCAGGTGACAATGTTTTGTAAGTCGGTTCAAACGCATCGCGCCATGCTGCATCCAGTTCCAAGGCCAAAATCGGTTCGTCGATCTGCACCCACTCGACGCCTGCATCCTGCAAGCGCTTCAGCACTTTTTGGTAACCGGCCACGACCTTAGGCAACAGATCTAGTTTGTTCGCGATACCGGACTTGATCTTGCCAAGGTAAAGCAAACTCAATGGACCGACCAGCGTCACCTTGGTTTTATGACCGAGTGCAACAGCTTCTGCATTTTCTTCAAACAACCAATCCACGCCACCGTCAAAACTGACGTCCGCAGTAAATTCCGGCACCAGATAGTGATAGTTGGTATCGAACCATTTCGTCATTTCCATCGCGAAGTGCTCAGGATTGCCGCGCGCCAGGATGAAGTAATCAGTCAGCGTCAGTTTTTTCGGATCGAATTTGAAGCGGGTCGGCACTGCGCCCAGCAAGGCCAGCGTATTCAATACTTGGTCATACCAGGCGAAATCGCCAACAGAAACGTAGTCCAGACCGGCTTCTGCCTGAATAGCCCAATGACGTTGGCGCAAGGTTTTGCCATTTTTCTGCAATGCTGCAAGTTCGCTGTCACCGCGCCAGAACGATTCGACTGCGAACTTCAGTTCGCGCTGCGCCCCGATGCGGGGAAAACCCAAGATATGCGCCTTTGCCATGCCCAACTCCAATGTAGATTTTTGAAGCTTGCCATGTTGCGCGCAGATGAACTATGATTCAAACGATAAATATTCAGATTCATCATGAGAAAAATTCATAATGCAATCCATACTTGAACTGCGGCACCTGAAAACTTTGCTAGCCCTACGCGAGGCCGGCAACCTGCTGCGCGCGGCTGCTCTGCTCAATGTCACGCAATCCGCTTTATCCCATCAAATCAAACAGTTGGAAGACCATCACGGTACTCAGCTATTCGAGCGCAAGTCGACGCCGGTGCGTTTTACTCCCGCCGGCGAACGTTTGCTAAAGCTAGCAGATACCGTCTTGCCACAAGTTGCCGAGACCGAGCGTGATCTAGTACGTCTGGCACAAGGCGTCGCTGGTCAGTTGCGCATTGCAGTCGAATGTCATACCTGCTTCGACTGGCTGATGCCTGCAATGGATGTATTCCGCGGACGCTGGCCGGAAGTCGAATTGGATATCGTCTCCGGCTTCCAGGCCGATCCGGTCGGCTTGCTGTACGAGCATCGTGCCGATGTCGCCATCGTGGCCGAAATCGACCCAGATGAAAAAGTGGATTACCACGCACTATTTCGCTTCGAAATCGTCGCGCTGGTGGCACACGATCATCCGCTGGCAAACAAGGAATTTCTGGTAGCGAAAGATTTCATTGGTGACACACTGATTACCTACCCTGTGCCGGACGATATGCTGGACGTCGTGCGCCAGGTATTGAAACCTGCCGGCGTAAAAGTCGAGCGCCGCACCACCGAGTTGACGGTCGCGATGCTGCAACTGGTCGCTAGCCGACGTGGCATTGCCACCTTACCGGTGTGGGCTGCGCAGAATTATCTGAATCGGAATTACGTGCTGGCAAAACGGATTACAGCAGAAGGATTAACCGGACGTTTGTATGCTGCATGCCTGCCGGAGACATCTGCCAAACCGTATCTGGCAGATTTTGTAGCGACAACGCGGGAGAGTTGTTATTTGAATCTAGATAGCGTTGAATTGCTATGATCATCAAGTAACGGACATGCAATGCACGCGCGATCCATTGAGCAGCGCCAATCCGATATCTGAACGACAGTGTGATGGGAGTCAAAGACTACATGCAACCGCTGAACTTTCTCAGAGAATTATCAGGAAAAAATAGAACACATCGCGCCAATCAACAACTTGGCGTAGCACTTGCGTTTGTTGCCGGAGCGGTCAATGCCGGCGGCTTTCTGGCGGTACATCAATACACATCGCACATGACAGGCTTCATGTCCGCAGTGTCCGATAATCTGATCGTAGGGAATGCAATATTGGTCATCGCAGGCATAGGATCAATGATCTCTTTTGTCAGCGGTGCAGCAGCGACTTCGATTATGGTCAACTGGGCACGGCACCGAAATTTGCACAGCACCTACGCCATCGTCCTAATTGCAGAAGCCGTACTTCTGCTGCTGTTCGGCCTGCTTGGTGCCAACCTCGACGCCTATCTCGACATCACAGTGCCGCTCACTGTGATCCTGCTCTGCTTCATTATGGGTCTGCAAAACGCCGTCATAACCAAGATGTCAGATGCCAACATACGCGCCACACACCTAACCGGCGTAGTCACCGATCTCGGTATCGAACTCGGAAAAATGCTTTACTGGAATCACAGACATGCCAGAAATGCAGAAGGCTATGTACGCGCGCGACATGAAAAAGTGATTTTCTATGGCGCCCTTCTTACGATGTTTTTTATCGGTGGGATTCTGGGTGCAGTAGGTTTCAAATATATTGGTTACAGCACCGTGCTGCCGCTCGCGCTAGTTTTGTTTGTTATTGCGTTGATACCGCTCGTTGATGATGCAGTAGTTCGCTTTCGAGACTTGCGCACTTAGTGCGACATAAGCTTGCATGGTGTGGAAAACTGTAGCACCGTCCACAGTAGATTAACTTTAAGAAATTATATTAAAAGCTTTGTTCCGCTAATATTTAATCCAAGTTAAATCAATATTTTACTTAAAAGAGAATTGATCATGCCCACAGGTACCGTAAAACTACACCGCGTGCTCCGCGCACCACCAGAGCGTGTTTATCGTGCATTTCTGAATGCAGACGCAATAAAAAAATGGCTGCCGCCTTACGGTTTTACGTGCAAGGTTCACCACATGGAAGCCAAAGTCGGCGGAACTTTCAAAATGTCATTCTCAAATTTCAATACAGGAAACGGGCATTCATTCGGTGGTGAATACCTCGAACTTGTTCCACACGAGAAAATTCGTTACACGGATAAATTCGACGACCCAAACTTGCCCGGTGAAATACAGGTGACTGTGAATTTAAAGAAAGTGCTATGCGGAACGGAAATCAATATCGTGCAAGAAGGTATCCCTGAAGTGATCCCCGTCGAGATGTGTTACCTCGGTTGGCAGGAATCTCTGCTTCAACTCGCGACACTCGTCGAACCTGAGATTCCGGGTTAGTGATCATGGTAGCTTGAGCTGATGTTGTATCAGCCCAAGCTCCGAAGAGATATATCCAATCATCATAGGAAAGGGGCTAGAGTGAGGTAAAGATCAACGACACAAGATCGCTGCAAATGCCGTCGCAACATTTGCATGACTTGCATGTAAGATGGAGTCGGATGATTCACTCAAACACCGTGCATCAATGTCCTCACTCAACGCCTCCACGCCATTCCTCACCTTTGCCGAAGAAATCATTGGTATTGCATCACCATTACGCAACGCCATCACCAGCGCCTACCATCGTAATGAAGTTGACGCGGTACAGGATTTACTCTCGCAGATAAAAACTAATCCCGCATTACAAACCACAACGAAAACTCTGGCACAGCGTTTGGTAGAAACCGTGCGTGCCAAACGCAGCCGCTCCTCCGGCGTAGATGCATTGATGCATGAATTTTCTTTGTCGTCAGAAGAAGGCGTCGCGCTAATGTGTCTGGCTGAAGCGCTATTGCGCATACCCGATCATCAAACCGCTGACCGTTTAATCGCAGACAAAATCAGCAAAGGCGACTGGCACCGCCATCTGGGTGAGTCACCATCGCTATTCGTCAATGCAGCAACCTGGGGCTTGCTCATCACAGGTAAATTGGTCAGTCATACCAGCGAACATGGACTAAGTGCTGCACTCACACGCTTGATCAATAAAGGTGGCGAACCACTGATACGCAAAGGCGTGGATCTCGCCATGCGCATGCTGGGCAATCAATTCGTCGCCGGGCGCACCATAGACGAAGCACTGGACAATGGCCGCGAGCATGAAGAGCGTGGTTACCGCTACTCCTACGATATGTTGGGCGAAGCGGCGATGACGGCAGCGGATGCCGAGACCTACTATCTATCCTATGTCTCAGCCATACACGCGATAGGCCAGGCCAGCGATGGACGCGGCATCAAAAATGGCCCCGGCATTTCAGTCAAATTATCAGCCTTGCATCCGCGCTATACACGCGCACAACGCACACGCGTAATGCAGGAATTACTGCCACGCTTGAAAGAACTGGCGCTACTGGCAAAGCAATACGCTATCGGCCTCAACATTGATGCAGAGGAAGCCGATCGACTCGAACTATCACTCGATCTGATGGAAGCACTCGCCTTCGATCCTGCGTTAGCTGATTTCGATGGCATAGGCTTCGTTGTACAGGCATACCAAAAACGCTGCTCTTATGTGATCGATTATCTGATCGATCTGGCACATCGCAGCAATCGAAAATTCATGGTGCGTCTGGTCAAGGGCGCGTACTGGGATACAGAAATCAAGCGCGCGCAAGTTGATGGCTTATCCGGTTATCCCGCCTATACACGCAAGGTATATACCGATCTTTCCTACCTTGTCTGCGCGCAAAAACTGCTAGCAGCCAACAAAGTCATTTATCCGCAATTCGCCACTCACAATGCGCTGACACTCGCCGCGATTTATCAGCAAGCACAAGCGATGCAGGTGACAGATTATGAATTCCAATGCCTGCACGGCATGGGAGAAACTCTGTACGACCAGATCGTAGGTAACGACAATTTAAATGTGCCTTGCCGGATTTATGCACCTGTCGGCTCGCATGAAACACTACTCGCCTATCTGGTACGACGTCTGCTAGAAAATGGTGCGAACTCGTCCTTCGTCAATCAAATCGTCGACGAGAAAATAAGCACGGCAGATTTACTGCAAGACCCAGTCTCGCTCGCAATAAAATTCGGTGGTCAGCCCCATCCTGCCATCACCTTGCCTCGCGATTTATACGGCACGGAGAGGCGCAATTCAAGCGGCATAGACTTGAGCGATGAACAGTCATTGCGCGATCTCAGCAAGGCTTTAAGCACATACGGTAAGCAGCAATGGCATGCGCTACCGTTGATCGGCAAACCTGTATCCACCTCGCGTAGCGATGTACGCAATCCCGCAGATCATGCGGACGTAGTCGGCACCGTAGTGCAAGCAAGTGCCAGCGATGTAGAGCAAGCTCTGGGCTATGCGGCATCCGGTGCCAGCGCATGGCAAGCGAAACCCGCACAAGAACGTGCTGCCATATTGATACACGCAGCAGATTTATTCCAAAGTCATGCGACAGAATTGATTGCGCTAGCGATACGTGAAGCAGGCAAGACCTTGCCGAACGCCATAGGCGAGTTGCGTGAAGCAATTGATTTTTTGCGCTATTACAGTATGCAGGCGATCGCATCTGAAACAGCGCCTCCGCTCGGATTGGTAGTGTGCATCAGTCCGTGGAATTTCCCTTTATCGATTTTCACAGGCCAGCTCAGCGCCGCGCTGGCAGCCGGCAATGTAGTACTGGCGAAACCGGCAGAGCAAACGCCATTAATCGCCTTCCGCGCCGTGCAGCTCTTGCATCAGGCAGGTGTACCAGAAAACGCTTTACTGTTGCTGCCCGGTCAGGGCGAAACCGTAGGCGCCCAACTGGTTGCAGATGCGCGCGTAGCCGCTGTCGTTTTTACCGGCTCCACACAAGTTGCACAAAGCATCAATCGCAAGCTGATACAGCGTGGCATCAATGAAGATAGAGGCATCCCATTAATAGCAGAAACCGGCGGGCAAAATGCGATGATAGTCGACTCGTCAGCATTGTGTGAGCAAGTGGTGCGCGACGTCATCAGTTCTGCTTTCGACAGCGCTGGCCAGCGCTGCTCTGCCCTACGCGTGCTATGCCTGCAAACCGATATCGCAGAACAAACACTGCACATGCTGAATGGCGCAATTGAAGAATTGCAGATAGGCCGTCCTGATTGCTTGGCTACGGATATTGGCCCGGTGATCGATGCAGAAGCGCAAGAACATCTACAGGCTTATATCAAGCAAGCGGCACACACAGCTAAGCTGATCAGGCAACTACCATTACCGGCAACAACTGCATCCGGTACTTTCGTCGCGCCGTGCATTATCGAAATTGCCAGCATCACCGAATTGCAACGTGAAATTTTTGGGCCGGTACTGCATGTATTACGCTATCGCCGCGACGACTTGCCGCAACTGATCAGCGATATCAATGCGACTGGCTTCGGACTTACGCTAGGCATACATTCACGCATCGACGAAACCATCAACTACATCGTCGATCATGCGCACGTCGGCAATATCTATGTGAATCGGAATATCGTCGGCGCTGTAGTCGGCGTGCAGCCTTTCGGCGGCGAAGGCCTATCAGGCACTGGTCCGAAAGCCGGTGGCCCGCTATATCTGAAACGCCTGCAACAAGAAATCTCCAGCGTTGCGAAGATAGAAAAAGTGGCTACAGAAGATTTGGTTGAAACGCAGCAGATGCAAACTGTACTCACAGAATTCCTGTCATGGAGCACGGCGCATAAGCAACAAGAACTAAGTGAGTTGATCGCTGACTATGCGCGCACCAGCCTGTTTGGAAAGAGCATGCAGTTACATGGTGTCACCGGCGAACTGAATACCTTGCACTTCAGTGCGCGCGGTCTCGTCTTATGCGTCGCAGAAACTACGCCGGCCATGCTAAATCAATTAGCCGCTACTTACGCGAGCGGTAATCAAGTCGTGTTATTGCAAAGCACGGCACTGCTCGTACCCACAGATTTCCCTGCGAGCTTACGTGCCAGCATCACGATTATCGAATACCAGCACGAATGCAAAGAACTAAGACTAGCTCTGCTGGAACGTGGACAACATCACACCGATTTACGTACAGAGCTGGCGGTACGCGAAGGCGCCATCGTAACTGTCGTAACGACGTCTTTTCCGCATGCCATTCCACTGTGGCGTCTCGTTAATGAGCGCGCACTCTGCGTCAATACGACGGCAGCGGGCGGCAATGCCAGTCTGATGACAATTAGCGCCTGAATAAGTCCAATCGACATCAATGGAAATACTGACCGTCAGCTATGCGCGTCAAATCTAAATCTTGGAAATAAAAAAGCCCGCCATGTTCATCACATGGCGGGCTTTTATTTACAGCCTTATTACTTATTGGTGAATATCAGCTCACCGTCTCTCACATCGACCGATATCACATCCTTAGGTCCAAACTTCCCTTCCAGAATTGCCTTGGACAAAGGATTCTCAATCCGCTGCTGAATCGCACGTTTCAAAGGACGAGCCCCATACACAGGATCGAAACCGGCTTCTGCGATTTTCTGCAACGCATCTTCCGATACATCCATAGACATATCCATGCGTGCCAAACGTTGCTCCAGTGTTGCCAGCTGGATCTTCGCAATCGAACCGATGTTTTTCTCATCCAACGCGTGAAACACAACGATCTCATCGATACGGTTGATGAACTCTGGACGGAAATGACCTTGCACCTCTGCCATCACCGCCATCTTGATCAATGCCGGATCGCTACCTTCCATCGACTGTATCCTGTGCGAGCCAAGATTCGACGTCATCACGATCACCGTATTTTTGAAATCGACAGTACGCCCCTGTCCATCCGTCATGCGGCCATCATCCAGCACTTGCAGCAATACATTGAAGACGTCTGGATGTGCCTTCTCGATCTCATCGAGCAGGATCACGCAGTACGGCTTGCGACGTACAGCTTCAGTCAGATAGCCGCCCTCTTCGTAACCGACATAACCTGGAGGTGCACCGATCAAACGTGCGACCGAATGCTTCTCCATGAATTCGCTCATGTCGATACGAATCAGCGAATCTTCTGTGTCAAACATGAAGGATGCCAGCGCCTTGCACAGCTCGGTTTTACCAACACCGGTTGGGCCGAGGAACATGAAAGAACCATACGGTCTATCAGGATCACCCAGACCTGCGCGTGAACGACGAATCGCATCCGAGACAGCGACAATTGCCTCGTGTTGGCCAACTACACGTTTGTGCAAAGCATCTTCCATCTGCAACAGTTTTTCGCGTTCGCCCGTCATCATGCGCGAGACTGGAATACCGGTTGCACGTGATACGACTTCAGCAATTTCTTCCGCACCAACCTGGGTTCTCACCAGTTTCGGTTTCCCTCCCGACACTTCGCCTTTCACGGCATTTTTCAGTTGCGCTTCCAGTTGTGGCAGCGTGCTGTACTGCAGCTCAGATACACGCTGCCAATCGCTCTTGCGCGTTGCCTCTTCCATCTGCAAGCGCACTTTTTCTATCTCTTCCTTGATGTGCTGACTACCTTGCGCCGCAGATTTCTCGGCCTTCCAGACTTCTTCCAGATCGGCATATTCGCGACCCAGGCGTTCTATCTCTTCCTCAATCAAGGCCAGACGTTTTTGCGAAGCTTCATCTTTCTCTTTCTTGATGGCTTCGCGCTCGATCTTCAACTGGATGACGCGACGATCTAGCTTGTCCATCACTTCCGGTTTTGAATCGAGTTCTATCTTGATCTTGGATGCGGCTTCATCGATCAGATCGATCGCTTTATCCGGTAGGAAGCGATCGGTAATATAGCGATGTGACAGCTCGGCCGCTGCGACAATTGCAGGATCGGTAATGTCTACGCCATGATGCACTTCGTATTTTTCTTGCAGACCACGCAAGATCGCAATCGTTGCCTCCACAGTCGGTTCAGCAACGATGATTTTTTGGAAGCGACGCTCCAGCGCAGCATCCTTCTCGATGTATTTCCGGTATTCGTCCAACGTGGTTGCGCCTACGCAGTGCAGCTCGCCGCGTGCCAATGCAGGCTTGAGCATATTGCCGGCATCCATTGCACCTTCAGCCTTGCCGGCACCAACCAGCGTGTGCATCTCGTCGATGAAAACGATAGTCTGACCTTCGTCCTGCGCCAGTTCATTCAACACGGCTTTCAGGCGCTCTTCGAATTCACCACGATACTTGGCACCAGCCAGCAGCGATGCCATGTCGAGTGACAATACGCGTTTGCCTTTCAGGCTTTCCGGTACTTCACCATTGACAATACGTTGTGCCAAACCTTCGACGATAGCGGTTTTACCCACGCCTGGTTCGCCTATCAATACAGGATTATTTTTAGAGCGACGTTGCAAGATCTGGATGGCGCGACGAATTTCATCGTCACGGCCGATCACTGGATCGAGCTTGCCGATACGTGCGCGCTCGGTCAGATCGAGCGTGTATTTTTTCAAGGCTTCGCGCTGACCTTCGCCTTCGGCCGAATCGACTTTCGCGCCGCCACGTATGGTTTTGATTGCGGCTTCCAGCGCCTTGCGCGTCAAACCGTTTTCGCGTGCGATCTTGCCTGCTTCCGATTTGTCTTCGGTCAACGCCAGTAATAGCATTTCAGTGGCGATGAACTGATCGCCGTGCATCTGAGCTTCCTTGTCCGCCAGATTCAACAGTGAGGTCAGCTCACGTCCAACCTGCACCTCACCACCGTTGCCAGATACCTTGGGCAGGCGATCCAGTGCGCTCTTCAGAGCGGTCACCATGCCGTTGATATTTGCACCGGCGCGTTGCAGCAGCGAACGCGTGCTACTGTCGTCCTGGCTTAACAGGGCGACCAACACGTGTACGGGTTCTATATATTGATTGTCGTTGCCTACTGCATGGCTTTGCGCATCAGCGAGCGCTTCCTGCAGTTTGGTTGTTAGTTTATCGAGACGCATTGCATACTCTCCCAAAGAAATTCATTCATGGAAAGAAAATTGGGCCAAGTAACCACTTTTCAAGCAGGGATTTTGGGTTAACTACATAAGCCCTATAACAGCCAGTGCAAATCAGGCAAATCTCGTCATCAGTTCGGCGAGCAGAAATCGTCGCCGTCTGGTCAATAGTAGTCTATGCAGCGAGTGCGCGATAGGTAGCAAATCCGGCAATGCAGAATGCGATGGAGCCTAACAAGTGAAGTGCTGTGTGCGCCAAGGCCCACATATAGTCGCCACGTTGCAGCAACAGGACCGCTTCGGCCGAGAAGGTGGAAAAGGTGGTCAAGCCGCCGAGAAAGCCTGTAATGGCGAATAGACGCCATTCTGGCGGCAGACTGGGATGACCGGTGAAGAATGCGACGGCAATACCGACCAGATAGCCACCAACCAGGTTGGCAGCCAGGGTTCCGATCGGCACATGAGTATTCATCATGTTGAACCAGATGCCCAAACCCCAGCGCAACCATGCGCCAAGCGCCGCTCCCAGGCCAACGGCCAGCCAGCTCATTTTGTCTTACCTGCGTTATCTGTCGGCAGCTTCCATTTTGCCAGTGCTGTATCGTCGGTCGTACGGGCATCGACCCAGCGCGCACCTTGCGGTGTTTGTTCTTTTTTCCAGAACGGCGCATCGGTTTTCAGATAATCGATGATGAATTCGCAGGCGGAAAAAGCTTCGCCGCGATGCGCAGATGTGACTGCGACTAAAACGATTTGTTCCAACGGCAACAAGGGGCCGATGCGATGTATCACCAGCGCATCAAAAATAGGCCAGCGTGCCTTGGCTTGCTCGACGATATTCTGCAAGGCTTTTTCGGTCATGCCCGGATAGTGTTCCAGCTCCATCTCGGCTACGCTGGAACCATCATTCATATCACGTACCGTGCCGATAAAAGTCACGACCGCGCCGACCTGCGGGCTGTTCGCACGCAAATCAGCGACTTCCTTGCTGACATCAAAGTCTTCGGCTTGAACACGAATTGGCATCTGCTCTGCTCCGTCCTGATCAGCCGCCGGTTACCGGAGGGAAAAAGGCCACTTCACTGCCCTCTTCTATCGGCGTATCTGCTTCTGTCATTTCCTGATTGTAGGCCATGCGCAGCGAACGTCCATCCGCCAGCACTTCTGCCCATACGCCACCACGCTCGCGCAGGAAAGCACGCACATCGCCCACTGTTTTTACATGAGCAGGCACTGTGACGGATTCTTGTGTCACCTTCAGCGCTTCACGCACGCTGGCAAAAAATCGAAGTTGAATATTCATCTAAGTAATCAGTACATCAAATCGCTGAATGAAATAAAGCGCACGGTATCGCCTGCGGCTATTGTCTTGCCCGGCGGATGATCGATCAAACCATCGCCCCAGACCGTAGACGTCAATACGCCGGAACTTTGGTTAGCGAATAAGTCGAGGCCACCTTCTGCATTGATTTTGGCACGCAAGAATTCATTGCGCTTATCGGCCTTGTTCAAATTGAAATCGGCGCGCATCGCGTAGGCCTTGGGCGCTACATTTTCCACGCCTTGCAGGCGCAAGATAAACGGACGCACAAACAGCAAGAAGGTCACGAAACTGGAAACGGGATTGCCAGGCAAACCGAGGAAAAATGCCGTGCCGGATTTCTCAGCGCGATTCACTTCACCGAATGCCAGTGGCTTACCCGGCTTGACGGCGATCTGCCACATATTCAAATGCCCTTCGGCTTCGACCGCTGGCTTGATGTGATCTTCTTCACCGACAGATACGCCGCCCGAAGTGATGATCAAATCATTCTCGGCAGCGGCACGGCGCAAGGTATCGCGCGTCGCGGCTAGTGTATCGGGAACGATGCCGTAATCGCTAATCTCGCAACCGAGATTTTGCAACAAGCCGCGCAAAGTAAATTTATTCGAGTTATAGATCGCGCCCGGCTTCAATACATCGCCCGGCATCGCGAGTTCATCACCGGTAAAGAATACTGCGACACGCAATTTGCGCATGACTGGCAATTGCGCCAAACCGACCGAAGCTGCCAAGCCTAATTCCTGCGCACGCAGACGCTGACCGACTGTCAGTATTGTGCTGCCAGCGCGTATATCTTCGCCTGCACGACGTATCCATTCGCCGGATGCCGGCTTGTGTTTGACCGTTACCAGATCGCCGTCTGCATCCTTAGCCGCGACGCAGACTTCCTGCATCACGACCGCATCAGCGCCTTGCGGAATCATGGCACCGGTAAAGATGCGAGCAGCACAACCTGCTTCCAAAGGCTTGCCGACATGACCGGCTGGAATCCGCTGGCTGACACGCAATACAGCTTCACCGCTGACGCAATCAGCGGCACGTACTGCGTAACCATCCATCGACGTATTGTCGACAGGCGGGACGTTCAGTTGTGAATCCTGTGCGACCGCAAGTATGCGACCGTTCGCTTCCAGCGTCGGCAGGATTTCTGTCTCGGTAATTTTTTTCGCGGAGGAAAGAAGGAAGGTAAGTGCTTCAGCAACACTCAACAACGGTTTGGGTTCAGTCATGCTTGGCTCGATTATGGGTCATGGAACGATTGTAAGCGGAAGCACGTCATCGCGCTCCGCTTGCCCCTATTCGGCAGCTACGGCCAGGCCGCAGCCATCTTGTTATTACAAGCCGGTATGCTTGGCGATGAAGGCTTTCATTTTTTCTACATCAGCCGTCATCACTTCAAAACGTTGCGGCAATTCTTCTATATTTTCAAAACCGGCTGGACGATCAGCATCACGTCCCAGCGCTTCGCGTATGGTTTCGTTGAACTTGGCTGGCAAGGCTGTTTCCAGCACGATCATGGTGACACCTGGAGTCAGATGCTCACGCGCGACTTTGACGCCATCTGCAGTGTGCGTATCTATCATCAGGTCGTACTTGGCTTGCAAGTCGCGTATCGTCGCCACGCGGTCTGCGTGCGTTGATTTTCCGGACACAAAACCGAACTTTGCAATGTTCTTGAACTCATCGCCGTCACTGCCCGGCTTGCCGGACAGATCAAAGCCGCCGTGTGTTTCCACTTTTTGGAACAAGGCACGTACACGGTCGCCATCGCGATTCAGTAAATCGTAGACGAAGCGCTCGAAGTTGGAGGCTTTGCTGATGTCCATGCTTGGGCTGGTGGTGTGATAAGTCTCAGCCGATTTACGGACGCGATACACGCCTGTGCGGAAGAACTCATCCAGCACGTCGTTTTCATTGGTAGCCGCAACCAGTTTGTCGATAGGCAAGCCCATCATGCGTGCGATATGGCCAGCGCAAATATTGCCGAAGTTGCCGGATGGGACGGTGAACGATACTTTCTGTTCGTTGCTGGTAGTCGCGCTCAGATAGCCGCGGAAGTAGTAAATCACTTGCGCCACGACACGCGCCCAGTTGATCGAGTTCACGGTACCGATTTTTTGCTGTTGCTTGAATGCGTGATCGTTCGACACTGCCTTGACCATATCCTGGCAATCGTCGAACACGCCTTCTACTGCGATATTGAAAATATTCGGATCTTGCAGGCTGAACATTTGCGCAGTCTGAAAAGCGCTCATCTTCTTGTGCGGTGACAACATGAAGACGCGTATGCCCTTCTTGCCGCGCATTGCGTATTCCGCAGCGCTACCGGTATCACCGGAAGTCGCGCCAAAAATATTTAGTTCAGCGTGTTGCTTGGCCAGCGTGTACTCGAACAGATTGCCGAGTAATTGCATCGCCATATCTTTGAATGCCAGCGTTGGGCCATTCGACAGCGCTTGCAGCATCAACTTGGTGCCATCTTTTTCTTCGACCAAACGCAAGGGCGTGATACGCGCAGCTTCTTCACCACGGCGTACATTGCGATACACATCGGCGGTGTAAGTCTTGTGCACCAGTGCATGCAAATCCGCCTCAGGAATATCAGTAGCGAATTTTTTCAATACTTCGAATGCCAGATCAGCGTACGACAGCGTGCGCCATGCATCGAGTTCCGCATCGCTCACTTGCGGGTAGCTCTCAGGCAGATACAAGCCACCGTCAGGTGCCAAACCGCCAAGCAAAATTTCAGAAAACGATTGTGCCGGCGCCAAGCCGCGGGTGGAAATGTATTGCATAGGAATAATTGAATTAGTTGGTGGCCGACATGTTCAGGAAACAGGATGATTCAGGCACAGCGACGCGTTACATATAGAGCCGTATTATAGCTTCGCTGGCAGACTGAGCCGAACAAAACCGCGGCGGGAGGATAGTGAAGGCTTATTTCATGAAAATCAGCCAAAACGGTGAAGCACGGGCAAAACCGGCCTCACCGCCTGTGATGACAAGATTTAGCTCAAATGTTCGAGGCGTATCTTGGTCACTTTGCCCAGCACCGTCGACAATGCTTCGATCTTCTTGATCGCTGCCTCAACGTTTTTCTCTTGGGTCTGATGCGTCAGCATGATGATATCGGTCTGCGTCTCGCCCAAGGCAGGCTCTTTCTGCAACATCGCATCAATCGAAATTGTCGATTCCGCCAAGATACTTGTCACTTTGGCCAATACACCCACTTCATCCGCCACCGGCATACGCAGGTAGTAACTGGTTGTCACTTCCGAAATCGGCAGGATAGGCGTGTCCGCCATCGCATTCGGCTGGAAGGCCAAATGCGGTACACGGTGCGCAGGATCAGCATCAGCCAAACGTGCGATATCGACCAGATCGGCAATCACAGCCGATGCGGTTGGTTCCGCGCCTGCGCCTTTACCGTAATACAAGGTTGCGCCCACGGCGTCACCCTGTACCAGCACGGCATTCATCGCGCCTTCTACATTCGCAATCAGGCGCTTGGACGGAATCAGCGTCGGATGTACGCGCAATTCGATGCCTTGCGGCGTGCGCTTGGCAATACCCAGCAATTTGATGCGGTAACCGAGTTGTTCTGCGTAACGAATATCGACAGCTTCCAGCTTGGTGATACCTTCCACGTGGGCTTTATCGAACTGCACTGGGATACCGAATGCAATCGCTGCCATCAACGTCGCCTTGTGTGCTGCATCTACACCTTCAATATCGAAGGTCGGATCAGCCTCGGCGTAACCCAGGCGTTGTGCTTCTTTCAAAACGGTATCGAAATCCAGGCCCTTGTCGCGCATTTCGGACAAGATGAAGTTGGTGGTGCCGTTGATGATGCCGGCGATCCATTCGATACGGTTAGCGGTCAGGCCTTCGCGCAATGCCTTGATGATAGGAATGCCGCCTGCAACTGCCGCTTCATACGCGACCATCACACCTTTGTCTTGTGCCGCCTTGAAAATCTCATCGCCGTGGATAGCCAGCAAAGCCTTGTTCGCTGTCACCACGTGCTTGCCGTTCGCAATCGCTTTCAGTACCAAGTCTTTGGCAATGCCGTAGCCGCCGATCAGCTCGACAACAATATCGATCTCTGGATTAGCAACGACCAAATTGCCATCGTTCACCACCTCACACTGATCGCCGACCAGCTCTTTGGCACGTGCAACATCCAGATCGGCCACCATCACGATTTCAATTCCATGACCAGCGCGACGAGAAATTTCTTCCTGGTTACGCTTCAGAACATTGAATGTACCCGCACCGACGGTGCCGATTCCTAACAAGCCAACTTTGATGGATTTCATAATCTTTGTATTAAATAAGGTCACATAAAAGACAACGTTCCCATGCTGGCGAACGCGGTGACGAAAATAGAAGCGGGATTAACCCAGCCGCTTGCGATAACCTTCGAGGAAGTGTGCAATACGTCCGATCGCAAGCGTCAGATCGTCAGAATTTGGCAAGAATACTACCCTGAAATGATCTGTCGTCGGGCAATTGAAGCCCGTGCCTTGCACAATCAGCACGCTTTCTTCTGCCAGCAACTGATAGGCAAAATCCTGATCGTCCTTGATCGGATACATCTTCGGATCAAGTTTAGGGAACATGTACAAAGCCGATTTTGGCTTGACGCAAGTCACGCCAGGAATCTCAGTCAGCAGCTTGTGCGCCAGATCGCGCTGTTTCAGCAATCGTCCGCCAGGGCCGACCAAATCGTTGATGCTTTGGTAACCGCCCAATGCTGTTTGAATTGCATACTGTCCCGGCGCGTTTGCGCACAAACGCATCGATGCCAACATGTTCAAACCTTCGATGTAATCCTTGGCATGACGCTTCTCGCCCGAGACCACCATCCAGCCTGCACGATAGCCGCAGGAACGATAATTTTTCGACAGACCGTTGAACGTGATGAACAACAAATCGTCCGCCAATGAAGCGAGCGAAGTATGTATCTCACCGTCGTACAAAACCTTGTCGTAAATCTCGTCAGCAAAAACAATCAGTTGATGCTGGCGTGCGAGTTCAACAATCTGCTGCAGCAATTCAACCGGATACAAAGCACCGGTAGGATTGTTTGGGTTGATGACAACGATCGCCTTGGTATTCGAATTGATTTTCTTCTTGATATCTTCGATATCAGGGAACCAGCCGGCCTGCTCATCGCACACATAATGCACAGGCGTGCCGCCGGACAGACTAACCGCCGCTGTCCACAACGGATAATCAGGTGATGGCACCAACACTTCATCGCCGGTATTGAGCAGCGCGTTCATGCTCATGACGATCAATTCCGATGCACCATTACCAAGATAGATGTCGTCTATCGTGACACCGGTGATGTTCTTTTGCTGTGTGTAATGCATGATCGCCTTGCGCGGCGCGAACATGCCTTTTGAATCGGTGTAACCCGATGCATTCGACATATTACGTATCATGTCCTGCACGATTTCATCTGGCGCATCAAAACCAAAGACGGCCAGATTGCCTATGTTCAGCTTGATGATCTTGTGACCGTCTTCTTCCATTTGCCGCGCTTTTTCCAGCACAGGGCCTCGAATATCGTAGCAAACATCATCCAGTTTTTTCGATTTTTGAATCGGTCGCACAGCTACTGTTCCTTGTGATTTTCAGAACTTGTTGAGGTTCTAATGGGAACGCATGTCCTTGAAAGCATCGACCAAACTTCGGTGATCGAAGGGCAAGCGCAAATGACGGTGGCAATGTTGCACCGCGAAAGAGATCCATTTTGCCGAAAGCGATCGATTTTATCAATCGATAAAGGCTGGTTTAAAGCTGAAAACGTTACAATAAGCGCTCTTTATCTTCCATTTATCGGAAATCCGCGCCCGCACTCCGATCACGACCATCATGAAGCTTCATAACACCGCCACCCAGCAATACCAGACTGTTACTGCGTATGATGAAAATGGCATTGAAATTAATTTAATCCCATTCAACTACAGCTTGGTTGTTCTACCGGAAATTGCGCCAGCAGCATGGCCTGTCGCCTCCTTCGATACATTAACGGCTGAAAATTTTGAACAGATCAACGCGATCGCGCCCGATGTTGTCATTCTTGGTACCGGCGCACGCCAACGCTTCGTCCATCCGCGCTTGACGGCATCGCTGACAGCACGCCGTATCGGCGTTGAATGCATGGATAATCAAGCTGCATGCCGCACCTACAATATCTTGATGGCAGAAGGCCGTAAAGTTGCTCTGGCATTGATATTTGAAGCGTAACTCCCATTCTTCAACGCTTTCCATCGTGTTGCTGAACCAACACTAAAAATTATTGTCTTTTCAATAGTGCTCAATCAACAATGAGCGCTATGCAGCAAGATGGTGGAAATAAAAACACAAGTTTTCCATTTATTGCTTGAAGGATAAAAACTCGTCCCCATCTGTACGTTCGGCCGCATTGCACATGCGCACGCTGAATTGGTAACGAATCGATCGTAGATCACATCGCTGCGCCTGCAGCGCGACACTATCGGCAGAGAAAGTGAGATAAATGGATCAAGATATCCCCGTGGAAGAACGCCCTTCTGCACTCAACAAAATCGTTCCGGATTTTTCCGCTGCGATGACTGGCGATCAAACGTTTCAACTTGCTGATTACAAAGGCAAAAAAGTCGTTCTGTACTTTTACCCCAAGGACAATACGCCAGGCTGCACCACTGAAGGCATTCAATTCCGTGACTTGCATCCACAGTTTCAGCAAGCCAACGCCGAAGTCTTCGGTATCAGCCGCGACAGCATCCGCTCGCATGAAGGTTTCAAGGCAAAACTGGCCTTGCCGTTCGAACTGATTTCTGACCCTGACGAAACGCTGTGCACCATGTTCAATGTCATGAAGATGAAAAATATGTATGGCAAGAAAGTACGCGGCGTAGAACGCTCTACTTTTATTATTGACGAGTCAGGTAAATTGGTGAAAGAATGGCGTGGAGTGAAAGTGCCTGGACACATCGATGAAGTACTGGAGTTTGTGAAGGCTCTTGCTTAGGTTTGCAGAACCCATTGAATTCAAAAGAATTTTTCTCGAAGAAAGCCGTTTGCGGATTAGGCCATGCGCCTTCCCAAACGGCTTTTTTACTTTTTAATTTGCATGCTTGTCTCTCATCCACTTTTTTCTCGGCTTTCCAACCCCGATTTTTCGCGTCTGCATCACCGTTAGTACCTGTTGTAAATGTTCTCAAACTTTCTAGATCGAGGTCCTGATGCCACTGCCAAAACTACCGACCAAGCCTGCCGCGTTGCTGTCACCGCAAGACTATCCCAAGGCTGATAAGGACAAGATTGTCAAATCGTTGACACTGATTGAACCGGTAGCACGCAAGACCCCCGAGCCGGCGCCTGCCATCGTCCGCGCGAAAATCGCCGACAAGACGCCATCCGAGAAACCACGCTCGTCCTCTGCACAAACCGTTGCGCTGGCACCCAAGTCTGGTGCACGCCGCCCAGTGGACAAGTCAGGTCCAACCAAATTATTCGTACTCGACACCAATGTCTTGATGCACGACCCGACTTCGCTGTTCCGCTTTGAGGAGCACGATGTTTATCTGCCGATGATGACATTGGAAGAACTGGACGACCACAAGAAAGGTATGTCCGAAGTTGCCCGCAGCGCACGTCAGGTTTCGCGTTCGCTGGATGCACTGGTCAACGGCATTGAAGAAAATGCAATTGATGAAGGCATTCCTCTGTCGAAGCTCGGCAACAAGGATGCCAAAGGACGCCTGTTCTTCCAGACCAAACTGCAAAACGTCACGCTGCCTGAAGGCCTGCCTATGGGCAAGGCTGACAATCAGATTCTCGGCGTAGTACGTGCACTAGAGGCACAATATCCAGGTCGCTCCATTGTGCTGGTGTCGAAAGACATCAATATGCGCATCAAAGCACGCGCAATGGGCTTGCCGGCGGAAGAGTATTTCAACGATCACGTCTTGGAAGATACTGATCTGCTCTACTCCGGCATCATGCAATTGCCAGATGACTTCTGGGTCAAGCATGCGAAAGGCATGGAGTCGTGGCAGGAAAACAAGCACGGCACCGGCTATACGTTCTATCGCTTGAGCGGCCCGGTCGTACCGTCGATGCTGGTCAATCAGTTCGTCTACATGGAACCACAGAATGGCGAAGCGTCGTTCTACGGCCAGGTAAGACAAATCAACGGCAAGACCGCCGTCCTCCAAACGCTGCGTGATTATGCTCACAACAAAAACAGCGTATGGGGCGTCACTGCACGCAATCGCGAGCAGAACTTCGCATTGAATCTGTTAATGGATCCGGAATGCGATTTCGTCACACTGCTCGGTCAAGCCGGTACCGGTAAAACCTTGCTGGCACTTGCTGCCGGCTTGGCGCAGGTACTGGAAACCAAGCTCTACAGCGAAATCATCGTTACTCGCGTAACTGTTCCTGTCGGCGAAGACATCGGCTTCCTGCCGGGTACCGAGGAAGAGAAGATGTCGCCGTGGATGGGCGCATTCGACGATAACCTTGAAGTGTTGAACAAATCCGACAGCGATGCCGGTGAATGGGGCCGTGCCGCAACGCAAGACTTGATTCGTTCACGCATCAAGATCAAGTCACTCAACTTCATGCGCGGCCGTACCTTCGTCAACAAGTTCTTGATCATCGATGAAGCGCAAAACTTGACGCCTAAGCAAATGAAAACCTTGGTCACTCGTGCAGGTCCGGGCACCAAGATCATCTGTCTCGGTAACATCGCGCAAATCGATACGCCTTACTTGACAGAAGGCTCCAGTGGTTTGACCTATGTGGTTGATCGCTTCAAAGGTTGGGGACACAGCGGTCACGTCACACTGGCACGCGGCGAACGTTCACGTCTGGCAGATCACGCGAGCGAAGTGTTGTAACAACTCTGGTTCGCCAGAAACAAAAAAGCCTGCTGAATCAGCAGGCTTTTTTTATTGTGAATGCATTACAGCATTACAAAATCATCGTTCCAACCCACCATGCAATTGCCGCCATAAAGGCTGCAGCAGGAATGGTGAATATCCACGCCCAGACGATATTGCCGGCAACACCCCAACGCACAGCCGACATCTTGCGCGATGCACCGACGCCAACAATCGCACCAGTAATGGTATGCGTAGTTGATACTGGCACACCCAAGGCAGTTGCCAGAAACAAGGTAATCGCGCCACCGGTTTCAGCACAGAAACCACCGACTGGTTTCAGCTTGGTGATTTTCTGCCCCATCGTTTTGACGATACGCCAGCCACCAAACAAAGTACCCAGGCTGATTGCGGTATAGCAGCTGATGATGACCCACCATGGAAGCGGTTCAGCTGCGGTCGATACACCTGCGGCGATCAACAACATCCAGATAATCCCCATGGTCTTCTGTGCATCGTTACCGCCATGACCCAAGCTGTACATCGCGGCAGAAAACAGTTGCAGTCTTCTAAACCAACGATCCACATTGCGCGGCGTTGATCTGACGAACAACCACGATACCAGCACCATCATCAAGGAACCGAACAGGAAACCGAGCAATGGCGACAACACGATGAAGGCGATGATTTTAATCAAACCGGAAGAAATCAAAGCGTCGGTACCAGCCTTGGCCACTGCTGCACCAACCAGACCGCCGATCAAGGCGTGCGACGAGGACGACGGCAAACCGAAATACCAAGTCACCACATTCCAGACTATCGCACCAACCAATGCGCCGAATACAACGTAGTGGTCAATCACAATGGGATCAATCGTACCTGTACCTATCGTCATCGCCACTTTGAGGTGGAAAACGCCGATTGCGATAAAGTTGAAAAACGCCGCCATCATCACGGCAGTTTGCGGTTTCAATACGCCGGTTGATACCACCGTCGCAATTGCGTTTGCCGCGTCATGAAAGCCATTCATGAAATCGAATATCAAAGCCAATATGATCAAAAAGGCCAGGACATAAAGGCTCATGTGGAGAGTTTGCATGGATATTTATTCTTTGTTCAATCTGCGTATGTCACCGACAACGACATCAGCAACCGCGAAACTTACAAGACAACCTTGCACGTCACTTTAAAAACAACGGCAAGGCAGACCAACGTTACGCTCAATGAATCAAGCGTTCTCGACGATGATGCCTTCGATGATATTGGCGACGTCTTCACAGCGATCCGTGACAGTTTCCAACAGCTCATAAATTGCTTTGAGCTTAATCAGATTGCGTACATCCGGTTCTTCTCGGAACAGTTTGGACATCGCAGCACGCATCACGTGATCGGCATCCGATTCCAGACGATCGATTTCCTGGCAAATAGCCAGAATCTCGCGCGAGTTGTCCATGTTGTGCAGCAGAGCGACTGCAGCTTTGACCTTTTCGGTACAAGCCAGGCACAACTCAGCCAAACGCTTGGCTTCAGGTGTGATCGCTTTAATGTCGTACAGAGAGATTGTTTGCGCCGCATCTTCGAGCAAATCGAGGATATCGTCCATGCGCGTGATCAGTTGATGGATGTCATCACGATCAAGCGGTGTAATAAAGGTTTTATGCAAAGCGTCCAGCGTCGCATGCGTTACCTTGTCTGCCTGCTTCTCGATACCTTCGATCGCATGTACACGAATTTCCAGGTCGTCGAAATTGGTCATCAAGGCAACCATTTCCTTCGCGCCTTTGACGCAAAACTCGGCATGCTCGTTGAAGAGATCGAAAAACTTGCCTTCTTTCGGTAGAAGTCGTCCAAACATAATTACTCTCTTTGAATATGAAAATGTTGAAATACTGTGATCAGCTACAAAGACCTGTGGCCCTTGAAGAAAACTCTAAAATACACAAACAATCACTACATCAATCCCCTTGATACAGGGCGGCCGAGCCGGTGTAGTTCTCAAATTTGGTGTATTGACCGAGGAAGGTCAGGCGCACGCTGCCAATCGGGCCGTTACGCTGCTTACCGATAATAATTTCCGCGGTACCTTTATCTGGCGAATCAGGGTTATACACCTCATCGCGATAAATAAACAAAATCACGTCGGCATCCTGCTCGATAGCGCCGGATTCGCGCAGATCGGACATGACGGGACGTTTGTTCGGACGTTGCTCCAGTGAACGGTTCAACTGCGAGAGCGCAATCACCGGGCAATTCAATTCCTTGGCCAAACCTTTCAAGCTACGCGAGATTTCGGAAATCTCCGTCGCACGGTTTTCGCCTGAGCTATTAGCAGACATCAGTTGCAAGTAATCGATGATGATCAGACCCAGCTTGCCGCATTGACGCGACAGACGACGCGAACGTGCACGCAGTTCGATCGAATTCAGCGCCGGTGTTTCATCGATGTACAACTGTGCATCGTTCATCTTTTGAATCGCATGCGTCAAGCGCGGCCAATCTTCATCAGCCAGACGGCCTGTACGCAAGCGATGTTGATCCAGACGACCAACCGAACCCAGCATACGCATTGCCAACTGTGTGCCGCCCATCTCCATCGAGAAGACGGCAACTGGCAAACCACTTTCGATCGCTACCGTTTCACCGATGTTGATCGAGAATGCGGTTTTACCCATCGAAGGACGACCCGCCACAATGATCAAATCGCCTGGTTGCAAGCCCGATGTCATGCGATCCAGATCGGCAAAGCCGGTTGGTACGCCAGTGATATCACTGGTGCTGTCGCGGTTATACAGTTCATCGATACGTTCGACGACTTGGGTCAGCAAAGGCTGGATTTCCTGGAAACCTTGTGCACCGCGCGCGCCCTCTTCCGCAATCGCAAAAATCTTCGATTCGGCTTCATCAAGCATCTGCTTGACTTCCTTGCCTTGCGGATTGAATGCATTGCCGGAAATCTCATCCGAAACAGTAATCAGTTTGCGTAATACACCGCGGTCACGCACGATCTCGGCATAACGGCGAATATTGGCAGCGGAAGGCGTATTCTGCGCCAGCGCGTTCAGATAGGTCACGCCGCCGACTTCTTCTGCCTTGCCGCTATTGGTCAAGGCCTCGAATACGGTGATCACGTCAGCCGGTCTGGAGTTATTGATCAGCTTGACGATGTGCTGAAAAATAATCCGGTGATCGTAACGGTAGAAATCTTCCTGATTGACGAAATCGGCAATACGATCCCACGCTGCGTTATCCAGCAGCAAGCCGCCAAGAACGGATTGCTCAGCTTCTATCGAATGCGGGGGGACGCGAAGGGACTCTAATTGCGGATCGGCACGGGTGTTCATGGCGCGAATTATACCTGTTGCGAGGGGCGGCTTAAGAAAATGGGCAATAAAAAAGCCGGGAAAACCCGGCTTTTTCTAGGCAACGAGTGCCTGCTGTACTTTAATACAACTTAAGCGTGATCGCCGACTACGGTGATTGTCACTTCAACGACTACGTCTGTGTGCAATGCAACTGCAACAACGTGATCGCCAGCGACTTTCAACGGGCCTGTTGGCAAGCGAACTTGTGCTTTTTCAACTGCGAAACCTTGCTTGGTCAACGCTTCAGCGATATCGGCATTGGTAACGGAACCGAACAAACGGCCATCAACACCCGATTTTTGCGTGATTTGAACGGATTGACCGGTCAATTTCTCGCCTTGTGCTTGCGAAGCTGCCAATTTTTCTGCAGCGATTTTTTCCAGTTCTGCGCGCTTGACTTCGAATTCAGCAACGGCAGCTGTCGTAGCACGACGAGCTTTGCGTTGTGGAATCAGGAAGTTACGTGCGTAGCCGTCTTTAACTTTAACGACTTCACCGAGGTTGCCGAGATTAACGACTTTTTCTAACAAAATGATTTGCATGTTTTTCTCCTATTGCAGTCGTTAATTAAGCGTGGTGCAAATCGGTGTACGGCAACAACGCGAGGAAACGTGCGCGTTTGATTGCTGTATCGACTTGACGTTGATAGATTGCTTTGGTGCCGGTCAAGCGTGCTGGCATGATTTTGCCGTTTTCTTGAACGAAATCTTTCAGTGTGTCCACGTCTTTGTAGTCAACTTGTTCTACGTGTGCAGCTGTGAAGCGGCAGAATTTTTTACGCTTGAACAAAGGGTTTTGTTGTTTGCGTTTTTCTTTGAGTTTGCTTTTGTCGAATTTTTTACCGAATGCCATTTTGGGCTCCTGTATCTAAATGTGGGTCTCGAAATCTGTGAGATGGAAAACAAGGCTTTTGCTGTTACGGCTCTTACGTGCCAGGAAACCAGTGAACTGAAATATTCCGCCTAATTCGGCTTGATTGAATCTGCCTGAAATTTCTCCCGCGGCAATCGCGGCAACTTCAAACTCGACCAATCGTGGAACACCTGCTTCCGTCTGTTGCGAACTGTGCAGCAAAACTGCTGACACAATCGGGACACCTGCCGGTGTGTAGCGCAAAATTTCACGCTCGGCGATGGTGGCTACAAACTGAAGTTGATTCACTCTCCTGATACGTCGTTGCAATAATTAGGCAGCAGGTGCCTCGGCGCGATGGCTCTTGGCAGCATCTTCCTTCTGCACAGCCTTCATCATTGGCGATGGCGCTGTTTCAGCCTTCTTCATTTTCACTGTCAGATGACGCAGAACGGCATCATTGAATTTGAAGCCGGTTTCGATTTCAGCCAGTGTTTCGCCGTCACATTCGATGTTCAGGCAGACGTAGTGGGCTTTAGCCAGTTTTTGGATCAGGTACGCCATTTGACGGCGGCCCCAGTCTTCCACGCGATGAACAACACCACCGCGTGCGGTGACGATGCCTTTGTAGCGTTCGATCATTGCAGGCACTTGCTCGCTTTGATCCGGATGGACGATAAATACGATTTCATAATGACGCATGTAAGCTCCTTTTGGACGGATTGAAGATTGCCCACCTCGGCGTCAAGACGAGTGTGGGAAGAGGAAAACCAGCAATCATACGCGTACGGACCAGAAAACTCAACGCTTTCAAGCATTTATCGCAGCCATTCGTGCCGAATGTGCAGTGATTTCACCCACATTTGAGCAAATCAGCTTGCATTTAGGCATGCACTGTATAAAAATACAGACTGTTTATATGAACAGTCCACGGCGACGTGCACCTCCACGCGCCACTTCAAGCCAGGCTACGCAATGATCAAACTGACAGCACGCCAAGAGCAAATTCTGAATTTGATACGCGACGCGATCGAAAATACCGGTTTCCCGCCGACACGTGCAGAAATTGCAACAGAACTAGGCTTTCGCTCTGCCAATGCCGCAGAGGAACATTTACAAGCACTGGCACGCAAAGGCGCGATTGAAATTTCGCCCGGCACGTCGCGCGGCATACGCTTACGCGATATGGGTAGCAATGGCGCGGAACGTTTCCCCGGCCGACAAATGGCCTTGCCACATCCAACTTTGATGCAACTGAGTCTGCCACTGGTTGGGCGTGTGGCTGCCGGCTCACCTATCCTGGCGCAAGAGCATATCGAAGCGACCTACGACGTAGATCCCGCACTGTTTTCGGCTAAGCCTGACTTCCTGTTAAAAGTACGCGGCATGTCAATGCGCGATGCGGGAATTCTGGACGGCGACTTATTGGCGGTGAAAAAAATCGATGCTGCGAAAAATGGCCAGATCGTCGTTGCGCGCTTGGGCGATGACGTCACAGTCAAGCGCTACAAGAAATCTGGCTCCTTGATCGAGTTACTGCCGGAAAACCCGGATTTCGAACCCATACGTGTCGATCTGTCGCGCGATGAATTTGCGCTGGAAGGTCTGGCAGTAGGTTTGATGCGTAGCTGGAACTAAAATCAGAGTTGCAACAAAAAATACCGGACTTATCCGGTATTTTTTTGCTTCGCTAAAATCTGCTTCGCAATCCCGCGCAGGATATTCACTTCTTCTGTTTCCAGCTGTGTACGTGCGAACAAACGTTTCAGACGCGGCATCAACTTCTTCGGATTATTCGCATCCAGAAAATCAATAGCCACCAGCGCTTGCTCCAGATGCGCGTACATACCGTCGATCTGCGTCATGCTCGCAGCCTCGCCCTGAAAACCGATATCCGTCGCCGCTCGCGCATCTCCCACCGTCGCCATACGTGCTTCGTAAGCCAGCACCTGTACGGCTTGCGCCAGATTCAACGATGAATAATCCGGATTCGCCGGGATATTGATCAAGACATTGCACTTTTCAACAATCTCGTTCGGCAAACCGAAGCGTTCATTGCCAAAAACCACTGCCGCACGCAACGAAGTCTCTTCGACCAGTCGGGTCGCCAATACGCGCGGCGAAATGATAGGCGGCGAGAATTCGCGCAGACGCGCCGTCACCGCCGCCGCATAGTTGCAATCTATTAACGCTTCTTCAATCGAGCCAACAATGCGCGCCGATGTCAAAATATCCTGCGCCCCGCTGGCAAAAGCCACCGCCTCCTCCTGCATGGCAGCATCTGGGAAGCGTGGATTGACCAGTACCAACTCTGAAAAACCCATGTTTTTGATAGCGCGTGCCGCCGCTCCGATATTGCCGGGGCGACTGGTTTCCACCAGCACAAAACGCAGGCGATTGAAAAGAGGCGTGTCAGTTTGTGGCTGGTTCATTTAAAATAGCGGCATTGCGCGGTAGGAATCATGTCAGAAATGGCAACTCTATACCGCATCGCTCATTAATTTCAATTTAGGTGGATCCACTCGCTCTCAGGCGATGGGACCGCCATTTTAACGGAAACTCTATGCATCCCATGCTTAATACGGCGGTCAAGGCTGCTCGCCGCGGCGCTGCCATCATCAATCGTGCATCCTTCGATCTCGATCGCGTCAAAGTCACGGAAAAAAATCCAAACGACTTTGTGACAGAAGTCGATCAAGCTGCCGAGCAGGCGATCATAGAGGTTCTGAAAACCGCTTATCCAGATCACGCCATCCTGGCGGAAGAATCCGGCGCATCAGCCAATCTGCACGACGAAAACGATAACGTCTGGATCATTGATCCACTCGACGGCACTACCAACTTCATACACGGCTTTCCGCAATATTGCGTATCGATCGCCCTGCAACAGCGCGGCCAAATCACGCAAGCGGTGGTCTATGACCCAACTCGCAATGACTTGTTCACCGCCACCAAAGGTGCAGGCGCGTATCTGAATGAAAAGCGTATCCGCGTCACCAAACGCGACAAGATTGCTGACGCACTAATCGGTACTGGCTTCCCTTACCGCTCTACCGACAACATCGACGAATACATGAAGATGTTCAAGATCATGACGCAAAGCTGCTCTGGCTTGCGTCGTCCAGGCTCAGCTGCGCTCGACTTGGCTTATGTTGCTTGCGGTCGTCTCGACGGCTTCTTCGAAAAAGGCTTGCAACCCTGGGATATCGCCGCAGGCGCCTTGTTGGTGACCGAAGCTGGCGGCATCGTCGGTACGTTCAAAGGTGAAGCAGATTATTTGTACAAAGGCGATGTGATGGCAGGGAATCCAAAAGTGTTCTCGCAACAAGTGAACTTGTTGTCGGAATTTGCCCGATAATTTAATGACGAACTTCCGGTAGACCAAGCTGGAAGTTCGTCGAGAGTACTCAGCAAGACAAGCAAGTTATTTCAACGCATCTCACCTCAATTTGTGCACGATGCGTCCGGCGTTGTTCTCATCCTCGGCATCAAAATCTTGCCTTGCCTGCATCAGCTCAGGATAATACTGATTCGTCCATCTATCCAATGCCACCAAAGTCGTACTTAAGGACTTACCCAAAGGGCTGAGTTCATATTCAACGTGTGGTGAACTGGCCTCCAAGTCGCATCGCGTCACCAAGCCATTACGCTCCAACTCTTTCAAGGTTTGCGTCAGCACTTTCTGCGAAATGCCTTCTATTCTGCGCAGTAATTCGCTATTGCGCATAGGCCCGTCATCCAGCGCTGGAAAAATCAGCAATACCCATTTACTCGCAATCAGTTCCAGGACTTTTCTGGACGGGCATGCCGCGCTGAAAACGTCGGATCGTGCTGCTTCAATGTCGATTTTTTTTGTCGTTTCCATGGTTACCAAAAAGTGCGTACTTGTTGCTGAGAAGGTGTCTGCATATTCTAAACACCTGTTCAATTCTTCGTGAGAAAGCAATGGCGTGGATCTATCTGTTAATCGCAAGTGTAGTGGAAATCATGATGGCAATCGCATTGAAGTATGCACACGGCTGGACCCGATTGGTGCCCAGCGTCATTGGCATTGCTGCCGCTGCTGCCAGCGTACTGTTCTTGACACTAGCGATGCGCAACTTGCCAGCCGGCACTGCTTATGCAATCTGGACCGGCACGGGCACCGTTGGTGTAGCCATACTCGGTATTTTTCTGTTTCAGGATGCCTTATCGCCTATGCGTCTGCTGTGCATAGCCTTGATCATCAGCGGCACGATAGGCCTACGCGTACTCGATGCGTGATGCTCTGCAATGCCAATGGTGAACACTGATGACATTTTGAACATTCTTTTGCATCCTCACCGCTTTCATGAAAGCTCTCTCAGGCAGATTTAATCTGCACTGCAGCATTGCCCTGTTATACTCGCCGCACACGGCATACCTCCAGTCACCTTGCCGCTGTCTCGCGATTTCCGCACCCTAATCCCGTTTGCCTGCGACTGGCGCCCTCTGCGGCGACAGGCCGATAATTTTCTATTGAGTATTCATGTCTTTTTCTGACCTCGGCTTAGCCGAAGGAATTGTTCGCGCCGTTACCGAAAGCGGTTATACCAACCCGACCCCGATTCAAGCACAAGCCATCCCTGCTGTTTTGGCTGGCGGTGACTTGCTGGCTGGTGCGCAAACCGGCACCGGCAAAACCGCAGGCTTCACGCTGCCGATTTTGCATCGCCTTGCTACCAGCGGCACCCCACACGCATCAGCTTCTGCCCAACGCCCTATCCGCGCCCTCGTGTTGACTCCAACCCGCGAACTGGCAGCGCAAGTTGAAGAAAGCGTACGCACCTACGGCAAGTATTTGAATCTGAACTCCGCTGTTATCTTCGGCGGCGTCGGCATCAATCCACAAATCAAAATGCTCAAGCACGGCGTCGATATCCTGGTTGCTACACCAGGTCGCCTGCTGGATCACATGCAACAAGGCACCGTCAATCTGACCAAGGTTGAAATCCTAGTACTGGACGAAGCCGACCGCATGCTCGATATGGGCTTCATCAAAGACATCCGCCGCGTACTCGCAGTACTGCCTAAGAACCGTCAAAACCTCTTGTTCTCCGCTACGTTCTCTAACGAGATCAAGGCGTTGGCAGATGGCTTGTTGAATTCACCTGCCATGATCGAAGTGGCACGTCGCAATTCGACCGTTGAAGTGATCGAACAAAAAATCCATCCGGTTGACCGCGACAAGAAGCACCCTATGCTCGCGCATCTGATCAAGACCAATAACTGGTCGCAAGTACTGGTCTTCACACGCACCAAGCACGGTGCGAACAAGCTGGTTGAACAACTTGAAAAAGACGGCATCAGCGGCATGGCGATTCATGGCAATAAAAGCCAGTCGGCACGCACACGTGCATTGAGTGAATTCAAGGATGGCAGTTTGCAAGTATTGGTAGCAACCGATATCGCTGCACGTGGCATCGACATTGATCAATTGCCACACGTCGTGAACTACGATTTGCCGAATGTGCCTGAAGATTACGTACATCGCATCGGCCGTACCGGCCGCGCTGGTGCTACCGGCGAAGCAGTGTCGCTGGTTTGCGTCGATGAACTGGACATGTTGAAAGATATCGAGAAGCTGATCAAGCGCAAGCTGCCATCGGAAGTGATTCCTGGCTTTGAACCAGATCTGAACGCGAAACCACAACCGATACAACGTCGCAGCAACGATGTACAAGGTCGTCGCCCACAAGGTCAAGGACGCAATGCTCCGGCAAAATCCGGCAAAGCACCTGCACCAAAACCGAATGGTCCATCGCGTAGTTTTGGCGGCAATTCAACCGCACGTCCGGCAGCACCACACCGTTCAGGCGGCCGCGGCCGCTAAGCTGCAAGGGCTGCAACATTAAATGTTGCAGCCCTTGGGCAAAGACAGCATATCTATTGCATTGCGGTGCCAACAAAATCGATCTCGTCGAATACAATGTCATCTTTACTTTTGTCTTCCCGTGCTCAGTTGCAATAGCTGAGCCGAGAAACAAAACGTGCTGAAGAAACTTTGGAATCAACTATGTCGTCGGTAACCGAAAAAACAAACATCCCTCTTCCGAACGAGAAGCACACACCTATGATGCAGCAGTATCTGCGCATCAAGGCCGAGCATCCGACCACGCTAGTGTTTTATCGGATGGGTGACTTCTACGAATTGTTTTTCGATGATGCGGAAAAAGCATCCCGTCTGCTTGGCATCACACTGACCCAACGCGGCGCATCTAACGGCAATCCGATCAAGATGGCAGGCGTGCCCTTCCATGCGGTTGATCAATACTTATCCAAGCTGGTCAAACTAGGTGAATCGATTGCGATCTGTGAACAGATCGGCGATCCGGCGACCAGCAAAGGTCCCGTCGAGCGCAAAGTGATGCGCGTCATCACGCCAGGCACATTGACCGACTCAGATCTACTGCCGGAAAAATCCGAACAACCCTTGCTCGCACTCTACAGTACGACGCAACGCAAAACCGTCACGATAGGTCTCGCCTGGCTGTCGATGGCAAGTGGCGCATTGAAATTGATGGAGTTTTCCACCGATGCGCAAAATGCAGAAGCGCGTCTGAAGCATGAACTGGAACGCATTGCACCTGCCGAAATTTTATTGCCCGGCAGCGTCAACGATCTGTTCAATGAATTTTCTTACGCAAAAAACACCACGATCCCCGACTGGCACTTCGATATTGCACATGGCACCAAAGCTTTGTACGAGCAACTCAATGTAGGCACATTGACCGGTTTCGGCGCAGAAAATCTAAGCGCTGCCATCGGCGCTGCCGGTGCGCTGCTGCGCTACGCGCAATCGACGCAAGGCAAAGGCTTGCAGCATGTACGCACGCTGACGGTAGAAACAGAAAACGAATTCATCGGCCTGGATGCCGCTACTCGTCGCAATCTAGAACTGACAGAAACCATACGTGGGCAAGATACGAATGCCGCGACGCTGTTCTCGCTGCTCGATCATTGCCGCACCGCGATGGGTTCGCGCCTGTTGCGTCACTGGCTGCACCATGCGCGCCGCGATCAAAGCGTTGCGATGGCACGTCACGCTGCCATCAATGCCTTGATGCGCGCCGATGCCTGCAGCGGATTGGCTTCCACACTGGCATCAGTCCCCGACGTCGAGCGCATCACCACACGCATCGCATTATTGTCGGCACGACCGCGCGATCTGGCCGGCATGCGCGGCGGCTTGCAGCAATTACCTTCGCTACGCGCCTATGTATCCATGTGCAACAAGGATGCCGATGCACCTTTGTTGAAAACGATACATGATGCACTCGCCACACCGACCGACTGTCTCGATCTGGTTGAACGTGCGATTGCAATGGAGCCAGCTGCGATGGTGCGTGATGGCGGTGTGATCGCACGTGGCTTCGATGCAGAACTGGATGAGCTGCGCGGCCTGTCAGAAAACGCAGGGCAATTCCTCGTCGATCTAGAAACGCGCGAACGCGCACGTACCGGCATCAACAATTTGCGCGTTGAATACAACAAGGTGCACGGCTTCTATATCGAAGTCACGCACGGTCAAACCGACAAAGTGCCGGATGACTATCGTCGCCGCCAAACCTTGAAGAATGCCGAACGCTACATCACACCGGAACTCAAGGCATTTGAAGACAAAGCTTTGTCGGCACAGGAGCGCGCGCTAACGCGTGAGAAGTACCTGTACGAACAAGTGCTGCAACAAATGACGCAGCACATCGCCACCCTGCAAAACATCGCACATGCGCTGGCACAGCTTGACACCTTGGTTGCACTCGCAGAACATGCGATGCGTCACAACTGGTGCGCGCCGCAACTGGTGAACGAACCAACGATTACCATCGAGCAAGGTCGTCATCCCGTTGTAGAGAATCACATCGAACGCTTCATCGCCAACGATTGCCTGCTTTCCAGCGAATGCAAATTACTGTTGATCACCGGCCCGAACATGGGTGGTAAATCGACCTATATGCGACAAGTCGCATTGATTACGCTGCTGGCTTATGTCGGTAGCTTTGTCCCTGCCAGTCGCGCGGTGATCGGCCCTATTGACCGTATCTTTACGCGTATAGGCGCCGCCGATGATCTGGCCGGTGGTCGTTCTACCTTCATGGTAGAGATGACAGAATCCGCCGCTATCCTGAACGGTGCGACAGAAAACTCACTGGTCTTGATGGATGAAGTCGGACGTGGCACGTCGACCTTCGATGGCCTTGCATTAGCATGGGCGATTGCCAAGCACCTCATTGATACGACCAAAAGCTTCACCCTGTTCGCCACGCATTATTTTGAATTGACTCAATTGCCGGAGATTCACCCTACGGCCGCCAATGTTCATTTGTCAGCAGTGGAACATAAAGACAGTATTGTGTTCTTACATGCAGTACAGGCAGGCCCTGCTTCACAAAGCTACGGTTTGCAAGTGGCGCAACTGGCTGGCGTACCGCAGCCAGTCATTCGTGCCGCACGGAAACATCTTGCTTCTTTAGAGGCTAATTCGATGCAGGTTACGCCACAGTTTGATTTATTCGCCAGTACAAGTAATGCATCAGCATCTGAAGAGATGATACCTGTGCATCAGCAAGCGTCCGCGATAGATGAAGCCGTTGCAGCGATCAACCCAGACGCATTGTCACCGCGTGAAGCATTGGATGCACTTTATCGCTTGAAGGAACTGAGTAATCAGCACACGTCAGAATGAAAAATTCTGTTTCACAATTACTGATTTGTCTTGCGCTTGCCCATCCGGCCTTTGCGCATGCTACGGACACGACGCCGTTCAGCTTCGGCGTCATTGCCAAGCCGGTTCAATCAGCTAATAGTGAAACAACTTTGCGTGAGTCGATAGAAGAAAGCGACGCAGATAATCTGGCATTCGTTGTAGTGAGCGGCATCAAGGCTGACAACGAAGCATGCAGTGACACACTCTACAAAGAACGCCGCTCATTGCTCGATAGCGCAAAAAATGGCGTCATCGTTTCGATTACCGGCAACGACTGGACACGTTGTGGCAATACAAAGAATCGCGTCACCGCAACAGAGCGCATGAACCGTATTCGCGATCTGTTTTTCACCGATGAATTTTCCTTTGGCGATAGCAAGCTTCCATTGGTTCGCCAATCGATGATGCCGCAATTCCGTTCTTACGGGGAAAACATGCGCTGGCGTATCGGCGACGTGATGTTTGCCACTATCAACCTGCCGGCGAACAACAATAATTATTTGAATGCTGCCGGTCGCAACAGCGAATTTGAAGATAGACAAACCGCCAACAGTGATTGGCTGAAGCGCCTCTTCCTCACTGCAAAAATTAGCAAGGTCGATGGCATCGTCTTGTTTTGCGATGGCAATCCATTATTGAAGGCAGAACATTCATCGATGTTCTCATCTGGCAAACGCGAAGGATTTGCCGATATTCGACGACAGATACTGGCCTTCAGTGAAAAATTCCACGGCAAGATTTTGATTGTTCACAGCGATCAAAACTCTCGTCCAGTTGCGTCACCTAAAGGGATAGACTGGCACGGCAATGTAGGCGCCTTACGCGTTGATCCGCCTTGGCGCAAAATCGTAGTCAATCCTGCATTGCCTGAATTATTCGCGCTGGTGAATCCGATTACGATACAAGCGATACGTCGATAACAATTGCATCGTTATTCAAATCAGCATACATCGCAGCAATAAAAAAACGGATGCCTTTAAGCATCCGTTTTTATTTCCATCAAGTGGCATCCCGTTTTATTCCGGACTGCACGCATTCACGACGAATAAATCGAATTAGTGAATTGGATGCGTACGGAAGTGATCGCCCTCTTCGCCTTCATCATCTTCCGAACCATGATGATGGCCATGTGCGCCATGTACGTGCTCATGTGCAATTTCTTCTTCAGTTGCTTCACGAACTTCCGTTACTTTCAAGGTGAAGCGCAAAGCCATGCCAGCCAATGGATGATTACCGTCCAGCACAACCTTGTCATCAGCGATATCGGTCACGGTGAAAATCAGCGGTTGCTCATCTTCATCTTCTGTTTCTGGCGAACCTTCGAACTGCATGCCTACTTCCAAAGGTGTCGGCAGACGGCCGCGTGGCTCGATCTTGACCAGGTTAGGATCGTATTCGCCAAAAGCATCTTCAGGCTCGACTTGAATGGTGTTTTCAAAGCCAACTTCCTTGCCGTCCAGCGCTTCCTCAATCTTAGGCAACGTGTTTTCATAGCCGCCGTGCAAGTACACCATAGGCTCACGGCCGTCTTCAATCAAATCGCCTTGCGCGTCTGACAATTTGTATTCCACGGTCACGACCGTATTTTTGGCAATCTTCATGATGATCCTTTCATTTAATATGGCCGCAATTATACCCGCGCACCTGCCAGATAGCACCGCTACTCTGCCCTCCAGCGTAATACACCTACCTATATAATGACGCCATGAAAAAATTGACTCTTTTAGGCGGCCTAACCGCTGCAGAATTTCTCCGCGACTACTGGCATAAAAAACCATTGCTGATTCGCCAAGCTATCCCTGATTTCCAAGCATTGCTTACGCGCGACGAATTATTTGATCTGGTCAAACGCGATGACGTTGAATCACGCTTGATTACCCACGTCAAACGCCAGTGGAACATGGACAACGGCCCCTTCGAGCAGGTTCCTCCATTGACGCAAAAAGATTGGACCTTGCTGGTACAAGGCGTCAATTTGGTCGACGAGAAGGTTGATTCCCTGATGCGCCAATTCGACTTCGTGCCGGATGCACGTCTCGACGACTTGATGATCAGTTATGCAACCGAAGCCGGCGGCGTCGGTGCGCATTTCGATTCGTATGACGTATTCCTGTTGCAAGCACATGGACATAGACGCTGGCGCATAGGCGCGCAAACAGATCTGACGCTGGTCGAAGACATGCCGCTGAAGATCCTGAAACACTTTAAGGCAGAAGAAGAATTCATACTCGCACCCGGCGATATGCTGTACCTGCCACCGCAGTACGCACACGAAGGCGTGGCGATGGATGAATGCATGACTTATTCCATCGGCTTCCGCGCACCGTCCTATCAAGAGTTGGGTGAAGCATTTCTGGAATCGATGATCGACTCCATCGACTTGCCGGGCCGTTATGCCGATCCTGATTTGAAGCCATCCAAACACCGCGCCGAAATCAGCAGCGCGATGTTGTCACGCGTGACCGCAGAATTGAACAAGGTAAGTTTTACTCAGGAAGATATCGCTCTCTTCCTCGGCGAATATTTATCCGAGCCTAAGGCGCAAGTGTATTTCGACGCGCCAGAAGAAAACCTCACCAGAACGCGCTTTTTGCAGAATGCAAAGAAAAGTGGCATCAAACTTTCGCTCAAGACGCAGATGCTGCATCGCAGCAATTACATCTTCATAAATGGCACTTCGTTTGAGGTTGGCGAGGAAGATTTAACGATTCTGAAAGAATTGGCGAATGAAAGACATCTAAGCGGAACGAGTATCGCTTCCGCCTCTGCTGATGTCATTGATGCCTTCCATACATGGCACAAAGATGGCTGGCTAACTCTGGGATAACGCCAAATAAACGACATTACCCGGAGTTATTTCGCACAGAAGATGAGGCCCGACAAAATTTGAGTCCCAATTTTTATATTTTGTTACAACATTGCACTTACCAAAATGTAAAAGTGTTGTGTCACAAGCAAAAAGAAGGACTATAATTATCGGTTAGGAAGGTTTCGTTTCATCGCACCGCAGCATTATGGTTCGAAATACATACGAAGCACCCTATAGAGCGATAATTACCGGTAATTATTCATCGCACATTAATATCAACCTAGATTCATTATTGAAAGATAATCATGACAAAATCCCTGCTGATCGCATCCCTGTTAGCTATCGCTTTGACCGCATGCAGCAAAAAAGAAGAAGCAGCTCCTGCACCAGCACCAGCAGCTGAAGCTCCAGCAGCTCCAGCAGCAGCTCCAGAAGCACCAGCAGCAGCTCCTGCAGCTGAAGCTCCAGCAGCACCAGCAACAGAAGCTCCTGCTGCTCCAGCAGCACCAGCAGCTGAAGCTCCAGCAGCTAAGTAATCCATTTTTTGGATGAAAAAGCCGACCATTAGGTCGGCTTTTTTTATGCCTCTTGCAAATCCTACTGCCTCAGACCTCCGTCAATGAGGTGCCACATCCAGCCAGTCGAAACCATCTTCCTGGCAAGCAATCCTTACTTCCACTTGATCGGACACTTCATGCGTCAATACCGCACGCGCAAGATCGGGCGTATTGTTTTTCAGACTGAGATGCGCACCCACAATACGCTTTAGGCGAGATTTATCCAGCGCAGCCAATATTTCCCCTGCCATCTGATTCGATAAGTGTCCATAAGCACCGCCTATACGCTGCTTCAGCAATGGCGGATAGGCTGAATCCATCAGCATCTGCCTGTCGTGATTACACTCCAGCATCAATGCATCACATCCGCCCAAGGCCGCAATGACATGTGACGTTGCGTGCCCGGCATCAGTCAATACGCCTAATTTAGCCACGCCATTGCTTGCCACATATTGCACCGGCTCTCGCGCATCGTGCGGTACCGTGTAAGGCAACAACTGAAGACCACCGATCGTGAACGATTCGCTATCACGGCAGAAATTGAGTGTTACACCATCGCATTTATCATGCACGGCTTGATAGGTGCCGTAACTGAGCCAAACAGGGATTTTATGACGTCGCGCGAACTTGAATACGCCGCCGACATGGTCTTGATGTTCGTGGGTGACGATTATTCCGGCAAGATCGCCTGGAACCATCTGCAGTCTTGCCAGACGTCGTTCGGTTTCCCGTATCCCGAAGCCGCAATCCAGCATGACCGTTGTACTTGTCGTGCTGGATTGGGTAGAAATGAGTAGAGCGTTTCCTTCACTGCCACTGCCGAGGCTGGCAAACTTCAAGCGCAAACCTCGTCAGTCGGCATACACAAATTATTTCAACTGCTCATTCAACAAAGCAAGAATGCGTTCGCCTGTTTTCGATGTTTCCGGCTTGCCGTCGTTATTCAGCACAGAAATCTGGCTAGAATCGGCAGCGCCCTTGATGGAAACACGATAACGCGCAGCCGCCTTATCTTTCTCAGCCTTGCTCGAACCAAAGGTAAAGAGATTCGCAAAGAAACCTTTTTTCTCGGTTACTTTGGAGTCATCACCCTGATCAACGTAACGAACATAATACAAACCTTGTGTGCGATCACGATCTTCTACGGTAAAGCCGACGCGATCCAGTGCCAAACCGACACGGCGCCATGCGCGCTCGAAACCTTCATCGACTTGAACGTAATTACCGCTTGGTGCCTTGACCAATTTGGCGCGCGACGACTGCGCAACGACATTAGCGACTGCTGCCTTGGCACGTGTACCTTCCACACCCAAGGACACCATCATGCGCGACAGGAATTCTGCTTCCAGTTCTGGATCGGATGCACGTGCAGTCCAGACGGTGGTTTCTTTGTCGGTGCCGGTCAAGACCTCTTCAGCACCACGATGACTAACATACACCTCGGTAGTGCCATTAGGACCGCGCTCAAGACGAGTACGGAACTTGTCACGTTCACCGGTCGAGTACAGAGAATCGAATACCTTGCCCAGTGTCGAACGTAGGAAATCTTGTGGAATTTTTGCGCGGTTTTCTGCCCAATCGGTTTCCATCACACCGGATTGTGGCGAATCGAGATTGATCAGGAAACCATTGTCTTGCCAGAAATCCTTGATTTTCGGCCACAACACTTCAGGCGACTCATTGATGACCAACCAACGTTGCATGCCATCACGTTCAATGCGGACATCCGCCAGCGCTTTCGGCGCAACCGTTGCCGCTTGCTCGGCAGGACGCACTGCTTGCTGCTGATTATAGGAAGATGCCGTTGCCGTGCCGCGATTTGCATCCGGCAGGCCAAAGCGATTTTCGCGCTGAAGTTGAGTCAGATCCGGAGGAATTTCCAGCGTAGGCGTCTTGGTCTTGCTGCCCTCGCTTTTATAATCGATACGACCTGGTTCCAGCATCGAATTGATAGAGCTACATCCAGCCAGGCCGGAGAGCACGAGCACGTAAGCTATTCCACGTTTTGCGAAGCTGCATTGAGCCATGTAAGAAATCTTCCGAGTCATAATGTTGAATACTTTTTAAAAGCAGGTTCAGCCGTCGATATCAGAGGCACGTGCCAAATCGGGACTTATTGTAATACACCCGATTCACGCATCGCTGCGCGCACGACATCATGATATTCCGCAGCCAATGGCACGATAGGCAAACGCATACCGGTTGGGATCAAGCCTATTTCGGCCATCGCCCATTTCACTGGCACTGGGTTAGGCTCGACAAACAGCTTGTTATGCAGAGGGGAAACCTTGTTGTTGATTTCGACAGCTTCAGCCACGCGCTGGTTCATCGCAGCATCACACAATTGATGCATGGCGCGCGGTGCAATATTTGCGGTAACGGAAATATTGCCTTTAGCACCGCAGAACATCAATGCCATCGCGGTTGCATCGTCGCCCGAATACACCAAGAAACCTTTTGGTGCCAAACGCAACAGATCAATACCACGCGAGATGTTCGCAGTCGCATCTTTCACGCCGATCACGCCTGGAATTTGCGCCAAACGCAGTATCGTTTCGTTCGACATATCTGCTACGGTACGACCAGGCACGTTGTAAAGAATCGCAGGCAGATCAACTGCTTCGACGATTTTCTTGAAGTGCTGATACATACCTTCTTGCGTTGGGCGGTTGTAGTAAGGCACAACCAGCAAGGAAGCATCCGCTCCGACATCTTTGGCGAATTGAGTCAATTCAATCGCTTCGGAAGTAGAGTTACCGCCGGTACCGGCGATCACAGGAATACGCTTGGCGGTATGTTCAACCGCGACGCGGATCAGTTCACAATGTTCGTCAACCGAGACGGTAGGCGATTCACCAGTAGTACCGACGATCACGATGCCGTCCGTACCTTCGGCGATGTGCCAATCAATCAATTTACGCAAACCCGGCAAATCGAGTGAGCCGTCAGCGTGCATGGGAGTAACGATTGCGACTATGCTGCCCTGAATCATAATAGTGTGTGAGCGAAAAAATTAGAGAGTATTAGATTGTAGCGGATCGCCCGCTTGTGTGGTGTTGTCTTGCCTAGAATAGAAGGTCAAATTAAGCGAAGATTCTCAGCCGCAAGGCCATTTTCAGCCTTGATCAGGCAAATCCGCTGCACCATTGCCGGTTTTGGCTCTGCAATATAGCCATTTTCATAGGCGACGACTTGCAAGCGGTACTGACGCGCGACATCCAGCAATTCACCATGCTTCAGCAAAAAGTCAGGATTGGAAGGCTTGCCAAATTGCTCATTTCCCAGTGCGAAGGTTTCGTAAATCAGTACGCCGTTCGCAGCCAGACTGGCAACCATGAGCGGCCAGAGTGGACGATGCAGATAATTGGTAACGACTATTCCGGCAAAACGATGGTCTGCAAACGGCCATGTCTGAGCAGGATCGTCCGTTTCCAGATCCAGTTGCAAGGTTTGGATATCCTTGCCTGCCGCCAGCGCCAATGCATCTGCATTACGATCAACCGCCAACACCGGATGCCCGTGCTGCGCCAGTAACCGGCTATGACGCCCTGCACCGCAAGCCAGATCCATCACTTCGCCGACAGGAATCAAGGGCGCAAAACGCGCAACCCAAGTCGATGGCTGATCCAGCGCATTATGCGCATTCGTACCTTGGGCAATCATCAGTTGTTGTAGCTCAAGCCCATCGCATCGCGGACTTCGCGCATGGTTTCCTGCGCCAATACACGTGCTTTGTCGCGGCCATCAGCCACGATGGCGCGTACCAACGACGGATCATCTATGTATTTTTGCGCACGTTCACGCATAGGTTCCTGCTCCTTCAGCACGCCGTCGATCACCGGCTGTTTGCATTCGATGCAACCGATTCCGGCTGAAGTGCAACCTTTGACGACCCACTCCTTGGTCGGAGCATCGGAATACACCAGATGCAGCTGCCAGACCGGGCATTTTTCAGGATCGCCAACATCAGTGCGACGCACGCGTGCAGGGTCAGTCGGCATCGTACGAATCTTCTTCGTCAGACTCTCTTTGTCTTCGCGCAAGGTGATCGAATTACCATAGCTCTTGGACATTTTCTGTCCATCGAGTCCTGGCATACGCGATGCTTCCGTCAGGCGTACTTGTGGCTCGAGCAAAATCTGCTTGCGGGTGCCTGCCAGATAACCGAACAAGCGTTCGCGATCGGTTTCGCTGATGCTTTGCACGCTATCGAGCAAGGTTTTCGCCCAGTCCAAAGCTTCGGCATTGCCCTGCTCTTGATACGCAGTACGCAACTCCTTGTATTGCTTGCCTTGCTTGCCGCTCAATTTCTTCAATGTTTCGGCGACTTTTTCTTCAAAGCCTTTTTCCTTGCCGTACATATGATTAAAGCGACGCGCGATCTCGCGCATCATTTCGATGTGTGGAATTTGATCGGCGCCAACCGGCACCTGCGTCGCACGATAAATCAATACGTCTGCCGCTTGCAGCAAGGGATAACCGAGGAAACCATAAGTCGCGAGATCACGCTCCGACAATTTTTCCTGTTGATCTTTATAAGTCGGCACACGCTCCAGCCAACCCAGTGGCGTGATCATGGACAGCAGCAGGTGCAACTCGGCATGCTCAGGAACCTGGGATTGAATGAATAAGCTGGACTTCATCGGATCGACACCGGCCGCCAACCAGTCGATCAACATTTCCCAAGTACTGCTTTCGATAAGGCTAGGATCGTCGTAATGCGTCGTCAATGCATGCCAATCGGCGGCGAAGAAAAGGCAAGGAACTTCATTCTGTAATTTGACCCAGTTCTTCAGCGCACCATGATAGTGGCCAAGATGCAGCGCACCCGTCGGGCGCATACCGGAAACAACGCGATCGATAGACATAAAAACTCAGTTCAGTAAAAAAGTAAGGGGGGAAACAAGCAATTTCAAAAAGGTAGCAGCAATCGACATCACCGGCACCATCCAGAAGTGCAGCACTTTCAGGAATACCAGCGCCAACACGATGAAAAAGCCGTATGGTTCCAACTGTGCGAATTTATACGCATATTTATGCGGCAGAATACTGGTCATGATGCGTCCACCGTCGAGCGGAGGTATCGGGAACAGATTGAAGGCAAAAATCACCAAGTTCGTCAAAATACCAGCCTGCGCCATGCGCATCAAGAATTCTTCATTTGCACCGAACACTTGCAAGAAGATTCCCATCAACATCCACATCAAGGCCATCACCAGATTTGCCGCAGGTCCAGCCAGCGCCACAAATGCCATCTGCTTTTTCGGATTACGCAAATTGCCGAAGTTGACCGGCACTGGCTTCGCATAGCCAAACAGAAACGGGCTACCTGCGAAATACAGCGCGATAGGAATCAACAAAGTGCCGATAGGATCGATATGCTTGATCGGATTCAAGCTCATGCGACCTTGCGCATAAGCAGTGGTATCGCCAAAGTATTTGGCTGCATACGCGTGCGCAGCCTCATGCAAGGTAATCGCAAATACGATAGGTAATGCATAAACAGCAAAAGTTTGAATAAGATCGTTCATCGGTAGGATTTTATCAGAGGGGATGCTGTCGTTTGTGACAACAGATAAAGCAATCGGATATGCGCACTCTCATTTGAATGAACGGCAGCACATAAGACACGGTTGACGACATCAGTCACCAACCGTGATTGAATAAGTTTGAATTACAGGCCGAATAGCGATGCATCGCCGCGTCCTTGACGCTGCAGCACAGGTTCACCGCTCGTCAAATCGATGACGGTGGTCGGCTCAAAACTGCAAGCGCCACCATCAATGACCAGATCAACCAGTTTAGCCAGGCGATCACGTACGTCCTCAGGATCAGTCAGCGGCTCATCTTCACCCGGCAAGATCAAAGTGGTACCGAGCAAAGGTTGAGCAAGCTCTTCCAGCAAGGCATGCACGATACGGTTTTCCGGCACACGCAAACCTATGGTCTTCCGTGACGGATGACTCAAGCGACGTGGGACTTCCTTGGTCGCTTCCAGAATAAAGGTGTACGGTCCAGGCGTTGCCGATTTCAACAAACGATATTGCTGATTATCGACCTTCGCATAGAGCGCAATCTCGCTCAAATCACGGCATAACAATGTCAGATGATGTTTGTCGTCGACATTACGGATCCGGCGCAAACGTGCAACAGCATCCTTGTCATCAAGATGGCATACCAAGGCATAACAGGAATCGGTAGGCAAAGCGACGATCCCGCCATCTCTGACGATTTGCACGGCTTGTGTGATCAAACGCGCCTGCGGATTTTCCGGATGAATCTGAAAGAATTGGCTCATAAAAAATAAGGGCGGCGACAGCCTACAGGCCACCGCCGCCATACGTTCCCGATAAAGAATTATTGAATATTGCGCAACGCTGCAATACGGTCTTCAATCGGTGGATGGCTAGAAAACAGAGCAGCAAATCCAGGCTTGTCATTGATACCCAGCGAAGCCAAACCTTCCGGCAAACTTGATGGTTCAATGCCACCAAGACGTGCCAGCGCTTTCATCATCGGCTGCGGGCTACCCAGCAATTTCGCAGCACCTGCATCAGCGCGGAACTCACGATGACGCGAGAACCATGCAACGATCACCGAAGCAGCAATGCCGAACACGACCTGACACACCATCACTGTAATGAAATAACCCATGCCTTGTCCGCCACTATTGTTATTGCGCGAAGAAAGCGCACGATCAACAAAGTAACCAACCACACGCGACAGGAAGACGACAAAGGTATTCACCACGCCTTGTACCAAGGTCATCGTCACCATGTCGCCATTGGCAACGTGGGCGACTTCATGCGCCAGCACCGCTTCAACTTCATCTTTCGTCATGCTTTGCAGCAAGCCGGTCGATACCGCAACCAGAGCAGAGTTTTTAAACGCACCCGTTGCAAATGCATTTGGCTCGCCGTCATAGACAGCTACTTCCGGCATCGTAATGCCAGCGCGCTCCGACAGCTTGCGCACCGAATCAATCAGCCACAACTCAGTGCTCGACGATGGCGCGGTAATGACACGTGCACCAGTCGACCATTTAGCCATAGGCTTGCTGATCAACAGCGAGATAAATGAACCGGTAAAACCAACTACCAGCGAAAACGCCAGTAACATCGGCAAATTCAAGCCAGCTTGTGTAATAAAGCGGTCTACGCCCAGGAGCGATAGCACCACAGACATCACCGCAATCACTGCAATATTCGTTGCAATGAAAAGGAAAATTCGTTTCATTCAATAGCCTCCAAAGGGGGTTAAGAGCGATTCCTAAATAAGGCCGCAATCAAAAATTTCAAGAGCGCAACACACTGATCAGAAATTGCTCAGCTATTACAAACGCCAATCATGCCAAATCGGACGCACGCCGAGCGGTAATGCCGGAAGTGCACCCAAATCGACACGCGATTCGCCGGGACCGTGAAAATCGGAACCGCGCGAAGCCAAGAAACCGTAGCTGTTCGCTATCTTGGCATAATAATCATATTGATCGACAGTATGGCTACCCGTCGTCACCTCGATTCCGACACCGCCGAAGCCTTTAAATTCATTAAATAAAGCATCAAATGCAAGATCGCTGAATTTATAGCGACCTGGATGGGCAATCACCGCCATGCCGCCTGCAGCACGTATCCACTCCACCGCATTTTGCAAGCTTGCCCAGCGATGCGGGACAAAACCCGGCTTGCCTTCACCCAGGTAATTATCAAAGACTTCATGCAGGTTGCCACACAAACCCAGCTCGATAATGTAGCGGGCAAAGTGTGTACGGGAAATCAAATCCGGATTATCGACAAACTTAAGCGCGCCTTCATACGCACCTGTAATGCCGATTTTTTCCAGTTGTTCGCCTATTTCGCGCGCCCGCGGCTCACGACCACCGCGGGTTGCTGCCAGCCCTTTAACCAGCACATCATTCGTTTCATCGATTTGCAAACCGACGATGTGCACGGTTTGGCCGGACCACGTAATTGAAATCTCCACACCAGGGACAAATGGCAAATTCAGCGCTGCCGCAGCAGCACGCGCCTCCGCAATCCCACCAATTTCATCGTGGTCGGTCATTCCCCATACATCGACACCATTCGCTTTGGCGCGGGCAGCCAGCGCCGTCGGTGTCAAGGTACCGTCAGAAAAATTAGAATGGCAATGTAGATCTACGTTTAGCATGCAAAATCAGTTATATAGCGCTAGAAGCAACGCATGGTTCGATTGTACGCGCGATAAGCACGATTTGCCCTAAAGCAAATGCGGGGCCAGCACTCAATCCAGAAATTGATCAATTGCCGCCGCCAGAATTTCAGGCTGATCGTGCTGCAGCATGTGACCGGCGTTATCCACCATCAAGATGGTGGCATTCGGAATCGATGCAATACGCCGGTCTATTTCTGCGCGCGCTTTCTCTTTCGATCCCATACGCGTGAGTAACTCACTATTCTTCGCCTCTACCCACAAGACCGGCGCTGTGATCAGCTTCCAGCATGCCAGCACCTCTTCCACTCGATATAAATACGGATTGGACAAGCGATGCGTCGGATCGGCTTGAATTTCCCATGCGCCGCTCTCGTTCGGTGCAGCCCAATGTGCGGACAAGAATGCAGCACGCTCATCACTCAAGCGCGGATTGGTCTTTTGCAAGCGCGCCGCAACTTCTTCTTGCGTCGCATAGCTACGCAAACTGGGTATGCCCTGCAACTCATCCAGCCATGTGGCAAAACGCGCAGGCGCATCTTCCGAACTCGTGGTCGGCATGCCGAAACCTTCGAGATTGACTAATTTCTTGATTCTATTGGCGCGTACACCGGCATAAACTCCAGCAACGTTTGCTCCCAGACTATGCCCGAGCAAATAGACAGGCTGCGTTGGCGAATAATGCTGCATGATCGCATCCAGATCGCCCAGATAATCAGGGAACCAGTAACTCGTACCCGCATGATCGCTTAAACCAAAACCACGCCAATCCGGTGCAATCACGTGCCATTCACGCTGCAGGGCATCGACCAGAAACTGGAACGAAGCGGACATATCCATCCAGCCATGCAACATGAATAGCATAGGCGCATCCTGATTGCCCCAATGTCGTATGTGATAGCTCAAACCACGGATATTAATAAATTCGGAACGCGAAGACTTCATGCAGAGTGACCGATAAATACGGGTATAAAAAATGGGGGAAGACGCGACGCAAGACATCGCATATCTGTATCAGACGGTCATTTTACATTCCATCTAAACAATGCTCGGACGGCAACTCGCTATTCCTGCACTATGAGACAAATCAAAAACAAGAAAATTCCAGATACAGATTCGCACAATCAGGCTGTAAACAACAAAGCGCGCCGACGATCAACGATCATCGGCGCGCTGTAGGCAAGTAAATTACTTGCTAGTACCGTCTTTGGCAGCATCCTGCATTTTTACGCCGACTTCTTCAACTTTTTTACCGGTTGCGTCAGTAAGGTTCGCAGCGCCTTGAGCGACATCAGCTTTAGCCTTGTCAACACCTTCGCCGACCTTGGCAGCGGCTTCATCTACTTTTTGAGTTGCTGCTGCGGCTGCAGCATCAATTTTCTGTCCAGCGGTTTCAGCCGTGCCAGCAACATCTTCTTTTTTCTGACAGGCGGCCAGACCTGCAATCAACAAACTCGCTGCGAGTATTGAGATGAGAGTTTTGCTTGAATTCATGATTTTCCCTTTTAAATTGAAGTTATATGAAAAAAATGCCTTAAGCCAATAATGCGCTGCTAGCCTCGATTGCATTTTCCGCACATTAGATTGCCTAAACAGCAATCTTCCGATCTGACAATGAACTTCTAATCAAGTTTCCATCCATGCAGTAACAAGGTGTAACAACAACGAAAAAACAGGTAAAACCAAAATCTAGGGCAACTCACCCGCCAATGCCCTTAACTCCAACTCGCTAAATCCGGCTGCTCGTCTAGCCTCCAGATTGAACGGTCCGCGCAAAGTTGGTGCCTTGTAGTGTATAGCCAATTGAGCATAAGTTGTCACTGGATCAAGTTCACGCTCATCGCATAGCACTTTATACCAATGATTGCCGATTGCAACATGACCAATTTCATCACGCAAAATGATGTCCAGAATTTCCGCCGCAGCCTGATCACCTGCCTGCGCCAGCTTGGCACGTGTCGACGGCGTAGCATCCAGCCCTCGCGCCTCCAGCGTCCGTGGCACCAAGGCCATTCTGGCCAGAATATCGCCGCTGGTTTTATCCGCCATCTCCCACATGCTGTTGTGCGCGGGAAAATCGCCATATTGATAACCCAAGCTCTGCAAATGCCCCGCCAGCAAAGAAAAATGCAAAGCCTCCTCACCCGCCACCTTTAACCAGTCGGCATAGTATGCAGACGGCATCCCGGCAAAGCGCCAGATAGCATCCAAGGCCAGATTGATCGCATTGAACTCGATATGCGTGAGCGCATGGATCATCGCAGCACGCCCTTCCGTCGTACGCATGGAGCGATGCTTCACAAACTTGGGGGAAATCAATTCCGGCAAGGCAGGACGGCCGGGTATTGCTTGCTGTGCTTGCAGACCATCATCGGTATTCAGGCTCAGTCTGCCTTCAGCCCATAATCTTGCTAATTCGATCACACCATTTGCCTTGAGCCTTGCATCGGTCTCGCATACCCAATGCAGGGACAAGGCCCGTAATTCGGTGTTATCAGTTGGTACAGAATGAGGGATATTCATGTGAGTAACGTAAAATGCTGCCTTTGTAGTGAATCGCGTAGCCAAAGAGATGTATGGCTTGAATATTCGATTCGTTCGATGTGCAGGGCCTTCCAATCCAAGGAGTTGGCCCCACATAAGTAAATTGATTTATTTGGCCGCTATTCGACCAATCATCAAGCACGATTAAAACTGTGACTCATATTTCTATTCACCTAGAAATATGCCCGCAGTCGGCAACCACCCATTTTACTGACAACATGGCTATCTACCAATTAGGCGAACACGCTCCCAACATTGCTGCATCTGCCTACATCACCGATTCGGCAACCATTGTTGGTCGTGTCACCATCAAGGAAAATTCCAGCGTCTGGTTTCAAGTCACCGTGCGCGGCGACAATGAAGACATCACCATCGGCGAAAACTGCAATCTACAAGAAGGCGCCGTGTTACACGCAGATCCAGGCTTCCCTCTTACGCTGGAAGATAATGTGAGCGTCGGCCATCAAGCGATGATCCATGGCTGCACTGTAGGTGCAGGATCACTGGTCGGCATACAGGCTGTCATTTTGAACGGCGCAAAAATCGGTAAAAACTGCTTGGTTGGTGCCGGTGCGCTGGTCACTGAAGGCAAGGAATTCCCAGATAACTCGCTGATACTCGGCACACCCGCCAAAGTCGCACGCACGCTGAGCGAAGCTGACGTCGCCAATCTGCATCGTATCGCAGCCAGCTACGTAGAACGCGGTCGCGACTTTAAAAATACATTGAAACGGATAGGATAAGCATGGCCGATACACTACAAAAATTCATGTTCGAAGACACAGTGGTACGTGGCGAGCTAGTCGACATCTCAGAAACATGGAAGCACGTACAAGCACGCCGCGAATATCCAAAAGCCGTGAAAACGATTTTGGGCGAAATGCTGTCAGCAGCAGCACTACTCTCAGCCAACCTGAAATTCAACGGCGCGATCGTCATGCAAATTTATGGCGATGGTCCTTTGCGTTTGCTGGTAGTCGAATGCGACTCCGAATTGAACATGCGCGCAACTGCCAAATTGGTCGACGGTGCTGTCATCAGTGACGATGCTACCTTGCCAGAATTAGTCAACGCTAATGGCCAAGGCCGCTTTGTGATTACGCTTGATCCCAAGGATAAATTACCTGGACAACAAGCCTATCAAGGCATCGTGCCTTTGGATGGCGATACCGTTGCGACCGTCATCGAGAACTACATGATGCGTTCGGAGCAGCTCGACACCAAACTGTGGCTCGCCGCTGACGATAATGTATCGCGCGGCTTGCTGCTGCAGAAAATGCCGCACGAAGGCGGCATCACGGCAACCGGCACCGGTGATCTGGGAACCTGGGATCGCTCGGTAATGCTCGCATCCACCTTGCGTACGGAAGAATTGATTTCAACCGATATCGAAACCTTGATGCGACGTTTGTTCTGGGAAGAAGATATTCGTATTTTCGATCCCAAGCATCCGCACTTCCTGTGTACATGCACACGTGAAAAAGTCGGTTCGATGTTGAAGATGCTAGGCCAAGCAGAAGTGGATTCAGCGCTGGAAGAAATGGGGAAGCTGGCGATTGATTGCGATTTTTGCGGTCAGCACTACGAGTTCGACCCGGTTGATTGCGCACAAATCTTTGTAACGGAAGCTCCGGTTGAAGCCTTGATTCCAGCCAGCCCGATCAAGCACTAAGCAGTACAAAAACGATGCGTGCGGAGTATTTAAATCTCACGCGCATCGTTCAACGCTTTTCTTTGGGCTCAGGTACTGGTGGTGGAATAGAGACGAATGAGGATTTCTTGTTCGGATCCAGCACTTGAACAAAGACTTCATTTTCCTTGATCATGCCTAGCTCGTAACGGGCGCGCTCTTCAACGGCGCCGGTACCTTCCTTCAAATCCTGCACTTCGGAATTAAGCTTGGCGTTACGCGCCTTTAATTCGTCATTCTTCTTTTGTGCCGCGATCACTTGCTGATCGAGATCCCATACACGCAGCCAGCCGCCCTTCCCCAACCACAAGGGAAACTGAATCAGCAATACCAGCGCTGCAAGGCAAAGAATGATGAGACGCATCGGACATGTACAAGAAAAATCCGGTCACACAGTGCTGCTGTATGACCGGAGATTAATTACTTCAAATTGTAGAATGCGCCACGGCCTGGATAGCTCGCGATATCGCCCAAATCTTCTTCAATGCGCAGCAATTGGTTGTACTTCGCCATACGATCCGAACGCGACATCGAGCCGGTTTTGATCTGCAAGGAGTTGGTACCAACCGCGATATCTGCAATTGTCGAATCTTCGGTTTCGCCCGAACGATGCGAAATGACGGCTGTGTAACCAGCGCGTTTTGCCATTTCGATTGCTGCGAAAGTTTCCGTCAAGGTGCCGATTTGATTGATCTTGATCAGGATCGAATTGGCGATTTCTTTCTGGATGCCTTCACGCAGGATTTTAGTGTTGGTAACGAACAGATCGTCGCCAACCAACTGGATTTTCTTGCCCAGTGAACGTGTCAGTGTGGCCCAACCTTCCCAATCGTTTTCGGCCATGCCGTCTTCGATCGAGATAATTGGGTATTTGTCACACCAGGTTCCCAGCAGATTGGTGAAGTCAGCGCTCGACAGAGCCATGCCTTCGCCTGCCAGATGGTATTTGCCATCTTTGTAGAATTCGCTGGCTGCGCAATCCAGACCCAACGCGATTTGTGTACCTGGCTCGTAGCCAGCTTGTTCGATCGCTTGCAGAATCAGTTTGATCGCAGCTTCGTGGTTTTCAACTGAAGGAGCAAAGCCACCTTCGTCACCAACGGAAGTCGACAAACCTTTGTCATTGATGATTTTTTTCAGTGTGTGGAACACTTCTGCGCCGTAACGAATTGCTTCGCGGAAGCTAGGAGCACCAACCGGAATGATCATGAATTCTTGCAGATCAAGGTTGTTGTTGGCATGTGCACCACCGTTGATAACGTTCATCATCGGCACTGGCATTTGCATCGCGCCTGAACCACCGAAGTAACGATACAATGGCAAGCCGGATTCTTCAGCAGCCGCTTTGGCAACTGCCATCGATACCGCCAGCGTTGCGTTCGCGCCAAGGCGAGCCTTGTTATCTGTACCATCGAGGTCAATCAGAGTACGGTCGAGGAAAGCCTGTTCGTTGGCATCCAGACCCATGATCGCTTCAGAGATTTCGGTATTGATGTGCTCACATGCCTTCAACACACCTTTGCCGAAATAGCGGCTCTTGTCGCCATCACGCAATTCAATCGCTTCACGCGAACCGGTCGATGCGCCGGACGGTACTGAAGCACGTCCCATGACGCCGGATTCCAGCAATACGTCGCATTCGACGGTTGGATTGCCGCGCGAATCGATAATTTCGCGACCAATGATGTCAACAATTGCACTCATCTATTTCTCCTAATCACAAATTCTTTTTTAACGTTTGTATGAATCTGAAGCCGTCTTACCTGACACGATGCACCGGCATCATGCCACTTTCTTAGCCTGCCCAGCATGTTTATGCGCCAGTGCTGCCTTGATGAACGAGATGAACAATGGATGTCCATCACGTGGAGTTGACTTGAACTCTGGGTGATACTGCACGCCCACATACCAAGGGTGTGCATTGTCACCGGTACGCGACAATTCCATGATTTCACACAAGGATTCAGTCGGCGTACGTGCAGAAACGATCAAGCCAGCATCTTCAACACGACCAAGATAATGGTTATTTGCTTCATAACGATGACGGTGACGCTCGGTTACTTCAGCGCCGTAGATCTCAGCCGCTAATGTACCTGGCTTGACTGCGCAAGTTTGCGCGCCCAAGCGCATGGTGCCGCCCAGATCGGAATTGGCATCGCGGCGCTCAACTTTGCCGTCGTGGTTTTGCCATTCATTGATCAGCGCAACGACTGGCTGCTCAGTGTCTGGATCGAACTCAGTCGAGTTAGCCTTGGTCAAGCCAGCCATATTACGTGCGTACTCAATCAATGCGACTTGCATACCGAGGCAGATACCGAGGTATGGAATTTTGCTTTCACGGGCGAAGCGAGCGGAAGCGATCTTACCTTCGACACCGCGCTTGCCGAAACCACCTGGCACCAGAATCGCATCGTATTTAGCGAGACATTCCGGACCTTTTTCTTCAATTTCTTCGGAATCCAGATATTCGATATTGACGCGGCTTTCGGTATGAATACCAGCGTGACGCAATGCTTCTGTCAACGATTTGTACGATTCGGTCAGATCGACATATTTGCCGACCATACCGATGGTAACGCTGTCTTTTGGATTTTCCAATGCATGCACCAGCCTGGTCCAGATCGACAGATCGGCTGGCTTAGGCGACAAGGCAAGTTTTTCGCAAACGATGCGATCCAGACCTTGATCGAACAGCATTTGTGGAATCTTGTAAATCGTGTCTGCATCCCAGACCGAGATCACCGCATCTTCCTGCACATTCGAGAACAGGGAAATCTTGGCGCGTTCATCATCAGGAATCGGGCGATCAGCACGACACAACAAAGCATCTGGCGAAATACCGATTTCGCGCAGCTTTTGCACACTATGCTGAGTAGGCTTGGTTTTCAGTTCGCCGGCAGATACCAGATATGGCACCAGGGTCAGATGCACGAATGCTGCGGCATTACGGCCTGCGCGCAAACTCAACTGACGAGCAGCTTCGAGGAAAGGCAATGATTCGATATCACCAACGGTTCCGCCGATTTCTACCAAAGCAATGTCGAAACCTTCGGCGCCACGATAGATGTAATCCTGGATTTCATTGGTGATGTGCGGAATCACTTGCACGGTCTTGCCCAGATACTCACCGCGACGTTCCTTGCGGATCACGGATTCATAAATCTGGCCAGTCGTGAAGTTATTCACCTTGCGCATCTTGGCAGTGATGAAACGTTCATAGTGACCGAGGTCAAGATCCGTTTCAGCGCCATCTTCGGTAACGAAGACTTCGCCATGCTGGAATGGACTCATCGTGCCTGGATCAACGTTGATATACGGATCGAGCTTGAGAAGAGTGACTTTGAGGCCGCGCGATTCGAGAATCGCTGCGAGAGAGGCGGCGGCAATCCCTTTACCAAGGGAAGACACAACGCCGCCAGTGACGAATACAAACTTGGTCATTACAGAAGGTGCCGAATGGCACGTGCGGGAAATTCAAATTATACCTCAAACCCCCGCAGTTCTTTGAGGTTTTCAGAGGATTTTAAACAGGATTTTACGAATTACCTCTATTGAATAGCGTTGCACTCTTCTCTCAAATGTGCTGGCGCTCACAGAATGTTGACTCTTCAGCAGCCGATTCCGTTTTTCTTAAAAATACAAAAATCGCAATTTTCAATCAAATCCTGTATTGCATAAGAATATCAACGGCCGTACCAATAACGCGCATGCTCAGTTCTATATTCATGCACCTCTATCTTGGAGCCAAAGTGCAATGTGACTGCGCCGGCTTCGTCATTACGCAAGCGTGAGATGCCCAAAGCGCCATAGCGCTCATAGACTTCTTTCTTGGGATGGCGGTATCGATTACGGTAACCGACCTGAAACAATGCAATCTGCGGTCCGACCGCACGCAGAAACGGTTCCGTCGATGACGTACCGCTGCCATGATGTGGTGCCAGCAGTACATTCGCACGCAACATTTCAGGTTGACCTTCTACCAATTCCGCTTCCTGCACGGCTTCGATATCACCGGGTAGCAAGATCGCATGCTCCCCCATGGTGATTTTCAATGTGCAGCTACGCGCATTCGGCTTCCATTTCGTGCTGTCGTAACTGCCTGTGGTCGGATGCAGCATGTCAAAACTGGCACCATCCCAACTCCATGACTGGCCCGCCGCACAACGCTGATGTGCAGGCGCGCTGCCAACGATGGGATGCTCCATCGGCAAGGAGGACGAAACCCATCCCACTTTAGTTTCCTTGAAGATAGATAAGGCACCACCGGCATGATCCATATCGCTGTGCGAGATCATCACGCCATCCAGTTTATTAATTCCGCGTGCACGCAGGTACGGCAAAATCACGCGATTACCACCATCCGATTCTGGCGAATAGAAAGGCCCGGTGTCGTAGAGAAAGCGATGCTTTTCCGTTTCGACCAAGAGCGCCATACCCTGCCCTACATCGAATGCCGTCACCCACATTTCTCCTGCTCGCGGATGCGTAGGCGCATTCAAGATCAACGGCAACCATGCGAACAAGCCCAGATAACGTGCAGGCCAGCCGCGCGGCGCCAACATCCAGATCGTCCCTATCAAAGCCAGCACAAACATCCACCAACTAGGAATAGGCGTCGTCCATACTGCCATCGGGAACGCGCTCATCCAGTTCAGCAATTGCGCTAGTTGCTGCACGAGGAAATGTGCAAACTCCAGACACCATGTCGAAAGCGGCGACGGCAACACGCTACCGACCAATGCCAACGGAGTGACAAAGAAACTGATCAAAGGAATAGCAATCGCATTCGCCACCGGACTGATCAAGGAGGCCTGACCGAACAACAAGATAGTCAGCGGCACCAAACCTATCGTCACCGCATACTGCGTCAACGTTGCATTCTTCAGTGCGATACGCCAGCGCGGTTGCCCAGAATATTCCGGCGTATATGCGCGCCCGACGCTCACATACAGAATCACCGCCACCGCACCGAAGGACAGCCAGAATCCCGGCCCCAACACCACCCATGGATCAAGCAAAACGACAACGCCCAAGGCCAGACACAACACGTAAGAAACATTGGTAATGCGGCCATACCACAAGGCCAGCGCCACCACCGTCAACATGTATAAAGTACGTTGCGCCGGCACACCAGATCCCGCCAGTAATACGTAAATTACCGCCGTGAGCGCACCTGCCACTGCGGCGGCTTTCTGCGCCGGTAATATTAAGGGCAATCTGGCTGATGTGAAAAACGAGCGACGCCACAATGCAAAGATCAATCCGGCAAACAATGCCGAAATCATTGTTATATGAAGTCCAGAAATCGAAATCAGATGAGACACACCTGCGCGATTGAACACATTCCAATCCGCCTGACTGATGGCACGCTGATCGCCCACCACCAAAGCCACGATCACGCCGGCATACGGCTTATCCTGCAAGGCATCCTGTATCCGACTACGCAACCAGCCGCGCGTACGCTCCACCACATTATTGAAACTATAGACAAAGCTATCCAGACGCTCGTTCTTCAGTTGCGCACGCTGATCGGGACGCACATAACCAGTTGCTCTGATGTTTTGCTCAAGCAGCCACACTTCATAATCGAAACCATGCGGATTGGCATTACCGTGCGGACGGCGCAAGCGCACCGTTAATTGCCAACGCTCACCAGCATGCACTTCACCGACGGCCTGCATCTCATCTGGATTAAAAGCGGAATACCAGGACAAAGACAATTTGGAAGGAATAACAGGAATCACACCATCCAGCGGCATGGCCTTTTCAACCTCGAAATTAAAGCGCACACCGCGTTCGAAATAACTAGGCAGGCTAGCTATCGTACCGACGATGACGACATCTTTCCCTTCCAAATCCTTCGGTAATTTCTGCGTCAGATAATACTGAGCGAACAAGGCCGCCCATGCAAACCCCAGCGCTGCCCCCATCATTGCAAGCAGAGGGATTTTGAATTTATGCAGAAGAAAATAGCGAACGAGTGCTGCCAGCACACAAGCCACAATGAGCAAAAGAAGAATGGAAAAATACTTGGGCAGCGATGCTTGCGTCTGCAGCCACGCAGCCCCAATGACAAAGCCGATGATCGCGCTACGCATCCGACCGTTTAACTGAAATGACTCAGCCGCGGCATGGCAGCCAGTGCATTGGCAGCGGTCGCGCGCGCGATGTCTTCTATCGACATCTCACGCAATTCAGCCAATACCTGACCTATGCGTGGCAACTCTTCCGGGCTATTGCGTTGCGGATGTAACCATGCCGGAGAGATATCTGGTGCGTCGGTTTCCAGCACGATGGATTCAATAGGTAAAGTTGTCGCCATGCGACGGATTTGCAGCGCACGCGTAAATGTCATTGCGCCACCAAAACCCAATTTAAATCCGAGAGAAATGAAAGTTTCGGCTTGCTGAAAGCTGCCATTGAATGCGTGTGCAATCCCGCCGATGACTTGAATGCGTCGCAGATATTTAAGTATGCTGTCTTGTGATTTACGTACATGCAACAAAACCGGCAAGCCAAAATCACGCGCAATTTTGAGCTGTTCTGAATAGAAGAATTCCTGCTTCTCGCGCATCTCCGGCGTGGTCAGCATGGGCACAAAAAAATCCAGACCGATTTCACCCAACGCGACAAAACGCGTATCGTTCATCGCCGCCTCTACCGTCTCACGCAATACTGCGAGATCACTCTCTTGCGCCTGCGGTACGAAGATGGGATGTATGCCGAGCGCATACGTGCAATTGGCATGCTGATGTGCCAAGCCAGCCACCGTCGCGAAGTTATCGCGCGCGACAGCTGGTATCACTATCATGCTGACATTTTTCTGCAATGCCTGAGTCGCGATGATATCTTCCTCACCGGCGAATTCAGCCGCATCCAGATGGCAATGGGTATCTATCCACATATCAGGCTCTGAACGTTCAGCGATCCAAAACAAATATCAGGAATCATCCGTACCGATCCCGACATCAATTAATTCAGTCGGTATTCAATCTGTATACGGCTGCAAACCATGTTCAGACAAACGCAGTATCCGATCGCAATGCGTCGCCAACTCGACATCGTGCGTAACGATGACAAAAGCAGTACCCAGCGTACGCGACAATTCCAGCATCAGATCGAAAGTTTTCTGCGCAGTTGCCCTATCCAGATTACCGGTCGGTTCATCTGCCAACACGCAAGCTGGTTGCGTCACCAGCGCACGCGCCAGCGCAACACGTTGACGTTCACCGCCAGACAATTCACCCGGCACGTGTGTCACGCGATGCTCAAGACCGACACGCGTCAAAATCGCACGCGCTGTCTCGTGTGCTTCGGAGCGCGGCACGCGACGTATCATTAAAGGCATCGCCACATTATCCAGCGCAGAAAATTCCGGCAGCAAATGATGGAATTGATAAACGAAGCCTAATGATTGGTTGCGCAGATTGCCGCGCGTCTTTTCATCCAGCGTCGCAAAGTCTTTATTCAACAAAGTAACCGAGCCATCAGTCGGCGTATCCAAGCCACCGAGCAGATGCAACAAAGTCGACTTGCCAGAACCGGATGCGCCGACGATCGCTACGCGTTCGCCCTTGACGATATCCAGGCTCACGCCTCTCAATACATTGACCGAATATTTTCCTTGCGTGAAAGTCTTCGCAAGATCGCGGCACGACAATACATGTTCACTCATAACGCAATGCCTCCGCAGGTTTTACGCGGGCAGCCCACCAACTTGGGTACAGCGTCGCAACAAATGAAAGTACAACCGCTACGCTACCGATGGTCCAGACATCGTTCCAGCGCAGATCGGATGGCAATTCACTAATCAGATAAATATCTTTCGGCAAGAACTGTACATGCAGCAGTCGCTCAATGAACGGCACGATCACATCAATATTGGATGCGATCAACACACCTCCGCCTACACCTAATGCAGTTCCTATCAAGCCTACCAATGCACCCTGAATCATGAAAATTTTCATGATCGAACCTGGCGATGCGCCTAGTGTGCGCAGGATCGCAATATCGGCTTGCTTGTCAGTTACCGTCATCACCAATGTAGATACCAGATTGAAAGCGGCCACTGCAATAATCAAGGTCAGGATGATGAACATCATGCGTTTTTCAGTCTGAACGGCGGCAAACCAGTTACGGTTTTGCTTGGACCAATCGCGGATCACCAGGTTACCGGTGAGCACGCGCGACAAATCCATCGCCACTTGCGGCGCGCGTTGCATGTCGTCTATTTTCAAGCGCAAACCGGATGGTGCCGGCAGCTTGAACATCTTCATCGCATCGTCGATATGTATAAAGGCCAGCGTCGAATCGTATTCGAAGTGCCCAGAGTCGAAGATGCCAACCACGGTAAATTGCTTGAGCCGCGGAATTACACCAGCTGGCGTCACCTGCCCTTGCGGTGCAATCATCGTGACCTTGTCACCCAACTGCGCGTCCATGCTGCGCGCCAGTTCATTTCCCAACACGATATTGAATTCGCCGGAACGCAGATCATTCAAACTACCCTGCCGCACCTGCGATGCCACATCAGAAACCTTAGGCTCTTCTGCCGGCAACACGCCACGCACCGCCACGCCACGCAAGGTTTGATCTCGCGTCAACATGGCCTGCGCATCCACATATGGCGCCGCGCCGCGTACTTCCTTGTTGGTAAACACTTCACGTGCCGTCGCTTGCCAATCAGGCAAAGCACCTTGCGGCTCGAAGATTTCTATATGCGCCAGCACCGAGAGCATGCGATCACGCACCTCTTTCTGGAAGCCGTTCATCACTGACAACACAATGATCAATGCCGCCACGCCCAGCGCAATGCCCGCCATGGAAATTAGCGAGATAAATGAAATAAAACTGTTGCGACCACTACGTCGCCCGGCGCGCGTGTAGCGTATGCCGACCAACCACTCGAAAGATAGATTTTTTATGATGCTCAATGAAGGCTCCTGAATGCAGCACGCAGTTTGCCATACATTCTCCCGTGCCAGCAAAGCACAGAGATGAAAAGCGGCAAGCGTACCAGTCGTTGACTATGCCGACGCCACTTACGTTCCCCGCCAAATCGAATACAGATAACGATCTTGATAGCGGCGGATCCTGCAATTGCCCTACAATCGCGGCATGACTCAACTTGCACTCCTTTTACCCTTCGCCCTGCCGCAGAAAGAATTGGCACGCGATCTGCTGCGCGAACTGAAAATGCCTGCATTCGCCACTCTGCTGGCGCGTGGCAATCTGATAGAACAACAAATATCCGATGGCTTTTCCCGCGCCTTGCCGCATGAAAATTGGCTGGCACAGCAATTCGGCCTGGCAATGGATAGTAATTCCAGCCCTTCAGTCTCCGTCAATGCAATGTCAACTTTTGGCCTACAGGCCGATACAGGCGTCTGGTTTATCTTGCAACCCGTGCATTTGCATATCGCGCGCGACCATCTGGTATTGACCGATCCACAGCAATTGCAACTGTCTGAGCAAGATGCGCGCGGCTTGTTTGATACCGTCCAACCGCTGTTTGAAGAAACCGGCAGAACCTTGCTCTACGGCGATGCACGCACATGGTTCTTGCGCGCCGATGATCTGCAAGCGCTGCACACCTCTACACCTGATGCTGCCTGCGGCCACAATATCGACATTTGGATGCCCAAAGGGGCCAATGAACGTGATTGGCGCAGATTGCAAAACGAAGTCCAGATGCATTGGCATGGACACGCAATCAATAACGGGCGTGAAGCAATAGGTTTTAAGCCGGTTAATTCTGTCTGGCTCTGGGGCGGCACGTCGACTACTCAGATATCCGCACCACATAAAATTGAAGCAACGTTCACTTTAGCTGGGACGCAGCACTTGTTTGTCTCTTCGACCGCAAAGCAAATTACGGTAAGTTCAGCGACGGATCTGATCGCATCCAAACCGCAGCAAGGTTTGTTAGTACTAGACAGCTTGATAGCACCAGCCATGGCGGGCGATTGGTCAGAGTGGCTGGGACGTTTGCAAGCAATGGAAACTGAGTGGTTCGCGCCTTTGCTGGAAGCGATAAAAAATGGCCAGCTCGATCAACTGAACATCACACTCAGCCATAACACGGCTCTATCGACTATCGCCATCCAGAAATCATCGCTGCGCAAATTCTGGCATAAACCATCACTCGCACGACTCGTCCCATGACACGCATTACCACACGCCCCTACCCATTCCGCGATGCCGAACGCATGCATCAAAGCGGTGTACATCCGGTCATGGCGCGCCTGTATGCGGCACGCGGCTTGCTCGACACAAAGGAACTGACCAGCGAACTGACGGCGCTGATCCCGCCACCTGGTTTGTTGAAAATTGATGTCGCCGCGACCTTCCTCGCCGATGCAATTGCAGCGAAAAAGAAACTGGTCATTGTTGCCGATTACGACTGCGACGGTGCCACTGCCTGTGCGGTTGCGCTGCGCGGCCTACGCTCTATGGGCGCGATTGTCGATTTCATCGTACCTAACCGTTTTGAATACGGCTACGGTCTGACACCGGAAATCGTCGCACTTGCCGTACGTGAGAAATCGCCAGACATCATCGTCACCGTCGATAACGGCATCGCCAGCATAGACGGCGTGGCCGAAGCCAATCGACGCGGTATCGATGTCGTCGTCACCGATCATCACTTGCCGGCTGACACTTTGCCGGCGGCACGCGTGATCGTGAATCCGAACCAGCCCGACTGCGGCTTCCCGAGTAAAAACCTGGCCGGTGTCGGCGTGATGTTTTATGTGTTACTCGCATTGCGTGCAGAAATGCGCAAACGCGGCATCTTCGATGCACAAACCCAACCCAAGCTGGATGCCCTGCTAGACCTGGTCGCACTCGGTACCGTCGCTGACGTGGTCAAACTCGATGCAAATAATCGCATCCTGGTCGCACAAGGTTTGAAGCGCATGCGCGCCGGGCGTATGCATGCAGGCGTAGCCGCGCTATTCCGCGCGGCTGGTCGTGAAGCGCGACGCGCCTCTCCTTTCGATCTCGGCTTTGCATTAGGTCCGCGCTTGAATGCGGCTGGTCGCCTGTCCGATATGTCGCTAGGTATTGAATGCCTGACCACCGACGATGAAGGTCGCGCCTGGGCGATTGCGCAGCAATTGGATGAAATCAACCGCGAGCGCCGCACTATCGAAGCCGATATGCAAGACACCGCGCTCATCCTGCTGGAGAACTTCAATCCACAGGACAAGACCACCATCAGCGTGTTCGATCCGACTTGGCATCAAGGCGTAATCGGCATCGTCGCCTCGCGCCTGAAGGACAAGTTTTATCGCCCGACCATTACCTTCGCCGATGCCGGCGATGGCTGGATCAAAGGTTCGGGGCGTTCAATTGCTGGATTCCATCTGCGCGACGCGTTGGATTTAGTTTCCAAACATGCGCCTACACTGATTGATAAATTCGGTGGTCACGCGATGGCAGCTGGCTTGACGATACGCGCTGATGCACTGGACGCATTCACACAGGCATTTGAAGCCGTCGGTAAGAATTGGCTAAATCCAAATCAGTTGGAACGTGTAGTAGAGACCGACGGCCCGCTCGAATCAGCCTACTTCACTACACAATTCATCGAATTGATGGAAGCGCAGGTCTGGGGTCAGGGTTTTGCACCGCCACTATTCTGCGATGAGTTCCGCGTTGTGAATCAACGCATTTTGAAAGAGCGCCATCTGAAATTAACGCTGGAAAAAGAGGGGCAAAGCTACGACGCCATCTGGTTTGGCCATATCGACTCCTTGCCAGCCAGAGCTAAAGTCGCCTACCGCCTGGATGCCAATGAGTTCAATGGAAGAACCCGCGTGCAGCTATTGGTCGAGCACGCAGAGGCCGCTGAATAAGGTTTTCAACGCACAGGCAGAAATTGCAGGAATGAACCGCCGACCAGATTCTGTACATAGTTGATACCGGCTCGCCGGTATCTTTCAGTCAGAAATTCAGCCAGCAAATCAAGCCGCCCGACGACTTTGCCAAATTCGCGCTCAAAGCTCAGGTTACGGCTGGCCTCGCTCATATCGTCGGATAAGAGCAGCACCTTACCCGTGGCATTGCGACGGCTACCCAGTAACCAGACCGCGACTTCAATATTGCGTCCCGCATTATAAATATGCTGGGCATCCAGAGCGTCCACCAGGAAAAATTCCGTCTTGCCACCGTGTGCGGCAATGATCATATCGGCACTGCTGTAAATGAACGCCGCCACGCGATCACCACTGAAATCCGGCATCAAGGCCAGCGATAAAGCCTTGATATCGCGCTGTCCCTGCAATCCCGGCCACGGCTGCCTTTGCTCAACCGCCTCGCGCACCCGTTTGATGCTCTCTTCCCGACTAATACCCGTTTTTTTCCATTCAGCGGGATTACGCCGATATAACTTGTCCATCAGCAGATAAAGACTGTCCAGATTGTCCTTCATGCCTATGGTCGCGATGCGGTTTGTGTCGGACTGCCCCATCTCCTTGCCGCTGGCCGACATTCCCTTGACTTCCCCCCGTGGGGCCGGTGTCGAAGAACAGCCTGCCAAGGCAGCGCACACACACAAGAATAGCCAAGCGCGTTGCGACCGCTCCATATTTATTACTCCCTTAATAATATTTATAAGAAGACAGCAAAACGGGAAAACGGTTCACCTGACAAGGTGCCCCTCGAAACGTGCTTAAAAGCGCAGTGTAGCTCAGGTATAATTCACGGTTTGATTGTTGAAGAAATATCATGGAAGCTGAACGTTTAAATTCCCTAGAATCCCTGCTCGCCGATCTCACGACTCGCGCGACCGAACTTCGGAGGTATCTTTGACTTCGATATCAAGTCAGAGAAACTAGACCAAGTCAACGGCGAACTGGAAGATCCAGAAGTCTGGAATGACCAGAAACGCGCCCAGGAATTGGGTAAAGAAAAGAAATCGCTGGAAGCGATCGTCCATACGCTAATCAAGATCGACGCCGAGCTGAATGACGCCCGCGATCTGTTCGAGATGGCGCGTGAAGAAAAAGACGAAGAAACCATCGAAGCCATCGAGGCCGATGCGCAGGAATTGCTCAAGCTCGTAGAAGGCATGGAGTTCCGCCGCATGTTCAGCAATCCTATGGATGCGAACAACTGCTTCATCGATATTCAAGCTGGCGCTGGCGGTACCGAAGCGCAAGACTGGGCATCCATGTTGTTGCGTCAGTATCTGCGCTATTGCGAACGCAAAGGCTTCAAAGCCGAGATCCTCGAACAATCCGATGGTGAAGTTGCCGGCATCAAGACCGCAACCATCAAGGTAGAAGGCGATTACGCCTACGGCTTCCTGCGTACAGAAACCGGCGTACATCGTCTGGTGCGCAAATCGCCATTCGATTCTGCCAACGGCCGTCACACCTCGTTCTCGAGTCTGTTTGTTTATCCTGAAGTCGATGATTCGATCGAGATTGACATCAATCCTGCCGATGTTCGTATCGATACCTATCGTGCTTCCGGCGCGGGTGGTCAGCACATTAACAAAACCGACTCCGCAGTGCGTCTGACGCACGGCCCATCCGGTATTGTTGTGCAATGTCAGAACGACCGTTCGCAGCATCGCAACAAGGCCGAAGCATGGGACATGTTGAAAGCGAAGCTGTTTGAGCTGGAAATGCGTAACCGCATGAGCGAGCAGCAAAAGCTGGAAGATTCCAAGACAGATGTGGGCTGGGGTCACCAGATCCGCTCCTACGTGCTGGATCAGTCACGCATCAAGGATTTGCGCACCAGCTTCGAAACCGGTAATACCAAAGCGGTACTCGACGGTGATCTCGACGATTTCATCGCTGCATCGCTGAAGCAAGGCGTGTAATTCATTTGCACACCTTGCTGTTTAATTTTTAATCGCATCCCCTAACAGATTGTTACCCCATGACTACGCATAACGACGACGCTGCAGCATCGCTACCGATCGACGAAAACAAAATCATCGCCGAACGCCGCGCCAAGCTGAGCGTATTGCGCGAACAAGGTATCGCCTTCCCTAACGACTTCCGTCCACAGCACAAGGCTGCCGATCTGCACGCGCAGTACGACAGCAAGACACGCGAAGAACTGGAAACAGAGCCAGTCACCGTCGTGTTGGCAGGCCGCATGATGTTGAAACGTGAAGCAGGCAAGAAGGCTGCATTCGCCACCCTGCAAGATGCGTCCGGCCCGAAAGCTGACGGCCGCATCCAGATCTACGCAACACTGGATCTGACCGGCGAAGCTGCGATGGCGGCGCTGCATCACTACGATCTGGGCGACATTCTGGGCGTGGTCGGTACACTGTTCAAAACCAAGACCGATGAACTGACGATCAAGGTGAGCGAGCTGCGCTTGATCACCAAATCGCTGCGTCCGCTGCCGGATAAATTCCACGGCCTCGCCGATCAGGAAACCAAGTACCGTCAGCGTTACGTCGATCTGATCATGAATGAAGAAACGCGCCGCACCTTCAAAGCGCGTACTGCTGCCATCACATCGATACGCAACTTCATGGCCAAGAACGACTTCATGGAAGTCGAGACACCGATGCTGCACACCATTCCAGGCGGCGCAGCAGCCAAGCCTTTCATCACGCATCACAATGCGCTCGATATGCAAATGTTCCTGCGTATTGCACCTGAGCTGTATCTGAAGCGTCTGGTTGTTGGTGGCTTCGATCGCGTGTTCGAGATCAATCGCAACTTCCGCAACGAAGGCGTATCGATCCGTCACAACCCAGAATTCACGATGATGGAATTCTATGCGGCCTACACCGATTACAAATGGCTGATGGACTTCACCGAAGCAGTGATTCGTCAGGCAGCCATCGATGCACACGGCACAGCCACATTGACCTACGGTGGCCGTGAGCTGGATCTGGCAAAGCCATTCCATCGCTTGACCATCGTTGAAGCCATCAACAAGTACGCGCCTGGTTATACGGCTGAACAACTCAACGATATGGAATTCATCAAAGCTGAGTTGAAAAAATTCGGTGTGAAGCCACACGCACACTCTGGTCTCGGTGCATTGCAATTAGCGCTGTTTGAAGAAACAGCAGAAGCGCAGTTGTGGGAACCAACCTACATCATCGACTACCCGGTTGAAGTGTCACCATTGGCACGCGCATCGGACACCGTTGCTGGCATTACCGAGCGTTTCGAATTGTTCATGGTTGGCCGCGAAATCGCTAACGGCTTCTCCGAATTGAACGATGCGGAAGATCAAGCGGCTCGCTTCCAGGCACAAGTTGCAGCAAAAGATGCAGGCGATGAAGAGGCGATGTTTTACGACGCCGATTACATCCGTGCATTGGAATACGGCATGCCGCCAGCCGGTGGTTGCGGAATCGGTATCGATCGTCTGATGATGATCATCACCGACTCGCCAAACATCCGTGACGTGTTGCTGTTCCCACATTTGCGCCGCGAAGATTAAGTTTCTCGAAACCAACAAAAAGGACTGCTCAGGCAGTCCTTTTTTATTTGGTAGAAACTAAGTGTTGTTTTAACACTCACAGCGTTACATAGTCTTACATCTGACACAGGTTTCGGCTTTTTATTCGCGTCATGGCGGGTAATACTTTGTCATCACAAATCAACAATATCCATCTAGCCGGAGGGAAACCATGGAAACCAACAATAATACAAGTCGCATACATCCGCTCATCGCCGCTGCTGCTGTTGCAGTATTGCTAGTCTGTCTGGTTGGCGTTGCTGCCATGACAGGCATGCTGCCTAACTCGCACAGCAACGACTCGCAAAAAGAAGCGATTGCAGCATTGGAAAAAGATGCTGCAGATAAAGCAGCGGCAGCGCAAGCCGCCGAAGACAAAGCAAATCAGGCTCGCCAGGAAGCTGACGAACGCCAGGCTGCCGCTACCAAGGCAGCAAATCAAGCCAAAGCACGCGAAAGCTCAAGCAACAAGCTTGCACAAGCACCTATTTGCAATAATTGTGGCCGCATCGAATCGATCCGTAGTGTCCAAGTAGCGGCTAAACCTAGCGGCGTAGGTGTCGTTGGCGGCGCAGTGGTTGGTGGCTTGCTGGGCAATCAGATCGGTAACGGCAACGGACGTAGTCTGGCGACAGTCGCTGGCGCAGTTGGCGGCGGATTTGCCGGCAACGAAATTGAAAAACGTACACGTACCGCAACAGCTTATGAAGTACGCGTACGTATGGAAGATGGCCGCATCCGCACCTTCCCGTACAACAACCCACCTAACTGGAACACTGGTGATCCAGTCCGTGTCGTAGATGGTTATCTGCGCGCACGTTAATCCTTCTCAGCAATAAAAAAAGCGACCCACGGGTCGCTTTTTTATATCGTCATCGTAAAAATACGAATCGATTATTGCGCTTCTTCTATCCACGCCATTTGAATGGCTTCCAGGATTTTCTCGCCGGAATGGTCAGGCGCATCGTCGAAACCATCCAGTTCGCAGACCCAGCGATGCAGATCGGTAAAGCGTATCGTCAATGGATCGATGTTAGGAAATTTATCGTTCAACTCTTCCGCAATGCGGATGGTATCTGTCCATTTCATCTCAGCTCTCCTTAATGATTTTCGCTGGCGTGATTAATTGTATAGCGTGGAATCTCAACGACCAGATCTTCTTCCGCCACAATCGCCTGGCATGACAGACGCGATGACGCTTCCAGCCCCCAAGCTTTATCCAGCAAATCTTCTTCTGTATCGCCCGCTTCGTTCAAGGATTTGAATCCTTCACGCACTATCACGTGACAAGTGGTGCATGCACAGGATTTTTCGCAAGCGTGCTCAATATCGATATCATTTTCAAGCAAGACATCGCATATCGACTTACCAGCCGGTGCATCGATAACAGCGCCGTCAGGGCACAGGGCATGATGAGGAAGAACAACTATTTGGGGCACTTGGTTTACCTCGAAAGTTTAAGTATTAAAACGCTGAACAAAAGTCTTTCATTACTGACTTTATCCCAACGCTAACTGGCTCTTCATTCATAGAAATAAATGAAGAGCGATGAATCAAATCTCGTCCAGTTTCTTACCGGAAAGCGCCGTACGCACACTGCGATCCATGCGGCGTGCAGCAAATTCTTCAGTACCATGCGCCAGCGCATCGACTGCCGCCTTGATTGCGACATGATCGCTACCGCTGCTGCTCTGTTTAACCGATTCCAACAAAGCAAAGACATCTTTACGTTCGTCATCCGACAACAAAGCACTATCTGCGTCCAGCGCCGATTGCGTTGCCAACACGATGCGCTCTGCTTCTACCTGCTCTTCCCGTAAAGCACGTGCAACCATATCGATATCGGCAGACTTGAATGAGTCTTGCAGCATTTGTGCAATCTGGTCATCGGCCAGCCCGTACGATGGCTTGACGCTGATCGACGCTTCCACGCCCGAGCGCAACTCGCGTGCTGACACCGACAACAAGCCATCTGCATCGACTTGATACGTCACACGTATGCGTGCGGCACCAGCCGCCATAGGTGGAATACCGCGCAACTCAAAACGCGCCAGCGAACGACAATCCGTCACCAGTTCGCGTTCGCCCTGCACGATATGCACCGCCATCGCGGTCTGACCATCTTTGAAGGTGGTGAACTCTTGCGCGCGTGCACATGGAATCGTCGAGTTACGTGGAATAACTTTTTCTACCAAGCCGCCCATCGTTTCAATACCGAGCGACAAGGGAATCACATCCAGCAACAACCAGTCATCGCCAGCAGCACGATTACCTGCCAGCAAATTGGCTTGTATTGCAGCTCCCAGTGCGACAACTTTATCCGGATCAATATTGGCCAAAGGCGTCGCCTGAAAAAACTCGCCGACTGCCTTGCGGATATGCGGCATGCGCGTTGCGCCACCCACCATCACCACGCCGTCGACATCATCGACAGTCAGATCCGCATCACGCAATGCCTTCTTGGTCGGCGTAATGGTCTTCGCCACCAAGTGCTGCGTCATTTTCACAAAGTCTGCAGCGGTAACAGTCAGATGTACTTCTTCACCCGAGCTCAAGGCCGCGTCGATATGCGTCTCTGCCTTGCTCGACAACAATTCCTTGGCTTCACGCGACTTCACCATCAGCACGCTGAGATCTTCATCGGACAATGGTGAGAGTTTGGCCTGCTCGATCACCCAGCACAGCAAGCGATGGTCGAAATCGTCGCCGCCCAGTGCAGAATCACCACCGGTAGACAAAACTTCAAACACGCCCTTGGTCAGCTTGAGTATGGAAACGTCGAAAGTACCACCGCCCAAATCGTAGACGGCAAACACACCTTCCGAACCATTATCCAGACCGTAGGCAATCGCTGCGGCCGTCGGCTCATTCAACAAACGCAACACGTTCAAACCAGCCAGTTGCGCCGCATCCTTGGTCGCCTGGCGCTGTGCATCATCGAAATATGCAGGCACTGTAATTACCGCACCAACCAAATCGTCGCCCAAAGCATCTTCTGCTTGCTGACGCAAGGTCGCCAGAATTTCTGCCGAAACTTCAACCGGGCTTTTGACGCCGGCAACAGTTTTTAACTGCACCATGCCGGGCGTATCGAGAAAGTCGTAAGGCAGGTTCTCGACATAGGCGATGTCTTTCAAGCCGCGCCCCATGAAACGTTTGACCGAAGCTATCGTATTCTTTGGATCTGTATTCTGTGCCGCCAGCGCCTTGTAACCGATTTGCGCGTTGCCATTCTTCATGTAATGCACGACGGACGGCAACAATGCGCGTCCCTCTTCATCGGTCAATACTTCAGGAATGCTATTGCGTACCGTTGCAACCAGGGAATTAGTCGTGCCGAGATCGATACCGACTGCCAACCTATGCTGATGCGGCGCGGTAGACATGCCAGGTTCGGCGATTTGAAGGAGAGCCATATTCGTTTGTAACTTATCTCAAGATGAGATGACTGCCATAGGCAATCATCGTTAGCGCGTTACTGCATTACTCGCGCATTAATCGGTTTTACTGCACATCGATGCCACGCCAAATCAGTCCGGCAAGGCATCCAGTGCATAAGAAACTTCTTCAGAAAACTTTTCCAGGAACATCAGTTGGCGTACCAATCCGGCCGCCTGCGTAAAATCATCTGCATCCAGCAATACGCCTATCTCAGCCACCGTGGTTTTGCGCGCAGCACGGATCGCGTTATCCAATTCGTCCAGCTCATCGCGACTTTTGTGCGCACGCGCATCATCCAGCGCTTCGCGCCACTCCATTTGCTGCATCAGGAATTCGACCGGCATCGCCGTATTCGATTCAACCTGCAAATCGACACCATTCAGTTCGCACAGGTAGGCGGCGCGTTTGAACGGGCTCTTCAGCGTCAGGTAGGCTTCATTGGCACGTGTCGCCCATTGCATGGCGACGCGCTTCTCCGCATCCGATGCATGTGCGAACTTGTCCGGGTGCACCTGGTTCTGCACGCTGTGATAGGCACCGTCCAGTGCCTTCAGGTCTATGGCAAAGCGTTGCGGCAGATGGAAGAGATCGAAGTGGTTTTGCATTCTTGTGCGCTGGCTATGGGCTGGCTTTTAAGGCGATGCAAACTTCATCGCGTAGTGAGAATATTCGGTTTATTCAATAAAAAAGCCTGCGCACATTCGACAGGCTCAATCAGAATAAGGTGTTCCCGCCAGGCGCGAACGCCCAGCAGCCAGCTATCAAATACGGAAGCTTTCACCGCAACCGCATTCATCCTTGACATTCGGATTACGGAATTTGAAACCTTCGTTCAAACCTTCGCGTGCAAAGTCCAGCTCGGTACCGTCGATATACGGCAAGCTTTTCGGATCGACAAAGACCTTGATGCCGTGCGATTCAAACACGCTATCTTCGTTCGCGCTTTCGTCCACATATTCCAGCTTGTAGGCCAGACCGGAACAACCGGTCGTGCGCACGCCGAAACGAAGGCCGATACCCTTGCCGCGCCGTTCCATATAGCGAGTAATGTGCTTCGCTGCTTTTTCAGTCAGTGTAATTGCCATGATCTTTGCTCAAAAAGATTGTCGTTGCCTGTAGCGCGTATCCGTTTACCGGGCACGCACTACAGGCGCTTAACAAGCTTAAGCCGCTTCTTTCGATTCAGCTACGCCGTGCTTGGTTTTGTAATCCAGCACTGCTGCCTTGATCGCATCTTCCGCCAGGATCGAGCAGTGAATTTTCACTGGTGGCAATGCCAACTCTTCAGCGATTTGCGTATTCTTGATAGCCATTGCTTGATCCAACGTTTTGCCCTTGACCCATTCGGTCACCAGCGACGACGAAGCAATCGCCGAGCCGCAGCCGTAGGTTTTGAACTTGGCATCTTGAATCACGCCATCAGCGCCGACCTTGATTTGCAATTTCATCACGTCGCCGCAAGCCGGCGCACCAACCATGCCGGTACCAATTGTTTCATCACCCTTGTCAAACGCACCAACGTTGCGTGGATTTTCGTAGTGATCGAGAACTTTGTCTGAGTAAGCCATTTTGATACTCCTTGTTAAGCCTTATTCCTGTTGTTCAACAACAGGAACGAGAAAGATATTAGTGCGCTGCCCATTGGATCGTGCTGATATCGATCCCGTCTTTATACATATCCCACAGTGGCGACAATTCGCGCAGCTTGGCCACTTTTTCTTTCATCAGCTTGATCGTGAAGTCGACGTCTTCTTCTGTCGTAAAACGACCGAAGGTGAAACGAATCGAGCTGTGCGCCAGTTCATCGCTACGACCCAGCGCTCTCAATACATAAGATGGTTCCAGACTGGCCGAAGTACAAGCCGAACCTGAAGAAACTGCCAAATCCTTGATCGCCATGATCAGCGACTCGCCCTCAACATAGTTGAAGCTGACGTTCAGATTGTGCGGTACACGGTGATCCATATCGCCATTGATATAAACCTCTTCCATGTCCTGCAAGCCCTTAGCCAAGCGATCACGCAAAGCACGGATACGAACAATTTCCGTAGCCATTTCTTCTTTTGCGATACGGAAAGCTTCACCCATACCAACGATCTGGTGAGTTGCCAGTGTGCCGGAACGCAAGCCGCGTTCGTGACCACCGCCGTGCATTTGCGCTTCGATACGGACGCGCGGTTTGCGACGTACATACAAGGCACCAATACCTTTAGGACCGTAAGTTTTGTGTGCGGTAAAGGTCATCAAGTCGACTTTGGTTTTTTCCAAATCGATCTCTACTTTGCCGGTTGCCTGTGCTGCGTCGCAATGGAAAATAATGCCCTTGCTGCGGCACAATTCACCGATCTCGTCGATAGGCTGGATCACGCCGATTTCATTATTGACCAGCATGACCGATACCAGAATCGTGTCTGGACGAATTGCTTCAGCCAGTTGTTCGATGGTGATCAAGCCATTGTCTTGCGGTTGCAAATAAGTTGCTTCAAAACCCTGGCGCTCCAACTCACGCACGGTATCCAGCACAGCTTTGTGCTCAGTCTTTACCGTGATGATGTGCTTGCCCTTGGTTTTGTAGAATTGTGCAGCGCCCTTGAGCGCGAGGTTGTTGCCTTCCGTTGCACCTGAAGTCCAGATAATTTCACGCGAATCAGCATTGACCAGCGCAGCGACTTGTTCGCGCGCATCTTCAACTGCTTTCTCTGCGGTCCAACCATACATATGGCTGCGCGAAGCCGGATTACCGAACTGCTCACGCAAGTAAGGAATCATCTTGTCAGCGACGCGTGGATCAATAGGCGTAGTCGCCGAATAATCCATGTAAATCGGGAAATGCGGCGCCTTGATCGTATCTATCAGGCTTTTGTCTAACGGGGCATTCATCTTTTTAGCTCCAATAATCAAACGGCTGCGTGGTTGCGGTGCACGACCACCACGCATTGTTCAGAAATCTTTTGTTTTTGCTGGTCTACCAAATCTTTCAGCGACACAGAATCCAGGTAATCCACCATCTTGGCGTTCAACGTTGCCCACAAATCATGGGTCATACAGCGACCACCATGCTCATGCTCAGGACTGTGGCAATTTTCCTTGCCGCCACATTGCGTCGCATCCAGCGGCTCGTCGACGGCAATAATGATGTCCGCCACCGTCACATCTTCTGCACGGCGTGCCAGGTTATAACCACCACCCGGTCCGCGCACCGATTCAACGATTTCGTGACGGCGCAACTTGCCAAACAATTGCTCCAGATACGATAGCGAAATCTCTTGCCGTTGGCTGATTCCGGCGAGCGTGACAGGACCATTGTCCTGGCGTAATGCCAAGTCAATCATTGCTGTTACAGCAAAACGGCCTTTAGTCGTCAAACGCATGAATCTTGCCTCCAGTGATCAACAGAAATGAATAACCTGAGTTGTTGATCGATTTGGTCAAGTATAACAAACTTGACTGATTCTGTCAGGTACCCACTTTCCCGCAGCCAGCCTCGCTCAACAGCACGAACTGCAGTCAATTTCTACACCTCGATCTTATCGAAAAGTAGCTCAATCAGACTTGACCGAAGTCACCAAGCGGGATATTGCCCAACAAATATCAAGAATTAAAAGTTGCATGAAACACATTTCTTTAATTTTCACAGGGAAACATTTTCATCAACACCCCCCACTGCATCCACCCTGACCAATTAGAATTACCACACCCAAAAAAACCAAACATTGAATGATCATTCAATTTAAAAATAAAAGAAATTTCAGTGAATCTACCCAAAGAAAATCCATGAAATTTCATTCCATTCATTCACAAAATATATTTGAGCGAATATTCAATTTATAATTGACGCTTCGTTCATTAATTGAAACCTCGTTTCGCATTCGCAATGGCCACACGCATTTCCAAGACTCCGCAATCGCCTACCCAAAAAGCTGACAAGAAACGCATTGAAGTCCTCAAAGCCGCCGGCAAATGCTTCCGCAAAAACGGCTTCCACCAAACCTCCATGCAGCAAATCTGTGCCGAAACCGGACTTGGGCCAGGCGCGGTCTATCGCTATTTCACGGGCAAGGAAGCCATCATTGAAGCCATGGTGGAAGATGAGCGCCGCCAAACCCGCGCCATGCTCTTGCAAATGCGCGAAGCAGAATCCATCCAGCAAGCACTGAGCGCGACTACCCGCCTGTTTGCCGAACGCTATCGTGCCAGCGGCGATGCCAGTCTAATGACGGAAGTCTATGCAGAAGGAATGCGCAGCAAGCGCGTCGGCATCGTATTACGCAAAATCGAAGCTGAATGGATCATGGGACTGACCAATCTGCTGCGTACGGCGCAAGCACGTGGACAGATTGATGCCTCGCTGGATGCCGCGCAAACAGCTTTGTTCCTGACAGGAATGTGGGATGGAATGGTGATACGCCAGCATTTCCACGCGCACGAAGATCAACACGCGCTGCCAGCCTTCTTTGAAGTAATGATCACTCGCCTGCTGACACGAGAAGGCAAACCGGAAAAAATCGGCAAAACAGCATCAGCTGCACAAGCCAGTGTTGTCGTACCGACTGGCGAAACGAAAGAGCAAGCAGCCGACCTGCGCCAACTCAGCCTGATCTAAATCTTACTTCCGCAGCAGATGCATAGAGCCAAACAACTCTTGCATCACTGAATTTGCAATGAAGCTTAAGTTATACGGATGCTCGGAAACCTTCTTGGGAAAACGTGCACTCTCGGGCAAAGCTTCCAACTGAACCGCAATCTTGCCCCACAAAACCAGCGTCGGCGGCATCTTGCCCGACTGCTGTGCATGATCTGCCAATGCTGCCAGCACGGTTTGCAAGAACGGCAGCCAAGCCTTCGCATCTTTGACCGGCGCAACATGCGCACGGAATACCAGCGATGCATTCAACAAAAGAAAACCATGTTGAGTGAGATTGTGCTGCAAGTCAGGCAAGGTTTGAATTACCGTTGTCGGCACTGCCTGCGCCTTCTCCGACACGCCAGCCAATGCATCGCCGGTAGTCTGCTCAATTGCCAGCTGACCATCCGCCACCAAAAGCATCTTCATGAAGTTGCGTAAGGATGTCGCGCGATTCACCTGCTTGGACAAGCCTTTTTCCGACCATAGGGAAGACACTGCACCATCCATGAAGCACACGCCGGTCGCACTATCCGCACGCGGATACGGCCCCTCGCCTACCAAGACATAACGCACCGCATCCAAAGGCTGTGCAAACGCGGCGAACAAACGACCGCCATTCGGCAAGTAATCGTCGCTCGCCAGCGTCGGCAGATAATCGGGAAATGCCTTGTTAACTGCGTTCAAGCCAGCCAACAGGATAGGACGCCAGGAGGCATCGGCAGCATCCAGCATGGCTGTAAAAGACGGTGAAATTGTTTGCATGAGATTTATAAGAACAGAGATTGATGCGCGCGAAGGAAAGCAGCGATTGTAGCCGCTACACTTTGCAACACAACACAAAGTGTAGCCACCACTACATCGTCTATCTCATTAAGTCGGCACTATATGATCTTCACCCGGCGCACCGAATAACTGTTCTTTCAGTATCCGCAACTGATCGCGTACCTGTGCAGCTTTCTCGAACTCCAGATTTTTTGCGTGACCGAGCATTTGTTTTTCCAGCAGCTTGATTTCCTTGCTGACCTGTTTTTCGCTCATCGCCTCGTATTTAGCATGCTCCTGCGCCGCGTGTAATTCTTCGCGCGCTTCTTGCGGACTGTACACACCATCGATCAATTCGCGTATGTGCTTCTTGATGCCCACCGGCGTAATGTTATTGGCGGTATTAAAGGCGATCTGCTTGGCACGACGACGTTCGGTTTCATCAATCGCACGACGCATGGAATCAGTCACCTTGTCGCCATACAAAATCGCCATCCCGTTCAGGTTACGCGCAGCACGACCTATGGTTTGAATCAAGCTACGCTCGGAACGCAAGAAACCTTCCTTATCCGCATCCAGAATCGCAACCAGCGATACTTCCGGCAAATCCAGACCTTCGCGCAGCAAGTTAATGCCGACCAGCACATCGAATGTACCGAGACGCAAATCACGAATAATCTCTACACGCTCTACCGTATCGATATCGCTATGCAGATAACGCACCTTGATGCCGTTATCCGTCAGAAATTCCGTCAATTGTTCCGCCATACGCTTGGTCAAGGTCGTGACCAGAACGCGCTCGTGCTTCTTCACACGATCAGTAATTTCCGACATCAGATCATCAACTTGAGTCGACGCCGGACGCACACTGATCAATGGATCAACCAAACCCGTCGGGCGCACCACTTGCTCAACCACTTGGTCGGCATGTGTATTTTCATAATCAGCTGGCGTCGCGGAAACAAACACCATCTGCCGCATCTTCCCTTCAAACTCATCGAAACGTAACGGGCGGTTATCCAGCGCCGATGGCAAACGGAAGCCGTAATCAACCAAATTGGTCTTACGCGCGCGATCGCCGTTATACATACCGTTGAGCTGGCCCATCAGTACATGCGACTCATCCATGAACATCAAGGCATCTTGCGGCAAGTAATCAACCAACGTCGGTGGCGGATCGCCAGCCTTGGCACCGCTTAGATGACGCGAATAGTTTTCGATACCTTTGGTAAAACCAATTTCCTGCATCATTTCCAGATCGAAGCGCGTGCGCTGTTCCAGACGCTGCTCTTCAATCAGCTTGTTTTCCTTACGGAAGAATTCCAGACGATCACGCAACTCATCCTTGATCGTTTCAATCGCACGCAATACCGTCGCACGCGGCGTCACGTAATGCGAACCCGGATAAACGGTAAAACGCGGGATCTTTTGCTTGACGCGGCCGGTCAGCGGATCGAATAGTTGCAAGCTTTCAATTTCGTCATCAAACATTTCCAGACGAATTGCCAATTCTGCATGTTCTGCCGGGAAGATATCTATCGTGTCGCCGCGCACACGGAAGGTGCCGCGACCAAAATCGACTTCATTGCGTGTGTATTGCATCGCGATCAGACGCGCGATCACATCGCGCTGGCTGACCTTGTCCTTGGCACGCAAGGTCAGAATCATCTGGTGATATTCGCTAGGATTACCGATACCGTAAATCGCCGAGACGGTCGCGATAATCACCACATCGCGGCGCTCCATCAACGATTTGGTGCAAGACAAGCGCATCTGCTCGATATGCTCGTTGATCGAAGAATCTTTCTCAATGAACAAATCGCGCTGTGGAACGTAGGCTTCCGGCTGGTAATAATCGTAGTAGCTGACGAAGTATTCCACCGCGTTCTGCGGGAAGAATTCACGGAATTCGCTGTAAAGCTGTGCCGCCAGCGTCTTGTTCGGCGCAAAAACAATCGCCGGCCGCCCCATACGAGCGATTACATTGGCAACTGTATAAGTTTTGCCAGATCCAGTAACACCAAGCAAGGTCTGATAGAACAAACCGTCCTCGATACCCTCGGTCAATTTTGCAATCGCAGTCGGCTGATCCCCCGCTGGAGGAAACGGTTGATACAAACGAAATGGGGAGTCTGGGAAGGTGACGAATTTCGATTCGTCAACGGAATTGGAAACCTGGGATAAATCAGCCATTTAAATCCGACCTTTGGTAAAATAGTGAGTCGCATTTTCCGCAGGACTTATGGTCTTGCGCTTCACACAACCCGTCTGCAACACCACCGTTTGCAGCTAACTTTTGATGTTATCACGATGAACGCACCTATTCCTGCTTCGCTCCTCAACGCCATCGAAATGGCGCCCCGTGACCCGATTCTTGGTATTACCGAGGCATTCAATGCCGATAAGAATCCAAATAAGATCAATCTTGGCGTTGGCGTATACAACGACGACAACGGCAAATTGCCGCTGCTCGAATGCGTACGCAAAGCCGAAGTGCTGCTCGCGGAAAAACTGTCGCCACGCGGTTACTTGCCTATCGACGGTCTCGCTGCTTACGATAAAGCAGTACAAGAACTCGTATTTGGTGCCGATAGCGCAGTAGTCAAGGAAAAACGTGCAGTCACTGCACAAGCAATCGGCGGTACAGGCGCATTGAAACTCGGCGCTGACTTCCTGAAACGCTTTGCGCCTAACGCGCAAGTGTGGATCAGTGACCCAAGCTGGGAAAACCACCGCGCACTGTTTGAATCGGCTGGTTTCGTCGTCAACAACTACCCGTACTACGATGCAGCAACCCGCGGCGTAAATTTCGCCGGCATGCTCGATACATTGAAATCGATCCCTAGCGGCTCGATCGTTCTGTTGCACGCTTGCTGCCACAACCCAACCGGCGCAGATCTGAGCGACGCACAATGGCTGCAAGTCATTGAAGTTGTATTGAAACGTGGCCTGATCCCATTCCTCGACATGGCTTACCAAGGCTTTGGCGATGGCATCGAATCCGACGGCAAAGTTGTACGTCAGTTCGCTGAAGCAGGCGGCCCAGTTTTCGTGTCGAACTCGTTCTCCAAATCGTTCTCGCTGTACGGCGAACGCGTTGGTGCTCTGAGCATCGTTGCGATCAACGCAGAAGAAGCAGCACGCGTCCTGTCGCAATTGAAACGCGTTATCCGCACCAACTACTCCAACCCACCTATCCACGGCGGTCAAGTCGTTGCAACAGCTCTGGCAACACCAGAACTGCGCGCACTGTGGGAAGAAGAATTGGCTGGCATGCGCGTTCGCATCCGCGACATGCGTCAAGCGTTTGTACAGAAGCTGAAAGAACAAGCACCTGCACACAACTTCGACTTCGTCATTCAACAACGCGGCATGTTCTCGTACTCTGGCTTGACCAAAGAACAAGTGAATCGCCTGCGTGATGAGTTCTCGATTTACGCTATCGATACTGGTCGTATCTGTGTTGCTGCACTGAACACAAAAAATATTGATTACGTCATTGCGGCAATCGCAAAAGTTCTTTAATATTCGGCCTGCGGTAAATTTCTGAGTGGCAGCAAAACGAAGCAAAGAAATTTATCGCAGAAGCTTTGACAAGCGAGCAAGAAACATCTTATAATCTCGCTTCTGTTCCCTGATAGCTCAGTTGGTAGAGCGACGGACTGTTAATCCGCAGGTCCCTGGTTCGAGTCCAGGTCGGGGAGCCACAGAATACAAGGGCCTAGTTAAAAAACTAGGCCCTTTTCTTTTGTTCTTTCAAATCGTGAATACGTTTCCTACGCAAGCTCACAAACTCTACCCCACATTTAAAACGGGCAATCGCTCATACCGTAAAAGCGTTCGCCGCTGATTGGGTGGTCAAACTCCAAAGTAGTCGCGTGCAATAGAAGTCTGGCAGCCATCTGCTCGCTCTCAGGCGTGCCGTAGAGATCACAGCCAAGAATGGGATGCCCCAGCCCTGCGCTGTGTATGCGCAATTGATGCGTGCGCCCTGTATGCGGCGTGAACAACACGCGAGTGGTGTCCTGTTCTCTCTGCCTGCCCAGAACTTGGTAATGACTGCTCGCAGCCTTGCCTGTATCAAAACAAATTTTTAGTTTCGGGAAGTTGACTGGATCTTTGGCGATCGGCAATTCAATATCACCAGCGTCTGCATCGACCTGCCCGGCTAACACTGCCTGATAAGTTTTGATCACAGTACGCGACTGAAATTGTCGATTGATATGAGCCGCGATCGTTTTGTTGAGAGCGACAACCAATAAACCAGAAGTGCCCAGATCCAGTCTGTGTATCATCAGCGCCGTCGGGAACTGCTGTACCAGTCGGTAATGTACAGAATCCAGATTGAGCGGATTCTTCCCTGACAGCGTCAACAGACCGCTGGGTTTATTGATCAGCAATAAGGCGTCATCCTGATAGACGATTTCAATGTTGTCTACACAGGGCGGTGCCACAAAATTATCTATACAAGCAGTCATTATTATTACGAATCATTCCTTGATCTGATCAAACATCGACAAGACGAACTACACATTACTACTGAACAACTATAAACGTTACCCAGCTCGAGCCCCATCTTACAGAAAAGATTGAGCGATAACTCCATTAAGAAATCGAACCACAAAAATACAAAAGGCCTAGTGTAAGAACCAGGCCCTTTTCTCTTGTCTTTTCAGACTATATTAATTTCGGTTTCTAACTACCTGCAGCGTAGATATCACTTCGCGTCAACGGCACAGCAGGAACTGGCCCACCAGGTTTCGATGCGAGGATTTGATAGATGCCGGTCCCACCGTATTCAAACTCCAGTGCGCATGCTGCCATATACAGACGCCAGACGCGATATGCTGATTCACCGACATACTGCAAGGCATCTTCACGCCGCTCTTCCAGTCTGCTGACCCATTGTCTGAGCGTGAGCGCATAGTGCGGACGCAGCGCTTCTACATCATGAATTTCAAAACCGGTCTGCTCCATACGACGTTGAATATTGCTGACTGTATCTAACTCACCATCCGGAAAGACATAACGGTTAATGAATTCAGTATCTATCGTGCGTTGCCAGCCTTCTTCATCGTGCGTAATGCCGTGATTAAGGAATAAACCACCTGGACGCAACACACGTTTGATCGTGGCGTTATAGACCGGCAAGTTAGCCAGGCCCACATGTTCAAACATGCCAATACTGGAAATCTTGTCATAGACAGACTCCTCTTCCAGATCGCGATAATCACGCAGCTCAACCGTCACTAGATGGCTCAAGCCTTCTGCTTGAATACGTGCTTGCGCATACTCATACTGTTTCTGGCTCAAGGTAATGCCATGCGCCTTCACACCATAATGGCTCGCAGCCCAGCACACCATTGCGCCCCAACCACAACCAACGTCGAGGAAGCGCTCACCTGGCTTCAAACGCAATTTTCGGCAGATATGATCCAGTTTGTTTTCCTGCGCCTGTTCCAGCGTGTCGTCCAGCGTATGGAAGTATGCGCACGAATACACCATCTGCTTATCCAGCCACAATTTATAGAAAGAGTTCGATACATCGTAGTGGAAAGAAATCGCCGCCTGATCGCTACTCTTGGAATGCTTGTGCGCAAAATCACCAGAACCGAAAGGTGTAGTCGGTAAATTTTTTGGTTTGGATGGAAGACGCCATGCATCGCGCAATAGCGCCCAACGCGTCCCTAGTGAAAAATCGAAGGATGCAAAATACTGCTTCAAGCCAAGCGCGGCATACAGATCGCCATCGATATCAATCAAGCCATTGATATAGGCATCGGCCAGCGGCAAAGGACTGCGGCCGAATACCAGCTTGCGCAATACAGCCGGATCTCTTAGCAGCAGCGTGAATTTAGGTGTCGTAATTTCGATTTCGTCGAGCTTTTCACCCATCAAACGAAATGCAGTCGCACCTGGGAAATTATGTAAGAGATGTTTCAGAATACGCAGCGCGGCATCTGTCTGCGGAGTACTGAAAGATTCCGGTAACAAGGAAGAAGATGTTACGAGATTGTTGTTTCGATCGTTCATCGCTTAAGCCCTATCTGAAAAAATCCTGACGGGACCGCACGCGCTCGTGCGGCTGCAATAAGAATGGTATAGACATGAAACGCGGCTCGACGTTCATTGAGCCTGGAGATAATCGCTGCCTGTGATACGCAGCCGATTTTATTACTCCTGCCGCCAGACATTAACTGGAGCAGGTTTGATACAAGTAAGTAATCAGATTTCATGTAACTTTCCTCCTTTTTTTAAAAGCAGAAAAACAGTTACTCCGACTTCATCAGGTGCTCAGCACACCCAACCATACTCATTAACTTAACCGCGCCATGATGCCATCGGAATGGCAACATGGTAGCTAGAGGCGATTATACGATCATGTGTGCAAATTTGCCGCTCATGCTGAAACGCATGGAACGCGCAAATGTGACTTGCAAGAAAAACTGAAATTATTTACTACGAGCATCAATATCAGCCAGGCATTCCCGGCCTTTTTCAGTGATGTCGAAACCGCCATCCACTTCTTTCGCTGCGATATGACCTTTCTTGCCGAGGAAGGTCACCACATCCGATTTCAATACAGCAAGCGGATCATTGGCTATCGCACGCAAGCCATTGATACAGCTCTTGATGAACAAGGTTTGCTTGCCTTTATCGGTCAAGACAAGATTGCCGCTTTTTGCATACTCGATATATTTGAGTCCAAGCAGACGCTTGGTATTTCTTGCCACGCAGGCAGATGGTCGTCCTTGCTTCACGCCAGCAACTATTTCATCCAGCGCATTGAACTCATCTACTGATAAATCACCACCCATTACTGCATCCAATCTCAAATATATGTGTACCTGCCGCCGAATGGCGACAGACTAAAAGCGCGGCAAATCAGCCAAAGTACGACCAGGAACATCATGGTCGATCGTATCAATGTCTTCAATACCGTGTTGATGGATAACGATGTGAACTCTAGGGCCCAACACCATATCGTTGCCAACCTTGAACGCTGTAGCTACCTCATCACCGAAATGCAAGGCATCGACTACCAGACTAACGTCATGTTCTGCTGTCACGGCTTCCCAGCCTGGAGAACCATCTCCTTTACGGTGTCCCCTTCCCCATCTAACCATTTCAACTCTATCGCCTGCATCATTAAAACGCACTGCCTCAATCAAATGTACTGACATCGATGTCTCCATAAAAAATGTCATTATTTTTCTGACCTCATGGTACGCGTCCCATAGCCTGACAGCAAGACACAGATTACGACGAAATCACTCCAACCAATCGCAACAAGATCACATCACGTCAAAACGTGGACCGCATTACATCATCAAGCTAAACGAACAATTCCCGATGCATCGCGCAAGAATCAGTCATCTCAACAATGAAAACGGAAAATCAGAATAAACGACAATTTACATATCAATTAATTAATAATTATTCGATATGTCTGAATGTATTTGTTAAATCATCAAATAAAAATCTGTCCAGCAACACACACACAAAGTAACAGGCAAGCGAATTTCCCTCTAGGCAATAGAGTACTAGCCATCAAAAATATCGCCATTTGTTAATTAACTGATTATCACTAATTTACATCCCATATTTATGGGATAACGCAATATTTTTGAATGACTAAACTAACTTGCTCTACGCAAACAACAGAAGAAATACACGTTGAGCTTGTTAGAAAAAAGTCGCTTTAAACACAACTTTTATACAAAGAAATTTCTACATATTTAAATTTTTAGACAAGCCTGTTAGCAAGAAACGTTCTTCGACCTCCCGGATTGTTTAGTCACCAATCCAAAGAGCCAGCGCAGAGTCGCATTCTTACGCTGTCGCTCGCTTACCTCCAATTTCCATCTCAGAAAATAACCTACGTTCGGTTGACTATTCTTATGCATGCGAAAAACCAAGGGGATTACCCGCGCGATAGCTCACCGAAAATCAGCTTCATTCAACGTCATCTACGTCTCGTCATTTTGTGGCCCCTGCTTGCCTTACTATTGATGGCTTTGCTATGGAGTGCCATCTATTCAAAACTGGCGAACGATAAAAAACTGCTACAAGAAAATGCAGCTAAACAAGCCGTTTCCATTTCCAAAGCTTACGCACAATATCTGACCAGAACTCTGGAGCAACTGGACCAGTTATCACAGCAAATAAAATATGGATGGGAACGATCTAACGGTTATCTAGGCTTTGAAGAAATGGCTGATCAAGGTTTATTGAACATTCCACAATTTGCATCCATTGCTATTTACGATGAGAACGGCGCACCTGTCACAACAACGATTCCTGTTACTGAAACGTTCACTGTCACTGATCGTGATTATTTTCAGTTTCATCAAAAAAACGTTTCCAGCGAACTACGTATAGGCGCACCTACGATAGGTAGATTAAGCAAGAAAAAAATCGTACAAGCATCACGTCGACTTGAAAACGAAGACGGCACATTCGGTGGCGTGCTCGTCATCGGGATTGCTCCAGAATTCTTTACACTTTTTTCCGACGATCCCATTCTTGGGCGCGATGGAATACTTGCCTTCGTTGGTGAAGATGGTGTTGAACGCATGACCAAAGTGAATGATCACCACAGCGACGGCCTGTCACTCATACCACTTCCTACTGCTAAAAATAATGGCATCGCAGACATGACGGCTAATGCCGCCCTGCTTCCCAGCGCGCAGACGCATTTCATCGCGACACAAAAAATAAACGACTATCCTTTTTTTGTATTGGTCGGCTTAAGCAAGGAAGATATCCTGCTGCCCTATGAAGATCATCACGACATATATCGAAAAATTGCCATCATCGGCAGTGGTATTTTGTTTCTATTTGCTGCCATGGCGATGTGGATGTCGATACGATTGGCGTGGAGGAAACAGCAAGCCGATGCCATCAGAGAAACCTATCGTATCGCCACGGAAGGTGGCAACGAGGGGTTTTATATTCTGCTTCCGATACGAGACAGGAATGAATATATTACCGATTTTCAGGTCGTAGATTGCAATGAAAAAGGTGCATCGTTCTATAACATAGACAAAGAAAAATTTACCGGCGTCAAAGTTTCAGACTTTTACTCTGGCTCATATTTTGAAAAAGTCATGGGCGCTTATCGCATCGCGATGGAAACCGGCTTCTATGAAGACGATTATCAAGTGCCGCCAGAAAGTCCTATCGATGCAGAATGGCTAAAAAGGAAATTTGTCCGCTCAGAAAATGGCCTTGCCATTACCTTGCGCGACATCAGCGAACCCAAACGCCATGAACGTGAAATGGCACGTCTAGCGACAGAAGATGGCCTGACAGCTTTACCGAATCGCCATTGGCTCATGACGTATCTGCCAAGAGCGTTGTCCACAGCCAAAGCCCATCACTCCATGCTGGCGATTCTGTTCATTGACCTCGATGACTTTAAAAACATCAACGATACCCTCGGCCATTCTGCTGGCGATCAACTCTTGTGTACTGTGGCGATGCGTTTAAGATCCGTCGTGCGCGCAAGCGACAAAATCATCCGTATCGGCGGTGACGAATTCACTGTCATATTGGAGGCGATTCATAGCGAAGAAGAGGCCGCGCATATCGCGTTTTCCATCAACCAGATTTTGCGCGAACCCTTTGATATTTCACGTGATACGACACCACAAAAAAACAAGATAGGTGCCTCCATCGGCATCAGCATTTTCCCGCGCGACGGGCAAGATGTGGAAACCTTGATCAAGAATGCGGACATCGCCATGTATGCAGCAAAAACCGGCTGCAAAGGGCAGTTCCGTTTTTATGATCACACGCTGTACGAAGACATCAAGATGCGGCTCAATACAGAACAGGAGCTGTTGCAAGCGATCAAGGAAGATCAATTCCTGATTTATTACCAACCGCGCGTGCAAACGTTGACCGGTAAACTACTTGGCGTAGAGGCGCTCATCCGCTGGCAACATCCAGAGCGTGGACTGGTCATGCCGAACGACTTTATCAGCTTGGCTGAAGAAACAGGTTTGATCAATCCAATCGGTGAAATCGTCGTCAACAAAGTATGTGCGCAACTTGCTACATGGATAAAACAAGGGGTTGAAGTTGTGCCTGTATCCGTCAATGTCTCCCCACATCAGTTCAATGAAGGAAAAGTTAAAAAGATGCTGGCGGCCAATCTGGAAAAATATGCGATTCCTGCCAAGCTCCTTGAGATAGAGCTGACCGAATCAGCAATGATGCGCAATGTCGGCGACATCTTCGATGAAATTACCGCCATCAACGGAATGGGAATCAAGGTGCACGTAGATGATTTCGGCACCGGGTATTCATCACTATCGCTATTGCAACGACTGGATATGGATGTGCTCAAGATTGATCAGGCGTTTACCTCGCAACTTGGCAGAGGCAAGGATGGCGAAATCTTCTTTACCGCCATTGTCTCTATGGCAAAAGCGCTGGGTATGCGCGTCGTTGCTGAAGGTGTGGAGACAATAGAGCAATTAAGAATTTTACAAACACTTTCTTGCGATGAAGTACAAGGATATTACGTTGCGCGCCCCTTACCTGCTGGTGACATCGCTGCTGTGATACACAAACAAAACCTCTTCCCTTAATCCTGCCATCGGCACGCTTCCGCAATTCGCATCGGAACAGGCAGTCGCAGCTATAATGTCCACCGCAACGCGTCTGGCTACGATTGTTCAAATCAATACTCGCGCCACACATTTTTTCAGGTCTACCGTCACTGTTAGTAATAGCTACCGGTAGCCATGTTTAAAGAGTCAATCTGCACAATGAATACTTCTGCACGTCCTATCGTTCTTTGTCTCTCCGGTCACGATCCAAGCGGTGGTGCCGGCCTGCAAGCTGATATCGAAGCCTTAATGGCGCAAGGCTGCCATGCTGCACCAACGGTTACTGCACTCACTGTGCAAAACTCGGTCGATGTATCCGACTTTCGTGTATTGGATTCCGCATGGGTGTTGGCACAAGCTGAAGCGGTTATCACTGATTTGCTAGTTGCTGGTATCAAGCTCGGCATGCTCGGTTCAGTCGAGATGGTAGATACCGTCACACAAATTCTGCGACGCCTTGCTCATGTTCCGATTGTGTGCGATCCCGTATTGCGCGCTGGTGGTGGTGGCGCACTCGGCAAGGATGAAGTCGGCTATGCGATGCGTGAACGACTCTTGCCGCTGGCAACAATCGCCACGCCAAATCTGCCGGAAGCACGCATTCTGGCTGAACTGCCAAACGGCACGCCGGATCAATGTGCAGAAAAATTACTGCCTTTCTGCAAACATTTGCTGATTACCGGCGGCCACGGCGATGAAGAAGAAGTCCATAACCGCCTGTATTCACGCGACGGCACATTCCAGACATTTACCTGCGCGCGCTTGCCGGGGAGCTATCACGGTTCCGGCTGCACACTTGCCAGCACTCTGGCTGGTCGACTCGCATTAGGAGAAGACATTGTGACTGCAGTGGAAGCGGCACTGTCTTATACATGGCGCACCTTGCGCGATGCAGATCGCCCAGGCAAAGGCCAGCATTTCCCCCGTCGCTTGCCATTGGATTTTTGCGCGTAAGAACAACGCATCTCGTAGAAAATAAAAATGCCTGTCGGGAAACCGTCAGGCATTTTTATTGCGCAAGGCTTCTAGAAAAGAAGCGATAGAAAATTTATTCTGTCCCAAAATGCAAAAAGCCCGCGACCGAAAAGGAAGCAGGCTAGTATTTTCGATTCACCCAGTCCTATAGTGGAAAGTGGCAAATCTGTTGACGAGCGAACTCGTCACGCAATCAATATACACTTATATTCAATGTATATGCAAGCGTTATTATGAATATTTTTCAAAACATGAAAAATACATAATGAAAATCATGGTGGGAAGTACAAGTTTCGAACTTGAATAAAGGGTATCCGGGGGCAGCATTTGTCTATGAAGAAGACCATTGGAAATCTCTTGAATGACCTCAAATCCCCCCATATATCCCTGAAAATATCCCTGAGAAATAAAACTCATGCCGTCTCAGCCTCCCCGCCCCACAAAGCCCCGCCCGCCAGATCAATATGGGTCAAATACAGCCGCAGATCAAATTCGAACTGATGGTAATCCGGCTCCATGTGCTGGCACAACTTGTAGAACGCCTTGTCGTGTTCCTTCTCTTTCAAATGCGCCAGTTCATGCACGACAATCATCCGCAGAAACTCGATCGGCACGTTCCTAAATACGGAATCTACGCGGATTTCATGCTTTGCTTTTAGCTTGCCGCCCTGCACCCTGGAGATGAAAGTGTGCGTCCCCAGCGCATGCTTGAGCACATGAATCTTGTTATCAAAACCCACTTTGTCAAAACCACTACATATCGACGGTTGCGTTCAAGACGCGTCTCAGGCATGAATGACCTGCCTCATCCAGCATCGGAAGGACCATGATTCTTGAGCTCGTCGAACTTAACCGCCATCGTCGGGTTGCCCCGAGTCAGTTTTTTGATCGTCACGTCCTGCGCCTTGTCGTTCGCAAGACGAAGGTTCCTGTCGGTGCCAAGCAAGGCCTCCTTTGTTTTCTGTAGATGGTCGATCGATTTATCAATCTCAGCTTATGCGCATCATGAACGACCAACTGATAATCTGGCGGCAAATGTTTGGTAACGTCGGTACCAAGTCTCAGGTCATGAATAATATAACCAAGCAAACACTTCCTCACCTTTAGTTGTCGGGCGCTAGATCCGGGGAAGTATTCATCTGCGATCATCAATTGCTGCTGCGGTGTCAAACTCGGATGGGCCAAAATCTGAAAACTTACCGTTTCATTCCAATCCTTGTCTTTTTCACGACCATGCAAAGATGGAATATCGGTCGACTCAACATCTGAAACCCGCCCAAGATTGAAGTCTCTAAATTCTTTTCTCTGTGAACACCAAGCACGCATGTGCCATCGGCGTGGGGCGCGCACAAGCGCATGAGGAAAAACCAACCGTTCACTTCCACCAGGTTGACTCATTGACCGATAGGCAATTCGCACACCAACACCGCTACGCATTGCTTGCACGATAGCAGCAAATATTCCAGGTGCGACAATAGACAAATCCTTTCTTGCATCCTCTAGAAATAAACTATTAGAAGATTCTGGGGCAGAGGCACCTATGATGCGTAGATATTCATCTGGGGATTGCTTATTCTTTCGCGCAGGAGCACTTGAAGTCAAGCGCAAGGGAGCGTGAGCCGATGCTCGCGCCGCTCGCGTCCCCATGTGCTTAGTCAGCTCACCTAGCAGTCGGCTTGCCCATACAGGCTGCACACCAAACAATTCTCGTATTCTCAAATTGTCGATTTCCCCCTCCCATAACAGGACGGTTTCCAAATCAGGCAAACGATTGGTTGAAGATGTACTCATTGTTCTATTATTGCCCAAGCTAAATTAGCTTGCAAGCTAATTTAGCTTGTTGTATAAATTGCTCATGGGGAGAATAAATGAATCTTTTTGATCGATTACCATCTGGCTTGTTTGGGGCTCTCACAGGGAAAAATAACCGCCGTGCGTGGGATCTGTAATCAGCGGTGAAATGAAATAACTAGCCTAAGTGCTGCTCTTATCAAATTCAGCATTAAATTGTATGGCGAGTTTTTTACTCCTGGATACGGTTGCCCCGCTTGGTGCTGTCCCACAAGATGACAACGTTCGGTACACCATTGCTATCAATGAAGCCCTGATGAACGCCATCCTCGTCTGGCTTACTTTCCTCCAGTGCGTGGGCTAGCGCCAGAATCTTATCTTTCAATACCAAACTCTTAAGCCAGTCCTTGGGAATGCCCAGTAAGCCGTAATGGGCTCCCGCAATCTGCCCGCAAATAGCTGCAGTCGTATCCGCATCGTCACCAAGGTTGGCTGCTTTAAGAATCGCTTCCGCAAAGCTGCTTGTCTGGTCGAAGCACCACAATGCCGCTTCCAAACTGTCGATCACATACCCTGTACCACGGATATCCCCTTCTGCCCTTGTGCGGTAATTGCCATTAGCGATTGCCTGCACGCTTTTTGAAACTATGCCGGACAGTCGATGCCCGGCAAGAATTCCCTCCTTGTCTGCCCCTGCTAATGCTTGGTGCAGCATGGCAGCCAAAAGACGAGACGCTTCCACGCATTCCTGCGCGCCATGCGTGGTACGAGAGCTCTGCCCAGAATATTCAACGGCTGCCTCCCAGTCGGGAAAATAAAACATCGGTATAGGTGCCAGGCGCATCAAACAACCGTTGCCAGCCGAATGCGGGTCGGCGGAACCGCTGAATACCTCACCGGTTTCTTTGAACCTGTAAAGCGCATCTTGGACGGTTCCTCCGATATCGAAACACGCACCATTGCTGCTCCAGTACCCCTCTTCCATCCATCTACAAAACCGCTGCATCTGGTCACGGGGATCAAATGTTTGCTGCTCGACTAGGCTTGATGCGATGCATAGTGCCATTGACGTGTCGTCGGTCCACTCACCTTTTTTTAAGTTAAACGGACCACCGCCAACCATGTCAGTCAGTACCGGAAATGTACCTCTTTCTTTGAATTCAACGGTAGTACCCACCGCATCACCGCAGGCAAGACCTAGAAGGCAGCCAGCAAAGCGATCTCTTATATTCATCAAGTTTTCCCAAGAAATTGAACATGAAAGCACCGAATGGTGTGCTTTCTAAAATTTGCATGATTCCGATGTGAAACGCCCATTCGAAATAATAAGCGCACTGCTCAGGCGGCAAGTTAAATTAAAGTCCTCCGCGTGATTTAGCTAAGTAATTTTTGAATTATTTCAGCAGGATTAATTCAGGAACAGCATCATTTCCAATCCACACGACAGCATTCTGCTGGTATTGATTTCCAAAACTAATCGCTTCCTCGCTAGTGAGCCCAAGTGCCAATACGCTTTCCTCACCGGGAACGGAACCAGCAGGATCAATTCCCAGTCCAGGCAATAAAGCAAGCTTGAGTTGCCCTAGTTTTTCCAGTAAAGATGTCTGCGCGTCGCAGTTCCCTCCTAAAGACACGTTAACGCTATAGGGATTCCAAGCTGTAAGAAAGCCTGAGCAAGTCTCGTCGTGTTGCTTATGCAACTCGAACAATCGTGAAGAGATGGCCCCAATGCGTAGCGTAATCGTCTCGCCAGCAATGAAAACCTGGTAATGCGTGGCCTGATAAGCGGCTATCAAAGCTGGCGGTAATGTCGTAGTCATCTTGATTTCTCTCTTAAAGGTTTGCCAACTGAATCGCCCCGAGTTTTTTAGATAATCGTAAGCCACACGAAATACTGCTTCTCATAGTTGAAAGGAGAAACCCGGTCCGCATGATTATGACAAGTCGCTGACGTACTGGCTGCCACGGTTACTGAACCACCAGTCCCAGCGCTGGTTGCCGTGCCTGTATCGCCAACTGCAGCGCGGCACAGACCAACTCGGCCGGCATGCTCGGCACCATAGCCCAGCCAACCAACTTGCGTGAATACAGGTCGAGGACAATTGCCAGAAAAAGCCAACCCGTGCCGGTAGGGATGTCCGAAGGCGGTCAATCTGGTACCGCGGAAAACTATTTGCACGCCGATCTCACCTCAATCAGCCAATCAAATTTGAATGAAAAATGACGGCTATTGCTTAGTTGTGAAAGCACTCTCTTGTTGAATTCGTTCGATGATTTTCTGTTCTACCAACGCACGAATTTCAGATTCGCTAATATTTAAATCGATTAACAGTGCCGACGCTTTCATGATTCTGCGTTCCATTTTTTCACGCGCGATTTGGACCTTTTTTGCTATGCCCGACGCTTTTACGCGCGGGGCAGTTCGCTCCATTGCAAGTATGTCGATAATGCTAGGTTCAATCACACTACTAATATCCACAAAATTTGTGTAATCGTCATTTTCGGCCCACTCACATTGAATCGTAAGTCCGCCTAGTAGAAGGCAATTCTGGGCATAGGAGATAACAACCGGATCCTGCGAAGGCGGCACCATTGCAATTGCGCGCAGTATTTGTGGTGAAAAATACGCCCTTCCGTTCCAACTTCCCTCCGCCCGCATTACCACCTTTACTTCGCCAGATTCAAGAGACAAAAAACCGCCCTCAAACGCCAGCAAAACTTCCGTCAGGTGACGTCGTTTAGCGCTGTAGGGTTTGATAGCAAGCTTGAACTCGGCAAGAGGAACCTGCAGCAGATTTTTCATTTTGTTAATCGCACAGTTCTATCCAATTTTTCAAAGCATTCATTTTAAAGTCCCATTTCATCCACTACGTCCGTTTAACTGGTCAAGGAGTACAAGCTGGTTAATCAGTTTGTTGAAGTAACAGCTAAAAATCATAAATATCTGTAATTTAAAAAGGAATATGGTGGGCTCAATATCTTGGAATCGAAATTCGCTGGCTTAGGAATGAAGATCCAACGGTAGAAAAATTAGATTCGGTATTCGCCAAAATGATGAAACCCGCTTATGCCTCGTTGTAGTGTTTATTTATCAGAGACAATTTACGCAGCGCCAGGCATACCCGCACAAAACGTATGGATGATCGATGATTATGGCTTTAATTCGTCGCCCTGTTAAAGCACATTTACCGCCTAGCCATTGCTTTTCTCCAATCCCACGGTGGCACTGGGGATGCATCTGACCATAGTCCCATTTTTCTTTCGCGAGCCACTTCCTCTATCGCCGGGTTGGAAGGATCTTGGTTGTACTTTGTATAGACCCAAGCCATCCCTCTCCTAACCTGTTCGCGATTTACATAAAGACCGTCACAGGTAACAACTGCGACAGTTCTTTGGTATCGATCGATTGTTTGCGCTTTGTACTGAGCGTCTTTTCCCCAACAAAGATCCGACAATGACTCTTTAGATTTCTGGCCGAACGGTTGCTTTTTTTCTGGCGCGTCGATATTTGCTAATCTAATTTTTAGAGATTGGCCATCCACCTTTAATGTCATGGTGTCGCCGTCAGAAATGCCAATAACTTGATAAGCGTTTGCAAAAACTGGAAAACAAAGTATCAGAGCTACAACCTTAAACTTCATTCAATTCTTTCTTTACGATTAATGGCAATGCTGCCCCGGTGAGCTTCTAAGTTACAGGATATCCAACTCGCATCTCATGGTTGTTCAGGCTCAGCCTGCCCACCCCACAAAGCCACGCCCGCCAGATCGATATAGGTCAAATACAGCCGCAAATAAAATTCGAACTGATGGTAATCCGGCTCCATATGCTGGCACAACTTGTAGAACGCCTTGTCGTGCTCTTTCTCTTTCAAATGCGCCAGTTCATGAACGACGATCATCCGCAGGAACTCGATCGGCACGTTCCTGAATATGGAAGCGACGCGGATTTCATGCTTGGCCTTGAGCTTGCCACCCTGCACCCTGGAGATGAAAGTGTGCGTCCCCAGCGCATGCTTGAGCACATGAATCTTGTTATCAAAACCCACTTTGCTGATTGGCTCAGCATTGCGCAGGAATGTGCTTTTTAAGTCCAGCACGTATTGATACAGCGCTTTGTCGGTTCGAACTTCATGCGCCGCTGCATATTTATTTAACAGCACGCTCGCCAGTTTGTTTTCCGCGACGAGCCCCTGAACCTGTTTCTTCAAATCGTCGGGGTAACCAGCCAAATATTTCATCTCTTGCTTCAAAAGTACGTCCAAAATAAAAAGGGCAAATTAAATCAACGATAAGAATTCTCAGACATCGCATGAATTCCTAGGATGTTAGGCAGATGGCTGATACGGCCTCATGCCTAGCATTAAATTTTTCGAACTAGTGTAATTTGATCGTTATGGAGTGATACTTCCAGCGTATCGTCCTCGTCCCAACCCAGTTGCATGAGTAGTTCATCAGGAAGTACTAACACTGCGTCTCTGGAATCATCGCCAGCATCGACCAGTTTTGCTTGCCAAGTAGGTGGATTTGCTTGCAGCATTGTCGTACTGGGCAGGTGTTGAATCAAGATATTCAGTAATTCTTTATCGTCGCTAGGCAACTGTAGCCATATTGCGCAATGGCTTTCAGAATAATCCAGCCACATGCTCACTGCCTGCAGCTGCGTCACGGTACGGGCGTTGACCAGCAGGCAGTGTTGTATGCGCGCTATGTCATTGCTGTGCTGGTGGAGTAATTCCACACGCTCTTTCCTGGAGGTCGCCATGATTAGTTCCTGTCAAATCGTTGGTTTTTCGTCCGGTTCGCTTGGCAGCGTCAACGGCGGCAGCATACGCTCGATGCGGATTTTATTTAACGGATACACTCGCGAGCTTACGAGCAATTAATGTATGCATTCCAAGTACGACCGAGCAGTCAAAAATAGCATCGATATTAGACAGCACTCAAAAAAGACTGGATCAGATCGAAGATAAACTGGCTCATGTCCAGTCCATTAAAAAAGCCCTCATGCAAGACCTACTAACCGGAAAAGTGCGAGTCATGACGAGCAATGATAAAAAATGAAGTCCATAGATATTCCTCGATTAATCGAGCTAAAAAGTCAACAGATAAATATCCTCGACGTTGATCTGGATGCGCTAAAAAAATCACTGCTATCGATTGATATGCGACAACGGATTGGGTTCTATCATTTCGAGAATTGGATGGCGTTTAAAGATGAAAAAACATCAGCTTATCTGGTTAATAAGATAAATCAAACGCCAGCACGCATTGATGCACCTCGACTGAATGCGGAGGTCTTTGGTTTTCTTCAGAATTTGCACGCAGTTTGTGACTCATTTCCCTATATCTTAAATCTAATAATTAAGAGGGTAGATATTGAGGACTCGAACGTAGGTTGGAGCGACAAGTTTTTAAAAAACTATGTAACATCAATCGCAGATTATCAGAAAAATTTGAATGGGCAAAGTATATCTGCACCCTTATCTGAGGCTTTAACAGCGTTTCAAAAGAATGAATATTTTGCGCAGTTGAAAGGCGTAGTAAATAAGATAAAGCATAAGTATCTGATACCGATTATGTATGATAAGGGCATCATTTATTTTGAAACTTATTCGTATAGAAGTTATTTGAGTCAAGATGAATTATTGTCAAAAGCAATTGAGAAGTTTTCTAATCTAGAAAGTCAGGATGTGGAAAAATTCATAGTCAATTGTCATGATAAGTTGTGGCCTGACCTCTGTGATCTTTTCGATTTACTTATTGTTGATATGGAGATGGAACAATGACCAACGACGAATACGACAAAGCTAGGTAGGGTGGCACACTCTTGTGCCCACGCGGAGATGGACCGCGATCTTTAAAAGGTGCCGATGCTTTGGTGTGATGGTGTCAACGCGGTGCGTTGTTGTTCGACCGTTACGCGTGGGAGCAATAATCCCGTACCCAGCCAATTTTACGCCCCCATAAAAAGGTGATACTCTGGTGTTACTTTTTAAAGGGTGACGACCATGACAACCACTTCATTAAAACTATCGGACGATCTCAAACAAAGGGCTGCGGCTGTCGCTCAGGATCTGGGCATGACGCCGCATGCTTTTATGGTGGATGCGATTCGTAAAGCCTCGGATGCCGCTGAAAAACATGCCGAATTTGTGGTGCAAGCCAAAGCCGCGCGCAAGAAAATGTTAAAGACCGGGCTAGGGTTTGAGGCCGAAGCAGTACATAGCTATCTGCGAGAGCGCGTTGCTGCCGCTGCCACTGTAGTTCCTGTCCCTAAAAAAACTTCTGAGATTGTCGCGCCGAAAGCCAAACCGTGGCGCGGCTGATTTATTCTGAACAGGCACTTTCCGACCTGGAGCGCCTCAGCGACTTTTTGCTTGAGCAAGACACAGTTGCTGCCTTGGTGACACTGGATTTGATCGAAGAGGCACTAGCGATCTTGCGCCACCACCCTTACATTGGCCGTCAGCTTGATGACGATCTGTATGAGCTGGTGATATCGCGTGGCAAGACTGGATATGTGGCGCTCTACAGTTTTGAAGAAGTACATGACGCGGTTTTTGTTCTGGCAATCAGGCATCAGCGCGAAGCGGGCTATGGGGCAGGCAAAGAGCGATGACCAACGACGAATACGACAAAGTCGAACTGCCGGCGCTGCAGCAACTTCAGCAACTAGGCTGGACCTATCTGCATGGCGCACAGTTCGCACCATCGGCTACTGGCGAGCGCACTTACTTCCGTGAAGTGGTATTGGAAAAGCGCCTGGCTGCCGCTATCCAACGCATCAACCCGTGGATCAGCGAAGAGAATTTGCGTAAGGTGGTGCGCGAAACCACGCATCCGCTTACCGCTACCTTGATGGAAGCCAACCAGAACCTGTGGCAGAACATCGTGCATTGCCAGTCTGTCGAGCAGGATCTGGGCAAGGGGCGCAAAGGGCAGACCGTTCGCATCATTGATTTCGACAATATCGCTAACAATGAATTCCTGTGCGTCAACCAGTTCAAGATTGAAGGACTCAAAGAGTCTGTCATTCCTGACATTGTGTGCTTCGTTAATGGCTTGCCGCTGGCGGTGATCGAGGCAAAGTCGCCTTACGTCACCAACCCGATGGAAAACGGTATCAATCAATTGCGTCGGTATGCCAACCGGCGCGCTCCGCATGAAGACGAAGGCGTTGAGCGGCTGTTTTGGTATAACCAGTGATGGTTTTTACGCATCGCGACCAGGCTCGCGTTGGGACGATCAGCTCCAGGGTTGAGCATTACTTGGAGTGGAAGGATGCTTACCCATTGACTGAGGTGCAAGCTGCGGCCACGGCTAATGTTGCTACATTGCAGACGACAATTGGCGCAGGCATTCATCAGAACCAACTCGGCGTGGCTGAATAAGCGGTGCCATATGAAGCTATTCTAAATAATCCTATGGTGGCCAATTCGCAGCAAATTCTGTTGGCTGGCTTGTTCAGTCATGCCAACTTCCTGGACATGATTCAGAACTTCACTTTGTACGAGCCAGTCGATGGCCGTGTGATCAAGAAAATTGCGCGCTACCAGCAATTTCGCGCGGTGCATAAAACCATACACAGGCTCAAGACTGGAGCCACCAAGAAGGACAAGGGCGGCATCATCTGGCACACGCAAGGCTCAGGCAAGTCGTTGACGATGGTAATGCTGGCCATCAAGATGCGGCGCGATCCGGCATTGCGTGACTACAAGCTGGTGTTTGTTACGGACCGCACCCAACTAGACTCCCAACTGACTGCACAGTTTGAAAGAGCGCAGGGTGAAACGGTCTATCACGCAAAGTCAGTTGCGCACCTGAAGGAATTGCTGGCGCGGGATAGCGCCGATCTGGTTACGGCGATGGTACAGAAATTTCAGGAGTCTGAAGATGACTTCGACTTCCCTGAACTGAACACGTCTGAGAAGATCATCGTGCTGGCTGATGAAGCGCACCGCACCCAATATGGCACGCTGGGCGTGGCTATCAATGCCGGCTTACGTCTTCGCGCCGAGCAGCGGTGCTGTACAAGCAGGCGATAGACGAGCTGGAGGGGCCGGAGACGGCCGTCATCATTGCGGGCAAACATAACGACGAAGCCTTTTTTGCGCCCTATACCGACAGCGTGCTGCAGAAGCAGCAGATCGACAATTTCAAGAAGCCGCTTGCGGAGCAGCCCTTGTCTATCATCGTCGTCAAGGACATGCTGCTGACCGGCTTCGATGCGCCGGTTTGCCAGGTGATGTACCTGGATCGCAAGCTGAAGGAGCATTCATTGCTGCAGGCGATCGCGCGGGTCAATCGGACCGCGTCAGGCAAGGCAAGGGGCTATATTGTCGATTATTTCGGCTTGAGCGATTATCTGACGAAAGCCCTGGACATGTTCTCACAGGAGGATGTGGCCGGCGCGCTGCAAGACTTGAAGGATGAAATCCCCAAGCTGAAAACGACGCATACCCGCGTGATGGGGCATTTCAAGGGTATCTGAATTGCCCCTCTGCTTTCTTAGGTCCTTTAATTACGGATATTAGTAATTTATCGACTTGCGTCCGCATTTTCCCTTGCTACGATCGATTTACTGCCTGGCTTTAACAGTCATACAGAAAATCTGCTCTAAAAAACATAGAGCAATTCGAAAATCGAATCAGGGGAATGACTTATGGATACGCACGACATCACCAACGAAACAATATGGACGACAGATTTCGCTCGAACAGAAAAAACGAAATTTCTGCTGTCTCAATCTCGTACCAATAAGACCAAACGCAGCAAGACAATTTACGTAGCGCTAAGCATACCAGCACAAAGCGTATGGATGACTGATGTCTCGGGCTCGGATCGTCGCTCTGTGAAAGCACAGTTAGCCGGTCGAGGTGACTACAGAGTCGCGTGGTGGGAATTCAATTGCCTTCTCCATCGCTTGTTCAAGCCACGCGCAACGCTAGAACAAATGATGTATGCATTTCACTCGCGTCATCACGCCCTCACCTTCAAACGCTTAGAAGTACTCAATGACTACCGCATTCTTTATCAGGAGATGCGCCAACATGGAAATATTGCTGGATTAGGCAGCGCCTTCCGACAAATGTACGCATTGAGGAAACAAAAATGAGCAAACATCAAAAGGAAAGTGGTGGCTTCATCGCCATGATCGTCGGTGGATTATTTGCGCTAATATTTTTCACGGCGAAATTTTTAATTCAGACGTCGATACTGCTGTTTTTTTTCCTATTCAAGCGCCCTATCTCACGCGCGCTGAATCTGGAACGTCTATCGACAAACTGGCAGAACCTGTCTTGGCTCTATCTCACCACCAAATGGATCGCAGCTTTGTTCTTTGTGCAGATGATCGGTAAGGCCGTTCTTCAATTCAAGGGAACTCCCCTACACTCTGATCGAATCATGCTTGGCCTAGTACTTGTCAGCGCGGCTCTGGCTTGTGCTTTCGTATTCAGCATCATCCATTGGATTGGACAGTACGCTCTTGACCCAGATGTTCAAAAGAAAATGGCTGGCATCAATGCGGAACGCTATGTTCAAGCATTAATTGAAGCCAATCAGCAGCATTTTCCTGGTGCTCAGTCCTTACACGGAAAACTGTTTGTATTTAACGCAGACATGCCTAATGAGTTTTCTGTAGAAGCGGATCATATCCTCATTACGGAACGCAACATCTTTGTGGTCGAGACGAAATGTAAATCCGGAACCATCTCAGCTAGAGCTGATTCACCCAGGTGGAAGGTCTCTTCTAAGCACGGTGATGGTGAAATGCAGAATGCATTAAAACAGGCAAAGAATGCTGCTCGGGTATTGCATCGTCAGGCTAACTTGCCGTGTGAAATTGTCCCTTTGGTTGCCATCAAAGGGAACGAGGTACAGATCCTAGATGGACCGTCGAATGTCAGTACCGCAGAAAATATTGTCGAGATCATGCGGGCCTTTGAACAAAGCAAACCTCATCCCAAACTAGATCCGGCTTCTATCCAGTCACTACTAGCTACGTACATTAAGAGTGACGCAGCGGCGATGGAAAGACATATTGAGCGTGCCCAGGCTGCAAGAAAACGTGCTGAGCAAGCTGAAATTGTTGAGGCAGCGTCAATTCAATAACGACAGAAGCGTTTCGATCTCTCAACCATTACAGAAATTTAAAGGGATATTCCATGAAAAAATATTTCATGCCGGTTTTACTCGAATTGCTCAGCGCTGCGCTGTCACTGACGCTTATCCATTTTTTGCTGGCACCATTTCTTAGTTCGATCACCGATGTTTCTTACGGCACGATGTATGGGTATTTAGCGACGCTGTTGTTCCTCTTCACCTGCGCGCGTATTTTGAGCGTTCTCAGGGGCAACGACTGGCTTACCGCAATGATTAGTAAATGGATGAAGAGATAGATTAACTATCCCCCAATATCATGGGGGTCAACCCAAAACGCAGGCATTCAACGATCAGCTTCATTAGCCCAGTAAAATTTGAAAATCTATAATGTGCTCAGTGAATGTGTCCGTGTAATCGGGGAAATTCCAGTTCGAGATTCCAGCTAATTGATGCACAGGTTTTTAATTGAGCACAAATCGAGTATCGCACCTTATTTACGACTGTTCCGATTGCGTTCTAACCTTGTTAGATAGGAATATGCGCCAGCAGGCTGCTAAAAATGGGGGGATTACCTACGTGTGCCATTAATATAGTTTTTCACCATGCATATATGTTTAAATATTTTGAAATCCATCCGTTTAAATAGTGAAATAATGGTGCATCGACAAATGAAATGAGGAAAATAGCGTGCTCAAAGGAGTTGTCTATGCCTTACTGGCCGCCGCATTGTTTGGTGCCAGTACCCCCTTTTCTAAAATGTTGGTCGGACAGATGGAGCCCGTCATGCTTGCGGGACTGCTCTATTTAGGTAGCGGCCTGGGCCTGCTCACATGGTATGCCGTGCGCTACTTCGTATCGAGAGATAAACCGGCGTCAGGTGATCGCCTAGCTGATAGTGACCTACCATGGTTGAGCGGGGCAATATTGACGGGAGGAGTCGCCGGGCCAGTACTCCTAATGATTGGCCTAACGCTTACGCCTGCATCGTCAGCATCGTTGTTGCTGAATATGGAAGGCGTTTTGACGGCAATGCTGGCGTGGTTTGTCTTTAAGGAAAACTTTGACCGCCGTATTTTCACTGGCATGATTTTGATCGTGATAGCTGGGGCTTTGCTGTCATGGGGACAACGTCCTGAACTAGGTGTGCCTTGGGGAGCGCTTGCAATTATTGCGGCATGTTTGTGCTGGGCGATCGACAATAATTTAACCCGCAAGATATCGGCGAGAGATGCTGTTCAAATTGCAGGGATTAAAGGTTTGGTGGCAGGTGTGGTGAATCTATCGATCGCGCTAGCGCTAGGTTATTCGGCACCAGAACTCCGCGTCGTCTTCAGCGCGGGCATCGTGGGATTCTGCGGTTATGGACTAAGTCTAGTTATGTTTGTTCTATCACTTCGGCATCTTGGCACTGCACGAACTGGCGCGTATTTTTCTGCGGCTCCGTTTGTGGGTGCCGTTGTTTCATTGTTGATATTGGGAGAAACGCCCAATACCTTTTTCTGGATTGCCGCTGCTTTGATGGCGGCTGGTATCTGGCTACATGTGACCGAAGTTCATGTACATGAACACACCCATTCACCGATGATCCATTCGCATGCTCATCGTCACGATGCGCACCATCAGCACGAGCATGATTTTCTATGGGATGGAAAGGAGCCGCATGTTCATCCACATCAGCATCAACCGCTAGTTCATCGCCATTCACATTTTCCGGACATTCATCATCGCCATACTCATTAATAACAAGATTCGGTAGGACTCGCGATGTTCATTGCTTAATTAATACAGCTAACGAAAAGAACTGCAACCGTTCTTCTAATGCACCTTGAGATGAAAGCACTACATTAATGACGATTCTTGAATCAATCAAAGTTTGGGCAAAACGTATTAAACGAGATGCCGTAATGCTCTGGTTCGCTCGTCGACATCCTAACACGCCTTTTTTGGCTAAAGCTTTATGCGTTTTTACAGTAGCGTATGCGTTAAGTCCGATTGACCTGATTCCGGATTTCATTCCGGTGCTAGGGTATATTGATGATGCGCTTTTGTTGCCCGCCCTGATTTGGCTTGCTGCGCGCCTATTGCCATCGAATGTCATTGTGGAATGTCGGATACAGGCTGAAGAATGGATGTCCAACGAGAATAAGCCAACAAGCTACATAGGTGCCGTTGCCATCGTGTTAATTTGGTTAGCCTTGGTTTTCCTAGGCTGGTGCTGGCTCTCTCAACAGGCTTGACTGTAGTGGTCAAGTCATTCCGGACACTGCGTTAAGTTTTTGTTCGGCCACTGC